>JBAOHS010000006.1:0-372507 GCA_037045295.1 Ferruginibacter sp.
ACAGATTGCAATCCTTCCACTGCGGCAGGTATTTTAGGTACCATGATTGGCTATAATGCGATTCCTGCTTACTGGAAACTTGGATTAAAAGAAAGTGAAGACATCAACTTTAAATATACCAGCACATCACTGAATAAAGTTTATGAACTGAGTTATGCACAGGCAATTGCACATATCAAAAAGAACGGCGGTGTTGTGAATAACAATATGGTCAATATTAAAAAGCAGCTACCCGTTGCCGTTAAATGGGAACAGTCTTTTACCGGAATTTACCCCGTCGATAAACAATGGATTGGAAAATCACTCGATTCAACCTACTCATTTGAATTCACCGGAAACACTTTCGTTATCAATGGTGAATTTAAACCCAAAACAGGAACCGTATTTGATGAAAAAATTACTGCCGTTGCTGAATTGGAATTGTACATTGATGGAATCATGATTGAAAACGTTCACTTGCCCATGAGTTTCACTACCCGCCGGAATGAGATTGCCTGGAAATATCAGCTGGACAACAAAAAGCACACAGTAATACTGAAGTGGAGAAATCCCGACAGTAATTCAATCCTGTTCCTTTCAGACAAAATCATTTATGCCGACAAACCCTTGAAGTAGCCAGGTCGCAACGATTAATCAACATACATTCCCGTTCCCTCAAAACCGCCGATTTATATTAAATATGTTTGCTATTTATATCAAATAGACATTACCTTTAAAAGTAAGTCCGGTATTCTTCTGCCGGTAAATTCAAAACCAAAACAATCAACATTATGAGAAAACAATTTTTATCGCTGTTGTTACTGGCTACCTGCATTTCAGTTGCCAATGCCCAGAAGCTGGGAAAATTCGGCGCCGACCTCGGAAAAAAATCAGTTATGGGGAAAGAGATCAGGGTTCCCTACACTTCACTAACCAGTTACTACGGTTATGTGGGTGGCGATGCCAAGCCTGATGAAGAAAAGGGCGGCAAAAAATACTACTATTTATATGTTTGGATCCCCGTTGCAGCACCTGAAATCGGGATACGCATGATTTCTCCGGTGCCGGATAGCGAAACGCCTTCTGAAGGAGATTTCAAGAGCAGCGCATACGAAAGCAATGCTTCCGATAAAACCAGCTATTTTGATACCTGGATTGCTTTCGACAAAGCGGCTGGCATTGTAAGTGCTGCTGATGTAAAAGCCAAAGGAAAATCGGCCAGTTGGAATACCATTGATAAAAATGATGATAGCAGTGAAATGCCTGCGAATCCAGGTGGAAGCAAATACAATTCACTGATGCGTATGACCAGTGAAGTTAGTGATCCTTTAAAAGCACTGACCGTTGGATTGTACAGGATAGGTTTCACTACTTTCAAAACCGGAGAAGTGAAAGGCAGTTTCCTGGCCCAGATCGGTGCTCCCGTAAAAATTCCTGGTATTGTTGTAGCCAGTACGCTGGAAGAACTGCAACAAAAAATGGAATCAAAATAAAGAGAATTGATAAAAAATATAACAAAGCCTCCCATTTTCGGGAGGCTTTTTAATTGGGTTAACTTATAAAAATGTATTAATTCGATCCAATTAAATGATCCCATCACTTTTGAATCATTTCAATCTGAATAGCTGTATTTTCGATTAAGGTTTCCCTTTACCTGAAAACGATCAACCGATGTTTCAGCAATTTTTTTCCATTAGCAACGCACTCGTTCATTTCAGCGAACAGGAAAAGCGCATCATTGAAAATCATTTTACCATACGCCACGTTCCCAAAGGCTTCACGCTGATAAAAGAAAACAGTATTGCCCGTGAACTATATTTCATCAACAAGGGATTGCTAAGACTATTTTATACTAAAGACGGTGAAGATATCACCGCATTTATCTTTAAAGAAAATCTCTTCACAAGTAGTTATGAAAGTTTTTTAAAACAAAGTCCGGGCATCCAAACCCTTGAAACCCTTGAAAACAGTGAACTGCTTGTCATCAGTTATACCGACCTGAATAAATTATACGATCTGGTACCTGCCATGAATATCCTTGCCAGAAAAATTGCAGAACAAAGGTTTATCAATGCTCAGATGATATTATCATCCTATATCTTAGACAGTCCGGAAGAACGGTATAAAAAATTCGAAGCTGCTCATGGCGATCTGTTACTGCGGGTACCTCACTATATGATCGCTTCATTCCTTGGGATAACACCTGTTTCATTAAGCAGAATCCGGAGAAGATTGGCTCAACCCTGATTTATTAACAATTGTTAACCGAAAGATTTAAACTGCCTGGTACTTTTGATCTGTCAAATAAAACAATATGAAACAGTTCATTAAAACAGAAATCATCATCAGGGCCAGTAGAGAAAAAGTATGGAATATACTTACTAACTTTTCTGAATACCCACAGTGGAATCCCTTTATCATTGCTGTTGAGGGCAATCTGCAAACCGGAAACCGCCTGAAAAACACTTTACTCAGCAATGGAAAAAAAATGCAATTTCGGCCTGTCATCCTTGATGTAGCCCCTGGCAAATCATTTTCCTGGCTGGGAAGCCTCTTTATAAAAGGAATATTCGACGGAAAACACTATTTCATTATTGAATCAATAGATGAAACCCAGGTTAAACTGATTCATGGTGAAGAATTTTCGGGTATCCTTAGTAGTTATATTCTCAAAAAAATCGGCGATGATACCAGAAAGAATTTTATTGCCATGAATATCGCTTTAAAACAATTAGCAGAATCAAAAATGTAAACCATATGAATCCAGTTCAATACAGAATTGCACGCCCCACCAACAACCTCGCAAAATTAACCTGGTTTTATACAGAGGGCCTGGGCTTCAAAATCATCGGAAACTTTACTGCCCATCAAGGTTACGATGGCGTAATGATCGGCTTACCGGGAAGTATCCATCACCTTGAATTTACTGAACACAGCAGTCATGCAGCCATACCAGAACCAACAAAAGAAAATCTACTGGTTTTATACTTTGATACAGTTGAAAATTACCAGCAAGCAAACAATAGACTCTTAAACCTCGGCATTTCACCAGTAGAGCCGGAAAACCCCTATTGGATCGGTAAAAGTGAAACCTATGAAGACCCCGACAAATGGAGAATTGTTCTTTTTAATGGTACATTTGAACCATCTGCATAACTAATAAATCAGGAATCATTTCATGAGTAAGTTTCCATTTCAAACAATCAACTGGAACGAAATTGAAAAAACAACCCATCCTGGTTCAACCGGAACGGCCTTTTGGCAAACGATTCAACTGGATGGATTGCGGTTAAGAAGGGTTGATTATTCTGCTGGCTACCTGGCTGATCACTGGTGCTCAAAAGGTCATATCGTACATTGTCTTGAAGGAACTTTGGAAAGCGAATTACAGACAGGCGAAAAATTCATGTTGAGCAAAGGCATGACGTATATTGTATCAGATGAACTTAGCAGCCATCGATCCTATTCTGAAAAGGGTGTGCAATTACTGATCATTGATGGATATTTTCTTCAGTAATCCAAATGGAAGCCCTTGAGATAGATTTTAGAAAAGTTCTCAAAACAGTTAACAAAGCACATTTGGTAGAAAATCCTGTCTCACCTAATTTTACCCAATGAAATTTCTCATTGCATTGTTCAGCCTGTACATTCTCACACTTTCCTGTGTGCCCTGTTCATGCGAGGATAATTGTGCTGAATCAGAAATTTCAACATCCACAACAAATGACCATCAGCAGGAAAAAGATTTTTGTACGCCTTTCTGTACCTGCTCCTGCTGTCATATAATGGCAACTACCCTTAAACTAAATCCTTTAACGCCAAAAGCAACGGCATTCAATCAATCTGAAAAACTATTTGAAACAGACCAACGCTTTTCTTCTTACAACAATCGTCCTATCTGGCAACCGCCCCAATTGAGTGTTTGATTCGTTAAATTCAGGATGGTACTTCTTGTATCAAACCACAACTTACTATTCACTCAACTAATTAATCATGAAATATCTCATGTTGCTTTTAATAGCAACTAGTCTGCTGCAACGCAATTTCAGCACAGCATAAAATTGTATTCTCTATAAAAAATGAGGAAACGAAAGTCCCGCTACAGGGCGTAACGATTCAATTCGGGAAAATATATAAAAGCGACCGATAACCAGGGAATAGCAGCATTTGCTTCTATACCGGCCGGTACACATAAATTTATTTTCTCCTATACCGGTTTTAAAAGTATTTCCACTGAACTCAAATTCCCCTTATCCGGAGACAGCATTGAAATTCTGATGCAACCCGAAGAAGAATCAATGGAAGAACTCATCGTTCAGAGTACAAGAACAAGCAGAACCATTGCGAATACCCCTACCCGTATTGAAACCATCGATGGCGAAGAACTTGATGAAAAAAACAATATGCGTCCGGCAAATGTATCAATGCTGCTGCATGAAAGCACCGGTATGCAGGTGCAGCAGACTTCCGCTACAACAGGCAATGCCAGCATTCGCATGCAGGGACTTGATGGCCGTTATACACAACTGCTCAAAGATGGCTACCCGAATTTCGGAAACTTCGCCAATGGCCTCAGCATCCTGGAAATTCCACCACTCGACCTGAAGCAGGTTGAAGTAATCAAAGGTCCTGCTTCAACACTTTATGGAGCGGGTGCAATTGCCGGAGTGGTTAATTTTATCAGCAAAACACCCAAAGAGAAATTCGAAGGAGATTTTATTATTAACCAATCCAGCATCGGTCAAACAAATATTGGCGGCTATGTATCACAGAAAAAAGGAAAACTGGGATTTGCTTTACTGGCACAGGTAAACTTTCAGCAATCTTTCGATGTAGATAAAGATGATTTTTCTGAAATACCCAAAAGCGACAATTTTACCATCAACCCACGATTGTTCTACTATGTAAATCCATCTCTCAGCATTATGCTGGGCAACAGTTTTACCAAAGGAAAAAATACCGGTGGCGATATGCAGGTGATCAAAGGTATCAATAATCCCGACCATGTTTATTTTGAGCAAAACAACAGTACCAGGAACACGACTACTCTGGAAATTACCAAATCCTATGCTGGAAAAAATTCATTAAAACTAAAACAAAGTCTGGCTTTATTTGAACGATCCATCCGTTCACCCGGATATTCTTTTACCGGGAAAAGCACCAACAGCTTCACTGATCTTTCATGGTTATCTTTTCATAAAAAGCACACAGTCGTTACCGGTATGAATATTATTTCCGATCAGTTCAGGCAACAGAACAGCAATGTGCTTGATGCCAGTTCAACTACCGCCGGACTATACCTGCAGGACACCTGGGATATTTCGGATAAACTAAAACTGGAATCAGGATTAAGAGCAGATTATGTGTATTACAGGAATTTCAATTTCAGCAAAAGAAAAACATTCCTGTTACCCAGGATATCGGCATTGTACCGCATCAATGATAAAATAAGTACCAGGATCAGTGGCGGACTCGGTTATAAAATCCCCACCATCTTCACCGAGAAAACTGAAAGCATGCAATACCGAGGAATCAATCCTTTGAACAATGTAACAGAAGAACGAAGCATTGGAGGGTCTGCCGACATTAATTACAAAACAAATTTTTCATCGGCACTTTCTGTTCTCTGTCAATCAGCTGTTCTTTTATACACGCATCAACAAACCATTGATGTTGCTGGCCGGAGCAGGCACCAATGTTTACTTTGGCAATGCAGCAAAACCAACCAACAGTGCAGGAATTGAAACCAACCTGAAATTTATTTACAAAGAAGACCTGAAATTATTTATCGGATATACGTACACGTATGCAAAAGAAAATTACCTGAATACCACAAGATTCCTTCCATTACTTCCAAAAAACAAAATCAACATGACGTTGATGTATGAAAAAGAAGACAATTTTAAATTAGGACTGGAAGGATATTATACCGACAGGCAATTTCTATTTGATGGAACAAAAACACCTTCCTTTTGGGAATTCGGATTTATGGCTCAGAAGACATTTCCGCAGGGTCTCTGTTTTCATCAATTTTGAAAACTTTACCGATCAGCGGCAAAGTAATTATAAAACTGTGTCGAATGGCCCGCACGTGAATCCAACCTTCGACGACATCTGGAACCATACTGAAGGATTTGTAGTAAATGGCGGTATTAAATTAAAATGGTAATTGAAGAATCAGGCAGGAAGCGGTTGAATTAAAAACTAGCTTCCTGCTTTTCAAAATGCAATCTGAGTTTACACTTATATTACTTAACTTTATTACAAGTGCCGTCATGCAAAATGACGCATTACAATAAAGATCAATAAATCAACTTACAACTTTACAATGAAAAAAATCATCGTACTCCTGTTCTGCATTTCATGTTTTCCAGGTTGGTAATGCACAAAAAACAAGCAAAGAAGAAAAAATAAAAGAGCTGCTTGAATTAACAGGCGCAGGTAAAATCGGGATTCAGGTAATGGAGAGTATTATGAATGATTTTCAGAAATCATTTAAATCAGTTCCGGAGGAGTTCTGGAGCAAATTCAAAGCCGAAGCAAAACCAGATGATATTATAAATATGATTCTCCCGGTGTATGCCAAATATTATACAGAAGATGAAATAAATCAATTGATAGCTTTCTACAAAACTCCCGTTGGCCAAAAAGTAATCAGTACAATGCCGCAGCTGATGCAGGAATCAATGCAAATCGGACAGGAATGGGGAGAAAAACTTGCTGAAAAAATATACAACCAGATAGAAGAAAAAGGATATAAGAGAGATGCCTGATTGAATAATAACAGTAACGACTATGCGAGATTCATCTGTCAATAGTGCTGTACATAAAAAAATTATACTGATTCTCGTTGTTTCGGTATGCGGCTATAGTCATCTTAACCATGTTGCAGGACAGGGTTGAAGCAGGTTTCAAAAACAGCGCCTTTTATTTTTCAGAGTCATTTATTTTCACTTCTTTCTGGTGGTTGTTTATTCCATTGATTTATCTGCAATGGAAAATTTTTACAAAAAAGCAAGGTCCATCATTTCATCATTCGCTTATTTTACTTGCAGCCATTCCGATAGTGCTTACACAGCATCTTTTATCCCGGCCTGGTTTGGCTGATATCCCGGTTATTTTATTACCATACCTTCAATTTCAACCAGACGTTCCGGTTCGGGTTATCCAATTACGGTTACCAGTTGATCATTTTTTATACGGCCCCCGTTCTGCTTTTTCAATGGATGCGTAAACGGGACACCAAACATTTCAAACAAAACGCATGAACAGTAGTATAATACCACGTGTATCAGGACTCATTGTTTCTGAAGGCAGAAAGAAAATCAATATTCCGATCAGCTTCCATAGTTTATATCAGTTCCAGCACGCCCTATATTTCCATTCATGCCGGTAATAAAAAGTTCCTTTCCAATGAAACCCTGAAATCGGTTGAAGAGAAACTACCACCCGATCAGTTTATCCGCATCCACAAATCCACCATTGTAAACATAAATATGGTGACCTCTTTTCAATCCCGGTTGAATGGCGACTATGACCTTTGCTTTACAGGATAGTACCATTTTAAGGATAAGCAGGAATTATGCAGCTGCTTTCAAAAACCGCTTCAGGGAAACTCATCGTGTTACCACAGAATAACATCAGGTTGCAACAAATGATTTGGAAACCAGTACACTGCATCGGAGTTTTGATCTTAAAAATAATTTATGCTAATCCGATCAACCTTTCTCCTCAGTTTAATTTTTTCTCTGGCCATGTTAATTTCAGGATGTAAAGGACAGGGCAATAAAATTGCTCCTACGCCCAATGCCGCCGCGGGTGAAAACATTGAATTCGGAGATATCGGTATGCCTGAAAATATAGCAGCATCCGATACCAGTCCGGGCTGGCAACAGGATGGTCAGAAAATCATGGTTACAGGAACCGTTTATCAACCGGATGGTAAAACGCCGGCTCCGGGAGTCATCATCTATTATTATCATACCAATACTGCGGGTAAATACCTGCACAAACCTGAAGAAAAAAGGAGTATGCCGCCTAACGAACAGGGACAAACGCATGGCTACATCCGGGGTTGGATGAAAACGGATGCCCATGGGAAATATGCCTTGTATACGGTCAGGCCAGGCACCTACCCTTCCCGTGATTTCCCAGCCCATATTCATTTAACAGTAAAGGAAAATGGTCCGGTAAAGGAATATTATATCGACGATTGTGTATTTGATGATGACAGGTTGCTTACAAGTGCTTACCGGCAAAAAATGGAAAACCGTGCCGGATCAGGAGTATTGCGGATGTTCAGAAAAGGCGACCTGATGATCGGAGAAAGAAACCTGATACTGGGACTTAACGTTCCCGGCTATCCGAAGCAGGCATCCCCCGCAATCCAATCTGGAAAAAATATTGAAGAAGATGTTTTTTCTTTCACGCCCACTCATGCCTGGGGCCCCGATAAAGGCACCAAAACCTGCCCTGTATGCAAATACGGATGGTACCAGGGCATTCTGTACTTCGCCGGCAACAAATCCGATTGGAATGAAATTAAAGAATGGTTACGCTACCTGGAAAGAGAAAGCATCCGCAGAAACAAATACCTTAAAGTGTTTTTTGTATATGACATACATGATTCAATGTCAAATGAGGAAGCAAAAAAAAGACTGGAAGAAATCGGCCGAACACTGAAACTCGAAAAACTGGCATTAACGTATGTTCGCTTCCTTCAACGACCAGGAATCGGATGTTTACCTCAATAAAATTAATCCTGAAGCGGAAAACACTTTTATTCTTTACAAAAGAAGCAGGATTAGAGATAAGTATATCAACCTGAAACCGACACAACAAAATTTCTCCGTCATCAGCCAGAGTCTGAACAATGCCCTGAATGAATACTTTGATGTTCCAAAACAGTAAAAGGATGGTGGAAAAAATCTGCTATTTAATTGCAGGATTTTTATAAACTTTATGAGTCCTTTGGATTCATGAAAAAGCTATTAAACGCCTGCCTGTTCATTTCTTTTTTATTCGGCTATCTTGAATGGAGCCGGGTGGAGCATCTATTCATTTTTCAGGCAGAATGGGATATTTTTCGAAAGTCACTAAATACCGATCCGGTTTCTGTTTTACATCCTTTTACATTGATCCCATTTATCGGGCAGTTACTGATACTTTATTCTCTCTTTCAAAAAGTACCAGGTCGCATCATCACACTTGCCGGAATAGCATGCATGGGAATCCTGATGCTGACTGCTTTTTGTCATTGGAATGCTATCCCTGAATATAAAAATAGCAGGATCAACCCTACCCTTTCTGATCATAGCTTATTTTATTCTGAAGCTGCATTGGAAAAAGAAATTGCCCGAAGTACCACTTGCCGATTGATTGAAATCAGAGCAGCAGGATTATCAACCTCAGTTTTTAAACAGATCACGGATCGACACATCCATGGCCTTACTGATTTTATACAAGGTTCTTACCGTTGGATTCGACTGACCGGATTCAATTTTCGACATACTCGCCTTTTGAAATGAACAGGCTTCGGCAAGCTGATTTTGTGTCAATCCTTTTTTGGTTCTTAACTGACGGATTCTTGCGCCTAAATCTTTGATTAATTTCCTGCTTTTCATATCCAATGATTATTGTAAGCAAATTATTAAACTGCCTCGCTACCAGAACAAACCAAAGTCAGCCATTTGAATGATCGTGATTAGCAACTGAACTAAAACCATTATTGATGATCAAAGAAACCTGGTCACTCAGGCAGCGAATGCCCGAAATATCGCATCTGATCAAAAAAGCCCCTCTATGAGAAAGATTCAGCTTTACAATTTTTTATTCCTGCTGGTTACAGGCATTGGGAGTACAATACTGTTTCAGGGTTGTGAAAAAAACAGCACAGTACAACCTGCCAACCTTACTGCACGATTGATAGATAGTATAATCGTCGATTCTTCCAACCTGCATTTTATTTATGATGCACAGGAAAGAATAGTGGAAGAACGGCTTGTTTATAATGATTCCCTGTATGAACGCAATACTTACGAATACAATTCATCCGGTCGGATGCCTTTCAAAAGAAATCACTTTAACCGGGATGAAACGACACCCGAATACATATCCTATTTCCAGTATGATGGAAATGACAAAAAGATTTTTGATTCATCTTACTACTTTCAATACAATGCTTATATCCTGACATCCATTTACAGAAATTCGCCCGGAAAAATTATTGTAACACAAACATCTTCTTTTCCCCAAAACATGAGGTCTGATACAATTTTTACAAATACTGCTGGAAATGCAGACAGCATCAGGTCTTATTATAACAGCACACAACCTTTTGGGCCATTGTATCACTGGCATACCGCTACATTTGCACAATTCAATAACCAGGAGAATATTTTCAGTTCACTCAATATCAGCCAGGCTAATTTCTATATTCCTGGTACTGCATTTAATTTTGGAAGCTATATACATAGTTACTCTCCAATCAACATTCCCTTTGTAATAGATTATTTAAATACCAATTATTTTACTGCATTTGGCACCCGAACCATCTGGAATGGAGAAATTTTCAACATCCAGAAACAAATACAATTCAACAGCGACAATCTTCCGTTAGAAGAAACGGTCAACTTCCCTCCCGGATCCGGCTACCCGGTTATTGTGGCAAAAATTGTACACAGGTAAATTCAACATACTTCAAAAAATATTTGCTTCAAAAACAATTAAACAAAGCAGAATATCCTATCTGATAATGCCAGTAATTGTTTTAACAGATAAGGAAACTGAATTTTAGCACTCAACTGGTTCAATATTTTTTATATCGGTTATATCTAACTAAAAAGCTGTCAGGAATTGTATCCTGACAGCTTTTACATTCAGGAAATACCGGTAATTTTATAACTTCAATCAACACATTTTATACTATGATTGCAGAAAAAGAAAAAGCACAATTAATCGTTGAAGTCATGCAACGATTTGCTCCACATATGGATGATTCAACCGACCTGTTTCAGAAAATGGGTGGCATGATCAGTAATTTCGGACAAATGGTAGAATCCTTTTCCGATTTACCGGAAGATAAGAAAGCAGCGTTTCATCGATTTTATCCGCCTTTTCAATAATTATATTGAACATGCAGGCGCAAATTTCAACAACCTCCGCGATTTTTATTCATACATGACACAAACGACGAATACTGTTATCCATGAGTACAAACTGGCCATCGGTGTGGAATAATTTACAGCACTGGATTTGCATTGTTGATTTGCTTAATTTGCAATCAAATATTTTTCAAGACGATGAAGAAAGTATTGTACATTCTTTTTACTGCAATTGTTTTTATTTCCTGCAAACAAGGACCCAGTCCGTTCGATGGCAAATTTGAAGATGTTGTTCAATCGACCAATACAATCGAAATAAAACATCAATCAGGTAAAATGTATAAACTCATTTCTGCCAACGGCAAAAAAGAAGTATATGCTCGAACAGCAAGGCAGAAAACTATTGGGTATTTTCAGTGGAGATAAAATTTCATGTGAGTATACGCCCGGCTTTGATACAGTAGTTTGCAAAACAAATGGCGATGTTTCCATGATCTGTAAAAGACAGAAAAAATAACTAGTCTGGAAATTTAATCGGATGATCTGAATCTCCGTAAAACGAACAGCTTCAAACTTAATTGCAAGTAATATTTTACATCACAGGAATCACCTGGCGATTGTATTTGTTACGGTATTCAATCGGTGTAAGTCCGGTTACTTTTCTGAATATGGTACGGAATGCTTTGGTATCCGTATAACCAACATCATACATTACTTCATTGATATTTTTTCGGGTAGATTCAAAAGATTTTTTCGCAGCTTCTACCTTCACCCTTTGTATGTACTCAACAACTGTGTTACTGGTTGCTTTTTTGAAGCGCCTTTCAAAACTTCTTCTGCCAACTGCAACCTGGCCGGCAAGATCATCTACAGAAATTTTTTCCTGGAAATTTTCTTCTATAAAATCCTGTGCTTTTTTAATGGCCGGATCGGTATGTTCACGCTGCCCTTTAAATAAAATAAAGGCCGACTGATTATTGCGGTCATATTCAATGGCAAAAAATTTAGAAGCGAGAATGGCAGTTGCCCTGTCGGTATATTTCTCTACCAGGTGCAACAACAGGTTCCAGTAGGAACTGGCTCCACCACTGGAATAAATCCCCTGCTCTTCGGTAATGATACTTCCATCTACCAGGTCCACTTCCGGAAACATCCTCCTGAATTCATTGGCATACAGCCAGTGTGTAGAACATTTTTTCCCATTCAGCAAACCTGTTGATGCCAGCAGAAAAGCGCCAATACACAAGGAGGCAACTTCGGCACCCAATTGTTGTTGTTTGATAATCCAGGGAATAAGTACACTGTTCTTTTGTATCGCTTCCTTCCATATTTCCATTCAATGCGGGAATAAATACCAGGTCTGTTTTTGCAACCTCATCCAGTAACAAATCGGCATGCACAGAGAATTGTCCGTCATGTAATTTCACTTCTTTTGTTGCAGCAACCAGGTGAACATCAAACAACGGTTCCTTTCCTGCCTGAACCAGGAATTGGTTTACAGCTGTAAACATATAACGGGGATCACCAATACTGGCCAGTACCGATGATTCGGGAACAAGAATGGATACATGTTTCATCATACAAATATAATCAGGCATTCTGTCGTAATCAACCCATTTAAATGTCGGCATAACCACTTGCATAAAACAACACACTTCACTAAGTTTGTTTTTCCCCAACAACCGACACTATTATTATAAACCAATTTTATGCCAACACAGATTTATATAAACCTTCCGGTAAATGACTTAAGCAAAACAAAGTCATTTTTTGAACAACTGGGTTATTCATTCAATGCACAGTTCACCGATGAAAAAGCGGCTTGCATGATTATCTCCAACGATATTTATGTAATGCTCCTGAGAAGAGATTTCTTTGAGACGTTTACACACAAGAAAGTGATTGATGCAAAGGAAAATACAGAAGTGCTGATCTGCCTTTCAGCAGAAAACAGGAATGCAGTGGATGAACTGGTTCAGAAAGCCATTACCGCCGGTGGCAAAGCCCATCGTGAACCAATGGATCATGGCATGATGTATCAATGGGCATTTGAAGACCTGGACGGACATATCTGGGAAATTGCCTGGATGGACGAGAACTTTACAGGCGCACAATAAACTAACGTTAATGCGTAAATGCAATTTTATAACAACCCGATGAACCGGATTATCACCTACCTTAGTTTCAATGGCAATTGCCGGGAGGCCATGTTGTTTTATAAAGAAACACTGGGTGGTGAGCTGGTATTTCAAACCCTTGCCGACACCCCGGTTGCCGGCAATCTTCCTGCATTGATCAAAAAACATATCCTGCAGGCTACCTTAACAAACGGACAACTCATTATCATGGGATCCGATCTGGTAGATGAAAAAGGATTGCAGAAAGGCAATGCTGTATCCCTGATGATTACTTGTGATAGTGAATGTCAGGCAATGCAGTTATTTGAAAAACTCTCTTCCGGAGGCGAAGCAAACAATCCTCCTATAATCAACGACTGGGGCACTATGCTGGGAAACCTGACAGATAAATACGGCAACAACTGGATGCTGCATTTTCAGCAGCAATAACGTATGGTTATTCAAAACAAATATTGATAAACAATCAAAAGATTAAAAAAAAATTTCAATAAATTCAACACATGAAAATCATAAAAAAAATACTCCTTGCAATTGGTATATTGATTCTTCTTGTATTAATATCAGCGCTTTTCATTAAAAAAGATTATGCGGTTGAAAAAGAAATCATCATCAACAAACCGGCATCAGAAGTGTATGACTATGTACGCATACTCAGGAACCAGAATGCCTTCAGCACATTTGCAAAGAAAGATCCCGAATATGAAAAGTGTGTATACCGGTAAAGATGGCGAAACCGGATCTGTATTCGCATGGGAAGGAAACAATGAAGTGGGTTCAGGAGAACAGAAAATAACCAAATTAACCAAAGACCAGCGCATCGATATTGAAATGCATTTTATCAATCCATTTGAATCCTATGCCCCGGCTTATTTTACATTTGAAAATGTATCGGCCAATCAAACAAAAATCAAATGGGGCATGAATGGAAAGATGGCTTACCCACTGAACTTTATGCGACATCTTTTTTGATATGGAAGAAATGATCGGAAAAGAATACCAGATCAGTCTGCAGAACCTCAAATCAATCCTTGAAAAAGAATAATAAAAAATTTACTGTAGAATTATAAAGTCTACCCATTATCTTTAGCAGAAATACAAATCCTTGTCTGTTTCTGTGAAAATGAATACCCTGCGTATACTTAACCCATACGTTTACGATATTCATTACTATGAGATTCCTATTTTTCTATTACAGTATTTCAGTCTGTATGCTGTTTGATTGCCAGCGGTCAAGATCCTGGACAGTATCCTATCGACCAACTCAATACAGAACCATATTTCCGTTGTAAATAATCCAAAACAAAATACATTTCCACTCATTTTACCGGCAAGTTGTATTCTTTATGGTGTTTTGAATATTGAAAGGGATGCACCAGGTGGAATCAACTTTCACCGACACCGGCAGAATTCCCCGAAAATGGTAACAGGCAGTTCTCATTTCGACGACTACCTGCAATACATACCCGCAATTAGTGTGTATGCAATGGATGCATTGGGCGAAAAGCCTGCACATAATTTCTGGCAAAGAACAAAGATCCTCGCAACCGGTCAATTGATTGCATCCATCCAGGTTTGCAGCATCAAGAAACTAAGTCATGTTAAACGACCCGATGGAAATGGGTTTCATTCATTCCCTTCAGGTCATACAACAACAGCATTCCTGGGAGCAGATTTTTTTTATTCAGAATTCAAACATACCCGTAAATGGTGGATCTACAGTGGCTATGTGGCGGCAGCCATGGTAGGCACTTACAGGGTTGTAAACAACCGGCATTGGGCCAGTGATGTAGTGGCTGGTGCAGGATTTGGGATACTTTCAAACAGATTGTCGGGATTCATTTACAGGAAACTTCATAAACACCGTACCAACGCCAGATGAGATCATTAAAGTTCTTCTTACTGCTTATCTTTTGTTGTCTTATTCACTCGGGGCAAAGGGCAAACTGATTCCGCAAAAACAGACCCTCATTCAAAAGGATAGTATTTTAAATCAAAAACGAACCACTAACGGATACGGTTAATCGAATACCCTTTCACCAGATACACTTATGCCCGCCCGCCCAAATGGGGTTTTATAAAAAATATTCCGAAAGACATCTGGCAGATTGCCCGCTCGCCTTTCAGGAAAGGAAAACCTTGTTGGACTTATCAGTAGTAGTTGCAAGCTCAGCTTTATTAATCTGGCAGGATCAATCCATCAGCAATGGAACCAAAAAATTCGCCAAAAACATTAACCTGAGCCCGAACACCAGTTACAATGTACTGGTCAAAGCAGGCGATACCAAGATTATCAAAATACCCAAAAACCTGAATACAGCACTTTACCAGTTAGGCGAAGGCGGCACGAGTATGATGATTGCCGGAGGCATGTTCCTTTATGGTAAAATAAAAAAAGACAACCGTGCCCTTCAAACTGCGAGCGACCTGGCAGAAACTTTTATTTCGATGGGCATCAGTACACAATTGCTCAAACGTTCCTTCGGAAGGGAAAGTCCATTCAAAGCTTCGGTATCCGGTGGAGCCTGGCGCCCCTTCCCTGCTTTTTCTGCCTACCAGGGAAACACCCCCAAATATGACGCATTCCCATCCGGGCATCTCGCTACTATGATGGCAACGGTTACAGTGCTTACAGAACATTATCCCGAAAAAAAGTGGATCAAACCGGTAGGATACAGTGCCATGGCCCTGAGTTGTTTTGCCATGATCAATACCGATGTACATTGGGCCGGCGATTACCCCCTGGCGTTAGCCATCGGTTATGTTGCCGGAAAAATTACGGCTGCAAGGCACAAAGTGAAACTGACCAGGAAACTTAATTTCTGATTTTCAGGCTTGAGCATGAACTATTCTATACCCGGAAAATGAAAACGACGATTTCAGTTGTTGATAAAATGACAATCCTGAACTTATAGATCATTCATCCAGGCTTTCCTTAATACGCTTGAACTCAAAAATTCCAACCTTAATAAAGCGCTGATTTTCATTTACTTAAAATAATAAGACCAGTTCTTTTTGGCCGATTTGCCATTTTAGTTAAAGCAGGTATTGACTGTTGATTTTAACCGTTTGTGTGCCAATTGTCATTTTTTCAACAATCCTCTTTTGGATTTTGGCTAAACCTTTAATTAGTAATACATTTGGGGATTACCTAACTAATTTTTAAACATGAAACAATTTCACAAAATCTATCTTACGGTTTTACTATTGTTGACTTCAACCATTGCGTTGTATGCACAGCAAGGTAATTTCTGGAAAGTTGTGGATGAAAGCAGCCTCGGCAAAGACCTCTTCGCCAATTCTGCCAAACCCAAAGCTTACCAGGTTTTTGAACTGAATGACGCTGCTTTCAAAGCGAAAATGGCTACGGCCCCTTCTGAAAAAGCAATTTCAGCTTCAAAATCATCTTTTGTAATTTCTTTCCCTGTTCCTGATGGAACCTCAGAATCATTCAGGGTTGTAGAAGCCCCTGTAATGCATCCTGAACTAGCTGCTAAGTATCCTGGCATCTATTCTTACGTTGGTAAGGGTATCGACAACCCGGGCGCCATTGCCCGTTTTTCGGTATCACCAATGGGTGTGAATGCCATGATCATGTATCCCGACAAAAGCACTGTTTACATCGATCCGCTGCAAGGCAACATTTACCGTGTTGTTGCACGCAAGGATGTAGACATGCACAAAGAGTTCAATTGTTATACAGATGCCATTCCGCATCCATCTACAATGACTGCAAGACCAGCCAATGCAGATGAACCAACATTGCGTACTTATCGCCTGGCTTTACTTTCAGGTGGTGAGTTTTCTCAACACTGGCTGGATGGTACTGAAACCACCGATGCACAGCGTAAAGCAAAAGTGCTGATCGCTATGAATGCTCAGATGACCAGAGCAAACGGTGTATTCGAAAGAGATTTTGCACTACGTTTACAGCTCGTTCCAAACAACGACCTGATCATTTACCTGAATGCTGCTACCGATCCGATTGCCAATGCAAGCAACCCTAGTGGTGCCGCTTGTCAGTCTGCAATAAATACCCAGATCGGTAATGCGAACTATGATATCGGACACACAGTAAGTAAAGGTGCCGATAATGGTAATGCAGGTTGTATTGGTTGCGTTTGCGTTAACGGTTCTAAAGGCTTAGGCTGGACTGTTTACAGCAATCCTACAAACCTTGATTTCTTTGTGATCGATTATCTTACCCATGAAATGGGTCACCAGATGGGTGCCAACCACACTTTCTCTTTCCAAACAGAAGGATCAGGTGTGAACGTTGAACCAGGTAGTGGTGTAACCATCATGGGTTATGCAGGTATCACTGGTGGAACCGATGTTGCTCCACACAGTATCGAAATCTTCCACTCAAAAAGCATTGAACAGGTAACAAACTATATGTACAGTTCTGGTGGTAATGGTTGTGCTGTTGCTACTCCAACTGGTAACAACATTCCTACTGCCAATGCCGGTGCAGATTACATCATTCCAAAATCTACTCCATTTGCCTTAACCGGTACTGGTACAGATGCTGATGCCAATGATGTATTATCTTACAACTGGGAACAAATCGATAACAGGACTTCTGGCGGTGCATTCCCGAATGCAACTGCAACTACTGGTCCGATGTTCAGACCATACCTGCCAATCGCAACTCAACCTCAGATTTTCCCTCAATTACAATATATCCTCACCGGTGCAAACGGATTTACATGGGAAGTACTTCCTTCAGTTCAGAGAAACCTGAACTTCCGTCTAACGGTTAGGGATAACCATCCTGGTGGTGGTGGTAACATGTCAGACAATATGATTGTTACCGTAAACGGAACTTCTGGTCCTTTCGGTGTTTCTTCACCAAATACTGCGCTTACCTGGACTGCAGGTAGCACACAAGACTATTACCTGGACCGTTAATGGTAGTGATCTTGCTCCTGTTAGCTGTGCTACGGTTAATATCAAATTATCTACAGATGGTGGTTTCACATTTCCTATCACCCTGGCAACCAACACTGCCAATGATGGTACAGAAACAGTAACCATTCCAAATAACCCAACTACTACTGCAAGGATTAAAGTTGAATCAGTTGGTAATATCTTCTTCGATATTTCTAACAGCAACTTTACCATCGACCTGCCTCCTACTGGTTTTACATTTAATGCTGTAACACCGGCTAACCTTGTTTGCGGACAAGGAACTTCAGGTGCAGTATTACTGGGAACAACTTCAACTGGTGGTTTCAATACACCAATCAACCTGGTGGCTACCGGTGTTCCTGCAGGTACCAACGTGGTATTCTCTGTGAATCCATTAACACCAGGACAAACTACCCTGGTTGTACTGAACAATACCAACACACTGGCTCCTGGTACTTATAACATTACTGTTACAGGTACTGCCGGAACAAGTGTACAAACACAAACATTATCTTACATCGTTGCTCCAGGTACAGCTCCGGCTATTACTTCTCAGCCGGTTAACAATACTGTTTGTGCAACTGAAGATGCTCCATTTAGTGTAGTCGCTACCGGTAGTGGTCTTACCTACCAATGGCAGGTAAGTACTGATGGTGGTACTACTTATACCAACATTGCTGGTGCTACCGGAACTTCTTATACGGTAACTGCTGCAACTACTGCTCAGAATGGTTATCTCTATCATGTAATCGTTTCTGCACTTTGCGGAAGTACTACTTCCAATGCTGCTACCCTTACGGTTAATGCAGCTCCTGGCATCACTACTCAACCTACCGATGCAACTGTTTGCGCAGGTAGTGACAATACTTTCTCTGTAACTGGTTCTGGTGGTGGTCTTAACTACCAATGGCAGATCAGTACAGATGGTGGTACTACTTTCACCAACATCGCTGGTGCTAACAGTGCTACCTATACGCTTACAGGTATTACCATCGCTCAGAATGGTTACCAGTATCATGTAATCGTTACCGGTGCTTGCCCTGGTACCGTTACTTCAAACAACGTAACCCTTACTGTGGGTAACGCTCCAAGCATTACAACACAACCTACAGACCTTACCGTTTGCGAAGGTGTGAATGCTGATTTCACGGTGGCTGCCAGTGGTTCTGGTCTCAGCTACCAATGGCAGGTAAGCACTGATGGTGGTACTACTTATACCGACATCGCTGGTGCTACTTCTGCTACTTACAGTGTTCCTGCTACTACTGCGACTCAGTGGTAACCGTTACAGGGTGATCGTTACCAGCTCAAGCTGTGCAACGCCTTCTACCTCTAACGCAGCCATCCTCACTGTAAATGCACTGCCTACCATTACAACTCAACCTACCAGCGCTACGCTCTGCGCAGGTTCTGATGTAACCTTTACAGCTGCTGCTACCGGTACAAACATTGCCTACCAATGGCAGGTAAGTACTGATGGTGGTACTACTTTCACTGATATCGCAGGTGCTACCAGTGCTGCTTACAGCATCACAGGTATTACTGCTGCTTTGAATGCTTATCAGTATCATGTAGTGGTTAGCGGTACCTGCTCACCAGCAGCTACTTCTAATGCTGCTACACTCAACGTGGTTAATCCGGCTACTGTTACCACTCAACCAGCCAACACAGCTGTTTGTAACGGTGGTAATGCCAGCTTTACTGTAGCGGCTTCTTCTGCTACCAATTACCAATGGCAGGTTAGTACCAACGGTGGTACTTCTTATACGGATGTTGCTGGTGCTACTTCGGCTACCCTTTCGCTCACTGCAGTTACTACTGCAAGCAACGGTAACCTCTACCAGGTGCTGATCTCTAATGCAACCTGTACAACGCCAAACACATCCAATGCTGCTACTCTTACGGTAAATGCATTGCCTAACGTAACAGCCGCTGCCAGCGAAACAAATGTTTGTACAGGTACGCCTGTTACACTCTCTGCATCTGGCGCCAGCACTTACAACTGGGTTCCTGGTAACCTCACTGGTGGTACGGTTGTGGTAAATCCAATCGTGGATCCTAACAACCCTTCTGTGGCTGTTACTACTACTTACACTGTAACCGGTACAGATGCCAATGGTTGTGTAAACACCGCCAACATCAACGTTACAGCTAATCCACTGCCTGTTGTTACCCTTACTGCTACGCCGGCTATCACCAGCCTGCTGCCAGGAAGATCAGTAACACTCAAAGCAACGGTAACACCTGCAACAGGATTTACTTTTGTTTGGAGAAAAGATGGTGTGATCATCGCCAACACTACTGATAGCCTCGTGGTTACCGTTGAAGACGTAGGTTCTTACACTGTGGAAGCTGCCGATGCAGGTGGTTTCTGTAACAGAACTTCAGATGCACTCGTGATCACTGATTCAATCACCAACACCGTGTTCATCTGGCCTAACCCGAACAATGGTAACTTCACTGTTTCTTATTACAACTACCTGCGCAATACAAACCAGGTGATGAACAACAACATCACTGTGTTCGACAGCCGTGGAGCAAGAATATACTCTAAAAACTACGCTGTTAACCGCGGATACAACCTCATGAAGGTTGATCTCAGGAACGTAGCTTCAGGAGCTTACTTCGTTGTACTCAGAGATGGTTATGGTAACAGAATCGCCTCTGCAGGTGTTTTCATCAAACCATAACGTTAACGCATACACTTATAAAAAAAGCTCCCACTATGGCGGGAGTTTTTTTATTACTATAGTTGATCTGAAAATGCATTAAAATCATTCAATCATTCTTCCGGAAGCAGCAACAAAGGAAGATGACCATGAAACAGTATGCTTCTGGTTGTACTTTTAGCAAAAAGTCTTTCAAGGAAGCTATGATGGTGTGGCATCAATACAAGCAATGATGCATTCCGGGCATTACAAAATGTTTCAATAGCAACAGACGCATTATCACCGGTTACAAACTGAAACGAGGCTTTCTCACAGGAATTGATAAAATGACTGGCCGCATACATTACAGGAACAGGTTCCTTGTCTTTTAACATCCGCACAATATTGATTGAAGCATGGTAACGCTGAGCCATACTTCGTAAAATTTCCAATGATTCTGTTTCATTGGATATATCGGTATCAACAGCAAAAACTATTTCTCCAAAAGGAATATAATTCACTTCTTCAGGTACCACAAGCAAAGGAGACTTCAGATTCTTTGCAAGTTGTAAGATTGTGGTTCCTGCAATCCTCTCCATCCAACCCTCTTTATGTTTCATTCCACTCACAAGAACAACTGATTCATATTGAAGTGCATGTTTCCAGGCAATTTCAGGAAAATCTCCTTCAGCAGCTACTATTTCAACCGGCTGTAAATCTGTTTTCCGCAATCGCCTTGCCAAATCCAGCAATTGTTGTTCTGCCTCTCTCCTGATGGCTTCAGGTTCTATATCTATATAAGATTCAGGAATTGCAACGGGTACTGTATACGCATGAAACAATACGATATCAGCACCTGTAAACGAAGCCAGTTCAAATCCAAATGCAGCAGCATTGTCTGCAGCTGAAGAAAAATCGGTTAGAATAAATACAGTTTTCATCAGCATAAAATTAGCGTGTCAATAACGCCTGATTTATGAGGGTCATTTTGCCCATCACTGATGAAAATCATGCTTTTTCAGCAGTTTTATCATAGCATCAGGGCTTTTGGAAAAAATACTTTTGACCCGGTTTACTTAAAACACTATACTATGCTGGGCAAATTAACCTCCACACAAATAAATAATATCCTAAGCAGTCAGTCGGTTTGCCGCCTGGCCTGCACCGATGGAAAAAAACCTTATGTAACTCCTGTAACATATGCCTATGATGGAAAATTCATCTATGGACAAACCCAGGAAGGGACCAAACTGAACATACTCCGCAAAAACCCCAATGTTTGTCTTCAGATGGATATCATGAACAGCATGAACAACTGGCAGAGTGTACTGGTGTACGGGAAATTTGAAGAATTGAAAAACAAAGCGGCAGATACTGCACGTGAATACCTGTTCAGCAAAGTACTCACATTGATGACCAGTTCAACCATCCACAACTTTGAACATGAGGGAGCAACTAAAGTCGACGACAACAATCGCATTAAATCGATTATGTACCGCATTAAAATCAAAGAAATCACCGGCAGGTTCGAACGCCAGTAATCGAACAAACACCAAACTTAACGGCACAATACATGAAAAATAAAACAGTTTGCTATCATTGCGGGGATGAGTGCAAGGAAATAATTGTTGAGCATGATAAGCACTTCTGCTGCAATGGTTGCAAACAGGTTTATCTGCTGTTAAATGAAAACAACCTCTGTTCTTATTATGATTTCGATAAGAACCCGGGTATCAAAGCCATGGGTAAATTTACCGGCAAACGATTCGAATACCTCGATGATGAATCGGTTTTAACCCGGTTGGCTTTGTTCAGAAGCGAAACACAGGTAAATGTAAATCTTGCTCTCCCCCAGGTACATTGCGCATCTTGTGTTTACCTGCTGGAGAAATTACACCAGATTGAACCGGGTATCATTCAATCGAAAGTAAATTTTCAACAACGGGAAGTATTTATATCCTTCAATCCGCAATTGATTTCTTTGCGCAAAGTTGTACAACTACTGGCTTTCATCGGCTATGAACCCAATATCAGCTTAAAAGACAACACTAAAAAAAGCAGTAAGAAAACAAGTAAGAAACAGATTATCCAACTGGGTGTTGCAGGATTCTGCTTCAGCAATATCATGATGCTGAGCTTTCCCGAATATTTTTCCAGCGGATTAATTGAAGAGAACGGATTAAAAGAAGTGTTCACCTGGCTCATATTCTTTCTTTCACTACCGGTACTTTTTTACAGTGCCCGGGGCATTTTTGATCCTGCATTCAAAGGCTTGCGGCAGAAAGACATCAACATTGATGTTCCGATTGCGCTCGCCATTATCATAACATTTGCCAGGAGCTATTACGAAATAATTACCGGTACCGGGGCCGGATACCTGGATTCCGGTACTGGTATTATTTTCTTTATGCTGATCGGCAGGTGGTTTCAGAACAAAACATACGATGCTTTATCCTTCGACAGAGATTATCAGTCCTATTTTCCATTAGGCGTTACCGTTATCAGAAACGGAAATGAAGAAAATATTCCATTACCGAAACTGGAAGTTGATGATATCATTATTACAGGTAATGATGAAATGATACCGGCGGATGCAGTACTGGTTTCGGGTAAAGCCAATATTGATTATAGTTTTGTAAGCGGGGAGAACTCTACACAGGAAAAAAATCCCGGAGATCTGCTTTACGCCGGAGGTAGACAGTCGGGCACCAGTATTAAATTAAGAGTAATCAAAAAACCATCACAGAGTTATATCACCCAGCTCTGGAACAATACCATTTTTGAAAAGAATAAAGTTTCTGATGATTCTTTTATCCATCCCTGGAGCCGCTATTTTACGATGGCCCTTTTCTCTGTGGCCATCATTAGCAGCCGGTTACTGGTATTATGCAGACAGCAGCAAAGTATTATCAGTGATCACTGCTGTTCTTATAGTAGCCTGTCCCTGTTCATTGTTGCTCACATCCACCTTCACTTTCGGCAATATGCTCAGGATCTTTGGCCAAAACAAACTGTACCTGAAAAATGCAGCCGTTATTGAATCTCTTTCACATATCGATACCATTGTATTTGACAAAACAGGCACCATCACCCGGCAGGAAAAATCAGGGATCAGTTATGTAGGTATTCCACTTTCCGGTTCTGAAAAAATACTGGTGAAATATACAGCAGCGCAATCTTCCCATACGCTCAGTAAAACGATCAAAAACTATATACCCGATCCACTAAGCAACGAAAGACCCGAAATTGAAGCCTTTACTGAATTTCCGGGCAAAGGCATAGCCGCATCTGCCAATGGCAATAAAGTACAGATGGGTGCTGCAACATTCATCAGTCCGGGCGGCAAAACAACCAGTGCCGGCAACTCAGAAGTACACGTTAAGATCAATGATACTTACAAGGGTTACTTTGAAGTAAACAATAAGTATCGGGAAGGGATATCCGAAATGGCTTCTGGGCTTTCAAAACAATTCAAACTCCATATCCTTTCCGGCGACAATGATGCAGAAAGAGAAAACCTGCAACGCATTTTCGGAAAAGACACGCCCATACACTTTACTGTTTCTCCCCAGGAAAAACTGGATTATATTCTCAAACTTCAGCAGAACAAGGCCAATGTACTCATGGTGGGTGATGGCCTTAATGATGCAGGTGCTTTAATGCAGGCCAATGTAGGCATTGCCGTTAGTGACAATACAGCCAGGTTCTCCCCTGCCTGTGATGGCATCATTGATGGAAATGTGGTAAACAGACTAGCTGCACTGATTCATTATGCCCGTTCCGGAAGATTTATTGTTTCCCTTGGTTTTACTTTATCCATATTATACAACATCGTCGGTTTATCCTTCGCTGTTCAGGCCAAATTATCTCCGGTTGTTGCCGCAATCCTGATGCCGGCAAGCAGTATCAGCCTGGTTGCCTTTGCCATTCTCGCTTCTACAGTTGTAGCCCGCAGAAAGGGTGTAAAATAAAGATGATCAATATCATAAGTGCTTTTGACTGGCATCATCTGCAACGGATATTCATAAAGCTACTTTTGGTTCGCTAAAAATCATACAAATGAGCGCATTATTTATTTTGATCGGAATCAGTATAATGGTGGCCGGGTCTTCACTTGCAGCATTCATCTGGAGTGTGGGCAACGGCCAATACGATGACGACTACACTCCTTCAGTAAGAATTCTATTCGACGACAACAACTCCAATTCTGAAAAAAAATAACCAAAACTAATAACAAATGCAGGTAGAGAAATTTTATTACGACAACCGGATAGTGAAAAACTTCGCATATGCTACGATCCTTTGGGGAGCAGTAGGTATGCTGGCTGGATTATGGATAGCTTTACAGTTGGTTTTTCCTTCCCTGAACATTACCCAATACGGATCCTTCGGCCGACTCAGACCACTGCACACCAATGCGGTGATCTTTGCGTTTGTGGGTAACGGTATTTTTATGGGTGTTTACTATTCCTTGCAACGTCTCTGTAAAGCGAGGATGTTCAGCGATACACTCAGCAAGATTCACTTCTGGGGATGGCAACTGATCATTGTTGCAGCCGCCATTACCTTACCGATGGGTATTACTACCAGGCAAGGAATATGCGGAGCTAGAATGGCCAATTGATATAGCCATTACCGTTATGTGGGTTATTTTCGGCTGGAACATGTTTGGAACCATTATCAAAAGAAGGGAAAAACACCTTTATGTTGCCATCTGGTTCTATATCGCCACTTTTGTTACCGTTGCTGTTCTTCACCTGGTAAATTCATTTGAATTACCGGTATCCTTATTCAAAAGCTATTCCTGGTATGCAGGTGTTCAGGATGCACTGGTGCAGTGGTGGTATGGTCACAATGCGGTGGCATTCTTCCTCACAACTCCTTACCTCGGACTCATGTATTACTTCATGCCAAAAGCGGCCAATCGCCCTGTTTATTCATACAGGTTGTCGATCATCCACTTCTGGGCTTTGATATTCCTTTACATCTGGGCTGGTCCTCACCACCTTTTATATACTGCATTACCCAACTGGGCACAATCATTGGGTGTTGTTTTCTCCTTCATGCTGATATTCCCTAGCTGGGGTGGTATGATCAATGGCTTGCTAACACTCAGAGGTGCCTGGGATCGTGTACGCGACGACGTTATTCTGAAATTCATGGTGGTTGCCGTTACTGCTTATGGTATGGCAACCTTTGAAGGACCGATGCTGTCGCTGAAAAATGTTAATGCCATCTCCCACTTTACCGACTGGATCGTTGCTCACGTTCACGTTGGTGCATTGGGCTGGAATGGTATGTTAACCTTCGGTATCATTTACTGGATTATCCCAAGAATTTTCAATACGCCTTTATATTCAAAAAAACTGGCCAACAACCACTTCTGGTTAGGCACATTAGGTATTGTGTTTTATGCAGTACCAATGTACTGGGCTGGTTTTACACAAAGCAGTATGTGGAAACAATTCACAGAAAGCGGTCAATTAAAATACTCTTTCCTTGAAACCGTTACTTACCTGAAACCATTCTATGCCATGCGTTCATTCGGTGGCGTGTTGTACCTGGCAGGTGTATTGATCATGGTTTACAATGTTATCAAAACCGTAAAAGCCGGTAAACTGGTTGCTGATGAAGCTGCAGAAGCTGCACCACTTCAGAAAGAATATGTAAAACATCATGGAGAACACTGGCACAGGTGGATTGAAAGAAAACCAGTTCACTTCATGATCCTCAGTCTCGTGGTTATTTTGATTGGTGGTGCTATTGAAATGGTTCCAACATTCCTGATCAAATCCAATGTGCCAACCATCAGCAGTGTGAAACCTTATACTCCACTGGAGTTACAGGGAAGAGATATTTACGTGAGAGAAGGTTGTTATGTATGTCACTCACAAATGATTCGCCCTTTCAGAAGTGAAACCGAAAGATATGGTGAGTATTCAAAAGCCGGTGAGTTCGTTTACGATCACCCGTTCCAGTGGGGAAGTAAGAGAACAGGTCCCGATCTGGCAAGGGAAGGCGCAGGCAACCTGAAAAAATCAAACGGCTGGCATTTCAGGCACTTCAGGGAACCTTCTTCCATGAGTGAAGGATCAATCATGCCTCCTTATCCATTCCTGCTTGAACAAAACCTGGATACCAGCAGTACGCCTGCAAAAATCAGGGCCATGCAAACACTGGGTGTTCCTTATGATAAAGGATACGACCAGGTGGCCAACATGGAACTCATGAAACAGGCACAAGGCATTTCAGATAACCTGTTAAGTGATAGTATCAGGATTTCTCCAAACAAAGAAGTTGTTGCCCTCATTGCTTACATGCAACGTATTGGGTAGCGATATTTCAAAAACTGAAAAATAAAATATCATGTTCAAGTTCATAAAACAATATGCTGAAAAAATAAACAACGCAGAGATATATCCAATGATATCACTCGTGATCTTCTTCCTCTTTTTTGTAGCACTGATCTGGTATGTAGTAAAAATGGATAAAACAAGAGTGAAAATTTTGTCTGGCATTCCGCTCGAAGATTCAGCTAATGAACCCATCAGTCAACCTTAAAACCAAGCGTATGAGATACAGTCCAAATATCATTAAATCTATATTCGCCCTATTGGCGGCAAATACTATTCCTATGCTGGTACTGGCACAGGATACTCCCAAACCCGTTTCATCTCTTACCAGTCCGCTGGCCATTGTCATGATCATCATTGCCTTCATCCTCGCTTTCGTTATCTGGGGTATGGGCCATGTATTGATCACACTTGGCAGACACCTGTTGGAGAAAAACAAACAGTCTGGTAAAACTTTGTCGGTTATACTGCTCATCGGATTTGCATTGATGAGCCAGTTCGCCAACTGCACAAACAACAGATACCAAAGCAGTAGTTGAAACTGCCATCAATTATGGCGGCATGAACTCAACCGGTTTCTGGACGATGGCTACCGTTATCTTCATTGAGCTGATTGCGATTTGCTTCATGATGTTCTTCATCAACAGGATTCAGAAAGAAATCATGCCACAGGAAGTAGTGAAAAAATCTGCTTTCATGAGCTGGTGGAACCGCATGGATACAAGGTTCTTCACAAAAGCAGTTGCTGTTGAAAAAGAAGCCGATGTATTACTGGATCATGATTACGATGGCATCAAAGAACTCGACAACTCTCTCCCACCATGGTGGAAATATGGTTTCTATGTAACCATCCTGGTAGCATTTGTTTACATTTTTCACTTCCATGTAATGGGATCAGGTAAGAATCCTACAGAAGAATATGAAAGCGAAATGGAAAACGCTAAAATTGAAATGGAAATTTATGCTTCCAAAAATGCCGATAAGGTAGATGAGAAAAACCTGAAAATGCCTGATAATGCAGGCCTGGCAAAAGGAAAGGAAATATTTGAAAGTGTTTGCTGGACTTGTCATGGAAAAGCTGGCGAAGGTGGTACAGGTCCAAACCTTACAGATGATTACTGGATCCACAAAGGTTCACTCACCGATATCTACATGTCTATCAAAAAAGGATATCCCGATAAAGGTATGCAGGCATGGGACAAAAATTACTCTCCTAAAGAAATCAACGACCTGGCCGGATATATTAAAACGATGAGAGGAACCAATCCTCCCAATCCGAAACCAGCACAGGGAGATCTCTATACTGAAACAGCTACAACCGACAGTGCAGCAACCACGAAGCCCGATTCTGCAGCATTGGCAAAACCCGCTGCGAAGGACTCTGTGGCTAAAAAATAAAACTGATGAAACACCCGATTGACACTCATACAGAAGCATTCAGAGATTCCGTTGCCACGATCAGCAAAGAAGGTAAAAGGAATTTCATTAACACCCAAGAAAGCCGCACGGAAAATTTTATTCCATGCGCACCTGGTTCAGTATTTTCTACCTGGCAGTATTCTTTACTTTACCTTTTATTAAAGTAAATGAAGAACCCTTGCTGATGCTGAATGTACTCGAAAGAAAGTTCATCATTTTCGGTATGATCTTCTGGCCCCAGGATTTCTTCATCTTCGGAATCGGGATGATTACATTCATTGTATTCGTCATCCTGTTCACAGTAGTATTTGGAAGAATTTTCTGCGGTTGGGCATGCCCGCAAACCATCTTTATGGAAATGGTATTCAGAAAAATTGAATACCTGATTGATGGAGATGCAACCAGTCAGCGCAACCTTAGGAAAATGCCCTGGAATGGCGAAAAATTAATGAAAAGAACCATTAAATTCATCGCATTCTTTTTACTTTCTTTCATCATCGCCAACTTCTTTCTGGCATACCTGATTAGTATGGATCAGTTGATAGATCATATCAAACATCCAGGAGAGAACATTGTAACGCTGATTTCACTACTGATATTCACCAGCGTATTTTTCTTTATTTACTGGTGGTTCAGGGAACAAGCCTGTATCGTGGTTTGCCCCTACGGTCGTTTACAGGGTGTGCTGCTCGATAAGAATTCAATCGTTGTTGCCTATGATTATGTAAGAGGAGAACCAAGAGGCAAATCAACAAAAGAAAAAACAGCAGAACCTGCCCACAGTCATAGTGGAACCTGTGGAAACTGCACAAAAGGCTGCAACAAATCATTAAACGAAAAAAACAACGAAGCGATATGAACGGAGATTGCATAGATTGTTACGCCTGTGTAAGGGTTTGCCCTACAGGTATTGATATCAGGAACGGCACACAGCTTGAATGTGTGAACTGTACTGCGTGTATAGATGCCTGTGATGCCATCATGATCAGTTTGAATAAACCAACCGGACTGATCCGCTACGCTTCTGAAAACAGTATCAGGAATAATGTTAAACTGAAATTCACCAAGAGAGTTAAGGCTTATACATTTGTATTAACTGCATTGATTTGCTTGCTGGTATTCCTGCTCTTAAGTAGAACCGACCTGGATGCACGACTGATGAGAACAGCAGGCATGACTTACACATCCCTGCCCGATGGACGCATCAGCAACCTGTACAACCTGAAACTGGCCAATAAAACACATAAGGACATTCCTATTTTCCTGAAACTGGAAAATGTTCCCGGAGAAATTTCTCTGATCAAAGCAGAACAACCTGTTGTAAAAAAAGAAGACTATACTGCCCTTCAGTTTTTTGTAAAACTCAAAAGAGAAGATATCAAAGGATGGAAAACTGAACTGGTGATCGGATTGTATGATTCAACCGAAAAAATAAAAACGATCAAAGCCAAGTTTATCGGACCAGAAGTGTATAATTAATATTTAAATCAACTACTATGAGCTGGGGTTATAAAATTTTATCGGTTTACATACTTTTTGTTGTTGGAATCATGGTGATGGTTTTTAAATCTTCCATGCAGAATACCGACCTGGTAACGCCGGATTATTATGAAAAAGAACTGAAGTACCAGCAAACCATAGACGAATCTGCCAGAACAGGAAAACTATCAGCAAAAGTTGAAGTAACCACTACCGACAATGAAATTCGCATCCAGCTTCCACCCGAAATGAATACCCTGGATGTTAAAGCAACGGTTCTGTTGTACTGCCCTTCAGATAAAAGAAAAGACATTAAAAAAGACCTCGCTGTTAAAGGAGCCACACTGGTACTTCCGATCAATGCAGGAACCAAAGGCGCTTTTGATTTAAAAATCAACTGGCAGGCAAACGGTACTACTTATTATCACGAACAGAAATTATTCCTGCAATGATCGCATTAATCACAACTGCTATTATACTGGGTGCCCTCGGAAGTGCACACTGTATTGGCATGTGTGGTCCTATTGCACTCTCTCTTCCTGTTGTAGCTGAAAACCATTATTCAAAATTCCTGGGAGCTTTATTATACAATGCCGGAAGGGTACTCACTTATGCATGCATTGGTTTACTTTTTGGTCTGGCAGGAAAATCATTTTCATTATTTGGATTTCAGCAGATCCTGTCGGTAAGTCTGGGAGTAATCATTATCCTGTTCCTGATTTTTCCTCCCAAAAAAAATCTGCTTACTCAAAACAAACACATCGCTTCCTTCTTTGCAGATATCCGGAATAAAATAGGCATCCTGTTCACCAAACGCAATTACAGTTCACTCTTTATGATCGGATTGCTCAATGGCCTTCTCCCCTGCGGATTGGTTTACCTGGCAATTGCAGGTGCAGTGGCAACAGGTGATCCGCTGAAAAGCAGTGTTTTCATGGCTTCTTTTGGATTGGGTACACTGCCTTTGATGTGGGCAGTAGCATTCTTTGGTTCTTTCATCAACTTACACACCCGTAAAATACTCAACAAGGCCTATCCTTATATGATGGGCATAATGGCTTGCCTGCTGATCATCCGGGGACTCGGATTGAACATACCTTATATCAGTCCGGCGCACTCAAACGAAACAAGCACCGTGATCGAATGCCATAATTAATTCCCCGCTGATTTTATTTCTTTCTGATTATAACGGATATTTGAATTTTTGTTTCAAACTATACTGCTATGCCCGAATTTATACCCCAGGCCCTGGGATATCTCGCAACCCTGATGCTCGCCATTTCGCTGATGGTGAACAACGACCTTCGTTTCCGCTGGCTCAACACGCTGGGATGCGTTTGTTTTATTTTATACGGACTCTCCATTGGCGCTTTCCCTGTAATTCTTACCAACAGCCTTTTATTGCTGATCAACCTTTTTTACCTGGTGAAAATTTATACGGCACAGGAAGTTTTTGATCTGCTCGAATTCAAGGGAGAAGAAACACTCGTAAAAAAATTCCTTTCCTTCTATCAGAAAGATATCCAGGTTTATTTTCCGGCTTTCAAACTGGAGATAACGGAGAACGATATACGCTTTGTTGTACTGCGTGACCTGGTGATCGCCAATATGTTTATTGCAAATTTATCTGCCGATGGAACCGCCACTGTTAAACTCAATTATACCGTAGCCAAATACAGAGATTACAAAGTGGGTAAATTTATTTTCGATAAAGAAAAGAATTTCCTGGTTTCAAAAGGAGTTAAGAAAATTCTATACACCGATGTAGCACACAAAGGACATGCACTGTTCCTCACTAAAATGGGTTTTACGCGGCAGGACAATGGATCATACCTTAAAGTTTTATAAATAAAAAAGGCTTCCGATTGGAAGCCTTTAATGCATATTAAAAGATTAATTACAATTCTGCGCTTACAGTGATTTTTGGTTCGCTGGAAACTTTTCCGGCAGCAATGGCTCCACCATTCACTTCATAATCTGCCAGTTTAATGCTGAATGTAGCATTAGCCGACATAATTTTACCCGAAACAACGATAGTAGCAGTTGTTTCTACTTCTTTGGTAACACCATGCAAAGTAAGATCACCCTTGATATTAGCGGTATAAGTACCTTCTTTGGTTAAAGTTACTTTATCAAGATTGGTGATATTTCCTTTGAAAGTTGCCGTTGGAAATTTATCAGAGTTCATCCATTTTTCTCCATTGAAATGTTCCTGGATCATCGGGTTACTGAAAGAAAAATTCTTGATCACTGCTTCAAAAGCTACCGTTCCTTTGGTGATGTCAATGGCTGCAACAACCGTTTTATTTTCAGCTTTTGGAAGCTGGTCTTTGCTGGTAGTTGCATCAAAATTGATAATAGCAGAAGTAGTTGTTCTTTTCTGAGCAAAACTTCCTAAAGCCAGTAATGCAAATGCTGATAAGAGAATTGTTTTTTTCATCGTTGATTATTTAGTTTGTTTAGTTGATTATTTAATGATCAGCACATCTTTTAAAACTGATAAAATTGGTTTCCAGGATTTCACTGTAAACACCTCCGCTACAGGAACCTCTTATTGCAATGGTTTCACCTGCTTTCACCTGCTTTGCATCAGCCATACTCTGGTCCTGGAAAGCAAAGATCGCATAAGATCCGGTGGTACTGTCGGCCATTTTGATATTTACAGAAGAATCTGCTTTTTCTACAGCCGTAACCACACCTTTAACTTCCAGTATCTTCTCTGTATATTTCTGATTCGCCAGTTTGTTGTCTTTTTCAAACTCCTCTATCAATTCCTTCGACTCAATTACAAAGTCTGCTTTGGTTTTACTCGTATCATCAAACTTCAGTGTGAATACATACCAGATCACAGCAGTTACTGCAATTAATAGCACCGTTCCCCCAATCAATAATTTCTTCGTTAATGGCTTCAAAACTTGTTTTTTAAATGAACTGAATACAGCGCCAAATATACAATGTTTAAACAATGATACAACACTACCCTCAATTAGCTCCAAAAAACCTGCTAAATTTTCGATTCAGCTAAAAATTAACAGTCCCCGCTGTTACTTTATCATAAATTCAGGGTCGAAAGACAGGAAAAGCAGCTTTAATCAAACCCTAAACTATTGATATGAAACAAATTATAATCGGTCTTTTGTTCGTTGGCATTAATCTCAGGATTCACCCAACCGGCTTCTGTAAAGTATCCAATGGTCATAAAATTCCAGAGCATCTGCTGTGGCGTTCCCGATGATGCTCCCCTTAAAGAAATGATCAGAAAATTCAAAAAACAATACAAAATCAAAACGCTTAAAGCAACCCATATTGGTCCGATGGGAAAGGAAGGTGAATATTACCTGGCGTTTTCCCTAAAAGGAATGACCACCAAACAAAAACTGAATTTCAAAAAGAAAATCAGGACCCTCGTTCCTTTGATGAAAGACAATGGCCTGGCAACACTGGAAGAAAATATCACGCTTAATACCGCTGATTTACCTTCCAGGGCAACCAGCACTACTGTAAATTTTTAAATATCGAAATTTATTATTCCAGGATTTCAATAGATGATTCGCTGCTTACATTAACGGTTGGTGTTCCATTAAAATTGGTCACTTTACCCGTTACACAGATGGTTTTTCCTTCGAGGAAAGTATTGGGCGGGTAACTGAAATTACCAACATTGTCTTTGAAAATGGTAATGCTGAATATCTGGTTGGGAAACTTCTTATCCAGGTTAAGAAAAATATTTCCTTTGGATGACAGCTTGGTGCTAACAACGGTTCCGCATACACGAATATCTTCATTCTTGCCCATGTAGTTCTTTGCCTGAACAGTATTGAATGAATTCCTGGGTAAACTGTCGGCCCGCAAGGGCAATACATCTCCCAGTTCCCGCTCTCCTACCCATTTGCTGATGTCGAAACGGGCTTCCAGTTGTTGTTCAGCATCATCGGGTAAAGCCTGGAAAAAATCAATCCCGGTAATGGCTTCCACGCTATCAATAGAACAGGCATAGTGCATCACAGGATATTCGCAGGCTTTGTTTGGCATTACAAAGCCGATTGCTCTTTGATTGTCGGGATCCATTGCCACTTTAAAATAATATTCCGGTATGCTTACTTTATTTACTCCCCTTTCAATTTTCGGCAAACCGGGTTTCAGAATGCCACCGCTAACCACATAAACCTGCGTTTTGTTGCGGGTAACGTACTGACGGATCGCATCTTCCAGTTCTGCCCATCTTCCACGGTTAAGTTCGGCAACCTGTGGCGACATATTGGAGTACAAATAACTTTCCGACAAAGCCTTTTTTGAATACCGGAAATCGGCTGAGGGTGCCAGGTGGCCACGATCATATCCGAAAGCATCATAGGCAAACGTACTATCAGGCTTGTATAGACGAAGAAAATAATCAGCCTCAACAGCAGAACCTGTTTTAATTTTATCATCCGGCCTGAAATCATTGCTCCTTCCTTCGTTCCCCTGGCTAACATCCGGAATGATAACATGTGCTACCCATTTTGCCTGCTCAAAAGCTTCTGCATACACCAATGCATAAGCACTGTGATAAACCACTTCTTCTCCTGGCAGCAGTTTCGGTAAACCCGTTTTACCCAGATCCTCCCTTATCTTCTGCAACTTCAGGTCTTCAATGCCTGCGAGCAGACTGTCCTGCTTTTTCTTTAGTTGAGCCAGGGATTTTTCTGCTTCTGCAATTTTTGCATTGATATTCTGTGCAGCAATGGTAAATGGAAAAAATAAAAGAAAAATCAGCAGGCGAATCATCGTTACAAATTAATTCAGGTGAACATTAAATATACAAAATCGTTACCGGATGGAATGAAAAAAACCGGCATCAAAGCCGGTCTGTTAACATTTAGAATATAGTTTTTTCTATTTAAATATCTTTCCAAAAAAATCTTTCATATCATTCCAGGATGCAGTATCTGCCGCAGCATTGTAAGCAATGGGGATTTTAAATTTCTCTCCCATGGCGGTAGCTCCCGGATTGGTGAAAGCATGTGTTGCTCCTGCGTAAGACTTGAATGTGTAGCTGGCACTGATTGAATCCATTTGCTTTTTAAACTGCGCTACTTCAGCTTCACTTACAAATTTATCATCTGCACCATGACAAACCAGAATGGGAGCAGTAAGCAGATTTTTATCTGCAGGCACTACTGTAAGATTACCATGAAAACTAACCACACCACTTAATTTATCACCCAGTTTGGCCATATTGATCACCTGTGCACCACCAAAGCAATAACCAATGGCTGCAACCTGGCTGGTATCTGCAACAGCATAAGTTTTTGCTTTTGCCATTGCGGCATCAAATCTTTTCTTCGCCATTTGTGGGTCCTGGTAAAAAGGACCAGCCAGTTTACCTGCCAGATCCGGATTATCAGCAGTCATGCCATTTCCATACATATCTACACAAAAAGCGAGATAGCCCATTTCTGCCAACTGTTTCGCCCTTCCTCTTGCATAATCATTTAAACCCCACCATTCCGGCACAACCATCACAATAGGTCTTTTTTTATCAGAAGCCTGGTCGAAAGCAACAAAGCCTTTCATGTTCAGGGTATCGAGTGCATAGTTTACATCTTCAGATTTAACCATGGGAGTTACTGGTTTAATTTCAGTTACCTGATCTTTTGAACTGTCTTTTTTCTCATTGTTGCAGGAGCTTGCCAATAATGTTAATGCGAGCAGGCAACCAAATGAGGCGGAGATTCTTTTCATACGTTTATTTTATTTGTGCAATAACAGCAATGATGATAAAATGTTCTACTAAATTAAACATAAGGAAGCAATCAGGCAAGCATTTCAAATATATCCCGTTGATTAAACCAGAACCTGTCTAACCCAATTATCAAAGGTTTAAAAAAGGAAATGATGGCAGGCCAATGCTGCACATTCAGGATATTGACGTCCTCCAATGAAATATGAATGGTTGAAATGATTTTGCCTTCTTTCTCCACCGACTGATTCCAGTTCCATTCAGCCTGTGTTTCGGCTTCAAGTTCAGTTTTCAATGTTTCAAACAGTTGATAGAAGCGGTTTCGTAATTCAGCATCCGGATGTGTAATTTCAATTTGCACAAATGCATGTTCCCGATCGGCATCCATTACAAAACGAATGTGCTTTACACCTGTCTTATAATTGATCCAGTTCACTTTTGTACCAGATGCAGAGGGCACAGGCAAAAGGTATTGCCCGAAACTGGTCCAGAACTTTTCCTTCAGGGCCGATGCTTCCTGCCGGGAGAACATAATGAATCAATTAATTGGTTACTACAAACTCAGGTCTTTTCACAAAGGTACTGTTGAACCTGAATCGCAGGTTTGTTCCTACTTCAAAACGATAACCTTTCATATCGCCGATCGTGCGTGGGAAATAGTAGAATTTAAATTCAGTAGTACCGAATACCAGGTTTTCATTCCGGGTTCTTACACCACCACCAATGGCAGTATAGCCATTTGTTTTGCCAACTGGTTGTTTAACTGGTTTCAGGAAACAGAATTCAGTAAATGCAAAAGGTGCAAAACGGAAACCAAGTACTTTATAAAGATTGAAAAATACAGATTCAAGTTTAAAAGTTGCCCTCATATCTCCCAGGTCATTCTGACGGAAGTAAGGCAATCCAAAGCTGCTCTTCAAAGTAAGTGTATCATTCAATTGAAGTTTGGCCAGCCTGGTATAAGAAGCAGAAACAAAATTCCTGTTCAGCCAGTTGCCGCCTAATGTTCTCAGCCTGGTAAAATGTTCACCACTCACAAGGATGCCAATATCTTCAAGCTCATTTTTATAGGAATAAGAACCTACCCTTACTTTACCGGAAGTGAAATATCCTTTTTTGGAAAAATAGTTTCCTTCGAAATCCAGACCATAATAAGCTCTTTTGCGGTTGTCTTTGTTTGTCCAACCACCAATCACCGAAGCACTAACCCCAACGGGTACATCCTCATTCCGGCCAAAACCATAAATAAAATTGGTACGGTAGAAGTTTTGTTTGTATAGCGTGTATGATGCCAATCCGCCATTGATGTTTACATAACTGGTGCTGAACTGTCCTCTAACGGCATCGGGTACATGACTGAAATTTGTATAGAACCCACGACCCGCAATCAGGTGCCTGAAACGTCCTTCAGCATCGCTACGCCTTGCTTTCCTGTATCCGAGATTATAACCAGCCCATAAATCTGCCTGGTGATTAGAATACTTGTAAAGCGTTTTAAATAAACTGTCGTTGTAGTTATTGTTGTTCTTATTATAGGAGAGTTCAAGTGCACCGGTCCATTGCGTGTACCTCGACATAAATGGTCTTTCAATCCTTGTAAAAATATTCAGTTCTTCTCTTCTGCCGTTGTTGAAGGCGTTTCTGAAAGTTTCAAATCCGGTTGACCAATCCAGAAAACTTCCCTTAATATTTCGCTTGGTAAATACGGCACCATAACCTAACAAAGGATCGCGGTCTTTATCATACAATCCTCTGAGTGCAATAGATGACCCGGAGCCATGAATATTGTCTTCTTTTAATTCTATCCTCGCCCGATCAAGGTTACTTACACTTGCTTTACCACCAATAGAAAATACATCTTTGGTGAGCACAAGAATGTCAACTGAATCCGGTGATTCAATAGAACCAAATATGATAATCCTGGCATCCTGTAAAAAACTAAGATCCCGCAGGTACCTTTCATTATCGGCTACCAGCAGTGGCAATACTTTATCGCCTTCCCTGAAAAAAAGGTTATTGCGCACCACCTGCACATGTGTGTTCTTATGCAGAAAATTGGCAAATCTGATGGCTATATTATTCTTTACAATATTGGTGTCATAAATATTCTCATTAAAACTGAGGGTTTGTACTTCTATATTGCGGATAACTTTACCCATGTGCTGTTTGTACGGATTTACAATCTTTACAGGTTGGGTTACCGGGTTTCTGGAAATGCTTTTTCCCAATTTACCCAGTATACCTTTTTTCTTTGCCAGGAAAAAGGTATCACGGTTGTTCACCTGGGCATTACCGTAAAATGAAAGGAGGATGGCTGAAAACAGGATAAAATAGAACTTTTGCATCAGGGGAAAACGGTTAGTTTAACGTTCACTAATAAAGGTATTTCTCGTAGAATATGGTTACGAAAGCCCGAATATAGGGAAATAATCGAATTTCCGCCCCCGGAGGTATTCTTTCCGTTTAACATTGCTTTAACCCGATTGTATGGATATTGGATTTCTCTTAACATATAGCTGCTTAACTTTGCGCCGCAAATCAGAACTACCGCGTAGAAAAAGTTTATAAACTCCGTTTGCACCCGATCCGAAAACTGTCTGAGTACAGAACGAAAAGTCCGGATATTATCAAAGCGTAAAATGAAAAGTTATGAAAACAGACATGAATGGCATTGTTTCGCCCATTATCAAAGACGAACTAAAAGACCTGCTGAAAGAAACAAAAGAAACTTTAGCAACAGAAGTAAAATCAGGAAAAAATAAACCCGGTTTTGGACCGATTGATTTGTGGAGAATGCAGAAAAAACACAAAACACTCGGAAGCTCGGTAAGATGGTAATCGCTCTTACCGTTTAAAATGAATAAACCCTTGAACACAGGAAAAAAGCAGCTGTAATTCACAGTTGCTTTTTTTTATTTAATTGAATTCGGAAGATAAATTTTACACCTCTGCTTCTTTACCCATTGCTGCTTGTTTCATCTTAGCAGCGGTTTCATGCCCAAGGTATTTTTCAATCCATCCATGAACAAGATAAATTACCGGCGTAAGTACAATCGCAATTACAAATTTATAAATGTAGTTACCCGTTCCCGTTACCAACACCTGGTGTAAGCTCCAGGGATCGCCCTGCCCGGTTTGAATGCGTTTCCCAACATAAAAAGCGATGAACAACACCACAAAGCTGTCTACCAGTTGTGATACCAATGTGGAACCTGTAGCACGAAGCCAGATATTTTTTTCACCGGTTATTCTTTTGATGCGGTGAAATACAAATACATCCAGCAACTGGCCGATACCAAAGGCAACAATGGATCCGATGATGATCCACAATCCCTGTCCGAATATTCCCCTGAAACGCTGCATTGGGATCATTGATACCATTTCCGATAGAAAAATATTCTGATGGTGCCAGGCCGATGGCAGCATTGTAAATGATGAATGAATAACTGATCAGTCCCATAGCGAGGTACGACAGAAACCGCACTCCTTTCGGACCATAATATTCATTGATGATATCTGTCATGATAAACACAACCGGCCACAACAACACACCGGCAGTGAGGTGAAAACTGAATGGTGAACCAAACAGTGGCATATTCGCTCTTGGCAATCCGAATGTATCTTCCAGCGAAAAAATCTTCACACCAATTACTTCTGCCAGCAAAGCATTGGCAACAAAAAAACCGCCCAGGATGATGAACAATACATTGCTCCTGTTTTTAAGTATATGCTGTATCATGCGCTGTGATTAATTGTAAAAGAAAAAGAAATATACCTGCGCCGGTAAAACCAGCAGGTTAAAGATTACAATCCACCGGGGAATAAGTTTGATTTTTTTTCTGATCAGCCAGTAAATGGAAAAAAGGAGAAAAATGATATTGATAAAAATGGCGCCATAGCCCAGAATTACAATTGTACTTTCCAGTGGCTGAAAAGGAATGGCCCCATCATGATTGCCTTTTGCTCTTTTGGCCAGTTCCACTGCCCTGAGTATCACCGCAATGATGAAACAGATATTGCAAAGCGCCACTATTTTGGAGAATATTCGCATGAAAAATTATTTCCGGATAAAAATAAACCAAGATAATCAGAATCCCGCAGCTTATCCATTCTTACCACTAAGCATGGGTACAAAAGAAAAATTACTGAACGCTTCTTCGGTATAAGTTCCATCTGCCTGCTTGGTAATCCTGAGCATACGTTGATTTTCTCCGGCATCCACGGGTACTACCATGAATCCACCAGGCTTGAGTTGATCCAGCAATTTGGGCGGAATGAACGGCGCTGCTGCTGTGATCAGTACTTTATCAAATGGCGCAAAGGTGGGCAATCCTTCAAAGCCATCGCCATAGAAAAATTTCAGCTGCGGATATTTCTTTTTAAACAGGTATTGTTTTGTTTTCTCGAAAAGTACTTTCTGCCTTTCTATTGTATACACTTTAGCGCCCATCTCAGCCAGCACGGTGGCCTGGTACATACTACCAGTACCGATTTCGAGAATTTTATCAGATGATTTTACCTGCAGCAATTGCGTTTGATAAGCAACTGTGTAGGGTTGAGAAATCGTTTGACCTTCGGCAATCGGGAATGCCCGGTCTTCATAAGCAATATTGTCTAAAGCCGTATCCAGAAAAAAATGTCGTGGAATATTGTTCATGGCATTGAGCACCGATTCATCTGAAATGCCTTTTTCTCTCAACAGATCGATCAGTTTTTTCCGTAGTCCTTTATGCCGGTATGTGTCTTCGAATTTTCTCATATCAAAGGTTAAGCATTGCTTTTCTGCAGTTGTTGGTCTTGAAGTTGCAAGATAAAAAATGTCGGGATGTTTTCCCGACATTCATTTTTATTCTTCAATGAAAAATATTTACCATCCTTTCAAAACTATTTCAATCCCATTTCAGCAATGATGCGATTGATTTTATCATCGAGCTGTTTGTCTTTTTCATCAAATTCAGCCGCACTATTCAGCTTCGTATTCACACTGAAATAAAATTTGATCTTAGGTTCTGTACCGCTTGGCCTTGCAGAAATCTTTGACCCATCTTCCAGCACAAACTGAAGTACATTGCTTTTGGGCAAATCAATTTTCCAACTGCTGCCATCGGCCAGGTTTTTACCGGTTTGCAATTCATAATCCAGTAATTCTTTTACAGCAACCCCATCAATGGTGGCAGGTGGATTGTTCCTGTATTGCTCCATCATTGCAGCAATTTCAGCAGCACCATTCATTCCTTTTTTGGTGATACTAACCAGACTTTCTTTGTAAAAACCATACTGCACATAAAGATCTACCAGTTTTGCAAACAGGCTTCTGCCTTTGTTTCTTTCATAAGCTGCCATCTCACATAAAATAGTAACAGCGCTCACAGCATCTTTATCCCTGATACCATTTCCGATCATGAGACCAAAACTTTCTTCTCCTCCAATGATATAATCTTCCTTCGCTTCTTTTTGTTTGATCAATGATGAAATCCATTTAAATCCGGTGAGCACATTGTAACAACTTACGCCACTGGCTTTGGCAATCACATCAATCATATCGGTGGTAACGATGGTTTTAATCACCATGTCATTTGGCTTCGCAATGCCTTTGGCTTTTCTTGCTTCAATCATATAGTTGAATGCCAGCAAGGCAGTCTGGTTACCATTCATCAAAATCCATTCACCCTTGTGGTTTTTTACACCAATGCCTACCCTGTCTGCATCCGGATCGGTACCCAGCAATATATCTGCATCCATTTCTTTCGCCTGTTTCAAACCGATGCTCATGGTTTCTGTTTCCTCCGGGTTAGGATAAATCACCGTTGGAAAATTACCATCCGGATTGCTCTGTTCATTTACGATGTGTACATTATCGAAACCATAGCGTTTAAGCGCTGCCGGTACCAACATGATTCCCGTACCATGAATCGGCGTATATACAATTTTAAGGTCATGTTGTTTTTCACAAACTTCAGGATACACACTCAGCCCTTTCACCATATCGAGATACAGTTCATCTACTTCTTTCCCGATGATGATGATGTTTTGTTCGCCGCCACTCCATTTTACATCATCTACTGATTCGATCTTCTCTACTTCTATAATCACATTTTTATCATGTGGTGGAACCAACTGTGCGCCATCATCCCAGTATGCTTTGTAACCATTGTATTCTTTCGGATTGTGGCTCGCCGTACAAACCACACCACCCTTGCAACCAAAATGCCTGATTGTAAAACTCAGTTCCGGTGTGGGGCGCAATGCTTCAAACAGGTACACTTTGATACCATTCGCTGCAAATACATTGGCAGTAATTTCAGCAAAAGCCCTGCTGTTGTTCCTTGAATCATGACCAATGGCTACACTGATTTCTCCGGAAAAACTTTTCTTCAGGTAATTGGCATAACCCTGTGTAGCCATCCCAACAGTATATTTATTCATCCGGTTGGTTCCGATGCCCATAATACCCCTTAAACCGCCCGTACCGAATTCCAGGTTCTTGTAAAAGGCATCAGCCAGTTCATCAGGATTTTCGGCCTGCATTTTACTGATAGCTGTTTTCGTTGCTTCGTCATAATTGCCATTCAGCCATTTGTCTACTTTTAGCTGTATATTTTTGTCCATATTATACTGTTTTAGATCTGTACAAATATATTACTCGTATCTGAATAACACCATTTACTGTTATTTTTGTTTTCCATGACCCCGGCAATTCACCTGTTTCCTGTTTTACAACCTGGCAAATCGCTGAGGAGAAAATGCTATCGTTTAAGCATGCTGATATTTATGGTTGTTTTGAGCTTCCAGCCTCAACAAATGCAGGCTCAAATGCCCGACAGTACCATTATTCACAGTGATTCAATTCAAAAATCTAAACACCGTCAGCATTGATTCATCTGCAACTTCCCGACAAAGCCAATGAGTATCCCTACAGCAGAAAAAAAGTAACCACGATGGCCATTGCCAATGTGGGGATTTATGCGGCGAGTATGACCGGGTTATATGCTGCCTGGTATAAAAATTATCCGCAGGGAAAATTTCATGTGTTCAATGATTTTGATGAATGGAAACAGGTAGATAAAGTTGGTCATGTGTATAGTGCGTATAGCATGGGCCGTTATAGCATGGAATTGTGGCGTCATACCGGGATCGACCGTAAAAAGCGTATATGGATTGGCGGTATCAGCGGTGCCGTTTACCAAACGGTTATTGAAGTACTCGATGGATTCAGTACAGAATGGGGATGGAGCTGGGGAGATATCGGCGCCAATATGCTCGGCAGCGCTACATTGGTAGCACAGGAACTTGCCTGGGATGAACAACGCATCCAGATCAAAACTTCCTTTCACCGGAAAAATTATTCCGATCCTGCACTCAATCAACGGAGCAATATTTTATTCGGAAAAAGCAGTCCGGAACGTTTTTTAAAAGACTACAATGGACAAACCTACTGGCTCAGTACCAGCATCCGTTCTTTCTTTCCTAAATCACGCTGGCCTTCATGGCTGCAGGTTTCTGTTGGCTATGGTGCAGAAGGAATGTTTGGTGCAAGAGAAAATGTGGGCAAAGATGAAAACGGGAATATCAATTTCTCCCGACCCGATATTCAACGATATCGTCAGTGGTATCTTTCTCCGGATATCGACTTAACGAAAATCAAAACCAAAAAGAAGCTGGTGAAATATGCATTGTTTGTGCTGAACTCTTTAAAATTCCCTGCTCCCGGTATCGAGTACTCGAGAAATAAATTCAGGTTTCACTGGATCAGTTTTTAAAGCTTAAAGTTCATGCTGAAGCCAGGCGCCTTCCACTTCTCCATTCTCCACTTTTACCACAATGCTTTCATGGCGTGTAGTAGACACCGATAGTCCGATATAATCCACTGCAATCGGAAATTCTTTGTGTGTTCTTTCTACAAGGGCCAGCGTTTCAATCTGCTTCGGCCACATCTCCAATAAAGGCTTTAATGCATACAGCATGGTACGGCCGCTATTGGCAACATCATCTACCAGTAATATATTTTTCTGATCGAAACTGATGGCTTTGTTTAAGCTGATGGCCGCCGGCTTTTTTTTGTCGAGCGAAAGTTCGATTACTTCTATATTTCCTTTAAACACTTCTTTAAGATAAGCGGCAATTTTACGGGCAATAAAAATGCCGTTTTCACGGATGCCGATCAGGATCAGTTCATCTTTGGCATAGTTTCTTTCAGCCACTTCGAGTGCCATCCGCCTTAATTTCTTATCCGCTGTATCTTTGTTGAGGATCATTGCAATTTCTGTTTTTCAGAGGCGAAAGTTCCGAAATTATTCAATAGGTTTTAGCAAATACTTTACCTTAGCCTTATTAAATCACTGGTATGCAATATGTACAACAGGCGGCGTTTTTAGTTTTAGCAGGTCTGGCTATCTGGCTGTTTTCAAAAAACATACTCCGGATCAGGAAAAATATCCTGCTCGGGAAAGACGAAGATTTAAGCGATCAATCGGCACTACGCTGGAAAAATCTGCTGTTGCTGGCATTCGGACAGAAAAAAATGTTCCGCAATCCGCTGGTTGCCGTGATGCATTTCATCATCTATGCCGGTTTCATCATCATCAATATTGAAGTACTTGAAATCGTGCTGGATGGTATATTAGGTACACACCGCCTCTTCCTCGGAACATTGGGCAGTTTTTATGGCTTTGTAATTAATTTCTTTGAAATACTGGCTGTTGGAGTGATTGCAGTATGTGTGATTTTCCTGGCCAGGAGAAACATCATTAAACTGAAAAGGTTTATCAGCAAAGACCTCGATGGATGGCCACGCAGCGATGCCAATTATATCCTCATCACAGAAATCGTGCTGATGAGTCTTTTCCTGCTGATGAATGCCACCGACCGTGCCTTGCAATTACAGGGCAGTGAACATTACCATGATACAGGAAACTTTCTGATCTCCGGCATCATTGCTCCGGCATTCGGCGATATGTCTTCTGCTACTTTGGTGATGATTGAAAGAACCTGCTGGTGGCTGCACATCATCGGCATCTTCGCTTTCTTAAACTACCTGCCTTACAGCAAACACCTGCATATCATGCTGGCATTCCCGAATGCTTATTATGCAAGACTTGGAACCGGCAGGCAAGATGCACAATATGGAAAACGTGCAGAATGAAGTGAAGTATATGATGCAACCCGAACTGGCTCCTACCGGTGATGCACAACCGATGAAATTCGGTGCCAAAGATGTGATGGACCTGAGCTGGAAAAGTTTGCTCGATGCTTATAGCTGTACCGAATGTGGTCGATGTTCGGCAGCCTGCCCGGCCAACCAGACCGGCAAACTGCTGAGTCCACGCAAAATCATGATGGATACCCGGGATCGATTGGAAGAAGTGGGTAAAAATATCCGCATTAACGGCAGTTTCAAAGAAGATGGCAAAACGCTCCTCAACAATTATATTACGGTAGAAGAACTCAGGGCCTGTACCACCTGCAATGCCTGTGTGCAGGAATGCCCGGTGAGCATTAATCCACTGGATATCATCCTCGAACTCCGCCGCAGCCTGATCATGGAAGACAGCAATGCTCCGCAGGAATGGAACGGGATGTTCAGCAATATTGAAAATAATTTTGCGCCCTGGAAGTTAAGTCCGGATGACCGTGATAAATGGACCGCAGAATTATAAGGAAGGATCGTTCTCTTTTTGTTTAGACTCTTTTACGAATTTATCTACGGCATCTTTGTGTTTGATCAGCTTCCAGAGCTGGATCAGCGCCGTCATCATAAAAATGCCGCCAATGAACCAGTTGAGGTACTGTTCACTGTTGGAAATCCTCTGTACCAGCCACTTTCCACCGAAAATGAATACCGCATTACCCATCAGTGTACCCAGGCCAATGCCAATGATATAACTGTTGTATTGCGCATTAACAGGTTCCAGAATTTTTTTGGTAAACAGCACCGTACTCCAGCCAAACCAGAATGGAATCTGCACCGGGTTGATCGCACACATAAACATACCTAACAGAAAACGGTGCATGTTATTATCGAGCACTACATTTTTAGCGTCGCCCCCATCCTGCAAAGCAGCCCAGAAACTGCCGATGGCCAATGCAAGGATAATACCCAGTGTGAGCCATTCCATGATGCGCATCAGCTTTTCCTGCTTTCTTACCCAATCAATCCCCACCAGGGAAATGCGCACATAAATCATTTCAATGAGTAATGAGCCGAAGGAAAAATACATGGCATTGGTGATGTTTTCCTGTATTCCGATCTGCATGGCAGCAACATTCAATGTTCCCAAAGGAAGAGATCCCAGGAAGCTGATCAGCAAACCCCATAAAAATACACTCAGTACTTTTGGCATATGCCCAAAGATAAAGAAACAGTATAAACGGCAACCAAACCCTGTTTAAAAGCGTTAATGTGTAATTTACACTTACATGATCGCCGCTTCTACCATACAATTACTTCGGATACACTTTTCCGTATTCCTGATGCCGGTATACTGGTTTGCGCTGAGCCAGCTCAACAGCATCAATAATAAAGACGCATTGTTGTGCTTCATCATACTGCATCTACTGGTTTATCCTGCAAGCAATGGTTACAATAGTTATATGGACCGCGATACAGAAAGCATCGGCGGAATCAAATCACCATTACAACCTACAAAGCAACTCTTTTATGTTTCCTTGCTGATGGATATAACAGCATTGTTACTTTCCTTACTGATTAGTGTATACTTCACCGTTGGGTTGCTGCTTTACATCCTGGCTTCCCGGGCATATAGTTACCGCGGTATCCGTTTGAAAAAATATGCAATTGCAGGCTATCTTACCGTGAGTAATCTTCCAGGGTGCTGTTACTTTTTTACTCGTAACACATGCTGCTTCTATTTACAAAATCAACCGAAATACCTGTTTACGGCATGGCTATTGCCAGTTTACTGATAGGGAGTTTTTATCCATTGACGCAGATTTATCAGCATCGGCAAGACAAAAAAGATGGTGTTACAACCCTCAGTTACGTTCTGGGTTACAGGGGTACATTCCTGTTCTCAGGAATTGTATTTGCTGCAGCGATGACAGGTCTTTGGTTATTACTGAGCAGTCAACACAATATGGATGGATTCTGGATCACACAAATCTTCCTGTTACCGGTAACCGTATATTTTCTGTGGTGGTTCAGTAAAGTGTACAGAGATAGTAATGAAGCCAGTTTCACCAACACCATGCGCATGAACCTGATTGCATCGGTTTGCTCCAATGCAGCATTTATTTTTTTATTCAGTTAAATCAATTGCTTTGAGTAAAATAGTTTCCATAGCAACAGCGGTTCCTTCATTCTGTCATAAGCAGGATGATCTGTTTGCATTTGCCAGTAATGTATATTGCCCCACTCCTGAAGAAAACAGGAAATTGAAATTTCTGTACAGGCATAGTGGAATTGAGGAAAGATATTCAGTTATACCCGACTATAGCAATGCCAGGCATAAATGCTGCTAAACGGTTTTTCCCCGACAATGCGACGCTGGAACCTTTCCCATCTATTGAACAGCGCATGAAATGGTACCAGGAAGAGGCGACGGATTTGTCGGTACAGGCCATTCATAAATGCATCGACGGATACATTACACCCGATCGCATTACACATCTCATTACAGTGAGCTGTACAGGCATGAGTGCGCCCGGGCTCGACCTTCAGATCATGGAATCCATGAATCTACCGGCTACGATTATACGAAGCTTCAGTGAATTTCATGGGCTGCTATGCTGCAGTGCATGCACTCAAAATTGCCGATGTATTCTGTAAAGCTGATCCCGAAGCAAATGTAATGGTGGTATGTACTGAATTGTGCACCCTGCATTTTCAAAAAGAGCCTACGACCGACAATATCACTTCTTCCCTGCTCTTTGGCGACGGATCAGCTGCTGTGTTGATTCAGGGCAAAAACGCTAAAGCCAAATGGAATTGCCCTCGGTAGTTTTTATTCCAGTGTTTCATTTCAAAGGAAAAAAAGAAATGGCCTGGGAAATATCCTCCACTGGGTTTCCTGATGACACTTACCGGTTATGTTCCTGAACTTAATCAAAGAAGATTTTGCTCAACTGGTAACTGCCGCCTTGAACTGCCTCCGGAAAACAACTGAATGAAGTAACCCATTGGTGCATTCATCCGGGAGGAAAGAAAATACTGGAAACCATTGCAAAAAGTTTACAACCTGGCTGACGGAGATTTACAGCATTCTTACGATGTGCTCAAACGATATGGGAACATGAGTTCTCCTACTATACTGTTTGTGCTGAAAGAAATGCTGGAAGAATGCAGGTTGAATAATACCAGAGCAAGCTGTAATTATTTGGTGCTGCATTCGGGCCCGGACTCACGATGGAAACATTCACCGCCAGCTATGCGTAAGTTTGATAAAAGATCATACCAGCCCGAACTGCTCGATAAAGATGATATCCCGTTCGCCGATATCAGGCAGAACATGAAAGAGCTGAATACCATCAATACCCTGCTGGGTGGTCATGCCATCACATTAAAGGGAATAAAAAAACTTTTGCAGGGTAGCGATAAAAAACAACCATTGCACATCTGCGAAATAGGTTGTGGCGGTGGCGATAATTTACAGGCCATTTACCGATGGTGTTCTAAAAATAATATTGCAGTAAAGTTTACCGGCATCGATATCAAAATAACCTGTATCGAATTTGCAGCAGAACAATACCCTGAACTTCCGGCCGAATGGATTGCCTCCGACTACGCAGATGTAGATTTCAAAAACGATAAACCCGATATCATATTCAATTCTTTGTTCTGTCATCATTTTCCGGAAGCTAAAATCCTGCACATCCTGCACTGGATGCAGATGAATAGCCGGCATTGGCTTTTTCATCAACGATCTTCACCGGCACTGGATGGCGTATTATTCTATTAAATGGATAACATCCATTTTCTCCCGTTCTTACCTGGTTAAAAATGATGCACCTTTATCAGTAGCGAGGGGATTCAAAAGAAAGGAATGGCAGAAAATATTCGATTCCATAGCCATCCATCCTTTTACGATTCAATGGAAATGGGCCTTCAGGCATCTTATAACAGTAAAGCATGAACGCTGAAACTACCTATGATATCGCAATCGTTGGCGGTGGGCTGGCCGGACTGAGTGCTGCCATTCAGTTATCTAAAAAGCAATACCGTGTAATTTTATTTGAGAAAGAACAATATCCATTTCACCGGGTTTGCGGCGAATACATCAGTATGGAAAGTTTCGGTTTTCTGGAAAAACTCGGTCTTCCGCTCTCCGAAATGAATCTGCCAATGATCAGAAAGCTAATCGTAACGGCTCCTTCCGGCTTTGCGCTCAAACAAGAGTTGCCCCTGGGTGGTTTTGGTATCAGTCGATTCACCCTCGATGAAAAACTAAAAGACATCGCTTTGCAATCAGGCGTTACCGTTATGGAATACTGTAAAGTGGAAGATGTAACATTCGGCGATGAACTATTTCAGATCAGCACAACCAATGGTTTGTTCAAATCGAAAGTCTGCTGCGGTAGTTTTGGCAAAAGAAGCAATATCGATGTTCGGTGGAAAAGAAATTTTGTAACGCAACCTCCCAATAAACTCAACAACTACATTGGCATAAAGTATCACATAGAAACAGATTTCCCTTTGGATACCATAGCGCTCCACAATTTCAGCAATGGCTATTGTGGTATTTCTGCCATTGAAAACAATAAGTATTGTTTATGTTACCTCACTACTGCTGCCAACCTGAAAGCATCCGACAATTCCATTGATCAGCTGGAAAAAAATATTTTGAGTCAGAACCCTGAACTGCAGAAAATTTTCAGCACAGCAAAAAAAACAGTCGGACCAACCACCATATCGCAGATATCATTTCAACAGAAATCAATTGTAGAAAATCATATCCTCATGATGGGCGATGCCGCCGGAATGATCACTCCGCTCTGTGGCAATGGCATGAGCATGGCGCTGCACGGAAGCAAGATTGCTGCTGAAAATATTATACTGTTTCTTAATCAGAAAATAAGCCGCACTGCAATGGAGAAAAAATATGCTGCAGAATGGAAACAATTGTTTGGCAAAAGATTGAAAACAGGACGCTTTATACAAAGTTTATTTGGTAAACCTTCAATAACAAACCTGTTTGTAAAAACGGCATCTAAGTTTCCTTCCCTTACCCGTTGGTTGATCAAACAAACACATGGCCAGCCATTTTAGCATCAGGTTATCTTCTGATCTGCTTCCCGCATCATTTTGTACAAGGCCTTTGTTTCATTCATGAAGCGAACCCCTTTTATGAACGACCAGGGTTTGATTCCCTGTGATGCATTGTATTTACTGATATTGTACAATGCTTTCCAGTGTTTCAGGATTTCTCGGTAGGCATTCAGCAGCGTATAGCCGGTATCGTAGAAGTGATTGGGTTCGGCACCGCAACCATTGTATTCAAGTATCGTAAAGTCTTTCCCGTTCTTCAATGATTCCACATCCTTGCACATAATATCGTACCTGCCATAAAAGAAATCATTGATACCATGACTGATCTCATCAAAAACACTCACCAGTTTTTCATCAATATGTTCTTTGAGATCAACAAAATGAGCCCCACGGTTATGGTTAGCCGCATAACTCAATATATACTTCTCTCCTGCCGGAACAACAAACTGCCAGTTCTCCTGGTGTTTGGTTTGTAATTCCTCAACTCTTTTGGATGCTTTGGGATGCTGCATCACCAATTGCTCCAGCGTATCCTTTCCGTTACCAATTACATGCAAGGGTATTTTGTGCAGGAAACCCGTTACCGTTCCTTTCGGCTGCTTTAGGATGACGTATATAAAACACACTCAGTTCAACAGGATAAGACACCATTTGCTGAACAATGTATTCTACTGGCACCTGGCGATGATAGGATTCAAGTTGCTCCCGGTTGTCGATCTTCCTGAACAGGATGCCTTGTCCGCCAACCTCTGGTTTAACAATCAACGGGAAAAAGATATTCCTGAGAAGCTGCTTCTTTTAAAACTTCGTCTATGCTATCAGAAGGCAATACATTAAAAGTAGCAGGATACAGGTGTTTAGGGAGCAGATCGTACATTTCCTTTTTAGGTTCCCCTTCCATTCCGCCAAAAGTGAGCTTGGGGTTACTGGGTGTAAAAAACCATACCGAACCCGATCGGATCATATAAGAGAACCATACAGGCACCAGTGGTGCATATATCAGTTTGAAAGGCCAGGCTTCCCAATGCGTAATTTTATGTATGATTTTTTTCAACTCCTCTTTAATTTGCAAAATTAAATGCTGGAGAACAAAGATCAATGATAAAATGTTGTTTACTTTGTTGTTATAAACTTTTCAATCATGCATGTACCTACAATGGCTGAGTTCATGGCAAGCGGCGAACAACCGGAAGTGTTATTCTGGGTGGGCTGCGCCGGTAGTTTTGACCAGCGTGCACAAAAAATCACCAAGGCTTTTGTGACCATTCTCGATAAAGTAGGTATTAAATATGCCATCCTGGGTAAAGAAGAAATGTGTACGGGAGATCCGGCAAGAAGGGCGGGCAATGAATTTATGTTCCAGATGATGGCTTATCAGAATATCCAGATTCTGAATGGTTATAATATTAAGAAGATCGTTACGGCTTGTCCGCATTGCTTTAACATCCTCAAAAATGAATACCCTGTACTGGGCGGCAACTATGAAGTGATCCATCATGCTACTTTCTTACAGCAACTGATAGACGAAGGTAAAATCCGTATGACCGATACCGGTAGTTTCAAAGGGAAGAAAATCACTTACCACGACAGTTGCTACCTGGGACGTGCAAACGATATTTATGAAGCCCCACGCAAAGTACTGGAAGCAATGGATGTGGCGTTGGTTGAAATGAAAAGATGCCGCAGCAACGGTTTATGCTGTGGTGCAGGCGGTGCTCAGATGTTCAAGGAAGAAGAAAAAGGCGATGTCCGCATCAACATAGAACGCAGCAATGAAGCCATTGATACCGGTGCATCAGTTATAGCCGCAGCCTGTCCATTCTGCAATACCATGCTCACCGATGGCGTGAAAAACCGTGAAAAAGAAGACGAAGTGAAAGTGCTCGACATCGCCGAAATCGTGGCTGCTTCCCTGCAATAATGTAAATTTGCTATTTATGAACTGGTCATTTCAACAAGCACTACCCGAAAATTTTCATCCTTCCTCCAGGGTCTGGATCTATCAATCCAGCCGCAGTTTCATGACCAGCGAAATAGCGGAAATAGAACCATTACTCAAAGACTTTGTGCAACAGTGGAAAACCCATGGCACTCCGGTAAAAGGTTATCGCCAGCCTGTTATTCGGTACATTCCTGGTGCTGATGGCCGATGAAACGGCTACAGGTGTGAGTGGTTGCAGTACCGATAGTTCGGTTCGACTGGTAAAGGAAATAGAAAAGAAATTCAATGTTGATCTTTTCAACCGGCAGAACCTTGCTTTCATCATCAAAGATAAAATTCAGCAAATTCCACTCTCACAGCTGGAATATGCTTTGGAGAACAACTTTATCAGTATCGACACTCCCTATTTCAATAATACGGTCCTCAGCAAAGCCGAACTCGAAAACAACTGGATCATTCCAATGAAAAACAGTTGGCTGAAATCCAGGCTACCGGCTGTTTCCTGAGCTTTTTTACCATTTCCGCAATAGTTTGCTAAAATGCTGCCATCCTGTCATATTTAATGTGATTTGAGCTATCTTTGCCCCCTAAATTTTTATTCCCCCGATGGAGGAACTGGTCTTAGATAAAAAACACGATGAGCGCCGCCAGGGTGAAGCATTTGCACCGGCGGAAATGATCGATTTGCCCTTTCAGAAGCAATTCTATATTGAAAGTTATGGTTGTGCCATGAACTTTGCCGACAGCGAAGTAGTGGCTTCCATTCTCCAGAATGAAAGATTTGGGGCTACCGTCAATCCCGATGATGCCGATCTGATCCTCATCAATACCTGTTCAATCAGGGAAAAAGCAGAGCTCACCATCCGTAAAAGACTCACCGAATTCAAGCGCCTGAAAAAACAAAAACCAGGCATGATCATCGGCATCCTGGGTTGCATGGCCGAACGTTTGAAAGCGACCTTACTCGAAGAAGAAAAACTGGTTGATATTGTGGTTGGTCCGGATGCTTACCGAACCCTTCCCCAACTCATCAGTGAAGCTGAAACCGGTCAGAAAGCAGTGAATGTATTATTAAGCCGCGATGAAACCTATGCCGATATTGCTCCCATTCGCCTTAACAGCAATGGCGTGAATGCCTTTGTGAGCATCATGCGGGGTTGTAACAATATGTGTTCATTTTGTGTGGTTCCGTTTACCCGTGGCCGTGAGCGCAGCCGGGATGCCCAGAGCATTCTCGGTGAATGTGAAAGCCTGTTCAGCCAGGGTTTCAGGGAAGTGACCTTATTGGGTCAGAATGTAGACAGTTACTTCTGGCGCAGCGATGATGGAAAAGAATCGGTGAATTTTGCTCAACTGCTCGAAAAAGTTGCACTGATCTCACCTTTACTGAGGGTCAGGTTTTCCACTTCTCATCCGAAAGACATTACAGATGATGTACTCTTCACCATGAAGCAATACGAAAACATCTGCAATTATATTCACCTGCCCGTACAAAGCGGCAGCAGCCGGGTTTTACAGATGATGAACCGCACCTATAGCAGGGAATGGTACATCGCCAAGGTAAACCGCATCAAAGAAATTCTACCCGATTGTGCCATTTCAACCGACCTGATCGCAGGATTCTGTACAGAAACTGAAGAAGAACACCAGGAATCTTTAAGCCTGATGGACTATTGCCGTTACGATCTGGCATATATGTACTTTTATTCTGAACGCCCCGGAACCCTTGCTGCCAGAAGGTTTAAAGATGATGTGCCGCTGGAAACAAAGAAACGAAGGCTGCAGGAATTGATTGACATGCACCGCATCCATTCACTGGAAAGCATGCAGAAAGAAGTAGGGAAAACATTTAAAGTACTCATCGAAGGAACTTCTAAAAAGAATACCGGATGAACTTTATGGCAGAAATGACCAGAACAAAGTGGTTGTATTTCCGAAAGGCAACCTGGATAAAGGCGAATATGTGATGGTTAAAATAAACAGTTGTACCGCCGGAACACTGCTCGGTGAAGTCATCAGCTGAAAAATTTAAAAATTATGGATCAGCAATCTATAAAAAACAGGTTTGGTATTATCGGCAACTCCCCTGCCCTCAACCATGCGTTGAATGTAGCAGTACAGGTTGCTGCTACCGACCTCAGCGTTTTGATCAATGGAGAAAGCGGTGTGGGTAAGGAAGTTTTTTCGCAGATCATTCACGCCTTATCGGCACGCAAACACAATCCTTTCATTGCCGTTAACTGCGGTGCCATTCCCGAAGGAACCATCGATTCTGAATTGTTTGGCCATGAAAAAGGATCTTTTACCGGAGCGGTAGACAGTCGCAAAGGATATTTTGAAACCGTGAACGGTGGTACCATCTTCCTCGATGAAATCGGTGAAATGCCATTGGGAACACAGGCAAGATTGCTGCAGGGTACTCGAAGCAGGAGAATATATCCGCGTAGGTAGCAGTAAAGTTCAGAAAACAGATGTAAGGGTAATCGCCGCTACCAACAAAGAACTACTGGAATATACACACAATGGCAAATTCAGGGAAGACCTTTATTACAGGCTGAATACAGTGCCCATCAGGGTGCCTGCTTTGAGAGACCGCCAGGAAGATATATTCCTGCTGTTCAGAAAATTCACGACCGATTTTGCAGAAAGATATAAAACCGTTCCGGTACAATTAACAGATGATGCCAGGAATGTACTCATCAATTATGGCTGGCCGGGCAATGTTCGGGAACTGAAAAATATTGCTGAACAGATTTCTGTACTGAGCAAAGACAAACAGATCACGGCCGAACAGCTCAGGTCATTTTTACCCGAACACAATTTCTCCCGGTTGCCGGCACTCAGCGGTGGACCAGGTGCAGTGAGCCAGGCCGAATTCGCCAACGAAAGAGAAATCCTGTACAAACTTTTCTTCGACATGAAGAAAGATGTAAACGAACTGAAAAAAATGTTCTTCGACCTGGTGCAGAACCCGGGCGTGGCGCAGCATATGCCGGTTTATAACCAGGATGCAGGCAATGGCATTAAGGAACTAACGCCAACGGTTAGCAGCAATAATTACAGCCAGGCACCACCTTCTGTTCTTTATCGCAACGAATCCAATGCACCGATATCAGCAGCATGAAGAAGTGGAAGAATCGCTGAGCATTATGGACAAAGAAAAAGAACTGATCATCAAAGCACTGAAAAAGCACCGGGGCAAAAGAAGAGACGCATCGCTCGACCTTGGCATCAGCGAACGTACCTTATACCGGAAACTGAAAGAATACGATATCGAAAACCTGTAATTAAATCAGAAGAGTAACCCCTTATTCAACCAATCAATGGGAACCTGGACATTAAGAAAACAACGCACCATACTTTACCTGGTAAGCCTGATGCTCATCGGGTTTTTCAATTTTGCCACCTGCAGGTATTCTTTTAAAGATGTATCGATCCCAACAGAAGTGAAAACTTTCCGGGTGAATTATCTTGAAAACAAGGCGCAGTATGTAAATACACAGTTGAGTCCGCAGTTGACCGAACAGCTGAAAGCTAAAGTTATCAGCACTACCCGACTCCGCCAGACCAATAATGATGATGCACATTATGATATCAGCGGTTATGTATCGCAATATTATACCAGCACCATCAGTATCACCGGATCCAATGCGAGCGGAAACAGGTTGACCGTAGGCTTTCACCTGAGTTTTAAAAATACACTCGATGAAAAAAAGAACATCGAAACAGACCTCACCCGAACTTTTGATTTCAGTGCCGATCTGAGTTTGTCCCAGGCCGAAGCCCAGCTCAACACTGATATCGTGAAGAACCTGGTAGATGAAATTTTCAATAAAATATTTTCAAACTGGTAATCAACTTACCGGTAATTCATAGCTTTGACGTATGCAGCATTCTGAACTTTTTACAGCACTCTTTAATAAAAATACCCGTGATAACGGGAATGCCGCTCTGTTGCAGGAAGAAGCAAAAAATTATCCTTATTTCGGTGCTGTGCATTTTTTCAGACTGAAAGAAGCTGGCCCTGGAAGTGCAGGATATGCCAGCATCGCAGCCAAAGCAGCCCTGCATTTCAACAACCCGCTTTTGTTGAATCTGCAGTTACAGCAACGCACAAAAAAAATCAATACTCAACCGGCACCGGTTATCAATATGCATGAACCCGTCATTCCACCGGTAGTTAAAGAAATGCTCCTGAAACCAAAAGAAGCCGAAAAACCAGTGGAAACGAAAAAAGAGGAATTACTCTTCGAACCCCTGCACACCACCGATTATTTTGCCTCCCAGGGCATCAAGCTGAGTGAAGAAGTTCAAACGGGCGACAAACTGGGAAAACAGCTGAAAAGCTTTACCGAATGGCTCAAAACCATGAAGAACGTGCATGGCAATAAACTGCCCGATAATCCTCAATCTGTGGACCAGACCGTGCAGAAAATGGCTGAAAACAGCAATAAAGAAGAGGATATTATTACCGAATCCATGGCCGAAGTATTTGCCCAACAGGGAAAAATGCAAAAAGCAAGGGAAGTGTATCAAAAATTAAGTTTGCAGAATCCTGCTAAAATCGCTTACTTTGCAGCCAAAATTGAATCTTTAAAAGAAAATTGACATGTTAGCATTATTTGGCGTACTGATTATCATTGCTTCTATCATACTCGGATTGATCGTGTTGATTCAGAATCCTAAAGGTGGTGGTCTTTCCGGCACTTTGGGTGGTTTCAGCAACCAGTTGATGGGTGTTAAACAAACAACCGATGTACTCGAAAAAGGCACCTGGATCTTTGCAGCAGTGGTAGGTATTCTCTGCCTCATCTCTCCGGCTTTTATTCCGAAAGATGGCAGCGGCAATGCAAATTCTGATATTTATGAAAATATCAAAACAAGCCCTCAGAAAGCAACGCACTCCGGCCAATACAGCTCCAATGCAAGGATCACAACCTGCGCCGGCTACCAACGATACAAACAAATAAAAAGCTTTATAAAAAATAACAAGCCCCGCACTTAAAGGCGGGGTTTTTTATTTTATTTTGTCATACCCCTTTTAGCATATGAAAAAAATCATCCTGATCGTAGTCGGTATTTTAGTCCTGGTTGGCATTTATGCCGGCTGGAATATTTTCGGCCCCACCGTTACGGCACCCGAAAGCAAATATTTTTTTATTAAAACCGGCAGTAGCTATGCCGATGTAAAAGCAAACCTTATCGATCAGGGCATCATCAAAAGCCCGTTCTTTTTTGAGAGGGTTGCCAGTCAGGCCAACTACTCAAATGCTGTAAAACCCGGCAGATATGAGATCAGTAAAGGCAGCAGCCTTGTTTCCCTGGTAAGGATGCTGAAAGCAGGGCGACAATCACCGGTGAGACTGGTGATCAATAAACTCCGCACCAAAGAAGACCTGGCAGGAAAAATCGGCAATCTCTTTGAAGCAGATTCTGCCGAAGCGATCCGCTTTTTAACCAGCAATGATTCACTGGCCCCCTTTTTGCTCGATACCAATACAGTAATGACTACTGTAATCCCCAACACCTACCTCTTCTGGTGGAATGGTTCCTTCAAAAAAATATTTACCCGGTTGAAAGATCAGCATGATAAATTCTGGATGGGCAAAAGAACTGAAAAAGCAAAACTGCTGGGGTTCAGTCCCGAACAGGTTTATACCATTGCCAGTATTGTTGAGGAAGAAACCAATAAACAGGAAGACAAAGGCAAAATTGCCAGTGTTTACATCAACCGGATTCAAAAAGGAATGAAGCTGGAAGCTGATCCTACCGTGAAATATGCCATGCGGAACTTCGCTCTGAAGCGCATCCTGCACGGTCATCTTACCTACCCTTCTCCTTATAATACCTATCAGCAAACAGGATTACCTCCCGGCCCCATCAGCACCGCTTCCATTTCAACAATTGATGCCGTACTGGATGCACCGGAAACCGATTATATTTTCTTTGTGGCCAAGCCCGATTTTAATGGATATTCGAATTTCGCCAGTACTTATCCTGAACACCTGCGGTATGCAAGGGCTTACCAGCAGGCACTTGACAGCCTGATCATTCGAAAAGCACAACAAAACCAAACCAACGGTAAGTGACAAAATTTGAACGGATACTGATTACCAAAACACCTCTTGCCTTCCTGCTCAACAGGAGCAAGCACTGGTATCCGCCGGGCTTCCAGGGTGTTCCGTTGTATGATGTAATCCGTTTCTTTTACCGCCAGATTAAAACACATGGTCTCACGGAAAGAGCATCCGCCATCGCTTACAATTTCATCATGGCGATTCCTCCATCACTGCTCTTCCTGTTTACGCTGATCCCGAACCTGCCTTTTATTTCTAAGAAGAGCATCCAGGTTCAATTGCACAGCGTGATATACGACATCGTTCCTTCAAGGGTCTATAACCGGGAACTGATCAAATTTGTAGACTCGTTTATTTATGATAGCCGGATTGGTTTATTGTCATTCGGACTTTTGCTTTCACTTTTCTTTGCCTCCAATGCAATGATGGGACTGGTTCGATCTTTCAATAAAAAAAACTACCTGGGTTTTGGTAAAAGGATGGGCATCCAGCAAAGATGGACTGCCATCAAATTAACCATGATGATTTTCGGATTGGTGCTGGTTTATTTTGCTTTACTCGTTTCTCAGGGTGCATTGCTGAAACTATTGGTAACCGATAAAAGCTGGCGGGACCTGATCGCCAATACCCGTTGGATATTCATCATCCTGCTCATCTTTTTTGCCATCGGATTTATATTCAAATACGCTCCATCCGTTGAAAAAAGATGGAAGCTCAGCTCACCCGGAACCATCACAACCACCTTCCTCAGCATCGTGTCTTCTGTAGGCTTTTCCCTTTTCGTGAACAGTTTCGGTCGTTACAATGTTTTATATGGATCGATCGGAACCATTATGATGGTAATGGCTTTGATTTATATTAATTCACTTGCCATACTCATTGGTTTTGAATTGAATGTGAGCATTAACTCACTTAAAATTATAGCTTCTCAACGTCAGGAAGAGGAACGCAAAAAACTGAATTGATTATGATAAACGGAACAGGTTTATATGCATAGAAACCCTATCTTTAAATACTAAAAATTCCCATTATGAAAAAAATACTCCTATTCATTACAGCCAGTTTCATTATTGGAGCGATGGCTTTCAAAGCGAGCGCTCCGCTACCGATTGGCAGCGATATGCCGAAATCGGATCACAGGATGCTCGATATATCCGGTAAAGAAGTGAGCATGAAAGAAGCGGCCAAAGGCAATGGCGTTTTGGTTATGTTCAGTTGCAATACCTGTCCGTATGTAGTGAAAAACGAACAACGCACCGTTGCTATGGGCGACTTTGCTGCCAAGTTAAATGTAGGCGTAATCATCATCAACAGCAATGAAGCTTATCGTGGTACCGAAGATAGTTTCGAAGCCATGAAAGAATACGCTTCAGAAAAGAAATACAACTGGTTTTATGTAGTGGATAAGAACAGTGAAGTGGCTGATGCATTCGGCGCCAACCGCACACCTGAATGTTTCCTTTTCAACAAACAACTGAAACTGGTTTATCATGGAGCCATCGACGACAATCCATCAGATGAAGCTGCAGTAAAACGTCAGCACCTGAGAGAAGCCATTACAGAAATGGCTGAAGGAAAAGAAATGTCAGTGAAGGAAAGTCGCAGTGTAGGTTGCACCATTAAACGCAAAGCTTAAAATTGACCAACTTTATTTAATCTGAAATCCCGCTCAAAACGGGATTTTTTTATGCCCATTATTCTCGAAGACTTAAGCGCTGCCTGAATTTCCGCTTCCAGTTTTTCCTTTTTCATTTCCTCCTCAAAAAATTTGCGGTAACCGGTTCCGGTATGCAGGATAAGTGTAGCTGGGATGGAGCCACTCCAGGACGAATCGATGCGTGGACAAAAATAATCGGCATTCGTTTCATCCAGCCAGCTGATCGGTGCATTGAATCCATGCTTTGCAGCAAACTTGCGGATCTTTACCGGGTATTGTGAAGGCAGATCCAGGCTGATAAGCATCAACGATACTTTTTTGTCTTTGTACTGTTTGCTCAACTCAATGAAATAAGGAATTTCAGCCACACATGGCTTACAGAAAGTTGCCCAGAAATTGATGATCAATACTTCGCCCGGCTTAGATGCAATATACTTGTCTACATCCCCTATTTTCCATTTTGGAATCTCTTGTGCATGGGCTGCAAAACCGATGACAATCAGTGCCAGTAAGCAAGGGAATTTTTTCATCTTCCGAAAGTACAGCATTGATTCTGCTTTCTGATTCAAAAAAGGGTTAAAATCGTTGAATTCGCTTTTGGACAATCACGCTTTTCAAGCTAATTTCGCATCCGGTTTATACAAAGAACCAACCCAACTTCATCATTCAAAAACAAATCAACATGGCATACGACGTAATAGTATTGGGAAGCGGTCCGGGCGGTTATCCGGCAGCCATCAGGGCTAGTCAGCTTGGTAAAAAAGTGGCAATTGTAGAAAGGGAAAGCCTCGGTGGCATCTGCCTCAACTGGGGATGTATCCCAACCAAAGCCCTCCTGAAAAGTGCCCAGGTATATGAATATTCAAAACATGCTGCTGATTACGGTATCAACATCAGCAACCCAACAGCTGATTTTGGCGGAGTGATTAAAAGAAGTCGTGGTGTAGCCGATAAAATGAGCAAAGGCATCCAGTTCCTGATGAAGAAAAACAAGATCGATGTGATCATGGGCAATGGAAAACTCATCGCCGCCAATAAACTCGAAGTAACGGCAGCGGATAACAGCAAACAGGTGCTGGAAGCTAAAAATATCATCATCGCAACCGGCGGCAGGGCCAGGCAATTGCCTACCATGCCCATCGATGGTAAAAAAATCATCGGTTACCGTGAAGCCATGTCGCTTCCAACCCAACCCAAAAGCATGATCATCTGCGGAAGCGGTGCGATCGGAAGTGAGTTTGCTTATTTCTACAACAGCATGGGCACCAAAGTAACCATTGTTGAATTCATGCCAAGAATTGTTCCGGTAGAAGATGAAGACATCAGCAAGGAAATGGAAAAGCAGTTCAAGAAGCAGGGTATGACCATCATGACCAACAGTGAAGTAACCAAGGTAGATACTTCCGGAACTGGTGTTAAAGCCACAGTGAAAACTGCTGCAGGCGAACAGGTACTGGAAGCCGATATTCTTTTAAGTGCTGTTGGTGTTGTTGCCAATATTGAAAACATCGGTCTGGAATCACTCGGGGTTAAAACGGATAAAGGTAAAATCATCGTAGACGCTTACCAGCAAACCAGTGTTCCTGGTTTATACGCCATCGGCGATTGTACCCCTGGTCAGGCACTTGGCACACGTTGCTGCCAAAGAAGGTATCAATGCGGCTGAACACCTGAGCGGACATAAACCAGAAGCCATGGATTACAACAATATCCCTGGCTGTACTTATACCACTCCTGAAATTGCTTCTGTAGGTTATACCGAAAAAGCAGCGAAGGAAGCTGGATATGAAATCAAAGTTGGTAAATTCCCATTCATCGCCAGTGGTAAAGCAGTAGCAGGTGGAGCAACCGACGGTTTTGTAAAAGTAATTTACGATGCCAAATACGGAGAATTCCTGGGTTGCCATATGATCGGCACCAATGTAACCGAAATGATTGCCGAAGCTGTTGTTGCCCGCAAACTGGAAACTACTGCCCACGAAATCCTGAATGCTGTTCACCCGCATCCAACCATGAGTGAGGGACTGAAAGAAGCTACTGCAGCTGCTTACGGTGAAGCGATCGACATTTAATAACATTTCATTTCTATATTCAAAGGATCGACTGAAATCGGTCCTTTTTTTATTTCCTGCTTTCTGATTAGCCATTTATGGTTTAAATTGGAAGAACAAGACATATAAAACTTCTTTATGAAATACTTTATCAGCCTTCTCCTTTCAGGCTTTTTAATGCAATCAATTACTGCGCAAAAAACAATTGAATTCTATGACCTGATGTACTTACTTGCGCCCGATTCACTTCAGAAAGGAAATTCCATTCCCTGGAATAAACTCAGCAACAAGGAAAACAAAATCAGCTGGCTAACCAAAGACCCAACAGCTACCGGGAATAAATTCTCTATGAAAGGGGCCAGTAATATTTCATTCTATGATAAAACCTTTATCTGCCAGAGTAATACGGGGCCTTGCAATTATAAAATCTATTTCGAAGGAGATGCAGCGGGATACAACGGTTTCAGTATTAGACCATACGCCTGCCGAGTCATTTAATCCCGAACAGAAAATCAGCTTCCTTTTTAATCAGCACCTGAAATTCAGGCTGATTAAAAAGATTAAAGAAGAAAAAAACTTTTCACTTTTTACTTATGAAATCAAAATGAATGGGAAAAAACCATTCTGGATTGCTTACGCCTGCGTATATACGCCGAAAGGAAATGGTATATACCTGAAAGCCTACCTGAATGAAAAAGACATGGCTGAACTTGATATCAAGAATGACGGACCAGCTCCAACCACTCCTGCTGAAAAATTAACTCCCGGCTGCTGCAGCATTGTTTAAAGGATGTAAAACAAGTATCAGCAACTGGCGATAAAAATACCATTCAGCAGCTCTCTGGCTATACATACAAAAACAGAGGATATCCAGCTCTACCCTACCGACTTAAACAATGATGGAACAGAAGAAATTTTTATACAGGAATTTAATTTCGAAATGTATGGTAATGCCGGTGCCATGACAACACTTTATATAAAAAACAATGCCGGAAAATTTGAAAAACAGGAAGATGCTTCAGCCCCTTATTTGTCTACCCGCAAAACCAGTAACAAAGGCTATCCCGACCTGATTGCCGGTGGTCCTGGCTTCCGGTTTTCGGTTTACAGATGGAATGGAACTAAATATGAAGTCTTTAAAATGGACCAGGCAACTGCTTCCACAGATAAAATGATAGACGAAGTCAGCAAGGCCTATACCAGTAAAAATAAGCAATACTACAAAACCAACCGATAAAAAGCAGGCAGTAACCGCTCCGCTCGACAAAGCACCCGGTACCCGTTACTGTTAGTAATTCAAAAGCCGGATTGGGATTCCTGGCTGAATATGCAAAATCGGGTAAAGACATTTTTTCAAATAAAGATTTTATCGCCCGGCTGAAAAAACTATTGGGAACTGAATATGCCCGCATGATGAAAAACTGGGACTTGAGTACAGGAATGGTTGCTGAGAATGGGCTTTTCTATCATTGGGGAATGCAGGCACACAATGGCGGTTATAATGAATCTACCATCATTGCCGACATAGAAAACAATGCGCTCTATGTTAAGTTACTTAAAGAAGGTAAAACATACTACTTCTCTGAAGATGGTAAAAAAACAATTCCTGCAAATATCCTTGATTGGGCCACCAAAGTCTCTAACCGGGGGAAATAAAATGGTTTCATTATAAAGCACCTAATTTTACCGGATGGCGGAAGTAAATGTAACACTGGATATTTTAAATGCACTGCTGGAAGCAAAACCAGACGCTCCATTCATCAGCAGCCTGCACAGCCAGTATTGCAACCGCGGCGGACTCAGTAAAAAACAACTGGAAGGGTTATACGCCAAAGCTGAAAAATCTGGTATCATTCCTGTTGGAAAATTGGCTACGCTGCAGGCCATCATCAAAAAGAAACCTACCCGTTATAAATCGGAAGTAGTTAAATCCATTGCAGCTCCCGAAAAAGATGAAGGCATCGGCAAAATATTAACGGCTATTCTTGAAAAATATCCCGAACACAAAAGAGTGCTCTTCCTCCATTCAAAATATCAGCACAATGATCCGTTGAATGCAACTGAAACAGCAGAGATAGAAAAACTGGGGAAACTGCTGATAAAATAAACACCAGTATCCAATTAATTTTTTAAATCAACTTAATAAAAAAAGTCCGGGCTATTAACCCGGACTTTCTTTATTTATATCAGTGACAATTACTGAGTAACAATGATTTTTTCGGTAAATACTTCTTCACCGATGATCACTTTCAACAGGTATGTACCGGTTTGCAAACGGGCAAGTCCATTGATACTTACCAGCTGATTACCCGATGCCTGTGCAGTGAATGACTGTTGCAGCACCAGTTGACCTGTACTACTGTACAACCTGGCCATACCATTGCTTCCGGCATTGCTGTAGAAGGAAAGCTTAACAGATTCTACCGCAGGATTTGGTGAAACAACGATTTGTCCGCTCTTCGCCAGCCTGATCACTTCAATATGACTGAGTTTCTGTGCACCGCTGATATCGGCAGAGCGTAAACGATAATACAATACATTTTCTCTAACACCCGAGAGGTTATCATAGTAAGTATACCTGTCGTCTATTCCTGTATTGCGTGCCCGAACGCCACCGATTGTTTCATAGCTTCTTCCGCCATTTACAGACCTTTCGATAAAATGCTTGTCAACGCCATACTCTCCGGTTACATCCCAGGTAAGCTTCACATTCCTGTTGTCTAAAATTGCTTTGAATGAAAGCAGTGTTAAAGGAACAATTGAAGTTGGACGAACAACGATATGCAAAGTCGCCTGAGTACATGCCTGTCTTGCATTGTCATCGCAAATAGTATATGGGAATTCTACCGTACCACTGAAACCTGTTTCCGGACTAAACGTCCAGGTACCATCACTATTCAGTGATAATGTACCGCTGCCCGGGATCGTAGTTGTTTGTGGAGTTACAGTCTGGTTATCACCTTCAGCATCTGTATCATTCAAAATTACATTGCCCGAAACCGGTGTGTTAAACGGTGTACTGGCATAGTCATCAGCCGCAGCAGTAGTATTCGCATGGAACGGAGGCTGAATGGTGATGATCTGTAAAGCTGTTGCACAGAGTGAAGGTACACTGTTATCACAAACTGTATAGGTCAGCGTATCAGCACCGAAGAATCCAGGATCCGGAGTGTAGGTGATCTCTCCTGTTGCAGGATTCACTGTTGCAGTACCATTGGATGGATTAGCCGTTACCGCAACAGTAGACGGAACGAGTGAACCACCAGGGTTTCCAGCTTCATCATTCGCCAGTGTATTCAATGTAACAGGCGTATTGATATTCGTAGTGGCAATATCAATATTCGCAACCGGCGGATTGGTGTTGTTGTTATTGTCCAGCACCGTAATGGTTAACAATACTGGCAAACAAGGAGGTGTTTGTGATGGATAACATACAGGCACTTCAAAAATGAATACACCTGCCACTGCACTGGTGAAGGTATAAGTGCCATCTGCATTGATTGTTGGAATGGCCGGACCAGGATTACCAGGAACTGCAGTTGCTGTACCGTAAGTTGAACCCGGTTCAACATTATCATTGGTACTAACGTTACCGCTTACTGGCACATTCACATAAGTTACATTAAAGTCAGGGTTAGGATCCTGAGCCGGTGGAGGAACCAGGATATGCAAAGTAGCCTGTGTACAAGCCTGTACCGCATTGTCATCACATACAGTGTATGGGAATTCAACCGGACCGCTGAATCCTGCTACCGGAGTAAACGTCCAGGTACCATCTGCATTCAATACCAATGTACCTGATCCAGGAACAGTTGTATTCTGAGGAGTAACGGTCTGGTTGTCTCCTTCCGGATCTGAATCATTCAGGATTACATTACCAGAAACCGGGGTGTTGAACGGCGTATAGGCGTAATCGTCAGCTGCTACTGTTGAGTTCGGACTGAAAGCAGGTTGAACCGTAATGATCTGAATAGAAGTAGCACACAAAGCAGGTGTACTGTTATCACATACTGTATAAGTAAGTGTATCCTGTCCTGTAAAGCCAGGATCAGGTGTATAAGTAATTGCACCAGTTGCAGGATTTACTGTTGCTGTACCATTAGATGGATTAGCTGTAACTGCAACAGTTGCAGGAACCAGTGAACCACCGGGGTTACCGGCTGCATCATTGGCCAGCGTATTCAGGGTAACAGGTGTATTGATACTTGTAGTAGCAATATCCACGTTTGCTACCGGCGGATTGTTAACTATGGTATTTTCTAAAACAGTAATGGTTAATAAAACCGGCAAACAAGGAGGTGCTTGTGATGGATAACATACAGGCACTTCAAAAATGAACACACCTGCAACAGCACTGGTGAAGGTATAAGTGCCATCTGCATTGATTGTTGGAATGGCCGGACCAGGATTACCAGGAACCGCAGTAGCTGTACCATAAGTTGAACCGGGTTCAACATTATCATTCGTACTAACGTTACCGCTTACGGGAACATTCACATAAGTTACATTAAAGTCAGGGTTAGGATTCTGAGCTGGAGGAGGAACCAGGATATGCAAAGTAGCCTGTGTACAAGCCTGTACCGCATTGTCATCACATACAGTGTATGGGAATTCAACCGGACCGCTGAATCCTGCTACCGGAGTAAACGTCCAGGTACCATCTGCATTCAATACCAATGTGCCTGCTCCAGGAACAGTTGTATTCTGAGGAGTAACGGTCTGGTTGTCTCCTTCCGGATCTGAATCATTCAGGATTACATTACCAGAAACCGGGGTGTTGAACGGCGTATAGGCGTAATCGTCAGCTGCTACTGTTGAGTTCGGACTGAAAGCAGGTTGAACCGTAATGATCTGAATAGAAGTAGCACACAAAGCAGGTGTACTGTTATCACATACTGTATAAGTAAGTGTATCCTGTCCTGTAAAGCCAGGATCAGGTGTATAAGTAATTGCACCAGTTGCAGGATTTACTGTTGCTGTACCATTAGATGGATTAGCTGTAACTGCAACAGTTGCAGGAACCAGTGAACCACCGGGGTTACCGGCTGCATCATTGGCCAGCGTATTCAGGGTAACAGGTGTATTGATACTTGTAGTAGCAATATCCACGTTTGCTACCGGCGGATTGTTAACTATGGTATTTTCTAAAACAGTAATGGTTAATAAAACCGGCAAACAAGGAGGTGCTTGTGATGGATAACATACAGGCACTTCAAAAATGAACACACCTGCAACAGCACTGGTGAAGGTATAAGTGCCATCTGCATTGATTGTTGGAATGGCCGGACCAGGATTACCAGGAACCGCAGTAGCTGTACCATAAGTTGAACCGGGTTCAACATTATCATTCGTACTAACGTTACCGCTTACGGGAACATTCACATAAGTTACATTAAAGTCAGGGTTAGGATTCTGAGCTGGAGGAGGAACCAGGATATGCAAAGTAGCCTGTGTACAAGCCTGTACCGCATTGTCATCACATACAGTGTATGGGAATTCAACCGGACCGCTGAATCCTGCTACCGGAGTAAACGTCCAGGTACCATCTGCATTCAATACCAATGTGCCTGCTCCAGGAACAGTTGTATTCTGAGGAGTAACGGTCTGGTTGTCTCCTTCCGGATCTGAATCATTCAGGATTACATTACCAGAAACCGGGGTGTTGAACGGCGTATAGGCGTAATCGTCAGCTGCTACTGTTGAGTTCGGACTGAAAGCAGGTTGAACCGTAATGATCTGAATAGAAGTAGCACACAAAGCAGGTGTACTGTTATCACATACTGTATAAGTAAGCGTATCCTGTCCTGTAAAGCCGGGATCAGGTGTATAAGTTATTGCACCAGTTGCAGGATTTACTGTTGCTGTACCATTAGATGGATTGGCTGTAACTGCAACAGTTGCAGGAACCAGTGAACCACCGGGGTTACCGGCTACATCATTGGCCAGCGTATTCAGGGTAACAGGTGTATTGATACTCGTAGTAGCAATATCCACGTTTGCTACCGGCGGATTATTTATTATAGTGTTTTCTAAAACAGTAATGGTTAATAAAACCGGCAGACAAGGAGGTGCTTGTGATGGATAACATACAGGCACTTCAAACACAAATACGCCGGCAACCGCACTGGTAAAGGTATAAGTACCATCTGCATTGATGGTAGGAACGGCAGGGCCAGGGTTACCGGGCAATGCAGTTGCCGTTCCATAAGTTGACCCAACCGCCACATCATCATTCGCACTAACGTTACCGGGTACCGGCACATTTACCCAGGTTACATTGAAATCCGGAGCCGGTGTACAGTTAGGAATATTCACCGAGTAAGATGCACTGGCTACTTCCACAGGCCAGAACCAGGTATTGATAACACGAACGTTTCCAAAATCATCATCCAGGTTTCCAACGGTTGCATTTCCTGTTCCGCCAATGGACGGTGCAGGGAAAGTTGTGATCATAGATGCACCATAATTACCATTCCAGGCATGGCCCGGTGAAACCTGTCCGGAATCAATATTGGCAATACCAGGTCCGGTAGAATTGTTCAGGTTAGCACCCTGACCAGAAATAACACCCAACTGGCTATCATCCCAGTACATTCTTAAATTAGGAACTGCCTGTGGAAGAACGGCATCAAGGGTAAAGCCATATAAATTATATTCAGGATCATATAAAGGAAGATTGGTTCTTCCCCTCAATGTAGTTAATTGAATATTCACAGGCGCATTCACTGCAACCTGATTGCCCAATCCATCCAAACCATTCCAGGTGATGGTATGCAAACCCGCAGAAACACCATAAGCAAAAAGGTATTTATCTTCTGTTCCCGACTGGTAACCGGGTACACCATTCAGGTCAAGTAATATTCTTACATCACCTGACGCATACGTCTGATAAGGGAAATAATAAAACCCGGGACAACCCCAGATGTCCCCTGCTTTGGTTGGAGCTGTCGGTTGAGGAGAAGCCGGAAAAATAGCTACATCCGGTGTATTTAAGAAAGTATTGAAACTTCCAGCCAAATCAGGATTCACTGCACTGTAAATAGAACGACGGCCAATGGTAAAATCAGTTTGTAATGGATCTACACCATAATTATTAAAGGCCACATTAAATGCCAGTGGATTAAACCGATCGAAACTAACTTTTACAACCGTTGAATCTGCTGTGTAAGTATAAAAAGATGGGTTTACATTATCGGTGGTTGCGCCAGCATAATCATCACCCGGGTTACCTGCAACCAATCCCCATTTTTTGCAATAAAGCCTTCCGGGAAACCTTGTTCCGGTTGCAGTTGCTACTGTAAAATCGAAAAAAGGTGCAATGGCAGACTGGGTTATATTCATTGAAGCACCGCCATCAGAACTGCGGTACAATTCCATATAATAAGTTCCGTTGGCTGCAGGATTGAATGAAATAGGAGTATAACCTCCAGGTGCCGAACCTGCAATATTAGGACCGGTTACAGCCTGTGCATAAGTGCCGATTAAACCGCCACCTACTGTTGGACAAAGAAACGGACCTGCTACAACAGTACCCGATCCGTCTATGATCCTGTAGTACATATTGTTTACCAGCGTGGCGCTTCCTCTCCTCATCCAGCGGAATCCGAAATAAAGGTTTTCGGTAGTGTGATCTGAAATCACAAAATTCAACCGGTTATCTGCCGGACACTCAAAGTAAGAGCCATAGCCGGTTGGCGAGTAATACAAAGAAGCAACCTCATTGATTGTGGGTGACACTTCTTTGGTTCCCTCAGCTTTCAGAATTAATTGAAAAAAAAGGAGAAAACTTAAAATAAAAAAATAGTGGAGTTTTGCAGTTTTTAAACTGCGGAAAATTGGATTGGCGATCATTGTGTGTGAATTTTAGCGAATGTATATTTTTTACACGAATATAACAATATTTTTTAGCCGGCATGCAACCTTTTTATACATGATTTTCAGCTTTTAATAAGGAGCTCTGATCAATAGCATTTCTGCCGTACATTTGTTTCAAACAGACAATTATGAAGAAGTTTTTCCTTTATGTTCTGATCAGCCTGAGCTCGATTGCATACAGCTTTGCCGATGAAGGTATGTGGCTTCCCCAGTTATTGCAAGCCCTCAATGAGAAGGATATGAAACGCATGGGAATGAAGATTTCCGCGGCAGATATTTATCATATCAGCAAAAGCAGTTTGAAAGATGCCATTGTTAGCCTGGGCGGATTCTGCACAGCCGAAGTAATTTCCGATAATGGACTGATCCTTACCAATCACCATTGCGGGTTTGATGCCATCCAAAATCATTCGTCTCTTGAGCACAACTATATTCAAAACGGATTCTGGGCTTACAACCATGGTCAGGAATTGAAAAATCCCGGTCTCTTTGTAACCTTCATCGTAAGGATTGAAGAAGTGACCAGCCAGGTATTAACAGGCACTTCGGCGGGTATGACGGAGAAAGAAAGACAATCTCAGGTCGATAAAAACATCAGTCAGTTAAAAAAGGATTTTAAGAAAGAAAGTTATGAAGACCTCATCATCCGCCCTTTCTTTGACGGGAACAAATACTATTTGTTTGTTACCGAAACCTATAAAGATGTAAGGCTGGTAGGAGCGCCTCCCTCTTCTATCGGAAATTTCGGAAAGGATACCGACAACTGGATGTGGCCTCGCCATACCGGAGATTTTTCGATGTTCCGGATTTATGCAGATAAGAAAAATAAACCAGCTGATTATTCCCCCGACAATGTTCCTTACAAACCAAAACGTTCTTTAAAAATTTCTCTGAAAGGAATGAAAGAAGGCGATTTCACCATGGTATTCGGGTTTCCCGGCAGAACGAATGAATATTTAACTGCTGCTGCGGTGAAACAGATTATGACGGTAAGCGATCCTGCTAAAATTAAAATCAGGCACCATGCACTGGAAATATTGATGGGATTTATGCGTCGTGATGAAAAGATCAGGATTCAATATGCTGCAAAATATGCAGGTATAGAAAATGCCTATAAGAAATGGCAGGGAGAAGTACTGGGGTTAACCCGGTCGGATGCAGTGGGTAAAAAATTAGCTTACGAAGCCAGCTTTCAGGAACGGGTAAACGCAAATCCGGAATGGAAAGAAAAATATGGCAACCTGCTCAACGAGTTATCAGCAGCCTATGCTACCATACAACCTTATTCTTATGCCCGGGATTATTTTTCTGAAATCGTTCCCAAAGTTGAATTACTGGGCATTTCGGCAGATATGAATTCACTGATCACTGCATTGGGTAAAGATGAAGCGAGTTATAACAAAAGAAAAACCGAGGTACTTGCTAAACTGGAAGATAATTTTAAAGAATACAATGCTGAAGTAGACCGTAAACTATTTGAAACATTGATGGAGTTGTATGTAAAAGATCAGCAACCAACATATGTTTCTCCCCTGTTGATGCAAAAACTTTCTGAACAGCAACAGACTTATATGGCCGTTGCAGCAGATTTATATGCTAAAACGGCATTCACAGATTTTGAAAAAATCAAAGCCATTCTGGCAAACAATCCACAGGACGCTGTTAACATCATTAAAGAAGACCCTGCATTGGCGCTATATTCCGATATGCTGAAAACATACAGCGGCAATGTTGGTCCAACTTTAAATGAAACACAAGCCACCATCAATAAACTGCAACGGAATTACATGCAGGCTCAACTGGATGTTTTTAAAGAGAAGAAATTCTTTCCGGATGCCAATAGTACACTCAGGGTAACTTATGGTAACGTTAAGGGATATACGCCAAGAAATGCAGTCAAGTATAATTTTTATACCTACCTGGATGGAGTGATGGAAAAATACAAACCAGGCGACTACGAATTTGACGTCCCTCAAAAGCTGATTGATCTTTATAAAGCCAAAGATTTTGGCCCTTACGGCGTGAACGGCAGGCAACCGGTTTGCTTCATAGCCTCCAACCATACAACCGGGGGAAATTCAGGAAGCCCGGCACTGGATGCCTATGGAAATCTCGTTGGCCTAAACTTCGACCGTGTTTGGGAAGGCACGATGAGTGATATCAATTACGATCCTTCTATCTGCAGAAATATTATGGTAGACATCCGTTACGTATTGTTTATTGTTGACAAATTTGCCGGTGCCAAAAACCTGATCCAGGAAATGAATATCATTCCTGCCGGTTCAAAAAAAGCTGGCAAATAATCATACCAATAATTATTAAAAAAAGCCGCCGTAAATCATACGGCGGCTTTTTAATTATGAGTTATTGTAAATTCTATTTATTGCCAAAAACTTTCTTTAATAAATTACTTACCTGGGCTCCCGGGTCTTTCCTGATTTTCTGTTCCTCTAGTCCGATAGAATAAAAGATCCCGTTCATCGCTTTTGTTGTAACATAGGAACTCAGATCTGTATCTACTTTTTCTTTTGAAAACTTGTTATAGTTGGTAAATACATCCTTCCAATAAGCAGTAGCATTCACTTTCGCCAGAGAGGCTTCAATAACGGGGCGCATTTTTTCTGTGAGTTCAGTGCTGGTATTGTTTTTCAGGTATTCGGTGGCTGCAAAATCACCACCATTCAGAATTTTCAAACCATCAGAAACAGTCATACCCTTAATGGCATTCAGAAAAATATCTTTAACACCTGTGGCTGCATCTTCGGCGGCCCGGTTCATAGACAATATGGCTTTATCCACCATCGACCCCATGCCAAATTTCCTTAAAGTGGATTCTGCTTTTTTGGCTTCTTCCGGCATCAGTATTTTAATGGCCGCATCTTTAAAGAATCCATCTGCTGTTCCAAGTTTCATGGTGCTGTTTCCGGTTCCGACAGATAAGGCTTCTTTTAAACCGGCAATGATTTCTTCTTTGGATAAACCGTTGCCTTTTTCGCCCCCACCCTGTATGGTTTTGGAAACAGTTGATATAACAGATGTAGCCGGAATCTTTTTTCACGGCTTTATTGATTTTATCGAGCAACCCCTGTGCACTGGCTCCAATAAAAAACATTGAACCCATTGCAACACATAGAATTTTTTTCATACGATTGATATACATTTTAATCAGTCAAATTTACCTTCATTCATGCTAACAAAGGGTTAATTTTCAATAACAAATCTGGTTCCATATTCTTTCATTGCCATAAATGGAGTCAACTTTTAGTTAATAATTGTCTATTTTGTGGCATCAAATGCTCAGATCTACTAAACCATACGCACATTTTTACCTGCTTTCTGCGTATCATTCCATTACCATGAATGGAACTTCGGTTGTATAAACTACCCCTACAGTTTCTTTTTACATTCATCCATTTTATCATTACAATATTTTTAAATTATGCGTATTGCCGTATTAGGTGCAGGCATGGTTGGACGTACCATCGCCATTGACCTGGCCCAGCATCATGAAGTTTCCTCTTTCGATATTAATACTGAAAATCTTTCAAAACTGAAAGGCGCTTCATCCCAATATCGAAACCGTACAAACAAACCTGAAGGAATACTCAAACTATGAAACCCTCCTGAGTAATTTCGAATTTGTGGTTAGTGCAGTACCGGGGTTCATGGGATATCGTGTACTCGAAACCGTTATCAACTGCGGAAAGAACATTGTAGACATCTCATTTTTCCCGGAAGATGCATTGCAACTGGATCAACTTGCCAAATCAAAAAATGTAACCGCCATTGTCGACTGTGGCGTTGCACCCGGAATGGGCAACCTGATCCTGGGTTACCATGACCAGCAAATGAAAATCAACCGGTTTGAATGCATGGTGGGTGGTTTACCCAAAAAAAGAGTAAAGCCCTTCGAATATAAAGCGCCCTTCTCTCCTGCAGATGTTCTGGAAGAATACATACGACCAGCCAGGTATGTTGAAAACAGCTGCATTGTAACAAAACCGGCATTGAGTGATGCAGAGCTGATCGACTTTGAAGAAACCGGCACACTGGAATCTTTCAATACAGATGGCTTGAGAAGCATTCTCTTTACCATGAAGCATATTCCTGATATGAAGGAAAAAACACTTCGGTATCCAGGACATATAGCTTTGATTCAATCGCTGATTAAAGCAGGATTTCTAAGCCATACCCCGATCAACATAAACGGAAACGCTGTTGTTCCCGCAGAATTTACTGCGGCTCTTTTATTCGATCAGTGGAAATTAGAAGACAACGAAGCCGAGTTTACCATTATGAAAATCATACTGGAAGGAATCAAAGACGAAAAAAACTGCACCATTGAATACCTGTTGTATGATGAATATGATGCAGCAACTGGTTTTTCATCAATGAGCCGCACTACCGGTTACGCCTGTACGGCTGCCGTTAATCTTGTTCTCAATGGTTTGTTTACACAAAAAGGTGTCTTCCCACCTGAATTCATTGGGCCAGTGCCTGGTTGTTTCGAATTCGTAATGAAATACCTGGAAGAACGAAATGTAACCTATAAAAAGAAGGTTTACTGATTGAATAAAACAAAGACGCCGGGAAGAATCCCGGCGCCTTTTTAACCCCCAAAGAAAACTAGATCTTAATCAGTTTAACTATTTTTCGTTCGTTGCCTTCTCCGATAGAAAGTATATATACTCCGGCCGGCAATGACATCATATTTAATTTTATCGTTTGTTCCTGTAAGTAACTTCTGAATCATTTTCACTCCCGACATGCTGAATACCAATTGCAGTTTTACCCTTCAGTTCATAACCATCCACTGGTGCAACATTTACATATGTCTGTACCGGGTTCGGATAAACGCTGATGGAAGGCGCAGGTTTTACAGCAGGAATTGTATCATCCGGCAAAGGAGCTCCGGTAGCCAATGAACTATCGCAGGCAAATGAATTCAGAAAAGAATTTTTAGAACGGTTAATGGCAAACAAACTGCGCATTTTTACTTTCTGTCCGGTTGTAAACATATTCATACAGGCATCATCGGTAAAATCCATGAAATTCATGAACATGTCGCCATTGCTGTTAGGTGAACAAGTACTTAAATGCGGGAAAGTCGGACAATTAAAATTATAATTTGATTGATTGGGTGTATCCTCCACATCATCTGAACCGCAATTGGCATCACCCCATAAATGTTTTAAACCCATCCAATGACCGATTTCATGGGTAGCCGTTCTGCCTTTATTAAATGGAACCCGGAGGTTGCCAACAGTACCAAATACATCAAAATTGATCACGACTCCATCTTTATCGGGTTGCCCACCGGGAGGTGTTGCATAACCCAGACTTCTGCCAAACATATTACAAACCCAGATATTCAGGTATTTTTTACTATCCCAGGCATCATCTCCACCAGCCAGTGTATATTTCATACCATCATCACCCAGAAAATATTCTTTATTGGTATACCGACGGATAATTCCTTTGGTAGGCCTGCCCCTAGGATCAACCTGTGCCAGGCAAAACATGATTTTTGTATCTGCAGCAACATTTCTGAATGCAGCAGGTGTATTAACCGCATCTGCATTTAAGCGCCTGAAATCTTCATTCAGTACTTTCAATTGCGACATTACCTGCGCATCACTGATATTCTGAGCAGTTGTATTAAAAAGTATATGTATTACTACCGGAATGGTGATGATTTCATTCGCAACAGTATCTCTTGCAGTAAATGACTGGTCTGATCCGCTATTGGGTTTGGCAGCATTGAAGCTGTTCAACCTGGCATCATTAGCAGGTGTAAGACAAACTCTTTGAGCTGTAATACTACCGGCTAGCAGTAATAAAATAATGGTAATCCCTGAAAACTTCATCCCGTTGAGAATTAAAAATGATTAATGCCTGAATCATTTTTCGATACGATACTGTGGAGCTTTTAAGAGGATTGGGCAAAAGAATTCTGGTACAGTGGTTCCTGTATATTGGAAAGAAGAGCGGCATTTACAATTTTGGGGAAATGAAATATCGGCTCAGAGGTAGAGTCAAAATTAATAACTTATTCCAGAAAAAGAAATTTTTTACCATTTTATTTAAAAAGAAAGTTCCCCAACCCAAATCAGGTTTATTATTTTTGCCGGGTAAATACTTCAAAATGAAGAAACTATATGTAGTTGCATTATCGGCCCTGCTGTTTTCCTGCAACAACAACAATGATCCGGATAAAGACCCTGATTTAGGTCCACCGCCCGCCGGAATCAAAGCCCCTGAAAATATCGCCTATACTGTTTTGAGTCAGTACCCGCATGATACCAGCGCCTATACCCAGGGACTGGAACTGCACAATGGCAAATTGTATGAAGGAACGGGTGATTATGAATCTTCTTCTATCAGGATCACCGACTGGAAAACTGGTTATGTTGAGAAAAAACATATGATGGGATCTGAAGATATATTCGGAGAAGGCATCACCATCCTTAACAATAAAATTTACCAGTTAACCTGGCAAAGCAATATCGTTTATGTTTACGATCTGGGAAATATCGAAAAACCAGTGAATACATTAAAATGGCCTTACCAGGGTTGGGGTATCACCAATGATGGCAAACAACTCATCATCAGTGATGGAACGGCCAATCTTTATTTTGTAGATCCAGTCAGCTTCAAAGTGATGAGTCTTGTTTCAGTAAAAGACAATTATGGTCCGGTAAACCTGCTCAACGAACTGGAATATGTTAACGGTTACGTATATGCGAATGTGTACGAATCCAATATGATTGTAAAAATTGATCCTGAAAGCGGGCATGTAAAGGGAAAAATGATTTTAAACGGATTACTTCAGCAAAATGATATTGTTCCCGGCCGTACAGATGTACTCAATGGAATTGCTTACGACAGTACTTCTAAAAACTTTCTGATCACAGGTAAACGTTGGCCAAAATTATTCGAAATCAAACTGAATTAAATTACTGTTATACCTGTATAAAAAAAGGGACCGACTTATAATCGATCCCTTTTTTATTGGGTGTTGTTTTATTCAACTTACTGAGGTAACAAGACCTGATCTATTTTATGAATCACTCCATTCAGATAATGCTGATCACTTGAACCAACAGGATCGGGAAGCAATGGAGAGGCATTGATTACAATATTTGCAGGAGCCGGATTGGCAAGCCCTTTAACCGTTGCTGAAGTTACAAATGGCACTCCGAATGTAGCTTGTATGGTAAGCCCCGGATGAGCAGGAACTGCACCGTTCAGCAATGTTGGAAATGCCGTTGCATCTGTAGGCAGGTTATTGGTGAATGCCCTGCTTCCAAGTAAATGATACACCAGGATACCTTTAACTGTTTGTGCAGGTAAATAAGGAAATAAATTCGGATTGCTGAAAATGGTCGGGCTCGAAGCTAGCGCTGCAGCCTGGGCCGCCGCAGTTGCCGGAGGTACGCCCAAACCAATCAACACCTGTGTAACCAAAGCGGTAATTGTTCCCTGGAATGCAGCATCTGTTGGAGCAAATACGGTAAGGTTAGCACCAATATTACTCAAAGCACCAACGAGGAAGCCAGGAGCTGCAGTACCGCTATCGGCACGGGCGATGGCTGCTTTCAGGTATTCCAAGATCTGTATCTGTATTGATCCTGTCCCAGAGGAATTTCTGAGGAGGTGTATTTACAAAAGCCGTATGATGAATAACGCCATTAGACGCTTCCTGGTCTACATCAATCAATGGAATATTGTTTAACCATGCACCATTGCGTGTACTCGGGAACGTTGTTAACCTGAGCAATGCACTAATGCTTGGCGCAGGATTCAGCACCGATGGATATTGCAGGTTAGGAAATGTAGCAGGAATATTTGCTGCTCTCACTACTTGCGGTACAATATTATAACCAACAATACCTGCAGCAGTTGCCGGAGGAATATTGGTTGTAATAAAACCGGAGAAAACTGCATCAGGTGCATTCAATGGAACCAATCCACCGGAGGCAGCATTGATGAACACCCTCATCGCATTGTTATCGGGCACGAACATTGTATAAGATGTTGCACTGTTGCTGATCAATGGGAGCTGACCACCTCTAACAATCAATCTGTAAAACAGGCTATCGTCATCATTTGCATCCAGTGTTTGACCCAATGTTAAACCTGAAGGAGCTGGTGTTGCTGTTCCAGGAATCTCATCTGGCGCTTTATTGCAGGAAGGTAATACTGCGATCGTAGAAACGGCCATCAGAACACCTAAACTTAATTTATTTATATAATTCATATACATGATTTTATTTGTTGCTAAATCTGGAAACTTCGGATATTAATAAACGTTATATGCAAAACTTACATAGTACAATCCACCGATAAAGGAGTTACCTACCCCATTATAGTAGTATTGATTCAACAGGTTATTCGCACCGAATTTCAGAATTGATTTTGTTTTAGGAAGTTTGTAGCTCAACTGTGCATCGAGTGTTTGTGCAGCCGGTAATGTGCCGTTTGCAAGGTCACCTTCAAAGAAGAACTGATCCTGCCACCTGTACGCAATGTTGAATCCAAGCCTTTTGCCAGTACCAAATCCTGTATTTCCGAAATAGGCATTCACTTTATATTGCGGAGAGTTGAAAGAGGCAACAAAATTAACCGGAACATCACTCAGGTTATCGGATGCTGCATTCACACCTACCACAAAGTTTCTTGGCAGTCTGTAATCCAATCCGATACCAAAACCATACGTTTTCACTTTTTCCGGTGAGTTAACAGGGATTGAATAAACCTGAACAGAATCAGCATTGGTAGTTGGTGTTAATGGTACGTTGGCAAATTTTGACTGAATGATTTCTTTACGGGCGAGGAAGTTGGTGTACTGTCCGAAATAACCGTAAATGTCAATCAGCAATTTAGAATTCATCAGCAATCCTTTGTAACCAATTTCAAAAGAAGTGATCGACTCTGGTTTGAGTTGCTGGAATGTATGAGGAACCAATTGACCATTGATCAGAGAATCTCTTTCATAAGTCTGGTTGCCACCATAATTGTAAATATTCGCAAATTCTTCGTTACCACCGATCAGTTTATAATCATTCAGATCGAGGTTGATCCACTGTTGTTGAGTAGATGGGAAGCGATAAGCTGTTTGATAAGACAACCTGATGTTATTGTTGTTTGCTACTTTGTAAACAGCCGTTACCCTTGGAGTAAACCTTCCTTCGAAGTTTTCATTTTTATCATAACGACCAGAGGCGGTTACTTTCAATGATTTGGTAATTTCTCTTGAAGCCTGGATGAATGCACCTACTTCATTGATGGTGATAGCACTGTCTGGCTTATCGGCAAACAATGTACCCTGAGAATTCAATACATATCTTTTAAAGTTCGCACCGATCATGATATCGGCAAATTTGCTGGTATACTTAGAAAGATTATAACTTGCTTCAACACCGTAAAGATCTGTACGATCGAGCAACGCTCCACCTTTTGGTGCAGGAATTTTACGAACTGAATCATACTTGCTCCTGAATACTTCACTTCCTACAGCAGGACGGCCAACATCAGCAGCAGCTCTGGCTCTGTTGTGTGCATCAATATCTGAAAGACCATTCAACTTGCCATCGAGATAAGTCTGAGAATAGATGATGTACCAGTCAGATCCTTTTGGTGTAGGGTTGCCCGCTGCATCACGACTAACAGATGGCCTCCATGATTCATTAAAGTTCTGAGTGGTGGCAGCCAGGTTAAAGGTTGAACCGGCATTTTCCTGCGTGGTATAAGCCCTGAACATCCAGTTTTTGCTGTTGATTTCAAATTTATACTGACCCATTTTGAAATCCTTGATAGAATACCTGGAAGCACCGGTATAAATGGTGTTACCTGTACCCCAGTAACCTGCAAGAATTGCTTCGGTAGTGGAATTGATTTTATAATGGAAAGATCCGCCCAGTTTGTAGTTCAGGGTGTTAGGGTTGATCAGTTCCTGTTCTGTATAACCTGTTCTTGAAACAGGATTTGGTTTAGACGTAAGTGTTGAAATGAAGGGTGCCAGGAATGGAGCCTGCTGCCCGATACCACTGAGGAATACATTGATATCTACAGAGGTTTCATCACCGAATACGTTTACACCATCATAGTTGGCATCTGTTTTACGGTTTCCCGCTTTCATTACACCATTGGAACGATCGTAGTTACGATAGTCGATACCAATCCAGTCTTTTGCCTGGATCAGTTCAGTGGTTAACTTAAATGCAAATTTATTACCAAAGGCTTTGGCCCATCTTAAAGCCCAGTTGTGATAAGGACTTACACTGCGCTCTCTTTTATCAGCATGCATGATACCTTCTTTCACTACAAAAGAAAGACCCTGGTATTTGAATGGGTTTTTGCTGGTCATCAGCAAAGTACCGTTCATACCACCCGGACCATACAATGCAGAAGATGCACCGGAAAGCAATTCAACGTTATCAATATCCAGTTCGTTCAAACCGATGATGGCACCTACCGAGAAGTTCAGACCAGGAGCCTGGTTATCCATTCCATCTACCAACTGATTGAACCTGGTATTACCACTACCACCAAAACCACGGGTAGTAGGCGCTTTGAAGGTGAGTGATGAAGTAGTAACATCCACCCCTTTTAAAGTAGATACTACATCATAGAAGCTGGCTGCAGGGGCATTGCGCAGGTTTGCTGCACTTACCCTTTCAATTGAAACCGGAGACTCCATGATTTTCTCAGGTACACGGGATGCAGAAACAACAATTTCCTGCCCCAGTGAACTGGTAGGTTTAAAAGCTACATTTACTTTTTCTCCGGCATTAGAAACCACTATTTCCTGCAGTTCATAACCGATTGAAGAAAAAATCAATGTAACAGGCAATGATTTTGAAGCGATGCTAAAATTTCCCTTGTCGTCTGTGAAGGTGCCTTCAGAAGACCCTTTGATGGTAACGGAAACAGCGGAGGCGTTTTCTTGTGTACTGCTGTTCTTAACATTACCGCTGATGGTTACATTTTGTGCATAGGCAGCAACAGAACAAATACTGGCCAGCAAAAACATAACCAAATAGCTTGTAATTTTTCTCATATCTGGTCGTTTAGTTTTAGAATATACAGCAAAATAAGGATTGTTCCCTAGCCCCCGAAATTTTATTTTTGAACAGTTGTTGAAATCTTCACCCCTGCTTTGTTTCACATAATTCAATGGTTGATATTACTTTAGCGGTATGGCAGCATATCAGTTCCCCGGGCAGACTTTCTTTTACAAAGGAAAAGTGAGAGATGTATACACAATTGATGACAAGTGGCTGGTGATGATTGCCAGCGACCGCATCTCGGCCTTTGATGTAATACTGCCCCACCCGATTCCCTTTAAAGGACAGGTATTGAACCAGATCGCAGCCTATATGCTCAGTGCCTGCAGTGATATCTGCGATAACTGGCTGCTTGAGACCCCAGCCCCCAACGTTAGTATCGGAAAAAAATGTGATCCCTTTAAAATTGAAATGGTGGTAAGGGGAAACAATACGGGTCATGCCTGGCGCACTTATTCTTCAGGAAAAAGAGAGTTGTGTGGTGTTGCTATGCCGGATGGTATGAAAGAAAATGATTTTTTCCCAACCCCGATTATCACCCCTTCAACAAAAGCCAGCGAAGGTCATGATGAAGACATCAGTGCTGAAGCAATCATCAGCAGCGGATTGGCAACTGCGGCAGAATGGGAACAACTCAGCGACCTATGCCTTACAGTTATTTGAAAGAGGGAAACAACTGGCAGCTAAACAACAGCTGATTCTTGCAGATACAAAATATGAATTCGGTAAAATCGGCAACAGGATTGTACTGATGGATGAAATTCATACACCCGACTCTTCCAGGTACTTTCTCAAAGATGGTTTTGAAGAACGCCAGGCCAAGGGAGAAAAACAAAAACAACTCAGCAAGGAATTTGTAAGAGAATGGCTGATCGCTAATAATTTCATGGGGAAGGAAGGCCAGGTTGTACCCGCAATGAGCCCTGAATGGATCAATGAAATCAGTCAGCGTTACATTGAATTGTATGAAAAAGTAATCGGCAAAAAATTTGTTCCGGAAACATTGAGTGAAAAAGAAACAGAAGAGCGGATCATAGCTGCTCTGCAGAAAATTAACGGCTAAGCGATCACTTATTCATCTACGATCTCTCCATAATTGATGAGCAGTTCCTCTCCTGCTTTGATTTGCCTGAGTGCAACAAAATCTTCCCCTTCATTGATGGAGCGAACATTCGGTTCATCAGAATGATTGAGATACACAACAAGGTCGATCATTTTGAAACCATATTCCGGAATAAAATAATGTTCATCATCATACAAACAATGATTCTCCACCAGGAACCTGCTGTGGGGCGGTAAGGCTTCCACCTCTGCTTTTGTTACAGCGATCCATTCTGATTTGTCTTTTGAAAATAAACCCGATTGACCTTCTTTAATATCTGCAATAGCAAAAACACCGATCCCTTCAATGGGTGATGGCTTTAAGGCAACAAATGTATTCTGTGCAAGTTCTGCGAGAAGCTGTGCTTTATTCATACGATTAATGCAACTGGCGTTTTATTTAGTTACAATATAAATCAGGGAACTGCATTTTCTTTGATTGAACATTGCTTTCAGATTAGAAAGAAAACCAATAAAGCTTGCTTTTAGAATATTCCCTTTTCCATTGCGGTATTGTTCACTGAGCATGCTCACATAAAAACTATCGAACCACATTGGTTTAATTTTTTTCAGTTTCAACCCGTGTCGTTGCAGCAACTGTTCCATACCGTTGGCAGAAAAATGATACAGGTGACGGGGTACATCATAGGCAGCCCAGCATTCTTTATAATGAGCTGCATCGTAAGACTGAAGATTGGGAACAGCGATAAACAATACAGCCACGCTCTTTGAGCAGCGATTGAATCCTGTCAAGGTATTCATCCAGCTGGTGCACATGCTCCAGCACATGCCACATGGTAATGGCATCATATAGCAGCAGCAGGCAATCGGAACAATTCTTCTGATGAAAGTGGCTCCAGCTGGTAAAGCTCGCGGGCTTTGTTCCGGGCGGTTTCGTCGGGCTCCAGGCCTGTGGCCAACCCAGCCGGCATTTTTCATACCGGATAGAAAAGCGCCTGTTCCGCAACCGATATCCAGAATGGCTCCTTTACTTAAGCCGGTTTCACTGCTTACCAATTTTCGTTTACCCGAAAGCGTTATAGACCTCACCTTGTGATACAAACGATTTACAAGACCTTCTTTCGTATCGCTGTGGGAAACATAGGCGGCAGACTGATAATACTTTCCCGATTGCATCTTTTGCCGGAACATTTTGCGTAAAGCCACTGCTGCAATTATTACATATCCAAACCTCGAAAGATTCCTGTGTAGCAGTATAATCCTTTGCAGAAAAAGCAGCTTTGATATTCTTTCCTGTACAAACAGGACATTGGTCATAGTGAATCATAACGGTGATGCGTAAGGCTTAAGTCGCTCAGTTGACAGTTTGATAAGTATTACCGGTAACAGCAGGGGTAACAGGAGCTTCATTACCGAATAAATTATTGTACCCGGCTCTTTGAGTGTACAATGCAATAGCGGTGATTCCGGCCAATGCCAATAACAGACGCCCATATCCACCAGGTTGCCTTTGCGTGGAAGTTTCCTGATTCGCTGTAGTACTCGGCCATGGCCACATTGGTAGTTTCGGTATCGCCTACACGAACCTGGTGCACCGAATTGGGATGAATAACCCGCTCGAGTTTTACATCCGGAATAAATTCTGAGGGAATTTCCTTTTGCCTGAATTTCAGCACACCATCTGCATTCACAAAAAACTTACCGGCATGTTCCAGTTTTACTTCACGGTACACATCCAGGTGCTGAAGCATATTACAATATTCGTTCGAGTGAACGGCCGGCATCCTCTATTGTTGTATTCTTTTCGGCTTAGCGATGTATTGAATAAAATCTTCTGCAGGCATTTCTTTACGCAACAAAGTAATTTCAGGAAACGGGGCCAGCATGCGGTGTTCACTGAATATCGCCTGTGCTGGCTTCATGGAAACTTCCAGTGTACCAACTGCAGGCAGTGGACAATATTTCTTTCTAAGCAGATACTGTTCAATAATTTCTTCCATTCCAGACAATTTAAAACCTGACAATGATACCACCCAACGCATTTAGACCATACACCGGGTAGTTGTGCCAGCGTTCATAAGTATTGTCAAAGATATTATTTACATCGAGAAAAGCACTGAACTGTTTGTTGAAACGGTATTCTGCCCCGGCACTCAGGTCGGATCCCCCGTCAAAAGAACGGGAAATATTGCCTTTATCGAGGTAATGTCCGCCTGCAAATAAATAAAAATCACCCTTCAGCATTAACTTCTCAAATGCCCACCAGCGAAGCGAACTGGTGAATTCCATCGGCACTGTATGCCATGCTTTTGCATTGTTCTGCATACCGGTATACCCATTGAAGGTAACGCCAGCTGTAAGGGTGAATTTATCCTGGTTGATATAACTGATATCGCCATGCAACCTGAAATTGTTCACTTTTTTATCATTCGACAGGTAGAAAGTTTTACTATCGGTAACCAGAGAAGTATCATTAATAAAAAACTGAAAATCACGGTAAGTAATAATCCCGGCTTTGGCACTGAAGTTAAAATGCTTACCGAGAGAAGCTTTAATACCTCCGTATAATTCTGTTTCCTGAGTGTTCTGCTGACTGGTTAAAACGCCCAGCCATGGATTGATGTAAGATAGATTGCGGTAAGTATTCTTATTAATCCTTCCTACCCAACCACCCTGTAGCAAAAATACTTTCTCTTTCAAATGGAACTCACCATATATGTTGGGCAGGTAAATAAAATTCCCCTGGTTCCAAACCGGTGTAATACCTGCATTGATGGTAAAACGCTCATTGCTGTAATTCAGCGATGGCATAAAACTGATCACATTATTACTGAAGCTGAAGTTAGACGGCACAAGGCTCTTGGTTGCATAATTCGTAAAATCAGCATTTAATGCCAGTTTAATGAGAAAATCATCCAATATCTTTTTCTCAACCGGGAGATCAAATACGATGGTGCTTTCGCTCAGCTTGTCTTTGTTGGTAAAGAAGTTCACCCTAACACTCGGATTGTAATTAACACCCAGGCTGTTTTTAGCCGTATTGCGCAAACCAGCTACCAGGTCAATTTCCTGGAACTGTTGCCTGATTTCATCCTTTTTAAAATCATATAGCTGGTGATCGTAACCATACAGAAAATATTGCCTGCGGCTTACAGAAGCAGAAGCATAAGCTTCATTCTTCGGCATAAAATAGCTCCCTGCTCCTTTTACTTCCACAATAGAATAATCCTGGTTCTTAATAAGTCCTTTTGAAGAGATATAATTTCCATACAGATTAACCAGGTATTTACGTCCATCACCAATCCCTAAACCGGCACTTACATACGGTGTAGTATAACTCCCAACACCAGCCTTGATAAAATTCCTGTTACCAAGGTAAAGATTGGTATCCTGCTCCAATGCCAGCGGCTTCAGTGCAATCGGCTGATAGGCATAGAAAAGATTCTGTGAAGGAATCTGATATTGCCTTACCGTTTTAGCTGTATCGGCGGGTAACTGGGACCCCGAAAAATTAATTTTTACCGCATTCCGCAATACAGGCTTATAAGAAGACACAATATTAATCGCCTGTGGTTTGGATGTATCTTTTTGTGCATACACAGTAACGTAAGTAATCAAACTAACGATAAAGAATACACTATTTTTTATATTTTGATTTCCTGATATCATATTTCCGTTTCTTCTTGAAGGTTAGTTACTGATTTTTGATGATTGTTTTTCTTCTGCTACAGCCTCATCGAATTTCTGTTGTGCTTTTGCTTTCAATTCTGCGTTTGCAGCATTGCGGGCAACACTTTCATAAGTTGCTTTGGCATTGAAATAATCTTTCTGCTTCATGAAAATATCTCCGAGCAGTATATACGAACTGGTTACCCACCAATCATAAGAACCGGTTTCTTTGATAACAGACATGGCTGCTTTTTCTGCAGCACCCAGGTTGTTCTGTGAGAAATGACAGGAAGCCATTTCATAACGGGCTTCTGCTCCCCAACCTGCTTTGTTGATGGCAGCCGCTGATTTGAATGAACTGATGGCTGCAGGAAAATCTCCGGCTACCTGTTGAGATTTACCCAGCACAAGAAAGGCAATCGCTTTATCATCTGTACTGATGCCTTTCCTGTTCAGTAATTCCTTAGCCGCTTCATTGGCAGTGGTATAATCTTTCAACTGGTAGTAAGTTCTTACCAGGCCACGCAAAGCTTCCAGCTGTATATCCTGTGATGCCGCATTCTTCCTCAGAGATTCAAAATATTTTTTAGATGCGGTATAATCTTTCAGTTCAAAATAGCTGATACGGGCAGCTTCAAGTGAAGCTTTTTCAAAATAACGGCTAACACCCCTGCTGTTTACATAATCAAAACCTGCGAGTGCATTCGTCCAGTCTTTGCTGCGTTGATAGCAATCTGCTTTAAAATAATTAGCTTCAATCGCATAACTACCATTTGCATATTTACTCAGGTAATTATTGAAACCATTGATGGCAGCTGCACAATCATTGATTTCATATTTCAGGTAGGCGGATGTATAGCTTAACGAATCGGCTTCCGTTACAGAAACATTCACTCCATTCTGACGCATCAGTTCTATATATTCATCGGGCTTACCTTCTTCTACATAAATATCTTTAATACTGCCCAATGCTTCTGCTGCTTCAGCAGATTGAGGATACAATTGAATCAGTTTCTGGTAAGCCGTGAGTGCGTTTTTATTATCGTTGTTATTGAAATAGGCCAGTCCCAGTTTCAGGTAAGCTCTGGGTTTGAGTCCACCGGTTTCACTGGAAGCGATCACTTTATTCAGGTAAGGAACTGCATCTCCGAATTTTTCATCGGCGATATAAGTAAGTGCTGTTTCCATATCGGCCTCCTGCAAAAGACTGCTGGAAGGATATTGTTTGGCCAGTGAATTCATGATGCGGATTTTATCTGCTGCTGCTTTTTACACCGGCAATCATTCCTTTCTGGTAAAGGGCATAATCGGCCTGTGGAAGTGCATTGTTGATGATTGCATCATACATGGTTCCTGCCTTTGCAAAATCCCTTTGCATATAATAACAATCTGCTGCCCTTGCATAAGCATCCTGTTCTAGTGCCGATGATGAACTGCTGATAGATTTAGCAATCGCTTCAAATTGCGGCAAAGCATTTTTATATTGTTCTTTCTGAAACCAGGCATAGCCTGTATTGTAGCGTGCTGCAGAATAATTGGCTTCTCCCTGTGCAGGAACACCGCTTTTAAGAAATACATCCAGGTGACGAATGGCATCATCATAACGTTGTTGCCTGTACGCAATTTCACCTTTCCAGAAATTGGGCATAAGCAGCAATACTTCCTGCCTGTGGATGCTCAATCACTTTTGTGAGCAGCGCATCTGCAGAAGCTGGCTGCTGATCATTGATGTATTCAATGGCCCGTCCATACATCAACCGTGGATAGATTTTCTGCATGCTCGCAGTAGGTTGACTATAAGAACTATAAATCGTCAGTGCATCAGAAAAATTATTGGTATTGGCCAGGAGGTTGATCAATATTTCCCTTGCTTCAGTATCATATTCAGAACCCGGATAATCTTTCAGGTATTGTTTCATTTCATTCAATGCCACATCCTGGTAACCGAGTTCATAGGAAAGTTTGGCATAGTTGAAACGGGAAACCTGCTGCTGCAAACTATTGCTGCTGTTAAATGCGCTGTACTGAAAGGCATTTCTGGCATTGGCCTTATCGCCGGTTTTCAGGTACAGATCGCCCAGCAGGTACATACTGTTTTGCCCCATCGAATCCCTTTCATTGCTCAGTTGCCTGAAACCCTCGATGGCTTTGGCAGTATTGTTTGCTTTATAATAACAGAAACTCAATTCATACAAAACTTCTTTAGAAACTTTGTCGCTGCTGTTCACATAATCTTCCAGCAAGGGTAAGGCTTTTGCATAATCCTGCTTCTCAAAATACAACTGGCCCATCAGCAATTTGAGTTGCTTTTCATAATACACCTGGTTTCCCCTGGTTAATACACTTTCTCCATAACGAAGTGCCTCGTCTTTCTTACCCTGGAAATAATAGATTTCAGCAATATAATAAGGAACAACACCCTGGTATGCCTCATCGGTTTCAACCAGTTTAAAAGATTTCAGGGCTTCATTGTAATCCTTATCGTAATAAGATATAAATCCATAATAATAATTCGCAGGAATATAATATTTATTGGAAGGCAGCTGGTGAATTTCGTTAAACAATGGCTTTGCTTCGGCAAACTGCTTCAGATTAAAATGAGCATAAGCCTTTTCAAATTTGGCATCTGCTATTTGATCATTGCTCAGATTTTCATATCCGGCGATCGCAAAATATTCAATTGCACTGCTGTAATTGTCTTTCAGAAAATAATAATGGGCCAGGTGAAAAGCCATGATCTGGCGGCGTGGTTCATTGCCCGTTGTTTGAACATAATTCAATGCATCCTCCTCTCCTTTAGGCTGCATCAGCTTCAGTTCACAAGCAATGAAGTAATAATCCACATCTTCATTGATATAACTATGATCGCTGGCCGTATTGGCAGGATACATCGTTTTCAGCTCTTTCACCAAAGGATAAGCAAGCGCATATTGTTCTTTTACAAAGAACTCTTTTACTTCTTTATACTTTTTTTCGGGGTCTGTAACGCTGTGAGTGGGTTGTGCAGCTAATGATAGAGATAACAATGCCAGTAAAGGCGTTAAAAATATGTTGGGCTTCGTCATGTGTGGATTCATTTCCTGTTTTCCGCTGCAAAGGTAAAACTACTGCAGCATGATTGTTCAAGTGTGCAAAGAAAACAATGCTTCACTACAATCCTGCTGTAAACAAAACGAATCTATTTTTATTTTCCTGTTAAAGGATTGATAAAAAGAATTTCTATATTTTTACAAAACCTCAACGAAGCACAATGAAAAAACTCATTTCTACCAACTACTCTGCTGGTGCATTCAATGCTGCCATGCTTTTCATGAGACTTATTTTCGGTGTACTGATGATGAATCACGGTTACGACAAACTGGTTCATTTTGCCGAATACAAAGTTAATTTCATGAATTTTCTTGGCATTGGGCGGCACCGTTTCTCTATTACTCGTTGTATTTGCCGAATTCTTCTGTGCCCTGTTCATTGTACTTGGACTATTCACCAGGCTTGCTTCCATCCCATTGATAATCGTATTATGTGTGGCATTGTTCAAATCGCACAATGGTCATTTTTTCAGCGACGGTGAAATGGCAGCGCTTTTCCTCGGCGGCTTATTTTGCCATTCTTTTACTGGGACCTGGAAAAATCAGTGTAGATGGCATGTCGGGCAAATAGATCAATCCTGAACCGATTCATTTTTTCTCAGTTTCAAAAAAAGGTTTAAGCTTTTCCATCAATGCTTCCGGCATAGAACATCTTTTCATGCCACTGGCTTCCATAAAATAAAGGGTAACATCTCCTGCATTCAGCAACTGACCGGCTTCATTGAATACCTCCCCATGAAAGACTATTTTATGATGAATGGGCAATTCTCTTAGGGTAGTCTTCACTGTTAGCAGGTCATCATATTTGGCAGGACGCAAAAACTTAAAATGCAGGTCAACAACCGGCATGATGATGCCCATTGCTTCAATATCTTTATATGTATAGCCCAATTGCCGTGATGGCTTCGGTACGACCAATTTCATAAAACTGTGCATAATTGCCATAATACACAAAGCCCATCTGGTCTGTCAATGCATAATGCACCCTGATTGTAGTAGTAGAAACAAACATCTGCGATAATCTGCTTATTTACATTAAACCCTGTGATAATCGCCTTTCCATTTTTGAATGGCCATTTTGATTTCTTTGGGAGCCATATTTTCTGCGGCTGCTTTTGCTGCCAGTGCTACGAATTCTTCATCAGAGGCAAAGCGCAATGCAACTATCTGATATGTTTTAAGCCTGCTATCCAACAATTTGCCGGTCATAGCAAAATGACGCAGGTTTTCTTCAGCCCTGATCGCCCTATCCTGTGCTTTCAATGCAAACAAACGGGCAAAAAACAGCCCCATTAAAAGCGCAACAGACAATGCCAATAAAATGATCGGAACCAGTAATCCAGTCAAACCGGTTTGATAACTCCTTACCAGTTTTACAATGGATCCTCCAAATGCAATGGCGACCAATGAAAAAGTAAAAAAATGGAACCATGGAACAAGACGAACATGGTTTTTAAAATTTTGTTCCTGCATAATAAATGATTGAATTTAAAAGAGGAAGTTACTTTAAAAGATCAAGAACTGCCCATATTTTTTCCCTGGCTGCCGCAGGCTCTCCATCAAAATTGTTTACAATAAAACTGAATACATACTCCTTACCTGAACTGCTTTTGCAGTATCCTGCATAAGATCGAACACCGCCAATATATCCATCCTTCATCTTCATGCCGTTCATTTCTGGTAACGCATTGTAAAAAGAAGAAAACCAGGATTGCTTTTTTGCATATTGCAATACATTCACCAAAGCTTTTGCCGTTACCCGATTGGCAGGTGACAACCCACTTCCATCTATTATTTTCAATGAAGACTTTTCAATACCCTTCCCGGCCCAGAAAGATCGGATGACAGCAACACCTGAATCGGTAGATGCTGTATTCTTAATTTTAGCACCCATTGTTTTAACCAGTGCTTCTCCATAAAGATTGATGCTTTTCTTCAGAAACCAGTAATTGATGCTGTCGAGCGTTGGAGATTGAAAGTTTGCGATCAATTCTCCGTTATGCTTATCCGAAGTATATCGTATAGGGCTTCCTGTTAGTTGATTGCTTTCACTCACCAGGTCCATTGGCTTCTAACCTTAACAATAATTCCCTATTGAAAAAATCTGCAGGATCATGCATAGATGCTTTAACTGTAAATTTCGTTTGTCCGGCAGGGATAGTACCCGTAGCAAAATAATTATTGTTGTACGGACTGCTGTATATATAAGCATTATCGCCCGATCCTTTCTCGCCGGCTCTGATCAGGCAGCGTGTATTGATATGACTGTTATCGGGATCAAATCCTTTGATGGTAACTGAATCCCCGGGCTTTTTACCAGGTTCAAGTATCCAGTCGAATTTATTTTCATTCCAGTTAAAAGCAAAGGCTCCTGCGCCATAATAATTACCGATATCCTGCCAAACCCATCCATCAGGAACCGGTTGATAACTGAAATTGCCGGCATTGATTTCTATTGCAGGCATCAATTGTTGTACTTGTTTTTCTGAAAGTGCTTTCTGTAATTTTTTATAAATATTGCCAGCTGATGTAAATACCCACCTGTTGCTGCCAAAAGTAGGGTCACCTGAAGCATCAATACCCAGGTAACTATTGTTGCCTTTTTTACTGAGATAAAAATCTGTACTGTAGCGGAAATCTTTACCCAATATTTCAAAGGCCGCAACACTGGTGATGATCTTCTGGCAACTGGCCGGTGCCAGTCCGGCATTGCTGTTCATTTCAAAAACCGTTTTTCCGGTTGATGCATCTGCCACATAAATGCCGAAGATCGCATGTTCAAATGCAGCTTCTTTCATGAGCTGATTCATTGCAAGCTCCAATCGCTTAGCGGTTTCCTGCGCATGCAATGAATTAAAAAAGCAAAATACAGCAATCAATAACGGGAATCTGATTTTCATACCGGCAAATTATCTGTCAAAGCTAAAAGATTTACTTTTGACAAACGGAAGCGAATTAATTGTTTGCAACTTCAACTTCCGGAGTCGATTTTTGTTATATCAAAATCATTCCACTGATCTTCCACAACTGAACGAACATGATAAATGCATCTATTATAACAATTGGCGATGAACTATTGATCGGACAGGTGATAGATACCAACAGTGCCTGGATGGCCCAGGAACTTGAACAAAGCCGGTATCAGAGTTATCCGTCGGGTAGCCGTTGGGGATACTGCTGCCGATATCTGTTCAGCATTGGATGAAGAGTCCCGTAATGCTTCTATCATTTTAATTACAGGAGGACTGGGCCCAACGGCTGATGACATCACCAAACCGCTGCTTTGTGAGTATTTCAATGGCAAAATGGTGGTTAACCAGGAAGCCCTCAATAATGTAACCTACCTGTTTGAATCGGTATTTAAGAGACCACTCACGGAAAGGAATATCCGCCAGGCTGAAGTACCCGATACCTGTACCGTTATTCAGAATAAAAGAGGAACTGCACCCGGCATGTGGTTTGAAAAAGATGGAAAAATATATGTGAGCATGCCCGGCGTTCCGCATGAAATGAAAGGCATGATGGAAAATGACGTGATTCCGTCGCTTCTTAAACACTTTACAACTGCGCATATAGCACACCGCACGCTTGTTACTTTCGGTATTGGCGAATCTGCCATAGCCGATCTGATCCAGGATTTTGAAGAAGCATTGCCCAAACAAATCAAACTTGCTTATCTGCCAAATTACGGCATGGTTCGATTGCGGTTAACCACTACCGGTAGTGATGCAGATTCACTGAACAAGGAGCTGGATCATCAGTTTGCAATATTGCAGGAAAGAAGTGAAAGAATTCCTGGTTACCAATAAAGATGAAACCATGGAGCAGGTGGTTGGGCAGCTGCTGTTACAAAGAAAACAAACCGTCGCTACTGCCGAAAGTTGCACTGGTGGGTATATTGCACATCTGATCACTGCCATTCCCGGTTCTTCCGCTTATTATGAAGGCAGCATGGTTACCTATTCTTACAAAGCAAAAGAAAACCTGCTGGGTGTTGATCATACCACCTTAACCGAAAAAGGGGCAGTAAGCGAAGAAGTGGTGTTGCAAATGGCCAACGGTTTACTCAATGAATTGAAAACCGATTATGCAGTTGCAGTTTCAGGAATTATGGGCCCTGGCGGTGGTTTACCTGATAAACCGACCGGAACGGTCTGGGTTGCGGTAGCCGGTAAGAACAGCAGCATTACCCGTAAGTTCCACTTCCGGTTCGACCGGCAGCGCAATATCCAGTTAACAGCCATGAATGCCCTGAACCTCCTCAGGACTTTCATACTCAATCATTGATCCATTGTCGATATTTGATATAATTGAATGATCCTTTAAAAAATCAGCAGATCGACCAATATCTGCCGCACAGATTCATCTGGACTTCAATCCTAAGCCCCTATTGTTGAATATTTTAAATAAGCCGTTGAAAATAAGCTCATCAGCCAGTCAACTTAACCTTTTTACTTACTTTTGCCATTATTCAATAATCACCCTTTATTTTTCTTAATATGAGTTTAGTTGACCTGATTATGCCCAAGCTTGGGGAAAGTATTATGGAAGCCACCATCCTGAAATGGCATAAACAACCCGGCGATAAAGTTGCAATGGATGAAACCGTACTCGATATTGCTACCGATAAAGTAGACAGCGAGGTTCCATCAACTGCAGAAGGCATTATTGAAGAAATCCTGTTCAAAGAAAATGATGTAGTGCCCATTGGCACCGTCATAGCCCGTATTAAAGTGGGTAGTTCTGCCAGCACAGCACCTGTTCAGTCTGCCCCGGCTCCACAACAATATGAAGAAGCCCGGGTGGTGGAAGAAATCCCTTATCAGCCTGCTGCAAAAACAGCTACAACGGGCAACGGTATGCGCTTTTATTCTCCCCTGGTACTCAATATCGCCCAGAGCGAAGGCATCAGTATGACTGAACTGGAATCCATTCCAGGTACTGGTCAGGATGGAAGGGTGAGTAAAAAAGACATTCTTGCCTATGTTGCCAATCGCGGCAAATCGGCTCCGGTTGCAGCCCAGGTGGTTAGTACTCCGGTTCAACAAGCTGTTTCTATCGTAACCAAAACCACTGAAGAACGCCCCGCTGCCGAACAGGCTCCGGTTGTTTATTCGGGTAATGTAGAGATCATCGAAATGGATCGTATGCGCAAACTGATCGCCAAACATATGGTCGACAGTAAGCGTACCAGTCCGCATGTAACCAGTTTTGCAGAATGTGATGTTACTAACCTCGTTCTTTGGAGAGACAGGGTGAAGAAAGAATTTGAAAAAAGAGAAGGAGAGAAAATCACATTTACTCCGTTGTTTATAGAAGCCATTGTTAAGAGCATCAAGAAATATCCGCTGATGAGCAGTTCGGTTGATGGCGACAGAATCATTATCAAGAAAGACCTGAACATCGGTATGGCCACTGCCCTACCATCGGGCAACCTGATTGTTCCTGTAATCAAAAATGCCGATCAGCTGAACCTGGTGGGTTTAACCAAACAGGTAAACGGATTGGCCAATGCGGCCCGCAACAATAAATTAAAGCCAGATGATACTGTTGGTGGTACATTCACTCTTACCAACGTAGGCACATTTGGCAGTATCATGGGAACGCCGATCATCAATCAACCGCAGGTTGCAATCATGGCTGTTGGTGCTATCAAGAAAAGACCCATGGTAATTGAAACTGCTCAGGGCGATACCATCGGCATCCGACATATGATGTATATTTCACTGAGTTATGACCATCGCATCATTGATGGTTCACTGGGTTCTACTTTCCTGAATGCAGTGAGCAAGGAACTCGAAAATTTCGATCCGAACAGAAGTTTTTAAGGATTAACGATCCATATTTTATTCCATCATTTGGTTAGTATGATTTCAATACCGACCGGATGATGGAATCTTTTTGTGCACCTGTTAGTTTGTAATTGTAATTGATCAGTGCTCCTTCCCAATCCCCATAAACCGGATTTGGAAGTACAATGAATTTCTTTCCAAATTCACTCATGGAAATATCGGTATTGGTTTCACGTTGATCCATTGTTTTTTTGTCGAACAAACTGCTGAAGTCGCCCAGGTTATCGCCCATCAGAAAAATTACTTCATGTGTTGCCATTACTGTTTGTCTTCTTGGTTCCTTTCCCGACCCTGACACTTTAGGAAAAAAATGTGCATCATCTGCATTCGGCAAACCAAACTGGCGCAGGTTCTGTAAAGTGGAAGCACGTTCCTTTTCTTCCCTGTTGGTTATATAAAATATTTCAACACCTTTTGAAGCAGCATACTTCAGGAATGACGGAGCTCCCGGAACGGTATCGGCCGCTGCTTTGTTTGTCCACTCCAGCCAGGAAGCAGGATCATAATCTTTACCCTGAAGTGTTTGATGTGCTTCATAGGCACTGTTATCGAGTACGGTTTCATCAATATCTGTGATGATGGCTTTGGGCAAATTTGAAACCGGTTGATATTGATCGAGCCGGATGCGGGCAATATTAAATGCCTGGTAGCAAAGCGCTTTATATTCTGCCGCATGTTGCTGAAAGAAAGTAGCAAAAGTTTTTCCATGAACAATCATGGGCGTTCCCGGTTCTGTATTTACAGTCGCATGTCGTGAACTGCAAGCTGATAAGAAAAAATATTCCAATGATGAGCGTCTTTTTCATGTTGTTCTTTTCGTTTTCTATAATGTTTTATCCATAATTGATCCGGTGACGGCCATGGCTATTGCCAGCAGAAATGCGGCTGTCCAGCTTCGTACAGCAAATCCCTTCACCAGGTTATTGGTCAGTTTGATCATGAATGCCGATACAATGATCCGCACTACAAAAGTTAAAAGAAACAATGTAAGTACATTCAATGGCAAGCGGATCAGGAAACCAATCGTTGCATTGAGAATGCCTATGAGCAGACAAACCCAGATGGCTGTGCCGTAACTCTTTACTTCTATATCTTTCATCAGGTTCGACAAAAGAAAAAGTACCGCCGCCAATACCAGTAACTCAATGATAAAATTCATATCAAATGGTTTTTACACAAATTATCATTTTTTGTGCAGCATTGTACAAAATTATAAACATGTGCTAATATTTCACCGCCTGTTTTTGAAACATATTATTGATGTATATTGTCTGAAACTCTGATCTATTTTATGCGGTTGTTGAATTTCATTCTACTATTATCATTCGTCTTCACATCCTGCTCAACCAGCCGGGAAAGTTCGGCCAAATCTGTGAAAAAAGCACAGGATAAACTGGCAGCAACAGATTCTGCTTTCAAAAACAGTCAGCAGAAAGGCTCCGACCTATTTGCAAGTGGCACCGACCCTGTTAACTGGACCCTTGAAATGGATTTCGATGGCTATTTTAATTTTCAGGCTGATGATGGAACAAAAACGATTTCAACTGCAGTAAAAGCAACTCCTGTCATGGATATTGCTGCAAAAAGCTACCGGACAACATCCGGTTACGGACCAATGGAAATTATGGTTTATGATCAGGCTTGTAAATTAAACGGAAAAGAATTGTCGAAAAAAGTTGAAGTAACTGTAAACAATAAACGCTATTCTGGTTGCGGACGAATGCTATACGATTACCGACTGAACAATCAATGGATTGTAGATTCAATCGGACTTGAGAAACAGGTTGCTTCTATGTTTGACAAAACATTACCCTGGATAGAATTCAACCTCGAAACCAATCGGGTTACTGGTAACAACGGCTGTAGTTCTTTCAATGGCCCGGCGGAGATTATCGGCAACCGGGTGATCTTTGGAAATATTTCAGTCAATAAGTCAACCTGCAATTCATATAAATTCGATACCATTGTGAACAAATTATTCAGCAACCAGATTGCACAGTACATCATCCAGGAGGATCGTTTGATTTTTTTGCTGGTAGACGACAGCAAAATGGTATTTAAAAAGAAATTCTGATCAACTATTTTTTTACATAATAAAACTGCATTCCATGTTTGAACAATTATTCAACCTGATAAAAGAAAACTCAACTGAAACCATCGTTAATAATCCCGACGTACCGAACGAACACAATGAAGCGGTGATGCAGGAAGCCAGTTCCTCTATTACAGGCACACTGCAATCTATGCTGGCTGAAGGAAGAGGAAAAGAAGTACTGGGCCTGTTCAACAGTTCTGAAGATGAAATGCAGTCGCAACCGGCCATGCAGAACATTTCCGGAAATTTCGTGAACAGTCTTACCGAAAAATTCGGCATTAGTGGCAGCCAGGCTGGAAGTATTGCGGGAAGCCTTATCCCGATGATTCTTGGTAAGCTGGTAAATAAAACCAACAACCCAGCTGACAATAGTTTTAATATCCAGGATATTTTTAACGGACTGAGTAATAATGGCACCAGTGGATTGAATATTCCCGGAATGTTGTCAAAATTATCAGGCGGCGGTTTCGATAAAGATGGTGACGGTGATGTGGACCTGAACGACCTTACAGCTGCTTTCAGTGGCGGAAAGAGCAGTGGCAGTGGCGGTGGAATTCTTGATTCGCTGAAAGGAATGCTTGGAGGAAAATAATTATTCGGCAGCCATGCAGAAAGGCTCATGGTGTACCGGTAAATTGCATGAATCTCTGGCACCAGTGTTCTGCCAGATGGCGGGCCACTGGTGATTTTCAAATTCTGCCAGTCTATGTCCGGTTTCTTACTTCTCCGCAACATCTCCGGCTCGGGACATTGCGTTTGTTTAAGCTAAACTTGATACCTACTTCTCCGCAACGTCTCCAACACGGGACGTTGCGTTTATTTAATCTAAACTTGACACTTGTACCTGAAGCCATGACCTGGTACACAATGTTTTCTTCTAGAGCCGTTGCTGAAAAATAGATTTATATAGTATGAGGAGATCTTTTTTTTAGTTTATACAGTTGTACCAGGTATTGAGTCATCACAATTTCCCAACTGTAGGTATGTCATAGCGATTTGTAATTCTCTCACCCTCCTGGCATATCTGGCACAATCGAGAAAACCTTGACCGGTAGTATGAATATTTGCGCAAACATTAAGCATATTGTCATAATTGGCATAGGCCTGATTGATTCCCGCAATTGCAATTTGTACACAGGATTCAGGAGGCATCTCCAAAAATCTGCATGTTGATTGTTTGTTATGGCACAGCGCTATTTCATTTTCACTTTTAAAATCACCTGAATTTGTCATAGAAAACCCAAAGGATGAAGTACAAATCGCTAATAGTATAAGCAATGAAGCTTTCATAGGTTATTGATTTTTTAATGATTGGTAATATTCAGTTGACATCCTGATAAAAATTGCAAACTGCTCATCAGTCAGTCCTTTTAATAATGGATAAATTTCTTCAAGTTTTGCTAAGGTTTCCATTGCCTGTCGGTTTAGATCCGTAATTACTTTTAGCCCTTTATAATTCATTGCAGCATATTTCTCCTGAATTGAAATAGTACTATCCCGCATGAAAATCGAATCCCGTTCCCGCACATTTTCAGAACGTGGGGCGTTTTTGGCATTTTCAGCATATAAATTAACTATAGACTCATTAATGGCCAGAAAAGATATGTACAGTTTATCCTGCTTAATCTGTTCAAATAAAACAGAACATTCATTACATTGACTATAACCTTTATGGTTAACCGAAAAAAATATCACAATCAAAACTGTGCGAATAAATAATTTCATAGTAAATGATATTTTAAATTAAAAATCAACTTAAACAAACAGGGACGATAAGATAAATTGAATTATTCTTTCAAATTCTTAATATACTTCCTGATGAACTCACTACTCAGTTTCTACAACATTCATACAGAAAAAAAATTTTTCTCAGTTTACAATTATTACATATTGGCTTCTGGCATTTCCAACATGAAATAATCAAATCCGATTACTGATTTCACTTGCAAATGCTTTCTACCTCAAATATCATAATTAGCAATTGAAAAAAAGCGTGTATTTCAACAAATAAAAACGAGGTTATTCTTCCAGATTTAACAGCAAATCCACTTCCCGGGATCAAAAACACGACCCAGTCTGGCAGGTCTCTTCAATCACCAGTGACCCGCTATAAGACGGAACATTGGCGCCAGATAATACTAAAATTCAAGTCTAGGATGAATTATCTCAGAAATTAATAATCCTTTTAAGTTGCTTTTTTCTAATTCAAGTTTTAATTCTTCAGAAATCAAATATCCACCTGGGTGCCAAATACATGAATGCAAATCCAAATTTTGATTAAAGTACTTATTTACTTTAATCATTTCTCTAGCTACTAAATCCTCTTTATATGAATGATACTCTTCAAAATTCTTGAAATGAATGTAACTTTTAGGGAAAATACTCTGAGGTAATCCTTTAAAAAATTTAGAGTGCTGAAAATCAACTGTATCATATTTTGTTTGTTCCACTATGTAAAATGCCCAATAATGATATTTATTTCCATTATGGTAAATAACTGCGGGAATAAAAGTTGAAATTGGTAATTTAAATGACTCGAATATCTCTTTAACTTTTGATGAAACAAAATAAGAAACACCATACAATGCAGGTGAAAAGAGAAACAAATCAGTCAATTTTACAGTTTTATATGCTTCTACGTACTCAATTTTAAAATTGATCGGTTCAATTTTTTTTTCATGTTTTAAAAATTTCGACAATGAAAAATATTGTGATATAAGCTCTTCTGATTTCGGAGCATGAAAATATTTCCATTTAATATTACCCTGGCAAACACCATTTGAAACTCCTATTATTTTAGGGTCAGAACTATGCGAAAGTTTATAATACTTTTTATTCATAATAATTATGTCCAAAAGATTCTCATCCTCCTCAATGGTACGTTTCACACGAAACATTTGACATCGTCCTTCTTCACCCAAACGTCTCCTATATGCGACGTTGCGTTTGATAATTATAAACTTTGATTATTATAAACCTGCTTATGTGCTACGAGCCATGACTTGAAACACTTCGTCCTCTTCGAAAGTCATTGCTGAAAAAAACTACTCAGCAGCCATGCAGGAAGGCTCATGTCGAACCGGGAAATTACATGAATTGGCAATAAAACAGTTTTTATGTGCTTTTGCATGCAGATCATTGGCTTCCGTGAGCCTTGTTGCATCTGTTATCGTTACTTTGGGATGCAATACTACTTCAGTGAAACGACCCCCATCAGGCCTTTCTTCCATCGTTCCTGAAGCATGATCTTCATATGCTGTTACAATAATACCTGCATCGGCACAAACGTGCAGGTACCACAACATATGACAGGCCGATAGAGATGCCAGCAAAAGATCCTCCGGGTTATACAATGTTGAATCCCCTCTGAAAGCTGCATCAGAAGAGCCTTCCAGGGTTTCCTTTCCATCAATAACAATCAGGTGGTTCCTGCTGTAAGCGGTATAGGATTTTGTTCCTTCTCCCTTATTTCCGGTCCACTCAACAGTACATTTGTAATGATGTGATTTATGCTGAGTCATGAACTAACGTTTACGGTTATACTTAATTTCTGTGGCTATCGCTTCTTCTCCCTGTGGAGTAATATTATAAGCAGTAATGATGAGGTTATTTTCATCAGGCATAGTGATCTCTGTTCTCCATCCCCAGGGTTCGGGAACACCAGGAGCGGTATAACTTCCAAGCGCAGAAAATAATTTATCAGATCCGGCGCTTTCAGAAAACATCAGTAAAGTTCCGGTGTGAAAACTGTCAACCCATGCACATTGAAATGAATCGGTTCCGATGCTATATCCAATAATCATCATGCCGCTAAAAGACTTTCCTTTAAAACTACTCTGATATTCATGCATAACAAAACGGCCATCAAGCAATGACTTAATGTTTCCATTAATGGATGCATCATCTTCTGGCCTGGTTGGTTCAAACCAGGTAAGCATTCTTCCTTCCCATTCGCCCGCCATGCGTTTGAATGCCGCATGCCTGCCACTCTCTACCGATTCTTCAAATTTCATTTCAGCCATGATTGTTTATTTATTGGTTACTGAATTGGATACTTTAACTACTGCATCAATCGGACTTCTCCCCTACAAACCACTGCTCTTTATTTTTAAAGAGTACATTAAAAGTGGTGAGAGTACCATAGATACGGGTAATATATTGCTGCAGGTTAATTTTATCTTCTTCACTCAACACTTTGTGCGCATTGATCTGTTGTTCCATTACCCTTAAACGGTCTCGCAGCATCACGATTTTATGAAAGAAAATATCTACAGGTACTTCTTTTGGCTTTTGTGTTTTATCTGCCGGCTGGAGGAGCATCATGCCGCCTTTCCAGCGATCTCCCAATGGCACAGGTTCCGAAAAGCCCGACCATAATCTTAATATTTTCAACAATGATTTTTCAACTTCAGAAGCTGTTTCAATTTCCTCCGAAACATTTTCGGGGATGATTTCTTCCAGCATCGAATCGTTCTTATCAATTTCTTTTATTCCGTGATTGATGAACGATATAAGATAAGTGGCATACCGGATGCCAACAATTACTCCAGGCCCGTGTTGGGTATGTTGCAGCCTGGTTCCGATTCCAAGTGTCATTTCTTCCATTAGTAATGAATATTTTAAAGCTTATCAAGCATGGCAACTAAATCTTCCCTGGAAATAATCCCTTTGTGCATCCAGGTTTCTTTGCCATTTCGGTACATTTTAAAAACAGGAATTTCCTCCACTTGCAAAGCACCCGCAAGTTTTTTGTTTTCATCAATATTAAAACGAACAATTTTTACTTTTCCTTTATACGTTGCTGTTAGTTCAGTAAGCATAGGTTCCATTTGCTTACAGGGTGCACACCAGGGGGCATAAAAATCAATCAGTACAATACTATCGGAAGATGCCAGTTGCTGAAACTGTTCCATTGTAAATTTATCAGCGGCTCCTTCAGCAGCGTTTGCCAGAGGGAGTTTGTTTCTTTTCCAGGCCATGATGCCACCTTTCAGGTCATACACTTTACCGAATCCATTGCTACGCATATATTCAGCTGCGGAAGCGCTTCTGCCACCACCCAGGCAATAAACAAAATATGTTTTAGACTTATCCAGCGTTGCAATCTTATCTTTAAAAGATTCGCTGTTGAAATCAATGTTCGTCGCATTGCTGATATAACCTTCACTGAATTCTCCGGGAGTGCGAACATCGAGTAAAACAGCAGCAGGTTCAGCTTTTAATTTTTCACTGAAAGTTTCAACGGGTAATAAAGAACCCGATTGCTGAGACTGACAGGAAACGGTGCTCATAAAAACGCCGATGAGCAGCAGATACAAAATCTTCATGGAGATAATTTTCCGGGAAGTTATTTCAAATCACCGACTGATACAAATGAAAATGGAGCCAATTAAGGGAAATAAGGAGACCCAATAATTACAAAGAGGAAAAATTAACAGGATCAGCGTCTGATCAGGCCATCAAGGCTGAAGTGGGCCTCTACATCTTCTATTTTCTGAATATCGTATAAATAAAACCTTGGCTTTAGTCCATCTTTCTGCACAACCGTGTAATCCATTACCACACGGTTGTCTACAATCAAAGGTTGTACCCCGAGGAATGAATAATTTTTAATGCCATTATTATAGAAATCTATACTGCCGAGACATTCGGCGCTGATGATTTTTTCTCTGTCGAGTTTCTGTGGATTGGCTTTGTAAACAAAACAGATATATCTTTTCACTGCATCATACCGACTGGTATTGCTGAACTCGTACTGATCTGCTTTCTTAATCGGATAAACAGTATAAGTACCACTATCCGGTTCTATATCAAACGTAGAATCGGTCAGCAGGTCATCGATAAAAACTTTTTCGGAAGGAATTCCCCAGTTGCCTGTATTGGGCAGGTAAAAAATGATTTTGATTTTAGACTTGCCAAAAACCACTGCCATCGAATCTACCCTTTTCGCACTATCGCCTTCAACAGTCATAATATATTTGGCAATGCCGGTAAACTCACGCTGGGCCATCACAAAATGGGAAGAACACAGTAAAATGAAGGAAAAAATCCAGCGCTTCATGGTTGATAAGAGGTAATTTTTAATAACCCGATAACTATAAACGGTAAAACGCGGTAAATATTATTATATCGAAAGATATTTATATATAAACAGCGATAACTACCTTTATTTTATCGGTCGCAAAGATATAAAATTGTTCCGTTTAGTACCAGAACTATCGGCTTCTTCCGGGCTTTTTTCTTCATTTTTAAAATACCTTTAAGGAATGAGAATTTCAGTTATATTTTTCTTCGGATTCAACTTTTTACTGGCTGCTATTCAACCTGCTATTGCACAAACGGGAAAGCCGGTTTCAGTTTCCAGAAAAGGGGGGATTGCAATCATTGAAACAGATAAGGGCAAATGGGAATTCAGTTCATTTCCCGGAAATATCATCAAAACAAGCTTTAGAGCAACCAACAGTACAAAAAATGAACAGGTATCTGATGCGGTGATTTTGAAATCATCCGGTAATGTACCTGTCATTAAACAGCTAAAAAATAAAGTCAGTATCAGTTGGAACAATCAATCAGTTGTTGAATTCAGTGAAACCGGTATCACTTATGTAATAAACAATAAGCCTAAAACAACGTTGAATACTGCTTTTTGCGATAGCTTTCAACGGGGTTTTAATTTCAACCTGAATCCAAGGGAAAGAATTTTCGGAACGGGTGAACGAAGCATCCCTATGAACAGGCGTGGTTATAAAGTTCCATTGAATAACAACCCATGGTATGGTTATAGCCTGGATGCCGATGCATTGAACTTCAGTGTTCCCTTTGTTTTGTCGGATGAATTATACGCTTTGTTTTTCGACAACCCTTCTAAAGGATCCCTGGATATCGGCAAAACCAATGCTGAGCAGCTGGCATACAGTGTATTGAGTGGTGAACTCAGTTTTTATTTCATTCCCGGCAATAACTTCAACCAGATTCTTGGCAACTATCAACGCCTGGTAGGTACTCAGCCATTACCTCCGAGATGGGCCATGGGTAACCTGATGAGCAGGTTTGGTTATACCAGTGAAGCACAAACAAGGGAGATCATGGGGAAAATGAAACGTGACAGTGTTCCTTTTGATGCGGTGATCTTTGATTTATTCTGGTTTGGCGATAGCATCAAAGGTACAATGGGCAATCTCGATTGGGTAAATAAAAATGCCTGGCCTGATCCGGTAAAAATGATTTCATATTTCAGTAAACAGAACATTAAAACAATATTAATTACTGAACCATTTGTTTTGAAATCTTCGCAGAACTTTTCACAATCTGAAAAATATCATGCAACAGATAGTAACGGTCACCCATACCTGCTGACAGATTTTTATTTTGGCAAAGGTGGCTTACTCGATATTTTCCGCAAAGATGCAAGGGACTGGTTTTTTTCCAAATACAAAAAACAGATTGAAGCGGGAGTTGCCGGTTGGTGGGGAGATCTGGGTGAACCGGAAAAGCATCCTTCCGATATTTTTCACAACCTGTCCGACCTCGGATTTAAAAGGAAATTTGCAGCCGATGAAGTGCACAATATTTACGGACATTACTGGAGCAGGATGCTCTTTGAAAATTACCGGAAATCTTATCCCGCAAAAAGATTGTTTCACCTTAACCGCAGTGGTTATGCCGGAAGCCCACGTTATAGTGGCTTCCCATGGTCGGGCGATGTAAGCAGAAGCTGGAATGGACTTAAATCGCAATTGCCCCTGATGCTCGGGATGAGTGTCAGTGGTGTACCTTATATTCACAGCGATGCAGGTGGATTTGCGGGTGGTGATGGAGATGAGGAATTATATGTACGCTGGCTTCAGTTTGCTGCCTTTACACCGATTTACAGGCCGCATGGTACTGCTTTGGGAAATCTTGAACCAACCGTGAAAGATATTCCCAGTGAAGCATCTCTCTGGCCCGAACCTACCCGTTCATTGGCCAAACAGGCTGCTCAAACCAGGTATCGCTGGTTACCTTATAATTACTCACTCACCTATCAGCAAACAAAATATGGCAATCCGCTGGTAAAGCCTTTGTTTTTTCTGAATCCTGCCGACAGTAATCTGTACAATGCAGGCGACCAGTATCTGTGGGGCGACCAGGTGATGGTGGTACCGGTAACGGATAAAGGCCAGCGGCAAAAAACCTATTATATCCCCGATGGCAACTGGACCAACCTGTACAATTTAAACAAAGCCCTCGGCCCAGGTTGGATAACAGATACAACTATCATCTATGAACAATATTCCACTATGGGCAAAGGAAGGAAGCTTTATTCCTTTGGCAGAACCTATGCTCAATACCAGTGAATATTTTTCAAAGCCACTCACCATCATTCATATTCCTTCGTCCAGGCCTGGCCGTTATGAACTATATGAAGACGATGGCGAAACGCCTGATGCCATTCAAAAAGGGCTTTATAGCCTGATAAAATTTTCAAGCACGCAATCAACCGATGAATTAGAAATTGTCATTTCTGCTGCTTCCGGAAATTTTAAAGGTAAGCCCGCACAAAGGAAATTTTTACTCGCTATACCAACCATCGGAAAAGCTGTTGCTGCAACTATTGATGGAGTTCCTGTAAGCGAAACGTATCTCTACAATGAAAGCATTAATGGATGCATCCTTCCGGTCATGTACCGGAATAACAAAGTAAAAATCAGTATTAAACTCAGATAGTATTATTAACCCACTACAAGATGAAAAAAATCAGCTTCGTTTCCTGTTTATCACTCTTCTTATTCATGCAGGAAAAGGCCATGGCACAACAAAAACCTTTGTGGCAGAACAGTGCATTTGCTGTATATGCCGATAGCATCGTTCAAGGCAAATTCACCGCAAAAATTTTATCTGATTCAGCGATTGTATCTAATTACCAGAGCCCGGCCAGTCAATTCATCAGTCCGGATATCGTTTTCAAATTCAGCATCAATGGCGACGACAATGAAATGAAGCCAGGTATCGATCACCATATTACCTGTATCAGCAACCAAACAGAAACACCCGTAATCAGGTTCGGCAAACAATTCATAGACACCACCAAAGCCCAGTCAGGCCAGTTTCTTTTGCCTTCTACCTACCTGCGCATCAGGGTTGATATGTCGGAAGTACTGGATGCTTTCGCCCAAAAAGGATATTTTGAAACCTGGAACGGTACAAAAATTTATAAGGCAGACTTCAAAGGTTTGTTTGTGGCGGGTGCTACAGAGCCTCTGATGTGGGATTTCGATAATTTATTCAGAAGACCTCAATTGGAACTGAAAGATGAAGATGGAGACAAAGTTTATGAAACCACCATCATTCTAAATGAGGCCAAAAAAGAAAATGACCTGTCTTCTTCCTGGCAACTCAGTGCCGATACAAGGCCTTATCCAGCTTATCAATCGCCTTACGCTGTTTCAGATGCCATCTATAATTTATCGCTGGAAGAAATGCTCAGGGCCATTGAACCCGACAGTACTTTCAGAACAGGAAAAGAATGGGCGGGTGTATGGACACGGGATATCAGCTACAGCATCATTCTCTCCATGGCTTACCTGCAGCCCAGGGTGGCCAGGTTCAGTCTGATGAAAAAAGTGAAAAATGGTCGCATCATCCAGGACACAGGTACCGGTGGCGCCTACCCTGTTTCCAGCGATCGGATGATCTGGGCAGTAGCGGCCTGGGAATTGTACAAAGCAACAGGTGATAAAGACTGGCTAAAGCAATCGTATGAAATCATTAAAAATTCCATAGAAGATGATGCACACAATGTGTATGACAAGGTAACGGGAATGGTTAAAGGCGAATCTTCTTTCCTCGATTGGCGTGAACAAACTTATCCTGCATGGATGCAACCTGCAGATATTTTTGAATCAGAAAACCTCGGTACCAATGCTGTTCATTACCAGGCCAACAAGGTATTGGCAGAAATGGCTGCATTGCTGAATAAACCTGCAGAGGAAAAACGATACAAAGATTTTGCAGACAGTATCCGGGAAGGCATCAACAAACATCTGTGGATGCCTGGCAAAGGTTACTATGGTCAGTTTTTGTATGGCAATACGCACAAAATTCTTTCCCCAAGATCTGAAGCGTTGGGTGAAGCACTTTGCGTATTGTTTGATATTGCAAAACCAGCACAGCAGAAATCAGTAATTGCTAAAACGCCGGTAGTTAATTTCGGCATTCCTTGTATCTATCCGCAGATACCAACCATACCTCCCTATCACAATAATGCAGTATGGCCTTTTGTTCAGGCATTCTGGGCACAGGCTGCTGCGAAAGCCGGCAATGAAACGGCCGTTATGCAGAGCATAGCTTCCATCTATCGCCCGGCTGCATTGTTTCTGACGAATAAAGAAAACTATGTTGCTTCCGATGGCGATTACAAAGGCACGCAGATCAATTCAAGCAATATGCTCTGGAGTCTTTCAGGCAATATCAGCCTGGTGCATAAAATTCTTTTCGGTATTCAATTTAAAGCAGACGGCATTGTTTTCAATCCAATGGTGCCGCAAGCTTTGAAAGGTACCCGTACATTGAATAACTTTCATTACAGGAATGCTATACTGGATATTTCCGTTGAAGGTTATGGCAATAAAATTGTTTCGATTACACTTGATGACAAAGTACTCGCAGATCCTTTTTTCTCGGCAGATATCACAGGACATCATTCAATACAGATAAGACTGGATGACAAAGCACCGGGTGGATTTGTAAACGAATTGAAAAATGTTTTCTCCCCTGAAACTCCGTTAGTAAAACTCAGCAATAAAGGAATTACCATTACAGATGAAAAACCAGGACTGGGTTATCGTTTGCTCAGAAATGGCGAAGACATACAACACAATACAAGCCAGCCCTTGCCTGTAGAACCCAATGACTTCTCTATCTACCAGGCCATTTCAATCGATCAGAAAGGATTCGAATCATTTGCCAGTGAACCTGTAGTAGTTCCAGCAAAGGAAAGCAGCCAGGTATATGAAGCAGAAAAATTTTATGCCCGTGCCAGAGGAAATGGCAAAGGATTTTCAGGTGATGGTTTTATCTCTATCAGCAAACAACAAAACAGGATCATTACGATTCCAATCACTGTAGAAAAAGATGCTGTGTACTCGATTGATTTCCGATATGCCAATGGAAACGGACCTTTAAATACAGAAAATAAATGTGCGATCAGAACATTGAAAGAAGGAAATAAAGAGTTAGGTGTTGTTGTATTTCCACAGCGTGGTAATGATGAATGGTCGAACTGGGGTTATTCAAATCCTGTTGCCGTTTACCTGATGAAAGGCACACATAATATAAGTTTGACTTTCGAAAATGCCAATGAGAATATGAATGGAGAAATAAATCAGGCAATGATCGATTGTATGCGGGTGACAAGGATCAAGTAAAAAAGGTAATCTAAAATATTCCCTAAACAAAGAGCCCGCCTTAAAAAAGCGGGCTCTTAAATATTATAGTAAGAATATTATATCCTTGTTACAGTATAAGTATTGGTAATGAAGTTTACCTGTACTTTATAATCTCCGGCCTCGGCTGGAGTTGGAATAGCAGAAGGATCATTTCCTCCGCCATAGTTAGCACCCAAGGCACCACCTGTTGGTGAATCGCCGCCGAACTGCGGTTGCCATTGACCGTTAGTATCCAGGAATTTGAAATATTTACCAGGAACAAAAGACATGGTAATTTCAAATACACCACTAGACAACATAGTCATACGTTGGCTTGGTGGAGGACTGTTGGTCCAGCTTGATGGAGTACCATCACCTGTGATGTACAATTCCGGACGTAATGGATGATCAACTTTTGTAACAGTATACCTTCCGATCTGGAAATCATAAATCATTCTGTACCAGTTGTCGCCTTGAGCAACATTGCCTGGGAAATCCTGTGGCAACCTGAAACCAAAAGGTCCTTCGTTTGCAGCACCAGGAATGCTGTTATCCTGAACACTGTATTTATCATCCCAGTTTCCGGCTTCCTGCAATAAAAGGTAAGCACTTCCTCCACTCAGGTGGAAAATACCACCCCAGGTTGTTTCGTCTAACCTGGTCAATTCCCTGATTGCAGGCATTGGAGCAGGGTTTGTCCAGTTAAAATCGGTAGCACCGCCGGTGATAAATAACCTGCTTGTACCTGGTAACTGAACTTTAGGAGGAATTTTATATGGTGTTGCATTGATTGTAATAACGTTAGAGAATAAACGCTCATTATTATTTCCATAAGAAGAAATCAAACGAACGTCTACACTGTAGGCTACGTTAAATGCAAATCCGAAATCCAAAAGTATCTTATTCAATTCTTGACCTTTCAGGCTTCTCTCTAATGCTCCGATTGTAACAACAGTAGCTGCGTCTCCGAATCCACGACCTGCTGAATCCAGTTGCAGTACATATTTATAGCTGGCAGAATCTGTTGCATAAACAGGGTTTGTCCAGCTGAAAGTAATTACATCATTGTCTGCATCTGCAGCAGTTGCAGCAACAGTAAGTGTAGATGCCGACAAAACAGGTGATTTACCGTTATCATAAACAGGTAAATCATCCACCTTGTTACAGGCCGAGAAGAACAGCATCATTCCTGCTACAGCCATCAGGGTTTTAAAAAATATTTTCATAAACTTTATTTAGTGTTGTTATTGAATCAGTTTGTATTACAATTTAACCAGTGATGTTTTACCTCTCTGGAAATCTACGGTGATCTTGTAAGTACCACTTTCTGCCGGTGCTTTAAAGTCGCCACCAAAAGCTTTGAAATCGTCTCCCATTGGATTGTTTTCAGTTGTTGTCACCAGTGAAACCATATTTTTCAGGATCAGGAGGGAATGCAGACCATGTACCATAACGTGGTAACAACAGGTAAGAAGCATTACCATTTAAGGCAATTGTAAGCTCATACAAGGTATTTGTTACACGGGTAAACTGCTGAGACAATAATTCAGGTTCACCGCAACCGCATTGCCAGCTGGCTGGAGTTGCACTACCTGTGATAAACAGTTTATTGGTTGTAGGCGGATTCACTTTTGGTGGAATCGCATATGGCCTTGCTGTGAAGATCAGGCTGTTTGAATACAGAGGAACTGTATTGTTGAACAATGAAGCCCTAACCCTGATTTCGAGCTGATGATCTGAAAGACTATCCAGCTGTAATTGATTCAGCAGGTAGTCGTTCATTTGCTTAACAGTAATGCTCAGAGACAAGTCTTTGCTAACTGCAACTGTTTGTTTTTGAGGATTGGTAAAGTTGGCTCCTACCGTATCGATTTCGATCAGGTAAGAAACATCCTGTGAGCTGATTCCTGTTGTGAATTTATACTCAGGATTGGTCCAGGTCAATTTGATGGCTTCATTATCCTGGTTTAAAAAGGACAATGGAATGGTTGTCGTCCGGTTGGCAGTTAATACAGGTTCTGTACCGCCTTCAAATTTGATCTGATTCTCATCTTTCTTGCAGGATGCGAATGCCACTGCCAGGAAAGACAACAGTAATATTTGATTGATTATTCTTTTCATTGCAATGAATGTTAAATATGATTAATAACCAGGATTTTGAACCAGGTTGGTATTAGAGTTAATGTCGGCGATAGGAATCGGGAACAATTTCCTGAATGAAGGAACACCTGTACCAGATGAAACACCACCTTTCCAAGGCCAGAGATAAGTATCTTCTGTAAACCTGTCGAAACGGATCAGGTCAGTTCTCCTGAAACCTTCCCAGCACAATTCTCTTCCGCGTTCGTCGATGATGAAATCAAGAGTAAGGTCTGAATCAGTAATGTTTCCTGAAGTACTTCCGCCATAAGCCCTGGTGCGTAGTGTATTGATGTAATTCAAAGCAGTTGCCCTGTCACCAGCTGAAGGATCTCTCAATACAGCTTCAGCATAAATCAGGTATTGTTCTGCAGTTCTGAAGATCGGGAAATCGATATCAGAGAAATCCGGGCTTGATCCCTGTGCACCGGTTTTGGTAAGGTTCCTGTATTTAGTAATAGCATAACCTTCTGTGAAAGCAGGTGCTGGTTCTCCACTCAGATCAAGTGTTTGTCCGTTGGTGTAGAATTGTGCACGCTGATCGGTACCACCGGAGATATCAGCAAACAAACCAGGAATACTGCTGGTTGTGCGGATACCACCCCATCCACCGCCGATACCATAGTTAGAAGCTGTCATGCTTCCACCAACAGTTGCGTGTGTAAGGAAAGTTGTACCACCATATCCTTTTGTGCGGATCCCATCATAGTTAATGGTAAGAATAAACTCATTGGTATTGGTATGGTTATCAGCCAACATCAATTGCCTGTAATCAGGAATCAATGTATATCCATCGGACAATACTTTCTGAGCATAAGTAGCAGCATCGCGATACCTTGCTTCGCCTGTATAAACATTGGCATTCAGGTAAATCCTTGCGAGCAAAGCACGGGCAGCAGTCTGATCTGCACGGCCATACTCATTGGTACGGGCCGGAACCAGTTTGTTTTCCAGATCGAGCAATTCAGATTCAACATAGTCGAACAGATCTGCTCGCTGTATCTGCCTTGGCAAAGATGAACCAGGCAAATCATTTTCAGTAACAAATGGAACGTTTCCGAAAAGATCCATTAAGACTGAATACTGGTATGCTCTTAAGAAACGGGCTTCAAGTGAATATTTTCTGATCGTATTGGCTTGTTCGCCAGTAAAACCGCGTTCAGACAATTTAGCATCTGTCGACTGGCGCATGAATTCGTTGGCCAGACTGATCTGGTAGAATGAACGATAATAAACTCCTTTAAGAATTACATTATCAGTAGTCCAGTTCATTGGATGGAAGAAGTGGATGCCTGGATCGTTCCAGCCAACCTGTACTACCGCTTCATCAGTAGTGATTTCCTGTACCCACCAGTAAAGGCGGAGGAAATCGGATGTACCTTCATCAATACCCTGAACGTCGCCGTTTCCTGCAGGGCCACTGTTTCCGGTAAGTGCGAAACAACCATACACTTTAGCGAAAGCCTGTTGATAGCCTTCAAAAGTTTTGTATACAGTTTCAGAAGTGATATCATTGGTAGGGAACCTGTCGAGGTTCTTTGTGCAGGAAGTAACACTTCCACCCAGTAATAACACCAGTGCTGCTTTATAAAATATTTTATTCATTTTTATATTTTTAGTGTTAGATACGATTTTTATTAGAAGTCAAGATTTGCACCAATGGTATAAGTTCTTGGCCTTGGGTAGAAGTTATTATCTACACCGCCGGAAATTTCAGGATCCAATCCTTTGTACTTCGTAATTACAAATACATTCTGAACGTTAGCATTGATCCTCAGGGTTGCTTTTCCTTTGAAAATTTTTCCCATGTCGTAACCAAGGTTGATGTTATCCATTTTCAGGAATGACGCATTCTGAATGTAATAATCAGATAAGATCGCTCCTGATTTTGTACCAGTAAAACCAGTATTCAACAGATCAGCATATGCATTGTTCAGATATCCGGTGCCAAATATCGCATTACGGGTGCCAATTGTAGAATTCACGTTATTGTACACGTAATTTCCAACATTTGCCCTCATTACACAACCGGCATTCCAACGCTTGTAAGTAACACTTGTAGTAAAACCAAAAAACGCTTCGGGATCAACATTTTTATATTGATAAAGATCATCGGTATTTACCAGACCATCCCTGTTTCTGTCTTCAAACAATCCATCAATTGGTTTTCCATTGGCATCATATACCTGCTGGTAAACATAGAATGATCCGCGGGGTAACCCTACTGTATTGATGAACAGGGTTGTACCAGTACCACCGGAAATGCCTCCGTAAGTATTTCCTTTGAAATCAGGATTGTTTGAATATGGTTAGTTTGGTGATTTCGTTTTTGTTGTAAGTAGCATTGAAACCAACATTCCAGGTCAGGTCTTTGGTTTTCACTACATCTGCACTGATATTGAATTCAACACCCCTGTTTTCCATAGATACCAACATTCGCAACAATTTTATTAGAGAAGTTGGTACCTGCTGGCTGATCAATTTCATTCAGCAGTTGGGTTGTTTTTTTCAGGTAACCTTCAATACTACCGGTAACGCGGTTATCGAACAAAGCATAATCCAGACCTACGTTATAAGTCTCTGTTTGTTCCCATTGCCTGTTGGCATAATAACCGTTCGGACGATAAAGACTGTAGTAGTTATTTCCCAGCTGGTATTGTGCAGCATTGTTACTGAGAGTATAATAAGTGATGTAATCATACAAACCGATTCCATCCTGCTGACCAGTAACGCCATAGCCTAAACGAAGTTTAAGATCAGAAACCGTCCTGCTGTTTTTAAGGAAGCTTTCTTCTTTGATTCTCCAGGCAAGAGCAAAAGCCGGGAAGGTACCCCACCTGTTGTTTTCATTAAACCTTGAAGAACCATCACGACGAACAGTTGCTGTCAACAGGTATTTGTTCATCAGGTTATAATTGAGTTTACCATAAACCGAGATCATTGTATAACGAGGTTTATCAAAGGGAAATGGTGGTTCTGAACCAGGGATTTCTCTGCCATCAGATGTTCTGTCGGAGAAATTATAATTGGTAGTAAGGAAGTCATTGTAGGAATAACCTGCAATCACATCAATTTTACTTTTGATAGCCGTGAAATCCCTGTTATAACCAAGGTAGAATTCCATCAGGGTATTTTTTCTTTCCTGGCTGAAATTAGATTTTAAACCACCATGTGGAATACCACCTGCATCGATGAAACGCTTGTAGGTTGATGCTGCGCTATCGTTGATATAATTGTTGCCATCAGATTTTGCAATATCATAACCCAGGTTCAGGTTAGCACGCAGTGCAGGGAAGAAAGGGAACTTGTATTCAAGAACCGCATTACCAATGCTTCTGCGGGTATCTGTCTGATCATCCTGCTGATTCAATAAACCAACCGGATTTTTTGGAGACAAGCGCCCTTAAGCCTGTTATTGGTAGTTGGATCCAGCCATTCGAAATAACCATTGTACCTTTTGCTGTTAGAAAAAACAGGTTGTGTAGGATCGAAAGTAGCAGCTGCACCAATTGCACCGGTATTCGCAAAACGAACAGCAGTTTGACTGGCTTTGATGTTCAGGTCTACTTTAAGGTTATTGTTGAGGAATTTCGGACTGATATTAAAACCTACAGTAGCTCTTTGTAGTTTACCTGTTTTAAGAATTCCTTCCTGGTTGAGGTAACCTACTGAGAAACGATAAGGCGTTTTATTTTTGATGGCTCCACTTACGCTGATGTTGTTATCGAATGTAAGGGCTGTCTGATAAATTTCATTCTGCCAATCGGTGTTTGCTGTACCGAGCAAAGCAACCTGGCCTGGCAGTACCTTCTTTCTTTACATAGCTGCTGAATTCAGAAGCAGAAAGAACATCCACTGTATTCGCAATCTTTGCAACAGAAAACTGTGTATTGAAATTCACTTTGGTTTTACCGGTTTGTCCTCTTTTGGTGGTAATGATGATTACACCATTAGAAGCCCTTGAACCATAAATAGCAGTAGCAGATGCATCCTTCAGGATATTGAAAGACTCAATATCATTCGGGTTGATCAACGACAGTGGATTCGGTGAACCGGTGATAGAACCATTGTCTAATGGAACACCATCCACTACGATCAATGGATCATTGCTCGCATTCAATGAAGCTCCACCCCTGATCCTGATAACACTACCAGAACCCGGTGCACCACCATTTGAAGTAATTGACACACCCGCCACTTTACCGGCAATCAATTGCTCGGGAGTGCTGATCTGTCCTTTCTGAAAATCTTTTGCATTTACTACAGTGATCGCACCAGTAAGATCTTTCTTACGGGCAGAACCATAACCAACAACCACCACTTCATTCAACTGCTGGTTGTTTTGTACGAGCGAAACGCTTCCTGCATTGTTTCCATTGAGGTCTACTTCCTGTGTAGCATAACCTACATAAGAAATCACCAGTGTTCCTTTTTTACCAGGAACGGTAATGCGGAAAGAGCCGTCGCCGCCGGTTTGTGTAGCAGTGGATGCTCCCTTAACGGAAACGGTTACCCCGGAAAGGGCAACACCACTTTTTGAGTCTGTCACATTTCCTGTGACCTGGTCCTGTGCCATTGCAAACGCTGAAGCCAGCGTCAATAGCAATGAAAACAACACCAATCTTTGAATTTTGGTAATAGATCTTCTCATAAATCGTAGTTATCTTTTTGTAATAAAAAAAAGAAGTGTGTAAGTTTTACACAAAGTAACAGAATTTCCTTTAATAATAATTTTTTGTTAATGATTAATTTTAAAAAATTTAATCATGGTTAAACATCCTATGGAACAGGTTTATTAAAAGTCAATGCCAGACCACTTTTTCTTCTTCTGCTCGTATTTATCATAATTAAACTGGTAAAGCTTTCCGGGCCGGTGTGGCACATTGGTTTCGATCTCCTCCAGATCAACCAGAAAATCCATGGCAAAGAACTTTTTACGGAAGTTCCTCCGGTCGAGTTTGATCCCCAGGATTGCTTCGTAAAGATTTTGCAACTCTCTGAGCGAGAACTTATTAGGCAACAAACTAAAGCCCAACGGATGTTCCTGAACCCTTTTCTGAAGACGGCTGTAACAGGTATCAAATATTTCCTGGTGATCGAAGGCCAGGTCTTTCACCGCTGCCACATCATGCCAGTGCAACTCATTTTCGAGTATTTCAAGCTTATGGTTCTGGATGTTTACCAGGGAATAATAGGCAACGGTAACCACCCTTCCACCCGGATGTCGACTGATCTTTCCGAAACTATGTACCTGTTCAAGGTAAACATCATCGAGCCCCGTTCTTTGTTTTAAAATACGGTATGCAGCCGCATCCAGGTCTTCCTCAGGATCTAACGAGATCGCCGAGTAATGACCAACGGCTCTGGAATTTTTTAAGATCAGAACGAATGAGCAATACCTTGAGTTTATTCTCATCAAAACCGAAAATGACACAATCGACCGACAAAGCAATTTTATTGATGCTTTGAACTTCCGACTGAATGATCTTCAGCGTTTTTACGTTTTTGGAAGTACTGTTATTTTTCACGATGACAAGCAATGTTTTAGTAAATGACAAATCGGCTTTAAGGAGGATAATGGTATTTATTTTTATGATCAAAGCAAAATGCACACCTGTTGAGTGTGCATTTTACTTTAATCAATAGTATGTAACTGCTGAAACATGCTGCTCCAGCTTGAAATTTCCGGAAGAACGATGAATTGCTTTCAACAACTTTTTCATTCTGCTATTTTAATTTCCTTTTGTGACTTTAATGGTTTGCGTACTTTCTTTTGTTGTAATCGTAACCATGTAAACACCGTTGGCAAATTTTCCAGCTTCAGTAATATCGAAAGCATTGTTGCCGCTTTGTAATTGTTTCTGCATTCTCACCAGTTGTCTTCCTCCCAGATCACTCACCACAATGGTTGCCTGATCCTGGATTTCTGATTCAATGCGAACAGTAAGTTTTGCTCCGAAAGGATTGGGCGCAACTTCAATAAAACCGGCTCTTGATACAATGTTCATTTTAACTACAGAACTGTAACGGTAGCTGCCATCTGCATCCACCATCCTCAAACGGTAAAAGAATACAGGTGATGGAATAGTGCTGATATTGTCAGCATAAGCGTAACTGCTCCTACCCGTTGCCGTTATTGTTGCTACTGAAGCAAATGTTCTTCCGTCTAAACTTCTTTCCAGTTCATAATGACTCAGGTTCTGTTCTCCGGAAACATTCCATTTCAACTGATTTACCAATCCGCTGTTCTTACCAGTAAAGCTGGTAACGCTAACCGGTAGTACCACAAACTGATTGATGTAAATCCTGTATTCGCCTGGTTGCAATGTAAAGGATTGTGCACCACCCGTGGCCAGGAACGTTCCCGGGTTAAGGTAATTGTACCAGGTGCCCGCACTCGGGAAGGTGACCGATCCTGTTTGAGAAGCCACATCGAAATTACCAATCACTACCATGCTTGCTCCACCTTCGGTAACCCTGATCCATTTGAATGCACCACCAAGGTTATAAGTAATATTGTTTGAAGCAAACATATTGCTATAGATAGGATTTTGCCTGAGCCTGTTAATATTCCCAATTACATTGTACAGGTTTCGTCTTTCAACATCATTGTAATATCCCCAACGGATCGGCTTGGGATCTGTACGGCAGTTGGCATTAATGGTACCATTCTGACAGAAATTGATAGAAGAATCATAGGCCAGTTCACCAAACTGCCAGATCATTTTCGGACCTGGAATGGTGAGCAGGAATGCATGCGCCAGTTCCATTCGCTTGGGCGCTGTGTTGGTATCTTTTACATTGTATCCGCCAAAAGCATTGCCGAACGAAATGTTTTTGTAATTCACTCTTTCTTCATCATGGCTTTCCATATAAGAGATCAGGTGTGGATTAGACCAGCCACGGTTGGTATGAATGCCATAAGAGAAATCCCAATCGGTATTGTAACCCATTGAAGCCTGTGAATAATTGTTGTTCATATTTCCCCAGAGCAGGAAACCATAATTTGATAATTCCACTTCTTCATTGTTCGCTGCAAAGTGTTCAAGGATCGCATAACTGCCTGCAGCTTTCAACTGCATGGTATCGTAATATCTTTTCCAGATATTGATACGACTCAGATCGTAACTGCTCCATCCGCCAACATTACAGTTATTGCCATTGGCATCACAGGTTGCATTTTGTGTAAACCCTTTGGAAAGATCGAACCTGAATCCGTCAATCTTATAATTCACGAGCCAATGTTCTACTACCCTGCTTACAAAATATCGTGTAGCAAGACTTTCATGATTCATGTCGTACCCCACGTTGAATGCATGTTTGGCAGCCGGATTAAACCATGGGTTGTTGGCCGCTGGACGGTTATTGGCGGCATCAAAGTACATCTGCACCATCGGTGAAAGTCCGAATGAATGATTAAGTGCAATGTCCATGATCACTGCAATTCCTTTTGAATGGCAGAGGTCGATGAATTGTTTGAGGTCGTTTTTCGGACCATAATATTTATCCGGTGCAAAATAAAAATCAGGATTGTATCCCCAACTGTTATTTCCTTCGAATTCGTTGATGGGCATAAACTGAATCGCATTCACACCAAGATTCTTAAGATAGTTGATGGTATCACGCATGGTTTTCCAGTCGTGCTTTCCAACAAAATCTCTCAGCAACAACTCATAGATAACGAGTTTCTTTTTATCGGGTCTTGTATAACCCACTGTTTGCCAGTTATACGATGGAGCAGCTGTTTGCAGAATACCAACAATACCTGTTGTGAAACCGGTTGGATAAGGCTTCAGCCCAGGATAAGTATCCGGTGAAATGAACTGATCATTCCATGGATCCTGCACTTTTTCAACATAAGGATCCGATACCCTCAAGGTTCCATCAATGAGGTACTGGAAAGAATATTCTGTACCAGGCGTTAATCCCGTTACCCTTAACCACCAGTAATTACCATCCGGTGTTTTATTCATCTGATAAGTGATGGTCTCATCCCAGTTACTGCCGGGAAGATCGCCGATGATACTTACCCGGTTTTTATTCGGCGCATACAACACAAATGTTGCAGCCGTTGTATTTGCTTCATAGTTGATTCCATCCCGGACACCCGCCGGAAGTGCTGCCGTATTAACGGTTCCCGCAACAAAAAACTTGATGGTGTCATATTTTGTGGTAACCCCATCTGAAGCTTCCAGCATGATGGTTTGTGTACCAGCTGTAGTGATGGCTGGACCCGGCGTTGCTGAAATAGTAGTTACACCATTGGCCGCCTGGATCTGATTGCCGTTGAAATAAAGTTTCAGGTTGGCCGCGATATTCGATAACCCTGTAATGGCAACGTTATTGCCTATTACCCTCACAATCGGTTCAGCTTTAGGAATAAATGTTGGTTGTTTGGGAGGAACGGAAAGCCTGGTAGCCAAACTGGTTCCGTAAACCGGAATGTACATATCGCTGCCATCGGCATTGCGTTGTACCAGACTACCATTACCACTCCTGAAAAGAAGCGCAATCTTCTAAATGGTTTCTCCAACAGGCACTCCATAATATGCCCTGAGGCCACCGGTAATGGTGAACTGCCACTTATTACCACCGATGTAAGTCGCCTGGAGCGAAGCATTGGGAGAAGTAAAATTCTGATTGAATTTCACATAGCGCCAGTCGCTGGTATTGGTACTGGAGCTGGTAATTACGCCAGTGTGAATATACACATCAGATGTTGTAGCATAGTTGTTCAATCCGAGGTTTCCCTTGGTTGCATCTACGGTAATAACAATGGGCGAAGATGTTTCTGTTGGAAAAGAGGGCGTCCAGGTTAGGAGCTGGGCAATCCCCGTTGAACAAAACAGAAAGGCAAAAAACACGAGTAGTATTCTTTTCATGACAAGCGATTTATTGTGTAAAATAAACACATTATTACGAAAATAATGAAATCAGTGGAAAAAGAATCGCTCAAATGTTGAAAAAACCTAAACAGTCAGGATGCAGTCGGGTAAAGGTTTTGAAGTAAACATAAATAGACAGTAACGTAGCTGGTTTCGGTTAAAAGCAGGATTCTAAAACACAGCAAATTCATTATCAGATTATTACCTGTTGAACATGGCTTTGAGTGCCAGGTAAACGCCATTGGTTGGTCCGAATCCTTCCTGGGCAGGATACTCTCCTGTCACAGGTTCCTTTTCAATATTCATTACATTGTACCGATCGAATAATTTGCCGCTGGTTTCATACCATTTTTCATTCAGTTCAATCCAGCTCTTTCCTACTGCTACTGCCAGGTCGGGCAAACCATAATTTCGTGCACCGATGACCGTTATCCATTGCAGGTACGCCCAACCGTTGGGTGCATCACTTTGTTGCATGCCGGTGATTTCGGTATTCACTAAACCGCCCGGTTTCACCAGTTTTGCCATTGCTGTTGCAGAAAGTGTATCTGCCTGATCCTGGGTACAAATCCGGGTAAACAATGGAAATATGCCAGCAGCCGTTATATTGGGTTGTATTTTCTTCTTGCTGATATTATAATCACAGAAAAATCCCAGCTGTTTGTTCCAGCAGTATTTAATAATGGCTTTTTTTCTTTTGGCAGCAAGCAAACTGAAACGTGTGGAAACCGCCATTGAACCATATTTTTTTTCCGCTCTGGCAATCAGCATTTCCAGTTCATATAAAAGGCAATTCAGATCGATCGGTACGATACTGATTGTTTGTATTGAATTCATATCAGCAGGATCAGCCATCCATCGGTTGCTCATACTCCAGCCTGCTTCTGCAGCCGCACGGATATGGCGGTTCATCGTTTCCGATTGAGCAGCACTTAACTTTTCGGTAAGCGATTTATCATTTGAGTATGCTTCGGGCCTGGTGTTTGCAAACCGGTCGTAATACCTGTTGAGTACTGAACCATCGGGCATGGTTACACGATGTTTTGTAATGCCGGTTTTATCCATCCAGAAATCATATTCTTTCTTCAAAGCAGACAGATAGGTTTTCAATACCTGCTCTCCTTTAACTTCAGCCAGCAATTGAACCATGAAAGCAAAAAAAGGCGGCTGACTTCGGCCCAGATAGTAACTACGGTTACCTTCGGGAATGTAGCCATATTTTTTTATCAGCCAGGCACAATTGCGTACAATGGAATCCATAAGATCAGCCCGGCCACTTTCTTTCAAACCCAGCATGATGAAATAGGCATCCCGGTAATTCATTTCTCTGAATCTTCCGCCGGAAACTACATAAGCATGTGGTAAAGCAATCAGCGAAGATCCTTTGGCAATGGTATCTGCAGGCTTCTCCAGTACCGACCATAGATTGCGCACATGATTGCTCAGGACTTTTTCCTGCATCACATAATTCAATACAGCAGGTGCAGGCGGCATATCAAAATTTTCTTCCACAAACATTTGTAATGAAAACCGAATAGCCGGATTGTTCTTCACTTTCATATAATCGGCTACAATCTCTTTTGGATCATGTTTCGGAATACAATCGGCAAATGTTTTGGCATCGGGGAAAATACCCGAAAGCTGAACATCGGTAAACAATTGTCCGTATAGTTTATCGGGCGTTACTGGCTGCTGACCAACCGTATGCAATGATGCCAGTATGAATAAAATCATCAACCCTTTCCTGTATATAGAATCACAACGCATGTTATATATATTATATCAAAGATTCAAAACCTAAATGAAATGCATAAACGCAAATCTATGTATATAAGTGAATCGCTGAACAGCATCTTCTTCAGCAATGTTTCATCTCTCTAGTATGCTGAGAAAGAAAAGTTAAACAAATTAACCGCTTTAAACAATTGACCAGGGCAACCATCATAACCACAATGTTTCCACACTTGAAGCAAAAATTTTGTCAACCCGCTAAATATTGTACTTTTATTAAAGTGTAAAAAATACACACTGCCAGACTAACTTAAATAAAAGATTGCTATGTCATCACAACCGGTTTCACCGCAAAAGAAACTTTCCTTCTGGGAACTTTGGAACATGAGTTTTGGTTTCTTCGGTATTCAATTTGGCTTTGAGCTGCAGAATTCAAACGTGAGCAGGATATTTGAAACCCTGGGAGCGAACAAAGATGAAATTCCCATTCTCTGGATAGCAGCGCCATTAACCGGGTTGCTCGTACAACCGATCATCGGTTACCTGAGTGACCGCACCTGGCATCCATACTGGGGAAGAAGGCGCCCATTCTTTTTCATTGGTGCCATTCTCGCTACCATAGCCCTTTTCATCATGCCCAACTCATCGGCGCTCTGGATTGCCGGAGGTATGTTGTGGATCCTGGATGCATCGATCAATATTTCCATGGAACCATTCAGGGCTTTTGTAGGTGATAAATTACCGCCAGCTCAAAGAACTTCCGGCTTTGCTATGCAGAGTTTCTTTATCGGTATTGGCTCTGTAATTGCGGCCTTGCTGCCCTGGGTTTTTACCAATTGGTTCAAGATGAGTAATACCGCTCCTGCTGGTACTATTCCGGATTCAGTAAAATGGTCATTCTACCTTGGCGGTATTGCTTTCTTAACCGCAGTGCTATATACTGTTTTCACTACTAAAGAATTTCCGCCCGAAAATCTCGAACGATTCAAACAGGAAAAAAAGGATACCACTTTTAAAGATGCTGTAAAAGAAACTTTTGGTGGAATCTTCCGAATGCCCGGAACAATGCGCCAGCTGGCTGTTGTACAATTCTTCACCTGGTTTGCCTTGTTTGCCATGTGGATTTATGCTACCAATGCAGTAACTGCCAATAAATACAATATGAAGGTTGATCAGGCGCTGGTTTCCAAAATGGCAACTGCTGTAGGTGATGATATTCTCAAAGAAGAAAATGTAAAAGACCTCAAAAAGAAAAAAAGCCTGGAGTCTTTGAAAAGCGATATCGAAGAAATCAGAAAATATCGTGCAGAAAAAAATCCGGTAACCATCTCCGTTAACCTGGCAAATTATTTTTCCGATAGTCTGAATACACAGGTATCTGAATCCGATAAAGTGGAATTGAGAAGGGTGCAGCAGGAATACAACGATGGTGCCGACTGGTTGAATGTATGTTCTTCTGTTAGAAATGGTGTGGCTGCTGTTTTTGCATTCCTGATTCCATTAATTGCGTATAGGACTAACCGTAAGATTACCCACATGATCTGCCTGATCATTGGCGGACTTGGTTTACTATCCATCTATTTCATCACGAATCCAACCATGATCGTTGTTTCAATGGGTATGGTGGGCATTGCCTGGGCCAGCATTCTTTCTATGCCCTATGCGATGCTGTCGAATGCATTGCCTGCTCACAAGATGGGATATTATATGGGTGTGTTTAATTTCTTTATTGTTATTCCTCAGATTGTAGCTGCCAGTATACTTGGTTTCTTTACCATGAAAGTATTTCAAGCCAATACACTCAATACAGTTGCATTGGGGGGCGTTGCCATGATCATTGCGGGCTTGCTCACATTACTTGTAAAAGACGAAGACAAATAATAATATAATTACAATGAAAAAAATTCGCATTCCTTTTAAGCCTTGTATTGAGTTTACAGTTTGTAGTTGCACAAACCAAAACAGTAAACTGTTACCCAACCAACTGGTGGGTAGACATGAAATGGAACAAAGTACAGGTGATGCTCCATGGTAAAGATATTGGTCTGCGAGACAGTTTCGCATTGATGTCGTATGAAGGTGTAAGCATAACGAAAGTGCACAAGGTTGAAAATAAAAATTATGTTTTCATCGATTTAAGTATCAATCCCGGAACAAAACCAGGCACCCTTGTTTTCTATGAAGCGAATGCAGCCGGTAAAATGAAGAACCCGGTTTATTTCGAACTGAAAGCAAGACGAGATGGTAAAGGAAGAACTTATGCACAAGGCGTTACCAGCAAAGATTTTATTTACCTCATTATGCCCGATCGTTTCAGCAACGGCGATGAAAGCAACGACCGGATTGCAGGTATGCGTGACCAGAGTTTAAGAAGAGATACTGTATTCAATCGTCATGGAGGAGATCTGAAAGGGATTCAGAACCACCTGAATTATATAGACGACCTGGGTGTAACCACCATCTGGCTCAACCCTGTTTGGGAAAATGATATGCCCAACAGAACTGAACACGGATATGCTTTTACCAATCATTACAAAGTTGATCCACGGCTTGGCGGCAACAATGCCTATCGGGAACTGGTAGACGCAGCTCATGCCAAAGGATTAAAAATCATCCAGGATGCTGTTTACAACCATGTTGGTTTGTATCATCATACCGTGCAGGATCTGCCGATGAAAGACTGGCTGCACCAATGGACCGAATATACCAATACAAGTTATAAAGACCAGGCGTTTATTTGATCCTTATGCTAGCAACAAAGACTACAAGATCATGGCCGATGGATGGTTTACCTCCCAAATGCCCGATCTGAATCAAAGCAATCCTTATGTAATTAATTTCCTCATTCAACATGCTATCTGGAGTGTGGAAGAATTCGGAATTGATGGATGGAGAATCGACACCTATGCATACAACGATCTGCAGTTCATGAATGAATGCAACAAAGCGTTGATGGATGAATATCCTCAGATCACCCTCTTTGGTGAAACCTGGGTACATGGTGTGATCAACCAGGCTTATTTCTGCCAGAATAATTTCAACATACCTTTTCAGAGCAACCTGCAGGCCGCAACCGATTTTCAGACACTCTGGGGCATTACTGATGCCATGACTAAAGATTTCGGCTGGACGGATGGCGTGAATAAATTATATACCAATCTGGCTCAGGATTTTGTTTACAAAGATCCGATGCGCAATGTGATCTTCCTCGATAATCATGATATCTCCCGTTTCTTATTCTGTGGTTGGAGAAAACCTCGATAAATACCGTTCAGCTATCTGCTGGCTGATGACCTGCCGCGGTATTCCGCAATGGTATTACAGTTCAGAACTGGCTACTACCGGCACTACCAGTCCGAATGATGGTTATGTACGCCTTGATTTCCCCGGTGGTTGGAAAAATGATACTGTAAATAAGTTCAGCATTACCGGTAGAACACAAAAAGACCAGGCTATATTCCAGGATCTTGCAACACTGGCCAATTTCAGGAAGGGATCTTCTGCAATAACTAAAGGAAAATTCATGCAATTCGTTCCTGAAGATGGCGTGTATGTTTATTTCAGGTACGATGAGAAACAAACCATCATGGTAGTGATGAATACAGCCAAAGAAGAAAGAAAGATAAAAATCAACAGGTACAACGAAAGAACCGGGGCATTTAAAAATTACACTGATGTAGTTACTAAAACAAAAGGTGCCCTTACCGATTTCAGCCTGGGATCCTACAAAACAGTTGTATACGAATTAAACCCATAAGCATAAAATACCAATTATATGTCATTTAAAAAATTACTGGCACTAACTGTTATGGTTAGTTGCTTTCAGATTTCATTCGCACAGAAAAAAACAACCAGTCAGCCTTCCCACAGGACATGGAGCAGCCAGAGCAACATTTACGAAGTGAATCTCCGTCAGTTTACAACATCAGGCTCTATCAACGAATTCTCAAAACATTTATCCCGCCTCAGGAAAATGGGTGTAGAAATATTATGGTTCATGCCGGTTACACCCATTGGTATTGAAGGACGTAAAATGACTTCAGCAGATCTGGGCAGCTATTATGCGGTTAGAAATTATAAAGCCATCAACGAAGAATTCGGCACCATGAATGACTTCAAAAAAATGGTAAAAAAAGCACATGATCTTGGCTTTAAAGTGATCACCGATTGGGTGGCGAATCATTCTGCGCTCGACAATCACTGGGTGAAAGCACACCCCAATTTTTACAGCAAAGATTCAACAGGTAAATTGATCTCTCCTTTCGATTGGACAGATGTTTACAAACTCAATTATAATGACCGGGAACTCCGCGACAGTATGATTGATGCCATGCAATTCTGGATCAAAGAAACCGGTATAGATGGTTTCCGGTGCGATGTTGCCGAAGATGTACCGGCTGATTTCTGGAAAGAATGTATCAACACTTTAAAAAAATCAAAACCCGTTTATATGCTGGCGGAAGGCAACAAAGCATGGTTGCATGATGCCGGATTCGATCAAACTTATACATGGGATATGATGGGTGTAACCAGTAATTTGTATGCAGGAAAAATCAATCTTCAGCAATTTGATTCATCCCTTAACGCCAGCATTGCACAGTATCCGAAAAATGCTTACAGGCTTTATTTTACCAGCAACCATGACGAGAACAGCTGGAACGGAACCGAATATGAAAAATACGGTGATGCATACAAAACCTTTGCTGTTTTTTCACAAACAATCTATCAATCAGTTCCCCTGATTTACAATGGACAGGAAGCGCCGAATAAAAGAAGGTTGAAATTCTTTGTAAAAGATCCGATCGAATGGGGCAATTATTCATTGACCGGATTTTATAAGACCCTGCTCAACTTACGCAGGTCTACTCCTGCTCTTGCAGCAGATGCCAGTTATCGCAGATTGAAATCAACCAATGATGATGCAGTATTCTCTTATATCAGGGAAAAGAGTGGTAGGAAAGTTGTTGTTGTATTAAATATGTCTTCCAAAGAGCAAAAATTTTCCATCAAAGACAAAGCAATCAACGGCAATCCAATGAATGTGTTCCTGATGCAGAATGAAAAAATTTCTGATACACACGAGTTTTCTATTGAGCCATGGGGCTATATCATTTACAATTACAGGTAATATCTATTTGTATACCTAATAATCGCAGCGGTCGTTACTGCTCAAACTTTTTAAAATGTTTAAAAAGCTGGCATTTTTATTATCATTGCTATTCCAGTTTATGCATTCATCACATGCCCAGACAGATTTTGAATCGTATCCGTTTTATGGCGGTACCGACCTTGGGCTTACTTATACAACTGCTTCTTCCCGTTTCCGGATATGGAGCCCTCCTGCCGATAAAGCAGAACTTCTTTTGTACAAAACAGGAGAAAGCGAATACCCCTACAGGATAGTACCCTTAACCAAAGACAGCAATGGTACCTGGTTCACCGAAATAAATGAAAACCTGAAAGGCATTTTCTACACATTCAAAGTTTACATAAACCATCAGTGGAGTCATGAGGTAACAGATCCTTATGCAAAAATCTGCGGCATAAATGGTAAGAAAGCATTGATTGATGACATCAGAAATACTGATCCATTAGAATGGGACAATGATAAAAGTCCGGCATTTTCCGAGATGAATTTACCTACCGATGCCATTATCTACGAATTGCATGTGAGAGATGCATCCATTCATTCTTCATCTGGCATCAAAAACAAGGGAAAATTCCTGGGACTTGCTGAACCAGGCACAAAAACAGCAGCTGGACATTCTACCGGCCTCAGCCATTTAAAAGAAATGGGCGTTACCCATATACATCTCCTCCCCTTTTTCGATTTCTATTCGCTGGATGAGAAAGAACAATCAAAACCGCATTACAACTGGGGTTACGATCCATTGCATTACAATATTCCCGAAGGTACTTACAGCACAAATGCTTATGATGGCATTACAAGAATCAGGGAGTTAAAAGAAATGATCCTGGCGATGCACCGTGCCGGGCTTCGGGTAGTCATGGACGTTGTGTACAATCATACCGGACTTACAGAAAAATCAAATTTCAACCAACTGGTTCCCGGATATTATTACCGGCACAAAAAAAATGGTGGCTTTTCAGATGCTACGGCCTGCGGAAATGAAACAGCCAGTGAAATGCCCATGATGCGGAAATTCATCATTGAAAGTTTGAAATACTGGGTAAAAGAATATCATGTAGATGGATTCCGATTTGACCTGATGGGTGTTCATGATATCGAAACCATGAACAAAGCTTCTGAAGAGTTGCGCAAAATCAAACCCGATATTTTATTGTATGGTGAAGGCTGGACAGCAGGCGACTCTCCTCTCCCTGATTCGATGCGTGCACTGAAACGCAATGTATCGATGCTGAAAAACATAGCCGTATTCAGCGATGATGCAAGAAATGCGATTAAAGGAAGTGTATTTGAACATACTGATAAAGGATTCGCCAGCGGTAAGACAGGTATTGAAGACAAAGTAAAATTTGCTATTGTTGCTTCCTGCAAGCATCCGCAGCTTAATAACGATGAAGCATATGCGCTTTCACCTGCGGATATTATTACTTATTGCGAATGCCACGACAATCATAGTTTGTGGGATAAACTTTCTCTATCCAACCCTGATGCCACTGAAGCAGAAAGAAGGAAGATGCATCAACTGGCTATAACAATGCTCCTCAGTTCACAGGGCATTGCATTTCTCCATGCCGGCACTGAGTTTTACCGCAGTAAACAGGGAGTTGAAAATTCATACAAATCCCCCGATAGTATCAATGCCATTAACTGGAATGAAAAAGATCTGCATATCAGCTTCACCAAATATGTTCAGTCGCTGATAAAAATGCGGAAAGAACATCCGGCTTTCAGGCTGAAAACGGCTGAAGAAATCGCATCGCTTATACATTTCACAGAAAAGACTGCGGCTAACATAGTTGCTTACTCCATTGATGGCGCTAAAGCTGGCGACGAATGGAAGATAATATTTGTAGTTTTCAATGGATCTTCAGATACCAATGAAATAGCATTACCAACAGGTGTCTGGAAAAAGGGAATCAGTAATTTTGAAACAACCGATGCTATTCAGGATAAATTGGTACTGCCACAATGGTCTGCCATTATTCTCTATCAGCGTTGATCAGGTATACTTTTTCAATAGACCGATAAAATCTTTCCTTGCAATCATTTCAGCACCGAGACTTACAAGATGTTCCGATCTGATCTGGCAGTCTACAAGTTGTATATCCTGCATTGACTTCAATAAACGGATAAACGCAAATTTGCTTGCATTGGGCCGGATGCTAAACATGCTTTCACCAAAGAAAACATTTCCAAGTTTAATGCCATACAATCCCCCGACAAGCTCATTCCCTTCCCAGGCCTCTGCACTAACGGCAAAGCCTGAACGATGCATTTCACAATAAGCTTCTATGATTTCTTCGTGGATCCAGGTACCATCTCCTTCTTTTCTTTTCACTGATGAACAGTTGCGCATAACCATTTCAAAAGCCTGGTTCATAGTAAACCTGAATTGCTGTTTACGAAGAAGGCTATTCATGCTTTTACTCACCTTAAGTTTATCCGGAAACAAAACGCAACGGGGATCAGGGCTCCACCAGCAAACAGGATCATCTTCATTGTACCAGGGAAATATGCCTTTCCGGTAAGCCGATAAGAGTCGGTTTACCGTTAGTTCGCCCCCAATAGCCAGCAAACCATCTTCATCGGCCGCTTCCAGGGGAGGGAAATCCATATCCGCATTCAGGATGTACATACAATTTAGATTACAAAGCTACTTCACCTTTGACCTTGCAGCCAGTTTTACTATATCCTTTACTTCTATAATCTTCTTCTCATATCCTGCAGATGAGGCTTCAATCATGGCCAGTCCGAGTTCTTTGAGTGTAGTAACAAACCCGGGAAATAAAAACCTCAAACCCGGATACATCCAGCCGATATAACGGTAATACTTAAGTGTATTTTTCAATCCGATTGTTGGTTGCATATAACCAGGCCGGAAAAGATAGACAGCTTTAAATGGCAAAGCAGCCAGGTGATTCTCCGTTTTACCTTTCACTCTTGCCCACATCGGGCGCCCTTTTTCTGAACTATCCGTACCGGAGCCGGAAATATAAGAAAAACTCATACCCGGATTTATACTACTCAATAAGGTAGCAAAATGCATGGTCAGCTGATAAGTCATCTTTTCATAATCTGCTTCTTTCATCCCAACAGCTGAAACACCCAGGCAGAAAAAACAGGCATTGTACCCCTGTAAACCTGGTTTGATTTCATCCAGACTGAAAAAATCTTTTACCAAAAGTTCTTTCACTTTGGGATGAGTTACTCCCGAAGTTCTGCGGCCCACAATCAAAATGGATTCCACCGCTGGATGATGTATGCATTCATGCAATACGCCTTCACCAACCATTCCCGTAACACCAGTAATAATAACTTTCAGTTTCATATGCATGATTGATGACTTAAAGGAATTTCTTCAGCAGATTGATTTGACCGAGGTGATAAGCATCATGCTGAATGATTCCCTGAATATGCTCATAATAGGTAAGACGATTCACCGGATAGATTGTTTTGAAATCAGACAATTTTATTGTTTTCATGCGAAGCATCCATTTCTCCTGAGATGCGGCGAGTTTACGCAGGGTATCACTCCATGCTTTATCGGATTGACTCTTTACCGGTAAAAAATAATTATGGGTGGGCGATTTAATTACTTTACCATCCAGTCTCTCCAGTACATTCTCCCTCCATTTTATCAGGTGGTTGGTTATTTCCCAGATGGAATTCATGCCGGGCCTGATATGTGATGCAGCTTGTTTTGCAGTAATAGAAGACAACGAATCAACGAGGTTAACGTCTATCCACGGACTTCCATCATAGAGTTCACTCAATAAACGGCTTACTCTTTTAATTTCATTCATATGCAGGGTTAATTTGATGGGATACTCCATTCAAAAAATGCATCCACATCTTTCTTGAATTGTTGCATAGAAGGTTTATGGATGTAATACATATGTCCGGATTCATAAAAATATTGTTTGATATTCGGCCGTAGCTCTTCACTCAGAAACATATGACTGATATCGTAACTCGCCGTAAAATAGGGTGTGGCGAAATCATAGTATCCACTGCCTACATATACTTTCAGGTGGGTATTCTTTGTCATGGCATCTCTTAAATGTTCTGCAACATTCAGGTACTGGTTCTGTACATTGTTGTAATTCCAGGGCCGCACATTCCCGAAAATATTATAAGGCTCCTGTTCTTTAAAATTCAGGTCCTTTGCGAAATAATCATTGATGGCACTGGTGAAAGGTCCGTCGATATTGATAAATGAAGGATCATAATCTACATATTCACCGGCATCATCGAAGTTCCTGCCGGTAAAACGTGCATCCAGCCTGCCAATGCCCAATCCATCTTTGCGGCGAAGTTCTTTGTAAAAGCGGTTCTCACTAACCCGAAGGTTTGCCCGAAGAATATATTCCTTATCCAGCCCTGTATAATAACTGATCTTTTCAGCCAGTTTATTTTTTTCTTCTTTTGACAGCGCATCTCCTTTTAATAACGCAGATGCATACTCGCCCGTTGCAAAGGCTTCACTTTCTTTTAAAGCTTTTCCCAGATCGGCTTGCAAAGCGGGGGCCAGTTTCTTATGGTACCAGGCTGCGGCTGTATAACTGGGGATGTACAATGCTCTCGGCAAGTCGTTTCCTATGGCATAATCTTTTGTACCGAAATTCAAAACGGGTGAAATAAGGAATATACCGTTGAGGAATAAACGATAATTATCGGTGAGGTATTTCGCTAAACCAGCGGCCCTGGTAGTACCATAACTTTCGCCGGCCAGGAATTTAGGAGATCCCCATCTTTCATAAGAGGATAAAAAACTCCGGATGAATGCTGCCATACTCTGTATATCTTCCACATAACCGTGAAACTGCCGTGGAGATTCTCCGGCATTGGGTCTGCTGTATCCTGTAGATACCGGATCTATAAATACAAGATCGGTTTTATCGAGCCAGGTATTTTCGTTGTTCACCAGTTTATATGGCGGCCCTGTAGTGGTTCCATCTTCTTTAAGCAAAACTGATTTGGGGCCTAAAGCGCCGATGTGCAACCAAACAGATGAAGATCCCGGCCCACCGTTAAAGGCAAAACATACAGGTCTTTTGGCAACATCCGCCTGGTTTTTTTTATAATAAGTGAAAAACACTTTTGCGATTGACTTCCCGGTATCATTCTTAAGATTAAGGTAACCGGTATGAGCAGTGTAGGATATTTTAGTGAGGTCTTTCAATGTAACTGTATGGCGTGTAACCACTGCCGTTATACCCGCAGGTATTGGCTCATCCTTAATATTTATTTCATCGGGATTCTTTTGTGCCTGCATCTGCAGAGCAGAACAAAGCAAACAAATGACTAATGTAAATCTCATACTACCAATTTAAATGGTTATAAATTTTTATTCCACCTATCAGGCTTCATCATCCATGAACCCCCAATGTTTTCTTAATGTATCTAATGCTTCTCCTTCCAACTGGGGCTGCTGATAATGCCCTGCAGCGTGCTTCTGCCGGAAGGCCTCATACAAACTCACAGCACAGGCTACTGATATATTCAGTGACTTAATAATACCAACCTGAGGAATGATAAAATTGCCATCAGCCAGTGCAATCAGTTCATCACTTACTCCACTGTGTTCATTTCCGAAAACAAGTGCTACACTGTCTGTAAGATTTAATTCATACAAATCAACAGCATCGGTACTCAGGTGTGTTGTATATATTTTGTTGTACCGGCTTCTCACTGCCTGAAAACATTCCTGAACATCTGTAAACTGATGAATGGTTAGCCATTTGGCCGCACTTGAACTGCTTTTAGCACCCCATTTCTTATGCCGGGGAATCACTGTATTAAGGATGAATATCTCCTGTATACCAACTGCATCGCATGTACGCATTACGGCCGAAATATTATGCGGATCAGCCACATTCTCCAGTATCACGGTCAGGTTCAGTTGCCGTTTGTTCAGCACTGCATTCAGTCTGTCTGTACGTTCGGGTGTCATAGCTGCGAAAATCGCATAATTGTAGCAATGCTGTACCTTTCATCAAAATATTTTTCTGACCAACCGATGTTTTACTACATTTAACCAAACAATTCTGAATATGAAGAAATCTTTATGGATCGCTTCGGTATGCCTGGGCTTTATTGCCTGCAATAGTACCGGCGATAAAAAGGAAACTGCCGAAATCAAACCGGATATACTGGCAGCAAACCTCGACAGTACCGTTAAACCCGGGGATGACTTTTTCATGTATGCCAATGGTGGATGGATCAAAAAAAATCCGATCCCGGGCGAACAATCATCCTGGGGAATCGGCAACCTGGTTTTTGAAGAAAACCTCAAAAGGCTGAAAGAAATCAGTGAAAAAGCGGCGGCTGCCAAAGCTGCAAAAGGAAGCAATGATCAGAAGATCGGCGATTTCTGGAGTACCGCTATGGATACCGTTAAAATTGAAGCTGAAGGATTAAAACCCATTCAACCGCTCCTCGATAAAATAAATGCCATCAGCGATATCAATAGCCTGCTGGCGGTGGTTTCAGAATTCAAACAAATCGGCTCTCACACTCTTTTTGCTGAATATGTAGGCCAGGATGCTAAAAAAAGTGATGTAATGGCTTACCAGTTATGGCAAGGTGGAATTACATTGCCTGAACGTGAATATTATTTCAAAAATGATTCTGCCACCGTTGCTATCAGGAACGCATACGTGCAATACATTACTAAAGTATTGTCCATGTCTGGAGAAGATACCGCAAAGGCAGCACAGTCAGCTAAAAATATTCTTCAGCTGGAAACCAAACTGGCCGCAGCTTCCCGTAAAATTGAGGACCTGAGAGACCCATACAGGAATTACAATAAAATGGCCGCTGCAGATCTGACAAAAATGGCTGACAATATCAACTGGGCTACCTATCTCAAAAGCATGGGCGTTGCATCTGTTGATTCAGTCATCGTTGGCCAGCCAGAATTTTTCAAAGCCATGAACGGATTGCTGAAATCAACACCGATCGAAGACTTTAAAAGTTATGTAAAATTCAACCTGATCAGCGACATGTCTGCCGTACTTCCCGATGCTTATGGAAAAGAATCATTCAACTTCAATAAACTTTTCAGCGGAGCCAAAGAAAGAAAACCACGTTGGAAAAGAATGATCCAGCTGGAAGAAGATGCAATGGGTGAAATGCTCGGACAGCTTTATGTAAAGGAATTCTTCAACGAGAAAGCCAAAAAGCGTTACACCGATATGGTTGAAGCCATTCGTGCGGCCTTGAAAGACAGGATTACCAAACTCGAATGGATGAGTGATAGTACTAAACAGAAAGCCTATGCGAAACTGGCGGCTATCAAAAGTAAAGTGGGTTATCCCGATAAATGGAAAGACTTCTCTTCTATGGAAATCGGCCGTGAAAGCCTTGCGCAGAATATCATGAATTCAAAACGCTGGTGGCACAATTACAGTTACAGTAAACTGGGCAAACCTGTTGATAGGGATGAATGGGAAATGACACCACAAACCTACAATGCTTATTATAACCCAAGCAACAATGAAATCGTTTTACCGGCAGGGATATTTACGGTTCCTGGTTACAGGGATGAAGAACTCGATGATGCAGTGGTTTACGGTTATGCAGGAGCCAGTACCATTGGACATGAAATTACTCATGGCTTCGATGATGAAGGACGTCAGTTTGATGAAAAAGGAAACCTGCAAAGCTGGTGGACGAAAACGGATGAAGAAGCTTTCACCAAAAGAGCAGCTGTGATGATCAAACAGTTCGATGAGTATGAACCCGTAAAAGGTTATCATATTAATGGTAAGGCTACGCTCGGCGAAAACATTGCCGATCTTGGTGGCATCCTGCTGGGCATTGAAGCATTTAAGAAAACAGCGCAGTTTAAAGAAGATAAAAAAATCAGCAACTTATCGCCCATGCAACGTTATTTCATGGGTTATGCCCTGGGATGGCTGGGTCATACCAGGGAAGAACAACTCAGGAGCAGGTTGCTTACCGATGTTCACTCTCCGGCACAATACAGGGTGAACGGGCCTTTTGTGGATGTGGATGAATTCTATTCCACATTCTCGATCAAACCCGGTGATAAAATGTACAGGCCTGATAGCCTCCGGGTAAGAATCTGGTAAATTTTGCGATGGTTTTCATGCATTCTTTTTAACTTGTAACGCATGAGGACATCCTTAAAAAACGGAGAAAAAACTTTATTAATCATAAGGCATCACTGGTTAAAACTGGTGGTGCCTTTTTTAGTATGGATCGCAATAGGTATTCTTGCAGCCCTTCTTTTCAGCGGATCAACTGCATTAATTATCATATTGATTGCAGCCATCTATCCCCTGTTCAGTTATTTTATCTGGGTGCATAATATCTGGGCAGTTACCAATCTCAGGGTCATTGATGAAGGCGGATTTTTTACGAGGTATGCCAAGGAAAGTCCGCTCGATAAAATAAACAACATCGAATACGATCAGTCTTTCTGGGGAAGGGTTTTCGGGTTTGGAGATGTGGATATACAAACTGCAGCCGAAATGGGCGAAACCAGTTACAAACTGATTCATCACCCGAAACTTTTAAAAGATACCATCACACACGCCCAGGAAGAATACAAAAAATTACAAATCAACAGCCAGGCGCAACAACTGGCAAAAGCCATTGCCGATCAAACAGCTGGCTTAAGCGCTTCACCACAACTCGTGGCAGATGAATTGAAAAAATTATTTGAATTGCTGCAGGCAGGCGCTATTACTGCAGAAGAATATACCATTCAGAAAGACAGACTATTGAAAAAATAAATCTATTATTTAAGTGCTTTCAGGTACGCATATACGCTTTTCCAGTGGGGTGTTTTCAATACTATAACGGTATCCTGTAGTGCTTCGTATGTATCCTGTATTTCAGCTCCACCCAGCTTTTCATCGATGCACAACCAGATTCCCCTGCAACCAAGGTTGGCAGCCAGTTGCATATCGGTGATCCTGTCGCCGATTACAAACGACCCTTTAAGATCATATTTTTTCTTATCCATATAAGCCGTTAACATACCGGTACCGGGTTTCCTGGTAGGCGCTTTCTCATGAGGATAGGTCCGGTCAATCAGCACTTCACTGAAATGAATACCTTCTGATTCAAGACTTTTCATCACCAGGTTATGTACAGGCCAGAAACTGCTTTCGGGAAATTGTTCAGTACCCAATCCATCCTGGTTGGTAACCATCACCAGTTCATAATCCAACTTACGGGCTATTTTTCTCATGTACTCAAAAACGGCGGGATAAAAAGCAAGTTTCTCAAATGAATCGAGCTGGTAACTGGGAGGTGCTTCATTGATCAATGTTCCATCCCTGTCGATAAAAAGCAGCTTTTTTCGTCTATGCATATCCGGTATTAATTGATTTGTTGGCAAACGGATGCGATGTCTGATACCCAGGCCGGGCAGGTTCATTATAAATGATTTTCCCAAAGTCGAACTTTACTGATTCTGCTGTGTCCTCTGTTAGCAGCAATGGACCATCCATATCCACATAATCGAGCAAGGGAGCGAGTTGTGCAATGGCGGCGGTTCCAACTGAACTTTCATTCATACAGCCGACCATTACTTTTAAACCAAGATTGCGGGCTTCGTTGATCATTCGCCGGGCAGGCGTAATGCCACTGCACTTAGTAAGTTTAATATTGATGCCATGAAAATGACCGGCACATTTGGCCACATCCTGCTCTGCAACGCAGGCTTCGTCTGCGATTAAAGGCAATGCTGATTTTTCATAGAGTATTTTCATACCATCCCAGTTGTCTTTTGCCAATGGTTGTTCAACCAGCTCCACACCCAGTTCTTTAAGCAAGGGAATTTTGTGCAAAGCTGTTTCAATATCCCATGCAGCATTCGCATCCACCCTGAATACAGCATCGGTATGTTGACGCAAGGCTGCTACGGTTTCAACATCATTTTCAAAACCCACTTTGATTTTATAAATCGGCCATGGTTTTTCTTTCATTTTCTGAATCATGGTGGGAATATCCGCAATGCCAATGGTAAAATCTGTGAGGGGTGCTTTTTCGGTATCCAGTCCCCAGAGCTGGTGCAGTTGCTGCCTTTTCATTTTCCCATAAATATCCCAACCGGCCATATCCAGGGCACAAACCAGGAATGGATTTTTAGGAAATAAATGGTGCAGGTAATGCCAGTATCTTTCAGGATCTGAAAAAGAGAACTTCTCCACCAGTTTGCGTTTGGCTTCCAGGTCTTCTACCATCTGGCTAACAGGAATATTATAATAACTGATGGCAGGCGCTTCCCCATAACCACGGATACCAAAATATTCCAGTTCCACCAGCAATGTGGGCTGATGGGTTTTGGTACCTTTCGAAATAGTGAAAGGATGCCTGAAGGGCAATTCGTAATGGCGGTAGGAAACTTTCATATTACTAACGGCGTCCTGTATCCGAAATCATCGAATGCAGGGTTGCCGAAAAATCTTTCTGTTTCAAAAGAAATTCAAGGGTAATGTGCATCCGGTAATTCCAGTAATGATTGGGGTCTGCCGGTATATTGATGCGTTCTTCCGATGGTTTCTCCCTGCGGGTAATCTCTTCCATAGCCATGATATCCTGCAAAAGGAAAACACTCCACATGGCAGGTGAATGCAAATGTTGCAGGATGATTTCCTTCGACACCCATGGTTCGCAATAGTAAGGAGCATCGCCGTAATGACCGAGTAACTGGTTATAAAAAGTCTGGGTAGTTTGCCTGTCTTCTTCCCACCACTCTCTCAAAGTACTCATATCATGTGTAGAAGGTGTAACTACAGAAAGATAAGGTGCATTGCGAGGATGAGAAAAGCTTTCATGCGAAACTTTCGGCATCCGTTGAACCTGTAAGGCCAGTATTTCTCTCGACTTGAGTACGTCTTCCACCATATCGGGAACCATACCCAGGTCTTCTGCACAGATCAGCATATCAGAACTTTTCTGAATGGCATCCAGTTTGGTTTGTGCAACCCGGTACCATAAGTCGTTCTGCTTTTCAAAAAAGTACTGCCTGTACAATTCATTCAGTACGCCTTGTTCATGTTGCGATAAATGTTTGAAAGAAGTAGTATCCTGCATGCTGATGCGGAAATGATATTGCCCCGCATGTTTCTCATCACGAAGCAGGATCAGGTTGCCCAGCAGATCGAAAATGCCCTGCTGTACAGATGCATCCAGTTTATTCTTTTTAAAATATGCTTCAACTTTTCTTTGTGTATTGAATTCGGGCCTGATCTTTCCACCTTCGATTACATTCTCTTTCACCCAAAGTGAATGAGCACCGAAAAGCTGATGAATGATCTCATCTGTAAAATAAGGATCACAGAAACGTTCCTCACTGAAATGGATACCCGCTCTTCTGATATCATCGGCATACATCGGCAATGCCGGCATAAACCTTCCGAAAATTCCTTCTACTGCATCCATCGGGATACTCCATATCCTGAAAAAGCCCAGTACATGATCAATCCTGATCGCATCGAAATAATTACTCATGTGCTCCATCCGCTGGCGCCACCAGGCATAATCATTCTGTTGCATCATCTCCCAGTTATATGTTGGGAAACTCCAGTTCTGACCCTTAACTGTAAAGGCATCCGGCGGAGCGCCTGCCTGCATATCCATGTGGAACAGCGCAGGATTCATCCAGGTATCTACACTATGACGACCAACGCCGATGGGCAGATCACCTTTAATGATGATACCGTTCTTATGTGCATACTCAACCGCATCCATCAACTGAAGGTGCAGGTGATATTGAGTGAAGTAGTGAATGGCTACGGAATCGTAATGGGCTTTGTCCGGACTAACAAGTTCCTGAATTTTATCTTCATCATAAGCTGCATATTCGCCCCACTGACTGAAATCTGCAGATTTGAATTTATCCCGCAGGTAACAGAACGCTGCATAGGGAACCAGCCAATGACGATTCAGATCGAAGAAATCGAAATAGGCAAAATCATCTTTGAATGAGAATTTTTCTTTCTCATACAATTCAGCAATTACGCTGTATTTGATCCTGGCTACTGAATCATAATCAAGTGTTGGAAGATCATTCAGTTTCTTTACTTCTTCGAGTAAATCATCGGGTAATTCTAATGATGCAGCTACTGCGAGTTTCTGCACATTCAGAAAAACAGGATGAAGGGCAAAAGCTGATATAGCCGAATAAGGATAAGAATCTCTTCGGTCATGCGTTGCCGTTGTATCATTGATGGGTAATAGTTGTATTAGTTTGATACCTGTATTTACCGACCAATCGGTCAACAGGTTGATATCTGAAAAATCACCTATTCCCCAGCTGTTTTCTGTTTTCAGTGCCGACAATTGGATATTTACGCCTGTACCTTTCCAGGGGAAATTTTTAAAATCGGCAAACTGGTGCAGTACAGCCAGGTTATCTTTTTCGGCATACTGGTGCAATTGCCTGTTGGGGCCATCTTCGAAATACTGAACTGTTTTCAGCCTGGTATCGTAAACCCCATATTTATATTCCAGCGGAAATTTTTCTTTGTGCAGGTTTAGTTTAACAGCCCAGGTATTTTTTTTCTTTTTCAGCAATACCGGCTTTTCGGTATCCCAATCTTTTAACTTTTTACCACTACCCAGTAAGCAAACCACTTTATCATCGGGAAGATAAGAGGTATGCACTTCAAAAAGGTGTGATGGATTTTTGCAACTAGCTTCTTTTGGCTTGGCCCTGTGTTCATCAAATACTTTTGCAAAAGCCCTGCTGTTGAAAACATTCTGGTAAAAAGGGATATTCTGCCAATCGTCGAAAACATTCAGTTTATCAATATCGATTTTTTTCAGGTTGAGGGAGCGGTTAGGCCAGAAATCACTCTGTATCACCTGGCCAGCTTCTTTCAATGTATACTGATAATAAATAGTTTGCTTTTGCTGATCAGCTGTTGGTTCAAAACTACCATGCCAGTATTCATCATTCAGGTATTGCAGTGAAATTTCTGCAACAGGTATATCTTCCGTGTTATCGGGATTGCTGAATTGAATTGCCAGGGATTGTCCGTATTGAGTCCTGAATTTTATATAAAAATGAATGACCATCAGAAAAGAAACATTTAGGACGGCAATTTAAACATAATAGCATAAATTAGATAACGGATTTTCAATTGATTTGAAGTAGATTGTAAAAAAAATAAGGACGTTTTATATTCTGTCTTATATTTGCAAAAATTAATCAACAATGGAAACAAAGAAAAGATCATCAGGACTTTACTGGGTATTATTTTTACTCTCCGTAGCTGCTTTTTTTGGCGTATATGCTATAGGCGGCGGTTATTGCTCAATGGTTCTGCCTTTTAATGTGACTTTCTTTGCCATGGCGCTCGATCTGATGTAATTGTTTCACTTAATAATATTGAAAATGCCCTGTTTTTCAGCAGGGCATTTTTTTATGCAAAATTTTACGCCAGATTAATGGGAATTGAACGGAAAAATCAACGGATTGGCCGGCATTTTTTGTAATGGTTATTGGCAGCCTGCTGAATAGTAACCGAACGGGAACAGGAAGAAACAAGGAGTATCACTCCTAAGAAAATGAGGGTGCGTTTCATAGAGATGGGGTTTTGGTTAGCGTTAACGATGGCATTTATACTGCCAAATACATGCCAATCTGGTGAAACTGGTCGCAGTTAACATAACGCTTCAATCGTATAAGTGTACATTGCTTAATAACAGTTCATTACCGTAAACAACAATGCCACAGCAAAAGCTATGGCATTGTATATCATTGAAGCTTTCCAGCTTATTTTACTTCTTCAAACTCAGCATCGGTCACATTCTCTGTTCCTGCAGTAGCTCCCTGGCCAGGTCCCTGCTGTTGCCCATCGGGCTGTGCAGACTGGTTTTCCTGGGTTGCTTTGTACATTTCCTCACTGGCGGCCGTCCATGCAGCGTTCATTTCATTTACTGCCAGGTCAATGGCGGCAATATCCTGAGCTTTATGTGCATCTTTCAGTTTAGTGAGTGAAGCTTCGATCGGCGCTTTTTTATCGGCTGAAATTTTATCTCCGTATTCTTTCAGTTGTTTTTCTGTCTGGAAGATGAGACTATCGGCCTGGTTGATCTTATCTACTTTTTCTCTTTCGGCTTTATCGCTGGCTTCATTGGCTTTGGCCTCGTTCTTCATTTTTTCAATTTCTTCCTTGCTCAAACCGCTACCTGCTTCGATGCGGATTTTCTGCTCTTTACCGGTTCCTTTATCCTTGGCACTTACATGCAGGATACCGTTGGCATCGATATCAAATGTTACTTCAACCTGTGGTACACCACGTGGAGCGGGCGGAATGCCATCAAGGTTAAACATACCCAGGCTCTTGTTCTGGCTCGACATCGGGCGTTCACCCTGAAGCACATGAATCTGAACACCTGGCTGGTTATCGCTGGCAGTACTGAATACTTCTGATTTCCTTGTAGGAATGGTTGTATTGCTATCAATCAGCCTGGTCATTACGCCACCCATAAGTTTCGATACCAAGACTCAAAGGCGTAACGTCGAGCAGGAGAACGTCTTTAACCTCACCGGTTAATACCGCACCCTGAATACCTGCACCGATTGCCACTACTTCATCGGGATTCACCCCTTTGTTTGGTTTTTTACCAAAGAATTTCTCTACCAGTTCCTGAACTTTAGGAATACGGCTGCTACCACCCACGAGAATTACCTCATCGATCTGGGAAGCGCTGATGCCGGCATCTTTCAGTGCTGCTTCGCATGGTTTGAGGCAACGGTCGAATAATTTATCGGCCAGTGATTCAAATTTAGCACGGGTTAATTTTTTCACGAGGTGTTTTGGAACACCATCAACTGCAGTTACATAAGGCAGGTTGATTTCTGTTTCGCTGGAAGAAGACAATTCGATTTTAGCTTTTTCAGCAGCTTCTTTCAAACGTTGCAGTGCCATTGGATCTTTGCGGAGGTCGATGGCTTCATCAGCTTTGAACTCATCTGCCAGCCAATCCATAATTACTTTATCGAAGTCATCACCACCCAGGTGCGTATCACCATTGGTTGATTTAACTTCAAAAACACCATCGCCGAGTTCCAGCACGGAGATATCAAAAGTACCTCCACCCAGATCGAAAACAGCAATTTTCTGGTCTTTTCCTTTTTTATCGAGACCATAAGCCAGTGCCGCAGCAGTTGGTTCGTTTACGATCCTGCGTACATTGAGGCCGGCGATTTCACCTGCTTCTTTGGTCGCCTGGCGCTGGGCATCGTTGAAATATGCCGGAACGGTAATAACCGCTTCGTTTACTTCATGACCCAGGTAATCTTCTGCAGTTTTTTTCATTTTCTGCAGAACCATTGCACTGATTTCCTGCGGCGTATACATCCTGCCATCTATGTCAATACGAACGGTATTATTGTCACCTTTTACTACTTTATAACTCCAGTGTGAACTTTCTTCAGTTACCTCATCGAACCTTCTTCCCATAAAACGCTTAACGCTGGAGATGGTATTCTGAGGATTGGTAATGGCCTGGCGTTTAGCAGGATCACCTACTTTACGCTCACCATTTTTTAGAAACGCAACCACCGAGGGCGTTGTGCGCCTGCCTTCGTCGTTTGCGATTACAACCGGCTCGTTTCCTTCCATTACAGAAACGCAGCTATTGGTTGTGCCAAGGTCTATTCCGATTATTTTAGCCATGATGTTGATTTTTAAAAATTTGTACAGATGTAGTTTGTCAATCATTGTGCCAACGAAAATGAAGTGCAAAAATGACAGGCGGGATAAAAGCCTTTATCAATCTTTTGAGAGGGATTGCAAATTCAAAAGTAAAAAGGGAAAAGGGAAAATTTAATTAATATTAAATTTTATATAAATAATACTATAGATTGTATATCAGATAATTATTTTATTCATAATTAAAATTACAATTTTCTGATTATAAATTTAATAAAACTAATAAATAGATATGATTATCAATCAGATATAAAACTTACTTTACTTTAAAACTAAAATGCTTTTGACTCAGATAACTGATGGAAACCACAACGACAGTTGTAAGAAGTTGGCTCAGTAATGCATCCCATTGGAAGATTTCAACCAGCAATTTCAGCAGGAGATAGTTAAGTATAAGGTTGAAACTAAAGGCCAGAAAATAACGAAAGAGCTGGATCCTTCCCCTTAATGGCGAGCCTGTAAATACGACATATTTGTTCAAAAGAAACCCGACAATAAAGCTGACTACAAAAGATAAAAACAATGCAGCTACGTGTGGCTTGAAAGCAAAGAAACCAATATCAAAGTTTTGCCTTACAAAAATGAACTGGTATCCTATATAATAAGTGAACAAGCCCAGCAAGGTATTGGCGCCACCACAAGCGGCATACCTGAATGTTTCCACAGGCATCCATTTTTTAAACGGAGGATAAAAAAAATCCAGTACTGATGTGAGCGTTTGCTTCATAAAACAGGACGCAAAACTAGGATATTCCTTTTTAAGATCGGGTTAAAAACGAAAAAGCCCGCTATTAGGCGGGCCCTTAATTATTTATTGGAATTGATTACAAAACATAGCGCAGTGCCAATCCACCCCAGCTACCGCTGAAACCTGCTCCATCGCCGAATTCAAGCGAAGGCTGCCAGTCGATCGATACATTGAAGGGAATGTCTTTGAATTTATAATCCAGACCCAGTACACCATCCACCCCTACATAGGTAGAACCACCATAGTATTTCTTGTTATAGAAGCCTACGTGTGCACCCGGACCAACATACCATCTTAAACCACCAATGCTGGTAATATCATTATGGATCTCATACAATCCGGTAATCCTGGTTCCCCTGTTCCAGAAATAGGCTATTCCTTCCAGTGCATTTTTACCCTTGATAAAATGTTTGAGGGTTACACCGGTTGGGTAGAATTTTACCCCGATCGCCGTTGAATAATTAAAAGTCTGAATTGTTCCGCTGAGCATTTGCCGCACCAATTCCAAGGCATAAAACTATGCCAGCCATGATTAATTTCCTTTTCATACAATTGATTTGTTACAAGTTAAAGTTCAGTGTATATGGTAAAAAACCATGCCAAAGAATTGTTAACTGTATAATTCTTCCCGCTGAAGCCTTACCCTTTCATCGAGCAGATACTCATCGTAAGTCATTAATTTATCGATCATTCCTTTAGGCGTTATTTCAATAATCCTGTTGGCTACTGTTTGCATAAACTGGTGATCATGCGTAGTAAAGAGCACGATTCCCGGGAATGTTAACATACTATCATTGAATGAAATGATACTCTCCAGATCGAGGTGATTCGTTGGTTCATCAAGGATGAGCACATTCGGATTCTGCAACATCATTTTACTCAACATGCAACGCACTTTCTCTCCCCCACTGAGTACTGAAGTCTTCTTCATGATCTCATCTCCACTGAACAGCATTTTCCCCAGAAAACCCCGCAGAAAGTCTTCATCTACATCTTTTACCGTTGGCGGTACGAATTGTCGCAGCCAATCCATCAGGTTGAGCTGACTACCTTCAAAATATTCAGCATTGTCATTCGGCAGATAGGCTGTGGTAACCGTTGTTCCCCATTCATACTTTCCGCCATCTGCTTCCTGCTTCTTCCATTGATCACTTCAAAAAATGTAGTTAATGCCAATGGATCCCGGCTCAGAAAGGCGATCTTCTGGTTCTTTTGAATATCGAAACTCAGTTTGCTGAAGAGCATTTTACCATCGATGCTTTTCGATAAGATTTTCAACTTTCAGAATTTCATTACCCACTTCCCGCTCCTGTTTGAAAATAATTCCCGGGTATTTACGGTTGGAAGGCTGAATGTCTTCAATAACCAGTTTCTCCAAGGCTTTTTTACGACTGGTAGCCTGTTTACTCTTGGAAGCATTGGCGCTGAATCGGGCGATGAAGTCGAGCAAATCTTTTCTTTTCTCTTCCATCTTCTTGTTCTTATCGGTCATCTGCCTGGCTGCCAACTGAGAACTCTCATACCAGAATGTATAGTTACCGGTGTAAATTTTAATCTTACTCCTGTCAACATCCGCCACGTGCGTACAAACCGCATCTAAAAAGTGACGATCATGGCTCACTACCAATACAATGTTCTGATAATCGGCCAGGAAATTCTCCAGCCAGCCGATGGTTTCCACATCCAGGTTATTGGTAGGCTCATCCAGCAAGAGAATATCAGGGTTTCCAAACAAAGCCTGCGCCAGCAAGACCCTAACCTTGAGGTTGGCACTGATGTCTTTCATAAGCTGACTGATGCAGTTCATCTTTCACACCCAGTTCGCTCAGCAAAGTTGCCGCATCACTTTCAGCTGTATAACCACCCATTTCCCCGAATTCATGCTCCAGTTCTCCGGCTTTAATACCATCGGCTTCACTGAAATCTTCTTTGGCATAAACAGCATCTCTTTCATGCATTACTTCCCATAATTTCTTATGGCCCATCAACACTGTATTCAACACGGTTTGCTCATCAAAAGCAAACTGGTTCTGATTCAGTACCGCCATCCTTTCGCCCGGCGTAATATCAACGGTGCCTTTATTCGGCTCAATTTCGCCACTGATGATTTTAAGAAAGGTCGATTTACCGGCACCATTGGCACCAATAATGCCATAACAATTGCCTTTGGTAAAATTGATGTTTACTTCGTCGAACAAAACCCGTTTGCCATACGCAAGGGTTACATTATTTGCACTTATCATAGTTATTAAAAAGTGTGCAAAGATAAGGGTTTCAGTTTTCGGGAGATATTGCTGGTTACTGGTTCTTTCTTTTTTACTTTTTGGTTTTGAATTTTGACTTGATTGGCGTTGGAAACAGTTACTGGTGGCTGGTGGCTGGTTCTTTCTTTTTTACTTTTTAGTTTTGAATTTTGACTTGATTGGCGTTGGAAACAGTTACTGGTAGCTGGTAGCTGGTTCTTTCTTTTTTACTTTTTAGTTTTGATTTTGACTTGATTGGCGTTGGATGCAGTTGCTGGTGGCTGGTGGCTGGTTCTTTCTTTTTTACTTTTTGGTTTTGAATTTTGACTTGATTGGCGTTGGATGCAGTTGCTGGTGGCTGGTGGCTGGTTCTTTCTTTTTTACTTTTTGGTTTTGAATTTTGACTTGATTGGCGTTGGAAACAGTTACTGGTAGCTGGTGGCTGGTTCTTTCTTTTTAACTTTTGAATTTTGAATTTTGACTTGATTAAATTAGTCTCCCCCCTAACCATCACCCCATATCCCGCTTATCATTACTTTTGCAGCATGAGCATAACGCAACAGATACAGGAATCAGTAGTAAAATCTCTCAACGAATTATATCCACAGGGATTTTCAGAAAAGGATTTTCAGATCAATCAGACCAAACCAGAATTCACCGGAGATTATACCGTTGTATTATTTTCACTGGTAAAATCGTTGAAATTATCGCCCGATGCCATTGGCAACCAGTTGGGCGATCACCTGATAAAAAATTCCCCGGATTTATTCACGGCTTATAATATCATCAAAGGTTTTCTAAACCTGGAAATCAATGAAACCTACTGGCTGAATCTTTTGCAGAAAAATTACAACGACGTTTGTTTTGGCAAACAGGCAATGAATGGCAAAAAAGTAATGGTTGAATATTCTTCTCCCAATACCAACAAACCATTGCACCTGGGTCATCTCCGCAATAATTTCCTGGGCTGGAGTGTGGCTGAAATCTTAAAAGCCAATGGCTATGAAGTACTGAAAAGCTGTATTGTGAACGACCGGGGTATTCATATCTGCAAAAGCATGATCGCCTGGCAATTGTTTGCAAATGGAGCAACACCTGCATCTACCCAAACCAAAGGAGACCATTTTGTAGGTGATTATTATGTAAAATTCAATGATGAATATAAGAAACAAGTAAAGGAACTAACGGAGACGGGTATGAGCGAAGCAGAGGCTGAAAAAAATGCGCCTATCATGCTTCAAACTCAGCAGATGCTGCAGGACTGGGAAGCCGGTAAACCAGAAGTAATCGAACTCTGGAAAAAAATGAACGGATGGGTTTATGAAGGATTCGATGTTACTTATAAAAATATCGGCAGTGATTTCGACCGGACTTATTATGAAAGTGATACTTACCTGCTGGGAAAAGACATTGTTCAGACCGGACTTGATAAAGGCGTATTTTTCCGCAAGCCTGATGGCAGTGTGTGGATTGATTTAACGGCAGACGGACTGGATGAAAAACTGGTGCTCAGAAAAGATGGCACTTCTGTTTATATCACCCAGGATATCGGACTGGCACAGCAGAAATACGATCAATACCAAATTGACCAGAGCATTTATGTAATCGGCGACGAACAGAACTATCACATGAAAGTACTGAAGCTGATTGCACAAAAATTGGGTGTTCCTTATGCCAATGACATTTATCACCTGAGTTATGGCATGGTTGAATTACCAACCGGAAAAATGAAAAGTCGGGAAGGTACTGTTGTAGATGCGGATGATATTGTGGCTGAAATGATCGCTACTGCTCAACAACATACCGAAGAACTCGGAAAAGTAAAAGATTTTAATACAGAAGAATTAGCAGCCTTGTACCAGACACTCGGATTGGGTGCTATGAAATTTTACCTGCTGCGGGTAGATCCTAAGAAAAAAATGATTTTCAACCCACAGGAATCAATCGACTTCCACGGCTTTACCGGTCCGTTTGTTCAATATACTTATGCCCGTATCAGAAGCATTCTGCGCAAACAATCACCCGATAAATCTGCAGCAATTTCAGCCGGATTGTTACCATTGGAAAAAGAAATACTGTTGCTGATTGAACAGTTCCCCGCAGCTATCAGGGAAGCAGCACGTGAGTTGAGTCCGGCTGTTCTGGCCAATTATGTTTTCAATCTGGCCAAAACTTTCAACTCACTTTATACAGAACATTCCATTTCCAATGCAGAAACGGAGGAAAAGAAACAACTGCGTTTGCGGTTGGCGATGATGACGGCCAATGTACTGCAATCGGGTATGCAGCTCATGGGCATCAGGGTTCCCGAAAGAATGTAATGATTAAAATTTCGGCTTCAATCCCATATTGTAAAAGATGAATGAATAGATATCGGCGGTGGTTTCAATCGCTTTTTTGAGATTGCTGGCACCATGGCCGCTGTTCACATCAATCCTGATCATAACAGGATTTTTGCCTTTATAATTTTCCTGCAGCGTAGCAATGTATTTAAATGAATGCGCCGGCACTACCCTGTCGTCGTGGTCGGCTGTAGTTACTAACGTTGCCGGGTATTCGACACCTGGCTTGATGTTATGAATGGGCGAATATCCATACAGGTTTTTGAAATCTGCTTCTTTTTCGCTGCTGCCATATTCGGGAATCCAGTTCCAGCCAATGGTAAATTTGTGGTAACGCAACATATCCATTACACCTACCTGCGGAATGGCCACTCTGCATAAGATCAGGACGTTGGTTGATCACCGCTCCTACAAGCAAACCTCCGTTGGATCCACCCTGCAATGCCAGATAATCAGCAGAAGTATATTTTTCTCTGGTAAGCCATTCAGCTGCAGCAATAAAATCATCGAATACATTCTGCTTCTTAAGCAACATGCCGGCTTCATGCCATTTTTCTCCGTATTCATTTCCACCCCGTAGATTGGCCATTACAAAAACACCTCCCTGCTCGAGCCAGCCAACACGTGTTGGACTAAATGAAGGAACACTGTTTACATTGAAACCTCCGTAACCATACAAAATGGTTGGATTTTTTCCGTTCTTCACCAGCCCTTTTTTATACACGATGAACATCGGCACTTTGGTTCCGTCCTTGCTGGTATAAAAAATCTGTTCCGTAATAAAATCTTCAGGATTGAATTTTACAGAAGGCCTGCGGAAAACTTCACTGCTGTTCTTAGCAATATCATACTTGTATATTGTTGGCGGAAACGTAAATGATGTAAAACTGTAAAATACGTTTTTGTCCTGCTTTTTTCCTCCAAATCCACTTACTGTACCCAGTGCAGGCAGTTTAACTTCTCCTTCCTGTTTCCCATCTAACGTATATATGTAAACGCGGTTGGTAACATCTTTGAGGTAAGTGAGAAATAACTTTCCTCCTGCAGCAGTGATATTTGAAATGGTTTCTTCTTTTTCAGGTATAATGGTTTTCCAGTTGGCAGGTGCCGGGTTCTGAGGATCCAAAATAATTACCCGCTGGTTTTTGGCGCCATCATTGGTGGTTAGAATGAATTTTCCATTTTCCTCATCAACGAAATCATACCTGAAATCGCCCGGCTCAGCAATCAGCGGCTTGAACTTTGTATCAGCTCCGTTGGAATCGAAATACCACAAAGCATTTCCAAGTTTACCCTTACCCCTGTCGGAAATATTCAGAAATACATAACGCTCATCTTCACTCGTAAATACACCATTAAAACGTTGCGGATTGGCTTTGTCTTCATACACCAGTTGATCGGCTGATTGTGCAGTTCCTACTTTATGATAAAACACCTGGTGGTTTTCATTCTTAGTGGAGAGTTCTTTTCCCTTCTCTGGTTCCGGGTAACGGCTGTAATAAAATCCATCTCCCTTCCAGGCAGCTCCCGATACTTTTACCCAGGCGAGTGAATCTGGTAAGTATTGCATAGTTGCAAGATCCAGTACAAAAAAAGTACGCCAGTCGCTACCCCCGGCTGATTTACCTACCACAGCATATTTTCCGTTTTCTGAAACCTGGAACAATGCCAAAGAAGTAGTCCCTTCTTTTGAAAACAGGTTTGGGTTGATTACCAATTCTGATTTCCCATCCAAACCTTTCTGCCTGTATAAAACAGACTGGTTCTGCAAACCATCGTTACTATAATAATAGTAATAGTCGTTATTGCGGAACGGTGCCGAAAACTTGGGATAATTATTCATTTCCTCCAGCCTTTTGGCCCAATCTTTCCGGAATGGAATTTTATCGAGGAAACTGAAAGTAACTTTGTTCTGCTCTGTAACCCAATCCTTCGTTTCGGCGGCATGATCATCTTCCAGCCAGCGATAAGGATCATCTACCCTTGTATTAAAATAATTATCAGTCTGACTTATTTTTTTTGTTACGGGATATGTAAATTGAGCCTCAGCAACCAAAACCATTGATAGTAAGCCCGATAATAAATATAGTTTGCGCATATTGTATCTTTAGAACTTAAAGTTAAGGGGATAAGAGTTAATGACAATTTCACAATTAATGTGTATTTTTGACACATTGTCGGCTTATTTTTATAACAGGAACACATGACAAAGAAAATCAGGAAAATCGGTGTATTAACCAGCGGAGGCGATAGCCCGGGAATGAATGCTGCCATCAGGGCGGTAGTGAGAACAGGTATTTATTATGGATTGGAAGTTTATGGCATCATGCGGGGTTACAGCGGTATGGTGGAAGACGATATCATTAAAATGGAAGGTCGCAGTGTGGCCAACATTATACAACGTGGTGGCACCATTTTAAAAACGGCCCGCTGTACCGAGTTTTTCGAATATGAAGGGCGTAAGAAAGCTTATGAAAACCTCAGCAAAAGAGGCATTGATGGACTGGTCATCATTGGTGGTGATGGTAGTTTCAGGGGCGCACAGATTTTCAGCAACGAATTCGACATTCCTTGTATCGGTTTACCGGGTACCATTGATAAAGATATTGCTGGAACCGATTTTACCATTGGTTTTGATACTGCAGTAAATACCGCCGTAGAAGCGATTGATAAAGTAAGGGATACAGCGGATGCACACGACCGCCTCTTCATCATCGAAGTAATGGGAAGAGATGCTGGTTATATTGCTTTGCACAGTGGTATCGCCACGGGCGCAGAAAATATCCTGATCCCGGAAAGAAAAACCAATGTGAACGATATCATCCGTTCACTGGAAGAAAAAGAAAAAAGAAAAAAACTGGTGAACCTCATCATTGTTGCCGAAGGTGATGAATTCGGAGGTGCGAATGAATTGTCGAATTTCATCAAACAGAAAATGCCTAAACTGGAAGTGAGGGTTTGTATCCTGGGGCATATCCAGCGGGGCGGCTCTCCTACCTGCATGGACAGATTGATTGCAAGCCGGATGGGCTACCATGCCGTTGAATGCCTGATGGAAGGAAAGCACAATGTATTCGTAGGTATCCTCAACAACAAAATGAATTATACTGCACTGGATGAAGCGGTGAAGAAAAAACAACGCATCAGTGAAGAATGGATGAAAATTGTAAAAATCCTGGCTACCTAAACAGTACGCATAACCGAAATTTAAACCAATCGTAAAAACCAAATCCGGGAAACATTGTTTCCTTTCAAAAAAGATCAATGAGTAAACACATAGAAAAGTACCTGCACCAGCAAATGGATAAACAGGCAGGTATTATACATTCCCAAAAAAGAACCAAAATTGTTGCTACTGTAGGTCCGGCTTGTGATAGTTATGACGGATTGCTTTCACTGGTTAAGGCGGGCGTAAATGTTTTCCGTTTGAATTTCTCACATGGCTCTCACGAAGACAAAAAGAAAGTAATTGAAAACATCCGGCTGATCAGTAAAAATGAGCCATACAATATTTCCATTCTCGGTGATTTACAAGGACCGAAACTCAGGGTAGGTGAATTGGAAAACGGAAGCATCGACCTGAAAGTAGGCGACGAGTTCCTGTTTACAACAGAAAAAATGATTGGAACCAAATCACGTATCTATGTTTCCTATCCGAACCTCACTACCGATGTACAGGTGGGTGAAAGAATTTTCCTCGATGATGGCAAGATGGAAGTAATGGTGAAACAGATCGTGAGCGATAAGGAAATACTCGTAAGCGTTACCCTCGGCGGTATATTGCTTCCAAAGAAAGGAGTAAACCTGCCAGACAGTGCGCTTACCATGCCTTCGCTTACTGAAAAAGATATTGCCGATCTTGATTTTATAATAGAACAGAAAATAGACTGGGTTGCTCTTTCTTTTGTGCGCAAGGCCATAGACATTACCGATCTCAAGAAAAGAATCAAAGACAGGGACAGTAAGATTAAAGTCATCGCCAAAATTGAAATGCCTGAAGCCCTGAAAAATCTACGGGATATTATTGTAGAAAGTGATGCAGTGATGGTTGCCCGTGGCGACCTGGGTGTTGAAATTCCCATTGAACAGGTTCCGGTGATTCAGAAAGACATCATCCGCAAATGTATGCACCGGGCGAAACCCGTAATCGTTGCAACGCAGATGATGGAAAGCATGATTGATCGCACTAAACCCAACCGGAGTGAAGTGAGCGACGTGGCCAATGCCGTACTGGAAGGTGCAGATGCTGTGATGCTGAGTGGCGAAACCGCGATGGGCAGTTATCCAACACTGGTAGTAGAAACCATGAGCAGGATCATCCTTCAGGTAGAAAATTCTGTATACGATTACAACCGCGATGATATCCTGGCACCTCAACCCCACTCTCCATCTTTTTTGAGTGACGCCATCTGCTACAGCGCCTGTAAACTGGCCAATGACGCACAGGCTAATGCAATAATCGGTATGACACAGAGTGGCTATACTGCGTTTATGCTTAGTAGTTATCGACCCAAAAGTCCTTTGTATATTTTCAGTAAAGAACGCAGCCTGATCAACCAGCTGACTTTAAGCTGGGGCGTTCGTCCTTTCTATTATGCAGAAGAAGAAAGCCTCGATGATATTATTTTCGACCAGATCAATATTCTCCGGGAAAGGGGCTTCATCAATAAAGGGGATGTAGTCATCAATACCGGTAGTACTCCGGTTGAACTACACCTTCCTACCAATATTATTAAGATTACTAAAGTTGAGTAAAATAAAAAAGGGGCTGCAAAACAGCCCCCTTCTTTTGTCTGGCAGAAAATTAATCCCAGCTGCAGATTATGATAGCAGCAATAATATTACCCAGTATTGTATACAAGCCATTGATCAGGTGTAGTCCTATTGGTCTTTTTTCATAGAGGTATGAAATGCTGATGGCGGAAGCACCAAAAAACAGACCGGTTAATAAGCCCAGTTTAATACCGCTTTTCCAGCCACCGATCAGGTTGAGCCGGTCATTCAGAATGGCAATACCAAGACTACTTACAAACATCAAAACAACTGAACTGAGCATGATCACCGCTACGCCTTTTGTGGCAGCAGGATCAGACATATCAATTTTTGTATAAGCAATCCATTGTTTGGAAAAACCGATTTTCGAATACCAGATAGCACCGAGCATGAAATAACCGAGTGCTCCGCAGATAATGGCAAGCCAGTTCAGCTCACTTAAAAAAGAAGTATCCATAATAGTTAGTTTGGGGTGAATGATGAAGAAATATACAAACTGTTTTTATCATTCACAACCCGTTTACATAAAATGTATATTACCTCGCAGACTGCTGCATAAATTTCAGGAGATTTTTACGGGCTTCATTTTTTACTTTCTGCTGAAAGAATCGGTTCCAGCCGAAAAGCCAGCCTACCCAGCCAAAAGCCTGGCTGCTCCAACGATGCACACTGAATGCATCACTGTGTTCAATGATCTTCCCATCAGCAATCTTCATATAAGCTTTGATACGGTTCACCACCCTTCTGCCTGTTTTGGAAAAAGTATAAGTGGCCACCCAGTTACAGGAGTAATAAGATTCGTCTAAGGCTTTTATGTCTGAAAATTCGAGTGAAAAATCCCTAGCATTTTTGCAGAGCATTTCCCACATTGCTTTCACCTGGTCACCTTCGAGCAAAGTAAATACCGGATCAAAAAAAATAATATCGTCGCTGTAACAACTATTCATGCCTTTATAATCCTTCTGCTGAAAGCTACTGTAAAAACGACTGATCAATTCTTCATTTGATTGCATAGCATCTGCTTTAGTTTAGTTACATTTATTGCACTAAAGTAGGTTATTATGAAAAAGTGGGTATGCACAATGCTGATTTTATTTTTTTCTGCAACTGTACTGGCACAGGCAAATGAAGATTTCGTAAAAAAGAACTATCACAAAACAGATACAACGATCCGTATGAGAGATGGCATTAAATTATATACCATCATTTATACACCGAAAGATGATTCAGCCAGGTATCCGATTCTTATGCAAAGAACGCCTTACTCTGCTGGTCCGTACGGCGATACCAATTATGCCCGTCGCATCGGACCAAACCCCACGCTGATGAAAGAAAAATACATTTTTGTTTACCAGGATGTAAGAGGAAGATACATGAGTGAAGGATTGAACAAAGAAATGACACCACATATTCCAAAGAAAAATTCAGCTAAAGACACAGATGAAAGTTCAGATACTTATGATACCATTGAATGGTTACTGGCAAATGTCAAAAACAATAACGGGCGTGTAGGCATTTACGGTATCTCTTACCCGGGTTTTTATGCCACTGCGGCTTTACCCGATGCTCATCCGGCTATCAAAGCAGTTAGTCCACAGGCACCGGTAACCGATGAATTTGCTGGTGATGATGCGTATCACAATGGTGCTTTTTTTCTGCTCGACAATTTCAGTTTCATCAATTATTTCGGCAAGCCAAGAACCGGTCCTGTACAGGATTATGGCAATCTTATCTTTCCCTATAATGCTAAGGATGCCTATGATTTTTTTCTACGGATGGGCCCGCTTTCCAATACACAATCGTACCAGTATTTCGATCACAAAAGTTATATCTGGAATGAATACCTCGAACACGACAGTTATGATGATTACTGGAAAGCAAGAAACATCAGCAATCACCTGAACAATGTAAAACCTGCAACACTGGTGGTAGGCGGTTGGTTCGATGCAGAAAACCTCTATGGTGCATTAAAGACTTATCATACCATTGAAAAAAGAAACCCTGGAAACAGGAACAGCCTGGTGATGGGCCCCTGGACGCATGGTGTTTGGGCAGCTCCCGAATGGAAGCATTTTGCCTCTCATGATTTCGGAAGCAATACGAGTAAATTCTTCCAGGATACAATCGAATCGAATTTCTTTAACTATTACCTGAAAGATAAAGGAACCTTGGATCTGCCGGAAGCAATGATTTTTGAAACAGGCAGCAACCAATGGAAGTCCTATAAAAGCTGGCCTCCAGAAAACATTGTTCCTACTGCTTTTTATCCGGGGAAGAATCAATCACTTTTCCTGGACAACAATAAACCGGCAGAAGGCTTCGACGAATACATCAGTGATCCACGCAAACCTGTTCCCTACACCAGTGGCATTTACGGCATGCGCAACAACGATTATATGGCCGAAGATCAGCGCTTTGCTGCATACAGGCCGGATGTACTGGTTTATGAAACACCTCCATTAGCAGCAGATGTAACGGTGACCGGAAGCATCCTGGCAGATTTACAGGTAAGCGTTAGCGGTAGTGATGCAGATTTTATTGTAAAAGTTATTGATGTACTTCCGGCTACAGAACCTAATTTTAAAAATGCTCCGAAAGGCTTTCAGATGGCAGGTTACCAGCGTTTGGTGAGGGCTGAAGTATTGAGAGGTAAATTCAGAAACGGTCTTGATAAACCTATGCCGTTTAAACCTGATGAAATCACTGAAGTAAAATTTTCACTCAACGAAGTTGCTCATACCTTCCGCAAAGGTCATAAAATTATGATCCAGGTGCAGAGCAGCTGGTTTCCACTGGTCGACAGGAATCCACAGCAGTTTCTCAGAATTCCTGAAGCAAAGGAATCTGATTTCAGAAAAGCGACCATCCGGCTTTATTACGACAAAGAACACCAGAGTAAAATTATCTTCCCCATTCTTAATAAACAATAGTTTTTGCCGACATGAGGTATCTTTTACTGTTGATCATTGCAACTTACGGAAAAGCCTATTCGCAGGACATAATCCCGGTTACACCTGCCCCTGCACATGCTGTACTAACAGGCGAAATTTTCCCACTCGATAAAAATACCGTTGCCATTTTTTCAAATAAATCATCCAGGTCATTTCAATTCCTGGATCAATACCTGAAAAAATATTACGGGATTACATTAAAAGCTAAAAGCAGTAAGTCAAAAAAAACGGATTCAACTAAACGAATCATTTTCAGCTACACAAAAAACGCCACTACAGACCATTACAAATTATCCATCAACAGCAATGAAATTGTACTGGAAGGAAGTGAACAGGGCATGTTTTATGCAGTGCAATCGCTGATACAATTACTTCCTGTTGATAAGGTTTCAAATACTACATCCATACAAATACCGGGTATCCGCATCACTGATTCGGCACGTTTTCATTACCGCGGCATGCACCTGGATGTGGGCCGGCATGCTTTTTCAGTAGCATACATTAAACGCTATATTGATTTTCTTGCCCTGCATAAAATCAACAACTTTCACTGGCACCTTACCGAAGACCAGGGATGGAGGATTGAAATCAAACAATACCCTGAACTAACGTTAAAGGGTAGCTGTAGAGACCAGACCCTTGCTGGAGCTTATGGCTCTAACCGCTACGACGGAAAGAGATATTGTGCTTTTTATACACAGCAGGAAATAAAAGATATTGTTGCCTATGCAACTGATCGCTACATCAATATCATTCCGGAAATTGATATGCCGGGGCATACCAATGCTGCGCTAACGGCTTACCCTTTTCTGGGATGCACGGGCGGCCCTTACAAAGTGATGGAAACCTGGGGTGTTTCAGAAAATGTATTGTGCGCCGGCAACGACTCAACCTATGTTTTTATCGAAAATGTACTGAAAGAAGTCATTCAATTGTTTCCTGGAAAATACATTCACATCGGAGGTGATGAATGCCCTAAAACCAGTTGGCAATCCTGTAATAAATGCCAATCGAAAATCAAACAGGAAAAACTTAAAGATGAACATGAACTGCAGAGTTATTATATCAGGCGTATTGAAAAATTCCTGAATAAACAGGGTCGTACCATCATCGGTTGGGATGAAATCCTGGAAGGTGGCCTTGCACCCAATGCAGTGGTGATGAGCTGGAGAGGTGAAAACGGAGCCATTGCGGCTGCCCGCCAGCAACATTTTGCGATATTAAGTCCGGAATCTCCTTTCTACCTTAACCATTCGCAAAGCAGGAATGAAGATTCGATAACACAGGGTGGATACAACCCATTGGAATCAGTATATCATTACGACCCGGTTCCAAAAGCGCTGAATGAACAGGAAAAAATATTTATTCTGGGTGCTCAGGGTAATATGTGGTCGGAGTACCTCGACAATGAAAAAAAGCTGGAGTATATGTTTTTTCCGAGGATCAGTGCTTTGTCTGAAGTGCTCTGGACTTCTCCCAATCAAAAAAGCTGGAGCGGTTTTGAGGCCAGGCTACCGGGAATCATTAAACGCTATCAGTTGTGGAATGTAAACTACAGTACAGCCTATTATGATGTTCAGCCAACGGTAATTCCATCCTCATCCAATGGTATATCCTGGAAGCTCGGGACAAAACACAAAGCTGGTAAGATCATCTATACCAATGACAGTTCTGCCCGCAATATCTTCCCTTACACTTCACCGGTAGCAATCAACAAATCCGGAATTTTCGGAGCTGCCTGTACAGATGATAACAACAAACTGATCAGTAGTTGGGTTTGGCAGCAATTCAGGATCAATAAAGCAAGTGGAAAAAAAATCAGTCTTAAACAGGCGCCCGACAAAGCGTATTCCTTCGGAGGAGCATTTTCCCTGGTGGATGGGATACAGAATGAAAAAGGCATGTCGAAATCCATTCAATTCCTTGGCTTCCGTGGGGAGGACCTTGATGCTACGATCGATCTCGGGAAAGCCGATTCTGTAATTACTGTCCTCCTGCATTGTTTTGAGCAACCTGAAAGCTGGATTTATGCACCCTCATCAGTTGAAGTCTGGTTCGGTTCAGATGAAAATAATTTTGTAAAAGGAGAAACTTACACCCTCCAAAAAACAGTCGGGCATTTGACTTATACTTTCAATTTTTCCGGCAGTGCAAGATATATCCGGATCAAAGCTGCGAATTTCGGGTTGATACCTCCGGAAAAACCCGGTGCAGGAAACAAAGCCTGGTTGTTTTCTGATGAAATTGAAGTATTCTAAGAAGCATCTTCTTTCTTAAATATTTTTAACCTCAGCCGTTATTTTGATTGAAATTATTCAATGGATTAAATTAATGCTAAACCAGTTCTAAAGGCCCGATTTTACTGAAGTTTATTGATCCACATTTTTTCCCGAAGCTGTTAAAATAAAGCCAAATCCCCTGAATTTTTGTTATCTTCATGGCTACTTTTTGCTACAAAAATTCAACAATGAAAAAATTTGTATTGCTAACTTTTCTTTTAGCATTTTTTCTCACCTCACAATCACAAAATCTTTCTTATACCTGTCCGAGAGATACTATTTTGGGTTGTAATGCTACCTGTTTTACCGTTACAGCTAACTTCCCGGATATCAGGGGATTAGGTAACGATTATACATTGAAGAATGTATCCAATGTTTCAGGTTGTCGCCCGTATATTACGCCGGATGCACCAGGACCATCTACCAGTCTGACGATTGATGACCGTTATTCCAATCCGGTTCCAATCGGATTTACTTTTCCGTTTTATGGAACTCCCTATACCCAGTTACTGGCCAGTGCGAATGGATATCTCACATTTGATATATCGCTCGCAGATGCTTTTTCAGATTGGAATCTGACCCCTGGAAATGTACCGAATGCGAGTTACGACCCTGCCTTAATCATGGGGCCATGGCATGATCTGGATCCCAGTGTAACCAACTCTCCTACTCAGCAGATTAAGTACAACCTTGTGGGTACAGCCCCAACCAGGAAATGGGTATTGAGTTTTTACAAAGTCCCTCTTTTTCAGGCAGCCTGCAATCCGCTTATTGAAAACACACATCAGATTGTACTACATGAAAGCACCGGTGTTATAGAAGTTTTTGTATTCGATAAACAAATCTGTGCTACCTGGAATGGTGGAAAAGGTATGATCGGATTACAGGATTTCACCAAAACAAAGGGTATCATGGCTCCGGGAAGACAGGCAACTGACGCTCCCTGGGGAAGTATTGGTATGGATGAGGTTTGGCGTTTTTATCCAACAGGAGGAGCGCCTCTTTACCGCAGTGTTGAATTACTCGATGCTACTGGAACAGTGGTAGCAACCGGTGATACTACCCGCCTGGATGTAAATACTTTTGAAGCCAGTTTCCCGAATATTTGTCCACCTGCCGGCAACTCTTTGTACGTAGTAAAAACTACTTATGCAAAAATTGATGACCCGAATTCTACCATTTATAGTTTAGATACCATCAATGTAATCCGCCAGGCAGCGCTTCCGGTTACAGCAACCATGACGCCAACTACCTGCGGACAAAGCACCGGAACCATTACGGTATCTGCCAATGGCGGTACGGGTCCTTACCAGTTCTCAATAGATGGCGGTGCGCTCACAGCCCCACAGGCATCGAATGTTTACACTTTCACCGGTGTTGCGGCAGGATCTCATACGGTTTTCGCTACCGACGGTGCCGGATGTAACAATACAACTACAATAACGGTAACGAGTGTGAGCAGTTTACCTTCCACGGTTGTAACAGCCAACACCAGTTGCCCGGGAATCAATAACGGATCTATAACGGTAACGCCTACCCTTGGTACGGCACCTTATACTTACCAGAACAATGGCGGCCCGGTTCAGGGTTCGGGTGCGTTTACCGGACTTGCCCCAGGATCTTACACCATTACCTTTACAGATGCCAATGGTTGTACAGGTACTACTGCGGCCATTACCATTGCCACCGGAACCGCTATTACTTCAACCTCTGTTACTACCAGTACCAGTTGCCCCGGAGTAAGCAATGGAACCATAACAATTACGCCTACCAGCGGAACAGCCCCTTATAGCTATACAATTGACGGAGGTCCGTCTCAACCTACCGGAGTATTTACCGGATTGGCTTCAGGATCACATGCCATAGTAATTACAGATGCCAATGGTTGTACGGGTACCCGAAACATAACCATATTCAACGGTACAGGTTTAACCAGCACCGGAACAGCTACTTCAACTTCCTGCGTGGGTGTTTCCAATGGTACAGTAACCGTTACTGTAACCAATGGTACAGCTCCTTATTCCTATTCACTGGATGGCGGCCCGACACAACCAACAGGAGCTTTCACCGGAGTAGCAGCAGGACCGCATACGGTAACCTTTACAGATGCGAATGGATGTACAGGCACCAGAAACGTGACCGTTTTTGATGGTGCAGGTATTGCAGGAAATGCAGTGAGTACGCCAACTTCCTGCCCTGGCGTTAGCAATGGTACCATTACCGCAACGCCGAATACCGGTGTTGCGCCTTATACATATTCCCTGGATGGCGGTCCTTACCAGGCCAGTGCAACCTTTACTGGAGTATCAGCCGGACCTCATACCGCCTCATTCCAGGATGCGAATGGCTGTATCGGTACTGCAACTGTAACCGTATTAACCGGCCCCGGAGTAAGCGGAACAGCTTCGTCTACGGGTACCAGTTGCCCTACCGTGAGCAATGGTACAGTAACAGTTACACCTTCATCAGGCGCAGCTCCATATACTTACGCAATTGACGGTGGAGCTTTCCAGCCTTCTAATATTTTTAATGGTGTCGCTTCAGGCCCACATACTGTTACAATTCAGGATGCGGCAGGTTGTACCGGAACCGTAAACGTATCTGTATCTGTAGGTGTTAACCTGGCAGGCACTGCAACGGGAACGGCTACCAGCTGTCCGACTGTAAATGATGGTACCGTAACCGCAACGCCAACAACAGGAACACCACCATACCAGTATTCATTGAATGGCGGTCCTTCCCAGGCATCTGCAACATTTACCGGACTTGCTCCCGGAACTTATACTATTACCTTCACCGATGCAATCGGCTGTACAGGAACGACCAGTGCTACTGTTAATACTGGTGCGAACCTGGCATCAACAGTGATTGTAGCCAACCCACCCTGTGCCAATATCAATGATGGAACCATCACCATCAATGGCGCAACAGGTGTGAGTCCTTATACATTCTCTTTGAATGGCGGCCCTTCACAGATCAGCAATATATTCACATCACTGGCACCCGGCACTTACAATATCACTTTAACGGATGCTATTGGTTGCACAGGTACCAATACAGCGACCCTTACCACCAATACTCCACTGGCTACCACTGTTACACTTACAAAACCTTTGTGTAATGCTGATGCCAATGGAATCATCAGGCTGAATCCTTCGGGAGGTGTGGCTCCTTACGAATACAGCAGCGATGCAGGCGCAAACTGGCAATCTTCCAACAGTTTCACATTGTTGCCCGCAGGTGTATATACGATCAGAATCAGAGATAATGTTGGTTGTATCAAAGACACCACCGTTACGCTTACAGAACCACCGGTACTAACGGCTACGGCTAGCAGTACTCCAGGAACCTGCAACGGCAATGATGGAAATATCATTGTTACTGCAGCTGGTGGTACTACTCCATATAAATATTCAATCGACAATGGTACTACTTATCAGAATGGAAATACATTCGTAGTATCCGGAGGCAACTATCCTGATATCAGGGTAAAAGACAATAAAGGCTGTATTGCAAATGCATCAGTAAATGTTGTGCTGATTGATAATATGGTGATTGTTCCAATGAACGACACTACCATTTGTGTGGAATCATCAGTTACCTTCCAGCCTAATGTAAGCATTGAAGCATCCATCTTTAAATGGAGAACAATACCGGATGCATCATTGGTTAGTACACTCGATTATGATACACTGAAGAACGCAACTGCAACTCCATTAGACACGACAACTTATGTATTGAACGCAAGATGGGGTGTTTGTTTCAGAGAAGATACCATTGTGGTAAATATATTGCACAAACCAGTACCGGATGCCGGACCAGATATGGCTGTTTGTAATTACAAACGTGATACCATCCTCGTAGGATCTGCATCAAATTTATCGGGCACTGTTAATTTCCAATGGTCTCCTCCGGAAACACTTCAAACACCGAATAACTTTACTACCATCGCTACTCCTGATTCTACACAGATTTATACACTCACTGTAACTGATAACTACGGTTGTAATTTCTCTGTTACAGATCAGGTGAAAGTGACGGTACAACCACCGGTTCCGGCATATGCAGGACATGATACCATTGCGGTATCGGGTGTGCCGCATCAGTTGATGTCAAGCGGAGGGGTTAGTTACGAATGGACGCCATCTTTCCCACTGAACCTTTCAACCGCTCAGAATCCATTGGCAACATTAACACAGGATCAGCTTTTTGTGGTAACAGTTACCGATAATGAAGGTTGTAAAGGAAATGACAGTGTGTTTGTACAGGTTTACAACGGACCTTGCTATTATGTACCGAATTCGTTTAGCCCTAACGGTGATGGACTGAACGATATATTCAGGGCGATACCTGTGGGTATTTCTTATACAGAATGGTTCAGGGTTTACAACAGGTACGGACAACTGGTATTCCAGACAAACAGGTGGCTCAAAGGATGGGATGGAACTTATCTCGGCAAACGCCAACCAACCGGAACTTATGTGTGGATGATTAAAGGAGTAGATAAAAACGGAAAAGTGGTTGAACAGAAAGGAACGATTATGATAATCAACTAATCATATTGTAAATAGACAAAAAAAACTCCGGTTAATTACCGGAGTTTTTTTATGCTGAAATATTTTTTAAAACGATAGTCCCCTGCCTGATTCAATCATGGCAAGATCTGTAAGTACAATGGCCGTTACAGCTTCCAGTACTACAGGCACTCTTAATGCAATACACAAATCATGACGACCTTTTACTGAAAAAGATTCAACCTGGTCCGTTTCTTTATTATACGTTTTCTGTTCTTTTGGTGTGGAAGAAGTAGGTTTCACCACTACACGAAATTCAAGATCATTACCATTGGTAATACCACCGGAAATCCCGCCAGCATGATTGCTCATCATTCTCCCTTCCCCGTTTTCAAATGCATCATTGTGTTCACTGCCGGTCATGCGTGCTGCGGCAAATCCATCGCCAAATTCGATTCCTTTAATAGCTGGTATGGAGAAGACAGCATGACTGATCATCGACTCTGCAGAATCAAAGAAAGGCTCTCCCCATCCGATAGGGATGCCGCTAACTTTGCAGGCAACAATTCCACCGATGCTATCACCTGATTCAATGGCTTTTTCTATTGCTTTTTCAATATCTGCTTGTCCCCCCGCTTCTACCAGTTTAGAATTGATAATGATATTATTTCCTGTTTTTGAGACTGATAATATTTTTTTTGCTACTACACCAGCCGCTACCAGGCAAGCAGTTAATCTTCCGCTGAAATGCCCGCCTCCCCGATAATCTTCAAATCCGTTGAACTTACGGGAAGCGACAAAATCGGCATGGCCCGGTCTTGGAACAGCCCGTTGTTTCTCATAATCTGCACTCCTGATATTAGTATTAGGGAACGTTATTGTCAATGGTGAGCCTGTTGTGAAATTATTAAACACACCAGATAAAAAAACCGGTATATCTTCTTCCTTACGTGTAGTTGTACCTTTCTGTGTGCCTCCTTTACGGCGTTCCAGATCAGTTACAAAATCCTCTTCTGTCAATGCTATTCCCGGTGGGCAACCATCAATGGTTATACCAACGGCTTGTCCATGAGATTCTCCAAAAATATTCAGCCTGAAAATTCTTCCGAAACTGTTCATACTTTATTCATTTATCAATTCAACCTGAGCGCCCAATAAAACCAACTGCTGATAAAACCCCGGGAATGATTTGGCGATTACGCCTGCATTCTTAATCAGAACAGGACCATTGGCTTTTAAACCTGCTATAGCAGCAGCCATAGCAATGCGATGATCACCAAAACTATCAATTTCACCACCGCTCAGTTCAGCATTACCCGAAATATACATTAAATCATTGTCAATACTGATCTTTCCGCCGAGTGAGTTAAAAACTTCCTTCAGTGATTCTGCTCTGTTGCTCTCTTTTCCAATCAGTCGTGAAACTCCCTTTACTACAGAAATACCTTTGGCATAGAGCGCCAGAACAACCAGTGGTGGAAACAGATCCGGACAATCGGTTGCATCAATCTCAAAAGCTTTTATCTGTTCAGTTGAATAAACAACCAGTTCATCATTTGTCTCACTGTAACGAATACCCGCATTTTTTAAAACCTGCAGTATTACTTTATCCGCCTGATAGGAATTCTGGTTAAGGCCTTTTATAGAAACCTTCCCTGAAATTGCAGCCGCAACTAAATAGAAAGCGGCTCCACTCCAATCGCCTTCAATGGTATAATTGATTGCCCTACTCTTTTTATCTGAAGCCTCAACAGTAAACTGCTGATAATTCTGATGGGTTATCCGGTATCCAAAATCCTTCAACATCTGAAGCGATAAGTCTATATATGGCTTACTGACCAGGTTTGTAACGTTGATATGTAAACGCTTTTCTGCTATAGCTGATAATGCAAAGAGTAGACCGGTAAGGTATTGTGAGCTACCGGAAGCATCAATGCTGATATCCTGCTGTTTCAACGGGCCTTTAAGCTTCATGGGCAAATGTCCATTGGTCATTTTCAAATCAAGACCCAATTGCGGGAATACTTCATCAAAAAAATGCATGGGGCGTTTGAGCAAGGTTCCCCTCCCTTCAATAATCATTTCCTGTGGTGAAATAGCGGCAATAGCGGCAAACATCCGGCACGACAAGCCACTTTCGCCGCAATTCAACAGCGCCGGTCCTTTGATTTGTCCGTCGCTATTGATCTCAATAAAATCTTTCCCCTCAGTTACATTCGCTCCCAGTTGCTGTATGATTGAAAGAGCTGCCAGATCATCTTCACTTTTACCCGGATTAAAAATCCTCGTTACGCCATTATTCAGCAAAGCAAGTGCACAGGCCCTTTGCATCAGGCTCTTCCCCGGCGGTGCCAGAACAACTCCGGAAACAACAGATGGGAAAACAACTGCTTTCATTATACTAACTGGTGAATATGTTCTTCTAAATATTTAAGATCTACAGGTTGCGTTTCTGCGTTACCGATATGTTTCAGCAAAACAAAATGAATAAACTGGTTGCTTCGCTTCTTGTCTAATTTCAACACACTGAACACCTGTTTATAATCCGTATCAATGTCAACCGGCAAATGATACTTTGCCAACAGCTTAACAATCCTGGCTGCTTCTGTAAAATGTAGTTTATTGAGTCTTTCTGATAAGCTGCAAGCTGCTACCATACCGATACTGATGGCATGGCCGTGCGGCAGTTGATGGAGGTTTTCTATCGCATGCCCGATGGTATGACCGAAATTGAGCAATCGCCTTTCACCATTTTCAAACTCATCCCTGGTTACAATGTCGAGTTTTATCCGGGCATTATTTCTGATAAGTCCGGCAGCCAGTTCTTTTTTATGCTGAAAATCTCTCAGGTTGTGTTCTTCCAGTAATGTAAACAAAGCAGCATCCCTGATGCAGGCATGCTTGATGATTTCGGCAAAACCATTCACCCATTCTTTTACCGGTAAAGTATCGAGGAAACTATAATCATAAAGAATGAATTCAGGCTGGTAAATAGTGCCAACCATATTCTTATACACCCCTACATCAATGCCGTTTTTACCGCCTATAGCTGCATCAGCCATTGCCATGATACTGGTGGGCACAAGCCCCAGTTTTACACCTCTTTTATATATACTGGCTACATATCCTGCAATATCTGTAACCACCCCGCCACCTACCCCAACAATCCAGCAATCACGGTCTGCTTCCATGGCAAGCAATTGTTCCACAACTGCGTTTATGGTTACCTGTTGTTTGGATGGTTCACCGCCTGGAATCTCAATAACGTTGTATCCTTCCAGTTTTGTCCGGTGAAGCCTGTAAACTTCTTTGTCTACCAATAAAATGATTGCCGACTGATTGCATATTTCAGAGAGCAAATTAAATTCCGCATCAAAATAAACAGCTACTTCTTTACGGGAGAATATGTGTAGTTCTTTATCCATAAACGCAATTAACCATTCATTACATTGTTCTGGTGATTGATGCTTTCCATATGAACAGCATCAAAATAACGCTGAATAAATTCCCTGCTCAATCCCAACTGATCGGCTTTTGCAAAAGCACGTTGCAAAATCGCATTGAATCTTTCGGTTTGCAAAATGGTCATTTGATTTTCTTTCTTATAAATACCGATTTTGTCGGCCATCTTCATCCGCTGTGCCATGAGGGATAATAATTCATCATCCAGCTGATCTACCTGTTCCCTGAGTTTCTGCAATGCACTGATAAAAGCCGCATCTTCATTTTTCACCGAGCGCCATACCAGGTTCTGAAGCATGGTATTGAGTTGTTCGGGGGTTATTTGCTGACTGGCATCACTCCAGGCATGATCGGGATCGATATGGCTTTCAATCATCAATCCGCTGAAATCAAGATCAATACTTTTTTGAGCCACCTGTTGCAATAAAGTGCGGTTTCCGCAGATATGAGAGGGATCGCAAATCAGCAACATATCGCTGAACCTGCGTTTCATTTCTATGGGCAGTTGCCACATGGGGGCATTGCGGTATTCGGTATTAGCATAGGATGAAAATCCACGGTGTATCAGTCCGATCTTTTCAATGCCCGCTTTGCGGATCCTTTCTATGGCTCCGCTCCAGAGTTCAAGATCGGGGTTGATGGGATTTTTAATGAGTACCGGTACATTTACTCCTACCAGGGCATCGGCTATCTCCTGTACACTGAAAGGGTTTACAGTAGTGCGGGCGCCGATCCAGAGAACATCCACTTCATGTTGTAAAGCCTCTTCCACGTGACGGGCAGTGGCTACTTCAACCGTTATGGGCAAACCCGTTTCCTTTTTGGCCTGTTGCAACCAGGAAAGTCCGATGGCTCCCACCCCTTCAAACATACCGGGCTTGGTTCTTGGCTTCCAGATACCAGCCCTCATGAGGTCAACTTTGTCGGTGGCAGCCAAACGACGGGCCGTTTCGAGCACCTGGTACTCGGTTTCGGCACTGCAGGGGCCGCTGATTATAAAAGGACGTTTCTCCCAGCCGGTAAATGCATTCATCATAACAGCGTAAGTATAGCTGCAAAATTAGCTTTATCCGTTCATTGATGCCACGAAATATCCAAAAACGAAAAAGCCACCCTGGTGAACCGGGGCGGCCTATACGATTGCTTGCCATTTAAAATTTTAAAAAGAAATGACCAGGCAAGTGGCCAAATCCGAAAAATTAACAACTAATTACTTCTTAGTAGAATCAGTAGTTGTAGTGGTAGTTGTTGTGGTAGTAGTTTTAGTACTGTCAGTTGCAGCTGGAGTTGCAGTTGAATCTGTTGCAGCTGGAGCTGGAGTAGTGGTAGTAGTTGTTGTAGTTGAAGAATCTGTAGTTGTAGTTGTTTCTTCAGCCTTTTTTTCTCCTTCGTTACATGCTACGAAAGAAGCAGCGATTAAAGCAATTGCTAAAAACTTTTTCATTGTTGTTTTTTGTTTAATTTAAATTATAATTTGAAGTTTAATACCTCATTTGAAAAAAGGTAACCCGGCTTTTAAAAATTTTTTTTACATTTTTTTTGGGTTACTAATTATAGGAAATAGTATTAATAACAGAAGTAAGTGAATACATCAGCACAGGACAGGGTTTTATTGGAAGGGTTAGCCCGGGAAGATAAAGACTCCATAGAAAGGATTTACAGGGATAATTACCAGATGATTCAAAACCTGGTATTAAACAACAATGGAACTACAGACGATGCTGCCGATATATTCCAGGAAGCCATGATTGTTTTGTTCGAAAAGTCGAGAAATGCCGATTTTGAACTCAACTGCCAACTGAAAACTTACTTGTATTCTGTTTGCAGAAGACTGTGGCTCAAGAAGTTACAACAGCAACAACGATTTGGCCGACAAACAGATGACCTGGAACAGGTGGTACCGGTTGAAGAAGAAATAGAACATCATGAAAAGCGCCAGATGGATTTTTCGATCATGGAAAATGCGCTGAGCAAAATCGGGGAACCCTGTAAAAGTTTATTGGAAGCCTATTATATCCAGAAAAAGCCAATGCAGCAGATAGCGGAGGAATTCAGATACACCAACGCCGACAATGCAAAAACCCAGAAATATAAATGCCTGGTGAGATTGAAGAAGTTGTTTTTTGCACAATATAAAAACGTACAATAAAGATGGAAGATATTTTACTCATAGATGCTGCCGAAAGGTACGTGAAGGGGGAAATGACAGCCGAGGAGCGGAAATACTTTGAAGAGATCCGTAAAAACAACCCCGAACTGGATCAACTGGTGGTTGAGCATATTTTCTTTCTGAATGAGCTCGATAAGTTCAGTGAAACCAAAAGATTCAGGCAGGCCCTCCACGAAACAGAATCAAAACTGGCAGATGAAGGCTTTATCAGCAAAGCTCCACTCAGTGGAAAAGCCAAAGTTGTTTACCTGTGGAACCGTTATAAACGCACGATTGCGGTAGCTGCTTCTATTGCAGGTATTGTTTCAATTGTTAGTGCTACCCTGATTTCTGCATTCGGGCCCAGAAAAGAAACCAACCTTACTCCCCTGGTAAAGCAGCTGAAAGACCAGGAAAACAAATACCAGAAACTGGAAAAACAGATCGGCCGGTTGAATACTGCTGTGAACGCTTCTTCCACTGTAGCTGCCAAACCTGCTGTTGAAAGCAAGTTCAGGGCAACCGGTTTTCTTATTGATGCTGCCAATAACTTTATTGTTACCAATGCGCACGTATTAAAGGAAGCCAAACATCAACTCGTTATTGAAAACAACAAAGGCGAGCAGTTCCAGGCAATTTCAGTGTATGTGAATACCGAAAATGACCTGGCGATCCTTAAATTAGTGGATGATAATTTCAAAAAATTAGCACCGCTTCCCTATTCAATCCGTAAAAACAATGCAGACCTTGGTGAACAGATTTTCATGCTTGGTTTCCCTAAACAGGAAATTGTTTATGGAGAAGGATATGTAAGTGCGAAAAACGGATACCAGATGGATACCATTTACTGTCAGCTGAGTACTTCGGCCAGTGAAGGAAACAGTGGTTCTCCGGTTATTAATAAGCGAGGTGAACTGATCGGTGTCATTTCCAGCATGGAAACAAATGCCGAAGGTGTGGTATTTGCCATCAAATCATCCAACATCCACAGGGCTGTAGATGAAGTGAAAAAGATGAAAGACCACGATAAGATCAAAATCGTTTCGGCTCCTGTACTGAAAGGGCTCGATCGTGAAACGCAGATCAAAAAAGTGGAAGATTATGTATTTATGATCAAAGGCAATTAAGCAAAAATTGGAATATAAAAAAAGGTAGCTTCAGGGCTACCTTTTTTATTGCTGGTATAATCTATTATATTGTTGCTTATTTTGAACCCCATAACGAGGATGGGTAAACGCTTTCACTCACCAACGTATCGATATTCTGCTTCACACCCGCTGCATCTTCTTTATAAGTAACCCCAAACCATTGAGCAGTTGTTGGAATCACTTTGATGGCATTGGCAGTTTCTTTTATAAATGCATCTGCAATAATCGGAATAAAAAATTCTGCTTTCAGGTTTTCTTTATTGGCGGGAATAAATGCTTTAAAGAGTTTTTCCGACAATTCGAAAACAGAAGGATGGAAGCACCAGAAGTTCATCGAAACACTTGAATTACCGGGCACTTCAACATGCTGATCATTTTCTTCATAAACCACTTTACCGGCTTCCCTGTATATTTTGGTGCGCTCATTGATTGAAACCAGGTTATTCTTATCATCTACCTGGCAAACGCCCCTGCTTACTGTTCCATGTTCACTGAGGGTTTTGTCGAGCTGATATCCAATAATAGCGTATGTATTTTCATTGCATTGGTTGCGGAGAAAATCAGCGGCTTTTGCAAATGCATCTACACCATAATAATCATCGGCATTGATCACCGCAAAAGGTTCTTTCACTTTATCAGCAGCACAAAGTACCGCATGACCTGTTCCCCAGGGCTTCGTTCTTTCAGCTGGTATATCATTTTTATCTACATAATAATCCATCTCCTGGTAAACATAATCCACTGCAATCTTACCTTCCAGTTTGGAGCCGAACCTTTCTTTAAATCCTTCTGCAAAATCTTTGCGGATAATGAAAACTACTTTGCCAAATCCGGCTTTAATGGCATCATAGATAGAGTAATCCATAATCGTTTCACCATCCGGGCCGAATCCTTCGGTTTGTTTCATACTTCCATAACGGCTGGCCATTCCTGCTGCAAGAATCAAAAGTGTTGGTTGCATATTAATTATCGTAATAAGTTTAATTTTAAAGGCTGCTTTTTAACAGTGGCAAAAATAGTATAAACGATCAGTAAAAATGACAAATGCCCTCATAGTCCCCCATTTTTCTTGTGAAGAAATCAACTCAGCATTATTTGCAGAAAAAAAACTCAGGGTATTGGTTGCGAGGCTCGATAAAATACATCCAGTTGTATCGGGAAACAAATTGTTTAAACTTTTCTATTTTATAGAAAAAGCCCTTTCATCGTCCTCCGGCACCATCATTACTTTTGGCGGCGCTTATTCCAATCACCTCGTGGCAACTGCCTGGTATTGCAAAATGGCAGGAATCAAATGTATTGGAATTGTAAGAGGAGAAGCGGCTGAAAATCTTTCACATAGCCTGCAGGATTGTATCAGCAATGGCATGGAACTGAAATTTATTTCCCGGTCTGATTATGCAAACGACAATGAATCAACAGCCCGTTTGCTTTTCCCTGAATTGACCAACGCTGTTATCATTCCCGAAGGCGGGTATCAACCTTTGGGTGCTACCGGTGCGGCATTGATTATGAAAGGACTGGCCGATATCCACGCAACACATATTTGTACAGCGCTCGGTACGGCTACAACCATGGCCGGATTGATGAAAGGAAGTCAACCAAATCAAACCATTATTGGTATTCCGGTTCTGAAAAACATGACTGATATTAAAGATCGGTTGCAATATTTAATGGGAGATACTCAAATCAATCAACCGGTAATATTTGATGACTATCACTTCGGAGGATATGCGAAAAAAAATGACCAGTTAATTCAGTTCATGAATGATTTTCATACCAGTTCTGGTGTACCCACGGATTTTGTATATACTGCAAAGATGTTTTATGGCGTTATTGACCAGGTAGCAAAAAATTTCTTTCCTGAAGGCAGTACAATCGTTTGTTTGCATACAGGCGGATTACAGGGAAATCTTAGTTTACCAGCCGGCAGTTTAGTTTTTTAAATCTATTAACATCCGTTTATATTTGCAGGCTTTCCGGAACGGATCATCAGCTTATATTTGCAGAACGGTGCAACAAACTATGATGAAAAGAACATCTATTGCGATTATTTTATGGCTTACCTCTTTTGCATCCGTACCGGTTTTTGCACAGAATTCTCTTCCTGAAATTACTGTTAAGAACCTCAATGGAAGGATTATTGTAAGCTGGCTGAACGATTACAAACAACCCATCACAAATATTTTCATCCAGCGTTCCTACGATAGTCTGAAACATTTTTCCACCATCGGATCTGTTCTGAATCCGCTCAATAAAGAAAATGGTTATCCGGATATCAATCCACCTTACAATAAAATGTATTACCGCGTATCTATTTCATTTGAAGGAGGAGCTTATATCATTGGTCCGTCTACCAGACCTGTAAAAGAAATTCCAGAACCCGTTGTTGTTGATGAACCCGATGATAAAGACAGCAATGCAGTGAGCATTTATGTTCCCCCGCCACCCAGAACCACACCGAAGAATAATCCTTCCCAGCCAGTACCCGTTCCTGTTACCCATTATCCCTGGCAACTGAACCAGTCGATCGATTCAAGTGTGATCATCCCGAAAAAAGATGAAATTACCTATCCGAGCAATCGTATCTATACCGGCAAACACAACAATGTTGTCATATACCTTCCTGGTGCCGTGCAGAAAAAATACAACGTAAAGTTTTATGATGAAGAAGATAAATTCCTTTTTGAACTGAACAGGATTGCAGAAGATTTCCTGATTATTGAAAAAGTGAACTTCATCCATGCCGGCTGGTTTCATTTCGAAATATTCGACAATGGAAAGCTGATTGAAAAAAACAGGTTCTATATCCCGAAAGACGGAAAAAACAATAACCGTTAGCGTTATATTGCTTCGGTATCAAAAACTACTTCAAAATTTTCCCTGATCAGGTTTTTCACTTCCTCAAAATCTGCTTTGCGACCGATTTCCTTCTCTATAGAAGTCACTGCTTTGTTCTGTATACCGCAGGGAATGATATAATCAAAATACTGCAGATCCGTATTTACATTCAGGGCAAATCCATGCATGGTAATCCACCTGCTGCAACGCACCCCAATGGCACAGATCTTTCTTTCCCTGCCTGGTTGATCCGGTTCAATCCAAACTCCCGTTTCACCTTTGCTTCTTTCACCCTTTATACCATAATGTGCGATGGTGCGGATGATCACTTCTTCTACATTGCGGAGGTATTTACCGATATCTGTATAAAATTTTTCCAGGTCGAGCAATGGATAACCAACCACCTGCTGCGGACCATGAAAAGTAATATCGCCTCCCCTGTTGGTATGAAAAAATTCAATGCCTTTCTGGGTTAATTCATCCTGTGATAACAATACATTGGCGATATCGCCGCTTTTTCCAAGTGTGTACACCGGCGGATGTTCGCAAAAAAGAAAATGATGCGTTGTTCCGGTGGCAAACGGATCCACATCAATACCTGCCTTCCTGGCGGCTGTTTTAATGGCTACATTGCTGCTCAGCAGTGATTCCTGGTAATCCCAGGCCGCTTTATATCCGATATTTCCGAGATCTTTGAAGATCACCTGCTGCTTATCCAATGCTTTGTTTTAATTTGCAAAATTAATGCAGCAATTCATAGAAACCGTATTTAATACTAGAAACAGCACCAAACGCAAACATGCAAAAAGATCCTGAAGAAGAAGAACTGTCCGAGTCGGAAGAACTATACGAAAAGCTTTCCCTGGTAATTGATCGTGGCCAGGAGCCATTGCGTATCGATAAATTCCTGATGGCCCGGATCGAAGGTGCTACCCGCAATAAAATTCAGCAGGCCATCGAAAATGAGCTGGTACTGGTGAATGAGAAAACCGTAAAGAACAACTACAAAATAAAAGCAGGTGATAAACTGGTTATTTACGACAGTAATGCACCTGAATCTTCTGAAATCATTCCGCAGAACATTCCGCTGAATATTGTGTATGAAGATGCCGACCTGTTTATTGTCAATAAGCCCGTAGGCATGGTGGCCCATCCGGGCAGTGGCAATCCCGATAAAACACTCATCAATGCAGTGGCTTATCATCTTCAGCAGAATTGTCCGGAAATCAACGAAAAGGAATTGCCCAGGTTTGGGTTAGTACACCGCATCGACAAAAATACGAGTGGACTGATCGTGATGGCCAAGAGCCAGAAAGCCATGAGCGACCTTGCCAAACAGTTTTTCGATCATACGGTGCATCGCCGTTATGTTGCGCTGGTATGGGGAAATTTTGATGAAGATGAAGGAACCATCGTGGCACATGTAGGCCGCCACCAGCGTTTCAGAAAACTATTTACCGCTTACCCGGATGGTGAACATGGAAAAGATGCGATTACCCATTACCGTGTGCTCGAAAGATTCAATTATGTAACACTGGTAGAATGCAGACTGGAAACGGGCCGCACACACCAGATCAGGGTTCACATGCAATATATCGGCCATCCGCTTTTCAATGATGATTTTTATGGTGGCGACCGGATTGTGAAAGGAACCGTATATACCAAATACAAGCAGTTTGTTGATAATTGTTTCAATGTTTGTCCGCGACAGGCATTGCACGCAAAAGAACTCGGCTTTATTCATCCTACCACCCGTAAACAAATGCTCTTCACCAGTGAGTTACCCGATGATATGGAACAACTAGTTGACAAATGGAGAAAGTACAGCCAGTTTAAAAACGCCGAATAACTTTACCGGAATGGAAAACAGTTTCGGGCCGGATCCCAGCATATTAACGGATATCACCAGCATGAAAATGCCTTTTGGCAAATACAAAGGAACAGTGCTCCTAAACCTTCCCGTTAGTTATCTTGAATGGTTCAACCGGAAAGGATTTCCGAAAGGCAGACTGGGCATTTTATTGCAGACATTGTATGAAATCAAACTGAACGGACTGGATTACCTGTTGAGGAATGATCAATTGCGGAGATAAATTTATTCGAAATCTGAGAGCGTTGCCGTAAATACGCCTCTTTCCCTTTTCTTGAAAATGGCTTTCCAGTTACCGTTATAGCGGATCAGTGAAGGAACCGTCAGGCCTTTATAATTAGTCATGAGCACTTCCATACCCACCTTAAAATCATATACACCGGCATCATAACTGAGTGAGTAGTTCCGGGCAACGATATCAAACGTACTGTCGTTGAACCAGGTAGTCATTTCATCAATTACCACTTTGCTTTCTTTTCCTGGCTTTACTTTCTGACGAAAAACATAACAGCTGTTGTTATTGTAAAAATCCATATCGATGGTCATGCTATAACAATCAGCCATATCATCATCGAATATAGAAGTCTTACTGCTCATAAATGGTAGCCCTGTAATTTTCTGCCCGGGATTAAAGAACAACATTTTCAATTGCTCTTTGTGTTTCTCCATACCCGATTTACCCTGTGTAGAAAAAGCCTTGGTGCCCACAATATTGGTTTCGCCGCAAACAGAATCTTTTGTAAAAAACAACGAAGCATACATCTGAGCCGTATAATAATTGTAAGCTTTTGAATCGGTATAAAAATCCCCGGTTACGGCTTCTTCCAGCACCTGCATCCTGCGGCAGTTTTCGGTTCGGGTTTGCTTTGTTTTGCTGTGCAGTGAAGCATCCGACTGACCTTTTTTATTCAGCATTCTTATATCATTGATAGCGCTGAAACCCAGTATCCGCAGGTTTTTGAAGGCTTTGTAAAAACTGCTGTCTGTTTTAACACGCTGGATGAAAGCCGGAACATTCAGTCTTGAATCGATCACCACTTCTTTCATTGTGACGATATGACTTCCTACCTGTAAACTGGAATCAGTTTTAACCTGTGCCTTTATAGAATTACAAAGGCACAAAAACAAAACAGGTATGAAAATGCGTTTCATACCTGCAAATTATATCAATTGTATGGAAAGAAATGTCAAATCCTATTTGGGAAACAACATACGGTAATCGGTATTGATCCTGCCCTTGCTGATATCATCCAGTTTCCTGCGGAGCAAAGTTCGTTTCAGTGGAGAAATATGATCGATGAAAAGTTTGCCATCGATATGGTCATATTCATGAAGGATGATCCTGGCAGTTAAACCTATAAAAGTTTTTTGCTGGGGCACAAAATGCTCATCCACGTAATCGAGTACCACTGTTTCCTGGCGCATGATGTCTTCTCTTACCTTCGGAATGCTCAGGCAACCTTCGTTGTAACTCCATTCTTTTCCTGAAAGTGATGAAATGTGTGCATTGATAAAAACTCCTTTAAATCCCGGTTCATCAGGATAAGTTCCTTTTTCATCCTCATCCTGGTTTTCGAAAATCTGGGAGCTATCTACCACGAACAAACGAATGTCTTTATTGATCTGTGGCGCAGCCAGTCCAACCCCATTGCTGTTATACATGGTTTCCCACATATCGGCAATCAGTTTCTCCAGTCCGGGGTAATCGGCTGTAATATCTGAACATGTTTTTCTTAATACCGGCGATCCGTAAGCAACGATGGGTAAAATCATCTATTAATACTGTTTAATATGATGCTGCAAAGTTAAGCCATCGGCTCAATTTTACATTGGAAATTCAGAAATGGAGGTTGCTTTACTAATAACCCTGGCTCTGTAGGTATTCCTGGAGCATAATGGTGGCAGCTATTTCATCTACCAGTTTTTTATCCCGCCGGTCCTTTTTCTTAAGCCCCATCTGCAACATGGCATCTTTGGCCATTTTGGATGTATACCTTTCATCTACTTCTTTAAGCGGCATGGCAGGAAATTCCTTTTTGATGGCAGCAATGGCTTTTTTGGCGAGTGAAGTTCCGTGGGTATCGGATTCATCCCAGTTTTTGGGCATACCTACGAGTACAAGCTCTACAGTTTCTGTAGTGAAATATTTCTTCAGGAAAGGGATCAATTCTGCCGATTCAATGGTAGTAAGGCCCGTGGCGATGATCTGCATCGGATCAGTTACAGCGATGCCGGTTCGCTTTCCGCCGTAATCAATTGCCATGATCCTTGCCATTAACCGAAGAGTTTTTTAGTTAGAATAAGATCAGCAATAGCAAAAATGGCAAAAAGCACGGATGCGATACCGTTAGCCGTCATAAATGCGAGGTTTACTCTGCGCAGATCATTTGGCTTAACAATTGAATGCTGGTAAAACAGCATTCCGATAAAGATGGCAACACCTATCCAGTACGAGTACCCGAAATGACCAAGAACGCCTGCATAAACGACAAATGCTGCAGCAAATAAATGCAATATCTCTGAAACCCTTAATGCTTTTGCTTTACCCAAAGCAGCAGGTATTGAGTGTAATTGATTGGACCGATCGAATTCTTCATCCTGCAATGCATAAATGATATCGAAACCACTCACCCAGAACAATACTGTTAAAGAAAACAATACCGGTAATAATCCGAACACACCTGTAACAGCCAGATAAGCGCCGATTGGTGCCAGGCTGAGACCCAGGCCCAGCACAAGATGACAAAGTGCTGTAAATCTTTTGGTATAACTGTAAAACAGAATTACAAACAAGGCAACAAAACTCAGGTAAAAACAAAGCGGATTGATGAACCAGCAGCAGACTACAAACAAAACACAGCATACGATGGTAAACAACAATGCATGATTGGCTTTGATCAGTCCGGCAGGAATTTCCCTGATGGCTGTTCTTGGATTCTTTGCGTCAAAATTTTTATCGAGGTAACGGTTGAAAGCCATGGCAGCACTGCGTGCGAAGATCATGCATAACATGACAAGCAGAAATTTAAATCCATAAAACTGCCAGGCTGTGAGGTTGGTGATATCTGTACCCCAGCCAATAGCATTGTTTAAACTTCCAGTTAAATGCCTGTGTAATACGCCCAGAAAAAAACCGATCATAGCGAAAGGCATCGCAAAAATGGTATGCGAAAATTTGATGAGGGATAAGTATTTTTTAACTGCCGTCATAAAATAATTCTAATTACTGTGCAATCATCCTGCTTCTTACAATTTCCCACAATACAACACCTGCCGCTGTGGCAATGTTGAGTGAATGCTTCATGCCGAGTTGTGGTATTTCAATACATCCATCACATTGAAGAATGGTTTCCTGTTCTACACCCGTTACTTCATTGCCAAATACAACAGCAATCTTATCTGAATAGTTGAAATTTATTTTTTCAAGGGAAAGACTGTCTTTAACCTGCTCTACAGCAAAAACTTTGTAGCCTGCATTTTTCAATTGTTCAATGGCTGCGATCGCATTCGGGAAATACTCCCATGCTACTGTATCTTCAGCACCCAGAGCCGTTTTTCTGATTTCTTTATGCGGAGGCCTGGCCGTATAACCAGTGAGATAAATTCCTTCCAGTAAAAATGCATCTGAGGTTCGGAATACACTGCCTACATTATAGGCACTGCGGATGTTTTCCAGCACAGCGATCACAGGTGTTTTTTCGGAACGCCTGAATTCATCTACTGATTTGCGGTTGAGTTCCGCCATGCTGAGTTTCTGCATCCGGCAAATTTACTGCAATGGAATGGATTACAGAAAGCCGTACTTAAGCCGGCTGCTTTTCCATTTTAGAAGAACGGGAATTCGATTTAAGATCCGCATAATACTTGGCTGCCTGCACAAAATTCACAAACAGTGGATGCGGATTTTCTACGGTACTTTTTAATTCGGGATGATACTGAACACCAATAAAGAAAGGGTGATTGGTGAGTTCAACAATCTCAACCAGTCCGTTCACCGGATTTTTTCCACTTGGGATCAATCCTGCTTTCATATAATCGGCCAGGTAATTGTTATTGAATTCCCAGCGATGGCGATGCCTTTCGCTGATTTCGGTGGTTCCATATATTTTATTGGCCAGACTGCCTTCTTCTATCTGGCATGGATATGCGCCCAAACGCATGGTGCCGCCTTTTTTCTTTACTTTCTTTTGTTCTTCCATCAAAGCAATGACAGGTTTTGCGGTAGATGGATCCATTTCTGTAGAATGGGCATCTTTCCAGCCCAGTACATTGCGGGCAAATTCAATAACCGCCATTTGCATACCCAGGCATATACCAAAGAATGGCATACTATTTTCCCGGGCATATTTTACTGCTTCGATTTTACCTTCAACACCCCTTGATCCAAAACCTGGTGCTACCAGTAAAGCATCGAGGTCTTTCAGCTTTTCTGCCACATTCTCGGTTGTGATGAATTCACTGTGGATATTCACTACCTGTACTTTACATTGATTGATGGCGCCTGCATGTACAAATGCCTCGAGGATTGATTTGTAGGCATCCTGCAATTCAACATATTTGCCTATAAGCCCTACCGTTATTTTACTTTTTGGATGGTTCAGTTTATCGAGAAATCCTCTCCAGCGGGAAAGTTCAGGTGCTGCATATCCATTGATGCAGAGTTTTTTCAAAACGATTACATCCAGCCCTTCCTGCAGCATTTTCAGCGGCACTTCATAGATAGTACCGGCATCCATCGCTTCAATAACGGCATTGGGTTTAACATTACAGAATAGTGCAATTTTTCGTTTAATGTCCTCCGTTAGCGGGTGCTCTGTTCTGCAAACAATCACATCGGGCCTAACGCCTTCCTGGCTCAGTAACCTTACACTATGCTGTGTTGGTTTTGTTTTCAGTTCTTTAGCTGCCCTGAGGTATGGTATCAAAGTTAAATGTACTACCAGACAATCTTCTTCGGGCATTTCCCATTGCAACTGGCGTACGGCTTCCACGAAAGGCAGACTTTCAATATCACCTACCGTTCCGCCCAATTCAGTAATCACGATATCAAATTCACCATTCTCACCCAGCAACATCATTCTGCGTTTAATCTCATCCGTTATATGCGGTACTACCTGTACGGTTTTACCCAGGTATTCGCCCTCTCTTTCTTTATTGATAACGGTTTGATAGATGCGGCCGGTAGTTACATTATTGGCCTGTGAAGTAGGTATATTGAGGAAACGTTCGTAATGACCGAGATCCAGATCTGTTTCAGCGCCGTCGTCGGTAACATAACATTCCCCATGTTCATAGGGATTGAGGGTGCCGGGATCTACATTGATATAAGGGTCAAATTTCTGAATGGTTACTTTCAATCCCCTGCTCTGCAGCAATTTTGCCAGCGAAGCAGCTATGATTCCCTTTCCCAACGATGATGTAACGCCCCCGGTTACAAATATATATTTGGCCATGATCTGGTATATTTAAATCAATTGTGATTTTTTCTGTCCGAACATTGCTGCATAGCTGAACTTCAGTGGCGTCGCACACTTGAACATCATCTCAATGCTGAACCTGAAAAATAAGTGACCGGAGGAATAGAAATAAAAAATCCTGAAGGTCATGCAAAGATAGCAGAAATTTCCCTGAGGATAAAATCTGGATGTCTTTTTTAGAAAATAAATAAAACCAGACTTATAAATTAAATTATTTTTCAATAAGAATCATCCATTGCAAATCAACCGGCATCATACTTATTGAGCTGTAAATACCTGTAGAATACGGGTAATTGCTAAAAAGGGGTAAAATTAAATTCAACCGGGAGGCAGGTCTACAGTTATCCTTTCACAATTTTCTGGTAACTGGTAGCTATGCCTTTGATCAATGAAGAGCTGAATCCCTGGTGTTCCATTTCATTCAATCCGGCAATGGTACAACCTTTGGGCGTAGTTACTTTATCAATTTCCTGTTCAGGATGTGTTCCTTTCTGGAGTAATAATTCAGCAGCTCCTTTCACCGTTTGAGCAGCAATGAGATTGGCCGTTACGGCATCAAAGCCGATTTCAATCCCACCCTGTATATTGGCCCTGATATAACGCATCGCATAAGCAGTACCACAGGCACCCAGTACAGTAGCTGCATCCATCAGTTTCTCATCAATCACCGCTACTTTACCCAGTACTTCAAACAATTGCTTCACGTACTGAATGTCTTTCTCAGCTGCATTGCTGTAACTGATGCAGGTCATGCTTTCCTGTATCGCAATGGCTGTATTGGGCATCGCCCTGAAAACCGGGAGTTTCTTTTTGATCATTTCCTCAATCTCCCGGATGAGCACGCCGGTTATAACGGAAACGAGTACATGCTTTGGAGTCAGTTCTTTTTTAAATCCATTCAACACTTCTGCTACCTGGAAAGGTTTAACAGCCAGGATTACCAGAGAAGCCGACTTAACTGCAGCCGCATTATCGGATGTAACTTTTACCCCTTTTGATTCCAGCGCTTTTAGTGTGGCGGTATTTCTTTTGGTAATGGTAATATCCGCTGCTTTACAGAATTTACTTTTAAGCAATCCTTCTGCAATAGCTGTTCCCAGATTACCGCCGCCAATGATGGCTATTTTATTGTTCATAATTTAAACAGTTAAATTCCCGTTTCACAGATCAATAGTATCTGTTGGCTACCAGGTAATGTTTCACATAATCGTATACACCATCTTCCAGCGAGTAAAAATCATCTTTATAGCCGGCAGCCCAAAGTTTTTGCATTTTCGCTTCTGTGAAGTACTGGTATTTATCACGTATATCTTCGGGCATATCGATGAACTGAATATTGGGTTCTCTGTCCAAAGCTCTGTAAGTTGACTTTACCAGATCTATAAAGCTTCTTGCTTTGCCGGTACCCAGGTTGTACAATCCTGATGGAACAGTTGTATAATGCTGCATCAGCCATTCACACACTTTCACTACATCTTTTACATAAATAAAATCACGCAGTTGTTCTCCGTCTTTAAAACCTTCTTTATGTGAACGGAACAATTTCACAATATCATGGTCTTTGATCTGGTTAAAGGAATGAAAGATCACACTGGCCATTCTTGCTTTGTGGTATTCATTCGGACCATACACGTTGAAAAATTTCAATCCTGCCCAGAATGGCGGATGATCTTCCTGGTGTAAGATCCATTTATCGACATTGTTTTTAGATTCACCATATGGATTCAGTGGCGACAACTTTTCTACCAAACCATGATCATCAGCATATCCCAATGAACCATCTCCATAAGTTGCGGCAGAAGATGCATACACTAATGGAATCTCATTGATGGTGCAATAATTCCAGATGTTCTGGGTATATTCTACGTTTAGTTTCTGGTGTACTGCATAATCGAATTCAGTTGTATCAGTACGGGCACCGAGGTGAAAAACAAAATCAACTGCTGGCTTTTCTTTGTTCACCCATTCAAAAAAATTATCCCTTTCCACCCTCACCTGGTATTTTTTATGAAGCAGGTTCAGTTCTTTTTCTTCCTCATCAAAACGGTCTACCAGTATCAGGTTTTCATATCCTTTTTCATTCAGGTATGAAACCAGGCAACTGGCAATAAAGCCTGCGGCACCGGTAACAATAATGGTTGCATTTCTTATCCATTGTATTTTTTTATATGGCAGCAAGTGCCTGTTCTCCTTCCTGGTTTTTCAATAAAGTTGAAATGGCATTATCATAGATTTTTTTCCATTGCCGGATATTTCCCCAGGATTGATTTTCTACAATTATAGCTTCAGCACTTACTTTACCCAATAAAGCAAAAGGTACTGATTGTGCTTTCATTAAATTTTCAAAACTGTCTTTCTCAGTTGCCTTTACAGATACAACAACCCTACCCTGGCCTTCACCTAACCAGAAAGCATCTTTACGGATTGACCTATCCGTTTGATTTACCTCGAACCCAAGGTTACGGTTAAACGAAGATTCCAGCAGACAGGTGATCAATCCACCTTCACTGATATCATGTGCTGATACAATCTGTTTTCTGTTTGATCAGATTGAGTACACAGGATTGTACAGCCAGTTCTTCCTGCAAATCAAAATATGGAGCCGGAGAAAATTCTTCCCCGATTATTTTATGCAAGTATTCTGATGAATTAAAATCGGCAGTGATTTTTCCGATGATATAAATATGATCGCCGGCATTTTTAAAATCCATGGTCATCTTATCCTGCACATTGTCGAGCAAACCAACCATTCCGATTGTGGGCGTCGGATACACGGCACCGTCGGGCGACTGGTTGTAAAAACTTACATTACCTCCCGTAACCGGTGTATCAAAAGCCCTGCAGGCATCTCCCATTCCTTTAATGGCCTGAACAAACTGGTAATAAACTTCAGGATCATATGGATTACCAAAATTCAGACAATTGGTCACGCCCAAAGGCTGACCACCGCTGCAAACAATATTGCGGGCGGCTTCTGCAACAGCGATCATCGCTCCTTTATATGGATCGGCAAAAACATAGCGGCTGTTGCAATCTGTTGTTAAGGCCAGCGCTTTAAGTGTTGGCTTGGCCAGTACAACTGCTGCATCAGATGGTGCATTGGTAACCATATTACCGGTTCCAACCATGCTATCGTATTGTTCATAAACCCAACGCTTACTCGCAATATTCGGTAAAGCGATCAATTGCTTTGTGATGGATTCAATATCCTCATTAACTTTTACCTGATCAGGATTGAATGATTTAATTTTCTGCAGGTAAGCAGGTTCGGTATAACTTCTTTCATATTGCGGAGCACCGCCACCCAATACCAGTTCATCAGCCGGGATCACCGCTTCTTCCACACCATTCATGTAGAACCTGAGCATTCCATCGGTGGTTACTTCACCAATATGACTGCAGGGCAGATCCCATTTTTCAAACACACGAATTACAGCAGCTTCTTCTCCTTTTTTAACGACCAGCAACATACGTTCCTGGCTTTCGCTCAAGAGCAATTCCCAGGCTTTCATACCTTTCTGGCGGGTAGGTACTTTATCGAGCTCAATGCGCATCCCTGCTTTTCCTTTGGCACTCATTTCTGCAGTGGAGCAAATGATTCCGGCTGCACCCATATCCTGCATACCCACCACAGCGCCGGTTTGAATGACTTCCAGGCAGGCTTCCAGTAACTTCTTTTCCTGGAAAGGATCACCTACCTGCACGGCAGGAAGATCTTCGGCACTGTCTTCTGTAATTTCTGCACTGGCAAAAGAAGCACCACCGATGCCGTCTTTACCGGTTGCACTGCCCACAAAGAAAACCGGGTTTCCTTCACCTTCAGCGGTGGCAGAAACAGTTTCACCATTCTTCACAATACCTACACTCATGGCATTTACTAACGGGTTCGTATGATAGCAGTTTTCAAAATAAATTTCTCCGCCAACAGTAGGCACACCAAAACAATTTCCATAATGCCCGATGCCATGCACTACACCAGCCAGCAAGTGTTGTGTTTTACTGTCGGCCAGGTTTCCAAAACGAAGTGAATTGAGCGAAGCAATCGGCCTTGCACCCATGGTAAAAATATCGCGGTTGATACCACCCACGCCGGTTGCAGCACCCTGGAATGGCTCAATGGCTGAAGGATGATTATGCGATTCAATTTTAAAAACAACCCCATAACCATCACCGATATCCATTAAACCTGCATTCTCCTCTCCGGCTTTCACCAGCATTTTCTTTCCTTCACGTGGTAATGTTTTGAGCCATTTGATGGAGTTTTTATAACTGCAATGTTCGCTCCACATCCCACTGAAAGCACACAACTCTGTAAAATTGGGTGTTCTGCCTAGTTTGTTTTTAATGAGTTCAAATTCTTCTGCGGTAATTCTTAATTGTGCTGCAGTGTGTGCTGTAATTTCCATGATGGTTTTCTGTTGAAGAGGCCCAAAGTTACTAACTGCAAGGCTTTATCGCCGGGATCAAAAGCAAATATTTTAACTATCTTCCCACATTAAAAATTTACATCTTGTTTTACCTGCTGTTTGTTTTTTACTTTTTGCTTGCCGGATGGTTGATGTGCAGGTTGAATTTTGTTCAGCATACGGGACTTTCCAATAAAAATATTCTACTCCTTTTTTCAATAAAAATTCTGGCTGCGATTGCACTCGGGCTGGTTATCCAATCATTTTTCGTATTACAATGATTACTGGGGACTCAACAGGGAAAGCATGAATGAATACAACCTGCTGATGAACAATCCCCGGAAATTTTTTACAGATATCACCTATTCTCCCTATGAAAATGCTTACGGTGGCTTTTTCAATTCTGTTGGTTCCTACTGGAATGACCTGAAGAATAATATCATTCTGAAAATACTGGCCTTCTGTAATATTTTCAGCAGGGGTAATTATTATATCAATAGTTTAATCTTTAACTGTCTGGGCTTCCTGGGGCATGTCGCTTTCTACAGAATATTCATACATATATATCCAACCAAAAAACTAATGGCAATTATCGGATGCTTCCTGTTGCCTTCCACACTTTATTTTTCATCGGGCATACACAAAGACCTGGTTACTTTTTCGATGCTGGGTATTTTTTGCTACTGTTTGTATTTCGGTGTTGAACAAAGAATGACGATTAAGCGATGGTTTGGACTAATATTATCATCCATTGCCATATTACTGACCAGGAATTTTATACTGGTTGCCTTGATACCGGCTTCTATCGCTTTTATCATCAGTACAAAAAAGCAATGGCCGCCGGTTCGAACTTTTATACTGGTTTATGTAACCGGTTTTTTATTGTTATTGATCCAACAAATTACATTACCGTCAATTCAACCTTTAAAAATTATCAGTCAGAAGCAGGCAGATTTTCTTGATTTACCGGTTGCGGCCTCACAATTGTCTACCCATAAACTGGAGCCAACCCTGGGCAGTCTTTTCCAAAACCTGCCTCAGGCATTCAACCATGGCTTTTTACGGCCCTATATCTGGGAAAATGCCGGAAAATTTGCCCTTTTTTTCGCTTTGGAAATCATCCTTTACCTCTCTCTTGCTTATGCTTAATGCTGTTCAGAAGAGAAACCTCATACCAGAATAACAGTGCATTCATTTGCTTTGCACTCGCTTTTACCGTGATGATGATCCTGGTAACCGGACTCATCATTCCCAATAGCAGTTCTATTATCCGCTATAAAAGCATTTACCTCCCTTTATTGATTACCCCTATTACTGTGCAATATCCGGTTTCCGAAATGGGCTTCAAAACATATTAATATTATAAAATATATATTATTTTTAACGCCTACTTATTTACTTTTTTAAGATTTTTTGTCAAAAAAGTTATGTTTTTACAAATCAATATGCTTTCTTTGCGACTTAAATTCTAAAAAAATGAGTTCTTTACGATTTAAAGCCATCGAAAACATCGCTAAAAATGCGATCACTTATGATGTAAAAGCTTCAGAAAAAGTCTCTGCCATTTTCAACGAAAACGTTTTTACCCTTAAAATCGCCCGTCATTACCTTACCGACGAAGCGTATAAAAGCCTTGTTGCTTCAATCAGGGGTGGAAAGAAAATCGACCGTACCATGGGTAATAATATTGCCAATGGTATGAAAGCATGGGCAGAAGAGAAAGGTGTAACCCACTTTACACACTGGTTTCAGCCACTAACCGGTTTGTCGGCTGAAAAACATGATTCGTTTTTTACCCTGAAAGGCGACGGAACACCCATCCAGGAATTTGAAGGAGCAGCTTTGATTCAACAGGAACCTGATGCCTCGTCTTTCCCAAGCGGTGGATTAAGGGCAACTTTCGAAGCCCGTGGCTATACAGCCTGGGATCCTTCATCACCTGCCTTCATTATGGAAACAGGCGAAGGAAAAACATTGTGCATTCCTACCATCTTTGTTTCTTATACAGGTGAATCACTGGATGCCAAAACGCCTTTGCTGAAAGCAATCGTTGCACTCGACAAAGCTGCCGTTGATGTATGCCAGTACTTCGATAAAAATATTTCCAAAGTAAATGCTACGCTTGGCTGGGAACAGGAATATTTTGTAGTAGATGCCGGACTTGCCACTGCAAGACCTGATTTACTGCTGACCGGCAGAACCGTTTTTGGTCATGCTCCTGCAAAAGGACAACAGCTCGAAGATCATTATTTCGGCGCCATACCCGAACGTGTATACGCTTTCATGAGAGATTTTGAAAACGAATCTTACAGACTGGGTATTCCCTTACGTACACGCCACAACGAAGTTGCTCCTGCACAGTTTGAGTGTGCTCCGATATTTGAAGAAATCAACCTCGCTGTTGACCACAATACATTGCTCATGGATGTTATGACCCGTGTAGCTAAAAGGCATAACCTGCTTGTACTGTTACACGAAAAACCATTTGCTGGCATCAATGGTAGTGGTAAGCACAACAACTGGAGTATGAGTACCGATACTGGTGTTAACCTGCTGGCTCCTGGTAAAACTCCGAAGACCAACCTGATGTTCCTCACTTTCTTTGTGAATACCATCAAAGCGGTTCATGATTATGCAGAACTGATCAGGGCTTCTATCGCCAGTGCAGGCAACGACCACAGGTTAGGTGCCAATGAAGCGCCTCCAGCCATCATTTCCATCTTTATCGGTAAATACTTAACAGATGTATTAAACCAGATTGAAAAAAGAGTGGGTGGTAATTTTGATGAACAGGATGAAGCGATGCTGAAACTGGATATCCATAAAAGCATTCCTGAACTGATGCTTGATAATACAGATCGCAACCGTACTTCACCGTTTGCTTTCACGGGAAACAAATTTGAATTCCGTGCGGTAGGTTCTTCTGCAAACTGTGCTGGTCCGATGACAGTACTCAACACCATCATGGCTGAAACACTGAAGAATTTTAAAACAGAAGTTGATACCCTGATCGACAAAGGTGAAAAGAAAGAAGTAGCGATCATGCAGGTAATTCAGAAATACATAGTAGACAGTAAGAAAGTTTTGTTTGAAGGTGATGGTTACAGCGATGAGTGGGAAAAAGAAGCAGCCAAAAGAGGATTGCCGAATATCAAAACCACACCATTGTCACTTGATGCTTATTCTTCTGACAAAGCAAAAAAACTGTTTGAAGACAATCAGATCTATACGCATCTTGAACTGGAAGCTCGTCACGAAATCATGCTCGAATCTTACATTAAAAAAGTACAGATCGAAGCAAGGGTAATGGGCGACCTGGCCACTACATTGGTGATTCCTGCTGCTTTGAAATATCAGAATGTACTGATTGACAATATCCGCGGTTTAAAAGAAGCTGGCCTGGATGAATCATTCTATGCCAGTCAGAAAGCAATCCTTTCCAAACTGAGCGAGCACATCAATACCATCAGTATCAATGTAACGTCTATGATTGAAGCCCGTAAGAAGGCCAACGAGATTGCTGATACAAGGAAAAGAGCCATCGCTTATTGTGATGAAGTAAAAGGCAAACACTTCGACCTTATCCGTTATCATACCGATAAACTGGAACTGATCGTAGAAGACAGTGCATGGCCTTTACCAAAATACCGTGAATTGTTATTCCTCAGATAAAATTTAACTTTTAAAGCCCCTGTTTATGCAGGGGCTTTTTTATTTTTATCCAATCATTCTAATACAACAAAAGTTTTTATATGAAAAAAACTGCTTTTTTAATATTGCTGGTTACAGCAAGTATCTCCGGTTTTTCACAGGTTCGCCGTGAATCAGGCAACACGATAAATGATTCGATTATTACAGTTGCGGATGCGAATAAGGACAAACGTTCTAAAAGAGAGATGATGAAGGAACTGAACCTTACTCGTGATCAGAGACAAAAACTCAAGGAAGCAAAATCGAGCAATCAATCTGCCAAAGCTGCCATTGAAAATGACAACACACTGACTGCAGATCAGAAAAAAGTTAAACTTCGTGAACTAAGAAAAGCACAGCTTGAAAAATTGAAAACCATTCTTAGTCCGGAACAAATAGAAAAACTTCGCAAAATGAGGCAGGAAAATGCCGGTGAAATAATTGAATAAAATATTCTCTATAAACTTTGTGGCTGATGTTCTTGAATAAACATCAGCTTCTTTATTTTTATTCCATGAAAAAAATAGTCTTCTTTCTTCTTTCCGTATCTATATTAACGACTGCCGCTGCGCAAAACAAAGAAAACAAATATGCGGCGGTAGATGCTTATGTAAAAAAACTGGGCTCACTTGATTCATTCAATGTTGCCACAATAGCGGATACGATTACACGCAGTTTTAATGATAAAGAAAAAAAAGCAAGGGCTATTTTTTACTGGATAGCCAATAATATAGCACTCGATCCAAAAGCAGTAAGGGCGAATGATACAAAGAAAACGGATCCGGTAATTGTTGTTCAAACCAGGAAAGCAACAGCTCTTGGCTTCTCTTTGCTGGTGCAGGAAATGTGCAGCATGGCAGGTATCAGGTGCCTTTCGGTAGATGGCTACACCAAATACAGTGTAGAAGACATCAACAACCCTGCTGATGCCCCCAATCATTCATGGAATGTAGTTCAACTGGGTAAAAGTCCGGAAGAATGGTTTTATATAGATGCAGCCAAAGCAAGCGGCTCAATCGATAGCAGGTTCACCATTTTTACACCCCGTTTCATCAGTGGATATTTCTTTGCGGATAAAAAATTGTTTAACCTGGATCATTGTCCGGATAACGGAGCCTGGCTATTAGGTGAAGGCACAAAAAGTGTCAGAGAATTTTATGCTTTGCCGATGATCGGAAACTATGCGTATGAAATCGGTTTACACAAACCGACTCCTGCAACAGGAAACTTCAAAGCAAAAACTTCAGGTACTACCCGCTTCAGTTTTAATTACAATGACTCTACCGCCATTAAAACAGTAGACATTATTTTAGGAGAAGGCAAAAGACAATCCAAACCTGAAGCAGCAGAATTCAGTGATGGTGGCGGACAAATCAGCTTTGGTTATAAATTCAAGAAAGACGATAGCTTTCCTGTTAAACTGGTTGTGAACGGAGAAACATTAATCCAATATTTAGCGGAAGTAACGGAATAGTTATCCCAGTTTGTCTTTCTCTTTCTGCATCCTTATCATTTCACCATAACTGAGGTTCATGGCAAAAGCATTGATGGCCATGGCAACCCGTTTGGTTTTTGTAGCATCCGTTTTGGCACTTTCGATCCACTTCGAATAGTACTGCCTGTGAGAAGGGGCAAGTTTCATGAAATATTTTTTGGCTTGGGGTTCATCTTCCAGGCATTCCATCAGCATAGATGAAATCGCCTGCACTGTTTCATCTACTGCCAGACTTACTTTTATTTTATCTCCTTTTCTTTTGCGTGTTGCTTTGCGCATAGTTGCATTAAATGGGATAATAAATTTCCCTTCTCCCATTGGAATCAGTGCAACCTGCTGAATCAGAAAATCATCGAGTTTACCTTTCACCCGGAAAGATTTTTTGACTCCTGGCTTTAAAGCATCACTAACTTTTATGGGCAACTCGATGTACATCCATCCGGTTTTTTCGCCCTGAGCGCCGAATTGCAAAATAGTCGTTGTAAAACTGATCATACTAAAATTATTTGATAGCAACCTGCTGTTTGTCTTCTTTCAAAAAGGCAGACAATAGAAAACTGGTAATGATCACCATAATGGCCCCTATCACATTCAGCCAGAGAAAAGAAATGATATCTGCCGCATAAATTCCAACTACAAAAAATTCTGATAAAATAGCTGCATAAAAAACTGCATTGCTTTTGATTCTTTTAAACCAGAAAGCAACCAGGAATATCCCAAGTATCACACCATAAAACAAAGAGCCCAGAATATTAACTGCTTCAATTAAGCTATTGCCAATTGATTGCGCAAACATGGCTGTTACAATTGAAAAAATTCCCCAGCCCAAAGTGTACCACTGAGACAAATGATAATCATTCTCCCCTGTATTGGCAGCGGAAGCTTTGTTGAATCGTTTGTGAAAGTCAATAACAGTACAGGCTGCCAGGGAATTCAAGGCAGCTGCAATACTTCCCCATGCTGCTAGAAAGATAATCGCAAAAATCAATCCGATCAATCCAACAGGTAAATGATCCTTTACAAATCGAAGAAAAATATAATTGTTATCATTTACATCCGTACCTGGCAAGGCTTTTTTAAGCGTATTCTTATAAGCCGACCTGATTGAATCTGCCGCAACCAGATTCATTTGTTTCCTTGCATCAGCATATTGGGTTTCTATTAAAACAAGCGAATCTTTATAGTTTGTTTGTTTGGCCAGGGTAACTTTTGCATCATCAAAATACACCGGTGCTTTGTTGTGCAGGTAGAATGAAAAGATCAGGATACCCAGGATCAGAATAAAAAACTGCATGGGAATTTTTACAAGGCCATTCATCAGCAGCCCGGTTCTGCTTTCCGTTTCATTCTTTGCTGTGAGGTAACGGCCTACCTGACTATGATCGGTTCCAAAATAACTCAGTGCCAGAAAAAAACCGCCGATCAGTCCACTCCAGATATTGTATTTATCCTTCCAGTCGAATTGACCATCCTGTATACCGGTAGTGATGATATTCATCTTCCCGCTTTTCCCTGCCTGCGACAATGCATCAGAGAATCCCATGCCTTCAGGCAATAAGTTCACTGCCATATACCCCACCAGTAACAATGAAACAAATACAATGATCATTTGAAGCTTCTGAGTGTATGCAACAGCCCTGGCTCCACCACTCATGGTATAAATAATGAGCAATCCTCCCATCACCAGGTTGGTATAATAGATATTCCAACCCATGATAGAACTCAAGACTAACGATGGCGCATAAATGCTGATCCCGGTACTCAAACCCCTTGAAAGCAGGAATAGAAATGAAGTGAGCAGCCTGGTTTTTCCATCAAATCTTTCTTCCAGGAATTCATAAGCAGTCAATACTTTCAACCTGCTGAATACGGGAACAAAAAAAATGGAAATAACGATCATGGCTAAAGGCAGTCCGAAATAATACTGAACGAACCTCATTCCATCACTGTAAGCCTGACCTGGACCTGTAAGAAAAGTGATGGCGCTGGCCTGTGTTCCCATGATACTCAACAGTACCAGATACCAGGGCATACTTCTGTTACTCAGAAAATAGCCTTCCAGGTTACGAGTCGTTCTGCTCTGGTATATCCCATAGCAGATGATACCGCAAAGTGTTCCTGTTAATATGATCCAATCGATGGTACTCATGATTAAACTACTGATTCGGCTTCATCAGGATTACTTGTACCTGGTGGTTATATAATAAAATAACACAATCTGCAAAATGAGAAAAAGGAGAACCATCAGGTACCAGAGATTCCATTTCTGTGATTGTTTTTTCAAAACTTGCAATTAATATGAAATGTTTGAATAAAATCAGGGTTTAGCCAACAGGTTTGCAAACAAGCGGTATGCACCACTCACGCCTGCGGGCAACTGCCGGAAGAAAGATATACCCGTGTAAATCAATCTTCCTTTTCCGTGCGATGCCACCAGTAAACTTCCGTCATGAGCAGCTTCATTCGGATCCTTCATAGAAATCAAAGTAGTGAAATGTTCATCTTTTGATTCTGCATGATACACACTCCGTTCCTGTACCCATCCATCAAAATCAGCTGTAGTAATCTTATTAGGTATATTAAAAAACGGATGCTCAGGCTTCAGGGTACTAACCGATGCAGTTTCATCGGTAATACGGTTACGGGTAATCGAAAATGGGTAAGGGAATATTTTTGCTTTAACCGGACCGATCTGGTTACTGGTATTGTACTGAACCAGCAAAACCCCGCCCCCGTTCACATAATCCATCAGCACATCATAAACATTGCTCATCCACTCGTTGGTATTATATGCCCGAACACCGGTAACAATAGCATCAAACTGTTTGACGTTTGCCGGATTGATATCTTTCTCACTCAACATTGTCACCTTGTATCCCATTTGTTCCAATGCCTCCGGAACCTTATCTCCGGCTCCCGGAATATAACCGATGGTTTTTCCTGAAATTTTTACATCGATCAGTTTATATTCAGCAATGGCATTTTTAAAATAATTTATCTGGGGAATATGATCATAAGCAATGGTGCGTAACTGTTGGTTGTAAAGCTGGTCTTTGTCTTTCACATTTACCGTTGCAATACCAGGCTTCATTTCTATGGAAAACAATTTTTTCTGTTGAGTACTTAATACTGTGCTGTCTGAAAGACTTGCCGGTATATTTTTATGCTGGCCATTATTATAACTCATAAACGGCATATCCACAGCGGTCTTCCTGAATGCAGTCACTTCTATTTCTGCCTGCTTAGGTTTATCTGAATTGCCGATGAACAATGAAGTTTTGGGTGTTACTGTAACTGCTGGTACAAAACAAACGGGCTGGTAAATTTCTCCTTTAACAGGATCTGTAAATTTATACTGAACCGGTTTTCGGAAACTGAATTCCTTTCCTTCAATTTTTACTATGAACTCACAGAATACAGGATCGTTCTCTGGCTTACCGATCAATTGCCGATCATTTACATTGAAACTTCCTTTGTTCATCTTTTCTTTTAACCAATAAGGCTGAGTGATATTCAGCATCTCTTTATCAGCTGGCACCGCTACTGTTTCGGTATAAGTACTGTTCTCATTAGCAGCCGTTAATTTAAGTTCACGGGTATTGCCATTGATGCTAACCGTTGCTGAAGAAATACCTGCTCCTAACCTGTTGTTCAGACTGATATTCAGCTTCATGCTATCTCCCAGTACAATATTATGGTTCGCTGATGTTGCTTCCATATACAAGCCACTGCATGCCGCAATCAGTTCTTTAAGCTCTTTGAGCTTCTGCGTTTTCCAGTAAAAATCACTGCTTTGTTCAATGCTGTTATACAATCGAACAAGTTTTTTAACACTTGCTGCTGGTTGCATAGAATTGAATTCATTCAGAATCGTATCGATCTGCAACTCTATAACAGGAAGGCCTATCCGATTCCAAACTGTAGAAACTCCATCCATTAATTCACTTACAGGTTTTTCGCCTTTAATGGTGGCAAAATACTCGAGTGTTTTACCTCTCTGAGCGGGAACGCCAAAACCCTGGCTTTTGTGCTGGCTTCTGCTCAGGGCAGCGATTTCGCCATAACTCTTACCAAGCAATGGATTAAAACCACCTACATCCATTTTAAACTGGTCTTCTTTCTGGGTATTGTTTGAACCGAAATTGAAAGTGTTCCATACAATTCTTTTGGCCTGCCATACAGCAACATTTCCTGATAACTGCTCAGGAAATCTGGCAGGATCAGCAGCGGCCGTAAATGCTTCTTCAGCAAGTATTGCAGATGCCGTGTGATGACCATGACCACCTTCTCCGGTAGTGGGGAAACGACAAACAATGATATCGGGCTTAAAATTCCTGATAACCCAAACAACATCTGCCAGAATTTTATCATGGTTCCAGATGCTTAATGCCTCATCCGGACTTTTACTATAGCCAAAATCGTAAGCCGTAGAAAAGAACTGTTCTGCTCCGTCTATTCTGCGGGCCGCCAGTAATTCCTGTGTACGTATCAGTCCAAGGTCTACTCCTTGCTCATCTCCAATGAGGTTCTGGCCTCCGTCTCCCCTTGTTAAACTCAGGTATCCGGTGCGGTATAATTTCTCATTGGCAAAATATCCCAGCAAACGGGTATTCTCATCATCGGGATGTGCTGCCACATACAAAACAGAACCCAGTACTTTCAACTTCCTGAGTTGCAATAAAATTTCGGATGAAGAATAAGATTTCGGCGTTTGAGCGTAACCGTTACTAAATATAAGCAACAGCACAATCAATTTTACTGAATGCATAGCCAGCCTGATGCCAGGCTTCGAAATCAATTTAAACATTGAAATAATTTTATTGTTTTGAGTTAACATGAGTCATGATCGAAATGTTACTCAATAACCCTTGATTGGTAAATGTAGATACAGTATCCTGAATACCATTACCGCTTTTGTAATTTCCGGATCAATTTTTAACTTTTACAAACTCATATCCACCTTTAATGGCTCCCCAAACCTGTTTGTCAGTGTTATCCCAACCCCTGTCCCAGCTGATCAGCTTATCTGCATATATCACTACCTCGCTGGTTGCATAAGTTGCCCCTCTTAAGCTGCTCAGGCACTCTTTTCCGGGTGTGGAGCCTGTATAATTTCCTTCTTTATTTTTATGCAGATAGATCGCACATCCTTTTCTGTCGATCAGCGAATCCGGAGTAAGGCTGTTGAACATTGCCGGATTGGCCCCGCCACCAGCAAAACGTAGTGGTGAACTGATCTCATAAACTTTACTCGCCATTGTAGTATCATTTTCCTGGTATACATGATAAATCCGTTGACGATATGGTTTGGTAAGTGCTGAAGCCACCGCTTGCTCAACATACAGCCAGAATCCATCCGTACGATCCGTCCAGATACTGGTCATCTGTAACCTGATATCGAAGAATGCCGAATCTTTGGCTGCCTGTGCTGCACTGCTGAATGAACCTGTCATTCTTTTGTGTAAATCTGCCAGGTCGGCTGAGGAAAGCTTTTGCTGGCCGATTGCCAATGAGGATAAGATAACAGAGAAAATCGTTACATAAAATTTCAACATAGCAAATAATTTTATTGTCCAACCAGGAATATTGCATTGGTTAATAATAATTTCCCATCTTCCCAGAAACTTCTGAATATAGGATTATCGGTAAAATAAACTACGGTGCCATTTCCATAAGATTGAACCGCAAGTACAGTACCGTCTTTCATTTTTTCTTTGGCAACACTGCCTACAAATCCGGATACAATATTTTCCTTTTTGATTATACCTACATTCCAACCATCTTTCATGAATTCAACCAGGTTGGCATTGAGCTTTAAAGTATAATAAGCTGATGAGTACCCGAATGCCAGCGGATGCGAATCATCCAGTTCCACTTTATAAATAGCACCAGGTGTATTGTATATTAAACCATTCCTGTCGCGGTCTTCATATTTCTTAATATCAGCATAAGGAGTTTTCTTTTCATCGGCTTTATCTTCCTCTTCTTTTTTGATTTTAACACCCCAATCGCCATTCGCCATTTGTGAAACAGCATTTTCCATTGCAATGATTTTACCACCTTGTTTCACCCAGCTCCTGAGGTTGCTTTCTTTATCTGCAAGGAACCTGTATTGACCATCGGGAATGATCATCACATCAATGTTCTTCAGGTTCATACTGCCTATTGATGAAGCGTTCACTAACATTAACGGATAGTCGAGCTGATGATCAAACATATGCCAGATTTCACCCGCAGCTGCAGAAGAAACCGATTCGCCGGTCAGTAATGCTACTACCGGCTTCCTGAGTAAATGCACTTTATCGGAGCCAAAATCCACGCCCGAATCCATGAAACCGGATGTTATACTTGCCAATTCCACATCATGCGATTTGGCCAGACCAAAAAAGCGGGTGAGCAGACTTTCATTTCCCGATTTAAGTATGATCAATGTTCCTTTGGGATATTGTTTTCCGCCGAATGAAAAATTCTTTTCAGAGAAACGGACTTTTAATCCATTCTTCAGGAGTGCAGCCAGAAACTTACCATCCCTGAAAGAATTATAAGCTACCAGATAAGCATACTCGCTTTTAGAAGGCTGCTCATTGACAACTGTAATCTGATCAGCAGTTGTAACAACCTTATCCCTTGAAGCATACGCCTGTATACCATAAGCATATGGAACAGACCATGCTGTAATATCATAGGTAGCTGAATCCACCAGTTTAGATTGTGGTTCAAACAAAACCCTTACAAGTGTTCCTTTTGGCTGCAAGGTAGATACAACCAGATCGCCTTTACCGGTTTGATAAGTATCTTCTTTTCCTGAAAAATAATTATACCCTTTTACAAGTGTCCCGCTTTTCGCATATTCGTACCTGATACCATTTTTTGCAAACAACTCTTTTACAGCAGCTATTTTGCCTGAATTGGTCCCTTTGATAACATAGGATTTATAAAGGCCGCTTCCATTGGTATTTACCTCTTTAAAAAACTTCCCGAACTCTTCATTGATTTTACGGCTGTTAGCAGCTGCTACTTCAAGGGTACTCATACTGGTCGTAAAATGATGCGCCACTCTATCTGATAATTTGAGAACGCTCTGGTTCACATCAATGGCTAGTCCGGCAACAGAATGACCTGCCTGTTCATAGGTCATACCAATTGAGCCATTGTATAGCGGATAGGTGTCACCGTAAGCCGGATAAAAAAGATCAAAATATTCTTTGGTAAAATAAAGCCAGCCATTGGCATCAAAATAACGGGCATGATTTTTCCCAATTGTTCCCTGGAAACTGCGCTGCCACGGCGTTATCACTTCATGGAATGGCTCTGCTGCAGGTGCAAAATAATATGGATTAGCTGGGTACTGTTCATGAAAATCACAGTGAATCACCGGCATCCATTCATTGTACTGCTTAACGCGGCTTTGCGATTCTACCTGTGTTTGCCAGGCCCAGTCGCGATTGAGATCGAAGTTATAATGATTCGTTCTCCCTCCTGGCCAGGGTTCATCGTGCTCTCTTGCCCATGGATCAGAAACAGGTTGCTTTCCTGCCACCTGGTTATACCAGTTTACATAACGGTCTCTGCCATCCGGATTCAGGCATGGATCGATGATCACCACCGTTTGCTTTAACCAGTCGCCGATATTTGCCTGTTGAGCACTGATCAGTTCATATAAAACTTTTATGGCCACTTCCGAAGAACTCGCTTCATTACCATGTACATTATAACTCAACCAAACAATGGCCGGCATATTGATATCAGCAGGTTTATCAGTTAACATGCCGGTAAGGCGCAGGTTATTCTTCCTGATCTCTTCTATCCTTTGCATATTTTCAGGCGATGAAACTACTGCCAATATCAAAGGACGACCTTCATTGGTAGTGCCATAATCGATGAGTTTCATTTTACCGGGATGAGCGATTGCCATCTCCCTGAAATACTGCACAATTTTATAATGTGGCGTAAATTTTTCACCGGGTTCATATCCTAAAAATGTTGACGGGGTTACGGTTTGCTGTGCATGGCCACTCAGAAGTGTAAACAGCAATAAAAAGCTGATCAGTATACGCATGAAAAAAATTTGAAAGGTGAAATTATTAAACTATCCCTTACAAAAAGAATTTTTAGTTTTGATCAAAGTCCGGATTACATGTTGCATCGCCGTTTATTATTATTGTTCCTGTTTGCTGCTGTATATGTTGCGGATGCCCAGCAGCCCGTATTGCCTTATACGAGTAAAAAATCAGCTATTTCAAACAAAGGAGCTGTTGTATCTGCCCATCCACTGGCGAGTGCTGCAGGGTTAACCATGCTTCAAAATGGCGGCAATGCCTTTGATGCGGCCATTGCCACCCAGTTTGCTTTGGCCGTTGTTTACCCGGGTGCCGGTAACATTGGTGGTGGTGGTTTCCTGGTTGGTCGTAACAGGAAAGGAAAAAACATCTGTATCGACTACCGGGAAACCGCACCCGAAAAAGCGCACAGGGATATGTACCTCGACTCAGCCGGCAACCCCAAACCCATCCTGGCACAACAGGGACGTTTGGCAGCAGGTGTTCCCGGAACTGTTGCCGGAATATTTAAAACGCTTCCCTATGCCCGTCTTCCCATCGCAACCCTAATAGAACCTGCCATTCAACTGGCGAAGAAAGGATTCAGGATCACTGCAGCCCAGGCCGAAAATTTCAATAAATTCAGGGAAGCATTTTTAAAAAACAACCGACAACCCATTGCCTTTGTAAAAGATGAAGCCTGGAAGGAAGGGGATCTGCTGATTCAGGACGCACTGGCTGCAACGCTTGAAAGAATAAAGAAAAATGGGTTAAAAGGATTCTATAGTGGAGAAACAGCCAGACTGATCGTAGAAGAAATGACAGCTGGGAATGGGATCATATCTTACAATGACCTTGCAAACTATCAGGCAAAATTCAGGGAGGTTATTGATTTTGAGTACAAAGGTCATCGCATCATCAGTGCTCCTTTACCCAGTAGTGGTGGCATACTTTTACAGCAATTGCTGGGCATGACTGCTACGAAAGATATGGGTTCGATGGGATTTCAAACAGCTGCCTCTGTACAATGGATGGTGGAAGCAGAAAGAAGGGCTTATGCAGATCGGGCCAGCTTCCTGGGAGATGCCGATTTCACAAAAGTGCCGCTGAAAAAACTGGTCAGCCGGGATTACTTACAGGAAAGGATAAACGATTTTACATTTGGAAAAGCAGGCAGCAGTAAAGATACCAGGGCGGGAGATATCAAAGAAAGCGAAGAAACCACCCATATCAGCATCATCGATAAAGAAGGCAATGCAGTCGCAGTTACCACTACCCTGAATGATAATTTCGGATGCAAAACTGTTGTGTCGGGCGCCGGCTTCCTGCTGAACAATGAAATGGATGATTTCAGCATCAAAGAAGGTTTCCCCAACCTGTATGGTGTTACAGGCAATGCAGCCAATGCCATTGCTCCGGGCAAACGAATGCTGAGCAGCATGACGCCAACAATTGTTATTAAAAACAATCGCCCCATTATCGTGGTGGGGTCACCGGGAGGTTCTACCATTCCGACCACCGTTTTTCAAACCCTGGTAAACCTGATCGACTTCCGTCTTTCGCCTTCGGATGCAGTAAACAAACCGAAATTCCATCACCAATGGCTACCCGATATTATTGATACAGAAGCCGGGTTTCCCGATTCTGTTAACAAGGAGCTGGAAGCTATGGGCTATAAACTCAATACAAGACTCCCGATCGGAAGAACAGAATTGATCTGCATCGATTACAACAAAGGCCGCAAAATCACTTCCATAGCCGATTCCAGGGGCGATGACAGCGCCTCTGCGTACTGACTGTTAAGCTTTATCAAAAAATCATGAAAGAAGCTATCCGAATTTGTACCTCGGTATCAATTGGTTATTTTTACAGCTAAATTTTTACGCTGCGGAAATTTCTTAAAATATTGAGCCGGATATTGCTGGTACTATTGCTCCTCCTGATAGTACTCTATGTGCTGCTGCATTATTCCCCGGTGCAAACCTGGCTGGTAAAACAGGTTACATCCAGTCTGTCGGAAAAACTGCACACAAGGGTAACCGTTAAGAAAGTTGATTTTTCCTTTTTCGATAAACTCGAACTGGAAGGCCTGATGATCGAAGACCAGCAAAAAGACACATTGTTATATGCCCGCTCAGCTACCGTAAAGATCAATGACTGGTTTTTTGTAAAAGATAAAATCATTCTTCATTATGTAGGACTGGAAGATGCGGTGGTCAACATGAAACGCAGTACCCCGGTCTGGAATTACCAGTTCATAGCCGATTATTTCAGTAGCCCGACTTCAACAGAAAAGAAAAACAACAACGGCATTGAGTTTGATTTCAAGGAAGCACATTTTAAAAACATCCGTTTCAAAAAACTGGATCAATGGGTTGGACAGGATATGATTGTTGCGGTTCAAACCGTGGATGCAACCATCGACAAAGCTGATCTCAATGAAGGCATCGTTATACTAAACAGCATAAAGCTGGAGAAACCCTATTTCTCCCAATCCAATTATACCGGAAAAAGGCCCGATAATTATGTAGCCCCAATCACGCCTTCATCAGATACCGCCAATAAATCAACCAAAGAAAGTAAAGGATTTCAACTCGCTGTTAAAAAACTGACCATTACGGATGGTGTTTTCCAGAATGAAAAAGAAACAGTTCGTTTACCCTATACCGATAGATTTGATGGACAACATATCCTTTTCAGCGAAATCAATGCCAGCATCACCAACGTTTCCATCAAAGGAAGCGATATGGTTGCGGATATTGAACTGGCCGCAAAAGAAAAAAGCGGACTGCTGGTAAAAAAATTAAAGGCCAACTTTCGCTTCACTCCGGCGATCATGGAATTCAATAACCTCGATCTCATCACAAACAAGAGCCACCTGAAGAATTACTATTCGATGAGCTATGAATCTTTCAACAGAGACATGAACAGCTTTATCAGCAATGTAGTACTTGAAGGCAATTTCACCGACAGCGAACTCAATAGCGACGATATCGCCATTTTTGCACCCAACCTTTCTTCCTGGAAAAAAATATTCTACCTGAATGGTCATGCAAAAGGTACTGTAGACAATTTCTCTGTAAAGAAAATGGACATCAACAGTGGCAATACTTCCATCACCGGAGAAATTGCATTGCGAGGGCTTCCGGATATTTACAGTACATTTATCGATTTCAAATCGGGCGGACTCAAAACAACATCATTCGATCTTTTTACCCTGATTCCTTCATTGAGAAAAGTTACCCAACCACAACTGAGCAAGCTGGGCAATATTTATTACAAAGGAAATTTTACAGGATTTATCAATGACTTCGTAACCTACGGAACGGTGGTAACAGATCTCGGTACTATCACCGCCGATCTCAATATGAAACTTCCTGAAAATAAAAATCCTGTTTATTCGGGAAAACTGGTTACGACTAATTTCAGGCTGGGCGCATTCACCAACAGCAATGAGGTGGGCAATATTTCACTAAATGGCAAAATCAAAGGAAGCGGGTTTACCTTAAAGGACCTCAAGGCAAATTTCGATGGTTATATACCGAACCTGGAATTCAATGGATACAATTACCAGAACATATTTGCATCCGGAGATTTTGAAAATGAAAGATTCAAGGGACATCTTACGATCAGCGACCCAAATCTGGTGGTGAGAAATCTCGATGGAACCTTGAGTTTATCGGGAAAAGAAATCGCCTTCGATCTCAATGCAGACCTTCAGTATGCCAATCTGAAAAACATTCATTTCTCTAAGGAAAATCTCTCGATGGCAGGATTATTCAGCCTGAACTTCACCGGCAACAACATTGACAACTTCCTGGGAACAGCCAGGATTTATGATGCGAGGTTACTCCGCGACAGTACGGCACTTTCTTTTGATTCGCTTACCCTTACCTCAACTTATATCGACGATAAAAAAATATTGTCGCTGCATTCCAATGAAATTGATGCAGAAGTGAGTGGGAAATTTAAGATCCTTGAACTTCCCGATGCGTTCAAAGTTTTTCTCAGTAAATATTATCCGACTTATATCAAGAAGCCTTCTTATTGGGTGAGCGACCAGGATTTTTCTTTCAATATCAAAACAAAAAATATTGAAGACTACCTGAAACTCTTTGATAAGAAATTAAGTGGATTCAACAATTCAACCATAACCGGCAACCTGAATCTTTCGAATTACGGTTTAAATATCCTGGCTGATGTTCCGCAGTTTGGCTATGATGGAAAAATATTTACCAATACTAAATTACAGGGTACGGGTAACCGTGATACACTCACAACTGATATCGCTGTGGATGACGTGGCATTGTCTGACAGTCTCCATTTCCCCGGCACCAAATTGTTACTTATTTCCAGCAACGACAAATCTGATATTCACTTAAATACAAGTGCCGGAAAAACATTGAATAATGCAGAGTTGAACGCCAGTGTTCAAACACTTGCAGATGGTGTTAAAATATATTTCTCCCCTTCTTCTTTCATCATCAACGATAAAAAATGGCTGTTGGAAAAAGATGGAGAATTATCAATTCGGAAAAACTACCTCGATGCCAATGAAATCAGGTTTGTCAACGGGCAACAGGAAATCGTATTGTCTACCGAAATGGACGAACTTACCGACCAGGTTCATGTAGTGGCCAAACTGAACAAAGTAAACATCGACGATTTTGCACCTTTTGCCTTCAAGAAACCTTATCTGCAGGGTTTACTAACAGGAACGGCTACCTTAAGAGATCCGTTCGGGAAAAAATCCATTGATTTTGCTGGTAAAGCTGATAGCCTTTCTGTGGACAATCAATATATCGGCAATGTCAACATCAATGCCAATGCCAATACAGTAAGCGGACTGGTTCAGTATGACCTCAATACTACCGACACTACGAATATTTTTTCTGTAAAAGGAACTTACAATTACAAAGATTCCACGGCCACGCAACTGGATGCCAATATTGTTGCAGAGAAAATTCAATTGTCGGCCCTCGAACCATACCTGGGGAGCATTTTCAGCAAAATGGATGGCATAGCAGAAACCCGGTTGAAAATTTCCGGCGGTCCAGATCATCGCTACATAACAGGCAAAGCCCTGATCAAAGATGCCGCATTGAAAATTGCGTATACCCAATGCCGTTATTTCATCAAAAATGAAGAACTGAATTTCGAAAAAGACCTGATCGATCTGGGCATGATCCGCCTGAGAGACAGTCTGCAAAATACCGCTACCCTCAGCGGAAAAATCAATCACCAGTTTTTTGATAAACTGTCTTTTAATAATGTAAAACTGGAAACAGCCAAACTAGCTTTGCTGAATACAACCAAAATCAACAACAGTCAGTTCTATGGAAATGTAGTGGGCAAAGCGAAGATGTCGATAAACGGTCCAACTTCAAACTTATTAATGAATATAGACGGCGAACCCAGTATACTCGACAGTAGTCATCTTTACCTTCCCACCGGAGCCGGTAAAGAAAGCAGTGCCATTGATTATATCGATTTTATCCAGTTCGGTTCACAAATGGAAACATCCAGAATATCTGAAAGTACCAACATCATTGTCACCCTTAATGTTAAAGCCAACCAGGCATGTAAAGTGGATGTGATTCTCGATGAAGAAACTGGAGATATCATCAAAGGACAGGGCAATGGACTGATCAACATTCGGGTTGGAAATAAAGAACCACTCACGATTCGGGGCAATTATGAATTAACCCGAGGTGAATACAATTTCAATTTCCAGACCTTCTTTAAAAAACCGTTTACGCTTAACCGTGGTACCATTTCCTGGAATGGCGATCCTTACCAGGCGAATATCAATATTGATGCAGAATACCTTGCAAAAAATGTAGACATCAGCAGCCTCTCTTCTTCCAGCGGATTCAGGCAACAGGAAGACATTACCATCATTGCACATCTTACGGGCGTACTGCAGAAACCATTGGTGAGTTTTGAATTTGCCTTACCCGAACGCAGTGAAGCAAAAAGAGATGATATCGTTGTAAAACGCCTGGCAGATTTTAAAAATGATGAAAATGAAATGAACAAGCAGGTGGCCAGTCTACTGCTCTTCAATACGTTCATTGTGGGCAACCAGAACTTCCTGAGCCAGGGTAACGGCGGTTCTTTGTTTACGAGTTTTACTTCCAGCATTGGCGGGATGATCAGCAGTTTGCTCACCAATATTTTAAATAAAGAACTGGAAAGGGCAACCAACGGAAGACTTTCAACCTATATCGATATCAATCCAACACTTGATCTGCAGAAAAGTGCGGCACAGCTGCAAGCCAATGTGAGAGCGGGTTTGAAGATCCTCTTAAGCAACAGATTGATTGTATTGGTAGGCGGCAACCTCGACTACAACAATTCAAGTTATGTACAACAGCTCGACCGGAAGGGATTGATTACTCCAGATATCTCTGTTGAGTGGTTGATTAACAAAGATGGGACGCTGAGGATTGTTGGTTTCAACAGAAGCAGCATCGATTTCACCCTGAACCAACGCAACCGTTCGGGTATTCAGTTATCTTTCAGGAAAGACGTAGATAAGATTTCAGATATTTTCAAAAGCAAGAAGAAACTGGAAGCCGAAGCCAGGAAAAAATATCCTACACTGGTTCGGCCTGCCCCTTCCAATTAAAGTCCGTTCAGGATTTCATGCCCTAACTTATCCCTTTTGGTGAACAGGTATTTTTTGTTGTGCACGTTCGGTTTTACTTCAATGGGCAACGTTTCCGTTACTTCCAAGTCCGTAACCCAATATACCAGCACGTTTTCTTGGATTGTTGGTGATGAGTTTCATTTTGGTTATGCCGATGGCCCTCAGAATTTGTGCCCCTACACCATAATCCCTTTCGTCCATACCAAAACCGAGTTTAAGATTGGCTTCAACGGTATCAAAACCCTGCTCCTGCAGCTGATAGGCTTTCAGTTTATTGATGAGTCCAATGCCACGACCTTCCTGGTTCATGTATAAAACCACCCCACGGCCTTCTTCCTCGATCATTTCCATGGCATGGTGCAGTTGTTCTCCGCAATCGCAGCGAAGCGAGCCAAGGATATCACCCGTCATGCAACTGCTGTGTACCCTTACCATTACCGGTTCATTTTTTTCCCAGCTGGCCTTTTTTCAGGGCCATATGGGTTTCTCCGGTATTCAATTGTGTAAAGGCAATCAGTTCAAATTTTCCGTAACGGGTGGGCATTTCTACCCGAACTTCTTCCTTGATGAGGGTTTCCGTTTGTAAACGGTATTCTATCAGATCTTTGATTGAAATAATTTTCAGGTTGAACTTTGCAGCAATTTCCATCAGTTGCGGTAACCGTGCCATCGAACCATCTTCATTCATGATTTCAACCAGAACACCGGCGGGATCAAATCCTGCCAACCGGGCCAGGTCGATGGTGGCTTCGGTATGACCGGCTCGCCTGAGCACGCCGCCTTTTTTTGCCCTTAATGGGAAAATATGTCCGGGACGACCGAAATCTTCCGGTTTTGCATCCGGATTGATCAGCGCTTTAACCGTTTTTGAACGATCCTGCGCAGAAATCCCGGTTGTACAACCATGTCCCAGTAAATCAATACTTACAGTGAAAGCAGTTTCATGAAGGGAGGTATTATCGGTTACCATTGGCTGAAGGTTCAGCTCGGTACACCTCTCTTCAGTTATGGAGGCACAGATCAATCCACGGCCGTGAATGCTCATAAAATTGATCACTTCAGGTGTGGCATTGGCGGCAGCTGTAACGAAATCCCCTTCATTTTCCCTGTCTTCATCGTCTACCACGATCACCAGTTTACCCTGCCGGATATCGTCCAGCGCAGCTTCTATGCTATCTAACATAATAGGTTTCCTTTATAAATGCAAAGTTAAAGGCTTTCAAAATGCGTTTTTTCATCTTTTCGCTTTTCGAAAACCTGCTTTGCCTACAATAACATTTTGATAATACAAATGTTGCAAAGCACCATGCAGCGCATTTTGAATGCACATTGCCTATTAATTTGTTAATAAATGTTAACGTTTGTTCACCGATTATTCACTTTCTTTGTCCTGTAAAACAGACTAATATGCATCTGAAGAAAATTCTCCCTCTGATTATTGCCGCCTTGGCAATGCCCTTTCTGCTTAAAAGCCAGGTTACTACGAGTAGTATTTCCGGCATCGTGAAAAACAATAGCGGCAGTGCCCTTCCAGGTACTACCATAACCGCTACACACATTCCTACAGGAACTGTATATACCTCAGTTTCCCGTTCCGGAGGTCGCTTTGATATCAGTAATATGAATCCAGGTGGACCTTATACGATTGTAGCCAGCTTTGTAGGCTTTGAAAACAATACACAGAACGATGTTTTCCTCGTATTGGGTGAAACACAGAGAACTGATATTGTAATGGTTGACAAAAACACCAAACTTTCGGAAGTAGTTGTTTCGGGTACACGTACCACCTCTGCTAAAAATGGTAGTGAAACAACCATCGGAAGAGATAAACTGGCTGTTTTGCCAACGATAGGAAGGAATATCAATGATTTTGTTCGTTTTACACCTCAGGCAAAAATCACCAACAATGGTGGTATTTCCATTGGTGGACAAAACAACCGCTATAATGGATTCCTGATTGATGGCGCTGTAAATAATGATGTATTTGGTGTGAGTGAAACGGGTACCAATGGTGGCCGTGCTGCTACTCCTCCAATTAGTATTGATGCGGTAGACCAGATTGTTGTACAGGTATCTCCTTATGATGCTGCGCTTGGCAACTTCACAGGTGGTGCCATTAATGCCATTACGAAATCGGGTACCAATACTTTTCACGGATCAGCTTATTACATTTTCCGTAACCAGGATATGGCAGGTAAAACGCCTGGTAATGTTCCTGATAGTGCAAGGAAAAAGCTGGCTGATTTTAAAAACCAGACTTATGGTTTTACCATCGGTGGACCAATCATCAAAAACAAAGCATTCTTCTTCCTGAATGTTGAACAACAAAAAGACAATCGCCCTCAACCCTATTCGCCAACAACACTGGCCAATGGTTATAATATCAAAGACACTGTTGAATCATTGATAAATCACCTGAAAACCAAATATGGTTACGATCCTGGTGATTATTTAAACAACCCCGATAAAATCGAACGTACCAACGTAAACACCCGTTTTGATTTTAATCTTTCATCAAAACATAAGTTAACAGCGAGTTACCGTTACACCAAAGCCGAAAGGTACAATCCGGGCAGAAGTACCAACAACACCATCAACTTTACCAATGGTGCCGAATATTTCCCAAGCACTACCCATTCTGGTAATCTTGAAATCAATTCTAAATTCAGCAACAAGCTGAACAATAAGTTCAGGATTTCAGGTACTGATGTGGTGGATGACAGGGGTGTTACCGGACAAGCCTTCCCGAATGTAAACATCGCGGCATTCAATGGCGGACCAGCCATGGTTTTCGGCTCTGAACCTGCATCCAGCGCAAACCTGCTGAAACAACAGATCATCAACTTCTATGATGCGTTTAAATTGTATTCAGGTAAACATGCACTCACTTTTGGTGCGGATCTGGATTTCAATAAATCTTATAACCTGTTCATGAACCGTGCGCTTGGGTTCTATCAGTATTCTGCTATCGGACCCAATGGTCCTAACCAGATCAATCCATTGCAGGCCTTCCTGAATGATCTTGGTCCTTCCCGTTACCGCAGGTCTTATTCACTGGTTGACGAAGGAAACAAAGGTGGTGATGAAAACGTGAATGCAGGTGCTGAATTTCAAATCAGTTCGTTTAGGTTTCTTCATCAACGATGATATCAAAATCAATGATCGTTTAACCCTTACCGTTGGTTTGAGGGCTGATAAAACTTCTTTCAATACAGAAGTTCCTGAAGATGTATTCTTCAACGATACTGCCGCAGCGGTTATTTCTAAAGTATATGACCTGAAAGGTGCAAGAAGCGGTGAGAAATTCTCTCCAACATGGCAGTTCTCTCCAAGAATCGGATTCAAATACACTGCTGATGATGAGAACCTGGTATTGCGTGGAGGTTTAGGCGTATTCGCCGGAAGAACACCATTGGTATGGCCAGGTGGTATTTACCAGCAATGCAGGTGTATTGGTTGGTCAGCTCGATCAACGTGCAGCCAACGGCCAGGTAGTTAACATCGGAACACCGGCTTCACCACTTGCTTTTGAACCAGATGTAAACAGTCAGTATACACAGGCTGATTTCGGATTGTCTTCTGCATTGGCAAAACCACAGGGTGACCTCAACCTGATTGCTAAGAAATTCAAACTACCTGCAGTGTTCAAAACATCATTTGCTGCTGATAAAAAACTGGGCAAAGGCTGGACCATCACTACTGAAGCAATTTTCACCAAGAATATTCACGAAGTGGATTGGCAGAATGTTAACTTCCAGTTGCCAACATTGTATTCAAATGGTCCAGACAGGCGTTTGATTTATTCTTACAGTGGAAACCCAACCAACTTTGTTTACAGGCCAACTGCAACTTCTGCTTCAGCAAGGAATCCTTATACCAATATCATCCTGATTAAAAACACTACTGGTCAGAAAGGATTCTCTTACAATTTCACAGTTGTTGTTGACAAACAATCTAAAAAAGGTATCAATTTCAACGCATCTTATACTTACGGAAGTTCAATGGTGCACAATGAAGGAACCAGTTCTATTAACACTTCTAACTGGCAGAATATGGAAGCTGTTAATGACAGGAATAATTTACCACTTACCAGATCTGATTTCGACCTTGGTCACAGAATCTTCGGTTTGATCTCTAAGAAATTCGTATACGCAAAAGAACACCTGGCAACTACAGTAGCTTTTGTTTACAACGGACAATCGGGTAGCCCTTACAGTTATACTATGACCAACCGTAGTTTCATTGGTGATGCGGTAACTTTCAATGACCTGATGTACGTTCCTGCAAGTCGTGCAGAAATGGATCAGATGGTATTCCTTACCAGGTTAACCGGTGCAGCTGCAACACCAACTGCCAATGCTGCTGATATCATCGCACAGAAAGATGATTTTGAAGCATTCATCAACAGCGATAAATACCTGAGCAAACGTCGTGGTAAATATGCTGAAAGAAATGGCGCAAGAGCTCCTTTCACACATGTAGTTGATATGAGCATCACACAGGATTTCTCTTTGAAAACCGGTGCAACAAGGCATACATTGTCTGTACGTTTTGATATGTTCAACTTCACCAACTTCATCAGCAAAAGCGCTGGTCGCCAATACTTCTTTAACTTCGATCAGGCTACACCACTCAGCTTTGAAGGATTCTCCGGAGCAAATCCACAATACAAATTCTTCAAACCAACCGGCAACAATCCTGGCATCCTGAGCGATGGAACCAATCCATTCAACAGCAGCCGCTGGACCGGACAGTTAACAGTTAGGTACAGTTTTTAATAAGTAAAAAAGTAAAAGTATAAAGTAAAAAGCCCTTCGTTTCGAGGGGCTTTTTTATTGCGTGAACTTTTTTCTTTCAGTTGTTGAGTGGAATTTTAGCTGATAGCATTTAAATAGACAGTTGCTGGTTACTGGAGGTTCATTTTAGAAGTTGAGTGGAATTTTAACTGTGCGAGTATTGAATGGACTGTTACTGGTTGCTGGCTTTTGCGATCTTTGCTTCCTTGCATCTTTGCATGAAAACTTTTCACTTTTGATTTTTCACTTTTGACTTATCTCAACTTTTGCGCTCTTTGCTTCCTTGCATCTTTGCGTGAACACTTTTTACTTTTGATTTTTTACTTTTTACTTTTCCTCCCCCACGCCCATTTCAAAAATACCGGGAATGCCCTGGCCCAGGTAGGCACATCGTGCTTTCCGTCTTTTAATTCGAGGTAATGAATATCATTTGTTTTACTGTAACCTTTTTTAACGAGTTCATCAATCAAACTAACGGTATCGTCTATGGCATCGATAATACCATTGTTATTCCTGTCGGCCGTTTCATCCATGGTACCTACTTCAAAAAAGAATTTCAGCCATGGCTTATAGTCTCCTTCTTTCACCTGGCGATGCATGATGCGATCGGTATCTTCATTAAAATCCTCATCATCCTGATCCTTATCCCTCCACCACAAAGAACCACTGAAAACGGCCGCCATGGTAAATTCGGAAGGATTGTTCCAAACGATATCGAGGGCATTCAATCCACCCAATGAGAAACCAGCGAAAGTTTTATGATCAAAAGATACGATGGAGTAATGCTTCCTGATAAAAGGCAATAATTCCTGTAAAATGAACTTTTCATACAGAGCAGCTTTGGCTCCCCTGCCCTTATAATCCAATATCCTGGCGGTACCATACTCATTTTTACGATCGGCTGAGCAATGAATACCCACACAAAAAACAGGAGAAACTTCCCCTTCCGTATAAAGATCATCGAGGATATCTTCAAACTTCATGGTCCGAAGGTCTTGTCCGTCGTTGATCAACAGTAAACTCAGGTTTGAAAAAGAGGGAAGTTCAGCCGGCAGATAACAGTCTACTTTAACTTCCCGACCCAGGTGCTGGGACTTGAGAATATGTGCATCAATGGTTACAGTGGTGGTTTTCTTAACCGGCATAAGCTTCAAAAATACAAAAACTGCGCTATAGGCTCATTACTAAAACATAATTTGTTTTATTGCCTCGTAGAAAATATATTTGGTTACATTTAATATAACGTTCAATAAAACATAAAAAGTATGAAAAAGATCGGCATGTTATTCGGTAAAGAAAGAAGTTTTCCCGAAGCATTTGTGGCAAGGGTAAACAGTAAAAAAGTGGATGGCGTCATGGCCGAACCTGTTCGCATAGATAAAGTAATGCAGGGTGAAGCAACAGAGTATGCCGTAATTTTCGATCGCATTTCACAGGATGTGCCTTTTTACAGAGCCTACCTGAAAAATGCAGCCTTGTGCGGAACAGCAGTGATCAACAACCCATTCTGGTGGAGTGCTGATGAGAAATTTTTTAACAACTGTCTGGCTACCAAAATCGGTGTGCCTGTTCCGAAAACCGTGATCCTTCCTTCCCGTGAATTGCCACCGGATACTTCGGCAGAATCTTTTTCGAATCTGTCCTATCCGCTCGATTGGGATGGTATTTTCAAATACATCGGCTTCCCGGCATACATGAAACCATTTGCCGGTGGTGGATGGAAAAGTGTTTACCAACTGAACAGCGTAGACGAATTTTTTGAAAAGCATGCAGAAACAGAACAACTCGTGATGATGCTGCAGGAAGAAATTAAATTTGAAGAATACTATCGTTGCTATTGCATCGGCGGAAAATATGTAAGGATCATGCCTTACGAACCACGCAACCCTCACCACCTGCGTTATGTAGCCGATTTCAAACCTAGCCCGGAAAGATTCAAACAGATGGAAGACATCGTACTCCGCATCTGCCGTTACCTGGGTTATGATTTCAATACAGTGGAACTGGCTGTAAGAAACGGTGTGCCTTATGCGATCGATTTCTGCAACCCGGCACCGGATGCTGAAGTAACCAGTGTTGGACAGGAAAACTTCGACTGGGTGGTTGAAACAGCTGCCAACTATGCCATTGAAAAAGCACTGGCACATGTGGATGGCGCAGATAACCTCACCTGGGGAGAATACATCAAAAAAAGTGCAGCGAAACAAAAACTATACTAAGGGACTGAACCTTTCAGCTCTTTTACCAAAAGCTAATACATATTCATGGCAAACTTATCATATAAACATTTCACCATCGGGGTGGAAGAAGAGTACATGGTGATTGATCCCGAAACAAGGGAATTGAAAAGCCATGAGCAGAAAATTGTACACGAAGGTCAGAAAGTAATCAAAGACAAAGTAAAAGCCGAAATGCACCAGGCGGTGGTGGAAGTAGGAACGGATATCTGTGCTGATGTAGATGAAGCATTCATGGATGTTGGCACATTGCGCAAAACCATCAGTGGTATTGCCGATGAACTGGGTCTTTGGGTGGGTGCCAGTGGTACACATCCTTTCAGCCATTGGGAAAAACAATTGATAACTGAGCATATCCGTTACAGTGAGATTGTAAATGAATTGCAGGAAGCTGCCCGAAGCAATCTTATTTTCGGATTGCATGTACACGTGGGAATGGAAACAAGGGAAATGGCCATTCATATTGCCAACTCTGCCCGTTATTTTCTGCCGCACGTATTTGCATTGAGTACCAACTCCCCTTTCTGGGAAGGCAGACAAACCGGTTATAAATCATTCCGCACAAAAGTATTTGAGAAGTTCCCACGTACAGGCATACCCGATCTTTTCAACAGCATTGAAGATTATGATAATTATGTAAAACTGCTGGTGAAAACCAACTGTATCGATAATGCGAAAAAGATCTGGTGGGATCTGCGGGTGCATCCTTTCTTCAATACGGTTGAATTCAGGATCTGCGATATTCCGATGACGGTACAGGAAACCATTGCGGTGGCGGGTATCTTCCAGGCATTGTGTGCCAAATTGTACAAGCTCAGGAGCCAGAACCTCAATTTCATGATGTACAGCAGGGCGCTGATCAATGAAAATAAATTCAGGGCCAGTCGATATGGTATTGATGGCAGTATGATCGATTTTGGAAAAGAAGCCGAGGTTAATACCCGGGTACTGATCTACGAACTGCTTGATTTCATTGATGATGTGGTGCCACATCTGGGCAGCAGGCACGCCATCAGCCATGTACATAAAATGCTCGAAAACGGAACCGGGGCCGACAGACAGCTAAAAGTTTTTGAAGATACCAAGAGCCTTGAAAGAGTGGTAGATTATATACATACCAGTTTTTTACAGGGTTTATAGTTGTTCTGTATCAGATAAATTTATATCTTTGCCCTCCGAATTTAAAAAAGGCTGCGTAGCTCAACTGAATAGAGCATCTGACTACGGATCAGAAGGTTTCAGGTTTGAATCCTGACGCGGTCACAAAAGCTTCTCCAACGAGAAGCTTTTTTCATATCAGCGGGTAATACTTCTCAGCCAGAATATCCAAATGCCAGCGCTGGTGGCCGGGTATGATGAATCCTATAGATGCCACTGAATATTTTCCTTTAAACCCATTGCCGGTTCTGTTCAGCATGGCTTCATTGAAAGATTGATACAAACAGATAAATGATTTACGTAAAATGATGGCTTCTTCCAATATTTCTTCCAGACTTCGTTCATTCGCCCTGGATTGCCTGGCATACATATCTTCATCATAAGACATTACATTTTCATCACCCCGGGAAAAAGCCGTGGCCCGGTAACTGAATACCCTTTCCGTATCAATCAGGTGTTGTAAGATTTCTCTGATGGTCCATTTTCCGGGGGCATATACTTTATCGCCGAGTTGCTTCCATTTTTCTATCGGTGCATTTTCCAGCTCTTGTAAACTTTGCTGCAATGCTTCCAGGATCGTAACATCATCACATTTACTGATGTACCGGTCAAAATATTCCGGTAGCGTTATTTCAGATCTCTTCATAACTGTTTTTTAAATCTTATTCGTTTGTTTATTTAAGCTGTTGATTAAACTGTTCTTCATATTGTGCAATGGCAGTAAGGGCTGCAGCATGATCTTTAAATTTAATTTTCAACTGATCAAATATTGCTTTACCCCGCTTATCTCCTATTGTTGCAATCAGCAGTACATTGTTAAAGATATCACTGATATCATTATCAGTTAAAGATTGCTGATAACGTTTATACACTATATCATAAGCCTTGCTCCGGGCATCCAATGCCACCAGTGTTTCCGCAGCCGCAATCCTGAAATCCCAGGTCGATGTAGCCAGCGTCCAACGGGGCATTGCCGGCGAATCTTTCAATGCTTCCAGCGCAATGGGTATTGCCCGTTTATCTCCCAATTCTTTCATTCCATTCAAAGCGCTGATCAGGCTCTGGTTCTTCCAGGAAGGTTTAAAACGCAGTCTGTTCAGAACCTGAAACACAGCTTTATCTTTTGTTTTACCCAATGCCACAGCCGCCGCATTGATCACACGGTCACTTGTATCAGAAAGATATTTTTTATACAACGGAATAAACTGACTGTCTTTCGAAAATCCCAGAAAGCTGATGGCTGCAGTCCGCATCCAGGATCTGTCTTTCTCAACAATGTCTAATAACATGCTTATTGTTTCTTTGTCGTATGGTGGTTTCAGAACAGAACGGATTTTAGAAAGTGCTGTGGCTTTTAATCGCCAGTATGCATCTCCCATAACTACTTTTCTGAATGATTGCATAATCCTGGTACTGTCCTGCTTACTCAAAGTTCCGTTGAACTTTGAGGTAAGTACTGTCAGCGACTGGTTCCGGGCGAGTATGTCGCGGGAATGATCCAATAACCAAAGCCATTCTTCTGTCGACTTTTCTTCTTTTACTTCTTTGATCCAACGACTTTCATAATCAAAATTGATCAAACGAGGCATTGCAGGAAGATCAAAGCTGAATGTATTTACGGGTTTTGCTTCCAGCCAAACTTCTTTGATGGAATCATCCAATTCAATACCAACTTTTCCGCTGAAATAATTTGCTGCCGGGTAGCCGGAAATTGTATCCGGAATTTGCTCCTGTATAACGGTAATGACTAGTTGCTTTTTTACCGGATCATAAAATTTCTCAATTTTGAATACAGGATGACCAGTTTTGTATAACCACTGATCGAAAAACCAGTCCATTGATTTTCCTGCAACCGATTCAACCACTTTCCTGAAATCATCCGTTTCTACCAGCTTACCTCCGTATTGCTGCGTATAGTTCCTGATCAACTTCCACCAGGCTTCGTCACCCATCTGACTGCGCAACATGTGTAACACTTCTGCCCCTCTCAATGAAGCATAATTATCATTGAACATCGTTGCCGGTTGATCATACCTGTTGGTAACAACAGGCCGGCGGATTCCTGCATGCCAATCGGCTAAATAAGAATTGAGGTTAAACGATCTGTTCCAGAACTGAAATTCATCGAATCCATTTTTATACTCACTGTACAACCCGTCGAAATACCGGGCAAATGATTTGCTGAGCCAGCTATCTGCCCAATCCTTGGGTACAATCCAGTTGCCATACCATTGCGCTGCCAGGTCATTTGCTTCCACACCATCCCACAAATAAAAAAAATCGGCATGCGTCCCTGCATCATCAATCATGTTTTCTGAAATGGTTGATAAGCCAGCATTGTGTCCACCACCCCAGGGAAAATCCTGAACAAAAACCTGCGAATAAGAAGGATATGGATAAGCTGTTCCTGTTTTAACAGAAAAAAAACTCATCATATCAGAAAGCCGTACGGTACTGGCTTTTACAGCTTCAATTTCATCGGTATAGGCATAGTTGTGCAACCTGATATTTCCCCATTGCTGCACTAGCTCTGCGTAAAATCCGATAACAAAAGAGGTCTGGTGATTGACATGTGGCTGCTTCATTTCCCATGTCCAGGTATTGGTGCCATCTTTGTTCTCTTTCTTATGCTTCAATTGACCATTGCTGATCGCCATCAACTCATTATCAACTGTAGCAGTAAACTCCGTTGTTAAAAGGTCGGCCGGATTTTCATAGCAGGGATACCAGTAACGGTTGTTATCCGGTGCGCCCGATGACCATACCTGATTTCTTTTTCGTGGCTCCGTTCCCGTTGGATGAAAATAACGGATGCCTTTTCCGTAACTACCCCAGAGGTTTAAGGGATCAGCTTCATTTTGCCAATTGGTTTCATATTTTATAATGATGGAAATTTCCTGCGAAGGATTTAAGAAACTTCCTAACTCAATTACGAGATTATCATACGCCTCACCCCCTTTGTACTGGAAATTATATTTATGACCGGATGTATCTGTCACATCCAGAATATTCATATAAGCTGCATCCAATGTTATTTTATCAACTGTTTTTAAAACAGCCAATCGCATTGTTGCCGAACCTGTGGCTTTCTTTTCGTACAAATCAAACCGAAGATCAATGGCAATATGCTGCACATCAATATTCCCATTGCGGGGTAACTTAGGATCGGGCAATGCCGTTTTTGATTTTTCAGTTTGTGCGCAGGCAAAAATTGCAGTGAAGAGCAATGCGCTTAACAGCATCCAATAACCTTTATACATAGTGTAGATTTGAGTAACGCCGGTTAATCGATGAAAACAAATTCTTGCGTTTCCGGCAACGTGTAAAATTACTCAGCGTGGCGGGGTATAAAAGGACAGTAAAAAGACAAATTGAGACAGCCTTTATTCATCTTCATTCAACAGCCGGGAGAGTTGGCGGGAGCTTTTCAATCCGCATTTATTGGCAATATCGATCCGGCTTATATCCGGATTCTTCAGTAATTCTTTTGCCCTGTTTTTCCTGATCAATGTGATGTATTCATTCACCGACAACCCGATTTCTTTTTTAAAAGTACGGGTAAGGTTACGGCTACTCATAAACGCAATGGCAGCGAGATCATCCAGCGATAATTTCTTTTCGATATGGGTCAAGATATAATCCTGCACTTTATGAATGCCACTATGTATATGATTGCGGTAATCCAGGTAAACACTCTGCTGTTCTTCTTCTCCTTTGCGACGGATATAAATCACCAGCTCTCTCGCTACATTAAATGACAGATGATCATCACAGATTCTGCCGGTAATGTGTAGTGCAAGGTCAATACCGGCTGCAACACCTGCACTAGTATAGATCTGTTCATCTTCTGTAAACAATACATTCTCTTCCACCAGCAATGCAGGAAATTTCTGTTGAAGTTCTTTTACTCTTTTCCAATGCGTGGTACATCGCTTGCCATTGAGCAAACCGGTAAGCGCCAGAAAAAAAGCACCGGTACATACCGAACAAATAAATGCACCTTTTTTATGTGCATCTATGACCCAATTGAATACAGCTTTTTCTTTTTTTAATCCAGGAGAATACAAATAGCTGAGTTCTGCACCTGGTATAAAAAGATAATCCCCTTTACTGATTTTGACTTTACTGAAGTGCTGAAGTTTTCCGAAAGGCAGGCTGGAAGAAGTGGCCAGTTGCTGCTCAAATGAACAATAATGTAAACTGATATTGGCCCCCTGCTCCATCGCCTCATTGAAAACCTGGTCGGGACCCGCCAGATCCAGGAGGTGAACTTTGGGAAGTACCAGGAATATGATCTTTGTTTCAGCCATCAGCCTAACATTTATAACTTACAGTAAATATAGCAGTTAGTTCAATAACCAGCAGAAAACCCGGTTTTTCTCATTGATAACCGTCAACCATATACCCCGTTTTACTCTTTTTAATATTAATTTTTTTTATCTACCTTGTATATATACGATTGAAATGGACAGCGCCATCACCCAAGACCAGCTCGCTGTTTTCCGGAATGCGATTAACAGCCTGCAACCAATTCCCGACGAGGATTTTAATCTTCTTGCCGGAGTACTGCATTATAAAAAATACAGTAAGGGTGAAGTATTATCAAAAGAAGGACAGGTTTCAAAAAATTTCTGGTTTGTATTAAAAGGTTGCCTGCGCATTTATAGTGTAGATGACAATCATGAAGTGAATGTGAGTTTCTTTTTTGAAAATACGCTGGCCGGAGATTTTATCAGTTTGCGCCACCAGATTCCATCTGAATTTTTTATTGAGGCGATGGAAGAAACAGAAACCCTGGTTTCTTACCGGCAGGATTATTTTCCCGTGCTCAATTTTTCTACTTCGCTGATACAACTAACCGGATTGTTTTTCCTGCAGAAATATTTCGGTGAACTGCAACACAGCAATAGTTTTAAACTAATGAACCCCGAAGAACGCTATAATTATTTATTAAAAAATCACCCGAAATATATCCAACGCATTCCGATAACCCACCTGGCCTCTTATCTTGGTGTAAGCAGGAAAACACTTACCCGCATTCGCAGCAATGCATTACAATAATATCAAATTTGAGTCCTTTGTCCCATTCTCCTCTTTTAGTTCGTAGTACATTTGCAAAAAATTTAGCACACAGGAATGGAGTCATTAAATCTGATGTTTGTCAGATCAATTGTTAGAGAGGAAGCAGTACAACTGAATTTACATCAGCACGAAAGCGGATCATTAATGCTCAGTGCAGCACTCGAAAACCCCTCAGGAATAGTATTCTTTGCAACCAACGAAGCATTGCTCAGTCTTTTTTGTGAAGGCATGATAACGCTGCAGGAATTGTTTGAAAAAAGTCCTTCCAGGGATATCTCCATTTTAGTAAATAACAACACCAGGATTTACCTCTGTGGCCATGTAAATATATTGCTGCAAAAAGGGGACCGGAAAATCTACGATCTGCAGCATTGATCATCCGGCACGAAACGTGAACTGCTAATGACGATGGCCGTTTTGCTAACCATGAAAAACAAAGCAACGGCTGAGGCTTACAGGAAACCAGGAGATGTAAGTAAATAAGTCCTATAGAAACCCTGGAAATTGAAATTATACTGCCCTGCTCAAACAGGGCAGTTTTCATTTAACCAATCCTGTTACATTTTCAAATATGTATATATTTGTGTGCATACAACTTTATTTAACTACCTAAATTTTAAACTATGCGTTGGCAAGGAAGAAGAGAAAGTGATAATGTTGAAGACCGCAGGGGAATGTCGGCCGGAGGCAAAGTAGCTGCCGGTGGAGGATTGCTTGCAGTGATCGTAATTGTTGTACAATTGCTGATGGGTGGCGGCGGAGAAAATGGCAACATACAGATTCCTGCATTACCCGAACAGAATACAACTCAAACTACACAGCTTTCTCCTGAAGAAGAAGCAGCTGATAATGAAAGAGCTTCATTTGTAAAAGTTGTACTGGCCGATACAGAAGATGTATGGGGTAAAATATTTGCACAGAGTGGTCAGCAGTATACAGCTCCGGTACTGGTGCTTTTCCGCAATGTAGTGGAATCGGGATGTGGCAATGCAAGTTCATCTTCCGGACCTTTCTACTGCCCTGCTGATAATAAATTATACATTGATCTTTCTTTTTACGAAGAACTACAAACCAGGTTTAAAGCACCGGGCGATTTTGCTATGGCATACGTAGTAGCGCATGAAGTGGGTCATCATATTCAGAACCTACTGGGTACTTCTGCAAAAGTACAACGCTTACGCGGACGGGTAAGCGAAGAAGAATACAATCAATACTCCGTGAAACTGGAACTCCAGGCCGATTTTTATGCAGGCCTATGGGCCAATCATGCACAGCAGATCAAAACAGCCGACGGCAAAAGCATCATCGAAGCAGAAGACATCGATGAAGCTTTAACAGCAGCCAATGCAATCGGCGATGATCGTTTGCAGAAAGAAGCACAGGGATATGCTGTTCCGGAATCCTTTACTCATGGAACTTCAAAACAAAGAATGTTCTGGTTCAGAAAAGGATTTCTTACCGGCGATATCAACCAGGGTGACACATTCAATGCAACCAGCCTTGAATAATCCTCTGTTGTAATTACGAAGTAAATCCACTCGTTTTATTAGCTGAAATAAACAAAAGCAGCGTTCCCGATTTACTGGTTTTCACATCTTATTAACCGGGGTTTCCCGTTAGCATGGTATTTGCAGATTAAAATACAAATCTGACCTATGCCAAAGAACGGCCCTATTATCATCATTGAAGATGACCTGGAAGACAGGAATATGTTCACCCAGGCATTCAGGGATGCACATGTATTCAACCGGCTTATATTCTTCGATTGCGGTGAAGGTGCGTTTGCATTCCTGAAACAAAACACTGAAATTCCCTTTCTCATATTTTGCGATGTAAATCTTCCACGACAGGACGGTATTCATTTTAAACAACAGCTGGAGAATGATATCCAGATCAGGGCGATGTGTATTCCCTTTATTTTTTATTCCAGTCTGGATACAGAATACGCTGTAAATGAAGCCTACCGGAATACAACGGTGCAGGGCTTCTTCCAGAAATACAATAGTTATACCGAGTTTAAAGATGTGATCAGAACGATCATTGATTACTGGAAAATCTCCAGGCAGCCCGTTCATTAATTTTTACGCTGCATTCTTTCATGTTGTGATCAAATTCAATAGATTTGAATAAATCTTCCCAACATGAAATCTCCCCTGCTACTCTTCAGCATGCTGCTTGGTTTTATCTATTCTGTCAATGCTCAGGAAACAAAACCTTATTGGCAGCAACAGGTAAATTACCAGATCAATGTAACACTGGATGACAAAAATCACCAGTTAGATGGATTTGAAAAGATTGAGTACATCAATCAATCCCCGGATACTTTGCTTTACATCTGGTTTCATTGCTGGCCCAATGCATACAGCAACAATAACACAGCGTTTGCCAAACAACTACTGCGGGATTCCGATGGTAAAAAGCGATTGAAGTCGATGAAAGATACCGGTGCCATTTTCGGATTGGATTTTTCGGCCAATGATAAAAAGCTTGTTACTGCCTATCATCCCGAATACAATGATGTGTTGAAAGTATTTCTTGATAAACCATTGTATCCGGGCGGTAAAACAACGATCAGTACTGCTTTTAAAGTAGCATTGCCTACCTATATTTCAAGGATGGGCCACCTGGGTAAATCTTATATGATCTGTCAGTGGTATCCCAAACCAGCAGTGTACGATCGCAAAGGCTGGCACCCGATGCCCTACCTTAGATCAGGGAGAATTTTACAGTGAATTTGGCAATTTTGACGTGAGCATCACATTGCCTTCAGATTATGTACTGGCAGCCACCGGCACCATGCAGAACCAGGATGAACTTGCTTATTACAAAAAACTGGGAGCCGAAAACCTGGTCGCCAGAAAAAATGCTGAATATAAATACCAATCGAAAGAACCCATCAAAACCATTCGCTACACCTGTGAAAATCTGCATGATTTTTCCTGGTTTGCTGATAAGGATTTTATCATTGAGTATGATACGATGTTACTTCCTTCCGGGAAAAAAATAGATGTGTTTGCCTATCATCCTTCCTATGGTAATAAGCTCTGGGATTCTGCACATATTTATATGAAAGAAGCAGTACAGTCATACAGCAACTGGGTCGGCGAATATCCGTATCCGGTAGTACAGGCAGTGGAAGGACCAAAGAACCTCAGTTCAGGCGGAATGGAATATCCTACTATAACGTTGATTACTAGTCCGGATGCAAACAACGAAACTCTCGATGCAATTCTGGCACATGAAATCGGCCACAACTGGTTTTATGGTATACTGGGTAGCAATGAAAGGGATCATGCCTGGATGGATGAAGGCATCAATTCTTATTACCAGTTCAGGTATGAAGCAGAAAGATACAGGAGCAACAGCATATTCGGCAGCAGTTTACCGGCAGAAGTAAAGCGCATGCCTGCCAATGAATTCCTTCACATGGTATTCACCAACCTGGCAGGAATTCCGGCTGAAAAACCCATTGCTACTTCATCGGTAAATTTCCCCAACAAAGAAGATTATGCATTGGTTGAATATATCAAAGCTGCCACCTGGATGTACCTGATTGAGATCAGCATCGGTAGGGAAAAAACAGACAATGCCATGCGGTATTATTTTGATCAGTGGAAATTCAGGCATCCTTATCCCGAAGATTTAAAACAATCACTGGAAGAATATTTAAAAGTAGGCATGAATGATTTTTTTGAACTGTTGAATAAAAGAGGAAGTCTTAATTAAAATAAAAAAAGAGCATTGCCAACACAATGCTCTTTTTACTTTTCATAGAATCGGTTAAAGTGAATCAAAATTATCGGCCGACTGTTTTTTATCTTTTGATTTTCCAAAAATATAGCCACCGGCTGCACCGATTACACCACCAATGATAGCACCTTTACCACGGTTCTTACCATTGATTACTGCACCTGCTACTGCGCCACCTACGCCACCAATCACTGCACCTTTGGCGGCATTGCTCCATCCTTTCTTTTTGGTTTCTGTAGCCACAGGTTGATCATTTCCATTGGTTGATTCGCCTGATCCGGTGTTGGTTACTACAGGAGCATTGCTGTTCGTGGTTTCTGTACCGGTTGTGGTATTGTTGTTATTGTCTCCGGTACCTGTTACAGGTACATCTGTTTTCACTGTACTCTCTTCCTGTTTAACAACAGGCACTTTTTCCCGGATGATTTCCCTTACTACAGGACGATAAACAATCACTTCTTTTACTGGAGCCTCAGCATGGTTTTCTCTGGATACTGCCTTGGCCGTATCGGTTAAGAATGCTGCTTTTATACAGGTTGCTATTGTTAAGCGGGAGCAGTTCCTGCGCTACATCTTTTTTCTCTTTGCTGTTGCAGGCTGCTAAGGAAGCAGCGATTAAAATTGCAAGTAAATTTCTTTTCATGATTTTCTATTTAGTTGTTTTACCGGAAAATATTTCCTGGCAATCTGATTTGATACTAAGAATGTGAATGCAGTAAAACGTTTAATCCTGATGCAGCAATTGATTGCAGTAATTTTGTTAAATAGAAATGAAATAAAAAAGCCTGCACTTACAAATGCAGGCTGTCGAAGTAAGTTAAATAGGAATATTACAAAACAGCAGACTTCCCTTCAAATAGCTGTTTTACTTCAAACTGATTACTTTGGCATAAGCAGTATTGTTTTCCATATCACTGAATATTTTTTTAATCAGCAAAGGATCTTTTATACCCGCAATATTACAGGCTTTGGTAAAATCGGTATGCATGCCATAACCTTCAAGCACATCGGCAACATTTTCAAATTCGGTGAATCGCAGGTAACGTTTTACAAAATAATGTGTTTTGTCGTCGATCACTTTACTGTAACTATCGTAAAAATTTTCCATGTTTCTTTCAATTTAGGTGAGCAATAATTGTGTATGTTTTTTTCTGTTTTTTGAAGTCCTGAATCCTTTCGGAGGAATTTCACAGATGATGAACATGGATCAATTATTGGCTTTCAGCAAGAACATGGAGGATTATTAATGTAGCATCAGTGATGCAAGTATAGAATGCAATGAAAATGTCTATTGGATAATACCAGGTATTGTCAGGGAAATAGAGCTGTTCGTTTATTCAGAGGATTAAGGGGGAGTGTAAGGTTTGTAAGCAATATAAATATACAATTGATTCACTGAAAATGCAAGTAAAACCCTGCTTTTTATGGCTCAACTAGGCAGAGATACTGTCGTCTCATCCGAATACCGTATGGCTGATATAAAAACAGAAAAAATTCAAAAAATACATTATTTCCCGCTCACAAACGACTTGACTTTCAATATATAATCTAGATAAAATCTATCCTTATATATTGTTAAGGTTTTCAAAAAGGGAGGCTTTTTGGCCCGTACAAAAAAAATTATGGCACGGTTTTGGAAACTAGGGAGTGAAATTGAAAAAACATAGAGCAAAGCTTACCCATTAATCTTAAATCTTAAAATCTATCACCATGAGCACATCAAACACACCTGTGGCAACGATCGAAACCAAGCCTCAATCAAAAAACTATAAAAATGCAATTATAGGTGCTTTAGCAGTAGCATTAGTAGCTACCGGAGGCTATCTGGCTTACGATAAAACGAATGCAACTAAAACCATTGATCAGCAGAAAGTGCAGATCGCATCAGTAACTACTGAAAAAAGTGAATTACAGTCGAGCTTTGATGCTTCACTGGCACGCCTTGATTCAATGGAAACTGTAACAACCGGCCTTAATAGTCAGTTGGAAGAAAAGAACAAAGAAATCGCAAAAGCAAAAGATGAAATCCGCAGTATCCTTAACAAAAGGAATGCAACCAGTGCTGAATTGGCAAAAGCAAAAACGCTGATCGCCAGCCTGAACGGTAAAATCACCAGCATGGAGCAGGAAATTGCTAAACTCACTGAAGATAACCGTATCCTCGGCGAAGAAAAAATGGTGCTTACTGCAGATAAAGAAAAATTAACCCAGGATCTTACAACTACTACAACCATCAAACAGGAACTGGAGAAAAAAGTAGATGTTGCTTCTACATTGAATGCAAGCAATATCACCATCACTCCTATTGATGTAAGAAAAAGCGGAAAAGAGAAAACATCCACTACCGCAAAACGTGTAGATAAAATGGTTGTTAGTTTTGATGTTGCCAACAGGATCATCCAGCCTGGAACAACTGAAGTTTATGTACTGGTTATCGGACCTGATGGTAAACCAGTAACCACTGGTGCTGAAGCTGCAGGTACATTCACAACCCGTGATGAAGGAAGCAAAATGTTTACCGCTAAACTTCCTGTAGATCTCGAAACATCAAAAACTAAAAACGTAGCGTTCTCTTTCATACCAGGTTCAAACTTTGTTAAAGGCGATTACAAAATCGAAATTTATCAGAATGGATTCCTGATCGGACAAGGAACACGTACCTTGAAAAAAGGTGGCTTATTCAGCTAATATAATATCCTTAAAAATATCTAACTCAATATCCCTGAAACGAACAAGTCGCCGCCTGAATAAAATTATTCAGGCGGTTTTTTTATGCCCGTAATAACAAGAAATAATCTAGTACAAACATCATTCAAAACTAAAAAAAGGAGCTGTGAAAAGCTCCTTTTTTAACTTAATACTTTATAGTTTTTACTTTATTTGCTTATTACCACTTTCATGCTTTCTGTTTTTCCTGCAGAAATACACCTCAACTCATAAATCCCGGCTGGCAAGTAAGAAGCATTGATGTTGGCATTGATTGAACCGTTCTTACTTACATTCTCCTGCCTGCGTCAAAACCAATTTTCCATACATATCAAACAACTGGAGTTTTACAGCTCCATTATTATTAAGGTTGGTTTTAAATACAGCTGTAAAATTACCATTGCTCGGATTCGGATACAGGTTTGTTCCTGTAATCAGATCAGGTGTTGCAACCGGTACTCTCGGTGCCGGACAACTGCTATTGGAAACAGCCAATGAACTAACGGCACTCGTTGAACAATTGTTAACCGACTTCACAGTTACTGTACCAGAAACAAATGCTGCTTTATAGGTAACCGTGAAACTGGTCGTTCCTTGTCCGGATACATAAGTCGCATTCGTTGGTACAGACCAAATGTATGAAGTAGCAAACGGAACGGCTGCAATGCTATAGGTTACTGTTGAAAGCGGGCAGGCAATATCAGATGCACTGATTACACCTGGCCTTGCCACATTCTTAACCAGCGCAAGGCTACGTGCAGAACTGTTACCACAAGCAGCAACAGATCTCACAGAAAGTGTTCCTCCGGTGAAATTAGCAGCAAATGAAAGTTCAAGCGTAGTTGTTCCTTGTCCGGATACAATCGTAGCATTCGCAGGAACCGTCCACAGGTATGAACCTGCACCGTTTACTGCATTTATCGTATAAGTTGCAGTAGCAGGTTGTCCGATGAATGTACATACATTAGACGGACCTGTGATCGCACCTGGTGCTGATGGAGCACTTGCCGTTACAGCAAGCGTTCTGGCTGCACTCACAGCACAATTGTTCTGAGCAGTTACACTTACAGAACCCGTTGTATATCCTGCATTGAAGCTTACCACGATACCGGTGTCGCCCTGGTTGGCAATGATATTCATTCCGGCACTTACCGACCAGTTATAAGAAGTTGCATACGTTACTTTCCTGATGGTATAAACTACTGTCATTCCATTTCCAATTGCAGCACATACGTTCGGTGAGCTGCTGGTTATTGAACCGGGTGTTCCTGGCACTCTCTTAGTGATGGCGAGGTTCCTCACAGAACTTACTGCATTGTTGAAGCAGGCATTTACCGATTGTACTGATAAATTGCCAGAAACAAATCCGCTGGTATACTGTACCGTTACCATCGTATCTGTATTGCTTCCGATGATGTTTGCACCTGCAGGAGCTGTCCAGATATATGAAGTGGCATTCGCTGCCTGGCGGATTGTATAAACAGCTGTACCGTTTCCGATCAGCGGACAAGCATCTGATGGCCCGGTAACAGCTCCCGGAGAAGATGGATTTCTTAATGAAGCCATTCTCACAAAAACACTATTGAGCATAGGCTGTTGCAGTAAAGTAGTTGTATTGGTAGCAAGTACAGTATAAGTATCAGAAGCTGACTGCAAACCGAAACTTAATGAACTACCGGTACCGGCTAGTGGCGATCCAACATTGATGGTGCCTCCTGCTCTCTGCAACTGATAATTAACTCCTGTTTCTGATCCTGATAATCCGATGGCAATTCCACCACTGCCTGCGCAATAGGTGCCGCCTCCGGTAACCTGGAATGCAGCCGGTGGACCAGCAGTAATGGTAATGGTTACACTACCGGCCATGTCTTTCGGACAAAGCGCTGAAGGAGCTGCAACAACAAAGTACTCCCCTTCTGCAAGCTGGTTGCCGAAACTAATGGCACTGCCTGTTCCGGTAACCGGACTTCCAACAAAACCAACACCATCCAATATGAGCTGGTATTGTATACCAGGTTGAGATCCACTCAATCCAACCGGAACGCCTGCTCCGCCTGTTGTATAAGATCCACCACCCGTAACATTAAATACAGTTAATTCGGCTGCTACATCAAGCAACAATGTTGCTACTGAATCACAACCACTGGCATTACTTAAAGTAACACTGTAAACACCACCAGCATTGAATATCTGGTTATTCCATGTATAAGGAAGTTGGTTAGAACAGATGCTGATAGAAGTTGAACTACTGCTGTTGCTCCTGATTTCAGCTAATACGGCAGTACTGTTTGCAGAAACACAACCTGTAGTGATATTTCTGGCTACAGCATAAACAGTAGTACTGCTGCTGATGGTAGCGGTAGTATAAGAAAGCGTGCCCAACTGCAATAAAGAACCACCGGAAGCGGCGTCGTACCAGTCGATGGTCTCATTTAACCCGGCTGATGCAGATACTGTCACCTGGCCTGTTCCGCAGTTATAAGCATTCACCCCAACAGGTGCAGCTGGCAATGCATTCACCACAGCAGTTACAGGCGTTCTTCCGGCAGATGAACATCCTGTTGACAAATTTTTAGCCACAGCATAATAAGTTGTACTGCTGGTAAGCGTACCTGTTATATAAGAAGTTGAATTACTCTGTAGCAGATTTCCAGCAGCCGGTGCATCATACCAGTCGGCTGTTTCACCTGATCCAACTGTAACGGAAACAGTAGTTGAACCAGATCCGCAAATATTTCCATTAACAGCAGCAGGTAAAGCAGGTAATTCATTTACCGTTAGTAACGCATTGCCTGATTCAAGATTGACTGTACAGGTTCCGTTTATAATACAGCGATAAAGATTTCCATTCATACTACCAGTGGTAGCTGTAAGGTTAAGCGAAGTGCCTGTTTCTCCAGGAATATCGTTAAAACTGTACACCGTTCATTGCTGCTTACCTGCCATTGGTAGGTTAAGATCTGTACCTGTTGCCGCAATGCTGAAAGAAGCATCTGAACCTGCACAAACAGTTTGTGGTAATGGTTGTGTACCGATAACACCGGCATCACAATTAACACCTGGCAGGATCAAAGTAAAGGTATCGCTGATGGCTACACGAACATTGCTGTTGTTGAACAATCCTGAACGCATATTCACCTGTGCAACATCTTTGAGTAAAATATCATCAACATACCAGCCAACTCGCTGCCACACTTGCATCGGAACCAAACCTGAAACGGAATTTAACCGATTGACCGGCATAAGTAGAAAGGTCGATGGTTGTTTTAACGAAACCATTACTGTTACCCGTAAACGCAGCTCTGCCCCTGATCGGGTTGGTGCCACTGGCAGACAATGAACCATTGTATCCACCGGAAATCATCCGGCTGCCGAGATCGGTCCAGTTGGTTCCTCCATCTGTACTGATCTCCACTACACCTCCATCCCAGGTTGATTCTGCATTGATATAACCCTGGAAGGTCAGTTTTGGCGGATTAGCCGGAAGTGTAATGGCATTGGTCGTTTGTATGATCTGATCTGAAGTAGTTAAAATATTCAAACTGAATAATGAATTGGGTGCACTGGTGCTTTGTGCAGATGAAACCGCCCAGTTGGTAGTGGTTGTTGAACTGGTTGTCCAGCCTGGCCGGGATGGATGCTACCGGCAACATTTTCATCCAGCAATAATACGGGTGCATAGTATGACCCTGGATTTACCTGAACCGTAAATGAATAATCCTGTGATTGACCCAACGGCTAGATCTCACCGGGAAACTTACTACCCTTGTTCCGGCATTGTATGTACCACCACTTACATAAGTTACATTCAATGGAAGTGTATCGCGGAGTGTATGATTTAATAATGCGCCGCAGGTTCCAGCACTAACACGATTGGTATAAGTTACAAATAAACCTTCCTGTTGTTGTGTCACCGATTGTGTGAGTAATAAGGAAGAGCTTCCGTTGTTGGTAAAGTCTTCTACCTGATCGGTTGTACTGTTGGAAGAACCCTGAGATGCCAGTTTACCCATTCCTCTTTTGGCAAAAGCTTTCCAGATAGCACAGCTGTATTTAGCTCCGAAAAATAAGAGTGTCGGCTTTTAAAATAGCATTGCGTGCATCCAGATAACCGGGACTGCAGGGTTGAAGTCTCATCCCTTCGATCACCAGTTTTAATGCTGCTGAGTTACCTCCGGTTGTATTGTAATTAAACAGGCTTGGGTTGATACCATCTACAGCGATCATCTCCCAGGTCATTTCCCAGAGTGCAGTACACCAGATCTCTCCAATCCTGTGTACCTGCCCACCGGTTCCGGCCATCATACCATAGGTCCATGGATTAACCGCCATATTGGTTGAATAAGGATAAGTGCGTATACCCACTGCCGTTGTTGCCTGACCCAAAGCATAGGTTCCCATTGGTCTCGATAATAGTACCATCAGATGGTGTTGCGGTTGCCCAATTGGTTGTTAACATCAATGCCAGGTAATCGCTCCAGCCTTCTCCACCCTGTTCTGCATTGCTGAGGCAGGAAGTATTGGCCGGACCACCGGTTAAGCGGTTGCTCACTCCATGACCATATTCATGTACAATGATTCCGTTGTCGAGATCTCCATCCCTGTTGGGTGTAGTACTTGTAAATAAATACATCTGCATCCTCGGGCGATTACCATCCGTAGGCGTTGAAAAATTTGCGTTATTGGTTCCACCGGCATCCTGTGCATCGGCAATTACATAATCATTGCCTGCTCCACCTCTTCCCTGGTTATTAGCCTGGAAGTTACCGGCCACTTCATCAAATCCATATAAATAAGTAATGTCGTGAATGATGTTATTCCAGTAGAAAAGATTGGTTGTAGCAAACTGCTGATTAACCGTTACGGTTGGTGCCTGTGTATAATTGGGTGTAAAATCAAAAGTCAGATGTTGGCTGAGCAGTAGTGGAAATGGCAGTTTTACCAAAGGTAGTATTGCTGTTATCCCTGTCTTCCTGCGCCCATACGTTGTTTCCCCTGGTACTATCATGATAAATAGTTCCATCATAGTGCCATTGAAGTGAAGTAGCATTTCCTGATGCTGCAGTCCACGGATCTGTAACGAGTGTGGCTGCACCTCCGCTGTGATTGGGGCTTTCCACAGGATAAGGAACAACCCGGTAACCTGCTGAGCTTACGACTTCAGGTCCATCATCGATAATATTATTCAAAGCTGCCTGTGCAGATCTGCCTTCATGAACAAGACTGTTATCAGCATTATCTGTTTCAAAATGTTCATGTACAGTATAATTGTTACGGTCGAGCACTTTTGCATCCGCTGCGTCTATCCTTAACAGCCAGTGATCGGGCGTTTTAACCGGAGCGATTTCAACCTGCCAGGTAAGCTTCACTTCCTTGTCACTAACGGGAAGCCATACCAGCTCTGCTTTGATATCGGTAGATGAAATCCCCAGTTTACCAAAATTGATCCGGCCATTTTCGGTTACCGATTCTTGAAACCGGTTGTGTTGGCATCAGCTTCTGATCTGCAATGGCCGCCGCTACCGCATCTTCAGCCCGAATCAATGGAGTCCCCATTTTATTGTTCACTACCTGACTCATATGCTGCTGAATGCTGCCTGAATTGGACAAGCAACTGTCCACCTCTGAAAGCCATCACCAGCATTTTGTTAAATACCGGGATATTTCTATAAGTCTGTTGAAGGTAAACCATCCTGATTCCTTCTTTTGTCTGATAGGTGGCAGACACAACCATGTTCTGTAGATCATCCTTCGAGAGTTGCAAGTTGACCGGCATGAGCACGAACAAGGTTCAATGCAACTTCATCACCTGGATTAGCAGGCTGAGCAAATACCGGTAAAAATGAATTCAGAACAACAAATAGCAGTAGTAGTTTTTTCATAAAAAGTAAAAATGTAATGACACAATGATAAAAGGCCTGATGACAAAAAAGCTGTTTTAAGTAAAATCAAAAAAAGATTAAAGGGGAAGTTGTTATTGATAGGATAAGGCAGTTATGCTCTACATAAGTATAATACCCAAGTTTCGGCAATGGGCGAATATATAAATTTTGTACAACAGTTTATAGTATTGTACAGGTCAAATACCCTGTTTATTTTGCAGGAGGGAGCTTCATGATACTTTGCAGGAAATAAAATTGTTTCCTTTTCAACAGACTGTATATCAGCGGATTTTATGGGAGAAGCGATTACATGATTACCGGTATTGGGCAGGGCTTTTTTCGTTTTCAAGGGCAGCAGGTGTACCCAGTTCATCAAACATTTCAAGCATGGCACTCACTTTTACAACAGGATCCTGGTGCTGTTCATCCTTGTAATAATACAGCATGAGTGCAGGCTGACTGATTTTTTTGAATGTGTCTTTATTCATACTGGTTTCGAGCATTTCCTGCAAAGCCACTACCGACTCCAGCCGATAAGGCTTATTCCAGTACTGGCTATATATGGGCCGGTCATCCGAAGGGTCATTGTACTTACTCCATTTCACCAATCGGGCTATCTGCAATCCCCATGGATTGTTCAGCAACCAGGCGTTGGGATCGTTAATGGCAATATTGGGAGAATAGAGAATCAAGTCCGGCTACATCATTGGGGAATGTTGCTGCCAGTTGCAGGGCCTGTGTTGCACCGGTACTGGTACCCATTAAGATCACTTTCTTTCCCAGTTTTTTACCGATGGCCAAAGCTTCAACAGCGGATTCCCAGTATTTATCGGTGGTCAGTTGCATTAATTGTTCTGTAGTGTCGATGCCGTGTTCGGCGAGGCGGGAGAGGTACAGATTGCATCCGAAATGACGGGCTACGTTGCGATGAACCGGATTCCCTTCTTCCTGTGAAGCAGAAAACCCATGCAGGTAGACGATTGAATAATCAGTAACGGAATGAAGCGTATCGCCTGGTTGCGCCCAAATAATCCGGGCTTCGTTATTGAGCCTGAGTTTGTGTTTTGCTTCTTTGGTTCGGATAAAATTATCGAGTTGCTCTGCTGAAGGTATTTCAGGAAACTGTTGGGTGTATTTGGGTGTAGCTGGGTTCGGACCTACTAAATAAACGATTACCAATACGATTAAAACAATCAATATCTTTTTAAACCGGCGCATAGCAGCTATTTTGGGTTATCTGGGAACTGGTTATTTAAGGCCTAACTGCGCCTTGTATCGTGCAATGGTATTATTGGCTTCGATGAGTTTGAGTTTCAACTGATGAATCTCCGGCTGCCCCGCTTTTAATAAGGCTTCCGTTTCTTCATAATGCTTCTGGAGTAAAAGAATGTCTTCATCCATTACCCGGTTTTGCTGTTCTGCTTCTTTTAGCTTCCGGGAGAATTCAGCTTCCTGGATTTCTTTTTGCTGATATACTACCTGGTTTTCTTTGCGCAATTTTTCTTTCATCAGCTTTTCACTCTCGAGTAAACCTTCTGTACTCTTGTGAATTTTCCTGATTTTCTGAATCTGTAACGTACGTAAAACCCAGGCCAGAACAAATCCGGCGATGAATGCAATAGCTATATAAAGAAAGATTTGTGTCAATGCTGCTGTTTTTCCAGCTGCAAAGCTATCCGATTTGAAAAGGAAAGAAAAGAATATGCTGATTTTATTTGTACACAGCTGTGAATGCAGCAAAATCAGAAAGAAAAATAAATACGAGGGGGAAGAAGGAATTTCAGCAGTAAAGAAAAAAGAGGGAAGATCATCTCACTACAAAAGGCCCGTGCTCACCCGGACCCTTGTAAACTGGAAAATAGCATCAGCTATTTCCCGGCAATATGGAATACTCTTTTTCTATGCTGAAAAATGAGCGTAAAGAATGTAAAATAGATGTCATACTTAATTGTTTAATTGTTGATTGAAAAATGGATTATCAGATATTGCTTTTCAGTATTGCATAACCACCGTTAATGCTGAAAAATTCCTGAAGGGTTTGTATAAACTGTTTCATAAAAATGTTTTTAAATAGTTTGTTGATGTTGTTTGTTTTTTTTCAGATCAGATATTGCTATCAAGAATGGCATAACCTTCTGTGATGCTGAAAAATTCCTGGATGCTTTGGATAAACTGTTTCATAAAAAATGTTTTTAAATGTTAGTGGATGTTGTTTGTTTTTTTTCAGATCAGATATTGCTATCAAGAATGGCATAACCTTCTGTGATGCTGAAAAACTGCTGGATGCTTTGGATAAACTGTTTCATAAAAAATGTTTTTAAAGATGATCAATGTATATATAAGACCCGGCGACATTTAAAAAATTTAAAGGCAGATTATTAAAAATCTGTTAAAGGCTTTTTAACCTATTTAACCCGATCTTTTTGAATTGGACTAACTTGCACAAACGCTATAAAAATTGAACGATTTACAAACGATAAAAGAATACTACGCCACTGCTCCTGATGGATTACTGATTTCCATTGCCGTGAATGAGCGTGACTCACTTACCGCAGAAGCCAGGCAAATCCTGGAAGCAGAAATTTCATTGCGTAAACTGGAAATGCCTGTAGAAGAAAAACAATATTCAACCGGAGCTGAACCTGTAAACCAGCTGGATGAAATCATGCAGATTATCCTGGAGATGAAGAAACAAAATCAGCCGCAGCAGGAAATTAAATCAACATTACTTGAAGGATCGACTGAAGAAAATGGATTAACGGAAGAATCCATTAACCGGGCATTTTACCAGGTTAACTTATACATCAACAGGGAAATAAAGAAATATGAACTGATCATGCTCACCGGCACATTAATATTCTTTGCCGGGCTCGCTATCAGCTTTCTTCCCTTTAATTCCCGAAACACACCGCCTGGTGATTATACTTGCTTATTGTGCGATGATTTTTGGATTGATCCGTTTTATACACGGCATATTATACCGCAACAGATTTAAAAAAATGCTTCGAACCGGATAAAAGAATGCAGGCTGCTTTTAATTACGGAAATTAATACGGAACTTAGTAGGGTTCAACACTATTCAACTTAATATCCAGGATCTGACATGAAAAAAATTTTAATTGCGCTGGACTATGATCCAACGGCAGAAAAAGTAGCGGAAACAGGTTATGCATTGGCCAAATCAATGAATGCCGGTGTTATTTTACTCCATGTGCTGGCGGATACGAAATATTATCTACCACTGGAATATTCACCTATCATGGGATTTTCGGGAATGCCGCCGGTAGATATGATGGAGCCATTCCCCACGGAAGAACTGCACAACGCAGCGTTGTCTTTCCTGGAATCATCCAGGCAGCACCTGGGCGACAGTTCCATAAAATTATTAACCACAGAAGGAGAATTTGCCGAATCCATTTTACAGGCGGCTGAAGAAAATGAAGCAGACATCATTGTAGTGGGCTCTCATAGCCGGAGTGCGTTGGAAAAAATCATCATGGGTAGTGTAACTGAAAAATTATTGCACGACAGCAATATTCCTTTGTTCATTGTACCCACCCGGAAGAAATAAATATATCAGTATTAAACTTTAATGATACTGGTTTGCTTACCCGTCCAGCCCGGAAATAACACTGCATCGTTCTGAATTTTCAAATGCTTGCCCGCCACTTCACTGAATAAGGCCCTGAAGTCGGTGGTAACCGCCAGGTCTCTCCCATCTTCCAGGTTTTCGATGGCGAGTGGCTGTACCAAACCATGCACCTTCCCTCCGGCAACATCATTACCGAGAATAAAACTGCAGGATCCTCTTCCATGATCTGTTCCTGCACTACCGTTTTGTTTTACGGTTCTGCCGAATTCGGTCATAGTCATTACCGTTACTTCGTCCTGGAGATCAGATCCAAGATCGGCCCAGAATGCAGCGATGCTGTTGCCCAGGTCGGCCGCATTTCTTGCAAATACACCACTCTCTGTGCCCTGGTTATAGTGCGTATCCCAGCCGGTTGATTCGGCAAAACCGATTTCAAGACCCACATCCAGTTTAATTAATTGCGCCAGTTGCTTGAGGGAATTTCCCAGTGGAGAATTCGGATATACGGCTCCGTTAGAGGGTTGATAATTTTTTGAATCCAGCTTCTCCAGCATCTTTACCGCATCGAAAGTTTCTTTACCGGTTTCTTTTAATAAACCTGCTGCCGTTGCATCATAGAGTTCTTCAAAGCTTTTGGCTGCAATCGGCAAGGTTCTCGATTTATCCCGGATCGCAAAATGCTGAAGGTCGCTAACGGCAATGGTTGGCTGATAACCATAAAAAGAACGGGGCATCGTGGAGGTTAAACTCACGGCCCTGAACGGACTGGCCGGTTGTTTCAGCAAACCTGCAGCCCGGTTGAGCCAGCCACTCAATGTACTTTTATCGAAAGGCGTTCCCGTTTCCATAAAGTCCTGCGCATCAAAATGAGATCGGGTGTTGTTCGGAGAACCAATACCATGTAATATGGCCAGTTTATTTTCCCGGAACAAAGGATCAAATGCCTTGAATGCAGGATGTAAACCAAATCTACCATCAAGATCGATCAGCGGCGTTGTTTTGGCACTGCCCGCTGCCGGCATAAACAAAGAAGGACGGGCATCCTGCAGATAAGTATCGTTAAACGGACAAACCGCCATCAGACCATCCATGGCTCCGCGTTGAAAAATACAGATCAGTATTTTATTCTTTTTGTAAGGAAGTAAAACCCTGGCCTGGTTGGCAGCCCGGGCAATAAAGCCGGGAAGGCCGCTAAGCCCGATGCCCACAACAGATAGCGCTCCCGATTTAATAAAACCTCTTCTTGATGTCATGTATTAAATATTATTTCCCTTTACCTTCTTTGAAATTCCGGTGACCCTAATATGATTCCTACCACCTGTGCAAGCATGCTGGCTACAGATATGGTTTGATTTTTCTTTTTCTCTACTGGTTTGGTATCCATTGCCGGATCTTTCTCCGGTAGTTCCATTTCATCAGCCGGCGTTTTGCTTAGTTTTTTCTTTGTTGCCGTCTGCGTTGATTTTTTTTCTGCCAGTTCCAGTTTTAAATTTAAACCCGGCTGATTGATCAAAGGCAATAATCGTTTAACCGTAGCTGTTACATCTCTTTCGGGGAGCAGGATATTGGAATAAGTAACCAGTGCAGCTTCAGCACTTTCGGGTTCATGATTGTCATTCAATTTAAGCAGATCCGTTTTCACGCCCCTTAATTGCTGAGACGCAATGTCGAGACCAAAATTCATCCTGTTGAGCAAAGCACCGGTATTGATCCAGTACTCAGCTTTATCAGGGAAACCGGTCGGCGCCTGGAAATAATAAATCCGCTGCCCGATTTTATCGATCCTGGCAAACAACTGGTAAGGCTGATCTACACTGGCATCCAAAGCTCTTACAGCACTGATCACCAGTTCAAAAGGGGATTTGGTTTTGGCCCGGATGTTTTCCCGGCTCCAGAACTCAGGCGCATTCACCATCGTGATGAGCATTTCCCTGATATCGCCTTCTTTCTCCAGGAACACTTTCGACATTTTATCTACCAGTGATTTCGGTGGATTATCATTTACAAAATAGGCGGCTAGTTTCTTTGAAATAAATTTAGCGGTTGACTGATGATGCGCCAGCATATCCAGCAATGCTAACCCTTCCGCATATCCGCCAAAGGAAGGAAAAACTTTTCCCAGTACTTTCTTTTCTTTGTTATCATGCCGGTTGGCAGCAAAAATAAAATCGCCTTCCCTTATAAACCCCTCTTCAATTAATTTCTGTTCACCGCCGGCATCTATTATCCGTTGTATAAATGGCGAATACCCTTCACCGATAGGATAGATGGTCCAGCCGGTTAAAATCCTGGCAGCCTGGGTAACATCTGATTGCGTATAACCGCCATCCACCCCCATGGTATGCAATTCCATGACTTCCCGGGCATAGTTTTCATTCAGTCCTTCATTCTTGCGCAACCGTTTCAGTTTGGCAATCCTGTGCATTCAGGGCAGAATCGGATTCTCCAGGTTTTTTATCGAATACAGAACGGCCTGTTTGTTTTGATTTAGGTGCAGTCACATTTTCGGGTGATCCCGAGCTGATGAAATTATCAAGATATACCAGCATGGCCGGAGATTTGGCCGTAGCCTTCAGCATGTCTTTGAATTTGCCTGTAACAAAGGGCCTGATCGCATCCCTTTCATAGGCTGGCGTGAGTAAAACAGCATCTCTCTTGGTGAGCGATACATTAAAGTGGTTGAACCAGAAACCTGTCAGCACTTCATGCAACTGATTTTTTGCATAAACGGCCCTGATGATGCGCTGGTTGATAAATTGCCTTGTAAAATCAGATTGCTGGCGTATGTTTTTAGCTTTCACATACTCCCCCAGCCTTCTTTTGTATTCTTTATCGCTCATCAACTTAACAGAATCAATCGGGATAACTCCTTCTGCTGAAGCCATGCGTAATACCTGCAAGGGTTTGGGAAATGCAGCCAGCACTTCCGTATTGCTCATGCGCATAGCGTCTAATGGTTCCAGTAATATATTGAGAGAGTCTTCGGGTACATTCCCATTCAGCTGTGCTTCGAACCAGTTTTCGAGCCCGAACTTTACCACTTCATCTACGTCTTTGGCATTTGCACCATAGGTAAACCGGCTCAATAAATGAGCGGCAGCCTGCCTTTCAGTTAAACCCTGAGAACGATAGGGAAAAGATAAACGGTTCGGAGCCTTTTCATTCCGTTCACTACCGGCGGCTGTTAAACGAAACGAATAGAAAACACAGGCTAAAACAACCAATAGGCTGATACCTGTCAACAATAAGCGGCTTTTTTTCATACCTGTGTTCAGAAAAATAAGAAAGCCAAAAGGTAACAACTTTTCTGAATATCAGCATTCACTGTATTCATTATAAGAAAGTTAAAAAACTATCGGGAAGCTTATACTTTTTCTACGGGGATCACGGGACCCAGGTGTAATTTCTTACCAGCTGTGGATTTGTGTGGAAAAAGAACATCATGTGCTGTTTCATATCCTTCATCAGCTACACGGTTGAGCATGCGTTTTTTCCTCCGGTAACGTACACCGAGAATAACTAAACCTGTTAATATGGCTGTAGATATGGCAAACATGAATCGGGTATTCTTTTTCATAACGCATTTTTTAATGATATATTTTATTTATATGCCAAATACCATACCATGCAGAAGTATTTTAAAGCGTAACAGGTTAACTTACTGTCAAATATTTCACAAAATCTCATTACTTTGTAGTCACTATACATTTGACACCAGATTCCTTATCACAATTTTCATCAAATATGAATACAGTTATTGTACCGGTAGATTTCTCTGAAACCTCCCTGCATGCCGCCAAATATGCTGCCCAGCTATTGGTTGGCCATTACGGAGTGACCCTAATATTATACCATAGTTATTCAAAAGCAGCTGATAAAGCTTCTATTGACCAGGATCTGGAAGACCTCAAAACCAGCCTGATGAGCGAACATATCGTGAAAATGGAAACGCTGAGTCACCTGGAAGATGATTTTGTGGAAGGGCTCGAAACAGCAGTGCGCCACCGGAATGCCGACCTTGTTATCATGGGCATCACCGGAAAATCGGCCATTGCACAGGTTCTTTTCGGAAGCAATACATTGAAAATGGCGGCTACCAAAGCCTGCCCGGTACTGATTGTTCCTGAAGATGCCAGTTTCAGTGATATCAAAAACGTATTGCTCACCTCTGATTTCAAGAATACCCTCAATTCAACTCCATCGGTGCCCATTAAAAACTTTCTGAAAGTTTTCAATCCAACACTGCATGTAATCAATGTTGATAAAGATCACTATATCTCATTAACAGAAGAATATGAAAAAGAGAAACAGGATCTGAAGAAACTATTTGAAGGTTTCAATCCTGAATTTTATTTCATGCGTTTGTTTGAAATGGAAGAAGCACTCGACCTGTTTTCAAAAGACAAGAATATTGATCTGTTGATTGCTATTCAGAAAAATCATTCATTCATGGAAAGCCTGTTTCACCGCAGCAGAACAAAAATTCTTTCTTACAGAAGTAAAGTGCCCATTCTTGTGGTGCATGAATAAACCTGGCTTCACTCATTCATTTATACAATACTCAATGGCAACAACCAAATTGACCGTTAACCCTAACGGTTCTATAAAAGTAGAAGGTGATTTTGAAATTACAGATCGTAATGGCAATGTGTATGACCTGGGCGGCAGGGAAATCATTTCCATTTGCAGGTGCGGCTTATCGAAAAACAAACCATTCTGTGATGGAGCCCACAAAGGTCATTTCGACCATGAAGCAATAGCTTTTGCATTACCACCGAAAAAGCAGGATTAAATTTTTTTATCAGCGCATCAAAATAGTTGTACCTCTCCGGAAGTGTGTTTTCCCGTCGATGTCTACAGCTTCGATTACCCATACCAGTGATTGAGGCCCCTGTTCGGCATCCTGTAAGATTCCGTTCCAGCCGGGAAGATCATTCTGTGATTCAAACAGCAATTTGCCCCAGCGATTGTACACCCTGAAGTAATTGATCTTCCTGAATCCTAATAACAGCGGACGCAGAAAATCATTCCTGCCATCTCCGTTGGGTGTAAACATCGTTGGTACATAAATAGCAATCTTCTTTACTGTTTTTACATATTGCGTATCCACGGTTTCACAACCCGAAGGCGTTACCATGCGGATGGTATACAACTGGGGATCTATTCCACGGAAATAAGGGCGGCTGCTATGCGCATCATCTAAACTGGTTGCCGGAGACCAGGTGATATCATTGCTGATGGTTCGTGACTCCAGTTGAACGGGGAAATTAATGGCGGCTTCTACTTCGGGATACCTGATGCCCGGCGTTGGAAAATCTACCTGAACAGAATAACTGTTGGTAGGAAATGGCAACGGACAATTATCATCAAATAATAAAGCATGGTAAGTTCCCGATTCCTGAACAATCAGCTGCGTTTGATCTGCGATGCCCAAGTGGACGATTGTCTTTAAACCATTGTATGCTATCAGCCAGGGCTACCGACAAAACTGCACCTGAAGGATCTCCGGAACAATAAAGCAGTTTACCATTCAGGTTCAAAGTATCATTCACCGTTTGAGTGCTGATGCGAACGGTATCTTTTGAAACACAGCCTCCTTGCCCGCTGCTTACTGTTAACACATATTCTGTAAACCTGGAGGGTGTAGCAACAGGATTGGCAATATTCGGATCGTTGAGATCTGTGGCGGGAAACCAGGAATGATTCCAGCCGGCAGTAGCTGAAGTTCCGAGCAAAACAGAAGCCTGGTTGCAACTCGTTTGATCAGGGCCTGCATCTGCTTGTGTACTTAAACTGGTGGTATCGAGTTTTTGAAAAATCGTGTCTTTACATCCATATCCGGGATAAGGCGTTACCTCAACTGCTACGATGGTTCCCGAAGGAGGCGGTGGCGCAATGTGTAAAATCTGGTTGTTGCCTAAGATTTTGCGTGAGGCTACTGTTGAACCACTGGTATTGCTGATAACCGATGGGTGCTTTAACGTTCACTGCGGTGTCATCTTTGCAGAACAAGGCACCATCGAGTGTACTGCTGCAACCTGTTTGCACATCGAAATAAGCATATCCGAAATGCGCCTGTTCGGTACAATCGGCTGTTTTTACAAAGAAACGGATGGTTTTACCTTCAAAGCCATCGAGGTTGATGGTATTGGATGACCAATCACGATACAATACAGGTGTTGCGCCAGGGGCAGTTGCTGTAGATATCTGGAAACCCGGCAATGAATTATCGGCCACAAATGAAAAAGAAGAACAACTGATGATGGCACTGTCATCGGTAATATTCATTACTTCCACCTGCATCCTGGGTTGTGCATCTACACTATGACCAGGATCCTGGAATACAACTGCATAGTTGTAAATCAAACTGAATTTATTGGCTGTAGCTGGAATGGTAAACTGGTACGACATACCTTCTGCCTGCGCACCTCCAAAACTATTGCCCAGTTTTATCGAGTGTCGGCTACCGTTAGGACAGTTCACCGGGAATCCTCCATAACGATCTACTCCATCACCGGGATTGGCGGTTAACAAAGTATGCCTGTCTACAACCGGATGAGAAATCGGAATCAGGAAAATTTCGTTTGTACCACCCGGGACCAAGTTCTGTATAACCGGTATAGCAGGTCCATCCATCCAGTGTACCTCCTTCAAAGTCGAGGTTCGTAGGACATTGAGCAAAAATATTGAGTGATAGCAGCTGAAATAAAACAACAAGTCCCCAGCCGGATTTCCAGGTGCAGGTAAATTGATGAATCGGGCCCGGCTTTCGCATAAGTTTAAGCGCTGATAAAAACTGAAATTACAAAAAAACTACCCATCATTTGCAGCCAGATCAATGTTTTAGATGAATGGCAATAAAAAAACTGCAAAGTTTGCGTTAGTTTGCCCTTAGGATACTTTTTGAACTTAATTTGTTGCATCAAAAAGACATTTCTGTGATTTATCTTAAACAAAGGGCATGAAAATTCAATTCTGGAGTATCGGTAAAGCCAATGAGCCTTATGTGGATGCCGGGATACTGGCATTTACCAAAAGGATCGGTAATTATTACCCGGTTCAATGGCAGATCATTGCTCCGCCTAAAAACGCTTCCAGTTTAAGCAATGCAGAGCTGAAACAGAAAGAAGGAGAACAGGTGCTGAATTTATTGAAAAAAGAAGACTACCTGGTATTGTTAGACGAAAGAGGTAAACAACTGAGTAGCGAAGAACTGGCAGCGTTTATTGGTCAACGTGCGAATGAAAGTGTAAAGTCGGTCGTGTTTCTGATCGGTGGCGCATTTGGCGTGAGCAAGGAACTAACGGCAAGAGCAGATTTTCAATGGAGCCTATCAAAACTTGTTTTTCCGCACCAGCTGGTGAGATTGATACTTGCCGAACAGGTGTACCGTGCCTGCAGCATCATCCGCAATGAAAAGTATCATCATAGTTGATATAAAACTGAATTAACAAACAGCAGAGGACTGCTCCGCTGATTTTGTCATAGATTTGAAAAAAACAAGCATGGATTATACACAATACCCCGTTACCCTTTTGCTCATCGCTGCGAACGCAATTTTCTCTTTCATTGGTTTTTCCAACAGCAATATGGTGAATCAAACCATCATGTGGCCTTATCGTGTAAAGAGAGAAAAAGAATATTACCGGTTCATTACCTCAGGATTTCTGCATGCGGATATGATGCATCTTATTTTCAATATGTTCACCTTATATTTTTTCGGCAGAAATATTGAAACAGTTTTCAATGGACTTGAATTGGGCGGCACTGCTGCTTACCTGGGCTTGTATTTAGGTGCTTTGATTATTTCTGATATTCCCAGTTATTTAAAACACCGTGATCATAGTGAATACCGTTCACTGGGCGCTTCAGGTGCCGTATCAGCAGTGGTTTTTGCCTCCATAGTATTTAGTCCATGGAACAGCATTTACCTGTTTGGCGCCATCAGGATTTCGGCTGCAATTTATGCCGTATTGTTTGTAGTATACTGTGTATACATGGGTAAAAAAGGTGGCGACAATATCAATCACGATGCGCATTTGTGGGGCGCATTGTTTGGACTGGCTGCCACACTCGGGCTCATTGCAGCCCTGCAACCGGATCTCTTCAAATACATTATTGAAGAACTCAAACACCCGAGTTTACTTGGACGGGGATAAACTGAATTTTATTATTTTTTTGGTACTACCGGTAACGCGGAAACGATTATCGATGCGGAGGCCCATCACCCAGACAATTTTTTTATCTGATTCAATCAGCCAGGTGTTTTCTTTTTGTGTAAGCGATAATTTCTGATCGATAAAAAAGCGACTGAGTTTTTTCTTTTTATCCATCCCCAAAGGATAGAAATAATCGCCTTGTTTCCATTTACGGATGATGAGTGGAAATGAAATGAGGTCGGCATCGATCATTGCTTCATGAGCAGCCGATGTTAGTTCGCCTAACGGATTCAATTCACTCATTTTTAAATGCTGATCATTAAATACTAAAGAGGATTGCCCCTGCTCCAGTAAGTAAATAGAATGATCATTCACTCCCAGGGCTGAAAGGATCAGCCAGTTGCGGTTGCGCAACAAACGATGGGTGGCTGATGAGATGTACCTGCCCGATTCACTGTTCAGCAGTTTCATTGCTTCGGCTGTTTGAGCTGATGTAAAACCGTATTCTTTCAGGAATTCGTACAGGATCGTTGCTGCCGCAGGCAATGAAGCAAGCTTAAGTACCGGGATATGCCATTCCTTCCCTTTTTGTTCAATCAGTTTTTTCAGGTTCGCATTGATGGATTGACGGTATAAAATATGTACCTCCCTGAAACGGGCAATATTATCCAGCAGGTTGTTTTCAACTTCGGGGAAAACCTTTTGTATTCCAGGAATGAGTTCATTGCGGAAATAATTACGGGTATAGATGTTCGAATCATTGGAAACATCTTCCCGCCAGGTTAGATTACGTGTATGCGCATACTCGAGAATTGACTCTCTTGTTGCAAACAAAAGCGGACGTCGCAGATTCCGGCAAACCGTATTTTCAACAGGCGAGATACCATGCAAACCATTTATACCGGTTCCCTTGAAAAAATTCATCATGACCGTTTCAATATTGTCATTGGCATGATGTGCGGTGAGCAGGTATGCCGGTTTTATTGCTGCAACTATGATTTCATTGAACCATTGATAACGCAGTTCCCGTGCTGCAACCTGTGTGCTGAGTTTATTTGTTTCGGCGAATTCTTTAGTTTCGAAATGTTTAACGAGGAAGGGCACTTTTAAAGTATCGGCCAGTTGTTGTACAAATGCTTCATCGGCATCACTATCGGCGCCGCGTAAACGAAAATTACAGTGCAGGATGCTGAAGTTGAATCCGGCTTCCTGGCAGAGATGACACATGACTACTGAATCCACTCCCCCGCTGACTGCCAGGAATAAAGCATCATCCGCCCCGAAAAGATGCTCTGCTGAAATATAACTCCTGAAAGCCGTTAATAGATTCATTTTATTTATCTTGAAACAAAGAAACAAAATATGAATGACTGTTCAGGAAAATGAAAAATCATAGAACTTCCGTTGAAGTGTGCGACGCAACGATGATGCCATGAAATACAAAAGCTGGTAAGCAAAATTCAAACCCTTTATTCGAGTTCCTCTTTTGCCATCTGCAATTCATTGTAACTATGGCGGTCATTTGCTTTCAGGGCCTGCTCCATTCCTTTTTCATAAACCAGAATGGCAGCCTGCTCTTCTCCTTTCCTTTCGAGCAGTTTGCCCAGGTGATAATAGGAACCCACATATCCCGGTTCCAGGCTAAGCAAACGGTTAAATAATGTTTCCGCTTCAGTTTCCTTCCCAGTTTTGATGTATTCCAGCGCCAGGGCATGTTGCAGGAAACTATCATCCGGAGAATCTTTCAGCATTTCCTGCAGTTTTTCAATACGACTCATGACAATCTTTTTTTAAACAACCCGATGAAAGTATATTTGCATCCACTATATTTGCACTTAGTTGCATAAACAACCTTTTTTATTATTTAAACAACTGTCATCGATATGAAAATACTGGTTTGCATCAGCAAAACACCCGATACGACGGCAAAAATAGCTTTCGCAGATAACAATACGAAATTCGCTGCCGATGGGGTACAATGGATCATCAATCCCTTACGACGAATGGTATGCCCTGGTGAGGGCGATCGAGCTGAAAGAAGCCGATCCTTCAACTGTGCTACACCTGGTAAATGTGGGTGGAGCCGATAGTGAACCCATTATCCGCAAAGCACTGGCCTTAGGTGGTGATGAAGCCATCAGGGTGAATACAGAGAATGCCGACAGTTACAATATTGCTTCACAAATTGCAGCAATCGCCAAAGAAGGAAATTATGACCTGGTATTTACCGGTAAAGAAACCATCGATTACAACGGTTCTTCTATCGGCGGAATGGTAGCAGAACTGCTTGATCAGCCCTATATTTCACATGCTGTAAAGTTTGACCTGGAAGGCGGTAAAGCGGTGGTTGTTCGTGAAATTGAAGGCGGAGAAGAAACCGATAAAGCAGCACTACCGTTGGTGGTTAGCTGCCAGAAAGGAATGGCCGAACAACGCATCCCGAATATGAAAGGTATCATGGGTGCCCGTACCAAACCTTTAAAAGTTGTTGAACCGGTTGCTACCGATAGTTTTACCAGTGTTGTTGCATTCGACCTTCCTCCGGCAAAAGCAGGTGTGAAGCTGGTTTCGCCCGACAACCCGGAAGAACTGGTGCGCCTGCTTCATGAAGAAGCCAAAGCAATCTAACAACCATTCATTCAAATTAAACTTTCTTTTTTATGATATTAGTTTTCATCGACCAGGCAGATGGCCATATCAAAAAAGCTTCTTTTGAAGCGGCCAGCTATGCTGCTAAAATTGCAGAGCAAACCGGTACCACTGCAGAAGCCATTGTGCTCGGAACCGTAAGTGACGACCTGGCTTCATTGGGCAATTTTGGTGTTAAAAAAGTTCATACTGTTGCCGATGCTTCGCTCAATCATTTTGATGCGCAGGTTTATACAAAAATCATTGCCCAGACTGCCGATGCTACGGGTGCTGATACCATTGTATTTTCAAATACCACAACCGGTAAAGCCGTGGCGCCCCGACTGAGCGTGCGTTTGAAAGCAGGTTTGGTTTCTGGTGCTGTTGCCCTACCCGATACCAGCAATGGTTTTGTGGTAAAAAAATCGGTGTTCAGTGGTAAGGCATTTGCCATGATAGCTGTAAACACAGCTAAAAAAATCATCGCCCTCAATCCGAATTCATTTAACCTGAGTTCAGGTGGTGCTGCTGCTGAAGTTGTTCCTTTTGCAGCAACAATCGATGCCGCTAAAATTGAGGTGACTGCTGTTAATAAAGTAACCGGGGATGTTCCATTAAGTGAAGCCGATATCGTGGTTAGTGGCGGAAGAGGATTAAAAGGTCCGGAAAACTGGGGATTGGTAACCGACCTGGCAAAATTGCTGGGTGCCGCCACGGCCTGCAGTCGCCCTGTTGCGGATATCCACTGGCGCCCGCACCACGAGCATGTGGGTCAAACTGGTCTGGCTATTGCGCCGAATCTCTACATCGCCATCGGTATTTCCGGAGCGATCCAGCACCTGGCCGGTGTAAACAGAAGCAAAACCATTGTAGTAATCAATAAAGATCCGGAAGCACCTTTCTTCAAGGCTGCTGATTATGGAATCGTTGGAGATGCCTTTGAAGTGGTACCCAAAATTATTGAAGCCGTTAAAAAAATTAAGGCCGGAGCATAATCTCCCCCTAAATTTGCACTAATTCAAAGCCTTTCAATTCATTTTGAAAGGCTTTAATTTTTATATTTGTAAATATTAAGCACAAACGCAAGCCCCCTGCATGAAAAAGATTGAACTGGAAATTGTTGCTCTCTCACATAGTATTACACAAACACATTCTTATGCAGTTGTATTGGGAGAAATCAATGGATTAAGGAGATTGCCCATCGTTATCGGCGGTTTTGAAGCTCAGGCCATTGCGGTTGCGCTTGAACGGATGAGCCCCAGTCGCCCATTGACCCACGATCTGATGAAAAATTTCATGCTGGCTTTCAATGTAGACCTGCATGAAATTGTGATCAACGACCTTCAGGAAGGTATTTTTTATTCCAAACTGGTTTGCAGTTCGGCCAATGATACGGTTGAAATTGATTCAAGAACTTCAGATGCACTTGGCATTGGCGGTTCGGTTTGGCTGCCCGATTTATACTTATGACAGCATACTCGACCAGGCTGGTGTGCTGATGGAAGACGATAACAAGAAATCTGCTTCCACAGCTGTAACTTCAGAAACAGGTGGAAAAGACGATCTCAAATCGATGAGCCTCGAAGACCTGAACAACCTGCTCACAGAAGTACTGGAACATGAAGATTATATCAAAGCCATTGCCATCAGGGATGAAATCAAAAGTCGAGGTGGTAAATCCTGATAATTCCCCGCATTTCTTCCTCATTCAGCTATAACCCCAATTAACATGGTTGTTTTTCCCAATGCCAAGATCAATATCGGATTGAATATCCTGGGAAAAAGAGCCGATGGTTTTCATGATCTCCAAACGATCTTTTACCCGGTTGGTTGTAAGGATATCCTTGAGCTGATTCCCGCTGATGCAAAAAACGACATTCCCTATACTTATAGCAGTTCAGGCAGAGCAGTTGATGGGAATGAAGCAGAAAATCTTTGTATCAAAGCCTTGCAACTGATCCGGAAGGATTATCCGGCTTTGCCATCATTAAAAATACACCTGCACAAAGAAATTCCCATGGGTGCTGGTTTGGGCGGAGGTTCGGCAGATGCCGCTTTTATGCTAAAGCTGATTGACCAATATTTTGAGCTGCATTTAACTGAAGCACAACTTTCCGTTTATGCGTTACAGTTAGGTAGTGATTGTCCGTTCTTCCTCTACAACAAACCTTGTTTGGCTACCGGCCGTGGAGAACAACTGCAACCTGTTGAACTCGATCTTTCTGCTTACTCAATATTGCTGGTTAATCCTGGCATTCATGTTAATACCGGATGGGCATTCAGGTCACTTGAGCTTGAAAAAAACAGCACCGACTTAACTGCCGCCATCAAAGCACCCATTGAATCCTGGAAACAAGTGATTACCAACGATTTTGAAAAACCGGTTTTCAAAGAATACCCTGCCATTGCTGATGTGAAAAACCAGTTGTATGAAGCCGGTGCGGTTTATGCAGCCATGAGTGGCAGTGGCAGTACGGTTTTCGGCATTTTTCCCGAACAATCACAAATGCAGTTAAATTTTCCGGCTGCTTATTTCACTAAATGGGTTTAAAATATTAGTTTTGCGGCATCAAAGCGAATAACAACATATTCATTTTTCTTCAAGCCAATCTCGATCTGCTCAATCATCGAGGATAAGATGCTGTTCCCCTTCTGCACAGAGGGGTGATTTTTCCTGAATTCTTATTTACCATTTTTATCAAAAATAATTTTATGCATTCTACTATTAAGGCATCTGCCAATACTCAATATTATCTTGAACTTGAAGAAAAATACGGCGCTCATAACTATCATCCGTTACCGGTAGTACTCAACAAAGGAATCGGCGTTCATGTATGGGATGTAGACAATAAAATGTATTATGATTTCCTCAGCGGATACTCAGCCGTAAACCAGGGCCATTGTCATCCGGTAATTGTCAATGCATTAAAACAGCAGGCAGATATACTCACGCTTACTTCCCGTGCTTTCCACAATAACCTGCTCGGTGAATATGAAAAATACATCACTCATTATTTTGGATACGATAAAGTATTACCGATGAATACCGGTGTTGAAGGCGGCGAAACAGCCATCAAACTGGCTCGCAGGTGGGCTTATACGGTTAAAGGAGTGGAAGAGAACAAAGCTAAAATCATTTTTGCGGAAGGTAATTTCTGGGGAAGAACAATGGCGGCGATTTCTTCATCAACCGATCCGAGTAGTTATAAAAATTTCGGGCCTTTTATGCCTGGTTTTGAAATTGTGCCTTACAATAATCTTGAAGCATTGGAAAAAGCTTTCCAGGACAGCAATGTAGCGGCTTTTATGTTTGAACCGATCCAGGGTGAGGCAGGTGTGGTGGTACCTGATGATGGTTATATCAGCGGCATCCGTAAATTATGCAATGAATACAATGTACTGATGATTGCCGATGAAATTCAAACCGGATTGGCCCGTACCGGAAAGATGCTGGCCTGCGATCATGAAAATGCAAAACCCGATATCCTTATCCTCGGCAAAGCACTCAGTGGTGGTACTTTACCGATCAGTGCTGTGCTGGCAGATGATGCGGTGATGCTGACCATCAAACCAGGTGAACACGGAAGCACTTATGGTGGCAATCCCCTCGCCTGCAAAGTGGCAATGGCTGCATTGGAAGTGTTGAAAGAAGAAAAAATGGCCGACAATGCACAGGAAATGGGTGAACTGTTCCGCAGTGAAATTGCCAAACTGAATTCACCACATATTTCGTGCTATCCGTGGCCGTGGGTTGCTCAATGCGATTGTTATCAAACACAGCAATCCGGATGCTGCCTGGGATCTCTGCCTCGAATTAAAAGAAAACGGATTACTGGCCAAACCTACACATGGTGATAAAATCAGGTTTGCACCTCCATTGGTCATTACCAAAGACCAGATCATGGAAGCTGTTGGTATCATTGCAAAAAGTCTGAAAAAACTTGATTAACTTAAATTCATGGATACACATCTTCACCACGATCATATAGAATCACACCTGAAAAGTTCCGATCAATTGCGGGACCTGGTCATCGGCATGAGTGATGGACTGACCGTTCCTTTCGCTTTAGCAGCTGGCCTCAGTGGCGCTGTAGACAGCAGCAGCATTATTGTGATTGCCGGCATCGCAGAAATTGCGGCAGGCAGTATTGCCATGGGCCTCGGCGGTTACCTGGCAGGGAAAACAGAACAGGATCATTATGCCAGTGAAGTGAAAAGAGAGTACCATGAAGTAGAGCATTTGCGTCACCGGGAAATTGAAGAAACAAAAGAGTTTTTTGCCAATATCGGTTTAAGTGAATCATTGCAGAACCAGGCCACGGAAGAAATTGCGAAAGACAAGGATCGCTGGGTTGATTTTATGATGAAGTATGAATTGGGTCTTGATAAACCCGATCCCAAAAGAGCCACCAAGAGTGCCTTGAACATCGGACTTTCCTATATCGCTGGTGGTATCATTCCATTGAGCCCGTATTTCTTTATCAGCAGTTCTACCGAGGCATTGAAATATTCTGTAGTGGCCACGCTGATCTGCTTGTTTGTATTCGGTTATTTCAAAAGCAAGGTTACCGGCATCAACGTGTGGATGGGAGCCATCAGGGTGACCATGATCGGCGCACTTGCTGCTGCAGCTGCCTTTGGTGTGGCAAAATTATTTGAACATTAATCTCCAGCAGTTATTTTTTCTGCAATATGATGAACAGTTCCGATCCTGCTCTTGGGGCAATCGAATTATAACAGGGCTCCATTGTTTTCAACTGAAATTTTGAACTGAACAACTGCTGGTACTCGTTACTGTTACCTCCGAAAGGCGGGCCGCCAATAAAATCTCTGTTGAATAAAACACCCGCCAACTTCCCGCCCGGGGCCAGTATTTCATGCATTTTTTCTACATACTTTTTCCGCAGATTGGGATTGAGTGCACAGAAGAACGTCTGCTCAATAATCAGATCATATTGCCCGGAAATATTAAAAAAATCATCGCAGATAAAATGCAGTTTATCGCCGGCGATCAGTTTGAATTTCCGCTTCAGGTTTTCTACCAGCAAGGGCGAAATATCCAGCAGGTGAATATTGGTAAAGCCTTTCTCCAGTAAGTATGCAGCTTCATAAGCATTCCCACAACCTGGTATGAGGATGGAAATGTTTTTATCGGTTAACTGATCAATGTATTCTTTTAAGGGTGTTGATACTTCGCCAATATCCCAACCGGTGCTTTTCGCCTGGTAGCGGTCGTTCCAATAAATATCATCGAGCGTAGGTTCCATATTAACTGTCTACTTTATGTTTATGATTGGAAGAAATATTTTCCATGGTCCATTCGATCTTTTTTTCAAAAGCATGTTGCCGAACCGGACAATCCGCTTTTTCGCAGATGCGGCAGGAGAAATCCAGGCAGCCATCTGAATGCACAAATAATTCTACTGATTCGCCATAATGTTCTCTTACCAGGTTCGACAGTGCATCAATTTCCTTGTGTGCTTCATGAACATTGAAATACCAGGGAACGGTAAGGTGACAATCGAGGTGGAGTGTAGGACCGTATTTGATGATTCGAAGATTGTGGAGATCGATCCAGTTGATGGTTCTGTCTTTGTTTAAGAGCACCACCATTTTCCTCAGCAGTTCAATATCGGCTTCATCCATAATGCCTGCAACAGAAGTACGAATGATTTTATAACCGGTAATCATGATGATCACCGAGAAAAGAATGGCCACTGCACTATCAATCCAGTCGATGCCTGTAATCCAGAGCAGGATTAAGCCGCAGATGATTCCAATGGTTGTATACGTATCGGTTTTCAGGTGTTTCCCACTGGCCATGAGGGCGAGTGAATTGCTCTTTTTTCCTGTTCGTTCACAAATGACACCTGCAACATAATTAACCAGGGCCGTTAAAGCAACCAGGTAAATACCAAAATCAATTTTCTCCACTTCATGTGGCAGACGGAGGTTATTGATTGCTTTATAACAAATAAAAACCCCGGCAATGCTGATCATGGTTCCTTCAATAGCGGCAGAAATAAACTCTACTTTACCATGCCCGTAAGGATGATCGAGGTCGCGGGGCTTGGCAGAAAGGTAAATGCTGTACAGCCCGATGAGTCCGGCTACCACATTTACAATGCTTTCCAGTGCATCGGTGAGGATGGCAACCGAGTTGGTAAGGTACCAGGCAGCTATTTTAATGATAAACAGGGCAATCGAAATAATGGCGATGGTGCGCTGTATCTTAAAATTTTGTGTAGATGTGGGCAATGCTCAAAATTGATGCACAAAGATATACTGTTGAAGTGAGTGACACAACAGAAGCCGATGAAAGCAAAAATGCCGGTAAAAATAATTAAACAATAGTCGGCCAACTAAGGTCACAACCCTTAATTTTGTGCCACTTAAAACAATTGCTATGCATTTTCAACTTTCTGAAGAACATTTGATGATTCAAAAAGCGGCAAGGGATTTTGCCCAGAACGAATGCCTTCCCGGCGTGATTGAAAGAGATGAGTTACAGAAATTCCCCAAAGAACAGATCGAAAAACTGGCCGACCTGGGTTTTATGGGCATGATGGTGAAGCCAGAATATGGCGGAAGTGGTATGGATACCATCAGCTACGTGCTGGCCATGGAAGAAATCAGTAAAGTAGATGCCAGTGTTAGTGTATGCATGAGCGTTAACAACAGCCTGGTTTGTTATGGTTTGCAGGAATATGGCACTGAAGCACAAAAACAACAATACCTCACGCCACTCGCACAGGGAAAGAAAGATGGACAATTGTACATCGGTGCTTTTCTCCTGAGTGAGCCGGAAGCAGGCAGTGATGCTACTTCACAACGTACCACTGCAGAAGACAAAGGAGATCATTACCTGCTCAATGGTACCAAGAACTGGATTACCAATGGTAATTCAGCCAGTGTTTACCTGGTGATTGCACAAACGGATGTTAGCAAAGGAAGTCGTGGTATCAATGCCTTTATTGTAGACAAAAGCTGGCCGGGTGTAGTGGTTGGCGCTAAAGAAAATAAACTGGGTATCCGTGGTAGTGATACACATACCATTCTGTTCAATGATGTGAAAGTGCCGAAAGAAAACAGGATTGGTGAAGACGGATTCGGTTTCAAATTTGCAATGAAAACATTGGCCGGAGGCCGCATCGGTATTGCATCCCAGGCTTTGGGTATTGCCAGTGGCGCTTATGAACTGGCTTTGAAATACAGCAAACAACGCAAAGCATTCGGAACGGAAATCATGAACCACCAGATCATCCAGTTCAAACTAGCGGATATGGCTACCCGAATTGAATCAGCCCGTTTGTTATGTTTGAAAGCTGCCTGGGAAAAAGACCAGCACATCGATTATACACTCAGTGGTTCGATGGCAAAAGTATTCAGTTCTGAAACAGCAATGTGGACGGCCACTGAAGCAGTTCAGATCCATGGCGGATATGGTTTTGTAAAAGAATATCATGTAGAAAGACTGATGAGAGATGCCAAGATCACACAGATCTATGAAGGTACCAGTGAAGTACAACGCATTGTAATCAGCAGAACTATTTTAAAATAAATAAAGCGATTCACAATAGTAAAGTCCATGGTGTACAAGCATCATGGACTTTTTGTTTAATTTTACTTTATGGCATTTTTAGCAGACAAGTTTGAAAAAATACAGCAGCAGCTGGCTCCTTACAATGCACAGCTGATCGCTGTATCTAAAACAAAACCGGTTGAAGATTTACAGGAAGCTTATCAGCATGGCATCCGTGATTTCGGAGAAAATTATGTTCAGGAACTCACGGCAAAAGAAATTGCTTTACCCAAAGATATCCGTTGGCATTTTATCGGGCACCTGCAAACCAATAAAGTAAAATACATCGCTCCTTTTGTGCACCTGATTCATGGAACCGACAGTTTGAAATTACTCATGGAGATCAATAAGCAGGGAAAAAAATACCAACGAAGGATAAATTGTCTTTTGCAGGTATATATTTCAAAAGATGAAACGAAATTCGGTTTCGATGCAAAGGAACTGGATGAGCTGATCAACCATGAATTGCTGAACAATGCAGCAGCATGGAGTCATGTGAAAGTTGTTGGATTGATGGGTATGGCAACGTTCACAGAAGACAATGACCTGATCAGGGCGGAATTCAAAAACCTGAAATCGTTGTATGATCAATACAGTTCAATCAAGAATGAATGCATCTGTTTTGATACCCTGAGTATGGGCATGAGTGCCGATTATCAGTTTGCGCTGGAAGCAGGCAGCAATATGGTTAGAATAGGAAGCCTGTTGTTCGGCGAAAGAAGTTATACTGTTAAGTAACCACATTGATAAAATGTTAAAGTTGGGATGAAGTTTATGCAATCCGGGAAGAAAATAAATCATGTTATTATAAATCAGATAACTTTAACATACCAATTTCAGCAACATGACCCAGGCCTTTGAAACAGAAAAAAACAGGAAAGCATTCATCTACACTGCTATTATTTGTGGAGCATTGCTTTTATTGTTCTTTATCATCAAGTGGAAAGTGCTCCCTCCTACTGTACCGATTGTTCAGGACCTGATTGAAATCAACCTGGGCAGTGAAGATGAGGGTTTCGGGGAAGAACAACCATTGGTAAAAGGCAGTCCCACTCCCGCCAGGGCTGAAGATATCAATGATCGCCCGATTAATGCGCCTGCCGCCTCCGATGACATAGTGAATCCTGAAGACGATGCAGAAAAAGATGCAGCTCCTGTAAACAAGCCGGTTAAAACGCCGATCAAAATTAAAAAAGACATTACCCCATCGCCTGTTGTAACGCCGGCTCCAAAGCCTCAGAAGCCGAAAATAACCATGACGGGTCCGAATAACGGCCAGCCAGGGAATAACCCAACGGATGACAATGGATTTACCCGTCAGGGCAGTAATCCGAATGGAAAGGGTGATCCAGGTGATCCGAAGGGTAACAAAGATTCATACGGAACCACTCCAGGTGGTCGTGTGGGTGGACCAAAAATCATCCGCGGCAATCGCAAAATTGTTCGCTATTATTCTTTCACCGGTGAATTGCCGAAAGCGACCATTTATGCAATCATCAGGGTTTCGGCTGAAGGAAAAGGAAGGTTCATTGCTTTTGATAAAGGTTCTACCAGCCGCAACCAGGGATATGCAGATGCCATCAGCAATTACCTTCGTAGCATGCTATTTGATAAAGCTCCCGATGAATCCAATGTAACCGTTCAGTTTAATTTCAGCATCAATTAAATATCTTTTTTGTTCATAGGATAAAGGTTTTCATTTAAGCCTTTATCCTATTTTTATGCAATGACCTACGAGCAATCGATCGAATACCTCTACAGCCATCTGCCCATGTTTACCAGGATCGGGGCGGCTGCATATAAGAAAGACATCAGCAACACGATCGCATTCTGCAAAGCCCTTGGCAACCCGGAGAAAAGAATCAAAACCATCCATATTGCCGGCACTAACGGCAAAGGCAGTACGAGCCATATGCTGGCTGCCATTCTGCAGGAAGCCGGGTATAAAACCGGGCTTTACACTTCTCCTCACCTCTATGATTTTGGTGAACGCATCCGCATCAATGGTGAAATGATCAATCAGGATTTCGTGATTGATTTTGTTGAAAAAACAAAACCTCTTTGTGCAGCCATTGAGCCTTCTTTCTTTGAACTGACGGTTGCCATGGCTTTTGAATATTTTGCTGATGAAAAAGTGGATATTGCTGTAATTGAAACCGGACTGGGTGGGCGGCTCGACAGTACCAATGTGATTACACCTGAAATTTCAATCATTACCAATATTGGTTATGATCATATGAACCTGCTGGGCAATACACTTCCCGAAATTGCCGCTGAAAAAGCGGGCATCATTAAAACCGGCGTACCGGTGGTGATCGGCGAATCCATTGCTGCCACGATGCCTGTATTTTTAAACAAAGCTGAATCAGTAGATGCACCTATTTATTTTGCTGAAACCAGCTTCCAGGTTTCATTCAACAATGATGCTGAGAATACACATAAAACCTGCACAGCGGTCAATCTGCACAATAAAAATTCCATCATTTTAAATCCTGATCTCAGAGGTGCTTACCAGCAAAAAAACATCCGTACTGTTTTAACTGCTGTTGAGCTATTAAAAGAAAAAGGCTATGCTGTTTCTGATGAAATCATTAGCAAGGCATTGAGCAAAGTATCATTACTAACGGGATTGCATGGACGCTGGGAAATTATTCAGCAGCAACCTGCTATTATTCTGGATGTTGCTCACAACGAAGATGGCATTCGAATGATTCTGCAACAATTGGACGCAGAATATCCTGGCAGCAATCTTCATTTTATACTGGGCTTTGTGAAAGACAAAGATGTAGAACATGTACTATCGCTATTTCCCAAAAATGCATATTATTATTTTTGCAATGCACATATTCCACGGGCATTGCCATACAGTGAACTGATGCAATTGGCATTCACCAAAGGATTGACAGGAAATGGCTATGATGATGTGAATGAAGCGCTTAAAGTTGCCAAACAACAAGCCAAAGACAACGATGTGATCATGATCTGCGGCAGCTTCTTTACTATTGCTGAGTTGAAGCGTTGATTTTATCGAGTTCAGCAAATCCATAAAACAGGCAAAGGGCATGCATGCTTTGTTTGATTTCACTGTTCATCAGCAATGCTCTTACTTCCTCCAATGGCTTGAGTACAATTTCAATTTCTTCATTGGCATCCAGCTGTTGTGCTGCTTTCTTTTTTCCGCCGGTTGCAAGAAACAGGTGTGTAAAATTATTGAGTACGCCCGGATTGGCGGCCGTTATGCCAAGCGGTTTCACCGATTCAAAAGTATAACCGGTTTCTTCCATCAATTCCCGACTGATTGCGGCAACAGTATCTTCCCCTTCATCTATAAAACCTCCTGGTAATTCGAGCAGGTGTTGCCCGATGGGATGCCTGTATTGTTTCACCAGCAATACTTCATTGTTTTCTGTAATGGCCATGGCGGCTGCACTGGTGGGCAGTTCAACCACAAAATATGGGTCTACAATTTTTCCTGAAGGAAGTTCATAGCGGTCTCTCCTGGCAGTGAAATAATGATGATTGCTTAAATATTCAGTAGACAATGTTTTAATCTCCATATAACCGAAGTAAATTAACAGATCCTGTAATACCGGAAAGCGATTACACTTACCAGTTAGTTCCAGCCCATTCTTTCTCTTAAGCTGTTGATATGTGCGGTGTGATGACGGCTATGCCAGGCATACATCCCGAGCAGGTACCAGAGTGTCATTTGTTTGTTGTATTCCGGATGAACAACGGTTCTGTTCCATTGTTCAGTAGAGATATTAATCAGTATTTCATACCAGCGCCGGTGTACTGCATGCAGTATCGTAAAAGATAAATTGATGGGCAGATTTTTTGTATCGGGCATCTGCGCCCAGGCATCCTGGTTATAAGGTTTGATTGTTGGATTCTCTTCCGAAAGCCCGAGTTTAAACCGGATATAAGCATTCATGTGACTGTCGGCCACATGATGCACGAGTTGCTTTACCGTCCAGCCGCCCTCTCTGTAAGGCGTTTCCAGTTGTGCTTCGTCTAAATTCAGCACAGCATGCTCCAGGTTTTCTGGCAGAAAACGAATATCGTTTAACCATTCCTGTAATTGCTTTTCAGAAAATGGTTGCTCCACATATTTACCAATGGGGTATTGCTGGTTGTCCATTATGGCTTAGCTGCAGGTTTTATATCAATGAGTTCAATATCGAAAATCAGGGTTGCTCCAGGAGGAATGGCAGGTGCATATCCCTGATCTCCATAGCCGAGATCACTTGGAATAAATACTTTCCATTTATCGCCTTTGGTCATGAGTTGCAGGATTTCCGTCCAACCCCTGATCACGCCTGTAAGTTGAAAGGTAATCGGCTGACCTGATCTCATGGAACTGTCGAATTCTTTTCCATCAATCAATGTACCGGTATAATGAACTACCACGGTATCAACTGCGGTTGGCTTCGGACCACCAGGCTCTCCGGATTTAAGTACTTCATACTGTAATCCATTTGATAAAGCAACAACGCCCTGCCTTGTTTTATTCTTCTCTAAATAATGCCTTGCCTTTATCTCTTTCTGGCGTTCAGTTTGTTTTGCTGAAATACTCTGAGCTGTTCCTGAAGTTTCATATTACATTGTTCCTGGTTTAATAATGTGATTTTGTTTTTCATAACATCATCAATCGCTTTCAGCATGAGTTCACTGTTAAGCTTATCGATGCCCTGTTCTTTCATGTTCTGTGCTATATTAACTCCTGCTGCGTAGCTGAAACTATCCAACAGATTTTTCATCAATGCTCTTGAAGGTGCCGCAGAAGTTTTCACCGGAGTTTTTTTTACTTGTGCTTCAACAGCAAATGCTACCAGCGAGAGTGCCAGGAACGATAACAATAATTTCTTCATCAGATAATTTTTCTTTTATGGATTGCAAATAAACAGAACTTTATTCATCTCTCATCTCCCGACCTGTTAAATGTATAAAAACATCTTCCAGGTTGGCGGCTTTTACCTGTTTGGGCCTTTCAAATCCGCTATCCACGAGTTCATCAATCATATTTTCGGGAGAGTTAAGTTTGATGATCCGGCCTTTGTCCATGATGGCAATTCGATCACAAAGCTGCTCGGCTTCATCCATATAATGGGTAGTGATGATCACCGTGGTTCCGTTACTCCTGATTTCACGGATGAGGTCCCATAGATTTCTTCGTGGCCTGCGGATCCAGACCTGTAGTTGGTTCATCGAGGAAAATGATTCTTGGTTGATTGATCAAAGTAGTAGCAATGGAAAAACGTTGTTTTTGTCCACCGCTCAATTCTTTGCTTTTATTTTTCGCCTTGTCTTCAAGGTTTACTTTTTTGAGCAGTTCCATCGGGTTTACCGGCTTGTTGTACAAACCGCCAAAAAGATGAATGAGTTCTATGAGGTTGAGTCCGGGATAGTAACCCGAAGTCTGCAATTGAACCCCGATGAGTTTTTTAATGGCGGAAGGATCCCTGTCGAGATCAAAGCCATCTACCATTATTTTTCCGGAGGTTTTGTCCCGCAATGTTTCTATAATTTCCAGCGTAGTGGATTTGCCAGCGCCATTCGGTCCCAGCAGGCCAAAAATTTCACCTTCATAAACATCAAATGAAATCGACTTCACCGCCTGGTAATCCCCATAATTTTTAACCAGGTCTTTTACCGATATAATCGTTTTCTGCATGTGTTGCTTTTATGGCTTTGTGTTTTCCAGTTCTTCCATCATGAGTCGGCTTCCGATAAACAAAGGTGTCCGCTGGTGAACTTCGGTGGGTTGTATATCGAGAATGCGTTGTTTGCCATCAGTTGCTTTTCCACCTGCTTTTTCTATAATGAAAGCAAAGGGATTGCACTCATACAACAAACGGAGTTTGCCTTTTGGCTTATCAGTCGTTCCGGGATACATAAATATCCCGCCTTTGATGAGGTTGCGGTGTACATCAGCCACCATACTGCCGATATAACGCTGCGTATACGGCCCACCGGTAGCTTTTGTTTTCTGCTGACAGGAAGTGATGTATTTTTTCACATTGTCTTCGTACTGGAAATAATTACCGTGATTGACCGAATAGATTTTACCGGTGTCGGGGCATTGAATATCGGGATGACTGAGCGTAAACTCTCCGATCGACTGATCGAGGGTAAAGCCATTCACGCCTCTCCTCGTGGCATATACGAGCATGGTGGAAGAACCATAAATCACATAACCGGCAGCCACCTGTTTGTTGCCCTGCTGAAGAAAATCATGCATGGGTGGCAGGCTTTCCTAGCTCACTAACGCGGCGGAATACACTAAAAATCGTTCCGATGGAAACATTCACATCAATATTGCTGCTGCCATCGAGCGGATCGAAAAGACAAACATATTTAGACTGGTTGCTCACTTCATCATCAAAAACCACGATATCATCCAGTTCTTCACTACCGATACCGGCACAACTGATACCATGGCGCAGAACGCCCATAAACTGGTTGTTGGCAAATACGTCGAGTTTTTTCACTTCTTCACCCTGCACATTCATCGTACCGGCATCGCCCAGGATATCTACCAATCCGGCTTTGTTTACTTCCACATGCACCCTTTTGGCGGCAAGACCGATATCCCTTAAAAGACCTGAAAGTTCCCCGGTTGCTTTGGGAAAATCCCGCATCTGCTGAATAGTAAATTCGTCGAGCGTCTGTATTTTTCTATTGATGGCCATAAAACTATTTCTGGTTTACAATGAACGAAGTTAGATTTGCGGTTCAAATGTAAGGTTTATTATTATTTCGGGTTTTGAAGCCGGATTTTCGGGATAGAAAATATCAGTCGAAGCGGCCATCAACCAGCCAAGCGATATCAATATGAAAGTATATAAATTCGGCGGAGCCAGTATCAACAGTGTCGACAGAATCAAAAATACCGCCGGTATCATCCGGTCGGCAGGTTCTGAAAAAATCCTCGTGGTTATTTCAGCCATGGGCAAAACCACCAATGCACTGGAAAAAGTGGTGGAGGCTTTTTTCGACAACCGGAAGGAAGATGCATTGAATCTTTTTCAGCAGCTCAAAGACAGTCACCTCAATACATTGAAATACCTAACCGTACTCAACTGGCAGGCGGCTGAACAACAGTTGAAAGATGTATTCACAGAAGTGGAATGGTTACTGCATGATAAACCAGTAAGGAACTTTGATTATTATTACGACCAGGTAGTTTGTTGCGGTGAATTGCTGAGCAGCAGCATCCTCAGTTTTCATCTTGCCGAAAACAATGTAAAAGTGAAGTGGCTGGATGTTCGGGATATCCTCAGAACTGATGATAATTTCAGGGATGCTGCCATTGATTGGGATTACAGCAGCAAACAGATAGAAGAAAATGTAAAACCACTTTTTGAAGACTATGATGTGGTGATCACACAGGGATTTATCGGCGCTACAGATGAAAATGAAAGTACTACTTTGGGAAGGGAAGGCAGTGATTATACTGCGGCGATCTTTGCCAATATCATGAATGGCGAATCGGTTACGATCTGGAAGGATGTGGATGCCGTGATGAGTGCTGACCCGAAAGAATATCCGCAGGCCAGCATCATTCCCCGACTTAGTTTTACCGAAGTAATTGAAATGGCTTATTATGGTGCACAGGTAATCCATCCTAAAACCATCAAGCCTTTACAGAATAAAAACATTCCACTACAGGTAAAGAGTTTCCTGGATCCTCAACTTCCCGGAACTTATATCGGGAAAGAAAATGTAAAAAACCTGCCACCCATTATTGTGAATAAGAAAAAACAGGTGCTGATCCGTTTTCGTTCGAAAGACTTTTCATTTGTGGAAGACAAACCGGTTCAGCAGTTGCATGAAATATTCAACCAGATAAAAATAAAACCAAACCTGTTACAGAATACTGCGATCTCTTTGCTTTGTTGTTTTGATGATCATGCTGAAAAAATTGATCAGCTCGCAGCTGCGGCTTCAACCATCTTTGATGTGGAACTGGAAAAGAACCTGAACCTGCTTACGATACGTCACTATGATGAAGCAACGATCAGATTATTTACAGAAAACAGGGAACAATTGCTCGAACAGAAAACACCGGAAACGATACAGGTTTTGTTGAGGAGTTAAACTGTTACTGGTTCTGGATCTGAAGTGGATTGAGTGAATTTTAGCAGTGCAAATTTTAATTGATGTCTGGTTGCTGGATGTTCTGGAGAGTTGGGTGGAATTTTAGCAGTGCAAATTTAATAGACTGTTACTGGTTGCTGGAGTTCATTTGGCGAGTTCGTGAAATTTAGCTACTGACTATTGGCTGTTACTGGTTGCTGCTTGACTCAACTTCTTAGCGTCTTTGCGAGAACATCACTTTTGATTTTTTACTTTTTACTTTTTTAATTAAACACATACTCCCCTTTCTTATTCACCATAATAATCGGGATTTCTTTTTTCACTTCAAAGTATTCAAAAGCTTCGCGGATATTTTTATTGAACTGCTGCAGGTATGCATTGTCTTTGATGGTATTCTGCAAATAATCGAGTGATTTTTTTATATTATACCTTACAGGAAAAACATGCACCGGGATAAATTCCTGTCCCTGTTGCTTTGGCATTGGAAGCAAGGATATATACTTCTTCGATCGGCACATCACTGATGGCAATGCAACCAGTAGAAACACAATTGCCATGAATGTAAATTGCGCTGCCCGGTCTTGTTGAATCACTTAATATCCTGTCGGATGCATTGGGATAATTGAGCCCAAGAGATAAATGATAATTGCTGTTCGGATTGAATTCGTTGATATGATAAAATCCTTCGGGCACCTGGTAATCGCCTTCCATTCTTTTAGGCCCCATGGTTCCGCTCTGCATACAAACTTTATAGGTTTTGAAAAGCTGATAAGGTTTTGCCATATCGGTTTTCACCCAAACTTCAAGCTGACGGTCGTATTTGAATGAACGGATGTACAAAGATTGTGGTGGCCAGGCAAGGTTCTGTTTTTCAAATTGCTTTTTAAGTGAATCTTCCATTTTAGTGAGCTGGGTAGCAGATTTGTACCCGGGTTTTTGTCCACCTACAAAAGCGTTCTGGGAAAAGCAGGATGCCGACACGAGCAGTGCCAATAAAAATATACAGCCGGATCTGAGAAACAAGGTCTTCATCAAACAAAGGTTGCTGGTATTAATTTGGGTTTCAGGCCTTGAAATTAATCAATTAACCCGAATTCAAACGTTAAAAATCAGCACTTTACATAAAAAAGCCCGGAAATTTAACCGGGCTGCTATTGCTAATTTTTTCGTTATCAGTCACTAATCAGAGATTTCCCCTCAGGGCTTGTTCTCTTTCCAGTGCTTCAAAAAGTGCTTTGAAATTTCCTTTTCCGAAGCTTTTGGCACCTTTCCGCTGGATGATTTCAAAGAAAAGGGTTGGCCTGTCTTCCAGGGGTTTGCTGAAAATCTGAAGCAGGTATCCTTCATCATCCCGATCGATCAGGATGCCCAGTTCACGCAATGGCGCCAGGTCTTCATCAATCTGGCCTACCCTGTCGAGAACCGTTTCATAATAACTGAGCGGCACCCGCAGGAATTCAACACCACGGTTTTGTAAATCAGTTACTGTTTCAATGATATTGCTTGTGGCGATGGCTACGTGTTGTACCCCTTCTCCATTGTAAAAATCGAGGTATTCTTCCACCTGACTTTTCTTCTTGCCTTCTGCTGGTTCATTGATGGGAAACTTCACATATCCGTTACCGTTACTCATCACTTTACTCATCAAGGCAGAGTATTCTGTAGAAATATCTTTGTCATCAAATGAAAGAATATTCCTGAAGCCCATCACATCTTCATAAAATTTTACCCATGGATTCATCTGGTTCCAACCAACATTGCCCACACAATGATCTACATACAGCAAACCGGTACTGGGTGGATTGTAATCAGATTCCCACTTGCGGAACCCCGGCATAAACACACCATTGTAATTCTTACGTTCTACAAAAATGTGTACCGTTTCTCCATAAGTATGAATACCACTGAGTACCACTTCTCCATCTGCATCTTTCAGGGTAACAGGTTCCATGTAACTTTTGCCACCACGGCTGGTTGTTTGCTTCCAGGCATCCGTAGCATCTTCAACTTTCAATGCAAGCACTTTAACACCATCACCATGTTTGTAAATATGATCGGCAATCGGATTACCTGTTTTTAAAGGGGTGGTAAGAATGAAAGTGATTTTATTCTGACGAATCACATAACTCGCCCGGTCCATAACACCTGTTTCCGGACCAGCATATGCCAATGACTGGAAGCCAAAAGCTGTTTTATAAAAATGTGCTGCCTGCTTGGCATTGCCTACATACAGTTCTACATAATCTGTACCCTGTAATGGCAGGAAATCAGTTGTTGTTTGTTTGATATTTTCAGGAGCTATGGTTGTAACTGACATATTAAAAAGGGATTAAATAAAAAGTAAAAAATAAAAATTTAAAATTACTAAGCCGTTTAAAGCAATGGATGAAACCTATAAGCCTGATTCATTTGTATCCATTGCCAGTGCAATCATCAGTAGCGGATAATGCATCCGCCTGTCGGCAAAAATTTTATGCGGATAATCGGGTGTCATGTCTTCGTAAAGATACAAATATCCCGGTTTATACATAATTAGTTTGTGTATAGGCTTACCAAAACCGGAATAAGTTCCGGGGCGATAGTAATCTACCAGTCACTATCTTTGCGGCATGAAAAAAGTAGGGATTTTAGGGGGAGGTCAGTTGGGTAGAATGTTGCTCCAGGCTGCAGCCAATTACCCGGTGGAAACCTACCTGATGGAAAATGATCCGCAGGCACCGGCGGCACATCTTTGCCATCATTTTATCCAGGGAAATATTACAGATTACGACGCTGTTTACAATTTCGGTAAAGGACTTGATGCGATTACCATTGAAATTGAAAGTGTGAATACCGAAGCACTGGAGCAACTGGAAGCTGAAGGAGTTGAAGTGTTTCCCAAACCCGCAGCATTGCGCATTATCAAAAACAAAATCTATCAGAAAAATTTTTACGCAGAGCATAATATTCCTACCAGCCCATTTGTGGTTACTGATTCAATGGAAGCGCTGAGATCGCAGGTTCACCTGCTACCGGCCGTGCACAAACTGGCAACAGGCGGTTATGATGGCCGGGGTGTTCAGGTGATCAACAATGAACTGGAGCTCGACAAAGGATTTTCTGAACCGGCGGTTCTCGAAAAAAAAGTACGCATACAGCAGGAAATTTCATTGATCGTTGCTGTGGGTACGGATGGGGATACAGCCATCTACCCACCGGTAGATATGGTATTCGATCCTTCGCTTAATCAACTGAGTCATCAGCTTTGTCCGGCCACATTACCCGAAAAGGTATTCTGGAAAGTGGAAGCAATTGGCCTGAATGTTGTAAAAAAATTAAACAGTCCGGGTTTGTTTGCTGTAGAAATGTTTTCTGATGCAGAAGGCAACGTACTCGTGAATGAAATTGCACCACGTGTACACAACAGCGGCCATCACAGCATTGAAGGTAATTACTCCAGCCAGTTCGATATGCTCTGGCGCATTATGCTCCACTATCCATTGGGGAATACAGACCCCATTTTACCCTCAGCCCTGGTCAATATTGTTGGTGAAGAAGGTCACCAGGGACCTGCCATCTATAAAGGTTTGGAAAAAGTTTTGTCGATCGATAATGTGTTTGTACATATATATGGCAAACAGCAGACCAAACCTGGCCGTAAGATGGGCCACATCACCATCCTGAGTAAAGAAAAACAGGACCTGCTGCACAAAGTCAATAAAATAAAACATCTGCTATTTGTACAATCATCAACACAATAAGCAGGACCATTCATACCATTTATACATTAAAACCAGAGGCTGTTGGCAATCGGTCTTAAATTTGATGTCTGAACACTTAAATTATTTTTCAGTGAAATTACCCTTGTATCATCGTGCTTTTTTTGCTGGCATGGCACTGACCTCATTACTGGCATTTACAGCTTGTAGTTCGAAAGATAAAAAAGAGAAAGCTGCTGCAGGTAGCTAAACCGGGTGCTCCGCCGATACCAAAAGTGGAGGCATATGTTGTGGGTACCAGCACTGTTGCAGAAAATATCGAATTGCCTGGATCGGTGATTGCCAATGAAGCGACTTCCATCAACCCGGAAATTTCGGGGCGTTTGGTTTATCTAAATGCAGCAGAAGGAAAACAGGTAGGAAAAGGCACATTACTTGCTAAAATTTATGATGGGGATCTGAAAGCACAACTCAACAAATTATCAGTGCAGTTGAAAGTTCAGGAGCAGACCGCCAAACGCTATGAAGAATTACTCAAAATCAATGGTGTCAGTCAGCAGGAATATGATCTGATCGTTTTGCAATCGAGTAATATCCGTGCCGATATGGAAATCATCCGCAGCAATATTATGCGTACCGAAATAAGAGCGCCCTTCAGCGGCACACTGGGATTAAAAATGGTGAGCCCGGGTGCCTATGTTTCACCCCAGACTGTTATCACAACGATCCGACAAAACAGCGAACTGAAACTCGACTTTACCCTTCCCGAAAGATATACCGGAAAACTTCGTCCAGGCCAACTCGTTAGTTTCACTGCTGAAGGAAATGATAAAACATATAACGCAAAAGTGGTGGCTACCGAATCTGGTTTATCGGAAGAAAGCAGGAGCCTGAATGTAAGGGCATTGATCACAAACAACGACAACACATTGTTACCAGGCATTTTTGTAAAAGTAAAGCTTGGTTTCGAGCCCGATACAAGCGCCATCATGATACCTTCACAGGCCATCGTTCCGCAAGCAAGGGGAAAGAAAGCTTTGTTGTACAAGGGTGGTACGGTTGCCTTTACAGATATCCAGACAGGTTTAAGAGACAGTGCCAGGGTTCAGGTGCTGAGTGGATTGCAGCCAGGTGATACCATTATAACCACAGGGCTTATGGGATTAAAACCCGGAGGAAAAGTACAGCTGGGCAAAATCAGTCAGCAGCAATAATTATAACGTTTAACCTTAAACGAACACTCAATGAATATTTCGGAATTCAGTTTACGCCGGCCGGTATTTGCCATTGTACTCAATATCGTTATTGTGGTATTTGGTGCTATCGGTTATAATTTCCTCGGTGTAAGGGATTATCCTGCGCTCGATCCTCCGAATATCAATGTGCGAACCTCCTACCCCGGTGCCAATGCAGAAATTATTGAAACGCAGATCACCGAGCCACTCGAAAAAGCCATCAATGGAATCGCAGGTATCAAAAACATCAGTTCTCAGAGTTCACAGGGAAGCAGCAATATCACGGTTGAATTTGAACTCGGCATTCCCCTTGAAGAAGCCGCCAATGATGTAAGGGATAAAGTATCACAGGCTGCCCGTTCATTACCAACAGATCTCGAAGCTCCTCCGGTTGTAAGTAAGGCAGATGCCAGCAGCGATCCGGTAGTGATTATGCTGGTGCAAAGCAATATCCGGAATGCCTTACAGATTACAGAATTCGCCAATAACAACCTGGTGGAAAGAATTCAAACCGTACCAGGCGTAAGCGGTGTAAACATCTGGGGTGAAAAAAAATATGCGATGCGCATCTGGTTCAACCCCGCAAAACTCAGTGCCTATTCACTCACACCGAAAGATGTTCAGAATGCTTTGCTGAGGGAAAATGTAGAACTGCCTGCCGGTAAGATTGCCGGTGATGCAACGGAACTGGGTATACGCACTTTTGGAAAACTGAATACTGAAGAAGAATTCAACAACCTGATCATTAAAAACATCAATGGTGCTGATGTAAAAGTGAAAGACATCGGGGAAGCAGTACTGGGGCCCGAAAATGAGGAAAGTGTTTTGAAAGAAAGCAATATTCCGATGATTGCCATTGCGGTGATCCCGCAGCCAGGCACCAATTATATATCAATCTCCAATGAAGTAAAAAAACGCATTGAAGAAATCAAAGCAGATCTGCCCGCAGATATCAGGCTGGAAGTTTCCTTTGATGCAACAGATACCATCCGCAAATCCATCAGTGAAGTAAAAGAAACACTCATCATCGCATTCATACTGGTAGTGATGATTGTTTACCTGTTCTTCCGTGATTGGCTGATTGCCATCCGACCGCTGATTGATATTCCGGTTTCACTGATCGGCGCATTTTTCATCATGTATGTTTCGGGCTTTACCATCAATGTACTCACCTTGCTGGCCATTGTACTGGCAACCGGACTTGTAGTGGATGACGGCATTGTGGTCACGGAAAATATTTATAAGAAGATGGAAGCCGGCATGGACAAATGGAAAGCAGCAAGGGATGGATCCAAAGAAATTTATTTCGCTGTAATTGCTACTTCCATCACATTGGCCGTAGTATTTCTTCCCATTATTTTCCTGCAGGGATTTGTAGGGCGCTTGTTCAGGGAATTCGGTATTGTGGTGGCTGGTGCTGTACTGATATCGGCCTTCGTATCACTAACGCTGACGCCTGTACTAAACGTAAAACTCGCCGGTAAAACTTTCAAGCATTCGAGGTTCTACACCTTCACAGAGCCTTTTTTCAAGGGAATGGAAAATGGTTACCGCAGGATGCTGAATGGCTTTATGAAAGCACGCTGGATGGCGATTCCTATCATTCTGGTATGCGTTGCCATCATTTATTTTATGGGCAGCAACCTACAGTCTGAACTGGCACCCATGGAAGATAAAAGCGGATTCCGTTTGCAGGTAACTGCACCCGAAGGAACATCTTATGATGCGATGGACAAATACATGGACAAACTGGCCAATTTCCTCGTGGATTCCATTCCGGAAAAAAAATATATCACCAGTATGACTGCTCCGGGTTTTACCGGTTCTGGTTCATCCAACTCAGGATTTGTGAGAATCTTGCTTGTTCAACCCGATCCGAAAGGAACCAGGAGCCAGCAGGATATCGTTAACTGGGTAAATAAAAAACTTCCCCGATTCAATGAAGGCCGTTCATTTGCGGTACAGGAACAAACGATCTGCGGTTAACCGCAGAGGTGGCCAGCCGGTTCAGTTTGTAATACAGAATGTCAACTGCCGATAAAATAAAAGCCGCACTCCCGAAAATTCTAGAAGCTGCCAGCAAAAGCAACGTACTGATGGGCGTTGACGCCGACCTGAAATTCAACAAACCGGAAATACGCATCAGCATCAACAGGCTCAAAGCAAGTGAACTGGGCGTTAGCGTGCAATGATATTTCAGAAACATTACAATTGGCACTCAGCAATCAACGCATGGGGTATTTTACCAAAGAAGGTAAGCAGTATTCTGTGATCGGCCAGGTAGAAAGAATCAACCGCGATGATCCATGCTGACCTGGAAAATATATTTGTGAACTAACAACAAAGGGCAATCGATTGCATTGATCAACCTGCTCGATATTTCAGAAGATGTAACGCCACCCACCCTTTACCATTTCAACCGTTACCGTTCTGCTACCATATCTGCCGGACCTCGACCGATGGAAAAACGATCGGTGATGGTATTAAAGAAATTCAGGCCATTGCTGATAGTGTACTGGACGACAGTTTCCGCACTTCACTTATCAGGTTCATCCAGGGATTATGCGGAAAGCTCCGGCAATACTTACTTTGCCTTCTTCCTGGCGCTTGCTTTGATATTCCTGGTACTCGCTGCACAATTTGAAAGTTTCATCGATCCGTTCACCATCATGATTACGGTGCCGCTGGCAATAGCTGGTGCAGTACTATCGCTCTGGTTGTTCGATCAGACCATCAATATTTTTTCGCAGATTGGTATGATCATGCTGATCGGGCTGGTAACCAAGAATGGTATCCTGATTGTGGAATTTGCGAATCAGAAACAATTGACTGGCGACAAAAAAGTTCCGGCTGTAATTGAAGCGGCTGTTGCTCGTTTCCGACCGATTCTTATGACCAGTCTGGCCATGTCGCTGGGTGCTTTACCGTTGGCACTGTCACTCGGAGATGCGTCAACCAGCAGGATGCCACTCGGCATTGTGATTGTAGGAGGTGTATTGTTTTCACTGGTACTTACATTGTTTGTTATCCCGGCTATCTATTCTTACCTGTCGACAAAGAAAAAGAAAAGCGCACTGGATAATATAGAACCGGAAGCTTAAAAGATTAAAAAAGAATGAAATACCGTATTCCCATAATTTGCGTTTGCTCATTACTGTTAGCCCATGTTAATACATCGGGACAGCAACTGTTACGGGTAGAAGAAGCAGTGGCTGCTGCACTGCAGAATAATTACGATATCAGGTTACTGAAAAATGATTCAGCGGTTTATGCATTGAATAACAGTTATGCCAAAGCTGCCTTTTACCCAAGACTGAATGCAACCACAACCATACTGTTCAACAATAACAACCAGAAACAAAAGCTGGCTGATGGAACTGAACGCATCGGTAACGGCATCCGGGCCAATACAGAGAATGCATCCCTGAATTTAAACTGGACGGTTTTTGACGGATTGAAAATGTTTGCCACAAGAGATAAACTTGCTGAACTGGTGAAGCTGGGCGATTTCAGCATAAAAAATCAACTGGTTAATTCGGTTTCAGATGTGATCAAAACCTATTTCAATATTGTAAGGCAGAAACAGCAGCTGAAAGCCATTGAAGAACAAATGTCGATCAATGAAGAAAGGGTTAAACAGGCAGAAAAAAAATTCAGTACAGGTCTCGGTGCTAAACCAGAATTATTACAGGCTAAACTCGATCTGAATGCACAAAAAGCTGCAAAGCTAACACAGTTAAACCTGATTGAACAACTGAAAGAACAACTCAATTTGTTAACAGCATTCGCACCGGGTACCAGTTATGAAGTAACCGATAGTATCCCGATTGAAATGAACCTGAATGCCGGAGAAATATTTTCTACTGCGGCCAAAAACAATCCTTCTCTGATGCTGGCACAGCAAAACATCAAAGTGGCCCGACTTACTTTAAAGGAAAGAAAAGCAGAACGTTTCCCGGTAGTTAACCTGAATGCTGCTTATAATTTTTCTCAGACCAACAACCAGACTGTTGTAAATAATTTTACGCCTTTGTTCAACAGGAACCTGGGCTTTAACTATGGAGCGACTATCGCTATCCCCATATTTAATAACTACACAGTAAAGCGACAAATAAAAGAAGCTGAACTTGATATTCAATACCAGTCGCTCTTGTATGATTTTCAGAAGAGCAGGGTCGACAATGCCATCAGTGCGGCCTTCAAAGATTATGAATTACAGAAAAAAAATCTGCTGCTCGAAGAAGAAAACATAAAACTTGCCAAAGAAAATGTTTTCATTTCTGTAGAGCGTCTACGCCTTGGCGTTGCTACTGTTTTAGAACTGAGAGAAACACAACGAAGTCTGGAAGAAGCTTATAACCGTTTAATTGCTGCCCGTTACAATACCAAAGTTGCCGAAACTGAATTGTTAAGACTGAAGGGTGAACTGGTGAAGTAGTGCTGGTTGCTGGCATTTCTTTGGGGTGTTGAGTGGAATTTTGACTAATTGAATTTAAATAGTCAGTTTCTGGTTGCTGGTATTTCTTTAAAGGAGTTGAGTAGAATTATAGCTGATCGAATTCTTTTAAACTGTTACTGTTTGCAGACTTTGCGCCCTTTGCCTCCTTGCTTCCTGGCGTGAAACCCACTTTTTACTTTTGATTTTTCAATTTTGACTTTTACTACCCTTGCGCCCTTTGCTTCATTGCATCTTTGCGTGAAACCCACTTTTTACTTTTGATTTTTCACTTTTCACTTCTGGCCTATTATTCAAGCTCTCAGCCCCCCAAATCACAATAATTTTATACCTTTCCATTCTATGAATCCACGTGTTGCCATCATAATGGGAAGTCAGAGCGATCTTGAAGTCATGAACGCTGCTGCCGAAATGCTCCAATATTTCGAAATCGAGTACGAACTGACCATCGTTTCCGCCCATCGAACGCCCGACAGGATGAGCCAATATGGAAAAGAAGCCCGTGATCGTGGTTTTAAAGTAATCATCGCCGGGGCTGGCGGGGCTGCCCATCTGCCCGGAATGATCGCATCCTATACCACCTTACCTGTAATTGGAGTTCCGGTTAAATCTTCCAATTCAATTGATGGCTGGGATTCTGTCTTATCCATCCTGCAAATGCCTGGCGGGGTTCCGGTAGCAACAGTGGCACTGAATGGTGCAAAAAATGCCGGAATTCTGGCCGTACAGATACTCGCAACCAGCGATCCTGCTTTAGCTGCCAGATTAGCCGACTATAAAAAAGAACTCGAAAACCAGGTACTGGAAATGGCCCGCTCGATCAGTTAACAGCTACCGTTTAACGCATAAACGAAGTTTGACCTTTTTACCTGAACAAACAACCTTCCCATATTCCGCTAACGTAACACAGGCAGCCGTTTATCAATAAATTCACAAATTGCTTCAAGCTGCCTTTTTTGTACCTATTTTTACATCCAAACTATTACTATTATGTCGAAACTAAACTTTGTATTGCTCTTATTATTGGGTGCTACCACTGCAAATGCACAGAAAGTGGCTTTCACCGAATATGACCTGAAAAATGGCCTGCATGTTATCCTTCACCAGGATAAAACAGCTCCTGTCGTTGCCGTATCGGTAATGTACCATGTAGGCAGTAAAGATGAAAAAACCGATCGCACAGGTTTTGCGCACTTCTTCGAACACTTATTGTTTGAAGGAAGTAAGAATATCAAAAGAGGCGAATTCATGAAAATTGTGAGCAGTAACGGCGGACAAAACAATGCCAATACAACTCAGGACAGAACATTCTATTATGAAGTATTTCCTTCCAATCAGCTGGAAACCGGTTTATGGCTGGAAAGCGAAAGGATGTTACACCCTGTTATCAATGAAATCGGTGTAAAAACACAGAATGAGGTTGTAAAAGAAGAAAAAAGAATGAGGGTAGATAATCAGCCTTACGGAAACTTCCTCAGCGAAGTAATGAAAAGACTGTTCACTAAACATCCTTATACCTGGGTTCCCATCGGAAGTATGGAACACCTGGATGCTGCTACATTGGAAGAATTCATTGCCTTCAACAAAAAATACTATGTTCCGAACAATGCGGCATTGGTAATTGCAGGTGATATTGATATTGAAAAAACAAAGAAACTGGTGGAAACTTATTTTGCAGAAGTTCCTGCAGGTGCACCAGTGGAAAAAGTAAATATCCAGGAAGATCCTATCACCAAAGAAGTAATCGATACTGCCTACGATCCGAATATTCAGATCCCTGCTATCATGAGTGCTTACAGAACACCTGGCATGACAAGCAAAGAATCAATTGCACTTCAACTGGCATCTGATGTACTGAGCACCGGATCAAGCAGCAGGATGTATAAAAAGATGGTGGATGATAAAAAGAATTCACTCCAGGTTGGTTCTTTCAACTATGCTTTGGAAGATTATGGTGCTTATATCAATTATGCATTGCCAAGTGGTCCTTATCCACTGGATTCTTTGCTGAAAGATATGGATGATGAAATTGTAAAACTGCAGAATGAGCTGATCAGTGAAACTGAATTTACAAAAATCCGTAACCAGTACGAGAACAATTATATTGGTAAAAATGCCAAGATGCTGGGCGTTGCCGAAAACCTTGCCGATGGTTATATTTTCTATAACAAGAACACCAACATGGTTAACCAGGAACTGGATGAAGTACGTAAAGTTACCAGGCAGGATATCCAGAACGTAGCAAAAAAATACCTCAACAAAAACCAACGTGTGGTATTGTACTACCTGCCTAAAAAATAATTTTTCAACCATTCATTCAGCCGAATAAATCATATACAATGAACAAAATTATCTGTTTACTTATAGGTGCCGCATTCACAGTTAATGGCATCGCTCAAACATTAGATCGTTCCAAACCACCAAAGCCAGGTCCTGCACCGGTAATTACCATTAAAGATCCTGTCATCTTTAATATGCCCAATGGCATGACTGTGCTGGTAGTAGAAAACCATAAACTTCCTAAAGTTTCTGCTACATTAAATATTGATCGTGGGCCAATTCTGGAAGGCAATAAAGCCGGCGTAATGAACCTGATGGGTCAGATGCTTGCTGAAGGAACTACCAAAACACCCAAAGCAAAATTTGATGAATCAATTGATTTGCTGGGTGCCGATCTCGGTTTGTATAGTTCTGGTGGATCTACGTCTGCCCTTACCCGTTATTTCGACAAGGCTTTTATGCTGATGGCAGAAGCGATACAGTCTCCGGCTTTTCCGCAGGAATCTTTCGATAAGCTGAAAACACAAACGATCACCGGATTGAAAGCCAGTGAAAAAAGTGCAGCAGCTATTTCCGGTCGTGTGGTGAGTGCCCTTGCTTATGGCAAAACAACTGCCATGGGTGAATTTGAAACGGAAGAAACCATCAAAGGTTTAACTCTTGCTGATGTACAGGATGCTTACAAAAACTATATTACACCATCCAGGAGTTACCTCACTTTTGTGGGTGATATTACACCCGCTGCAGCCAAAGCACTGGCTACAAAAGCTTTTGGCAACTGGAAAGGAAAAAAATTAAGCCTGCCAGCCATTCCGAATGCAGATAATGTAAAAGGCACCGAAATTAATTTTGTTGATTTACCAACTGCCGTTCAGGGCGAATTAAAAGTAACCAACCTGATCAATAACCCAATGCATGGTCAGGATTATCATGCACTGCTCATCGCCAACCAGATTCTCGGTGGTGGTTCAGAAAGTAAATTGTTCATGAACCTCAGGGAAAAACATGGTTTTACTTATGGTAGTTATTCCAATGTTGGATCGGGTCGTTTCCAGAGTCAGTTCTCTACAAGTGCCCAGGTAAGAAGCGATAAAGCCGACAGCGCTGTAGCTGAAATGCTCGCTGAAATTGAAAACATGCGCCAGGGAAAAATCACTGCAGAAGAACTGGATATCGCCAAAGCGAAATACAATGGTTCATTTGCACTCGGTATGGAAGATCCGGCTAAAGCAGCTACCTACGCTTCAAATATCCTCATCAATAGTCTGCCGAAAGATTTTTACCGCACATTCCTGCAAAAAATCAATGCACTCACTGTAGGAGATATTCAACGTGCTTCTAAGAAATATTTTGATAAAGACAATAGTCGCATCGTAATCGTTGGTAACGGAAGCAAGATCCTTCCTAACCTGACACGCTTTGGATACCCTATCAAGAAATATGATAAATATGCCAACCCGATTGAAGACAAACCAAAAGATACCAATGTAAAAGAATCTGAAAAAAATACAGAAGCCATTTCTGCTTTTGCTATCGTTGACGGATACCTGAAAGCATTGGGTGGAAAAGAAGAAGTGAAGAAAGTTAATAGCATCAGGGCTTCATTCTCCATGGAAATGATGGGCCGTAAGTTTGAAGGAACCGATATCCGCATGTCGCCTAACAAACAATACACCGAAATTAAAATGGGTGAGATGAAACTCATGCAGAAATTGTTTGATGGCAGTAAAGGATACCAGGCTCAGATGGGTCAGAAAAAAGACATGGATGAAAAAGAAATCAAAGAATCTATGGACGATAAAGGTGTAATCCCGCAATTGTACTATATCACATCAGATTACAAAACTGATTATCTCGGCCTTGGCAAAGTAGGTGACGAAAACGCCTATAAACTGAAAGTGATCAAACCAAGTGGTAAAACAGTGGTTGAATATTATTCTACTAAAACAGGATTATTGCTGAAAGACGAAAGTACTGTGAGCGGCGAAGGCGGACAAGAAGCATCATTATCTACTGAATATGCTGATTACAGAAAAGTAGGAACCTTAATGTTCCCTTTCAAAATCACACAAACAGTTGGCGAACAGGAATTCACTATGGATATGACTGAAATCAAAGTGAATGAAGGGGTAACTGAAGCTGATTTTAAACAATAGAATAATTTGATTGAAATAAAAAGCCTTCCAAAATGGAAGGCTTTTTTATTAGGATGATGCTCTTCGCAAACGATCATTAATAACAGCTCCATGCCCTGCTTCCGGCAATTCTTCTGCAATGATGATATCTACTCCCGATTGGTCTAACCGGTGCATGGCTGCATATAAATTACTGGCAGCTTCTTTCAGGTTGCCATTGCGTGAAAGAATTTCAATATGTTTCACCAATGGATGTTCTAAAGCTTGACTGTAAACAAGCAAACCAACTTTCATATTCTCTACCAGCTGCAATTGTTGTTCAACTGAATTCGTTACTATAAATGGTGTACCTGGGGCATAATGTTTTAAGTGCATCCCCGGCATTTTAGCATGGTTTGAGGGATCATAATTTTTCAGTTTTACAGCTGGCACAAGTTCCTTTAACGTTTCAAAACTAACCGAACCCAATCTGTAAACGATCACTGCTGTATCATCAAATCCAACAATGGTTGATTCGATACCTTCTTCACAGGGACCACCATCCAATACATATTTTAGTTGTTTGCCGAAATAATGATTCACATGTAAAGCAGAAGTTGGACTCACAGAACCAAATGGATTGGCACTGGGTGCTGCTAATGGTATTTCTACTTTCTTCAACAACTGTAAGGCAACCGGATGTTTGGGTATCCTGATGGCTACATTTTCTGATCCCGAAGTGATGAGTGAAGAAACCCGGTTCGACTTGGGCAGTATCATTGTAAGCGGTCCGGGCCAGCAATGTTCTGCCAGCTTTTTTGCCATAGGAGGAAAATGAGTAACCAGTTTTTCAACTGAACCAATTGAATCGGTATGAACAATCAATGGATTGGTTAAAGGCCTGTTCTTGATTTCATAAATTTTACGGATGGCGGATGGGTTGTTGATACATGCTGCCAATCCGTAAACCGTTTCTGTTGGTATGGCAACAACTTCTCCTTCAGTCAAGGCCTGTGCTGCTACTTGTATATCCCGGGTAATCATATTTTATATTCATTCATTGTTATGGTAATTAAATAAAGCCGGGGCTAAGACTAGCTCCGGCTTTGGGGTTTGCCAACTTATGCAAAACTGCACTATGAAAAAACTTCGATTTCTATAATTCCTGATACTTTTACTTTTTTACCGGCTGCTTCCGCTTTCTCCAGTTGCTTCTTAACTTTCTCTGAAACTTTTTTTAACTGATCAATCCGTTGGCGGGAGCGGGAAAGGTCTTTATTGTAACGTTCACTATCGCTGAATGCGATCATTGTGTGATAATTGATCTTACTATTGATCAGTGCAAAAAGTACCTTTCCTGCTTCCACTGACGGAAAATTTCCTTTGATTAATTTGTATTGATGTGTTTTAGGCATTGATCATTGAATTTGAATGTTACTTTCGATACTGATGGTATTTCCTATCTGATTGATTTGAGCTACCGATGCTGCCAATCCCGACTGCAATGCTGCAATTTTCTTTTCCCGGATTTTTATATCCTCTTCATTCATCTGATGATCAATCCTGTTCTCATGAAACCTGATCTTTACATTGTACAATGCATTGAGTAAATCAATGGCTTCTTCACGGGAAAACTTGCCTTCTATTAATTGTACTGTATTCATATCAATTTGATTACTGTCCCTGGCCAAGAGAATATGCTGCTGTACCATTGAACGTGTAAAGATTTTCTGTTTTTATTGTATCAATATCATGGTCGATAGCTTTATTGAGTAAATCCACGATTTCCTTTTTCGAAACCCTTGCTCCATTGGAAGGTTTAAAGCGACAGCGCCAATGATCGGTACAGAAGGTTTCTTCAAATCCATCGGGCCATACTTTGATACCCCGGTTGGTTATCATAGACAAGCTCAGATCACTCCTGTTTAAAGCCTGTACTTTTTGTGCCAGCGCTTCAGGATCAGTTCCTCTCCAGTGAACAAATAAATCTACTCCTGCCAGTACTTTCTCTGAAGCTTCCTTTCTAACATAACGTGGAAGCTTAAACGCGGCATCACTTTTATAAGAAACTGTTTTAAGTTGTGAAGGCATTTTGCCAAGATTAGCTATAACGGCTTCTGCAAATTCCTTTGTTCCTACTTTGCGGGTGCTCACTCCTTCTTTATAAATATCATAGGTATGTATACCGTCCTCAATGGTTTTCAGCCAGGCATTGTTAACACGTGCAGCCACATCACCCTGACCAATATGATTCAGCATCATGACAGCACCCTGTAATAAACCGGAAGGATTGGCTATGTTTTGTCCGGCAATACGTGGAGCAGATCCATGAATCGCTTCAAACATCGCACAGGTTTCGCCAATGTTGGCTGAACCTGCCAAACCCACCGATCCTGCTATCTGTGCTGCAACATCCGAAAGCACATCTCCATACAAATTCGGCAATACAATCACATCAAAGGCTTCCGGACTATCCGCCAGTTTTGCTGCACCGATATCGATGATCCAGTGTTCATTTTCAATTTCCGGATACTCAGGTGCTATTTCTTCAAATACTTTATGAAACAAGCCATCTGTTTGCTTCATGATATTATCCTTGGTGAAGCAGGTTACTTTTTTGCGACCATACTGGCGGGCATATTCAAATGCATAGCGAACGATTTTCTCACAACCCGGTCTGCTGATCAGCTTTAAACATTGTACTACTTCATCGGTCTGCTGATGCTCAATACCTGCATACAAGTCTTCTTCATTCTCACGGATAATCACAATATCCATAACCGGATGCTTGGTTTCCACAAACGGATGCAGACTCATACAAGGCCTTACATTGGAATACAATCCCAGGAACTTACGGGTAGTAACATTCAGACTTTTATATCCGCCGCCCTGGGGAGTAGTGATGGGGGCTTTCAGAAAAACTTTATTCCTACGGATCACATCCCAGGCCTCACGGGCAATGCCCGAAGTATTTCCCGCCAGATATACCTTCTCTCCTACTTCAATTTCTTCTGTGGCAATCTCAGCACCCGCAGCTTTGATAATCGAAAGAACCGCATCCATAATTTCCGGACCGATTCCATCCCCTTTTGCTACTGTGATCGTTGTCATAATGCTTTGTTTTGTTTTACAACACAAAATTGAATGGTTTTGATCATAATTTATTATTTAACTTTAATATTGTAATCATAAACTTTATTTATGAACTATACTATCCATCAGCTCGCTGTATTTCTAAAAATCTCACAAACCAACAGCATAACTAAAGCTGCAGAAGAGCTTCACTTAACCCAACCAGCTGTTTCCATTCAGTTGAAAAAATTCCAGGATCAGTTTGATGTACCACTTACCGAAATCATCCGCAGAAGATTATTCATCACCGATTTCGGAAAAGAAATTGCCATTGCTGCAGAAAACATCCTGGATGAACTGGATGCCATCAACAACAGGATGCTCAGTTATAAAAAACAATTGACAGGGCGTTTGAAAATATCTGTTGTATCAACCGGTAAATATATTATCCCATACTTCCTTGCAGATTTTTTACAGGCCAACCCCGGCGTACAATTACAATTGGATGTAACCAATAAGTCCAGGGTTTTGGAATCACTTGAAAAAAATGAAATTGATTTTGCCCTTCTATCCGTTTTACCCGATTATATCAAACTGAACAAAATAGAACTGATGACAAACCAGCTTTATCTTGTCTGCAATGAAAAACAGAAAATAAAAAAATCTGTTTACGACAAATCAATCTTTGAAAAAATCCCGCTTATTTACAGGGAACCTGGTTCCGGCACCAGGCATGCTATGGAAAAGTATATAGAAAAAAACAAGCTTTCCGTAATTAAAAAACTGGAACTTACATCCAATGAAGCAGTAAAACAGGCAGTAATTGCCGGTCTAGGTTATTCCATTATGCCTTTGATAGGCTTAAAGAATGAACTCATCAATAAAGACCTTAAGATTATAGAGGTAAAAGGCTTCCCCATCAAATCGGTATGGAACCTGGTATGGCAAAAAAACAAAAATCTTTCTCCTGTTGCCATCACTTACCTGGAGTACCTGAAGAAAGAAAAAAGCAATATCATTCACGATAAATTTCAGTGGTTCGAACAATATGCCAGTGGAGTCGGATTATAACTTTTCTATTATAAACTAACAGCAAACAATAAACGAAATACAACTGGTGATTATCTGGCTTTCTTCTTGTTCTTCTGCACAGATTTTTCAAGATTCTGTTTTACCCTGAATTGAACAATTTCAGTCACTAACTTCAATGGCAGTGGTTGATCAATCGGAAACTGTACAGAACCTTTCGCTCTTTTATAGTCAGCAAGTTTGTCTTCAAAAAAAGCAATACCATCGGCACCGGGATAAAACCCTATATGATTTTTATACCCTGCAAAATGCACAAGATTGCCTTCCAGGTATAAAGTGGGTATACCGTAAGCCATTTTTTCTGATGCAGCAGGAGCAGCTTCCTTAATCGTTTTCAACACCTGGTTGAGTAATTTCCTGGTGGATGCTGGAAACTCAGCGATATAAGCCTGTATCGTTGTTGCCATATAATTATTTTAGCACTTAAATAAAATTTGCTTCATTAAAGTTAATAGTAAATACAATTCTTATACTGGTAAGAAAGCGTCAATCTTACGGTATGAATGCGAAATGATGTGCAGGATGAGGGAAATTTAAAAGAGCTATTTTAAGCACCCGAACCATCCTGAAGGATGCAGAATTCCAATTTCAACCCCTGTGAATTTTCATAAAGGGCCTGGATAAATGAATCGCCATAAACGGCATACCAGGGAAGCAGGTTGTCAATCCTTTCCTGCAATACAGCAGAAGGATAAAGCGCCTCTTTAACTTTAGCAGCCTGTCGCAATGATGCTTCAAACTTTTTTCTTTTCGGCCCGCATCATTTTCTTTTCCAATCCAACGATGCGTTCCAGCGCTTTTGTTTGTAACGCAGCAACATGTTTGTTTAAAGTAGCATCAACCGCTGAGGCTTTATCAGCCATGAGTGTATAAATCGATTCAAGATTTTTCTTTTCAGTATTTAAATCCAACGACAAATCTGATGATCTTTTTACTATAGCTTCCTCTATTACTCTCAGGGGAGCAAAAAAATCTTCCGCCTTGCTTGTCCAGCTTTTTCAACAATGCCGCTGTTTTAGCATCCACCAATGCAAATGAGTTGCGCAATATCAGCACAGGAAATACAGCGTTAACTTCATCAAACACCTGTTTCAACTCAAGCCAGTAAGCCAGTTCGCCACCACCGCCAATAAATGCCACATTCGGTAAAATCATTTCCTGGAATACCGGTCGCAGAATTACATTCGGACTAAATCTTTCAGGAAAACTTTCCAGTTCAGCTTTCATCGCTTCCCTGCTGAAATGGATATCGGTATTGGCTATTGAAAATCCTGAATCCGTTTTTTCAATCCTTTCCCTGATATCATCTTTGAGGTAAAAGAGGTTGATATTTCTACCAGCCGCTTGTATTTTATAATCAGATGGAAATGCAGCCAGTGTCTGATCAACAGCTTTATGCGAAAACTGCTCATCGAGTTCTTTCTGAACAACATCAGAAAAAGCTTTTTTATAAACGGGGTTGTCTGGCAGAAATACAATCAACCCATATGCACCAAATAAACTGTTTACAAAATGAAGCGTTGCCTGCTCAATGGTGCGACCTTCCTGATAAGCGTCTTCTACCATTTTCATAATGGTAGCGCCGTTTGGCTCAATCAGCAATTGAGCTTTAATAGCAGCAATCAGTTTAAACAATGGCTTATCCACTTTCATTCTGCCTACTGCACCTTTCTGAGTCGTTTCCCATTGATATTTCTTTCCGCGGATAAAAACTTCTCCCAGCTCCTCCAGGTCGGCATCCTCACTTCCCATATAATATACCGGAACAAAATATTTATCCGGCATTTGTGCCGATAATTCTTCCGACAACCTGATGGCATGAAGAATTTTGTAAATAAAATATAAATGACCGGTAAAAATATTGGGTTGATGTGCTGTGCAGATGGTATAGCAATTATCCAGACCAATCAATGACAAATTGCGTTTAACCTTATCAGTTATATTTAGATCTTTGTATTGCCTGGTCAGTTCCTCTTGCAACAATGCCCGGTTAACAGGCCTGCTATCTCTTTCCCTGATAGCAGCTTCTATTCCCTTTAAATCTGCTGTATGATTGTAAAATGGCCGGAGTGATGCATTTACCATCGAGATAATCATTCACCAGGGATGAAAAGGCTCCGGTTGAACGATAGGATAAATATTTCGACCTGAATGTTTGCATGAAGAGGATTTGAAATCAGGCAGCTGCTGTTTAAATTTATTGATTCATTAAAGTGTTTATTATACTACTTCTCCCTCAAGATCATAATCAAATGCTTTGGTAATCTTTACCTGCACAAATTCTCCGGGCTGCAATGTTTTCTTACTGTTGATGATTACTTCATTGTCTACTTCAACACTATCAAACTCTGTTCTTCCGAGGTAACGACCCGACTCTTTCTTATCTACCAATACTTTCATCGTCTTCCCTACTTTCTCTTCATTCTTCTCCAGGCTGATTTCCTGTTGCAGTTCCATGATCTCCTGTGCACGGGCTTCTTTTTCATCAGCAGGCACATCATCCACCAGGTCAAATGCGCTGGTTTGCTCTTCATGACTATAGGTGAATATACCCACACGATCGAAACGCATTTTTTCAAGAAATGCTTTCAGTTCGTCTACATCATCTCTTGTTTCACCCGGGAAACCTGCAATCAATGTTGTACGCAAACAAATATCGGGTATGCGGTACCGTATGTCGGCCACCAGGTCTTCCATTTCTTCTCTTGTAATCTGCCGTTTCATTGCCTTCAGCATATTGTTGGATGCATGCTGCAATGGCATATCGAGGTAATTGCAGATATTGGGTCGTTCCTTCATCGCATCAATAATCTCCAGTGGAAATTTTGAGGGATAGGCATAATGCAACCTAATCCACTCCAGTCCTTCCACATCTGCTAACGCATGCAACAGCTTCGGTAATTCCCTTGATTTATAGATGTCCAGTCCGTAATACGTTAATTCCTGGGCGATCAGCATTACTTCCTTCACGCCTCTTTGTACGAGTTTTTTGGCTTCATCTACCAATGATTCTATCGGGCGACTGATATGTTTTCCCCTCATCAAAGGAATGGCACAAAAGGAACAGGTGCGGTTACAACCCTCGCTGATTTTCATGTAGGCATAATGCTGGGGCGTGCTCAGCATTCGTTCCCCGATCAATTCTCCTTTATAATCTGCCTCAAATTTTTTCAGAATCTGGGGCAATTCCATGGTTCCGAAATAAGCATCCACTTCCGGGATTTCTTTTTCGAGATTTGACTTATAACGTTCACTGAGGCAACCGGTTACAAAAACTTTGTCGAGTTTGCCCTTTTTCTTCAGTTCTACATTCTCCAGGATGGTATTGATGCTTTCTTCCTTGGCCTTCTCAATAAATCCACAGGTATTGATGATGACAATATTATGGTCTTTCTTCCGGTTTTCGTGTACCGTATCTATTTCATTAGCAATGAGTTGCCCGCTCAACACTTCACTGTCGACCATATTTTTACTGCATCCAAGGGTGATGATATTCACCTTATCTCGCCGGAGCGTTTTTGTCTTCATAATAAGGCGGCAAAGGTAGTAAAAGAAAGCAGAAATGACCCGATTGCCCTTGTTTCGGTCAATAAATGAAGCAGTTTTAGCAACTTATAAGCATTTTCACCGTTATCCATATTAAGCTTCTATTAAAAAATTGTAATTTTAACCCCATGATGGATATGGACAGGAAAAAAATCTCGGTGGCTATCCTGGACCTTTATGAAGGCATTGCTAACCAGGGAATGAGGTGTTTGCGTGAAATTCTGAACCAGTTCGGTGATTTGAATCACCTTGAACTGCACTTCGATGAATTTGATGTACGCCTGAAAAATGAAGTTCCCGGGTTGGAATATGATATTTATATTTCAAGTGGTGGCCCTGGCAGTCCGTTAGACAGCGAGGGCAGCGATTGGGAGAAAGCTTATTTCGGATGGGTCGACAGGATGGTGGAATACAATGCCAACCCTGCCAATACCGTTAAGAAAAATGTTTTCTTTATTTGTCATTCATTCCAGCTTGCCTGTCGCTATTTTTCCATTGCACATGTAACCAAAAGAAAAAGTACTGCTTTCGGCGTTTTCCCGGTTCATTACCTCAATGATGCAGAAGCCGAACCGATTTTTGAAGGACTGAACGATCCGTTTTACGCAGTAGACAGTAGGGATTTCCAGGTTATACAACCCAACCACAACCGCATTCATGAAATGGGCGGATCAATCCTGGCCATTGAAAAAGCAAGGCCGCATGTACCGCTGGAAAGGGCCATCATGGCGGTTCGTTTCAATGAAAGCATGATCGGCACTCAGTTCCATCCGGAAGCCGATCCTACGGGTATGTTGCTCCATCTTCAATCAGACGAAAAGAAGAAGACCGTTATTGAAAACTACGGACAGGAAAAATGGCAGTCGATGATCGACCACCTGAACGACCCCGACAAAATCTCTCACACTTATTCTCATATACTCCCTAACTTTCTGAGCAGTTCTGTAAACCAACTGCAACTGGTAGAAGTTTAAAGAAAATTTCAATTTAATATCGCAGGATTTATTTGTCCTGATGCTGTTTCATCAACAGTTTATAAATCTTATGCTTTTTGTTGGCAACGGAAAGAGTAAATAGATTATTTTTAAATCCAGCTAAACAATTAATTACAGACGCATGGATCAATCACTCAGGGCAAAATTCAACGCCCGGTACACCGAAGACAAATACAATGCCTATATGCAGGAAATAGAAGCGCTGGAACCCGGTGCGCTTGAATTCAGAAATGCTGAAACGCCTGTATTCATTCCGAAAGCTTTCAAAAATAAAATGCTCGAAGCCTGTGAAGACATCATTGATGTATTGGTTGCTCCCAATTTTAAAGAACTCACTGATCGGAGTATCCCGGCACATCTCCAGGTACCTAACGAAGACGCACACACGCAGATGCTGGTATTTGATTTTGGCATCTGTGAAAATGAAACCGGCGAACTGGAACCACAGCTGATTGAAATGCAGGGTTTCCCTACATTATATGCATTCCAGGCTTATCACAGTGCGCTTACTGCGGAATATGCTGAACTTCCTTCAAATTATGATTCATACCTGAGTGGATACAACCGGGAATCTTATATTCAATTGCTGAAAGACATTATCGTTGGTTCACTTGACCCCGCCAATGTAATCCTGCTCGAAATATTTCCGGAGAAACAAAAAACCAGGATCGATTTTTTCTGTACAGAAAAATTGCTGGGCATCAAAACCGTTTGCCTCACAAAACTCATTGCTGAAGGCAACCAGCTGTATTATGATAACAATGGTACAAAAACACTGGTAAAGCGCATTTACAACCGTTTGATTTTTGATGACCTCGAACAGCAGGAAAACCTGGGCAATATCATTGATCTTACAAAACCGTATGAAGTTGAATGGGTTCCTCATCCAAACTGGTTTTACCGGATCAGTAAATTCACCCTTCCGTTTATTGATAACCGTTATGTTCCTGAAACCTTTTTCCTTAATGAAGTAAAAACGCCGGTCGACCTTTCGAAATATGTTTTAAAACCGTTGTTCTCTTTTGCAGGAATGGGCGTTGTAATTGATGTTACGCAGGAAGATATTGATAAAATCAAGGATCCGGAAAACTGGATTCTTCAGCGGAAAGTGAATTATGCTCCCGTCATTCCAACCATGGATGAACCGGCCAAAGCAGAAATCAGGTTATTCTATTTCTGGAAAAATGAATGGCCAAGACCAGTTGCTGTGCACAATCTTGCCCGACTCAGCAAAGGCAAAATGATCGGCACCCGTTATAACAAAGACAAAACCTGGGTGGGCGGATCCATCGCCTTTTTTGAAAAAGACTAACCCCTAAAACTGCTAACATGAAAGGCCCTGAACGTTTCGATTATTTTCTTGCTAAACTGGAAGAACTGCTTAAGCAGTCTGCCAAAGAACTGAACCCTGCATTGTGGCTTTACAGCAACAATGCACGCACACCTTTATTTATGCTGGAAGGACTATCGAGGTTGTACAGCAAAATGCACAACAAAAACAAATTCGAAAAATTAAAAGATCATTTCAAGTTGCTGGAAGATGGTTTGGGCGCTATTGATTATTACGACAATGAAGCGAAGAAACCTGGTTTACCCGTTGAAGTAGCAGATTACCTGCGTGGACAAGCAAGAGAAAAACTACAGCACCTCAATGAAATACTCTCCGAAAAAGAATGGATTGGTGAAAATGCAGATCGTATAAAAAAGATCAGGAAAAAATTATCCGAAGCAGATTGGTTACCAGAAGAGGAAGAAGCAGAGAAAGTAAAATCAGTTTATGAAGAAGAAATTGCATCAATAAAGGAATTTATAATAGAATCGGGTCCTGAATTTTCTGAAATGGAAACCCAGGTGCATGAAATAAGACGTGACCTGCGATGGTTAAGTATTTATCCCCAGGCCTTGAGAGGACTGATTCAGTTAAAAGAAAACACCCAATCAGATACTGAAACAGCAAAATATTTAACGCCGGAAATTGTCAATTCTCCTTACAATAAAATGCCGGAGAGAAACGGACTTTCCTATATCCTTTACTTTGATAAAAATTATTTCCTCAGTCTGAGCTGGCTTATTGCTGAAACAGGCACCATCAAAGACAAAGGTCTGGGCATATTTGCCGTAGCAGAAGCAGTTCAGCAAATTCAAAATTGCAGCAGCGCTGAAGCAAAAGTAAAAGCTTGTGCAATCCTAAACCTTGATCCTTCTTTCGAAGATCAGTTGCTGAAAGATGCATCAGCACTTTGCAACCAGTTTATCAAAGAAGGCATCCTTAATAAAATTTTATTGGGTGTAGCTGCCTGATCTGTTTTTAGCATTTATATCCAACTTTTTACTTGTAAGCATTGAATATATTGTATTCTAACCTGCATAGAAAACCTTTATCGGCAGTTCTGCCAAGATCTTTCACTAACGGAAACCTATATCCGAAATCAAGCCGCATTTTACTCAGGAAAATAAACTGTACTGAAGGTGCCAAATCCAGAAACATTTTTCCTGTTTGCATATTCACCTGGCCGGGCAGCTCAAGCATAAAATTCAGGTTGGTCTGATCATAGCTTTTATACTCACGTGGCAACATTAATCTGCCTGCAGACAAACTGAAGCCCATGGCATCACGGCCGGCAACAGATTCAATAAACTTATTTCCTCCCCCGTTATCCGTAGCATGCAACCAGGAAATGATTCCCGATATAGCTGTTCTTTTAATCAGTTTTGTGGATACCAATCCTGCTTCATATCCACTGTTATGACCATTCAGATCAATAGCCCCCTGGTGTACATCACTGTTGTTGAAAGAAGCCCTGCCATAAAAAGCCATGCGGAAATGATCATGTACTTCATCCTGAGAATAGAATCTGTATTTAAAATACATACCGCCGCCTTCGGTTACAAGCCCTCCATTACGGTTACTGATAAACGCTTCCCCATGAATCATGAGTTTGCCCGATACACCCCACATTAATTCAGGAACCAGGTGATAATTCAATTTATCGCTAACAACTTCTTTCATGAGGTTATTCGTAAGCCTGATCCCGATACTTTTGGCAGGCATATTGCTTGCAGGCTCGGTATAAGTAAAGAGTTCCTGTGCCTGTATAATTACAGGAAAGATTGACAGGAAAATTCCTGTGACAATAAATTTTTTCATGATAAAAAAATAAAAGGGTACAGATAAATACCTGTACCCTCATAAAACATTACAATAACATTACATGGTAAATGCGGTTGCCTTCTTTTACACCGCTTTTCGTACAACAGGTTCCGGCAACACCGGTTTTATAGCAATCCATTTTTGTGTAAATGGCGTTCTTCTTAAATGCTTTTGCAGATACATATCCTTTATCAAGCACCTGGAAAGAATGCTCACCGGATACATTTCTGTCCTTAATATTTAAGAAATGATAAGTAACCTGGTTGATCACAATATGCGCATCATCTTCCAGGGTAACTTTATCAAAATTCATGTACACTGTAAACTTTGCTACAAAAAAACCGGCACCTTCTACCTTCTTTTTTAACTGATCGAAATCGACCTGCGATCCGGGTTTGAAAGAAAGGTCAAAGCTTGAATTCTTTATATCAGCATACACTTTATCGATGTATTCAACCGACTTCAACGCTTTGTTGATGGCATTGCTGCAAAGGCTGCAGGTTAAACCACTGGCCTGGATGGTAACTTTACTTACCTGTGCTGAAGTACCGACAGCAATCAGTATTGCTGCCAGGAGCATTATTTTTTTCATATAGCCTGGTTTTTAAAATTAATTTTTACAGCAGGCTTTGTCTTTGCAACAGGCTTTGTCCTTACAGGCTGCCGATTCTTTACAACTGGCTGCATCTTTACCACAGCTTTCATGATCACAGCATTTTTTAGCCGTAGCCGTTGCATCCTTGCGATCATACTGGCAACAACCGGGAAGGTTATTGTAAGCTTCATTATCGGCTGTAAAATCCTGCGTATCATAACCAGCTTTGGCTACGGCTTCCTGGATTTTTACCGCACTGGTTTTATCGGAACTAAAGGAGAGTTTGAGTATCTGTGATTCTGCACTCCAGCTGGCTGTTTTTGCACCGGCTGATTTAGCAGCTTTCTCAATGGTTTTCTTACACATGCCACAATTGCCCCACACTTTTACAGATTCTTTTTGCAGTGCAGCAGTTTGGGCGATAGATTGGTTATTATGAAACAGGCCGAAAAATAAAACGGCGATGAATGACAATGTTTTCATTTTGAATAAATTTTAGAAATGATGATTGATGTTAAATAGCATGACTTTCTTCCACAGCAATGCCGCAGAAGAAAAACTTCAACAAAAATTTCTAAAGCCTGAAAACACAGTTTCTGATACAGATATCCTGCCCTGTATCATCGGGAGGTGAATGATTGAGTGGTAATGCAACCGAAACAGGTACGGGAACCTGCCAGTTGAATTCAAAAAATGATTTCGGAACAACAATATCAGTAAATGCAAAACTGATGTCATTGGAAACCTGCTTATGAGAATCTTCTAATTTGTAAAACTTATGTTCATCACTGCAGCAACCGTTTTTCTTCTCTTTCATGCCACACCTGCCGCACTTATCCTTTTCTGTCTGGTAGAAATCTACTCCTGCTTTCTTGCCCATACAGTAATGGATTTCCATGGCGATGCCGGAGGAAACACCCATATACAAAAGGGTCAGTATGGAAAGGAGTAATTTTTTCACAACACAAAAGTATACAGAAAGCCCGATAATTGCAACCGAAGGCGGAACATTAATTCACAAACCACCATTGAATACCAAAGCGGATAATCATACCCTGCGTAGGATAATGAGGCGCTGCGAAATTATTGTTAATAAATCCAAAGCCATCTTTTAAACTGGCTGTATTGAGGTTTTCAGCCCGGAAATATCCTGTAAATCCTTTGATTCTGAAATGCAGAAAGGCTGCTATATCGGGAAGGTTTTTAATCGTCACTGTATCCTGAACTGTAAACTGGCCCAGCAAAGGAGAATAATTATTGGCTTTATACGCTGTATAATAGCGTACTTCCAGACCTGTACTCAGGAGTAGATTTTTGAAAAATTTCCCTTCCAGTGCAAGCCGGTTTCTTGTAAACAGGAAAGGCACTTTAACAGGTGAGGCTCCATCTGTTTGCTGAATGATGCCATCTGCATACCAGAACCATTTTTTAGCAATCTTTATTTTTTTAGAAGCGAACAGTTGCAGCACATTGGTTATTTTACTGCTTTGCGTTGCTTCGTAATAACTTTTGAAATAAGTATAATTGGTGATCAGGTGATTCCTGAATCCCAATGTTATGAAAGGATTATTGGCCTGTGCACCAAAAGAAGTAATGTTCTCTTTATTAAAACCAATGTTATTGCTTAAGCTGAATGAAGAACGGTTATCAAAAATAAAAGACGGCGTTCTGTTCACATTGGTGAAAAACAAACTCACATTGCCCCATCGTTTGTTGAAGTACCGATCGAGTGAAGCATACACACTATAATCTCCTGCATTCAATCCGTTGGCATAAAATTCTCCTTTCAGTAATACATCCCATTTTTTATTGCGGGTTCTGTTCCTGTATTCACCATGAAGGAAAATATTATAAAATCTTTTCGTGCCCGAATCGAGGGTTGCTTTCATCTGTTGAAGAGAAACGCCGGCCAGGAAAAACTGTGAAGTGTTTTTTGTGTCGGGAAACTGGATGAGTGAAAAATCATTTACAATCGTCTGCCATTTTTCTTCCAGCGAAAAAGTATCGGTAGAATCTCTGAGGGTGATGTTATACCAGCTTTGGTATAAAATGGAATCCGCTGCAATATCACCGAAACGATAACGGTTAGTCGTACTCGTAAAACTATGCTGTATCCTCAACTTCGGATAAAACAGATACTCTGTAGTAGAATCGTTGATGGCAATTGAATCCCGCTTCCCGATGTCATAACTCTGACGGAAGAAAAAGCTGAAATCCTTGTAGGTATTGCCTGTTTGAACTTTGGTTACAAAAGGATTCTGCCTGAATTCAGCCGAACGCCCCAGGTTAACGGGAACGCTGAAACGATCTTTCCGGTTGGGATCCTGTAGGAATGTATCATTCTGAATGCCCCCGTTTTCGGAAGCCCTTATATTATTCCCCAGTAAAACAAGGTATGAATTGTATCTTTTTCTTTTGCCCTGGTAATTCCCAAATAACCTGAAGGCATTGTGGTTGGTGTTCTGTGTGATGAAAAATCCGGGAGCACTGATCAGCCTGTAATCGAATCCTACATTGAGGTTGGGCTTGGGATTCTGTGTGTGCCCGGCTTTCAGCATCTGTTCTTTTCCGGATGCCAGCTGGTAACTGAGCATCGAAAATGGCCGGCTGGTTTTGTAAAACTTAGTCCCTTCCAATGTAAACCGGTAAATATCAAATGCATGAAACCCGGCATCCCAGCCTGCTTTGGTATTGGGTTGAAAAATCAGTGAAAATGCAGCAGCTCCATTGTTACCCAGATACTGGTAGGAAGAAGGCACTGAAAAATACCGGTCGAAAATCATTCACCGATGAATCGATGTAGTTTCTTTTGATGGAATCGAGAAAACGGTAGCTGATGCTGATAGAATCCTTACGGTCGTCGCGGTGCTCAAATCCAAGACTGTCTTTACGGGGACCGTTGCTTCTCTGGGCATTTGCATCCTGCACATCACTTGTCTGATTACCCTGAGTTGTCACTTCATCCAGCGTCACAGGCTTTTTCTTACGACCGGGCACCTGTGCATACAAACCAGTGATAAAAGCGGATAACAATATTGTAAAAACGATTTTCTTCATATAGCCCTTAACTTCGGCCGGCAGCAGTTACCCCTTGATTTTTGAATAAATAAAGCACAAATTTATGTAAGAATGTGTTAGCAATCTGATAAATAAGCGCTGGTCTGCACTATCAAATTCAACCGTTTTCCTTCATTTTCGCATTTGCCTTTTCATTATCTTCGCCAAAATTTTTCCATATGAACCTTCACGAATACCAGGCCAAACAATTATTAAAAAAATTCAATGTTCCCGTACAGGAAGGAATTGCCTGCAGTACACCTACTGAGGCTGAAGAAGCTTACCGCCAGATCCACACACAATACGGCAGTAAATTCGCTGTTGTGAAAGCTCAGATTCATGCAGGCGGACGTGGTAAAGGAAAAATCAAAGGCACTGAACAACGTGGTGTTGCAGTTGGAAAAAATGCAGAAGATGTAGTAAACATCGCCAGAAATATCCTCGGTGGAACACTGGTAACTATTCAAACCGGTCCGGAAGGAAAACTTGTAAATAAAGTACTCGTTGCTCAGGATGTTTATTATGATGGTCCGAATCCTGTAAAAGAATTCTACCTGGCCATCCTCCTCGATCGAAGCAGTTGCCAGAATGTAGTTATGTACAGCACTGAAGGTGGTATGAACATCGAAGACGTAGCGCATGATACTCCTGAAAAAATCTTCAAAGAATATGTACACCCAGGCGGATTGCTCCAGGGATTTCAGGCAAGAAAAATTGCTTTCAACCTTGGGTTAAGTGGAGAGGCTTTTAAAAATTGCGTAAAATTTGTAACCAATCTTTACAATGCTTATGTAGAGCTGGATTGCGGTATGCTCGAAATCAACCCGCTTTTCAAAACCAGTGATGAAAAAATCATTGCAGTAGATTGTAAAATGAATGTGGATGACAATGCCCTGATGCGTCATGCAGAAGTTGCAGCATTGAGAGACCTTTCTGAAGAAGATCCTACTGAAGTTGAAGCAGGTAAATACAACCTGAACTTTGTAAAACTGGATGGCAATGTGGGTTGCATGGTAAATGGTGCCGGACTAGCGATGGCAACCATGGACATGATCAAACTCAGTGGTGGTGATCCGGCTAACTTCCTCGATGTAGGTGGAACAGCCAATGCACAAACCGTTGAAGCCGGATTCAGGATCATTCTGAAAGACCCGAAAGTAAAAGCCATCCTCATCAATATTTTTGGCGGTATCGTTCGATGTGATCGTGTAGCCCAGGGCGTTATTGATGCTTACCAGAGCATCGGCAACATTGAAATACCGATCATTGTAAGGCTCCAGGGTACCAATGCAGATGTAGCAAAAAAACTGATCGATGAAAGCGGATTAAAAGTACAGAGCGCCATTCTCCTGAGCGAAGCTGCTGCACTGGTGAACAAAGCTGTTGCTTAAACGATTCAACCTTATAAATCATCATCCCGCTTTACCGGCGGGATTTTTTTTTGCTTATTCCTATTGAATCACACTGCAATGATTAATTTGCAGTAAACAAAATAACATGCGTTTTCGTGATGCCCTGATGAGTGATCTCCCGCAAATTGTTGCGATTTACAATACTACCATTGCCGGTAGATTGGTTACTGCTGATACAACACCCTGTTACTACCGAAAGTCGCATCAACTGGTTTCATGCGCACAATCCCGACACCAGGCCATTATGGGTTTGCGAAGATGAAAAGGGTAAGATGCTGGGATGGGTAAGTTACCAGGATTTTTATGGCAGACCGGCTTATAATGGCACTGCGGAAATCAGTATCTATCTCGATGAAACATCGAGGGGTAAAGGCTTGGGAAAAAAAATGTTACAATATGCCATCAGCCAATGTCCCGGGCTTGGCATTCATACCTTGCTTGGTTTTATTTTCGCTCAGAACAAAGCCAGCATCAGTCTTTTTGAAAAACTTGGCTTTGAAGAATGGGCCAATCTGAAAGACATCGCCATTCTCGATGGCAAACCCTGCAGCCTTAAGATCCTGGGTTTAAAAACACAATAAAAATTTACCTGCATTACTATAAATTATTTCAACATGCTTGAGATCAGCTTTTCTCCTTTCCCCGAAAGAACGACGGAACGTCTGTTGCTGAGGTCGATTTCCATGACTGATGCGGCAACTTTGTTTCAGATCAGAACCATGCCCGAGTTGTTTACCTATTTTGGTCGGGAGCCCTTTAAAACCATCCAGGAATCAGAAGAACATGTCGCCTTATTGCTGAAAAATGTGGCAAACAATGATGCGAGTAATCTGGGCGATTGCACTTAAAGAAAGTCCGGAAACCCTGATCGGAACCATCGGTTACTGGCGGTTTATGAAAGAACATTTCAGGGCTGAGATCGGCTATATGCTTCATCCAGGCTACTGGAACCGGGGCATTATGAAGGAAGCGCTGAAGGAAGTAATCAAATATGCTTTTAATGATACTGCTATACACAGCATTGAAGCCAATATTGACCCCGAGAACGTTGCTTCGGGCAGGTTGCTCGAAAGTTGTGGTTTTATAGTTGAAGGATATTTTAAAGAGAATTACTACAGCAAAGGGGTTTTCAAGGATTCAAAAATCTATTCCCTAATCAAAGGATACCCAACAGCGGGTATTGCAAATGTGTAAATTGATTTATAATTTGTTCCGGCTGACTATTGCGGACTTCCGCCATTATTAACTTATTAAATTTTATTTTATGAATCAATTGGAAATGCGTGTGGCAAAACTTGAAAAAAACCTCATGCTATACCGGATGTTTTTTGTGCTGATAAGCCTCGGCGGTTTATCTGCAGTACTGATGTCTTCCGGAAAAAAAGATGCAGTTCCCGATGTTATCCAGGCGAAATCATTCCAGGTAATTGACGATTACGGCACCACGATTGCAACACTTGGCAAAGACAAAGGGAACGGATCACTCACTACTTATTCTTCTGGTGGTAAAAAGCTGGTAAGCCTGATTACATCAGATGGTGGAGCAGGTGGTATCAATACTTTCGACAATGATGGCGACCTGCTTTTTAAAGTAACCCGTACTGCAGGTGGTGGTGGATACATGGCATTGTGCAATGAATCATCCAAAGAAATTGTTGAATATGGTGTTACCGACGGACAGAGCGGCTACATGAGAATCAATGATAAATACGGAGACAAGCTGGCCTGGTTCACTTATACAGAAGGCGGAGGTGGATACCTTGCGTTGCTTAACAACAACCAGGAAACCATTCTGCTTTTCTACACCAGAAGCGGGTGGCCGTGTAGGTATCTCTAACAAAAGAAGTAAAAGAGTAGTGTATATCGGTACACAGGAAAGTCTGGATGGCAATATCACCATCTCTAACAGTAACGGAGAAACGCTGGGAAGTATTCCTAAATAAATATTTTTTATAACTAAAAATGAAAAAGGATTCTCTATTGAAAGAGAATCCTTTTTTTTGCAATCAACCGTACGAACTACATTTTAGGTAACAATACATGATCAACTACATGGATCACGCCATTACTCTGATTTACATCTTTAATAGTAACAGTTGAAGTACCACCACTTTCATCTTTCAGTACAACTTTGTTTCCTTTCATACTGGCAGTGAGTGTACCACCTGCCACTGTTTTTAATGAAGCAGTACCATTTCCTTCTTTAATCATTTTCACTAATTCTGCAGCGCTGATTTTGCCGGCTACTACATGGTAGGTGAGAATGTTGGTAAGGGTGGTTTTGCTTTCGGGTTTTAACAGGTTATCAACGGTGCCTTTAGGTAATAAGTCGAATGCTGCATTGGTTGGTGCGAATACGGTAAACGGACCAGCGCTTTGCAGTGTTTCTACCAGTCCGGCAGCTTTTACTGCAGCAACCAGTGTAGTATGGTCTTTACTGTTCACAGCATTCTGAACAATGTTTTTAGAGGGATACATGGCTGCACCACCAACCTGTACTGTTTTTTCTGCCTGGGCAAATGATGCCTGTGAAACCAATGCGATTAATCCTGTAAGGAAAAGATTCTTGATCTTATTCATAAATTGTTTTTAAAATGGTTAAAAATATTTGTCAGTTCATATACGATTTACATTCAATGCCGGATTTGCAATTGAAAGAAATTATTTCTGCAGGTATACTTATAAAAACATCATGCCGGTTTATCAGCAGGAAATGTGAAGACATAAAAAAAGTGGCTTTCGCCACTTTCTATTAATATTCTGAAGTTGATCTGGGTTTCGGTTTCTGAGGATCAGTTGTTTTAGCAGGCGCCAGAACAGCTTTTGGTTTTTTGTTCGTATCGGGTTGATTTTTTTTCTGCTTATCATCTGTAAAGCCATCCAGCATATCATTTGAGGAAGGATCTCCAGGGAGGAAATCATCGGCACCATTGCCAATATTTTCATCCAGGCTATCACCACTGTTGGCGATGTTGGCAAAGTTCGATTCTGCATAAATAGGATCGTTCTTTAATTCAGACGGTTGTTCAAATTCTTTGATCTTACCGTAATTCAGTTTTTTATCGGCATACACTTTTGCCATAAAACTTCCCCATTTCGGGGCCGACATCTCAGCACCACCACTATTGTTCGCATAAATCGGAATGAATGGATCTTCACAGCCTACCCAGGTACCAGCCAATAATTCAGGCGTATAACCTATGAACCAACCATCGGTATTGCCATTTGTTGTTCCTGTTTTTCCTGCTTTCTTAACCGGTATTGTATAGCTGTTAAGCCTGCGGGCCGTTCCGAATTCAACCACACCCTGCATCAGTTTAACCATGGTATAGGCATCGGCTTCACCAATCAGCTGTTTGCTTTGTGAAACCGGGAATTCATGTAACAGGTTTCCGTTCTTGTCTTCAATACGGGTTAAATAAACAGGTGGTGTGTTGTATCCTTTGTTGGGGAACATGGTGTAAGACTGCAGCATTTCCAGCATAGGAATTTCAGCAGCACCCAATGCAATGGATGGATAAGGTGGAAGCTTGCTGATGATACCGCATTGTTGAGCAAATTCAATGGTTCGTTTAACGCCAATCACAGCCATCAGGTGCCAGGCTGCACCATTGAGTGATTTAGCCAGGCAATAAGCCATCGTGCCACCGCCAGTGCTGATGGTTTTTCCACCCAGTGTTAAGGGACCACCTGAAATATAAGTCTGCGGTGTATAACCAGCATCCGTAACCGCTAATGTATACAACAATGGTTTGAATGTAGAACCTACCTGCCTGCGTGGCAGTAACGTGATCAAATTTGAACCACTTATAATTAATCCCTCCTACCCAGCATTTGATCTCCCCTGTTCTTGGATCCATTGCAGCAAAAGATGTCTGCAGCAATTGCTTATGATACTTGATCGAATCAAACGGCGTCATCACTGTATCCTTCTCATGCTTATCATTTCCCCACCAGCTGAACACTTTCATTTTAACAGGAACAAAAAAGGTTTTCTTTATGTCTTCCGGTTTCATTCCTTCTTCCTCCAGTGTTTTCCAGCGTTCGGTGAATTTCATCGCCGATTCAATCACATTATCATGACCTTTCCAGAGTTTATCTACCACGTAGTTTAAAATAATAGTCAAGCTTTTTTTGAATCACCGGCATGTGTTCTTCCACTGCTTTTTCGGCATAAGCCTGCATGCGTGAATCGATGGTTGTATAAATCTTCAATCCATCTCTGAATAAATTATAAGGCTCGCCTGTTTTTGGATTTTTATTTTTATTGCACCAGTCTTTCAACACATTAATCAATACAGAACGATAGTATGGTGCAATACCAACATTTTCATCGATCTTCTTATAATTGGTAATAAGCGGTTTTGATTTAAGTTTCTCGGCTTCAGCTTCAGTTAAGAAATTTCTGTTGTGCCACTACCATCTGGTTGATCACTACATTTCTCCTGATAAGAGAAGTTTTCGGATGACGGATCGGTTCATAGATAAATCCTTTCAGCATTCCGATTAACACAGCTGCTTCTTCTACTTTCAGATCGATTGGTTCTTTCTGAAAATAAGTACGGGATGCATTTCTGATATCCATATACATTTCCCCAGGGAGCACGGTTAAGGTATAAGTGTGATAATTTCTTCTTTGGTAAAATTGCGTTCAAGCTTAACCGCTACAATCCATTCCTTCATTTTATCAATACCTCTTTTAAGTAGATTTCCTTTTCCCTGGCCAAGCATCATTTTCGCCAGCTGTTGTGTGATCGTACTACCACCACCCTGTGTACCAGCGGTGAATGCTACCCTTGCCAATGCCTGCGCATCGATACCTGAATGATCATAAAACCTTTCGTCTTCGGTTGCAATGAGTGCATGAATTACATTGGGAGAAATTTCATGATATTTTACTTCGCTTCTGTTTTCTGCATAATATTTTCCCATGAGTTTACCATCGGCGCTGATGATTTCACTGGCCAGGTCGGCTTCGGGATTTTGTAATTCCTGTACCGACGGCATTTTACCAAAAACACCGAAATTGGCCGCAATGAGGATTAATAAAACCAATGCAAACCCAATGAAAAAAATACGCCATAATATCCTTACCGAACGTGTCATAGAATTTTACTGTTTATACAAAAAGATTGTACGATTTTTTGCTGACTAGAATTTACCAGGGTACTGGTTGTTTAAAAGTATTTTATAAGTCGGGATGTCTTTGTTGGTTTTCAACAACTGAAGGTTCTCTTCCGAAATCACCAGGAATGAATATTTGGAAGCAGGCAACCACGAGACTTCTGAAGGTGCGGCTTTTTTCACTTTATCGTAATAAGCAACTGCTTCTTCTGCGCTTTCAAATGAAACGAATACCAGCAATGATTTCTGTGCATCGAGTGCATCTTTATTGATCACAACTTTGGTAAAACGCTTCTCTTTATTAAAACGATTGAAGGCATTTCTCGCTTCGTTTACATAAACGCCATCTACTTTATCGAGGATCATAATAACATGATGCGCTTTCATTGGCTGCCATTTGAAAACACCGCTCACCATGGATGGCGGCAGCACGATTGCACTGTCTTTCTGAACAGGCACATTTCTCACCGGCTCAATCCTTTTCACTACCGGTGCTGTTACAACAGGTTTCACAACCTCTGCCGGCTTATCATCGGAAACGATAATTTTATCATCTTCAGGCAACCTGGTCACTTCAAGATTGGTCAGATATGTTTCTATTTCTGTTCTTCTTCCCAGCACTTCAATCAATGTTTGTGCTTTATCTTTTAGAGGAGATTCAGGATATAATGAAATAATATTGTTCAGCACGGTAATGGCTACACTATCCTGTCTTTCTTTGATATAATATGTAGCTTCAATGAAGAGCAACTGAGGTGACCAGTAATGATTGCCGTAAATACTATCAGCAATTTTCTTTTCAGCAATAGCTGATGCAAAATTGCCTTCAATAAACATATTGTAGATGTCTTCGTATTTTTTCGTTGTTTCCGGGTTTTTCTTTTCCGGTTGCAATGCCGCAGGATTGTTGATCATATTGGCAAAGCTGCTGTTGGCAAATTTCGTATCCAGCAGATTTTTGTAATAAGCTGCTTTGGTTGCATCACCCAATTTGGTATAGCAATGATACAGACCTAAATAAATTTCACCATCGGCCAGTTTATCGGGGAAACGCTGCAGGTAAATATCGTAAGTATAAATCGCCTGCTGATAATCCTGCAGATCAAATTCAAACAGCTTGGCCAGTTCGATCAATGCTTTGGCAATGCGGCTATTGCTGCTGTCTACTTTTTCCGGAGTAAGCGGAATGTCTCCCATCAGGGCATCATAGCTGTATTCTACCGGCTTTCCATTTCCCGGATCGCCACTGAGTGGGTCGGAAGTTTGTGGTGCATCGATATCAATATTTGTATTGAGGTTTTTGCCGGCATCCATAGCAGATTTGCGCCTCCAGTTATCGACATTGTCTCTTTTGCCCCACTTGGCTTTGAATTCATTAAAACCCTTTTGACTTCATTGAAGCATTGTAAAAATACCACTCCCCTTTACTGCTTGATTCAAACAGATCAGTAGGTTCATTGTCTTTTCCTTTGCTATTGCCAAAGTCGGTTATGATGGTATTGCCTGCAAAAGCGTCTTCCTCTTTCAATCCTTTTTCTTTGCGGTATTTCTTTAGCCAGTTTTTTGATGAAGGCATCTCTTTCAGCTGCGGGCATAGCGGCTATCATCTGCACGCTGTCTTCTTTTTCTATGATGTCTAGCTGGGCTACTACTTTTCGTAAACTTGCCTTACGGTCAGCGATATCCGCAGAATCAGCAGACATGGAAGGTTCTGTTACATCAAGACTATCGTAATGATCCGCTGCTTTTTTATATTGTTTCTGAACATAGGCGATTTTACCCAGTTCAAGATGCGCTTTGTTTTTAAAAGCAGCATTGCTCTCATTATACTTTAAACTCTTGCCGAAATAAACAACGCCATTGGTTGTATCCGGTTTCCTGAGGCTGAGCATGCCGGCGCTATGGTATATAATATCCCGGTAGGATTCATATTTATCTTTCTTAGCCATTTTAAGCAAACTGGAAATACTGTTATCCAGTTCTTTCTCATTACCACTGTTGCGCATCATCTTGGCATCATTCAGGTGTGCATATATGTCGAGCACCGGATCCACCGTATGTTTCGCAGCTTTGGCATAGTAATCGGAGGCCTTATCAAACTGGCCCGACATTTCATACAATTGCCCCAGCAGGTACTGCCACCTGGATTTATCGGTTTTATTATCAGCATTACTGATTCCTTTTTCGAGGTAAACAGCAGCACTATCGAAAGTCTTTTGTTTGAAGTACCAATAAGCGGTTACCTCATCAAGATCGTTGCGAAGTCTTTTGGGAAGATTGGGATCGTTTTGCAGGATGTTGATCATACCAGCAGCATCGCCGAACTGATCGGTTTCGGTATATGTACGGGCCAGCCATACCAATGCATCATTTCTGCTAGGCGGCAACGTTAGTATCTTCTGTACCACATTTCTTTTCTCCTTATCGGCAATGGAAAGCACACCGGCAGAACCGGCACTGGTGCCACCAACCACACGGTTATCATCCTCGTTCTTTTTACGTGGAAAAAGATTGTAATTGATGAACTGGAAAGTAAGGGCTGCTGAATCAAACTGTTTCCTGAAGAAATAGGCCTTACCAATGAGCATATACATATTGTCCACCCAGTCACTTCTGAGGTCATGCAATAAGATACCCGCTGTTGATTTATAAATGATGGAATCGAGTTCGGTACTTTGCGAAGCGGTATTGTCTAATGAATATGGATAAAAATCAAGCAGCTTCGAATAGTCGTCTTTCTGGGCAATCTTAGCCCTTTCCAGCACTGTATTCAGTTTGTTATTGGCGTTGAAATAATAATTATAATGCGTGATATTATTGCTGACGATTCTGCGAAGGGGAGTGAATTTTTTATCAGCTGTTTTTTCGGAACCCAGTTTTTTCTCCTCGTATTTTTCGGGCTTTTTTTCTTTTCCAAATGGTTCTATAGTCCAGGTCGGCTGGGCAAACACAGGGAAGGATATCAGACAAAGCAATACGGAAAACGCTGTGAAGCAAATCGTTCTTCCTTTCATGAATAATATTAGTTATATAATACGGTTAAATATCGGCTTTTTTTGCTTGCCGGCCATCAAAATTACTATGGCCCTTTTAACTTTAACGGAATTTCTACACAAATCATATTCACTTGTGAATAAACGATTGACCTCAGCATGAATAAATTGTACAGATAACCTGAGTTTCGTACTTTTAAACGAGAAAATGCGCATATGGCAAAAACCGACACTACCAACCGGCTGAAAAGGTTAAGGAACCATTACCGACTGGTAGTGATGAATGAAGATACTTATGAGGAAGTGGTCAAATTCAAACTGACCCGTTTAAGCGTATACATCGTAATGAGTACTTTATTTGTATTGCTGGTAGCATTGACCGTTTCACTGATTATTTTCACTCCCACTCAAATATTATCTACCGGGTGTAGGCTATGGAAATGTTAAACAGATTAAAGAATATCGCAATCTGAAGATCCGAACCGATTCCATGGAGCAGGCTTTACAGCACCAGCAGCGGTATTTTGAAGATTTACAGAAAGTGCTGAAAGGCAATGTAATAAAGCGGGACACGAATAATCTGGCCATGCCAAAACTCGAAAATATCGACGATTAAGAATAAAAAGGCGGGAAAAACGTTGTAAATAGAATCTATAGACGGGAAAACACCATTTTTAACCCCAAAACTATGTTCTATGTTTACTTCAAAATCCAGATCTACCTCTACTGAAACACCCCCTGGTTCTAATAGTATCATAGGTGCAGGTGCAGTCATAACCGGAAATATTGAGAGTATCGGCGATATCCGGGTGGATGGCATCATCAAAGGGAATCTATCCTGCAAATCAAAAATCCTGATCGGCCCTGATGGGGTTGTGGAAGGTGATATCACCGGTAACACGGCTGATATCCTGGGAACAGTGCATGGAAAAATCCGCATGAACGGGCTGCTTCATCTTCATGGAAAGGCAGTGGTTGAAGGCGATATCCATGCAGCTAAATTACAGATTGAATCAACGGTTAGCTTTAACGGGCAATGCCATATGGGCGCCAATATCGTTGAACTGAATACCAGTTCCGAGTTGGCAACAGCGGTCAATGAATAAAAACAACAATAACTTATTATGGAGATATGCAGGCCTTGCCACCCAGTTCCTGGTGGGCATCGGCCTTTTTTTATTTGCCGGACTTAAACTGGATGAATGGTTGAAATTTAAAATGCCGGTTGCCGTATGGGTTTTACCTTTGCTGTTTATTATTGTGGTTATTGTAAAAATTGTTCGGGATACCGGCAACAAAAAATAAAAATTCATGTCATTCTCATTGAAGCGTTTACTCCCCATTGTTATTTTATTCATCATGGTGAATGCACTGGTGCTGGTATTCGGAAAAAAACTCGAAACATATAATATCGACAGCAGCGTCATCCTTGGCGCCAATATACTTTTCCTGCTGATCAGCATTTTCTCTTTTTTCATCCAAACCAGGGGCATGAAACACAGCAATCCACATGTATTTGTCCGGAGTGTAATGACCGGCATGATGCTGAAAATGTTGCTCTGTGTAGCAGCAGTATTTATTTATGTATATACAAGCGGTGAAGGGTTCAATAAAAAAGGAGTTTTCATTTCACTTTTCCTTTACCTGTTTTACCTCGCAGCAGAAGTGAAGATTATGATGAATATGAACAGTAAAAAGAATGCCTAAACAGGAAGTACCACTGCTGCAACTGCAGGATTTTTTACCGGAAGGAAGTTTCGAGGATGTGTATCATTATCTTCAGCAATATAAGGTACACCTAACGGTTACCCGTCAACGACAAAGCATATTGGGCGACTACCGGCATGCCCACGATGGGAAATCACACCGCATCAGCGTCAATGGCAATCTCAATCCCATACAGTTTCCTCATAACTTTATTGCATGAACTGGCACATCTCTTTACTTATGAAAGATTTGGTCACCGGGTGATGGCACACGGACAGGAATGGAAAAAAGAATTCAGTAAAATACTGGCTCAGTTTCTCACAAAAAAAATCTTCCCGGAGGATGTTCAGGCTGCATTACTAAAAACCATGCAGAATCCTGCTGCCAGCAGTTGCGGCGATGAAAACCTGCTGAGGGTTCTGCGCAATTACGATAAAAAGAAAGAAGGCGTATTCGCTGTTGAGCAACTCGCCACCGGCGATTATTTTATGATCAAAGGAGGAAGAATTTTCAGGAAACAGGAAAAGATAAGAACAAGGTATAAATGCATCGAACCGGCAACCGGTAAATGGTATCTCTTCAGCGGATTGTATGAAGTAAAAAAAATAGAATCGTCAGGCTCCCTGTAAAAAACGAAGGCGGTGCCCGTTGTTATCGATCACGGTAAATTCCTTTCGGCATTGATCCGACGCTTTTCATTTGTCCGCCTGGCAACACAATATCCATTCCGCAATACAAGGAATAAAGATCTTCCACATTCGTAACATAAATCTGGAACTCACTCAAAGGCATAGCCGATTTAGTAACCTGTTCAGTGAAAGAAAGTTCAATATTGTTTTTTATCACAACTATCCTTGCACCATAATGCTGAACAGTAAACCCCAGTTTATCACGGTAAAACTGTGCTGTTTTCGTTAAACTGATGGCAGGAAGAACGGGAATAATTTTCTGATACATGAATGAATCAATACGGTATGAAAAGTTTCAGCAAAAATGCCCTATTTTCGACAATAATTACATCCTTACATTTTGAGTGAACAAAAAAAATATAGTGAAGAAGAACTGATCATGCTGTTGAAAGCAAAGGATCAGTATGCTTTTTCTTACCTGTATGATAATTATGCAGGGGCACTCAATGCTGTAATCAGCAGGATGGTAGATGATCTTCAGTTATCAGAAGACATTCTGCAGGAAGCCTTCCTTAAAATATGGAATAATTTTGCTCAATATGATAGCGGCAAAGGCCGGCTATTTACCTGGATGATCAATATTACAAGGAATTTAACCATTGATACACTGCGCAGTAAGGGATTCAGGAAACAGCAGAAAATCTCAAAAGATGAAAATTCCGTAGTTAATTATCATGACAAAAACACCGGCTCCGACAAATTCGATACCCTGGGCTTACGCAAACAAGTATCGAATCTGAAACCTGAACAACGCAGCATCATTGATCTTGCCTATTTCGCAGGATACACGCAGGATGAAATTTCTAAAGAATTAGGGATTCCGTTGGGAACTGTGAAAACCAGGATGCGGTCGGCTATACTTGAATTAAGAAAATTATTGGAAAATTAAATAGTGGATACACAGCAATACATATCATCCGGAATGCTTGAACTTTATGTTCTGGGCATGACTACCCAGCAGGAAACTGCCGAGGTACAGGAGATGCTGTTGCAATATCCTGAAATAAGATCTGAATTAAACGCCATTGAAGTCAGCCTGGAAAAATATGCCTTTGCCAATGCGATTGAACCGGGTACTCAATTGAAAAATAAAATATTGGGTTCTGTATCTCCCCAACAGAGAACCAATTCAAATACTGAATCAACATCTACCGGAAAAGTTATCGGCATTTCAGCTGCATGGAAATATGTTGCTGCAGCTTCTGTTTTATTATTGATCGGCAGTGCTATTCTGAACTTAAACTATTACAATAAATACCAGGTTTCAGAAAAAAACAGGTTACGTTCCGAAGAACAATTGCTCACGCAGCAAAGAGTGTACGATGAAATGAAGAATGATTTGTCAATCGTTCAAAGCAAATACAGTGAGCCTGTTGCATTGCATGGTTTGCCTGCAGCACCTGATGCAGCTGCGAAAATATTCTGGATGAAAAATACCGGTGAGGTATACATCGATCCCAGTAATCTTCCTGAAGCTCCTGAAGGAAAACAATACCAGCTTTGGGGAATCGTTGATGGCAAACCTGTAGATGGAGGTCTCATCATCAGCAATAAAAAAGGAGATCAATACCGCATACAGAAAATGAAAGTTTTCAGCAATGTAAAAGTTCAGGCTTTTGCCATCACCCTCGAATCAAGCGGTGGAAATCCTACTCCCAAAGGAGATATGTATGTGATGGGGGAAATGTAGGGGTTCTTTTGAGGTGTTGGGTGGAATTTTGGCTGAGGTTTTAATTAGACAGTTGCTGGTTTCTGGCAGAATTCAATTAAGCTGTTAAGTGGACTTTTTTCTTAACTATACTAAATATTGAGTTGCTGGTTCCTGGTTGATTCTTTTGAGCTTTTGATTGGAATTTTTACTGACTGCAAATAATTTTCAGCTACTGGCAGATTGCTTTACTCTTTAACTTTCTACTTTTTACTTTTCACTTTCAACTTTTTACTTTCAACTTTTTACTTTTCACTTTTCACTTTTTCAACAAAATCCTGAAAGTCGTTCCTTTCCCAACCTCACTCTGTTTTACAAATAATTCTCCGCGGTGATATTGTTCTATGATTCTTTTAGAAAGTGATAAACCAAGTCCCCACCCTCTTTTCTTTGTAGTGAAACCAGGTTTAAAAACATTCGGAATATTTTTTTTGCTGATCCCTTTACCTGTATCTGAAACATCAATGATCACCTGCGCCGCTTCATTCCTGATCTGAACAGCAATACTTCCATGGCCATCCATCGCATCCAGTGCATTCTTCAGAAGATTTTCAATTACCCAATCAAACAAAGGAGCATTGATCATACCAATGATTTCTTCTTCACCCTGACTATTAATAGAAAAAGAAACTTTATCTGTTGACCGACGTTTGATATAGGATACCATGTTCTCAACCTGCTTCACAATATTCACTTCTTCGAGTTGTGGTGTACTGCCGATTTTTCCAAAACGATCGCTTACCAATTTAAGTCTTTCTACATCCTTACTCATTTCTACAGCAATCTTTTCACTACCGCTCTGATCTTTCAACATCTCTACCCAACCTTGTAAAGATGAAATCGGTGTTCCCAACTGGTGGGCTGTTTCTTTTGCCATGCCCGCCCATACCTGGTTCTGGGTGCTTTTGTTGCGTGCACCGATGGCTACCAATGTAACGATGATAAATAACGCCACAACCAATAACTGTACAATCGGAAAATACCTGATCTGTTTCAGCAGATTTGATTCACCATAATAAACCAGGTTATTCTGTGAAGGATTTAATGGGTTCTTCCATACAATAGGCGCATATCCTGTTTTGAATTCTTCCAGTTTATCTTTCAGGTAATTTTTATTGGTGCGGATTTTAACCGTATCCAGATTATAATGATCCAGTATACTATCCGTTTCTGTTACGGTAATCATCGGTATGCCTTCAGAATTCTCTGTAAGAATTTTACTGGCCAAATCCGTTGAAGTGACAGATGGATTGTTGATATCTGAAACGGCCTGTAACCATTGTTCAATTTTCTGTTTTTCATCATCTGCAATTTTCTTTGCCAGGAAGTTGGAATAGAAAATCGATACCGTTACAATGGCAATCGCTACCAGTGCAAGAGCGCTCCTCCAGTTAAGTAATTGAGCAAACATGTTATAAAAATAAGGAATCCGGCGGAGCTACCGGGATATGTAATCATAAATAAACTATGTTTGTACGCAATCAGGCCTTAACATTTCTGCTGCATGAACAGAGCCGGCACTTTCACAGAAAATAATTCCCGTAGCAACCAGCACGGAAAAATGCCCCTTGTGGCTGTGGTGATCCTCAACTGGAATGGCCGAGCCTTTCTTGAAAAATTCCTTCCATCAGTATTGGCAGGCACTTATCCCAATCAGCGTATAATCGTTGCCGATAACAATTCAACCGATGATTCAATTGCATTTCTGCAGGAATATTTTCCGCAGGTAAGCATCATAAAAAATCATTCCAACGAAGGCTTTGCCAAAGGATACAATACGGCCTTAAAACAGGTGCAGAGTGATTATTATGTTTTACTGAACAGTGATGTGGAAGTAACACCGGGTTGGATCGAACCAGTGATCGAGCTCATGGAATCAGATGAACAGATTGCTGCCTGCCAACCCAAACTGCTCGCTTATCATCAGAAAAACCTGTTTGAATATGCAGGTGCATCCGGTGGCTGGATCGATAATTTCGGGTATCCGTTTACGAGAGGAAGAATATTCGACACTTGTGAAGAAGACAAAGGGCAATACAACAATGCAATACCCTGCTTCTGGGCCAGCGGCGCCGCTTTATTTGTAAAAGCAGCTATCTATCATGAAATGAAAGGCCTGGATGAATATTTCTTTGCCCACCAGGAAGAAATAGATTTCTGCTGGCGGTTACAGTTATGGGGTTATAAAGTATATGTGCAACCTGCTTCAGTTGTTTATCATGTTGGTGGCGGAACCTTGCCCAAAGGTAACAGCAGGAAAGTTTACCTCAACTTCAGGAACAACCTGGTAATGCTGACCAAGAACCTGCCCCTGTCGACCGCAATCTGGAAAATACCGATCCGGTTATCCTTAGATGCTATTGCCGCCTGGAAAGAATTGCTGGGTTCTGCTGATCTTGGTTTTTTTATTGCCATCATAAAATCCCATGTCAGTTATGTGCAATGGTTGATCTTCGGCCCCAGAACATCGAGCCTGCCTGCGAAAACAGCCCCCATCAGTCATGGCTGGTACAAAGGCTCTATTGTGAAAGATTATTATATCAGGAAGAAAAAAACCTTTTCAGAAATTATTCAGCAGAAATAATTTTTTTTAACCGGAAGGCCTTATTTTTGCCAACGAAAATTAACGCATTATGGAACAGGAAGTTATAGACAATTCCCACAAAGATTTCGGTCACAACTGGGTATCATCCTCCCGTTTTATCTGGTTTTGCCAGGTATTCGTTATCGTAGCTTTTGTATTGGGCGGCTGTTACAGCCTTTATGCACACCGTTATAAAGGCAAACCGGATGTTCAGGTTCCTGAGAATACTTTGTACAATCCGAAATACAAATAAAGTTTGTTTTTTTAGGACAACATCCCTTATTTTTGCAGTCCAAAAAAAATAATAGTTCTTATTCACTCTTGCGGAAGTAGCTCATTTGGTAGAGCACGACCTTGCCAAGGTCGGGGTGGCCGGTTCGAGCCCGGTCTTCCGCTCAGCTAAAAAATCCCGACTTAGTTCGGGATTTTTTTTCAGTGTTCCACACTCGGGTGGTGGAACTGGTAGACACGCAGGACTTAAAATCCTGTTCGCAGCAATGCGAGTGTGGGTTCAACTCCCATCCCGAGTACTTAAATGCTCTGATTCATTCAGGGCATTTTATTTTTATACCCTTCTTATACTATTTTCTCTCTCTTACTTTTTTTAATTGTTAACCAGCTTCATATTTAAGCATTATTATTTCAGATATTCAGGTGGAAATTTTACATTTGCAGTCCGTTAAATGATTGAGTTGCATAGTTGAATCATTTTTCTACCTGCGGCGATGGCGAAATTGGTAGACGCACTACTTTGAGGTGGTAGCGCCCGAAAGGGTGTGGGAGTTCGAATCTCCTTTGCCGCACGAAGCTTTCCGGTGACCCCGGGAAGCTTTTTTAATTTTAGTTATATTGTAAAAAATATCGCTCATGACCAACGATATCAAGTGCCCGAACTGCGGAACCATTTTCGACGTGGAAAATGTACTCTCGGCCGACATCGAAAAAAAAATACAACAACAATACCAGGATAAACTCAATGAATCACTTTCGAGAATAGAGGAAGACAAAAAAAGACTGGAAGCTGAGCAGAAATTATTTGAGGAGAAAAAGAAAAATGAAAATGAAATTTTCGCTCAAAAACTACAGGCCGAAAAAACAAGGCTCGAAACTGAACTGCAAACCCAGCTGAGAAAAAGTATTGCTGCCGACTTTGAAAACCAGCTAAAGCTGTTGCAGCAAAACAATGCCGATAACGAAGAGAAATTAAAATCCGCCCGACAGAAAGAACTCGAATACCTGCAGAAAGAACAGCAACTGAAGAACCGTGAAGCGGAAATGGAAATCAGTCTGCAGAAAAAATTACAGGAAGAACGTAAACAAATAGCAGAACAGATAAGATTGCAGGAAACAGAAAAAAATGCATTGAAGGAAAATGAACATAGTCTTAAAATGCGTGAACTGGAGAAGCAACTTGAAGACCAGAAAAAACTGGTCGACGAAATGAAACGCAAAGCAGAACAGGGTTCTATGCAATTGCAGGGCGAAGTGCAGGAACAGGCTCTTGAAGAATTACTCCAATCCAGTTTTCCGTTTGATATCATTGCAGAAGTAGGCAAAGGGGTTCGTGGTGCCGACTGTATACAAACCGTACGGAATGCCAACGGACAGGAATGCGGCAGGATCATTTATGAAAGCAAACGCACGGAACATTTTACCGCCGACTGGATTGATAAATTAAAAACAGATATGCTCTCCCAGGGAGCAGACATAGCTGTTATCGTTACCAAGGCCATGCCTAAAGACATGACGCAATTCGGAGAAAAAAACGGGGTTTACATCTGCAGTTTCAAAGAAGTGAAAAGTCTGGCAACCGTGCTCAGAAATGCCATTCTCAAAATAAGTGAATCCCGCAAGAGCCAGGAAAACAAAGGCGAGAAAATGGTGGCGCTCTATAATTACCTCACCAGTCATGAATTTGTTGGCAACTGGAATGCCATCAGGGATGGATTCAGGCAACTTCGTTCCTTGTTGCAGAAAGAAAGAGAAGATTTCGAAAAGAACTGGAAGAAAAAAGAAAAGCAGGTCGAATTAATTATTCAGAACTCGCTGCATATTTCGGGATCAATTGAAGGTATTGCCGGACAAGACTCCATCGATATGCAATTGCAGGATAATGAAGATGACAACCTGCTCGAAAATTAATGACAGATGCCACAGGATACAATACAATTGGGCAACCTGGAAGATTTGATGAGCAATGTTACGGATACTGCTGAATGGCATAAGCAACTTGAAAACAAAAGAACTGAACAAGAAAATTTCAAAAAGAAAAGCGAGGAATATTCCGACTGGGCCTTGCCGGCTACTTTCGTATTGCTCGGAATTATCTGGTTGCTTGTAAGAATTATTCATGGGAAAAACAAAGGGTATGTTACACTTCACGGCGGCGATATAGATCCTGACTTTGAAGATCAGATAGAAATTCCGAGATACCAGGAATTTATTGAATATGATAAAAACTATTCCGATAAAAATATTGCGGCTATTCTTCAACGTTATTATACCTGGTTTGGGTTGATGAACAAAAAGGATCAGGAAACATTTTCAGACAGGCTGAATAAATTTATTAAAGGTAAAATATTCAGGTCCTATTCCGGAACAACAGACAGAGAGATTCCGGTGCTTATAAGTGCTCCTGCCATACTATTCAGTTTTGGGTTAGATGAATATAAGTTTACTGGCCTTGATTCATTTGATATTTACGATCAGGCCTTTAATAACCAGAACAATGTTCAAAATGAACTTACAAATGAATATTTTATCAGGGTATCTATTCCTTTGTTGCTGGAAGAAATCAATGCTCCCGATTCTGGTAGAAATAGCCTGTTGAAAGCATACGCATTGGCATTTTACCATCTGCAATTTGAGAGCGGATTGTCTTCGGCCCCGGGTATCAGTACCGCTTTTCTTGCTTATGAGCATGAAGCAAACGGTATTTTCGATAAAGAAAAAGCAGCAGGGGGAATGATATATAAATCTTCATCTCTGTCTGATTTTAAAGCATTCTGGGCAGGTTCTGTAGAGTTATTTTTCTGCAACCCGGCTTTATTGAAGAAACATTATCCGGTGCTTTTCAATAAAATGTCATTACTGCTGAATCAGGACCCATTAAAAACAACTTCTTAATAAAATCAAAACGGGATGAACAATTTTTTATGGAGATTACTCACGCTGTTTTTATTTTCAATTGCAGGAAATAACAATTTATCCGCTCAGCAAAAGAACATTGTTTTTCAAACCGACTTTGGGTTGAAAGATGGAGCCGTGGCAGCCATGAAAGGAGTAGCCATTGCTACAGACAGTAGTTTGCAGCTATTCGATCTCACCCATGAAATTCCGGCGTACAATGTATGGGAAGCAGCATACAGGCTCGAGCAAACCATTCCTTATTGGCCTGCCGGGACCGTGTTTGTTTCAGTAGTTGATCCGGGTGTTGGAACAAACAGGCAATCGGTTGTGCTAAAAACAAAATCGGGGCACTATATCGTTACCCCCGACAATGGCACACTTACCCTGGTTGCCGAAACCCAGGGCATTGAAGCCATTCATCGTATTGATGAAAGCATCAACCGAAGAAGAGGCTCAGAAAATTCCTATACTTTTCATGGAAGGGATGTGTATGCGTATACAGCAGCCCGCCTTGCTTCCGGTATCATCAGTTTTGAAAAAGTAGGGCCGTTACTTCCGGCAACCGTTGTAAAAATTCCTTACCAGAAAGCAGTGTCAGAAAATGGCATCATCAAAGGTTCTATTCCTGTGCTGGATGTTCAATATGGCAATATCTGGACAAACATTCCGGCAACAGTGCTGAAACAAAACAATATCAACACGGGCGATGAATTACAGGTAAGCATATACGAAGACAGCACACTAAAATACCAGGGGTTCTTAAAGCTGGTTGCTACTTTTGGGGATGTACCAACCGGCAAAGCGCTTGCTTATTATCAACAGTTTGATGAATTTATCCTTTGCCATCAATATGGGCAATTTCTCATCATTACACAAAGTATACAGCGGCAATAACTGGAAAGTTGCAATCAGGTTAGTAGCAACCAAATAATATATCAACTAACCGTCCACGTTAGTATATTGTCATTGAAAATCAGGCCATGCACTTTTAATGATGCAACCTGGTCGAAGGCTACCCTGCAATGCGCCGTGCATTCATTGGAACTGAATTGCAAGTGATCTATCAGCAGGTTTTCCCTGAAATCTACACCTCCAAGGCTGTACCATTTAAAAAGCGTTTCCTTAATACTCCAGGCGAAACCAACAGATTGAAGGATTGTTAAACCAGATTCAGTTGCAGTAAGCTCAATCATCGCTTTTTCCTTTTCCGTTAAAAACTTGTGACTGATTTTCTGAACTTTTTCCGAAACACGTTCAACATCCACTCCTACCCTGTTTACATTGCTTACTATAGCTGCTGCATAGTCATCACAATGTGAAATGGAAAAATGATAAGCTTCATCTGCCAGGAATGGTTTACGGGTATCGGCAATCTGAATCAGCTCCAATGGAAAATCAGTGAACAATTCCCGCAATAAAAACCGTCCAGCCAGATGCTGCAGTCTTTTGTGCGGATGTGTGATTTCTTTCTGCAGCGGAACCTGGTTCAGAAAAAAATCTTCCTTCTCTGCAATATGCCACAGGCCCAGTCTGGGTCGACTCGTTGATATTTTGTTGATAAACCAGTGGCATAAAAAAACTGAAATGAATATTTACAAAAATGAAAATTTTATTTTTACAAATTAACGAATAACAAACTAACCAATGATATTAAGTGATAAACGAATACTCGAGGAAATTGAAAAGGGAACCATCAAAATAGAACCATACAAAAGGGAATGCCTTGGCAGTAACAGCTATGATGTTCACCTGGGAAAATACCTGGCCACCTATGAGCAGGAAGAACTGGATGCCAAAAAACACAATACCATTCGTCATTTTGAAATCCCAGACGATGGCATTCTCCTTATGCCGAATATCCTTTACCTCGGCGTAACAGAAGAGTATACTGAAACTCATGCTCATGTACCTTTCCTGGAAGGGAAATCATCAACGGGCAGATTGGGCATCGATATACATGCTACTGCCGGAAAAGGTGATGTAGGTTTCTGCGGTAACTGGACATTGGAGATTTCCGTGAAACAACCGGTAAGGGTTTATCACGGCATGCCTATTGGCCAACTGATCTATTTCCCGGTGGAAGGAGAAATTGAAGTAAAATACAACCAGAAAAAAAATGCCAAATACAGTGGGCAGCCAAACAGACCTGTAGAAAGCATGATGTGGAAAAACAAGTTCTGATCTGAACTTAATTCAGTTTCCAGATATAAAAATTCAACAAAGAAGCAAAGCTAACCCAGCAGATATAGGGAACGAGCAACCATGCAGCCGCAATGGATATTTTTCTGAATGAAAGAATCGTAAGCAGAATAAATATCCAGAGAAAGATAATTTCAACAAATGCCCAACCTGGTTGCTCCAGATAAAAAAAGATAATAGACCAGAAAAAATTCAATACAAGCTGTATCCCGTAAAGTGTCAACGCCTGTCTTTTTTCCGATTCAGCTTTACTTGATTTCCAAACCAGGTAACAGGCAATTCCCATCATAATGTAAAGGGTTGTCCAAACAGGAGCAAATAACCAGTTCGGTGGATTAAAAGATGGTTTAACCAATGTCTTATACCATCCCTGAACACCTGCACTCGTGAAAAAACCACTGACTGCGCCAATTGCTACTGGAATTAAAATGCAGATAAAAAGCCGGATAACCTGTTTCATAAGCTTCGTTTAACAGTCATAACAAAAAAATGTTCTGTTACTGATGTTCCTAAATCCTGCCAAACTTTTTATAATAGGCCAGTAAGAACGCAGTTACTTCATCATAACTCAGGATGCCCTGTGGCTGGCGGTTGCTCTGAAGATATTTTCCATAAGCCCAACTGATAACAGGTTCAATAAAACTGCGGTGCTTTCTGTTGAACTCAATCCATTCTTTCAGATCGCTGAGAACCGCTGGGGATAAGTCTTTCCGGTATAATTTAGCTGCATTGCTATCCTGCAGGTACAGGTTACGGTTAGTATACATGAAAAGGTCGAGGTAGCAGGAATACTGAAACAATGTATCATCAGCATTGGCTGCTGCGAGATAACCAACAAAATTTGCTTCCATCTCTTTCGCATATCCCACCTGGTGAGCTACTTCATGACAGGCTATGTAGGGTTGTAGAAATTTCGGGACAGTTGTATTCACCTGTGCTTCCCCGGTAAATGGATTGTAATAACCGGTGAATCCGGCATAATTGCCGAACCAGCCCCAGATTGATGATTTCAGTGAAGGCGGATCACAAGCCAGGAAGGGATATTCTTTACCGAGTTTTGTATAAGCCTTTTCTACTCTTTTGAATAACGCTTTGTTATCGGGATAAACTGCTTTTGATTGGATCAATGCTCTTTTCGACTCATTCACTTTATCAATCAGCAAACAGTTCATCTCCCTGAGTTCGGCAACTTCATACTTTTCCATTTTTAATCCAAGCTGCCAGGCGATGCCTTTCCGGTTATAATTAATCCCCCAGGCGATATTGAAATACAAATACACAACAGCACAGAAAAGCAGCAATGAAAGCAGGTTATCTTTACTCCGGATTTCTTTCCATTGACGCTGCTTTCTTAACAATCCGATGAGAAAACCAAAAACCTTCCAGATAATAAATAGTACAAATCCTCCATATATAAAATCGCCTACACTGAGAGGAATACTGCCGAAAATATGCCTGAGCCCCTCGCCAATCTTGGGGAAAATCCGGTTGCTGTACCCATTTTCGACCCTGGTTTCATTCGAAGCATAAAAGCGAATCAACAGGCAGAAAACCAGTAAAATCAGTGTCAGAATAAGCTTTTTCCGGGGCTTCATGACCCTAAAATTAGGGAATGAAGCTAAATTTGACCTGTTTTACACATAAAAGCCGGTTTTAACTGCCGATTATTCGTAAAATTCTCTTACCTTTGCCCTCCTTTAAATTGAACGTAATGGCTAACAGGCGGGCATTTGAGATTGCTTTTGTTGGGTTAAAGCCTGGAGTTCACCAGTTCAATTACGAGTTAGACGATAAGTTCTTTGCAGAAAAAGGAGCCCAGGATTTCGCCAATGCACATGCAACCGTGAAATTATCGCTCGAAAAGAACACCGGTTTCATGCAGCTGAAATTTGAAGTAGGCGGCAAAGCTGATGTTAGTTGCGATCGTTGTGGGAATCCACTGAAAATGGATCTTTGGGATGAATTCAAAATGATTGTGAAGCTGGTTGACAATCCCGAAGAAATGAACGAACAGGAAGAAGATCCCGACGTTTATTACATATCCAGGAATGAAAGTCATTTGAATGTTGGCGATTGGATGTATGAATTCGTGATGCTGAGCATACCCATGCAGCGTATGTGCAGTAAAGAAGAGATGGGCGGTCCGCAATGCAACAATGAAGTACTCGAGAAATTAAAGGAAATGGAAGCAAGGCAAACAGAACACAATGCCAATGCTATCTGGAAAGGGCTCGATAAATTTAAAAACAATTAATAAATAAAAATTAAAAATAAACAGTCATGCCAAATCCCAAAAGGCGCCATTCACAACAACGCAGTGCCAAAAGAAGGACACACTATAAAGCATCTGAACCTACGCTGAGTACAGATTCTACTACCGGTGAAATACATGTACGTCATCGTGCACACGTTAGTGAAGGAAAACTTTACTACAAAGGAAAGCTGGTAGCTGAAAAAGCTCCTTTGAAGGCATAATTAATTCAACGTAAACTTTTTTGATTCCAAAATCAAGGATTGAATAACTTCAATCTGGGTTTTGGAATTTTTAATTTTAACTTTGATCAATGATCAGGATCGGACTCGACATGATGGGCGGAGATTTTGCTCCATTGGAAGCAGTGAAAGGCGCATCAGCCTTCATGGCCTACAATACTGAAGATGTTCATCTTGTTCTGATCGGCGATGAGCCCCTTCTCCAGCTGCACCTCGAAGGGAACAGCATGAACAAAAGCAAATACAGCATTGTACATGCCCCGCAGGTGATCGAAATGCATGAGCATCCTACCAAAGCCCTGAAAGAAAAACAGCAGTCATCCATTGCCGTTGGGTTTCATTTACTGGCTTCCGGAAAAATTGATGGTTTTATCAGTGCCGGTAATACGGGCGCTATGATGGTGGGCGCTCTGTTCAGTATCAAAACCATCGAAGGTGTTATCAGGCCTACCATTGGCGCTTACATGCCCAGGGAAGATGGCTCACTCGGATTACTGGTGGATGTTGGTTTGAATGCCGATTGCAAACCAGAAAACCTGAACCAGTTTGCAGTGCTCGGTTCCTTATTTGCCGAACATATTCTGAAAATAGATTCACCAAAAGTCGGACTTGTAAACCTGGGCGAAGAAGAAGGAAAAGGCAACATTCTTGCACAGGCTGCCTATCCTTTATTGAAAGAAAATAGCCAGATTAATTTCATCGGAAATATTGAAGGCCGCGATATTCTTTTAAACAAATCGGATGTAATGGTTTGTGAAGGCTTTACCGGGAATGTTGTGCTGAAGTTAGCCGAAAGTGTTTATGATATCGTTAAACGCCGCAACATCAATGATGAACATTTCGAACGCTTTAATTTTGAAACCTATGGTGGCGTTCCGGTATTGGGTGTTTCAAAACCCGTGATCATTGGTCATGGCATATCACACGCCACTGCGTTCAAGAATATGATCAACATTGCCTGCCGCATGATGGAAACCGATCTCACCGGTAAAATAAAAGACAGTTTTGCAGTTGCTGCAGAATAATTTTTTCTCCCGCTCTTTTTGAACAGATACTTTTTTAATTACCCTTTGTTTTCCTGAAGGAAATGTTTCATCGTCCTGATTGTTTTATCAAGATCTTCATAACTCAGTGCATTGTTGAGGAACCAGCTTTCATAAGCAGAAGGTGGTAAGTAAATCCCATTGTCAAGGAAATAGTGAAACATTTTATTGAAGTGCGGAATATCGCAGGCTGCAGCCGTAGCAAAATCCACTACATCCTGATCGCTGAAATGCACACTGATCATCGATCCGAACTGGTTAATACGGTAAGGCCTACCCGATTTTTTCAATTGTTCATCCAGTCCATTTTTCAGGTAGCTGGTTTTTTCTTCAAGCTCAGTATAAATAGAGGGCTGATCTTTTAATGTTTGCAACGTAGTAAATCCGGCTATCATCGCAATCGGGTTACCACTTAAAGTACCTGCCTGGTAAACATTGCCCAATGGTGCAATATGCTCCATGATTTTTCTTTTACCACCGAAAGCGCCAACTGGCATTCCACCTCCGATTACTTTTCCATAAGTAACCAGGTCGGCATTCACGCCAAGTTTCTCCTGGGCACCACCGGCAGCCAACCTGAAGCCGGTCATTACTTCATCCAGGATGAATACAATTCCTTCCTCATCACAGATTTTTCTCAACCCTTGCAAAAATCCTTCTTTCGGAATGATACAACCCATATTGCCCGCAACCGGTTCAATAATAATGGCCGCTATCTCTCCTTTATTTTGTGCTACCAATTGTTCAACAGCTTCCAGGCTGTTATACGGTGCCGTTAGTGTATCCTGACTAACACCTGCGGTTACACCAGGAACAGTTTGAATATTGAATGTTGCTACCCCACTCCCTGCTTTCACCAGGAATGAATCGGCATGACCATGATAATTGCCTTCGAACTTGATAATCTTATTTCTGCCGGTATAACCTCTTGCCAGCCTGATGGCACTCATACAGGCTTCTGTTCCACTGCTTACCATCCGCACCAGGTCTACATTGGGCACCATGCTGATGATCAGTTCTGCCATTTTAATTTCCAGTTCAGTGGGAGCGCCATATGATGTAGAATGGGCTGCATACTTTGTAATGGCTTTCAGCACTGGCTTATAGGCATGTCCCAGTATCATCGGCCCCCAGGATGCGATATAATCTATATAAGTATTGCCATCTACATCATAGAGATAAGCACCTTTCGCTTTCTTCATAAACACCGGTGTACCACCTACACTTCTGAAAGCCCGAACAGGAGAATTCACACCTCCTGGTATCGATTGTTGGGCACGTTCAAAAAGCTTCTTACTTTTTTTATATCGCATGGCAATTAAATTTTATGTTGTTTGTTTGAGCAGTAAAGCCGCATCTTTTGCAAAATAAGTTGCAATGAGATCGGCGCCTGCTCTTTTAATGCAGGTTAAGGTTTCGAGTATTGCTTTATTTTCGTCTATCCATCCACGTTGTGCTGCCGCTTTGATCATCGAATACTCACCGCTGATATTATAAACACTCACAGGTACGTCTACACTGTTTTTTACTTCCCTTACAATATCCAGGTAGGGTAACCCGGGTTTAACCATAACAATATCGGCGCCTTCCTCCACATCCATCCTTACTTCCCTGATGGCTTCAGTTCGGTTGGCATAATCCATCTGGTATGTTTTTTTATCACCAAAACCAGGTGCACTGTCCAATGCATCTCTGAACGGACCATAAAAGCAGGAAGCATATTTGGCACTGTAAGCCATGATGCCCGTCTTTATGAAGCCGCTTTCTTCCAATCCTTTTCTTATTGCTCCGATGCGGCCATCCATCATATCACTCGGCGCTACCATATCGGCTCCTGCAGCGGCATGACTGATACTCATCTTCACCAGTGCTTCTACTGTTTCATCATTTACAATTTCACCCTCTTTTACAATACCGTCGTGACCATAAGTAGAATAAGGATCCAGTGCAACATCTGTCATCACATACATGCCGGGCACTGCCTGTTTGATAGCCCGAATGCTTCTCTGCATCAGGCCTTCAGGGTTCCAGGCTTCAAGACCGGTATTGTCTTTCAATTCATCTTTACACTTGATAAACAGCAATACAGAACGAATACCCAAATCCCAAAGTGTTTTTACCTCTGATACAGTAAGATCAATACTCCTGCGGTAATAGTTGGGCATTGAACTGATTTCAGTACAGATATTTTCACCTTCATCAATAAATAAAGGCGCAATAAAATCTGCCGGCGATAAAATGGTTTCAGCAACCATACTGCGAATGGCAGGTGTAGTTCTTAATATCCTGTTTCTTCTCTGTAAATACATGTTCGGCTTTTTCTGTATTAAATTATATTGCTCAGCATGAATTCGAACGGCTGGCCCATTCATTTCTTTCTTCTTCAGATATTGCTTCCGAAATCCAGTTGCGGGGATGCAGGCAAACCTGTAAGAGCCTGTATTCTTCTGTACCTGGTTCCGGAATATAATTGTATTCGAATCTAACGGTTGGGGGTAGACTCATCAAAATGCTTTCTATCCTTCCATTCGTTTTTAATCCGAATATCGTACCCCTGTCGTGCACCAGGTTGAACTCCACATAGCGCCCCCGCCTGATTTCCTGCCAGTGACGATGCTGATCGGTAAACGCCGAGTGTTTTCTCTTTTCTACAATCGGAATATAAGCATCGATAAATCCTTTGCCACAGGCTTTGGCAAAATTCATCCAGAAATGCACATCTTTATCTGCATCCGGTTTCTGATAATCATAAAAAATTCCACCAATGCCTCTTCGCTCATTATCCCGGTGTTTGTTGACAAAATATTCGTCGCATTCTTTCTTGAACTTAGCATAAAAATTTTTATCAAACTGATCACAGATATGCTTGTAAGTTCCATGAAAATGAATGGCATCTTCATCAAACAGGTAATAAGGCGTCAAATCTGTACCCCCACCAAACCAGCGATCCATCAGGCTTCCATCCGCATCGTATAATTCAAACATCCGGTAGTTGCAATGAACAGTTGGTACAAATGGATTCAGGGGATGAATCACCAGGCTCAATCCGCAGGCAAACCAGCTATGACCATTTATTTTCAACTGGCTGCGCATCAGGTCCGTTACAGTCCCGTGTACAACAGATGTATTTACTCCGCCTTTCTCAAAGACCGAACCATTGCTGATCACCCTGGTTATACCACCACCACCTTCCGCTCTTTCCCAGACATCTTCCCTGAACAAAGCAGTGCCATCAGCCTTTTCGAGGGCCGAACAGATTTCATTCTGCAAATCCCTGATAAATGATATCCAGTTCTCTTTAATATTCATTCTTATCAATTACAATCTGATCTCAGATTTTTATACAGCTGTCGCTGCAACTTTCGCAACTCCGAATTCTTTAACAGCATCAACAAATGCCTTTGCATGATCCACCGGCACATTAGGTGTTATTCCATGGCCGAGGTTAGCAATATAGCGATGCGTACCGAAGCCATCGATCATCGTTTTCACCGACTTCCTGATTTCGGGTATGGGTGCCAGTAAGCCTGCAGGATCAAAATTACCCTGCAGTGTAATATTATCTCCGGCGAATGCCCTGGCCTGTTTTGGATCTATACACCAGTCGAGCCCGATTCCACTGGCACCTGATCCTGCAAGATCAGTAATGGCATGCCAGGTACCTTTAGGAAACAGGATAACGGGTGCATATTCTTTTAAAGCAGCAGCAATCTGGAATAAGTAAGGTTGTGCAAATGTTTTAAAATCCCTTGGGCTCAGAGCTCCGGCCCAACTATCGAAAACCTGTACTGTATCAGCACCTGCTTTTACCTGAGCTTTGAGGTAATCTATGGTTATATCAGTAATTTTCTGCAGGAGGCTATGGGCCAGTTCAGGATGAACATATAAAAACTGTTTGGCTTTGTCCCAGGTTTTACTGCCCTTGCCTTCTACCATATAACAAAGAATCGTCCAGGGTGCTCCGGCAAAACCAATCAGGGGGACACGACCATTCAACTCTTTTTTAGTGAGGCTGAGTGCATCCATTACATACTTGAGGTGCTCTTCTGCACCGGTTGTTCTCAGAGCATCTATATCTGCTTTGGTGGCAATCACTTTCGGTAAAGATGGGCCTTTACCTTCTTCCATCAGCACTTCCAGGCCCATTGCCTGTGGAATCACCAGAATATCAGAAAAAATGATCGCTGCGTCTACCCCTACCTGTTCTACCGGCTGCAAGGTAATCTCTGTTGCCAGTTCAGGGGTTTCAACCCTGGTAAAAAAATCGTACTTCGCTTTTAGTTTCAGGTAATCGGGTAAATACCTTCCAGCCTGGCGCATCATCCAAACAGGAACCCTTTCTGTTTCTTCTCCTCTCAATGCTTTCAGCAACAAATCATTCTTTAACATATTGATCAACTTTAAATTTTTATCCGCAAAAATATTCTTTAACCCGCTCCAGCATTTCTTCTTTGCTTTGTGTATCAGCGGTGATAATCTTATTGTCACAATAACGCCTGATGGCTGCAGCTGTAGTGCTCCCGATAGCAAAGAAAACCGTGTGAGCAGCTGCTTTGTTCAATGTAAAAAAACTCTCCACGGCACTCGGACTAAAAAAAAGAATGCCATGATAATCCTTTACAATTTTCCTGGGCACAAGGATGGTCTGGTATACAGCTATCTCATCCACTTCAAATCCATGCTCCTGTAATATCTGTGGCAACTCATCTCTACGCATGTTTCCACAGAAATAAATAATTTCTTTGGCCGGACATTCGGCTACAATCAATTCTGCAAGCGCCGATGCTGAAGCTGCCGTACCCGCAATGGATTCAGCTCCAAAATATTTTTCAACCAGTTGCCTGGTTGTGTTTCCGATACAATAAATATTCCATTCGGGCTGGAAACCCAACAATTGATCTGCAACCGCTTCAACTGCATTCATACTGGTAAAAACAACGGTAGTCTGTAATGTAAACGTTGTTTGAATTTCCTGCAAAATGCTTACATCATCAATTGGTTCTGTTACTATAAAAGACAACTCATGTATTGCAATCCCCAGATTGGCAGCCTCATCAATCAAAGCTGCTGAATAAGGCCGTGTAGATAATATTTCTATGCTATTGTTCATTTGAAGCTATCCGCTATTTCTTTTCCCCCATTCTGCAGGAGTTCTTTTGCTGCTGTCATTCCTAATTCATTTGCATCCTCAATAGCAACCCGCTTCTCAATCGCAGCTTTCCGCTGACCATCGACAGATAAAATACTTCCTTTAAAATAAACTTCACTGTGCCGAACTTCAGCCAATGCACTGATGGGTGTTGAGCAACCTCCTGCCAGCTGGCGTAGAAAATCTCTTTCAATTTTTGTGCATAAAGCAGTTGGCTGATCGTTTAAATGACCGCAGGCTTGAAGTAAATTTGCATCTCCTTGTCGGCACACTACCATAATAGCTCCCTGAGCAGGAGCCGGCAGCATCCAATCCAACTCCACCGCATTCACAGGTTTCAAACCAATTCTTTCAAGGCCAGCTGCTGCGAAAATTGCACCTTTCCATTGACTGGAAGCCAGTTTCTTCAACCTTGTATTTACATTTCCGCGAAGGTTTTCGATGTTATGTTCTGGATAACGGTTTAGCCATTGAGCTTTGCGGCGAATGCTGCTGGTCGCTATTGTATGTACAGAATGTTCAGTAATTGAAGACAGGTCTCCGGTTGCTGTTAATGAAGATCGCCAGGTTGCAGATGAAACGGCATCCATATTATTTTGATCCAACTGTTCGTCTTCCGGATGAAAAACAAACAGATCCTTATAATTTCCTCTTTTCAATACTGCAGCCTGAATGACACCGGCAGGCAACATAGTAGGTACATCTTTCATAGAATGTACGGCTATGTCGATCCTGTTACTGAGCAGGGCTGCATCAAGGCTGCGGGTAAAGATTCCCTGCACACCTAATTCATATAAGGGCGTCTGAAGGTCTATATCACCATCACTTTTGATGTATACTAACGTTGATTGATACCCGAATTCATGGAGCAGGTCTTTTACATGATTTGCCTGCCATACGGCCAGTTCACTTTCCCTGGTACCAATTCTTATTTCGGCTTGCATCATATCAGTATGTGGCGGTGGAGATAAAATCGTTGATGGCATTGATGCAGATGCATCCGTGGTCGTTCTGTGTACGCATGCGTTGCGCCATCCCGTTGATCACCTGTTGAACTTTTTCTTCGGTCATTGTTGCGGGCTGATCAGCATAACAATGGCTATATGATGGATTCAACCGGAATGACTGTAGTTTATTTTTGATATCCTTCAAAACCGGTGCATTTCTGCGCATCCTGTGCCAATCGAGGAATTCTGAAACCTGTGCTGCAATGATCTTTTTTGCCATTGGCACTTCTTCTGCTCTTTTCTGCAGTGTTTCGTCTTTAATACGACTGAGCTCATCTACATTCACCAGTTGTATATTATTCACTTCTTTTACCGACTGGTCAACATTACAAGGCACCGATAAATCAATAACGATTTCCGTAACAGCATCCTTAACATCTCCGGCAAAAATCACGGGGTGCAAGGCATTGGTAGCTACTAAAATGATGTGAGATTCCCTGATGAATTGGCTCAGCATCTCAATGGGCGCCGCTTTAACAGGATATGCCAGACTTAAAGCCAGTGCTTTTTCCGGACTTCTGTTGATCACAGTAACATCAGCTCCCGGGAGCTGATCGGCAAGATTTTTACAAAGATTGGTTCCGATTTTACCTGTACCGAGTAACAGTATTTTTTTATCCTTCAGGTTAACTGCATTCGTTTTCAGGTATTGCAGCGCAGCAAAAGAAACAGAAACAGTTCCAGAACTCAAAGCGGTGTTCGATCTGATTTTCCTGGTTGCCTGCAACACTTCATTTAACAACCTGTCGAGATAAACACCAATGCAATTTCTTTCTTTTGAAAATTTTACTGCCGCTTTTAACTGTCCCGACAATTTCATAATCTCCGAGAATCTGGGAATCCAATCCACCGGCTACATTAAACAGGTGTTCAATGGCCTCATTGCCGGATTTCTGATAAGCAACAGATTTGAATTCTTCTGCAGTTCCTTCAGTTACTGCACAAAGCATTGAAATCAGCTGTTTAACTGAAGGCGCAAATCCATATATCTCAGTACGGTTGCAGGTACTCAGCACAAATAATTCTGTAATACCATGGGATTTTGCGGAATGAATGATGGCTTCATACTGTTCATTACCAACAGCAAAACGACCTCGGGTAGCGGTGTCGGTGTTCTTATAACTAATCCCTGCAATAAAAAATGAATTGATATCGGTGCTGTGTTGTAAATACATGCTTTACTATAGGCTGATTTCCGGATGCAAAAATATAGCCATGCAATCTGGCAAGCTAATTTTTATGTCACTGCATTGTCATTTCTGAAACTGACATTTATCAGTTGATGATATGACGGAATGAACTGAATAAAATGACGAATCCATTACATGCGTTTTCTTTATTGCGCCGATAAGTGTTATTACCTTTGCAAACAATTTGTTTAATACATGCAGGCAAAAAAAGGAATACTATTGATGAACCTGGGTTCGCCCGACAGCACCTCTGTAAAGGATGTAAGAAAATACCTGAATGAATTCCTGATGGATGAACGGGTAATTGATATTCCTTATCTGGCGAGGGTATTACTGGTACAGGGAATCATTGTTCCTTTCAGAGCGCCCAAATCGGCAGAAGCCTATCGTACCATCTGGACCGATAAAGGATCTCCGCTGATTGATATGACAAGACAATTGCAGGAAAAAGTGCAGGCGCATTTTGATGAACCGGTTGAAATTGCCATGCGTTATGGCAACCCGGGATCAAAAGAAGCGTTCGATAAACTGTTGAAAAGATCTCCGGAAATTACTGAAGTGATCGCTTTACCACTGTATCCTCATTATGCGATGTCATCTTATGAAACGGCAGTGGAAAACATCAAAGAGGTACATCAGCAAAACAAATATCCGTTTAAGCTCACTATCATTCCACCCTATTACAACAACAAAACTTATATTGCTGCACTTGCCGACAGCATCCGCCCCTATCTGGCTACAGGAGTATGACCATATTCTCTTCAGTTATCATGGAGTACCGGCAAGGCATATACGCAAATCGGATATCACCGGCAGTCATTGCCTCAAAACAAACAGCTGCTGTGAAACCGATTCTCCGGCCCACAAGGTTTGTTACCGTCACCAATGTTTCACCACTACCAGACTTGTAACAAAAGAATTGGGAATTCCTGAAAATCGCTACAGCATTTCTTTTCAATCGAGATTGGGAAAGGGATGGCTTCAACCATTCACCGATGTTCGCCTGGAAGAAATGCCAAAAGAAGGCATTAAAAAACTGCTGATACTTTGTCCGGCTTTTGTGAGCGACTGCCTTGAAACCCTGGAAGAAATCGCCGAAAGAGGCAAAGAAACCTTTATGGAAGCCGGTGGAACCGAATATACCATGATCCCCTGTTTAAATGTTCAGCCGGGATGGATCAAAGCGGTTGAAGAACTGGTGAGTGAATCATTGTAACATTTAAAATAGTAACTTTTATGTCTCAAACAGTTAGTGCAGATGTATTTCTACATAAAGGCCATTCACATCATTTTTATCGTTACCTGGTTCAGTGGCATGTTTTATCTGCCCAGGCTTTTTATTTACAACCGGGAAGCTTTCGATAAAACTGAACCTGAAAAGAGCATCCTGCAGAAACAGTTCAGCACCATGATCAGGCGTTTGTGGCTGGGGATCACCTGGCCTTCAGCAATACTCACCCTGATTTTCGGGACATGGATCGCTATATTTATATGGCTTTATCCCTTCCTGGTTATGGGTGAAGCTGGGATTTGTTGCCGGTTTGTACATTTATCATTTTTCACTCCACAGAATTTACAGCCAGCAGATGAAAGGAATATTCAGGTACAGTTCTCAGCAATTGAGGATCTGGAATGAAGTTGCCACGGTATTCCTGATAGCTATTGTTATGCTGGTTACCGTAAAACAGGAGATCAGTATTGTATGGGGATTGATGGGATTATTGATCCTGATCCTGGCCCTGATGAGCGCTATAAGAATTTATAAACTGTTGAGAAAAGATCAATAGATTTACTCCACTTTAGCAGTTGCAAAAACATTCCAGGTTTTAGAAACGGTATTACCCGAAGCATCTGTCTCCCTCGCATTTTTAGTACTGAACTGATCCGTGTAGTTATAAAGTTCTGTTGTGATCAGTTCTTTACTACGGTTATAATAATTCAGGCTGATGGTCTTCTTCGCTTCGTTGATGCTGAATTTTACATAAGCCATTTCAGGTTTTCCCTGTATCGCCTGAGACAATTCAAAAAACTGATCGGAAGAACTGGTTTTATCCAAAAGAAAATTAATAGAAGAAAAAAAGAAGTAGTTGCCTTTATCTGCCGGGCGAGCCGACTGTGCCGATGCCGCAACAATGCCAATCATGAAAAGGAATATGAAAAGGACTAAAAAGCGCTGAAAAAGTTTCATATCTGAAAAATTTAATATTTAAAAACCAACAAATAAAGATACTGATTTCAGGTTGACAAACATTTGTTTTATTGCTGATTAAATGTATAAAATTATCAGGGTATTTACCTATTTTAGCCATTCTTAAAATAAAACCTGATGAGAAGAGTTTTCGGGTTTGCAGCGGTCTTATTGTTGCTAACTACTACAAATGTAACCGGACAAAAAACCAAGAAGCCGGTATTGCCTGAAGAACCTGAAGTTCAGCAATACAGCTATCCTTTTTATAGTATTATCAACGGCACAACGAATTCCCAATCCGGTTGCTTTATAAAGTATAAAGACAGCAGCTATTTTGTTACTTCAAGGAATCATTTTTATACCCCGTTGAATGAGCTGAGAAAACTCACCAAAGTGATGATTTTTGTAGAGTCTAATAACCTACGGAATGATGCAAAGGCTTTGTCGCTCAACATGAAAAAACAAAGACTGATGCCGCTATGTGTGGATTCGGTTTGTGCAGATATCATCCTCATACCCATTAATATTCCTGCTGAGTATAACATCAATTATGTGGAGCTGAGTAAAAATGAAGATTTTGCCGACAAGGATCTTTATATAGCCGGATACGCACAGGATACCTCCAAAATAGTTAAAACCCGGTTTGTAAAAATATTGGAAAGAGATAGTTCCTATTTCTTAACCGAAAGTGCGAATACGAAAGACCAGTCAGGCTCTCCTGTACTGGTTTATTCCAAAAACAAAGGGGTTGCAAAAGTACAGTTGGCAGGTATTTATGCCGGCAGGGAACTGAAACCCGAAAACTTCAACAAAGGACTGGTCAGCAGAGCTTCCTTTATATACAAACTATTTGAACCAAAACCGGTTCCGGTACCACAAGCCCAGGAAGTTAAAAAGAAGAAAAAGAAAAAGAATTAAAAAGGCTAGTGAACCTTTATCAGATTTTGAACCGGGTCACTTCTATCCAGTTATTGGAAACAGCCGTTTGCTTTTTTACCGGAATGGTTTTCTTCTTCACCGTTACCGTTTTTACATTTTTTGCTTTTGTTGAAATGCAACTGGTATCCCGGGTTCCTCCATTGAAAGAAACCAATAACAGCAGTATTATTTTGGCCAGAATCTTCATAACAGTTAATTGAACATCAAATCTACCTTTCTAAATTAGACGATCCTATCACATAAATGTGTGAATTTTTGTTAAAATCATACGATTTTGTCTTTAAAAGCCTTTGCAACAGCTTCACTCTTACTGTTTACGTGTAGTTTTTCATAGATTTTCTTAATATGACTTCTAACCGTATCAATGGCTATAAACATCTCTCCGGCAATCATTTTATAGCTGTATCCGTCTACCAGGAGCTGCAAAACCTGTTTCTCCCTTTCCGATAAATTATAATCCTCTCCTTTTTCATTATTCATGGAGGAGAACATTTTCAATACCTGGGTTGCAACGGAAGCGGTCATTGGAGCACCACCTGTTTTTGCTTCTGCAATGTATTCGAGCAGTTTGGCCGGTGGTGTCTTTTTGAGGATATAACCATTGGCTCCATTGCTGATGGCCTGAAAAATATTCTTGTTATCATCAAATACCGTGAGCATGAGAATTTTCACATTGGTATTCACTGCACGGATTCTTTTTAACCCTTCCAGGCCGTTTACTCCGGGCATATCGATGTCCATCAGGATTACATCCGGATTAAAAGCCTCGACTTCATCCACCACATTTTCACAGTTTTTAAAAGCGGCCAGTACTTCAAATCCATCTGATCCGCTGATCAGCATTGAAAGGCCTTCTCTCAATTGTGGATTGTCTTCATATATCAGCAACTTGATCATACGCTCTTTTTATTTAATGCCTTTAAACAAATATAAGCTTACTGCTTACACCAGCAAATCACATAAACATGTTAAATACCCCTGCCACCTGTTATGAACCGGTAAAAAGATGGAGAAACATATCTGATCAAAGCCCCTGTTCCGATACAAAACATTAAAATTGAAACAGGAACAAAAATGAATGTTGATAATCCTGATGTAAGGCAATTCAGAAAAATACAGATAAACAAAATGAGTAAGGTATGGCAGTAAAGGCACATGTAACCCGTAAATAACAAATGAAAATGACGTGGCCCATAAAAACCATTTTCTATGCATGCACCATTTTACAACTGCGTCGCCACTATACCAAACTGCCATCACACCTGCAATGATAGATACATAATGCAAGTACAATCATGGGTACTACGGTACTGTATTCATATCCTTCAAACTCAAAAGCCATGAAGGTTTTAATGATGCCCAATCCAATAAAAAACAACCAGGCCAGGTAATTGCTGTACCATACAGGCCTCCGTTCAACCGGGAAAGAAGATTTGTGCAACCAGATGCCCAATGTAAAAAAGAAAATGCCCTGTGCTTCAAAAAAGATGAACTGGAATAGCAGCAGCATCAGTATAAACATGATTGAGAACCAGATAATAGGAAACTTTGTAACGATCCAGCGGAAAGCAGGATAAGCCAGGTTATAAAAGAAAAGACTGCGGATAAACCAAAGCTGGTAAGCGATCGGAAAAATTACCCAACGTTTAAGGATATCCGTAAAGCTCATATCCTCATAAGGAATATTTTCTCCAAGCTGATCCAGTTTTGCATTCTGCCATGCTTCCAGCGTTGAGGGCGATTGTTGCCAGAGATAGGAAACACCGAGTCCTACGGCACTCCAGAAAAAATAAGGCAGGATCAATGTTTTAAACCGCTTCCCGATTCTTTCTTTGTATGGATATTTATCCTGCATTGAAAAAATATAGCCGGATATAATAAACAACAAAGGTATCCTGAACCTGAGCAAAGCATTGGCAATGTAATATTCAAAGAAAGTAGTAAACGTGAGTGGTTCATTCACTTGTGTGAAAGGTTGCAGGTAAGTTTCCTTCAGGTTATAGCCATGCACAAACAACAGCAGTGCTATGCATACAAATGAATAAAACCTGATTTTCTGACTTAAAAAACGAGTCATTTCTTGAACTTACTTTAGCTGATTGGAATTTTTACAATTACTTCTGTCCCCTGCCCCTTCACTGATTTAATCTGTACCTGCCCCTGCATTGATTCGGCCCGTTTACGCATATTCCCCATGCCATTTCCTCCGTCTGCAGTTGCCACATCGAATCCGATGCCGTTATCCTTTACCGTTAGTACAAGCTTTTTCCCTCCACTGGTTATACTCACCCAAACCATCGTTGCTTTCGAATATTTCGCAGCATTGTTCACTGCTTCTTTGAACACGAGGAAAAAATCACGACGGGATTCCATATTGAGTTTCTCATCGTACACTTTATCATCCACATCAAATTTGATCTCAATATCTTTTGCTTCCAGCACATTGGTTGCAAACTCACGCATCCTGGCAGTAATCTTCTGCATACTGTCGTTACTTGGTTTTATGCTCCAAACAATATCGTCCATCGCTTCCATCATGCGCTGGCTATTGTCTGTAATTTTACCCAGGTATTCTGAAGCTTTCACCTGATCGGTGTTCATTTTGGTTTTGGCCATCGAAGAGAGAATATTGATGGTACTTAGCGTGCTTCCCATGTCATCGTGCAAATCCCTCGCAACTTTATTCCGTAGTTTTTCAACTGCCAGCAATCTTTTTACCCGGGCATTGTGCAAATCAAATACGATCAGTGCTACCAGGAACAGAACACAACACCGGAACCACCAGGTTCTCCAGAAAGGTGGACGTATATAAATATGAATTTCTGTAGTGTGTCTCGAACGCATCCCCTCCAGGTTTTCACAATACACTTTGAATGTATATTTTCCGGGCGGAAGCAATGAATAATTTTCATAGTACCAGCGATCAGCTTTTCTCCACACATTATCGATACCCTCCATTTTATAATAATAAGTAAGCTTATCCCGCTGCATGTAACTCAGTGATGAAAAGAAAATACTGAAAGAGTTCTGGTTGTAATCCAGTTTAATTACCGTCTGATTCAACAATGAATCCACAGGATAATAAGTATCAAACACTCGGAAATCAGTAATCGACACATCGGGTGGCGGAGATGTATTTGAAAAAGCAGATGGATGAAACATGATTACAGCATTGCTTCCGCCAAACAATAAGTTTCCGTTCCTGCAGGTAAAATCCGCCGTGCTGGCCTGTTCTGCCAGGATGATGCCATCTTTTTTTCCATATGAAGTTATCCTGTCATTATTCGGATTATAACGGCAAAGCCCATTCGCAGTTACGATCCAGAGAAAACCCGACTGATCCATTCTTAACCTGCTCACATTATTCGAAGGAAGGCCTTGCTCATACATCAGCAGGCGTACAGATTTTGTTTTCTTATTGATAAAATTCAGCGCTCCTGCACCATATACAATAATAGAATCATTGAGTTGTTCTATATCATAACCTGTATTGCTGAATAATTTTCCATTACCGGCTGCAGAAGTATAATGCTGCATGATTTCACCATTGATCGGATTTACAGCATACAATCCTTTTTCATGTGTAGCCAGCCACATCCATCCCTGGTGATCAATGTAAACTTTATAAATAGTGGTTCCAACATCCAGCACAACTGTAAATTCATTGTTGAAATACCTTACCAATCGGCCACTCTGTGTACCCAGCCAAATCTGTCCGAAAATATCTTCCGTAATATAACGGATGGTACTTTTATTAAATACTTCTGGCTGACTATACTCCGTAGTTTTAGCAACAGGATCGTGAATCAACAGCACACCTTCATTGCATCCAATCCAGATTTTCCCTTTGGAAGACTGGTAATGCATGGTCCAGGTGAGTTTTGTTGTCCCTTTTAAAGAAGCCGGCCAGTTTGCTGGAGGTGCTTGCCTGTACAGATCATTGGCAACAGGCCGGAGAAACTTATCAACGGTTCTTACGCCGGTTCCCCAGGAGGCAAACCATATTTTACCATCAGGCATTTCGAGAATATCGGTAATGCTGATACTCTCTTTATCGTTTCCGAAAATGAGGTTGGCCACCGATAAGTCATCACCGGTTACAGATGTTATAAACAAACCACGATCTGTTGCAATCCATATACTTCCATCTCTGTCTTCCAAAACCTGGTAAACAGATTCATAGTTGATACTTACTTCATCATTCCTGAAATCGCTTTTATTGTAAATAAATTTCTTTTGCTCATTATCCCAATTGAATAAAATTCCCATTCCATAAATCCAGAAACCATTTCTGCTGGTTTCAAAAAAATGTGCATACTCGGTATATCCAACAGGACCTGTATGTAAACCCACAGTATCTTTTGTAAGAAAATTACTGCCTGCACTATCAAGACAATGTACAAACTGACCGTTAGGACCCCAACCAATGACCCAGTTGCGGCGCTTCTTATCAATATAAAATGTATTGAGCAGATTATGAGCAACCGGATTATTGAAAACCGAAAGTTGAGCAGGATTGAAATCCCTGTTCCAGATTTTTTTTGTTGCTTTATTGTAAACACAAAGTCCGCTGTCGCAGGCAATCCATATTCTTCTGTTAATACTGTCTTCAAAAACACCTGATATTGCGGGCATCCAGTTGGCAGGGAGATCAAAAAAAGGATTGTCTGTAAAAACACCCGCCTTTCTATCATAATAAAGAATACCGTATTTAGAAACGGTCATATAGATATCTCCTTCAGCAGTTTTCCATATCCTGAACTGAGCACTGGGCGAAACAGGCTTACTTACTTTCAGTGGGATTCTTTTGTACGTAAAATTAGCCAGGTCAAAAATCCCGAATTCTCTCAGGGAAGATAAACTGAGAATTACTTTTCCATTTCCTGCATCTATAATCTGTGAAATGCCGGCCTGTGGCAATGGATCGCTGCCGGGCTTATCGGTGGTGAAGCTGATGAATTTTGTTCCGTCGAACCTTTGTAATCCATTGGCGGTGCCAGCCCATATAAAACCTTTCTTATCCTGGTAAAGGCTGTACACCACATTACTCGCCAATCCAGAACCATCATCGGTACGGATACGGGTAAATGCCATTCGCTGTTGAGCAGAAACAACCTGCGCAAATAAGCTTATTATGACTGTAAAAAGAATTCTCATGAGCATTACAAATCTAAACATTGAAAACAGCAATCAAATATGCATTTTTCAAAACCACATCTTTATGTGAGCAAAACCTGTTTCATAACCGGACTGTATCCTGACGAGCGGCATTTAAACAGGATAAAAGAGAAAACCGTTTCAAACATACCCTGAAATTACTGTAAAACCTGCATTTTTTCACACGCTTATGCTATTGTAAAGGGGCTTTTATGATCCCATATTTGCATTGTAATTAAAAATTAAAAAAGCAAAAAGTTAAGCCATGAAAAAATTATTAATACTGTCTGTAGTTGCACTGCTCGCTACAGGATCATCAGTAAAAGCACAGCAGGATCTGGTAAAAAATTATGCAAGCTGCATCAATTCATTTAAAACACCATTTGATAAAATTGTGGTGGAAGATGACATCGACCTGGTATTGTATGAACAAACAACGCCGCAGGTTATGATCGATGGAAGCGACAACAACAGCAGTAAAGTGAAATGGACAATTAAAGGTTCAACCCTTCACATCAGCAGCAGCACGGGTTCATTAAAAGGCAAAGTGCTGGTAACCGTTGCCGTAAATCAACTGACCGACATTACCGTTCTGGGTAATTCTTCTGTAAGATCTCTGGGTTCCCTTAAATCACCGTCGATCCAGGTAAATATGAGTGGCGATGGAATGGTATCCATTCAAAGTGAAGGAAGGATTTATGTACACAATACCGAAGGAACAGAACTGGATGTGAAAAAAAGTATTGGATTGGTAAAAGTATATGCCAGGTAAACATCAAAGGGCATTGCAGCAGTAAAAAGATGCAATGCCCTTTCAATTCATTCAACATTTAATACGGTTCATCACTGTAGTCGTTTTATAAAAAAAATTATCATCAAATCTTTGCAACTGTTATGGAAAAAAAATTCTGGATTATGATGGACCAGTTCTTCACGCTTTTGCTGATTATTTCAGGTGAAGACAACCAGGAGAATACAAGCATCCATCATATACTATAATCAAACGAATCAATTAAATCAGCGTAATTAATAAAGTATAGCGCACACATGAAAACAATTCAATTAATACTGGCTTTTGCAGCATTACTATTGCTCGCTTCCTGCGAAAAACAATCAATCACCGGAAGTGGTAGTTTATCAACAGAACAAAGGGCCGTATTGCCTTTTACAGCAGTTCAAACAAGCGGTGATATCAAACTCAATATCCGCTATGGAGCAACTTCCTCTATAGAAGTGAAAGGGTATTCAAACCTAGTTCAGATTACTGAAACGAAAATTCAAAACAACAAACTGTATGTTCAGTTTCAGGATCAATACAATTCAGTCAGGAACAACAATGTGGAAGTCACGGTAGTGCTTCCTGTACTCGAATCAGTATACAGCTATGGAAGCGGTGATGTATGGGTGAGTGATTTCAGCAACGGAAACAATCTGCAGGTAAGCATCTACGGTAGTAGTGATGTGATCATCACCAACAGCCAGTTTAATACTGGAAACTTCGAAAGCCACGGCAGTGGAGATATAGAAGCACAGAACCTTTCAGTTAAAACCGGTAATGCCAGCATTTATGGCAGCGGTAATATAAAATTAAGTTGCACAGAATTTCTTCGTTCAAAGATATTCGGCAGCGGCAACATCTGGTATTGGGGCAATCCGGCGCTTGATACACAGATAAACGGCAGCGGAAGTGTAGTAAAAAAAGGGTAATAGTTTCTCGATCCATCCGTCTACTTCATGAAAACAAATGCAACTCCTTCGGGAGTTGTTTTTTTTAATAACCCTTGATTAATTAATCTTTACAGATGACATGATGAAGCAACTTTCCATCCAGCTTAAACTGAAGATAGTAGATCCCAGCACTGATTTTGGAGAGATTGATGGAAGTAGTGGTTGAAGGAATGTGTAGTACAATTCTTCCCAATACATCCATTAACCTTATATCTGAAAGTACTGCATTGGCTGGTATTTGGATATTCAACCGATCTCTGACAGGATTCGGATAAACCATTACAGCTTTTATTTCCTGAGGCAATGATTCAATGGTAATGGTCTTTCTGATGGTATCGGAACCATAACAATCAGATGCAACCAACGTTACCGGATAGACGCCAGCTGACTGATACCGGTGAACCGGATTGGTTTCAACCGAAACAGAATCATCCCCGAAATCCCAGGCATAATTTAATGTTCTGCTGGAAACGGATTCATTCAGGAATGATACGTTCATTGATTGTTCTTGAAAACTGAAACCTGCTGTTGGCTTATAAATATTCAGGTTCCAGTTAGAACTGCTTTGGAATACGACCGAATCAGATGCCCTTTGAATATAATTTGCATTGGCAGCAGTTAAAGAACTTAAAAACGATAATCCTGTGCTCCTTTCCTTCCAGATGGAACTGAAAATTGCACAGGCGGCAGCATAGCTACCTGTAATCAATGGATGGCTGTTATCGCCGGCATGCAAAACCATACTGGTTTCACCCAGGATTTTTTTCCAAACCATTCCGGCCGGGGCACACTGGGCTGTAATAAGATCTGAAACCGCTTCATAGGCCGATTCCAGGGAATCCTGCATATGATTGAAACCGGTAAAGGCCGGACTGCAAAATCCACCTCCACATTGCTGTCCGCCATTCCTGCGACCCCAGGTCATATAAGTAATGATAGTAGCACATGGATTGTACTTCACGATCGAATCCCTGAGTCTTTGCGCTGAAGGATACATCTCATTGTACCGGTAATGGGTAATCGAAGGTATCTGGCTCTGCTCCTGTAATATCACAAAATCCCAGTTACCCTGTCTTATTTTAGCCTGCGAATTGCTGTTGACGGAATGATTGCTGTAAGTAAAACCACCCGGACAGTAATTATCAACCACCAGGTTCTTCCCGGCTGCAGTTGATAATCCTGCAACCAACTGAGGCAGGTTATTCACCGCTGTATAACTATTCCCCAGGAACAATGCCCTCTTCTGTGCAAATGAATTGCTATAAAAGAGTAAAATAGAAACCAGGATCATATGCCCGAGCTTACATTGCATACTTAAAAATACATTTTCACTCACTTACAACAATAAAAAAAGCCCATCAATTATGATGAACTTTAATTTCTTTGAGTGCCCAGGACTGGATTCCCCGCCTGAATGAATAAGTCGGGTAAACCCGCCTGAATGATTAATTCTCATTTCAGTCTAATTATTTTGTCGGGCAGGCCCGCCTGACTTATCTATAGTTACTAAAGTCTAATTATATAGTCGGGTAAACCCGCCTGACCGATTCAGTCGGGCAGGGAACCAGCACATCCTTGCAGTTTTATAAAATAAAAAAAGCCCATCAACTATGATGAGCTTTAATTTCTTTGAGTGCCCAGGACTGGATTCGAACCAGCACATCCTTGCGAACGCTGCGACCTGAACACAGTGCGTCTACCAATTTCGCCACCTGGGCATCAAACTTACAGGTGTACCTGTTCGTTTTTCAGGATTGCAAATGTATAGCCTATTTTCTTTTTAAAAAACTAAATCGGGCTTTTTTTCAGCCTCCATTCCCTGAAATTCGTTAAACCGATACGTTGAAATCTCTCAAAGCGTCATTCAGACTGGTTTTCAAATCGGTAGTTGGTTTCCTTTTACCAATGATCAGGGCACAACCCACATGGTACTCTCCGGCGGGGAATTTCTTGGGATAGGTACCAGGGATCACCACACTTCTTTCGGGTACATATCCTTTCATCTCTACAGGTTCGGCTCCGCTTACATCAATGATTTTAGTGGATTGCGTTAAAACCACATTGGCGCCCAATACAGCTTCCTTTCCTACCCTTACGCCTTCCACCACTATACAACGGCTGCCGATAAAACATCCATCTTCTATAATTACCGGACTGGCCTGTAATGGTTCGAGCACACCACCAATACCTACGCCTCCGCTCAAATGGACATTCTTCCCGATTTGTGCACAACTACCTACTGTAGCCCAGGTATCTACCATCGTACCTTCATCTACATAAGCACCGATGTTTACATAAGAAGGCATCAGTACCACATTTTTAGCCAGGTAGGCTCCATATCGGGCAACAGCGTGTGGCACAGCCCTAACACCAAGGTCGCGGTAATTGCTTTTGAGTTTCATTTTGTCGTAAAACTCAAAAGGTGGCAATGTATAAGTTTCCATCTGCTGAATGCCGAAATAAAGCAGGATAGCCTGTTTAACCCATTCATTCACTTCCCATCCACCTGTACTCACAGGTTGGGCTGTACGCAGTGTTCCTTTATCTACTGCTTCAATTACAGATCTTACAGCATCAGTATACGTTGTTTGTTTCAGTAATTCCCTGTCGGCCCAGGCTGCTTCTATATATGTTCTCAGTTCCATATTCAAATTTTGAACAAATGTAATGGATATGCATTTTATCTGTTCAGTGAAACAATGCAATACCTTAAATAATTGCTTTATAATAATAACTTTGCGGCTATGCAGAAAATCCTGTTGATACAAACAGCCTTTATCGGAGACGTAGTGCTGGCAACTGCATTGGTGGAAAAAATCCATGCATCTGTTCCATGCTGTGAAGATCGATTTCCTGGTGCGCAAAGGCAATGAGTCGCTGTTGAAAAATAATCCGCATATCAATGAAGTACTGATCTGGGATAAAAAAAACAACAAAACAAAGAATCTCTTTCGGGCTCATCAGCCAGATCAGAAAGAATCAGTACGATAAAGTGATCAATATTCAACGGTATTTTTCAACCGGACTATTAACGGCATTCTCGGGAGCCAAAGAAACAATCGGTTTCGATAAAAATCCGCTTAGCTTTTTATTCAGCAAAAAAATAAAACATGTTTTTGATATCAACCATCCCAAACATGAAGTAGAAAAAAACAATGAACTGGTGAATGCATTTACAGATGATCATTTTTATCCGCCAGTGCTGTTTCCATCTCCTGAAGACAAAGCTCACGTTGAGCCATACACGAAAACGCCCTTTATTACCATGACGCCTTCCAGTGTATGGTTCACCAAACAATACCCATTGAACAAATGGGCTGACTTAATTAAAATTCTCTCCCTTCAGTATAAAATTTACCTGTTGGGGGGAAAAGACAATATTGCAGAATGTGAACAATTACTCAATTCAAATAGTAATAAGAACGTTGAAATTCTCGCCGGTAAATTAAGTTTTCTGCAATCCGCTGCGCTGATGAAACATGCAGTTATGAATTATACGAACGACAGCGCTCCTTTGCATTTTGCATCTGCAGTAAATGCCCCTGTTACTGCCATTTTTTGCTCTACGATTCCGGCATTCGGATATACGCCATTGAGCGACAAATCCTATATTGTGGAAACAACGGAAAAACTTTCCTGCCGACCCTGTGGTTTGCATGGAAAAAAAGCTTGTCCGCTCGGTCATTTCAACTGCGGAAACAGCGATTCAAACCGAACAACTTTTAAAAACAATTGTTCAGATATAATGCAGATACAGGACGATATCAATGCATGTATAAAAGTATTAAAGGAGGGCGGAATTATCCTTTATCCCACCGATACAGTTTGGGGGATCGGCTGTGACGCCACCAATGAATCTGCGGTTGCAAAAATATATGCACTTAAAAACAGGAACGAAGAAAAAAGCATGATCATCTTACTGGCAGATGAATCTGAAATTCCAAACTATACCAGTCAGCGTGACTTAAAAGTTTACGATTACATCAAAGGCATTACAAAGCCCGCTACCATCATTTACCAGGACGCAAAAAACCTGGCAAAAAACCTGATCAATAAAGATGGAAGTGTGGGTATAAGGGTTGTGAAAGACAGGTTTTGTGAAGCACTGATCAGGAAATTTGGCAAGCCGATCGTTTCCACCTCTTCTAACGTTTCGGGGTATCCGCCGCCATCCGTTTACAGCGATATTGATATTAAAATCAGGAAAGGGGTTGATTATGTAGTACAACACCGGCAGGACGATACCAATCCCGGCATTCCAAGTACTGTTATCAGCTTAAAGGAAGATGGAAGTTTCACTATCATCAGACCTTAGTATTGGCACTAAAATTTTACGGCAATTCCTGCATGGATGGTTTGGGTTTTCCATTTTTCCCTGTCATCGATATCATTCAGATCCGACAAGCCAACAGCATACCTTCCATAAATTCTGAACCTGGAAATATATACCTGGAAACCAGCTACTGCACTGAAATCGCCATTCTTAAAGGCATCCCTGCCATTACTGATGAGAGAAATATTGTTGTTGATGAGAATTCCGTATTGCGGGCCCAATTGGAGCGCCAGGAATTTATTCGGTTTGAAATTCAGCAACACCGGAATATTGATATAACTGAACTTGATTTTCGGAACCTGCTTAAACTGGTAGGTCTGAGAAAAACTTGTACCCGTATCTACTTTCACTTCACTGAAATACACTTCGGGTTGAATAGCAATTTTAGAAGATAAACCCACCTCAACAAAAGCACCAGCATGATACCCGTAAGTAAATTGTTCTTTAAAAGTTTTGCCTTCCAGTTTATGCATATCGGCTCCTGCTTTCAAACCGAATTTCAGGCTTTGACCATACATTACTGATGCACCAGCAAAAAACAATATGAAGAGCGTGAAAACCTTTTTAAACATAAATTGATTTTATACAATGTTAACCAATGAATATGCCAGAGAAAAGCAAATGATGTTAATATTATAACAAAAGTAGTTATTAATTCTTTTTCTTAAAATGCAAAGCTTGCGGTAAAGGAATAAATAAATGACAACCTGTTACCGGTTGTTTCAGGAAAATAATAATCGGCATACAATTGCGGAGCGAAGTTGAAATGCCCGATATCATACGACAGCTCGAGCATCAATGCCGCAGATTGAACCTGGAAAGGAATTTTATTTTTCCCATCCCCATAGGCTCTTTTTAATAATTTCTGAACGATGGGTCTTCGGTTGAAAATGCTATTGGAATGACTGATATCCAATTGCTGGTTGCTCATATTCAGCATAACAGAAGGTTGTAATTCCAGTGCATCTTCTTTGGTAAAAATTTTTTCAAAAGTCCAGCTGTGTGACGCAGATAAAGTGACGGAAAAATTCTGAATCCTGGAAGTTATAGTATCAGTAATGCGTACCGTTCTGGGCGGATTCGGTGGATTCAGATTAATCACAAATGTTGAATCATAATACTCTTCATATTTTCCCGATGAATAGCCAATGGCAATAGAAGGTTTCCACCAGGGTTTCTTCAACCCAAAGCTTCCATAAAAATCATTCTTGTAAGGATTCACATTAAAACTGGTAACGGCTCCATCAATGTAACGGGTATACGAAATGCCCGCCATAATTTTTTTATTCGCATAATTGTATGATGGACTGAGCGCCGACTGGTACATTTTAAATTTACCCGCATCTGTAGCAAAAAAGCCTTTCACTCCAAATGAAAAACCACTCTTGTGATTGTAACTGGCCGCTGCTGTATAAAATATTTTATTTGTTTCTGCCTGGCCTGCATTGAGCGAATTGTTCTTGATACTGAAAACCCCATTGCTTAAACCCAGATTAACGTCTGCAAAACTGATCTTTTCATCTGAGCCGAGCATTTTCAGAAATTCATCATTCTGGAACATCGAATCCAGTAGTGCTTTTTCTTCTGCGGTCATGGTACTGTCCTGTGCAGCAGACAACAACGAAATACCTATTCCGAAGAAAAATAACAGCAATTTGCGCATCGCAACAGTTTGATTTAGTATGACTGAATAAAACCGCAAAGGTTTAAAATACAACAGTATGAATACCTGACTTGTACAATGCAAATTGAGAATAATCCTTGATTTACCGAAATAAAGCCGTAACTTTGCGGCTTCTAATTGAAAACTGAGAATTACATGACATGCTCAGTTGCTGTTGATTACAGGTTCAGTGGACATTTCTCCCGGATTTATTCTTTCCCAACGGCCCGAAGCATAACATGTGACCATCAAAACATTATTTTGACCACATGAGCTTTGCCACTATGGCAATCAGGGTCTTCATTTAAAAAATTTAATCAATGAATGCATTTGAAGCAATAGGCCTCAAGCAGGAACTTTTACAATCAATCACCGACATGGGATTCACAACTCCTACTCCTATCCAGGAGCAGGCAATCCCGGTGTTGTTATCAGGAACCATGGATTTTGTGGGACTTGCACAAACCGGAACCGGTAAAACGGCTGCCTTCGGTTTACCCTTATTACAATTAATCAATCCGGCCGATAAATTTCCCCAGGCACTGATCGTTTGCCCAACCAGGGAACTTTGCCTGCAAATTACCAATGACCTTCAGGATTTTAAAAAGTACCTGAAAGGCGTAAACGCAGAAGCCGTTTATGGTGGTGCTTCTATTACCATGCAGATCCGTAATCTTCGTCAGGGGGTACAGATCGTAGTGGCTACACCTGGCCGATTGATCGATCTGATCGAAAGAAAAGCAATCGACCTTCAGAAAGTAAAATACGTTGTACTCGATGAGGCCGATGAAATGCTCAATATGGGTTTCAGAGACGATATCGATTTCGTTTTGAAAAATACCGTGAACAGGGAAAGTATCTGGTTGTTCAGCGCAACCATGCCACCTGAAGTAAGGGCCATTTCAAAAAACTACATGACCACTCCAAAGGAAATTACCGTTGGAAAGAAAAACAGTGGCAATGTAAACATCGATCACCAGTATTATGTATCGTCTGCCCAATACCGTTATGAAACATTGAAACGCCTGATCGATTTCAATCCGGGTATGTATGGCATCATCTTTACCCGTACTAAAGCAGATGCGCAGGAAATCAGTGAAAGGCTTTCCAAAAACGGCTATGATATCGAGGCGTTGCATGGTGATCTTACACAGCAGCAAAGAGATAAAGTGATGGGAAGATTCCGCAGTAAAACATTGCAGTTGCTCATTGCAACAGATGTGGCTGCCCGTGGTATTGATGTGGATGGCGTTACACACGTTATCAATTACGAACTGCCCGACGACATGGAAGTGTATACCCACAGAAGTGGCCGTACAGCCAGAGCCGGTAAAAGCGGTATCTGTATTTCAATCTGTCATACCAGGGAGTTGTTTAAAATAAAACAGCTGGAACGCATGATCAATGCTCGTTTCCATAAACTGGATATCCCTAGCGGAAAAGATGTTTGCCGCAAACAATTCTTCCATTTTATGGAGAAACTGATCCAGGCCGATATTTCTCATGGCGATTATGAAACTTACCTGCCCGATCTGATGCAGAAATTTGAAAATGTTTCTAAAGAAGAAGTTTTACAGAGAGTAGCCGCACTCGAATTCAGTCATTTTCTGAAATATTATGAAAATGCCGATGACCTGAATGTGAAACTCGGCGATAGCCGCACCAGGAATATTGAAAGCAGTCGTGATAACGGCAGCAGAAAAGAAAGAACTTTTACCCGCCGCGATAACGGCTACACCCGCTTATTTGTGAACCTCGGTACCAAAGATGGTTTCTACAAAGCAAGCTTCCTGCAATTCATCCTCGATGAAAGCAACCTGAAAAAAGAAGTGTTGGGTAAAATCGATATGCGTGAAATGAACAGCTGGGTAGAAGTAGACAGCGCCGCTTCTTCAAAAATGATAAAAGCGATTGACGGTAAACGTTATAATAACCGCACAGTCAGAATGAATGAAGCAGATGGTGGTTTTAAAAGACCCAGTGATGAAGGAAGAAAAAGAAATTATCCTGCGAGAGAAAGGAAGTAAATAATAATTTCTCAAGAAATATACTTGAAACTGGCTACCGGAAATTAAATACTGGTGGCCAGTTTTTTTTTATACTAATTCACGCAAAGAAAAAATAAATCAAAAGTGAAAAATCAAAAGTAAAAAGTGGGTTTCACGCAAAGATGCAAGGAGGCAAAGAGCGCAAAGTCTGCAACCAGAAACAGTCTAAAAGAATTCAATCAGCCAAAATTCCACCACAACATTCCTTAAGCACATCAACCCATCCTATCCAGCTCAATCACTGTAATCTCAGGTAAAATGCCCACCCTGCCCGGGTATCCGATGAATCCAAATCCACGGTTTACATATAGCTTCTGATTACCATCCTCATACAGTCCGGCCCATTCACGGTACATATATTGAACAGGGCTCCATTTAAATCCGGGTACTTCCACTCCGAATTGCATGCCATGGGTATGACCACTCAGCATCAGATCAATATCCTGGTATTCCTGTTTTACCTGCGCCTGCCAGTGACTGGGATCATGACTCATCAGGATTTTAAAAGGATATTTATCAGTTCCTGGATGTGCAAGGTCGAGCCGACCATGTTTTGGAAAACGTCCTTTCGCACTCCAGTTTTCAATCCCGATCAAAGCAATCTGTTCATTGTTTTTTTCTATCACCACATGTTCATTCATCAGCAATCTCCAACCAATATCGGCATGTACTTTCTTCAGGTTCTCGAGGTTTTCTTCTTTTGTAATGCCTTCTGATGGCCATTGTACATAATCACCGTAATCATGATTACCCAGGGTAGAATAGACGCCCAACGGGGCTTTCAGCCTGCTGAAAATATCTTTGAAATGATCCATTTCTGTGGCCCGGTCATTCACCAGGTCTCCGGTAAATAAAATCAGGTCGGGCTGCTGCTCAAGGATTTTCTTAACACCTGCTTCTACGGCTCTCTTATCAAGAAAACTCCCACTGTGAATATCACTGATATGCACAATTTTCAATCCTTTGAATGAATCGGGAAGATTATTAAACGATAATTTTTGCTTCGTAACACTGTAATTGTATTTGTTGCTGAAACCATACAAAAGGCTTCCGAATAAAGTACCTCCTGCCGCTAATCCCAGCCAGCTTAAAAAAGCAGAACGGCTGATGCCTTCATCACCCATGCTTGCCGTTTCGGTGTTGTTGAAAAATAATTTTCCGGCTATCCATTGAATCCCTCTTCTCAGGTCATCAATCACAAAAAACAGCATGGCCGTTAGTTTGGCCAGGAACAAACCGATGATAGTAGCAAATAAATAAGTACGTACCCTTTTGCCCAGGAACTGCTGCTCACTGAAAACAAATAACAGAAATCCGGCCACAGCAAGAATCGTTAAACCCCAATAGATACTGTAAACGATGGTTTTGGTTTTAGGAGAAGCCGATTGGCAGACTGATTTCACTACCTGGAAAACATACAGATCCAATAACAGCATCAGTGAAATAAAAATGATCACACCCGTGGGAGTACGCATAGAAATATTTTATGTAAAATAAGTTCTAAAATGTTAAAAACTCATCAAGCTGTGTGTTGATGGCCTGTAAGGTTGAAGGATCATTGATGTGATTCCCTTCATCCATCACTTTGTTCACCACACTAATGGGTAGACGATTGGGATGAACAAATGTTTTCATATGCAGCAAAGAACCTGTTAAATGTTCTAATCCACGCAGATTGCCAGCCCTGCCAGTCGCCACCCCAGTGAGCAATGCCTTTTTAAACTTCCAGGATTTACCCACATCCGAATTATCGATCATCAGTTTGAGGATGCCGGGATAAGATCCATTGTACTCAGGAAAAATAATAATGAAACGGTCGGCGGGTGCCAGGTATTTGTTTTCCATGCTGATAAACTCAGCATCCCGGGTATAAACAGCTGTTTCATCTAAAGCCAGCAGTTCCGAATCTAGGTTTCTGTCTTTCAAAATCCGCTGGTACTCTTCGGCAATTTTCCGAGTATTGTTGTCGGCCCGGTTACTGCCCGATATAATTGTAATCATAAATACTCCTTAATCAATCGAAAATTTTTCAATATAACAATTCCGGGAGCCGATTGTTCCAATTATATGCCGAATTCCTACATTTGCCAGTATGGCAGTGCTTTAAGCGGGAAATGTGAAATTGATTCCAACAATTTTACCGATTTTTGCCGGAAATTAAGCTCATATCAGAATAAACATGGCAAGAACAATAGGCGTAGCTAATCAAAAAGGAGGCGTAGGAAAAACAACAACTGCCATTAACCTGGCCGCAAGTTTCGCTATACTGGAATACAGAACATTGCTGGTTGATGCCGATCCGCAGGCCAACAGCACTACCGGCGTGGGTTTCGACCTGCACAATGTGACCAAGAGTCTGTACGACTGTATGGTGAATGAAGCCGATGCCAGCGAAGTGATCCTCAAAACAGCCATTCCGCATCTCGACCTCATCCCTTCACATATCGATCTCGTGGGTGCAGAAATTGAAATGATCAATTATCCCAACCGGGAAACCGTATTGAAAAAAATCCTCGAACCGATCAAGGATGATTATGATTTTATAGTGATTGATTGTTCACCTTCACTTAGGCCTGATCACTGTAAATGCACTAACCGCTGCTGATAGTGTAGTGATTCCTGTTCAGACGGAATTCTTTGCATTGGAAGGACTTGGTAAATTATTGAATACCGTTAAAATCGTGCAGAATCGTTTGAATGTAGACCTCAGGATAGAAGGCATACTGATGACCATGTACGATGGCCGCCTGCGTTTGTGCAACCAGGTAGTGAGTGAAGTAAGAAAGCATTTTGAAGACATGGTATTCAACAGCATCATCCACCGCAATACCAGGTTGAGTGAGGCACCCAGTGTAGGCAAGCCGGTTATCTTATATGATTCCGACAGCAAAGGCGCTGTGAATTACCTGAACCTTGCCAAAGAAATACTCCAGAAAAACAACCTTACTAAAATCAAACAGGAAGATAAAATTCTTGAATAATGAATAAAGCCGGAAGCTGAATCGCTTTGATTGCTTCTAGATTTTTTCGTTTATTCCAAATACAAATATGAGCATGCAACAGAAAAAAGACGCATTGGGAAAAGGCATCAGGAGCCTGCTTCAGAACATTGATGCAGATCTGAAAAATACATCCGGTCAACTGAAACCTGAAGTGGTTGAAAAATCTACCGGAATCCTGTCATGTAGCGCTCGATCAGATAGAAGTAAACCCTCATCAGCCCAGGAAAGATTTCGACGATGCTGCTTTAAGTGAACTGGCTGCTTCCATCAAATTACACGGCATCATACAGCCACTAACGGTATCGGCTATCCCAAATGGAAGATACAGGCTGATTGCCGGTGAAAGAAGGTTCAGGGCATCAAAAATTGCCGGCTTAAAAGAAGTACCGGTTTATATCAGGCAGGCGAATGATGAAAACCTGCTCGAACTCGCCCTGCTCGAAAACCTTCAGCGTGAAAACCTGAATGCCATTGAGATTGCCCTCAGTTATAAAAGGCTCATGGATGACCTCGATTACACCCAGGAACAGGTAGCAGAAAGAATGGGCAAAGATCGCAGCACTGTAACGAACTACATCCGCTTGTTGAAACTACCACCCGATATTCAGGTCGCAGTGAGAAATGGATCTATTTCAATGGGACATGCCCGGGCCATCATCAATGTGGATGTGGTAGACAAACAATTGTATATATTTTCTGAAATCAGGAACAAAGGATTGTCTGTACGTCAAACTGAAGACCTGGTGAGAAAATTATATACAGCAGCTCCTGTTAAAACATCGGTAAAACCCTGCTCTGCCCGATGCTTTTAAAAAGATTGAAGATAATTTAGCATCTCAGTACAGCACCAAAGTAAAACTGTCGCACAACAAAAAAGGTTATGGCAGTATCCTCTTTGAATATTATTCGCTGGAAGAACTCAACGGATTGCTGGAAAAGCTGAAAATCAATGTGAGCTGATGCTTGTTTGTAAGAAAAAAATATTCCTTCTTTTTTTATACTGCTGTATTGGTTTTATTTCATCAGCGCAGGTAAATGATACGCTTAAAGAACGTAAAAACCAGCTGAGTGGAGATACAGCTAAACCAGCCCTGAAACCTGTTGAAGCCTACAGTCCACGCAAAGCGATCATTCGTTCTGCCATCATCCCGGGTTGGGGACAGATCTACAATAAAAAATACTGGAAACTCCCGCTTGTTTACGGAGCCCTGGGTACCAGCGCCTACCTGTTTTTCCGCAACCTGAAACAATATAAGGAAGCCAAAGAAGCCTATATCCTGGCTACCGATAATAACCCCAATAACGACGACCAGATTCAACAGCCTTATTTTACGGTGAAAGATCAACCCGAACGGATCCGTACGTTCAGGAACCAGGTAAGGCAGAATGTAGATTATTCTGTTTTATTCTTCATCATCTTCTGGGGACTGAATGTGGCTGATGCTGCCGTAGATGCTCACCTGAAAACTTTCGATGTAAGCGATGATCTGAGTCTGCACATAAAACCTGGCTTCTCCCCCATGGCCAGAACAAATGGTATCAGCCTGGTGCTGGCCATCGGAAAATAACCGATCCTGCTGATTAACTTCCATTTTGGTTATATTTGTTTGTATCAATTCCAACATGAGCATTACTGAAACAAAACCTACGGATAATCACCCGTCATTAAATATTGCACTGATCGGTTATGGTAAAATGGGTAAAGCCATTGAAGCGATTGCGCTGGAACAAGGTCATGCTATTGTTTTAAAAATAAGTTCCTCCAATAACAGATCAACTCAACAAGGATACTTTATCTAAGGCTGATGTAGCCATTGAATTTACCAATCCCGAATCAGCACCCGAAAATATCAGAGCCTGTATCAATGCAGGGATTCCTGTTGTAAGCGGCAGTACGGGCTGGCTTCAGCATTGGGATGAAATGACTGCTTACTGCAGGCAGCACAACGGCAACCTTGCTCTATGCCAGTAATTTCAGTGTAGGCGTAAATATCTTTTTTGAAATCAATCAGCCAACTCGCCAGGCTGATGAAAGGCACGGAAAGAATACAAAGTTCACCTCGAAGAAATACACCATACCCATAAAAAAGATGCACCGAGCGGAACAGCCATCACCCTGGCGGAAGCTGTTATGAAAGAAATCCCCGACTTCAAAAAATGGAACAATGCAGATTCGGAAAAAGATGACGAACTAACGATTATCAGTAAACGCATTGATCCCGCCCCTGGTACACATACCGTATTTTATGATGCTGCAGTAGACTCTATTGAAATAAAACACACAGCACACAGCAGACAGGGCTTTGCGGCAGGAGCAGTAATGGCCGCAGTTTTTCTGCACAATAAAAAAGGTCTTTACTCTATGAAGGATGTACTTTCGATCAGCTAACTTATGCGTATGTATACATCACGGTTACTATTTTTTCTGCTTTTCAGTTTATCTATTCATTCTTTGTCGGCACAACAGTCGGTTGCAGACAGCCTGCTTGCAGTCATCAGCAAAACTTCAGGAAAAGAGAAAATTGAAGCGCTCAATGCTTTGGTGAACCTGGTTGTTTACGACAAACCGGAAGAAGCGAAAGCATATGCACGCCAATCCATTGAACTGGCCGAAAAGATCGATTATATTCCAGGACTTGGTGATGCTTATACCAGAATTGGCATTGCTTACGATGTAAGTGGTAAATACGATAGTTCAATCTATTATTATGAAAAAGCGTTGCCAATTTACAATGAGCTGAATAACCTCAAAGGCAGAGGCAGTGCGTTAAATAACCTTGGACTGATTTATTGGAACCTGGCTGATTATGACAAGGCCCTGGTATATTTTTTTGATGCTTTGAAAGATTTCGAAACCATCAAAAATGATAAGTACCGGGCCAATGCACTCAACAATATCGGTCTGATATACGATGACACGAAAAATTTCAAACAGGCCCTCGTTTATCATTATAAGGCCAGAGAGGTATATGAAAAAATGAATGACAGTTACCTGAAAGGTGCTGTATATAATAATCTTGGCAATACCTATTCGAACCTTTCGATAAACGATTCGGCTGCATTTTATTACCGCAAGGCCATCGATATGCAGATCCTTGCTAAAGATGACTATGGGCTGAGCATTGCGTACTCAGGCTATGCTACTTTACTCCAGATTACTAAAAAATATGATGAAGCCCTGGAATATCATTTCAAAAGCCTGGAACTGAAAAACAAACTGAATGAAGTATCCGGCCAATCGATCATCCTGGTAAATCTTTCTGATATATACCGGACAAAAAATTTACCTGCTCTTGAATTAGAATACCTGAATAAAGCAAAGGCAATTGCCGAAAAAAATAACCTTAACAAAGACCTGATCAGTATTTACCAGCGCTTATCGGAATACTACGAGAAATCAAATCTTGCGTTATCGCTTGATTACTTTAAGAAATACAACCAGGTAAAAGATTCTGTATTCAACGAAACCAGCAATCGACAAATCACGGAACTCAATACTAAATATGAAACAGGAAAAAAAGAACTAAAATTAAAAGAACAGGATCTTGTAATCGCCCGGAAGAATTTACTGATCTGGGGAATTGCCGGCTCTATTGCTTTACTCCTACTGGCGGGCTTTTTCATTTACAAAAGATACCGATTCAGGCAGGAACAGAAATTACAGGAAGAAGTGATGAAGCAGCAGGACCTGGCCACCAGGGCCATCATTGCTGCAGAAGAAAACGAACGTAAACGCATAGCTGCAGATTTGCACGATGGTGTTGGACAACTGATGAGTGCTGCAAAAATGAACCTATCAGTGTTTGAATCGGAACTCGCATTTGACGACAACCAGCAAAGAAAAAATTTCGAAAACGTGATTACCCTGGTGGATGATTGCTGCCGGGAAATCAGGAGTGTCAGTCACCAGATGATGCCCAACGCCCTGCTGAAAAACGGATTGGCCAATGCCGTAAAAGAATTCCTCGATAAAATAGACAACCGGGTGCTTAAAGTTTCTTTGCATACAGAAGGATTGAATGAACGGATCGACAGCAATACAGAAACGGTATTGTACCGGGTTATCCAGGAATGTGTAAACAATGTCATCAAACATGCAGGTGCCAGCATGATGGATATTTCACTGATCAAAGACAAAGATGGCATTTCCGTTACCATCGAGGATAATGGAAAAGGATTTGACAAGTCGTGTAAAACCCGATTCCGATGGACTGGGTTTAAAAAACATTTCGTCCAGGATTAATTACCTGAAAGGAACGGTAGATTTCGATACATCCCCCGGGAAAGGCACCCTGGTGGCTATCCATATTCCGTTCCAGGTATAATCAGGGGAAAATAAATTTTATGCAATCGCAATTACGCTTAACTTTCAGGCGATGAAAGAAGGAAAAATATCACTGGCAATTGTTGATGACCATCAGATTGTAATTGATGGGCTGAAATCCCTGTTACAGGGACAGGCTGGTTTTTCAGTATTGATAGAAGGAAATGACCCTGTTGAAATGTTAGCAAAATTGGCCAGTCATCCTGTTGATATTCTGATCACCGATATCATGATGCCAGGGATGAATGGTGCAGAACTGGCCAAAGCAGTTAGAGCTAAATTTCCGGAAATTAAAATACTGGCTCTGTCGATGAGCGGACAAGGCGAACTGGTAAACCAGATGATCGAAGACAGCGATATCAGTGGTTATGTGCTGAAAAATATTGGTAAGAAAGAATTCATTACAGCACTTGAAAAAATTTCCAATGGAGGAATTTATTTCAGCGAGGAAGTGTTGAATGAAATGCTAAAGGCAAGCGATAAAAAGAAAGTATCAGAAGAAGTCAATCTTACAGCAAGGGAAATAGAAATCATCCGGCTGATTGAAAAAGAATACAGCAATAAAAAAATTGCCGATACTTTGTTTCTGAGTGAACGTACAGTGGAAACGCACCGTAAAAATATTTTCCGCAAAACAAAAACATCCAGCCTGATCGGACTCATTAAGTATGCCTATGAGCACAATATTATCTGATAAGGAGAATTATTCCATACATAGAAAAAGCCGCAGTATAAACTGCGGCTTTTTTATCAATTGAAATAACTTACAATTAGAATTTGAAGTTAACACCGATCTGACCGAAAGAACCGGCAACATAACCGATCTCAGCAAAAGCAGCCAGAGAAGGCATGAAATAATACTTAGCACCCAATTGACCCTGGTAACCAAATGCACCTGGAACTGAATAGAAAGAAGTTACATCATTTCCGTTAGCATCTTTTGAAGTGTATTTGAAGTTGTAGTAACCAACACCAATACCGATATATGGATCGAATTTATCAGAACTTCCAAAATGGTAGTTACCACGGAGAACCGCACCAAACTGGGTTAATTTCTGAACGTTATTATTTGATAAAGTATTCTTTAAAGAAGAATAACTAACAACAGCACCCACAGAAATATTTTCAGTGAGCCCATATTCATAAGTAAGTGCGAATGGACCCATTCCTTTGAAACTTCCACCAACGCCGGCAGCTTTAAAAGATGACTTCCAGATGTTACCGAAACCATAACCAAGGGCTACAGTTGATTTGCCTTGCTCATAAGCCTTTCCACCGCCATCCTGAGCGATAGAAGCTGTAGTAAGAGATAGCAGAATAGCTGATACGAATAATACTTTTTTCATGTTACGTTTAATTTTGGTTAATAAATCGGGCGCAAAATAGGGCAATTTTGCTGAACTAGATAGTGTTTTGTGAATTTTAACAGCAAAAATACCCTCCAGCGGGTATCTATCTTAGTGTATACTAGGGAGTTAGTAACTATAAGGCGTGTACTAAAATAAAGGTATGAATGTTAAAATCTAGCAGTTACACCTGCCTGTACAAAAGATCCGTTTACATATCCGATTTCTGCATAGGCACCCAGTACCGGAGTGAAATAATACCTCCCACCTAACTGTGCCGAATACCCGAGAAGTCCGGGAACATCATTTCTGCTGGCACTCTGGTCATTGTTGTATTTTGATTTTACATAACCCATTCCCCCACCAATATATGGGTCAAACTTTGCAGATTTGCCAAAATGATAATTGGCCCGTGCTAGTATAGTCGTTATTTTTAGTTCATCGGTAAACGAATCACCAAAACCACTATATACGCCTTTAACTTTTGAATAGGCAAAAGTTATCCCTCCGCTAAACCGGTTCAGAAACCCGTATTCGTAATTGAGGGCTATCGGTCCGAAGGCCGTAACCTTATAGGTAATGCCAGGAATCGTACTGTTGACCGCATCATTCAGAAAAGTCTTCCAGATATTACCAATGCCATAACCAACAGAAACAACAGAACTACCTTTATAATAGGCTGCATTATTTTTAACCTGTGCTTTTGAAGCCGTAAAAAAAAGATTAACAGCTAAGAGTATAATTATCCGGATTTTCATGTTAGTTCTGTATTAAAAAAAACACCCCGTTTCCGAGGTGTTTTTTTTATTGAAATAAAATTTAATTAAAGTACTGCAAGGATCAGTGCGAGAGAAAGAACAAAAGCTGCAGCCAAACCGAGCCATGCCCATTTAACCCTGTTCCTTTTTTTGTCATCATTCAGCAGGTAAGCGATCAATACACCGATCAGACCTACCAGGAAACCGAGTGCAAATCCACCCAGGTGAAAACCTGATTCGCCATCAGCAGAACCAAACATTTTCTGCATTTTTTTGTCGGTAACAACACCATCTTCATTGATAGCATTGCGCATTTTCTTTTGAGCACCTTTAAATGCCATGCGCTGAACAAAATTCATTTTCTTACCGGTAACTTTTTCCAGCTCAGCACGGCTGATAGTAGAAAGTTCCAGCATAGAGATTTTCTTACCCTGAGAACCAATTGGAATCATCAGTTCAGAAGCCTTAGGAGCTGATTTTTTTCCGGTTGGTTTTTCAGCAATTGGAGTGAAAGCCATAGAACCTACGCTAATTGCAAAAGCGCACACAATAGTTAGTAATTTTTTCATGGTAAATTGTTTTGGTACAAAATATTTTGATAAATATAAGAGATAATTACAAATTATCAAGCATATCTTTTGTCATTTCTGATAAATTATATTCCTCCTTCCATCCCCAATCATTCCGGGCAACACTATCATCAATACTTTGGGGCCAACTGTCGGCAATCTGCTGTCGATAATCTGATTTATACGTTATACTGAATTCCGGAATCCTTTCTTTTATTGCTGCTGCAATTTCTGATGGCGAAAAACTCATACCCGATATATTGTAAGAGGTACGCACCGAAATCTTTGAAGCCTCTGCTTCCATTAATTCTATGGTGGCCCTGATTGCATCCGGCATATACATCATGGGCAGATAGGTATCCTCACGTAAAAAGCATTCATACTTCTTTTCTTCCAGGGCCTCATGAAAAATCTCCACAGCATAGTCAGTGGTTCCCCCACCCGGCGCACTTTTATAACTGATCAATCCGGGATAACGAAGGCTCCTGACATCTACCCCATACCGTTGGTGATAATAATTACACCAGAATTCTCCGGCATATTTACTGATGCCATAAACGGTTACGGGCTCAATAATTGTTTGTTGCGGACAATTTACTTTGGGCGAAGTGGGGCCGAATACTGCAATACTACTTGGCCAGTAAACTTTGTGTAATTTCTCCTCCCTGGCAATATCCAGCACATTTAATAGTCCCTGCATATTAAGGTTCCAGGCAAGGTTCGGATTTTTTTCACCCGTTGCCGAAAGGATCGCTGCCAACAAATAAATCTGGGTAATACCCTGCCTGATCACCTGTACATGCAACATCTCCTTATTCATTACATCAAGACTTACATAGGGCCCGGTTCCCTGTAAGAGAGGATTCTGCTCCCGGAGGTCGGAAGCGATGACATTGTTATTGCCATATATTTTGCGCAATGCCATTGTAAGTTCCACCCCTATCTGACCACTTGCCCCGATCACCAGTATTCTTTCCTTAATCATTTTATCAATTGTTTTATAATCAATGACCACTACATTAAACTGCCACCAAAGGAAATTAAATAAAGAGCCATTTTTAATGAATAGTCTTTTATAATGCTACAATTATATGCTACATTGTTTGAAATTTCAGCATTTATGAAACTATTTTTTTTGTTGTTGATCACAACTGCTTCACTATCCACAAATGCACAACAAGTTTATTTCTCAGCTGCACAATTTAAAGAACCAGCCCAATTCGCTCCGGCAATAAAAAAAATGGCTGCTGCTGTTCTTGCAATTTACAAAAATGAAGATAAGGTTGAAGGGTATGATGATATATTCAGGATTCAATTTGCAGAAGAGGAATATCAAAAAGTTCTGGCATCACTTGATAGTTTCGATGTTCATTCAAAGATGGACAAAAGGTATTACAGGGTTGCCGGATTTCATTACCGCATTCACAGCCTGACAATGCTGGCCATTCAACAGGACCCTTCAAAAAATTATGAGAAAGAATATGCTGTACAGTTTAACGGCATTTTTAAGGGGTTGCCGGAGGAAGGAAAAGACCAGGTAAAATATGTATTCCAGGAAGCAGATGCCGTAAAAGAAAAAGAGAGTTTTAACGAACTTATAAATAAACACATCACTTCAGGAAAAGACAGTCTTTCCCTGAATGATGCTATCGATCTGGTGAAACAATGGAACTACTGGCAGGTATATGAAAAAACGTTACCCCTTGCTATTAAGGAAATAAAAAAAGAAGAATTAGCCCTTAGCATTGCAAAACAAAATGCCGGGCCAATTATAGAGGAAGGCGGAATGGTGAATCCCGATTCAAAAATTATCATCACTCATGTAACCCTGGTAGATGTTGAAAAAAAGCAGCTCTTACCAAATACAACGGTTACGGTTAGTGGCAAATTGATCTCTTCTGTACAGCCAGATAACAAAGCCAATATTCCTGCCGGCGCAACAATAATCGACGGCAAAGGCAAATACCTGGTGCCGGGAATGACCGATGCACATATTCATTTCTTTCAGAGCGGGGGATTGTATGCAAGACCGGATGCCATTGACTTGCGCAAACATAAACCCTATGAGAAAGAAATCAAATGGACTCAAAACAACATGACCGATGTGCTGAAAAGATACATTCAGAATGGAATCACCAATGTAGTAGATGTTGGCGCCAGTTTGAATTTCCTTTCATTGCGTGAAAAATTCCGCAATAAAACCTATGCACCTGCAGTACAAATGACCGGCCCGCTACTAACATCTTACGAACCTTCTGTATTTAAAGAACTGCATAATGACGAGCCATTCAACCTGGTTAAAACCGAAGAAGAAGGAAGAAAAATGGTACAGGAGCAGTTGCCTTACAAACCTGATTTTATTAAAATCTGGTATATACTCGAAGACCGTAAAAACCCGGAAACATCTGCCCGGAAATTTTACCCTACGGTTAAAGCCATCATTGAAGAAGCACATAAAAACAACCTGAAAGTTGCTGTACATGCCACCGAAAGAATTACAGCGCAATATGCTGTAGAGGCTGGTTGCGATTTTCTTGTACACAGTGTGGATGATGAAATTGTTTCTGATGAATTCATCAAACTGCTGAAATCAAAAAACACGATTCTTTGTCCGACATTGATCGTATATGGCAACTACCGGAAAACATTCGGACAGGAACTGGATTTTTCAACCTACGATATCCTTCATTCAAATCCTGAACAACTCGGATCCTTATATGACCTCAAGCATCTTCCGGAGAAATCGATGACGGATGCTTATAAATCGTCTATACGTACCAGTAAGCAGTCTTACCTGCGTACGGATTCCATATCACTGGTCAACCTGAAAAAATTATCAGATGCAGGCATTCGAATCGCAGCAGGTACAGATGCTGGCAATATCGGCACCATGCATGGCACGTCATTGGTAGACGAATTAGAAAAAATGAAACAAAGCGGCATGAACAACTGGCAGATCCTTCAATCTGCTACCATCAATCCATCTTATATCCTGAACAAAGAAAAAGAAACCGGCTCCATTAAAGCAGGTAAAATAGCCGATATGTTTCTAGTCGATTCAAATCCTGTTGAAAGCCTCAGCAACTTAGAAAAAATCAGCCTGGTCATCAACAAAGGATTTGCCATTGCTCCCGATACATTGATTCAGGAAACGCCCGTTTCAATTGTTCAAAAACAACTCAATGCATACAATGCCCGCAACCTCGACGCATTCATGGAAACTTATCATGATGATGTGGAATTGTATGATTTCCCCGGCACGCTGCTCTGCAAAGGAAAAGAACAGATGAGAAAACAATACGAATTTCTAAACCAGGTTCCCAACCTGCATTGTGAAATCAAAAGCCGCATCATCCAGGGCAATATCATCATCGACCAGGAAAGCGTAACGGGATTCGGCAGCAAACCACTGGAAGCAACAGCCGTTTATCATGTAGAGAATAATAAAATAAAGAAAGTTTATTTTATCAGTAACAAGTAAGGGGTAAAAGTAAAAAGTAAGCAATCAAAAGTAAAAAGGTTTCACGCAAGGATGCAATGAAGCTAAGATCGCTATGCCAGAAACCAGCAACTGAATTTCACGCAAAGTTGCCAGGATGCAAAGTACGCAACCCTACTACCAGCAACTGAATTTCACGCAAAGATGCCAGGATGCAAAGAACGCAACCCTACTACCAGCAACTGTCCAATTAAACTCAATCAGAAAAAATTCCAATTAACCCTCAAAAGAAGCATCCCGCAACCAGCAACTGTCAATTAAAATTTCAACCAGCTAAAATTCCATACACCCCCCAAAAGAACCACCAGTAACCAGCAACTGTCCAATTAAACTCAATCAGAAAAAATTCTACTCAATACCCAAAAAGAACCACCAGCAACCAGCTACTGAATAAATAAAATCAATCAGGAAAAATTCCAATTAACCCTCAAAAGAAGCATCCAGCAACCAGCTAAAATTCCACACATCACCCCAAAAGAACCCTCCATCTAAATCATTTATATTTGCATTATGGAAAACTATCTTAAAGATCTCTTTGCCGGGCAGACTTATTCAGCAGACAATTTCTTCCTCATAGCAGGACCCTGTGTAGTTGAAAGTGAAGAATTGATTCAGGAAGTAGCTGAAAAAACCTCCGGCATTTGCAAAAGACTGGGCATCCCATATATTTTTAAAGCATCCTATCGCAAAGCAAACCGCACCAGCGGAAATTCTTTTTCTGGTATTGGTGATGAAAAAGCATTGAACATGCTGAAATCATTGGGTGAAAAAATGCAATTGCCGGTAACAACCGATATTCATGCAGCTCCGGAAGCTGCAATGGCTGCAGCCTATGTAGATGTTTTACAGATCCCCGCATTCCTTTGCCGGCAGACTGATCTGCTTGTTGCTGCCGCCGAAACCGGAAAAATCGTGAATGTAAAAAAAGGGCAGTTCCTCAGCGGCCCCTCAATGAAATTTGCAGTGGAAAAGATCAATGCAGCAGGCAATAACAAAGTGGGGCTAATCGAAAGGGGCAATACCTTCGGATACCAGGACCTGGTTGTCGATTACCGCAATATCCCCTGGATGAAGGAACACCAGGTACCCGTTATTATGGATTGTACCCACTCCCTTCAGCAACCCAACCAAACATCCGGGGTAACCGGCGGCAATCCCCAATTAATTGAAACGATCGCCAAAGCTGCTATTGCCACCGGCGCAGATGGCTTGTTCATTGAAACCCATCCAAATCCCGCCAAAGCTAAAAGCGACGGAGCCAATATGCTGCAACTGGATCTTTTAGAACCATTGCTCGAAAAACTGGCAAAATTAAGGGCTGCTGTTGTTTAAAAAGTCACTGCTTACCAATACCGGAGCGGGTTCCGGCGGGCATTGAAAATATAGCGTTTCACATTCATCCAGAAAGCCACAAACAGATAAACGATCAGGGGCGACCCCATCGTAAGAAAGGAAATATAGATAAAATATTTGCGGATGGTAGCAGTGGCAATGCCCATTTTTTCTCCAACGGCAGCACATACCCCGAATACATGCCACTCTACAAAATGTTTAAACCTGTTCATCGTAGTTAAAATTACATTTTTTTCATTACAACGTACTATCCTTTTCGTAATTTTGCGCATCCTTTTAATAAATTGATTGAGGATACCTGCCGGAAAACCTCAGCCCATAGCTGCTTAATTCTCAACAGGTAAACTCAAGTATCCAATTGGTTAATTTCAACTTAAATCAACATCATGGCATTCGACATCGAAATGATCAAAAAGGTTTATGCAAATTTTGCTGAACGCATCCAGGCTGCCCGTACCATCACCGGAAGGCCATTGACCCTCACCGAAAAAATATTGTATGCCCACCTCTGGCAGGGAAAAGCAACCGAGTTATTTGAAAGAGGAAAGTCTTACGTAGATTTTGCGCCAGACCGCGTAGCAATGCAGGATGCAACCGCTCAAATGGCCTTGCTGCAATTTATGCAATCTGGCAGAACAGCCGTAGCAGTTCCCAGTACTGTTCATTGCGATCACCTGATCGAAGCCAAAGTAGATAGCAAAACTGATCTGAACCGTGCCGTGAATGAAAGCAGTGAAGTATATGATTTCCTCGCTTCTGTATCCAATAAATATGGTATCGGTTTCTGGAAACCAGGTGCTGGTATCATCCACCAGGTAGTATTGGAAAATTATGCTTTTCCTGGCGGTATGATGATTGGAACCGACAGTCACACGGTAAATGCTGGTGGACTGGGTATGATTGCCATTGGTGTAGGTGGAGCTGATGCCTGTGATGTGATGGCCGGATTGCCTTGGGAATTAAAAATGCCAAAACTGATCGGCGTTAAACTAACGGGTAAGCTTAGTGGCTGGACGGCCCCTAAAGATGTTATTCTGAAAGTGGCGGGCATACTCACCGTAAAAGGTGGTACAGGTGCCGTAGTGGAATATTTTGGTGAAGGTGCTGTGAGTATGAGCTGTACCGGTAAAGGAACCATCTGTAACATGGGTGCCGAAATCGGTGCAACCACATCAACATTCGGTTATGATGAAAGCATGAGCCGTTACCTTAAATCAACGGGTCGTGAAGAAGTAGCCCTGATGGCTGATCAGATCAAAGAACACCTCACCGGCGATCCTGAAGTTTATGCCAATCCCGAAAATTATTTCGACCAGGTAATTGAAATCAACCTCAGCGAACTGGAACCACACCTGAACGGACCTTTCACTCCAGACCTTGCTACGCCATTGTCGAAAATGAAAGAAGCCGCTGCTGCACACAACTGGCCTACTAAAATTGAAGTTGGACTGATCGGAAGTTGTACCAACTCTTCTTATGAAGATATCAGTCGTGCCGTTAGCCTGGCCAAACAGGTTTCAGAAAAAGGTTTGAAACTGAATGCCGAATTTACCATTACACCAGGTTCTGAACAGGTGCGTTATACCATCGAAAGAGATGGCTTCCTCGATGTATTTGATAAGATCGGCGCTACCGTTTTTGCCAATGCCTGCGGACCCTGCATCGGTATGTGGGCAAGGGTTGGTGCTGAAAAAGCAGAAAAAAACACTATCGTTCATAGCTTCAACCGCAACTTCGCCAAAAGAGCAGATGGCAACCCGAATACTTACGCATTTGTAGGTTCACCTGAGATTGTAACCGCCATGGCCATTGCCGGCGATCTCAATTTCAATCCGCTGACAGATACTTTGACCAATGATAAAGGAGAACAGGTAAAACTCGATCCTCCAACCGGTTTTGAATTGCCTCCGAGAGGTTTTGCGGTAGACGATCCTGGTTACCAGGCTCCCGCTGCTGATGGTAGTGCCGTTCAGGTTAAAGTTGCACCAGACAGCAAGCGTTTGCAATTACTGGAACCATTCCCTGCCTGGGAAGGTACTGATCTGAAAGGATTGAAACTGCTCATCAAAGCAAAAGGAAAATGTACTACTGATCATATTTCTATGGCAGGTCCATGGTTGAAATTCCGTGGTCACCTCGACAATATCAGTAACAACCTGTTGATCGGAGCTGTGAATTTCTTCAATGAAAAAACGGATTCAGTAAAAAATCAACTCACTGGTGATTATGGTACTGTTCCTTCCACACAACGTGCATACAAAGCTGCCGGTATCGGAAGTATTGTTGTAGGTGATGAAAACTATGGTGAAGGATCTTCCCGTGAACATGCTGCGATGGAACCTCGTCACCTCGGAGTTAGAGCCGTACTCGTTAAATCATTTGCACGCATACACGAAACCAACCTGAAAAAACAGGGTATGCTGGCACTTACATTTGATGATAAAGCAGACTATGAAAAATTCCGTGAAGACGACAGCATCGATATCATCGGATTAACCAGTTTCGCTCCCAATCAGAAACTGCAGTTGGTTTTACATCATGCAGATGGAAGCAGCGATCATATTTTTGTAAATCATTCCTATAATGAACAACAGATTGAATGGTTCAAAGCAGGTGCTGCACTGAATATCATCCGCAGAGAATTTGCAGAAAAGAATAAATAAAAAATGTACTTAATAAAAAAGCCCGCTTCTGATAAAGCGGGCTTTTTGTTTCTGTTATAATTTGTAAATTAATTATCGTTCATAATAAACCTCACCCCCGCAGTAACATAAGGGTGACTGGGATTTATATCGTATAATTTATAACCGCCTTCAACAACCTGATCTGTATCCATAAAACCCTGCAGGTTATAACCACCAACCAGTTTAATACCAATTTTACTATTGATCTGATAGATCCCACCAATACCAATATTTCCTCCATAACTGATACCACTAAACGAAGGCCTTGTTTGTGGATCGCTGTATTCGGGAACAGTTTTCAACGTCTGATACCTGAGGGTTGCTCCACTTACCATAATATTTAGTCCGGCAGTTGCGAAAGGCCTGATTTTACTTTCTGATTTACTCACATCAATAAAATAAATTCCGAAATTATACCGGTAAGTAATCCCGAACCTAGTTTTTCCTGATACAGCAACCGGTACTGTGGGATTATTAAGATCATATGTGTTGTATGCATACTTTACAGGCAATACGAACTCTATATCAAACCAATGGAATGTTCTGGCACCCTTATCTCTTCCATAACTGTAATACAATCCGGGTTTAGAACCTATACCATTATTCATCAGCCGTCCTGAAAATCCCAGGTCATAAGTACGACCACTCTTATTTAAAAAACTTGCTTTTTTGTATTGAGCATTCGTTGCTGTTACAATAAACAAAAGACAAATGCATGAAACAATTTTTCTCATTGATTAATTTTTGGGTTTTAATAAAATAAACTTGTATGAATTATTATAAGCTGCATCAACAAATGCCAGCATATCTTTCCAGCTTTCTTTTGGCATCTGGGCTTGTTTATAAATTTTATTTACAGTCAATATTACTTTTCCATCCTTTTCTTCTGCTGCACTGCTGTAAGTTCCGGCCGGATTGTCTGCCTGAAAAGCCAATTCACTCAACCCTTCTGCTGTATAACCCTGCGGAATTTTAAATTCGATTACCCATGTGAGTGACCTTGGGCAACCTACATTAATATCGTGTTTACGATCCCGTTCATCTTTTTTAATCTGCAGTTGACTTCCCACTAGTCCGGGAATATTTACCAGCAGTTTCTTTCCTGCTTTCCGTACCATACCTGTTAGTTCAAACTCCTCGGTAAAATTAAGCTCACTGTTTTTCTGTGTACGGCCATCACTGTTGATAGTAAAACTGTTGTATTTAACTTTCTGCGCAAACTCACGTTGCAATTGTTTTTTTACAAATTCAGGTTTTGCTTCCTTGAAATTATCTTTCAAAGCTTTTACCGATTTATAGTATTCTTCTTCCTGGTATTCTCTCATATTGGCTGTAGGTGAGTTACCGCCATAATTCTTATAATCATCCAGCATGTAAGGAATAAACTTTAAAACATCAGCTATCTGGCGTGTTTTACTGAGGCCTTTCAATGCAGATACCCTCGAAACAACAATCGTATTTAAATCAGCTGCCAAAGATGCAGTGATCGTATAACGGGAAGTATTATCCGCAGCTGTGGTTACGGGCAGTGTAAACTCTTTAATCTCCTGTTCACCGGTTTTCTTAACCGGTTCTGAAATGATGTAGGCCTGGCTGCCCAGCAAACTTTCTACCAAGTCTTCCGGGTTGCTGTAATCGGTGCAATTAAAAAACAACTTATCTCCAACTTTACATACATACCTGATTTCCTGGTCGAACAAAACATCTTTCAGTTTACCAATAGAATTTGAAATACTGATGATCAGTTCCGATTCAATATCCCGCTGGTAAAGCATTGATCCGAAAATAAAAGCAGCGGTTTTATCATTCAGGTAAGTATCCCTGTTAACTACAACATTCCTGAGCCTGTAATACACTTTGTTGATGTATTCTTTCTCCGACCAATCCCTGGCTCCCTGCTTTTTCAATTCAGCCCAGAGAGCATCAATGAACTTCTGTACAGTTCCGTAATACCCATAAGGCGCATCTCCAACCAGTACATAATCTTCCCAGGCTTTTTTGGCCAGTTCTTCTTTGGTGAAAGCCGATTTGATTTCACCTTTCTGTCCGATCAATGCACCTTTTGTTTTTTCGTTATTGGCATAAATCACCTGGAACTTCACCAAAGGATACACCTGGTAAGTATTGATGAAATTTACATCTTTCTCAATGCCCCTGTCGGTATCGGTAAATACATACCGGAAAAATCCTTCTTCAGCCGCAGGTTCCTTTTTTGAAATCAGGTGCACCATTCAGGGAAAGCGATTTGAAAAATGATTTATCATCTGTTTCCAGTGTAATCTGGTTGAAAAGAATCGGGTAATTTTTATTACACAATTCATATTGCGGCGTGAACTCAATATAACCGTTGCCCATTACATCGAGTTTGCTTTTGGTAACCGTTACATATTCCAGGATATCACCGGGCTCCAGATCTGGAATGGCTACTTTGTAATAACGCTGCTGATTGCCGCTCTGCTGATCAAAAAAACTTTTGAAAAACTCAGGCATACTGGCTGAATTTTCAATACCCACTGCTTCATTCAGAGAAACCTTCTGCAAAGTTCCATCCTGCTTTACAACGCGGGCACTGAATCCATCCATCTTATCATTATAACGGAAATAGATAGTCGTAAATCCCTGCACTGCACTACGATCGAACAACTTGATCCGGAACCTTACATTTTCAAAAAACAATAAACTGCGTTCTCCTCTTGAAAGAAAACCAGACCTTGATTTTTTATCGATGGTTACAGACCTTTTGAATCCAAGCACTACCGCTGATTCATTCTTGTATTTATCCGGCACATTGGTTCCAGTGAAGGCAGGTATATTATCTGCCCACATAGACTGTGCATTGTTTTCAATATTGTCGAGAAAATCTTCATTGATAAAATCCTGCGAAATTCCTTTCACAGAAAACAACAAAAACCCTATCAGAATGATTGATATATTTTTCATTTGAAGTGGATTTATTTTTTAGTGATGCTTAAAAAGTAACGGTTGAATTCTTTGATAGACTCAATGAATTTTGTCCAGTTGGCAAAATCTTCTTTTTTGATGATCCCGTTTTTTAACAGCAGTTCTTTTTTCAGCACCATCTTATTTCCCTGTAACGTGTACTCGCCTTTGAATTCATACCCATCAAATTTCAGTTCGAGGTTATCTGGTTTATCAACGAACTTTTTATCCGCAGGAATAGTCAATGTGATCTCATCTTCAAACTTGATGATATCATCTAAATCATAGCCTTCAATTCTTTTTTCATCAGGAATAAACCGATCCAGCGTTTTAGGAAAGAAATCAACACCCACATAAAAATCATTGCTGATGGTATTAACCGTATTAGATAAATCCACATCACCTTCAATGGTAACAGGTATTTCACGATTCTTCAGATCACTGGTTTTAACACCGGTTGCTACCATATTATCATTTCCAAATTCAAGGAATTCATTCAGAAAATCTTTCTGGCTACTGGCCGGCATATCGTGGTACGACTGATGAAACTCTGTGCGCTGATTACCGGTTAATATCACTTTTATTTTTCCGTTGAGTTTATCATTGAGTAAAGTAAAATCTGCCCTGGTAGACAATTTATTTTCTCCTACAGATGTAAGCGGAACCATTTTTATTTCAAACTTATCCTTGTTTGAAATCATCACTTCTTTACCCTGTATGCGAAATGCATTTTCATTGAAAGGCACATACTTTTCTGTACCATCCAGGAAATAGGTTTTACCATCATGATACAATGTAGTAATCGCATGATTGTTTACACACAATGCAGGAAGAGTTTGCGAATAAGGAATCTGACGGGTACCGATCCACGAAAAACGGGCATCAAAACCTGCCAGTTTCAGTAGTTCAGTCATAAGGTTGGCCATCCCTTTACAATCACCGTATTTTTTTGCCAGTACATCCTGTGCTGTGGCCGGGATATAGCCTGAATAACCATCTTCATAAGCGATGTAGCGGATATTATCCTGTACCCAGTAATAAATTGATTTGATTTTATCGAGGTCGGTATTTTTTCCCTGGATGATTTTCGATAACTGCGATTGCAATTTGTCTTTTTCATTTCCCGCCATCAGGTAAAGCCGGTTGTTCCAGGCATACACATCATCTACTTTATCAAATCCCTTCAGCTCTGCACCTTTGGCTTCAAAGGATTTAATCTGGATGATGATGTGCGGATCAGTATAAGCCCTGCCGATTCTTTTGTACTCACTTTTATAAGCAGGAATATCTTTCATGATAAAAACATAGTTCGTATATCCACCTTTTTTCTTTTCCTGAATTTCAATTTTGCTGCCTTCAAAATTCATTTTCTTAAACTCAACATTCAGCCAATCGGGTACTTTGAATTCGATCACCTGCTCTTTGATAGGATAATATTCGTGAAAGAAAAGCCGGGTAAGGTATTTACCATCTGTATATGTTTTCTTCACGGTAATCCTCGACATAGCTCCTTTTTGTGAAAAGCGGATCGGGTAAAACTGAACCCGGCTATCATCGAAAAAAATACCATCATCCGTAACGGAACGATCGATGCCTCCTCGTTCTGAAGTAATGTATTTATTGCCATATTTAACGGCTCTTTTGAATGTATTGAGTTCAATAAATTTATTGTAATACTCAGCATACGTAAGACTGGAAAATTTCTTCAGCGACATGAATTCATATTCTGCATCTTCCTGCACCACAACCACTTTATCGTCGAGAGAATTCTTCCCTTTGTCGAAGGTGAAATACTGGTAAGAAGAAATACAAATGATATCATCCTCTTTAAATTTCTTGGCATAATAAGCCGCCGTACTGACATCGTCATCAGATTGTGCAAGCAGCGGCAGGTGAATATTGCTTAACAGCAGTATCACCAGGATGATCCTGGCAACAGGACGAACAGGGTTTGTCATGATATAATTATTGTTGGAATAAATAAGTTGTAGCAATGCAGGTGCATACGGGTACTCAGATTTACAGTTGGTTTTGAGCACTGAAAATAATTATATTCCACATTCCGGCAAAATATCTGCGGCAAAATATAAATGGCTTATAAAACATCAAACCATACTTTGGCTGCATCGTTCCAGTCGCCATTATAGTTAATGGTCAGTTCTTCTCCCTTGCTGATATCCCTTACCGTTTTAATAAAGATCGTTTGATTGCTGAAATCCATAAAATATTCGCAATTGCTGGTATAGCTATGATTGTAAACAGGAATATAACCCAGGGCCATGCAACATTGTTCTTTGTGTTCGCCCCATTCAAAAATATAATCATGCAGCAGGGTCTGGTCGAGCAGTTTTCTTTCTGCGGCACTCATCACCACAACCGGCGAAACTTCAATGATGGTATCGGCCGGAAGTTTTTTTGAACAGAAATACTCCTCTTCCCCGTCCTTCGGTTTCATCAATATATAAAGCAGCGTTAATCATAATATTTGTTTCACAAAGAATCGAGTAATTTGCAGTGCCGGGCGAAAATAAAAATATTCCCGGCGGTAAATCAGTATTTCTGGATTTTTTTAAAGCAGGTATGTGCAATGGCAATTGAAATGGACGATATCACATTGCAGCAGCAGTTCGAAGAGGTCATCGCTTCAGAAGACAAACTGGTCATACAGGAATTCCTGAATGACCAGAACATCAGCGATGTGGCCAACCTGGTATATGAAAATCCCGATTTTGAAACCCAGATCATCTCGCATCTTTCCATTCACCGGGCAGCCGGTGTATTTAAAATCCTCGACCCAGGCGAACAGAAAAGAATCATTAAAAACCTGCCGCCATTTCGCTCTGCAGAACTCCTCAATGAATTGCCTCCCGATGACCGTGTGGCATTCCTGGAAGTGTTGCCCAACAGTGCTGTTAGAGAACTCATCAAAGCACTTGGGCCCGAAGAAAGAAAAGTAACCCTGGAACTGCTTGGCTATCCCGAAAACAGTGTGGGCAGGCTCATGAACCCGAACTACGTGTATGTATATGAATACAACACCGTAAAAGAAGTACTTGAAACGATCCGCCGTTATGGAACGAATTCTGAAACCATTGATGTGATCTATGTGATCAACCTCAAAGGCGAATTGCTCGACGATATCAGGATCAGGGATTTCATCCTGGCTTCACCCGAAGTAAAAGTGCATGAACTGATGGATGACCGTTTCATCTCCCTGCATGCCAACGACGACCAGGAACTCGCCAATGAAGCATTCAAAATGAATAATCGTGTAGCCCTTCCCGTTACCGATGATCAGAATATACTGCTGGGCATTATCACGATTGATGATGTACTCTGGATTGCCAATGAAGAATTCAGTGAAGATATCCAGAAGATCGGTGGTACCGAAGCGCTGGATGAACCTTATCTCGATATCAGTATTCCGAAACTGCTCAAAAAAAGAGCCGGATGGCTGGTATTGCTTTTCCTGGGTGAGATGCTAACGGCAACGGCTATGCAATATTTTCAGAATGAAATTGAATCGGCCACCGTGCTGGCCCTTTTCATTCCGCTCATCATGAGCAGCGGGGGTAACAGCGGTTCCCAGGCTTCTACACTGATCATCCAGGCAATGGCACTGGGTGAATTGACCATTACCGACTGGTGGAAAGTCATGCGACGGGAACTCATCACCGGTTTACTGCTGGGTGCAATCCTGGGCTGCATCGGCTTTTTAAGAATCATCATCTGGCAACAGCTGCATATTTTCGATTATGGCGCTTATTGGAACCTGTTAGCGTATACTATTTTCTTCTCCCTGATGGGCATTGTACTCTGGGGAAGTCTGATGGGCTCAATGTTGCCCATTATATTAAAAAGGCTTAAACTCGATCCTGCTGCTTCTTCTGCACCCTTTGTGGCTACGCTGGTAGACGTAACCGGTATTGTGATCTATTTTTCAGTGGCTTATTTCTTCCTGAAAGGCATCCTGCTCTAAGCCGGCAATTTCTCCCGGAACACAATAAATCCGGCCTAATTCAGTTTTAAAGCGTCGAATTGGCTGAAAACCCATTCTTTAGGGTAGCTATGTAACCAAAACAGCACTTTTTTGATTACAAATTCAGTAATTTGCGCCATTAACACAATTCCGCAGGCTATAACTCATTGATGAACAATGATCAATAGCCGAAGAGTGCGACGCCACTGAAGCAAAACCAGGGTACCGCCGCCGGAACAATAAAATAAAATTAATACTATGTGTGGAATCGTTGGATACACAGGACCAAGACAGGCATACCCGGTCATTTTAAAAGGTTTGAAAAGACTCGAATACAGGGGTTACGACAGCAGTGGTGTTGCACTACTGAAAGACGGACAACTGAAAGTTTATAAAAAGAAAGGAAAAGTTGCCGATCTCGAAGAAGCGATGATTGGTAAAAACATCGATGCTACCATCGGCATTGGACATACCCGCTGGGCTACCCATGGTGAACCAAGCGACCGCAATGCGCATCCGCATTCTTCTGCCAGTGGTAAACTCGCCATCATTCACAATGGGATCATCGAAAATTATGCGCTCATCAAACAGGAACTGGTGAACAAAGGTTACCAGTTTACCAGCGATACCGATACCGAAGTTTTACTCAATTTTATTGAAGATATTCAGAAGAACAACAACAGTAGCGCTGGAAGAAGCACTGCGCATTGCTTTGAAAAGAGTGAGCGGCGCATATTGCATACTGTTAGTAGACCAGGACAATCCTGATACCATCATCGCAGCCCGCAAAGGAAGTCCGCTTGTAATCGGCATCGGCAAAGGCGAACATTTCCTGGCCAGTGATGCCTCTCCCATCATTGAATACACCAAAGAAGTGGTGTATGTAAATGATTACGAACTGGCCATCGTAAAACCAGATGAACTGATCCTTAAAAATCTCGGCAACGAAAAAATCACTCCTTATATCACCAAACTGGATATGGAACTGGCAGCCATCGAAAAAGGCGGTTACGACCATTTCATGATCAAAGAAATCTTTGAACAACCCAGCACCATTTATGATTGCTTACGGGGAAGGCTGGACGCTAAAGCCGGCACCATTCGCATGAGAGGTGTTGATGAACACATCGATCACCTCATGAATGCCAACCGCATCATGATTGTTGCCTGTGGTACCAGCTGGCATGCCGGACTGGTTGCAGAATACATCATTGAAGAACTCTGCCGCATTCCGGTAGAAGTTGAATATGCTTCTGAATTCAGGTACCGCAACCCGATTGTAAATAAAGGAGATGTGATCATCGCCATTTCACAAAGTGGTGAAACTGCCGATACGCTGGTAGCGCTGGAAAAAGCGAAAGAAAACGGTGCTTTCATTTTCGGTATCGTGAATGCTGTTGGTTCATCCATTGCCCGTATTTCGGATGCCGGGGCTTATACACATGCTGGTCCGGAAATCGGCGTAGCTTCCACCAAAGCCTTTACCGGTCAGCTTGCTGTACTGATGATGGTTGCATTGAAGATTGCCACACCAGAAAGGTACCATCAGCAACGAACGCTACAATGCACTCCTGCTGGAACTGGAAGAAATTCCTGAAAAAGTAGAAAGCATCCTTAAAAATGCTGAAGACATTAAAAAAATTGCAGAAAAATATAAAGACGCTTCCGACTTCCTGTTCCTGGGAAGGGGATACAATTTCCCGGTTGCCCTTGAAGGCGCTCTGAAGCTGAAAGAAATTTCCTACATCCATGCAGAAGGTTACCCGGCTGCAGAAATGAAGCATGGCCCGATTGCACTGGTTGATGAAAATCTGCCGGTTGTATTCATCGCTACCAAAGATCCTTATCACGAAAAGATCGTGAGCAATATGCAGGAAATCAAAGCCAGGAAAGGAAAGATCATTTCTGTGGTTACAGAAGGTGATACGGTAAGTCCGGGATTGAGCAATGATGCATTTGCGATACCTCCGGTAGATGAACTCATCGCACCTATCCCGACCAGTACCGACGCTTTTTCGTCCACGACGGCTTCAGGCAGCACAAAATGCTCGCCGTACAAATGATTGAAACGGGCTGCAATGTCGCGGGCCATCTCCAGATGCTGAATCTGATCCTTGCCGACCGGCACCTTGTTTGCCTTGAACATCAGAATGTCCGCCGCCATCGACACCGGATAGCAAAACAGACCCATCGTCACGCCCTTGTCTGGGTCCTTGTCGGGATCCGCCAGGTTCTCAGCCACCGCCGCCTTGTAAGCATGGGCGCGATTCATCAGGCCCTTCGCGGTGACGCAGGTGATCATCCAGGTCAGTTCCAAGATCTCCGGAATGTCGGTCTGGGCGTAGAAGATAACGTTTTCGACATCCAGCCCCAGCGCCAGCCAGGTCGCCGCCACTTCCAGCCGGGAACGATGCACCAACGCCGGGTCCTGACACTTGACCAGGGCGTGATAGTCGGCCAGAAAGTAGAACGATTGCACGTCCTTGCGGCGGCTAGCCTCAATCGCGGGCAAAATCGCGCCAACATAGTTGCCCAGATGCGGAGCGCCCGTGGTGGTAATGCCAGTCAGAGTAATTTCCATGGATAACAACAAACTCGATAACGGAATCAGAAGAAAAACAGGGTCAGAATGAAATGCTGAATGCCATTAATAATCGGCATCAACACATTGAACAGCCCCAGCGCTATCAGCGCCACCAGAATGATCAGGCCGTAGGGCTCGATCCGCGCCATGATGGCGCCGGCGCGATCCGGCAACACTCCCGCCAGCACTCGCGAACCGTCCAGCGGCGGAATCGGCGCCAGGTTGAGAACGCCCAGCATGACGTTGGCATTGACCCCGGCCCCACCCATCAACAGTAACGGCTGCCCCAACCACGCCATACCGCCTTGCAGGTGATAGCCAATCGCCATGACCAGTCCCCAACCCAGCGCCATGACCAGGTTCAGCACCCGGCCCGGCCAGCGCTACCAGCGCCATATCGCGTTTCGGTTGGCGCAAGCGATGGTAATTGACTGGCACCGGCTTGGCCCAGCCGAAGATGAAACCGCCGAAGATCGCCAGCAGTGCTGGCACGAGCACGGTGCCGATGGGGTCGATATGCCGCAGCGGATTGAGACTCAGGCGACCCTGGGACTGGGCAGTGGCGTCGCCGCAACGCAGCGCCACCCAGCCATGCGCGACTTCGTGCAGGGTGATCGCCAGCAGCAAGGGTGGCGCCAGCACCACGAGAAGTTGAACCGTATTGAGATCTTGCATTCGGTGATTATACGCGGCGCTTTGAGCGATGGGTTAGTACGGGTTAGAGAAATGGCTCGGCGTCGCCTAGCCCTTGGCGCAGCAGTTGCGGCGCGTCGCCGGTCAGATCGATGACGGTGGTTGGCTCGTGTTGACCAGGACCGCCGTCGATGATCAAATCAACCACTGCATCCAGCCGTTCCGCAATTTCTTCCGCATCGGACAGCGGCCAGTCATCGCCGGGCAGAAGCAACGTGCAACTCATCATCGGCTCACCCAACTCTGCCAGCAAGGCGCGAACAATGAGATGATCCGGCACCCGAATGCCAATCGTCTTGCGCCGGGGATGTTGCAGACGGCGCGGCACCTCGTGCGTCGCCTGTAAAATGAAGGTGAACGGTCCCGGCGTGGCCGTCTTGAGCAACCGGTAGCGCTGGTTATCCACCTTGGCATAGGTCGCGATTTCCGAGAGGTCGCGACAAACCAGAGTGAAGTTGTGATGGCGATCGGTCTGGCGAATGTGGCGAATACGCTCCGCCGCCGCCTTATCGCCTAACTGGCAACCCCAGCGCATAGCTGGAATCGGTGGGATAAACGACCACACCGCCTGCGCGTAGTTGTCCAACGGCTTGCGCGATCAGGCGCGGCTGTGGGTTGGCGGGATGAATTTGTAAAAAACGGCTCATGGCCTTAATATTCTCGGGATTAGGGTAAATTCAACGGGACGAGGGCAACTTGCCAGTCCGGCAAGGCCAGGTCAAGGCCGTAACGGGCAAAACCGCTTTCCTTATTCCCCGTTCCTTCCATCGCCAAGGAAATCCCATCCGGCATGAAACTGCTGTTCGACTTCCTGCCCATCCTGTTGTTCTTCATCGCCTACAAGATGGCGGATATCTACGTCGCCACTGGGGTACTGATCGTCGTCACTCTGGCGCAAACCGGTTGGATCTGGCTGCGACAGCGCCGAATCGAGAAACTGCCGCTGTTCACCGCTGGACTGGTGCTGGTACTGGGCGGCGCAACCCTTCTGCTGCAGGATCCGATATTCGTCAAATGGAAACCGACCGTGGTGAACTGGCTGTTCGCCTTGGCGTTTCTAGCCAGTCGCTTCATCGGTCAAAAAACCTTACTGGAACGGATGGTGGGGGGACAATTCGGAACTTCCCGCGCCGGTCTGGGTCAAGTTGACATTTGCCTGGGCGATCTCTTCTTTCGCTATGGGCGTGGCTAATCTGTACGTCGCCTTCAATTTCGACGAAAACACCTGGGTCAACTTCAAGCTCTTCGGGATGCTGGGCCTGACCTTGGTGTTCGTGTTGGCGCAGGGCGCCTACATGAGCCGCTATCTCAAACTCGATGACACCCCGCCGGAGGAATCCTGAACCATGTTGTACGCCATTCTGGGCCGCGATACGCCCAACAGTCTGGAGCGCCGTCTGGCGGCCCGCCGCCCATTTGGAACGCCTGAACGCCTTGCTGGCGGAAGGCCGCCTGATCCTGGCCGGTCCCTTGCCGGCTATTGATAGTCCCCGACCCGGTCCGGCCGGTTTCCAGGGTAGTCTGGTCGTCGCCGAATTTCCCACGCTCGAAGACGCTCGCACATGGGCGGACGCCGATCCCTACACCGCCGCTGGCGTCTACGCAGCGGTTGAAGTTTACCCGTTTCGCAAGGTATTGCCGGCATGAGCGACCGGGTTGCCCTGATCGAGGAACGGCTGCAAGCGGCGCTGGCGCCCGATTCGCTGGAGATTATTGACGACAGCATCGCCCATGCTGGCCATGCCGGGGCGCGGGATGGCGGTCATTTCACCGTCCGCATCGGTGTCCACCGCCTTTACCGGCAAAACCCTGATTCAGCGCCATCGCCTGATCTACGCAGCGGTGGCCGATCTGATGCACCGGGACATTCACGCCTTGAGTATTAGCAAAGCGCAATCCCTGGACGAAGTCTAACCCTTCTGGAAACTGATTGACCCCTGGAAACAACGAGACATGAATAAACCGAACAAACTGACTTTCCCTCTGTTGGCGCTCTCTTCCGCTCTATTGCTGTCAACCTCTGTATGGGCTGCCGACGACAAAAAGCCTGAAGCGGCTTCGGCTCCCGCTGCGCCCGCCGCCGCTCCGGCCACACCGGTCGCCGCCCCAAAACCTGAGTTCACCGTTCCTGATCCAGTGGCAGTGGTGAATGGAACGCCGATTCCTAAATTGACCTTTGATCAATACGCCCAGCGCATGGGTGGCCGGGTCAAAACGGACACGCCGGAAGCCAGCAAAGCGCTGGTCGAACAACTGGTCATGGAAGAGTTGCTGGTGCAGGAAGCCAACAAGCAGAAGCTAGTCGACTCTCCGGAGATCAAACAGCAATTGGCAATGGTTGCAGCGTAGTTTGCTAGCCAGCACTGTGGTGCGCCGGATGCTGAGCGGAAGCGCGCCTAGCGAGGACGCCATCAAGAAGGAATATGAAACCGCCGTTGCAGCGATGAAGGGCAAGGAGTACAAGGCCGGCTCATATCCTGGTGGATGCCGAGGACAAGGCCAAGGCGGTCATTGCTGAACTCAAGAAGGACAGCGGCAACTTCGCCGAACTGGCGAAGGCCAAATGCCAGCGACGGCTCCGCTGCCAACGGCGGCGATCTGGGCTGGTTCTCGCCGAGCATGATGGTGCCGCCGTTCGCGCAGGCGGCCGCCAAGCTGGAGAAGGGCAAGTTCAGCGAAGAGCCGGTGCAGACTCCAGTTCGGCTGGCATGTCATCCTGCTGGAGGATACTCCGCGACGCGACGCCGCCGTCGTTGGATGAGTTGAAGCCGCAGATCCAGCAAATGTTGCAAAGTAAAATGCTCAACGACTATCTGGAAAAATTGAAGTCCGGCGCCAAGATCGAGGTCACGGAAATTAAGGTCAGCGAGGCCAAGCCAGCCGCTGTTGCTAAAGAAGCTGTCAAGGAAGAAAAGAAGTAGCTGACCGGGAGATAGCGAGCTGACGGTGTGATTTGTTACTCGCTACTCTCCCCGATGCCCATTTGCTTTTAGGTGGTTTCCGATGGTACAGAACCCATTGTTCGCACCACTTGGCTAGCCGCGACCCGCCTTGAGCAGGGTCAACTCGATAGAAATTTCCTCAAAGCACCCCTGCCAACGCTTCCGCATACTGCTGCAAATTCCGCCGCATTGCGGGTTTCCGTAGCGTAATACTCAGCAGAGCGTCGCCTAATTCGGGATACCCGCTGCTCAGATCGAAGCCGCCGAGAATGCCACGTTTCAGCAACTCGTCCAGCACTTCCCGCGCCGGGCGTGGCAACTGCACAACGGCCTCGTGGAATACAGGACGATTGAACGACCGGCTCACACCCGGTATCTGCGTCAACGACTCGACCAGCGCTCGGATGTTGGCGTGGCAGGTTGCAGCGACCTGCTCCAGCCCTGGCGGGCCAAGCAGTGATAAGTACAAGGTGGCTGCCGTGACCATCAGGCCCTGATTGGTGCAGATGTTGGACTGGTCGCCTTTGGCGCGGCGGATATGCTGCTCGCGGGCTCGCGAGCGTCAGCGCGTAAAGCCGGGCTTGCCGTCCGACATCGAGCGTGCTGGCCGACCAGGCGCCCCGGCATCTGGCGGACGCAGTTCTCTGCGGGCAGCGCAAGAAGCCGAGAGTATGGGCCGCCCGAAGACTGAGCGGCGCACCCAGTCGCCTGGCCGTCGCCGCACACACCATCGGCGCCGGTGGCGCCCCATCCAGCCGGGCGGCTGCAGCAGTGCCCAGCGCGGCTAGGATCCGTCACCACGACGCAGACCAGCGCAGCGTGTTCTGAACCATGCGCCCAGTCGGTCAGCAGCCTCTACGGACCTCCAGTACCCCGAAAAAGTTGGGTTGCGGAATGACCAGTGCCGCGAAATCCTGACCCGGCATACGAGTGCCAGTCGCTTCATCGATCATCGACGTCAGTATGGCAACGTCAACAGCGCCGGGATCGTAGGGCAGTTCCGACCCAGGTCCATCCCCTGATTGTGCACAATAGTGTGCGCAGTCCGGCGATCGAGCGGTACTGCTGGGTGCGGGGCATCAGCACCCGTTTCGAACTTGTGACGCTTGCGCCCGGCGCGCATGCCGCCCCATCGACAACCGCCTCGGCGAGCGGCGGTCGCGCCGTCATAGCGGCGATGCGTTGGACTGCCGCCATGCCGGTCAGCGCGGCCGATCATGCTCTGATACTCATAGAGCGCCTGCAGCGTACCCTGGCTGGCTTCCGGCTGATAGGGTGTGTAGGCGCTATAGAATTCACCACGCCCGGCGATATCCCAAACCGCCGCCGGGATATAGTGTTCATAAGCGCCAGCGCCGAGGAAACAGAGCGGCTGCGATTCCGCTGCCCGTTCTATCATCAGTCGGCTGATCTGTCCTTCGCTCAACGCCTGGGGGCAAGGCCGGCAGATCACCAATCCGCAGCGCCGGCGGAACTTCATCAAACAGAGCGTCGAGAGTCGAGACGCCAATTACGTCCAGCATAGCCCGGATATCGTCCGGCGTGTGGGAATGAACGACATGATCAGAATCGCCTAGCCGGCCAGTTTAGCGTTGGTCAATGAGCCTTCTTCGTCTTCATCCTCATCGACAGCGATAGCCTCATAGGCGGCAGCGTCCAGCACATATATTCCAGCGCTGCGCTGGTTTTGATCCGCAGAATCCAGCCTTCGCCGTAGGGATCTTCATTGATCAATTCCGGATTATCCGCCAGCAACTCGTTCACTTCGACGATCACACCGTCCACCGGGCTATAGACGTCGGAAGCTGCCTTAACCGACTCGACTACCGCACAACCTTCAGCGGCGGCTACCACTCGACCCACTTCCGGCAATTCCACGAACACCAGATCACCGAGCAAGTGCTGGGCATGGTCAGTGATGCCCACAGTGACGACGCCGTCCTCCTGGGGACGCACCCATTCGTGGGTTTCGGCATAGCGCAGTTCAATAGGAATGTTACTGCTCATGGTTGGTTCCTCAACAAAGTTGAATCAAGTCGATACGGTCGGGAGAGGGTCAGTCAACGGGACAGAAAAGGCGGTTTGATCACTCGCACGGGCAAGTGCTTGCCACGGATATCGACCTGGCAGCGCTCACCGACGCCTGCGGTCACTCGCGCCAGAGCGATGCCTCGATTCAAAGTCGGCGAGAATGCGCCACTCGTCGTCACCCCGATTTCGCGATGACCGTCGTAAATCGTTTGGTGGCTGCGCAAGACGCCACGCGCTTCCAGCACCAAGCCGATAAAGGTTTGTGGGACACCGGAGGCCCGCTGTTGCTCCAGCGCAGTGTGGCCGATGAAATCACGATCCAGGGGTTGCCAGGCAACGGTCCAGCCCAGTCCGGAAACCAACGGAGTAGTGGTCTCATCCATGTCACTGCCGTAAAGGCTCATGCCCGCTTCCAGACGCAGCGTGTCGCGGGCGCCGAGGCCGGCCAGGCTGCACGCACCGGGGCGAGCAGCGCGCTCCCAGAGCCCGGGCGCGCCTGGCTTCGGGCGGCGAGGATCTCGACGCCGTCCTCGCCGGTATAACCGGTGCGGGCGATGAACAGCGGCGTGCCGTCGCGCGCGACCGCGTCGGTGGCCGACGAGCTGGTGCGCGATCTCGCCGGCGGCGACGGCGGTGTCGGCGGATCTAGCACGGCCGATCCAGCTTCGCGCAGCGCGTCCGGGCCCTGCACCGCGAGCATGGCCAGATCATCGGGACGCTCGGCGAGGCGCGCGTCGAAACGTTCAGCGGCCTGGGCGCAGATCCAGGCCAGATCCTTGTCGCGGGTGGCGGCGTTGAGCACGAGGCGGATAGCCGCTTTCCCCGGCGAGGTCAGAGACGATCAGGTCGTCGATGACGCCGCCCGGCTTCGATTGAGCAGGCAGGTGTACAGCGCCTTGCCAGGGCTTCTGCAGCCGGGCCGACGGCGTTGGCGAGCAGACGGCGGAGCGAAGCCGCGGGTGGGCGCAGGACCAGCGCAGGTCGACGACGGTCATGTGCGACACGTCGAAGAGGCCGGCGTCGCGTTACGGACCTGGTGGTGCTCGTGGAGCTGCGAGCCGTAGCTGCAGCGGCATGTCCCAGCCGCCGAAGTCGACCATCTTCGCGCCGAGGGCGCGGTGATGGGCGTAAAGAGAGGTGCGTTTGGCCATGCGAAGAAGTCTCGATGCGATGGATGCGCCCATGTTAGCCTGAAATCGCCCGGAAGAAGTATTCCGATAAACCCACTGAATCTCCCACCTCATGCACAACGCTGTCCCCCCATCCCCCGCCAGGGATGAAGGGAATTTTTATGAGGACTGCCAATACTTCAGTTCTTCAGACTCTCCAGTAGCTTGCGCGCCTCTTCTTGCTCTGGAAACGCCGAACGCGCTGTCAGCTTCGCCAATTCCTCCCGTGCAGCGTCCTTGCGGCCCAACTTGGCGTAGGCCGCCGCCAAGTGATAGCGGATGGAGGGTTGCTGTGGCGCCCTGACCGCCGCCTTTTGCAATAATTCCAGCCCTCGCAGCGCCTCATCACGCTGCACCAGAATCCAGCCCAGGGTATCCGCTATTTCGGGATTATCCGGGGCTTTGTCATGCGCTCGCTCAGCATAGCGCAAAGCGCGGGGGTCGCCGGTCTCGTAATAGAACCAGGCCAGATTATTCAAAATCACACCGTTATCCGGCAACTGCTCTGAACTCTCATATTCAGCAATAGCATCCGGTTTACGGTTCGCTTCCTGCAAATACATGGCGTATTGCAATCGCGCCTGACGATCTTTCGGCTCACTGGTCAGCCATTGCTGCAACGTGGCCAACGCCGGTTCACGCTCACCGGCCTGCCATTGGGCGTTCGCCAGCCGCATGGCCGTTTGGCTGTT
>JBAOHS010000007.1:0-12924 GCA_037045295.1 Ferruginibacter sp.
ACAGCGATGCCTTCGATTATAAATGGCCCGACAGACGTGTGTGAACACCGTGCACCCAATGGAACTCCCGCCATTTATTCGGTAACTCAAGAGCCGGCTGTTACCAGTTATCAATGGGTATTGCCTCCCGGAGTAATCGGACTTACAGGTCAGGGAACCAATACGATTTCATTCATATACCCGGCGGGATATATAGGCGGTTCAATCGCCGTACAAGCCAGCAGCAGGTGTGGGGTGGGTCCTCAGCGCTATAAGTCCATCACTTTACTCACCCCTTCGTCGCCGGGAGGTATAGATGTTGTGCAGATTGCATCCTGCCCGAACCGCATCTATACGTACTCGTTAGCTGCTATGCCTGCAAATGCAACAGCTGTTAACTGGACAGTTCCAGTCGGGAGCGACTTTATTGAGCGGACAAGGTACCATCAGCATTGCTGTTTCCTATCCTTCAACCATCGTTGCCGGTAATATCACAGCACAGGCTTCCAATAATTGCGGTGTGAGTTCAGTGCGCTCTACCAGGATAAAATTGCCGGCTTGTGCACCTGTTACTACTAAAGGAAATATTGAGCAGCCGTTGATTCATCAGGGTGAAACGGAGTTTGATGTGCAGGTTTATCCGAACCCTACTGCTGATTATTTCAGGATTAAAGTAAGATCAAAGGAAAAAGACAGAATCAATATTCAGGTATATGATCTTACCGGACGAAGATTGAGTGAACATAACCTGTTACCCGATCAAACCATTGAAACAGGCGCCAACCTGAAACCCGGTGCTTACCTGGTAAAAATTATCCAGGGTAAACAATGTATTGTTCGTAAGGTAATCAAGCAATAGGTTTAGTTAAGTGATGCAATTTATGTATTTTAAATGAGCAATCCCGGCTGCTGAGGTGGCCGGGATTTTTACTGGATAAAATACTTTGTGAAATTTGCGTTTATTCGTATCTGTTAGTTCTGGTTTATTGATACTGGCTAACATTATTAAAGAATCTCCATAAAATCTGCATAATAGGGAGTTACATTCACCAATGTATTGTCATTGAGCCAGATGAAATTCCAGTCTCCACCATTGAATGTGCCGTTTTCATAGAATGTCCAGGTTTTGCCAAAATCATTGCTGATCATTGTGTAGTGATAGCTCACCAAAACCAGTTTGTCTTTTCGCTGGGTGAGATAAACATAGGTTTCCTTTGAATTGAGTTCCAGTATTTTTTTCCATTGAGTGCCCCCATCATTTGAAATGGACAATGATTCCGGGCTATAAGGAAGTTTATCAATGCGTATCTGGGTTAATCCATCAGCTGTACTGAAAATATTGTGAAATGTATGATTGTAACTTCCGCTGCCCATAAAAGGTTCTGAAGATTCGAAATCATCGGCATTGTTTTTCACTTCATCGCCATCACAGGTAAAAAATACATTGCCGGGAAGATTACAGGGAGCATCATAAATAATAGCCGAATCAAGCAACTTACCCCAATGGTTAAACGAAAATAACTGGTTGCCCGGGTAACTGATGTGGAATGTAAACATCGATTCTGTCATGCTTACCAGGTTTACCGTATTATCGGGCAATGGGAATTTTATATTCCATGATTTGCAATCGTCAGTAGATTCCATCAGAAATTCACTGAACTTTTCTTTCCCATCCTCATCTTTGGCGAGATAGCCGATGCTGTATACAGAAGAAGAATAAACAGGCGCATAATATAGTTTACCCAGTTTGATATACTCGGCAATTCCGTCATAGCCACTGTTTTTCAGGTGCTGACTTGCCGAATATCCGCCTACCAATACATCCGGATCGTCTTCTATTATTGAAGCAGCAGATTGCTGCATATAGAAATGCCGTTTCTTTATCAGGATGCTTTTTTCTACAGTATTTGTTTGTCTGAAATTTTCCCAGTCTTTGTTAACGATAACACTGCCATTCATCGTTTCCATATTGGCAAGATAACACTGGCTTTCACTGAGTTGAAAAATACCAGCTTTGAAGGGAATCTGGTTCAGAGAGCGACCGCAACTGATGAACATGGTATCGTAGCCTGATTCCCGGTAAATTTTTATTTCAGTTGGCTGATAATCTGAACGCAGCTTTTCAGTTTCAAATACACCATTAACAAAGGTTGCCTTTTTCCACTTGTTTCCGTCGTGACTTTGATTGCGCCATTGCAGACTAAACTTCGAAGAACTTATTCCATTTTCGCTGAATACCTTGAATTGTAAAGGCACAAGATGATATCCTGGCTGGCAAAGGGCATAATGATATACTAAGCACGATAAAAATAAAGATAGAAGATACTTCACGGTATTTGTTTAAGCTGTCTGATGCGTAAATGTTATTGATTGCATAAACAGTAAACGGTAAAGCTTAAAACGTTCATTTTATTTTAGCAGAATCTTTGAAATAGGGAAAAATTGTAAGATCATAGTATTCCCGTTTGCCGGTTTTGCCAATTTGATCATTATAAGCGTTGTAAAGCCGCAGGTATTGGTCCAGGTATTTTTTAGAATCAGCATGTTCGTTATAATATGCTGCAAAATCTTTTTCCAATGACAGTAAACGTTCTTCAGAAACCTTATCGCCATTCATGGCACAAACCATCAGTCTTATGGCTGTTCTGCTGATGAGGTAATGATCGCTGCGTTTTTGTTCTGCTATATATTCTGAGTCAACAGCTGCGAATGCTTGTTTTTCCTGGAAAGGCGGTTTGAAAATCAGGGAATCGGAAGTGGTTCTCGAGTTCGCCATTTACTGCATAAACCGTTTGCCGCCAGTCGGGCAATTCGATGTCAATCCAAACTTTTTTGCGCTTATCAAATATATCAATCCGGGTACGGTTGTCGGCAATCAGCACTTTATTCTTATAAGATAGAACAGGTGAATTCAGGTCGTGGAATATTGATTTCCCTGTTTTACAATCTACCACCAAACCTTCTCCGCCAAAATATTCACTTTCGATATATTGTTGCCAGGTCATCGGCCCGCGGTTACTGCCGATTACATTGTTGGTGCCTACTTTACAAACAGTAACACTGTCGCCAATAGCATCAATCGGGCATTTCATGATCATTTCTTCCTCGCTGAGTACACAACCGCAGGGATGTGTATATTTTCTTTCTTCTGTTACAGTTGCTTTTCGTTTACAGGCAACCGGTAGCAAAATCAGCAATAAGTACACCCATTTATTTAACGCAGTTCTTAAATTCATATTGATTGGAAAATTGTTTGAAGTATTTCTGTAAACTTCAAATGTAAGCTCTATCTATGACTTTCTTTCAATGAATCAATTGCCTGGCTTTTGTTCTTTTCCGGTTATCAATCTAAGCTTACAATTCATACATGGTTTTACTCAATTCATACAGTCATTCCCGTAATTCCTTGTCCTGTAGTTGATATTCTCAATGGCTTTCTTTATATTTTTGTTTGATAAGGATCGAATCATTGTAAACAGTCTTGAACACAGGTAAAGATGTTCCTGAGAAAAATACTCATCATATTTTTATTTTCATTCGGCACCGCCACTCCCATCCGTGCACAACAGCCTCATTACCTGTTTCAGCGATTGGGTGTAAAAGATGGTCTTTTTGAAGATGTGGTTCATTCCATTCAACAGGATGCAAAAGGATTCATCTGGCTTAACTTACGCAACCTCATTCAGCGTTATGATGGACATCGATTCATGAATTTCTTTCCCGGTATTGATCTGCCCGAAGGAAACGTAAGGGCGATGTTGATTGATAAAAAGAACAGGCTCTGGTTACTTAAGTTCAGAAGCAACTGTCGGGTACCTGGATCCTGAAAGTTTTACTTATCATTCTATTAAAGTAAATATTCCAAAAGGCTATGCACCTGTGGTGATGAATATGTATCTCAACAGGCAGAACCAGGTTATGCTGGTTTGGGATAAACAAGGATTTATTACCAGCAATACAGCAGCAACAGAGGCTGATGCAAAATATAATCCTTTCACCCTTCCGCAGGGTTATGAGCCAAATCATATAGTTGAGGACGAATCAAACAATTACTGGATAGGCACCAAAAGCGGATTGGTAAAGTTTAATTCCTCCAGTAAAACGCTTTCTTACAAAGGCTTCAATGCAGATAACGATCCTGCCATACGGCAAATGGAGAACAACATTCCTGTAATCGGCGTTCATGCTGATAAACACAAAAATATCTGGACTGTTTCACCGGAAGGAACTGCTTACAAAATACATTCGGTAAACCTGATTACAGGTAAATACATTCAATGGGAGAATAAAATAAATGCAGCAACAGGAAACATCAGTTTCACTCCTTATGGAATTATTGAAACAACCGACAATGGCATGTGGATTACAGGCGATAATATTTTGTGCAAACTGAACAGTGCAGATGAAACGGTACAGTACATTCCTAAAACATCCCTGAATGATTACAGCATCCGTTATGATGTGATTTTTTCATTTTACGAAGACAGAGAACATAATATATGGCTGGGCACTAATAAAGGAATTTTCAGGTTTAATCCGCAGGCACAACTATTTACCATTATTGAAAACAGGCGATCAGATAATCTTCCTGTTCAAACACCAGTAACAGGTTTCCTTGAAAAAGATAATGGAACATTGTTGGTTAGTACTGCGGGTCAATCCATCTTTTCGTATGATACAAAGTTGCAGCCTGTTGCTTCCGCTGGTTTTCAACAAAGCAGCAAGGATGCTTCTATCATCATGTGTATGCTGAAAAGACCCAATGCTGATGTATGGCTTGGAACCAGGGGAACTGTTCTTCAGGTTTTGGATGCTGCCAGCAACAACATCAAACTGCTTCCAACAGGATCTGTTGAATTAAAAAATATCCGACAGATGACAGAAGATCAATCCGGAAATATCTGGCTGGGTTCTCAGAGTGGAGAATTGTTTCATTGGCGTGTTGCGGATGGTTCATTCAGTAAAGTGCAACAGTTCGGTGGCAGTAGTAACCCGTATCAAAGTAGATACTAAAAACCAGGTGTGGATTGGAACCGACAGAGATGGTTTGTATTGCATCGGTGCTCAATCTGGTAATATCATCCATCACTATACTTCAAAAGGTAAGAAAGGAGAGAAGCTTTTATTCCAGGGTGTTTCTGATATTTTGCAATACAATGACAGTATCTTTTATTTGAGTGGAAATGGATTGAGTATTCTGAATGTGAACACAAACCTGTTTCAATATTTTACAGTTGCAGATGGACTACCCAGTGCCAATATTTCAAACATGGTAAAAGACAAAGCCGGGAATATCTGGATGACGACCGGTTCTGGTATTGTTAGTTATCATCCGGTAAAAAGAAAATTAAGTCATTATACCGCAGAAGACGGCATACACAGCCTTACTTACATGGGCGGTGCTGCTGCTTTGCTGAAAAATGGAAACATTGCCTTTGGCACCAACCAGGATTTTATTTTGTTCGATCCGATTGCATTGGCAGCTAAAAAATACAAAAGTCCCAAAGTGCAAATAAGCAGTATTGAAGTGATGGGCAATCAGCTGAAGCAGCGATTCTATACAACAGCTTCCTGAACTCAGGCTTGAACACAACAAAAATGCTTTTAAATTTTATTTTGCTACCCTTAATTACAAAGATCGTTCATCCTGTTTACTATATGCTCGAAGGGATGGATAAAGATTGGAAGAAAGCAGGAAAAACAAATATGGTGGAGTATAATTATCTGCCACCGGGTAATTATATTTTAAAAGCGACCTGCTTTGAAGAAAACGGAAAGCATGGAGAAATCACTTATATAAAAATTCATGTTGCAGCTCCTTTTTATAATACATGGTGGTTTTACAGCCTGATCGCATTGTCGCTGGTTGGTTTGCTCTATTGGTTTGATCGGGAACGCACCAGGAGAAAAGAAGCAGTGCAGAAAACGAGGAGCAAAATTGCCGGACAATTACATGAAGAAGTAAATACAGCATTGAACAACATCAATATCCTCAGCGAAATGGCCAGGCTGAAAGCTGAGTCTGAACCGGAGAAGGCAGTTCAGTTTATTGAACAGATACATGGCCGTAGTCATAACATGATCATTGCTATGGACGATATGTTGTGGAGCATTGCCCCTGAGAACGATAGCATGGCCAAAGCGGTAGACAGAATGAATGAATACATTGAAGCGCTCAACAACCGCCATGGTATTAAAATAGAAATGCTGGCAGATGATAAACTCAATAGCCTGAAACCCGATATGCAGTTAAGGCATGAAGCATTTCTGTTATTCAAAGACAGCATTAAAAGCCTGGTGGATGCGGGTGTGAGTAATTGTCAGATACACCTCAGTACAGAGAAATCTCAGCTGCTGTACAGCATGCAGTTTGATACCGGAACCTGCGATATGCAGCAATTGAATAACCTGTTGCAAAGGCAGGACATGAGTAAACGGATCGATGCACTCCATGCAAAACTAACGGTAACGCCCCATCGCAATAGTATGCTGATGGAGTTGAAGGTACCTGTGTAATCAATTCAGGTTTTCTATTTCAGGAATGATAATATCAGCTAAATGAGATGGCTTTATAATTAATGATCAATCTATTTGCTATTGTTTCATCCGGTTCCAGCTCTGCGTTTCACCGGCAATTGTATTGGGGTCGAATGCCGGATTGTTGCTCAATATATAACTACCATCTTTGGCACTCCAGGCATTGCTGTATCCGCTGATCAGTTCTACTTTGTTTCCTGCCTCATCCGTCCAGTTTTCAACACCACGCAGGTATTGTCCGAAAGCATCAGTTTGTATGGAATTGGTTTCCTGGCCACTGTTTTTAGATTCCCAATTGCGAACAATATTGTTGCTGATTTCCTGTTGAGCCTGTTGACTGATCTGTACCTGTTTCCACAATTCGTTTTGTGCATTGGAAGTAACAGCTGCAAAGTATGATTGTAAACCGGCTGTCCATTGCGGGTTCATGCGGGCACTGCTGAAAAACACACTCATGATTTTTCTGGCCATCTCTTCTTTACCGGGTGAATATTTGATGAAAATCTGCATGCTCACATAGCACTGGATATTGCGGGCCATTCCACCCTGTGTACCAGGCATATCAACCAATGTTTGCATCAGGGTGCAGAAAGCCATACCTTCTTTTCCATCTTCAAATTTCAGTAATGCTTCAGCGGCAGATCCCTGGTGACTGTAAGCACTATTGCCTCCGCTTCTGGCCAGTTGAGTCATTTGATTGGCTCCATCATCCATCTGTGCCTGCAAAGCTTTGATGATACCGGAAGATTTTACCTCTGCCTTCAACGAAGGAGCGAGCATATTACTGATGTATCCTGCTGCATCCTGTGGCTCGGCAATGCTACAGGAATGCAGGTAAAATCCTTTCTGCATCGCATCGAGTTGTACCGGGTCTGTGCTGTAATCGAATTGAATGGCAGGCAAAACCTGTAGTTCAAAATCTGAATCCGGTGAACTGGCTTGTAAAGAAGCCTGCACCATTTCGGGAAAACATTTTTTTAATGGATTCCATTCAATGTTACTATTGATATTCCAACTGGCAGGCAGCATAAATGAAACAGCTTCCAGTGCTGTATTGAAACCAGTTTTATCTACCATGCGATACCTTTTTAATAGCAGGTAATCTTTACCATCAATGGCGTCCGTTGATTCAGATTTTGTTTCGTTGCTGACATTCTTTTGTGCAGAAGGATTGTTACAAGCAAATAATATTGCGGAACAGATCAGCGCAGCAATTTGTTTTTTCAGTGTATTCATAACATTGATTATTTCTTGGTCATAACAACATTTCCTGTTGAACCAGAGAATCCAAGCACCCTGCCCTGGCAACTGCTGTAATTGTTTGCAAATTTCATCCGCCATTTTGTTCCGTTATCATAAGTGATGTTGATTGAATCATCTGTATATGTAAAACTGCCCGGGAATACCTGGTTGCCAAAAGCAGAATCAATATTTACCACTGAATTGTCGGAAAGGATTTTTAAACCGAACCTGTATTCATCAGTTGTGCCATCATAAATCAGTCCTCCTGCCCAGTCGCCGGTAAATTTTGATTTAGCGTCTGTTGTATCGTTGTCTTTTTTGCAGGATATAAATGCGATACTGATTACCGAAATAAGAATGAATAACTTTTTTTTCATAATTTTTTGTTGAAAAGTGAGTGAATAGGGAAGATTAAAAACAGGCCGGTGTTTTTGCATAAGCGATCTGGAATTTTCCATTCGTTTATCCATAACCGATGTAAAAATGCAGTTATTCCCTTTGGGTAACTATGGTCCATCTGGATAGTTTTTGTTAGCAGATATACTGAATAGTTTTGCTTAAATTGTAAGATGCACTTCGCGAAGAATATATTTGTATTACTGCTGTTGATTCCATTGGAAAACAATGCCCAGTTTCCAAAATTGGATAGCGCTAGAATGGTTTTTTACAAAGCTGCTAACCCACAGGAACGCCTGAACGCATTGCTCGGTATTGCTTCATTTAGAAATTCAATGTCGGGAGACAGCATACATCATTATGCCCGGTTAATGAGACAGCTGGCAATTGAACTGAATGATACCAAAGCATTGGCAAGAGCGGAGTACCAGTTGATCAGTGGAGATTTAACTGCAGGGAAAACAGACAGTGTTATTCCGAAAATTGAAAACAATCCCCATTTTAAAACCATTAAGCAATCAGATCCGGAACTTTATTATAAAATTCAGTTGCTCAAAGCCAATGTACTGAACCGAACCGGCCGGCTCCCCGAAGCATTGGCACTTCAATTAAAATTATTGAGTGATGCAGAAAAAGAAAACAATACCCTGGCCCGTTTATTCCTGATGAATTATACAGGCGCTACTTATTTAAATGCAAGTTACAACAGGGAAGAAGCACGAAAAACCTGGGAACAGGCGCTGGGCATCATCCGGCAATCGGGTAAAGCAGAATACAGGGAAATTGAAACTTATATCCTGTCGAACCTGGCGCTTTATTATATCGGAAATTATTACAACAATCCTAAAGTACCATTGATAGATACCTGCTTTGATTTTATCAATCGAACGGTTACGCTTAGTCGAGAAATTGAATCGATGGGTGTACTGGCTTCTGCATTAACATATCGTGGCGGATTTAAAGGATACCTCAAACAATTTGAATCGGCAGAAGTAGATTTTACAGAAGCACTGGCGATCCGGAAAAAAATAGGCGATCCGCTTTATATTTCAGAGGACCTTAAGAACCTGGCTCTCTTTTATCTTCAGCAAAAAAAATCGGCAAAAGCACTGAATGCTGCTGAGGAAGGATTGCAGATATGTGCAACATTCAACATCCGTGAAACAGCACTTGAATTGTATAACCTGAAAGCAAGCACGTATAAAATGAATGGCGACCTGCCAAAATATACAGAATTGCTTGAACGCATGATTGTTTTTTCAGATTCTGTTAACAGATTGAAGAATGATGAGAAAATTACTGCTATCCGAACGCAGTATGATGTGCAGAAAAAAGAAACCTTGATTGCACAACAGGAACTGGATCTTTTTAAGCGCAGTATCTATTTGTATGCCGGGGCTGTTTTTTTTGCAATCATTGCGGCTTTTGCAGTTTACCGTTTTAGAAAATACCAGCATAATCATCGAAGGATACTGGAGCAGAAACAACTGCAGGCTGAAACCAACATCAGGGAAGCAGAGGAGAAAGAAAGAAACCGTATAGCCGCCGAACTACACGACAACCTTGGTGTGCAGGCTAATGCAATCCTTCACAACAGCAACAGGCTGGCAACTGAAGGCGTATATGATTCACCGGTAGTGGGCAGGTTGCAGGAAACGGCTAAAGAAATGCTCCACAACCTGAGGGAAACACTCTGGGCATTAAAAAGTGCCGATGTAAATGCAGTGGAGTTATGGCTTCGGGTGATCGGGTTTATGCAGCAGATGGGGCGGCATTATACCGGCATGCGTTTCATTGTTACAGGGAAAGCACCGAAAGCAATTGTATTATCGGCCAGCAGGGCATTGCATATCATCCTGGTGATCCAGGAAACGGTTAACAATGCAGTAAAACATTCAGGGGCAGATATCGTTTCTGCTGAAAGCAGTTTTAATAATAACGAGTGGATCATCCTAATCAAAGACAATGGCAAAGGTTTCGATAACCGGATGGCTGAAAGTAAAAAAGACAGTTATGGGTTACAACACATGAAGCAAAGAGCTGTAGATGGTGGGTTTGCATACAAGCTGGAATCTGTATTAAATGAAGGAACAACCACTACAATTCGAGTATCGTCAACTGACATACCTGTTTAAATTTAAAATCTTTAGCAATGATCAGAATAGCGATCGTAGATGATAAGCCATATAACCGGAATGTTATTTCCGATAAGTTGTCGCGTAACAAATCATTCGAATTGATTGTTGAAGCCACCAATGGTGCAGATTTTCTGAAGCAGATGCAGGAATTATCAACAGAAGCTTTACCGCATATTGTGCTGATGGATCTTGAAATGCCGGAACTGGACGGGGTAACGGCAATCGCCACCGCTTCTGCCCTTTATCCGGATATACGCTTTGTTGTACTTACCATCTTTGATGATGCCGATAAAATTTTTAAAGCAATCAGGGCGGGCGCCTGCGGTTATTTATTGAAAGAAGAAAGTGGGGAAGTAATTACAGAAATGCTGATGAACCTTTGGGAGAATGGAGCCGGACCAATTTCGCCCAGCATTGCCTATAAAATTCTGCAGATGGTTCAACAGCCTGCAGCAGTAAAAAGTGAAGAAAATATTTTTCAGCTCAGTGATCGAGAAATGGAAATCTTGCAGCTGCTTTGCGATGGATTGGAATACAAAGAGATCGGGTCAAAACTTTTCATCAGCGCCAATACAGTAAAAAAACATTGCATCAGCATTTATCAGAAACTACATGTAAAAAGCAAAGTACAGGCCTTGAGGATTGCTTACACCAAAGGATTGATATGAAATTATTTTATGGTATCAGGTATTAATTCAACCTGGTATAGCTTTTAATTAAAAATATTGCTATATACAATTAAGTAGCCTGGTAGTTTATAAGCTCTATATTTTGTATTTTCAGTTAGAAATTTTAATCCTCAATGACACAACAGGAGTTTCATCAGCAATATGAAATTGAATCAGGGAAAATGTTCCGGGCTTTAAGTAAGCTTTCAGAAGATGAACTATTATTGATCATCAGCAGAAAAGGGAAACATGCCTATCATCTCAACGAAGGGAAAGATAATTACCAGATATGGCAGGTGATTAAGCAGAAGGGCAGCAGCAAATCATTACAACCTTTATTTGATATTGTAAAAGATACTGATAATGATTATCTCGTTCGTTATCATGCCTGCGAGGCACTGTTTGGGATAGCAGGTTTAAACGATGAAGATTTTAAAGGACAGGTTCAATACGGATTGAACAAAGACAGGCAGCCTGTTGATCAACAGAAAGCCATTGACAAACTTGAATCTATCCTGAGTAAATTTCCGGTAGTAAATAATAAAACAACAACCATTAAAAAACCCTGGTGGAAATTCTGGTAAAATAAGCAGCGATTATTCTCTTTCGAATTGAACAAGTTTTTTCTATTCCCTTTTGATTTTTTACTTTTTAATTCCCGCTCCTCCACTCCTGCGCCGTCATACCATATTCCTGTTTGAAGACGCGGGCAAAATAGCCTGAATCACTATAGCCACATTCCATAGCAATGGAAGTAATGCTACGGGTTGGATCTTTCAACAGTTCAATGGCTTTTTTCAACCGGATCATCCTGATAAATTTATTCGGTGAACAACCAGTCAGTGCATCCAGTTTGCGGTGCAGTTGCGAATGGCTCATAAATATTTTCCGGCAGAGTTGTTCTACCGTAAAGGCTTCATCGTTGATATGCTCTTCAATAATGGCACTGAGTTTCTGAATGAATAAATCAGCGGCAGGATTTACAACCGGAGAAGCTGTTTCTACCAAAACTTCTTGCTGTACATTGCCAGAAACCTCTATTGCGTTTATACCTGCCCGTTTGCTGTAGAATTGCTGTAAGGAAGTTCTTAGTTCCAGCAGTTTTTTAATGCGTATCAACAACTCTTCCTTGTGAAATGGTTTTTCAAGGTATGCATCAGCGCCCTGCTCCAATCCTTCAATCCGGCTTTCGATATCGGCCCTGGCTGTAAGCATTACAATGGGAATATGACTGGTATGCTCATCTTTGCGCAATCTGCGGCACATTTCAAATCCATCCACATGAGGCATCATTACATCGGTAATGATAAGATCAGGGATAAGCTCACGGGCAATATCAAATCCTTCCTGCCCGTCTTTACCAACGGCCAGCCTGTATTCTGGTAAGCAAGATGCCGTATAAGCTACAACATCAGCATTGTCTTCTACCAGCAATATCAATGGCTTGTCGTTGCTAACAGTGTAGGATACATGCTCTTCGTGCAGTAATGTTTTACTTTCGTTATTGCCTATGATAACAGGCGTATTTTTCTGTAATTGATCTTCTGCATCCAGTTGCCTGCGTACAGGAAGAGAAACGGTGAACTCGGTACCTTTGTTGGCACCTGTCGGCGGACTCTTCACTTCAATCGTTCCTTCCATCAGCTTCACCAGTTCTTTGGTAAGTGAAAGTCCGATGCCGGTCCCATCCATTTTACGGGTCTGGCTGTTGTCGAGCTGATAAAACCTTTCGAATATATGTTGCAGCTGACTTTCGGGAATACCGATACCAGTATCTTTTACTTTGATGACCAATGTAAGTGCCAGTGGGTCTCCCGGAATTTTTTCATCGTGTATCGACAAATAGATATTTCCCTTTTCCGGTGTGAACTTGATTGCATTGGAAAGCAGATTGGCAATGATCTGTCGTAATTTTTCAGGGTCATAAGATATCACCAGGCTGTCGAGGGTTGAAAGAAAATGTA
>JBAOHS010000008.1:0-519234 GCA_037045295.1 Ferruginibacter sp.
TGTGTATGACCTCAACTTCGACTACGTATTGCTAAATAGAGGCAGACTCCGGTACTGCATCCGGTGAAGACGCCGCAGGAGATATTGCAGAGTTCGGAAGAACATCGCGTGGCGGCGGCTCTGTTGGCGCTACTACAGACTGAACGAGACTCTCTGGAGACAAGCGCTGATCTGGTGGAAGGCGTTCTTGCAGAGTAGCCCGCTCGAAGTATGGTCCGTCACGGAAAGAGGGGATTCCTTCGCAAGCGTTCCGCGCTCCGAGACATAGAGGGAGAGGACATACCGGGAGCAGGTGCGCAAGGTTGAGCGAGTCGTTCCCTCGAGATTCGGCTGGACGACGAAGGTGTGAGGAACGCCGTTTCGAGGTCTGCGGCGGGAGTCTGTAGATCATGTCGAGCAATGGCTAAGTGCAGACGAGTTGAAGGACCTAGGTACGCGCTCTGTGAGGAGCGCTCTTCAGGAGCCATTCGGATGGCACAGAGTCTGCACCGCAGGATGTCGCGGATCGGTTTGGACCCCAAGCCACTCCTGCCGTTCCAAGCGCATTGACCCGCGTAATGCCCGAGACCCGCGACGTCCAACGGCGGAGGCGGAGCTGCCGCCATCTGCTCCTTGATTGGTGTTTGGGACTCTCGCTATCATTGTCGTATTCCCCGCCGATTGTGTTTGCTGGCGACATGAGATTGGGAACATGCTGGCAGGAACAGGGCCAGCTTGATTCCTCGGCTGATGCGAACGCACGAACTCTCAGGTTAGGTCCTAGTGTAAGCTCGGTTCGGCGTCCCTGATTCGGACGACGGGCGCCACAACCCTGACATCGAGAACGTGGTAGTCTTTGCTCGACGGGCCAGTCCGGCTCCCGGTTGAGAGGACTCATTGTGACCACGGCACCAACGTCCTCTAGCAATCAGCCAGCTACGATCGGTGCGACAGCGAGCAGCCGTTCACGGCTACGGTGGCTTCAGCAACGAATGGCCAAGGGATTGGCATTGTCTGAGGAGACACAGATCGGCACCGTCCGGTCCATGATGGAGCGCACCCCAGCAACGGCTGTGAGTTACTGGTTGCAACTATGCTTGTCGATCGGAATTGCGACATTTGGGTTGGTTCTTAACAGCGGGGGAGTTGTCATCGGGGCGATGTTGATCGCTCCTCTGATGGGGCCGATTGTGGAACTCGCCATGGCGCTGACTGTGGGCTCTCCCCTGTTGATGCTACGTTCTGTGTTTCGCGCTACATTGAGTATTGTGATCGCAGTATTAGGCTCTGCAGCCATCAATCTGGTTCTTCCCTTTCATGAACTCACTGCAGAGATCGCGGCCAGGACAACGCCCACGGTGATCGATCTATTTGTGGCCGTTTTCTGTGCATTCGCGGCTGCATTTTCGACCGCCCGCAGTGGCTCGGAAACAGTCAGTACCGCAGCGGGTACATCGATTAGCATCGCGCTGGTGCCGCCCCTGTGTGTCGTCGGATTTGGGCTCGCCAATCTTCAGTGGTCCGTTGCTCTTGGCGCGGCGCTTCTGTTCACCGCCAATCTCAGTGCAATCTTGATGTTCGCGGCGCTGTTCTTCTTTGCTGTGGGATTTGATGCGGTGAAGGCCGAGCCACTGGAGCAGAGAGGCCGAAGCTGATAGCTCGCGATTGGGGAGACTATCCGCGAGTCTGTGGCGATGGTTTGGACATCGCTATGGCTACCTGCTACGCATCCTGGTTCCACTCTCGCTCGTCTGGAGCGGTGTCAGTGCCGCTTTCACATGCGCTTGCCACGGTTGCGTGGGAAGTTCGAGTCCGCGCAGTAGTTCAGGGCATCCTGCAACAGGAGATCCCTAGCGAGCGATCGGTCCAAAGTACCCTCATGGTACAGAACCGCCAAGTGAGTCTGCGATTGGTACTGGTGGCCAAGCCCGAGCGCGCAAAGGAAATCGAGCAGCGGTTGCAGCTTCGCATCGCGCAGGCAGCAGGCGTCGAACCGAGCCTGAGCGTCTTGGCAGTACCCAGTGAGCAGGCAATCCGAGAAGCAGCTCTCTTACTGGGTCGCATGAAGCCGATACCTGCTCCGGCTCGTCCGCCGGAACCTGATTTCACCACGTTACAGAGTCGCTTCTCGACAAGTGTCAAGAACCACTGGCCCATGGACTCCGCAGGACCGCTACTGACGTGGCAGGTTCGCCTTGATGGGAATCAGATGACGGTTCACAGTACTCATCTTGGGAGTCCGTTGGGAGCTGCAGGTGAGGAGCTACTGGGACGAGCGCTGACGACCGCGCTTGGCAGCAAGGTCGAGTTGCGAGATCATCCGATCGATCCGCGCCAGCGGCTCTTCGATCTGAATGAGCCTGCCAAATTCTGGCCTGAACTTTCTCAAATGGCGGCGTCTGTCAAAGAACATTCGCAACTGAGCCTCTGCGTGGGACTGCCCGACATCCTTCCTTCGAATGCACCCAGTGCGAGTGATCTGCAACGAAGTTCCAACATCGCTGCGATCCGCTCTCTCATCGATGGATTGGGTCCACAAGGAACCGTTACCAACACTGAACAGCTACAATTGAGAGTAGCTGATGGTCCTTGTGAGAGACATTCACCATCGGATGGGGGGAGCCAAAACGTCGACGGAGGGCTCCGTCCTACTCCGTAACCTCGGCGACGCGGGGCAGGTTGCATGTTCGCCACAATGGGCGGTGTGGGTAAGCGCAACAAGGACGCCCCGTTTGTCCGGGTGTGCCCCGGAATCAGCTCCTGTCATGCTTCAGCGGAACCTGCAAGGTCAACTGACAACGAGCTTTGGCCTCGCCGATTGATTGCAGGAACAATCAGGACGCTTTGCCTGGCCTCCCGAATGACACGCACCGTGACGCCGCTGTCTAGGAGCTGCTCCCAGCGCGTTCTTGGCCGCGTCCCGATGACCACCAAATCTGCATCGCGTTCATGCGCTGTCTTCAGGATCGTATTCGCGGTATTCCACGCTACTGCAACCAGTGCCTCTGAGCATGCGCCACAAGACTGGGCCACTTGGCGCAGGCGGTGCGTAGTCCGAGACAGGCTCCGTGCAGACGGTGCCCCCGTAAGCGGCCAGGCAGCTTCAAGACCACCGGAGAAGACCACCGGCACCACATTGTGAATCAGCACAAGCTCTGCTGACAGGTACTGTCGAAACAGACCGGCCGCTGTGACCACGGGATAGCCAGGGTGGCTGAGATCCGTTGCGGCAACCACTGTGTTTCGGAACTGCGGCGTCCGAGCCACCAGTACCTTGACCTCTGCTGTGGTGGCAATCTGGTTGGCCTGCTTCCCTGCGTTCTTTTCGGCAGGAGGAATGACGACCAAGTCTGCATCCAGATCCTGCGATGCAAGAGCGACCAGCTCAGCGAAGATACCGCTCTTCATCTGTACGTGGCTGTCCTCAAGATCCGGCAGCGTACTGTTGAGAAACCGTTGAGCGCGATCGAATTGAAACCACGGCTGGATCGGATTCGTCGATGATTGGTGCATGACGTCAAACACCGCCAAGATGAAGAGCTCAGCTCCTAACATCTGCGCATACGCCTGGGCTCGTAGCAGGGCCAGAATCGGTCTGGGGTTCGCAGCATCCCAGGCAAACAGAACTCTCCGAGCCTCAGTGAGTGGCTGTGGAACGAGGTCGCTTTGTGACAAGGAAGAAGAATTCTCAACCGACTCAATATTCTGGTTCATGGAAGCACTCCTTTGACCCCTTAGTCGAAGCAGAGCCGGCCGATGCGACTCTGTCTTCAACCCATGATCAAAGTCTGAGTCGATGCCATGATATTGTCTATTTCGAAATATTAACTAGATACTATTGAAAAAACGGACACATTGGATGAGACAGGCAAATGCTTGATTTACCGTTTGGAGCGTCGATGAGGTTCCGGTGTGAGTAGGTGAGCGCGGGCGTTGGCGAGAAGGGCAATCATAGAGGGATGACGAGCCCGCTTCTCCGAAGAGACGGCGTAGTAGCGTTCGCGAACTCCATCGACCGCACCGACTGGAACGGCGCCGTGGCCATCTTCAACCTCTGCAGCCAAGGCTGCGCGGACTGGAAACAGACCCAATCCGTTTACTCCGAAGGCGCGCATCATGGCGGCATCGTCGAACTCACCGGTAACCTGGACGTGGACTTCCTTTTCAGTAAACCAGCGTTCCAGTAGCCGTCTCAAGCTGGTCCCTTGTGCGGGCAGTAGCATGGGTGCGCCGGCCAAAGATTGGGGGAATCCTTCCCGGTACTTCCGCGCAAGCAATCTTGCTCCCGTAGATTACAATTTCGGACTCTCCCAGTACGTGACCAAAGGCTTTGGAGAGCAGTCCCTCCGGTGGAGGGAGATCGGACAGTACCAGGTGGAGACGACTCAACCCGAGATCATCTAGGAGCCGCTCATAGCTATCCTGTCGAACGAAGATCGGCCCATACTCGTTGGCTGACAGCGCCGGTTCGAGTAGCCGATACGCGACGGTCTTTGGTAGTGCGCTGACTACCCCCACGCGCAGCATACTGCGTAGCTTGGTTGCTTTTCCACGCGCCATTTCCACGAGTTCTTCACCCATATGAAAGATCTCATCTGCGTAGCGGGCGATGTCCACACCAAGCGGTGTCAGAACCAAGCTGCGACCTTGTCGCTGAAAAAGTTCGCTGCCTAGAAACTCCTCCAGCGAATGGATCTGGGCGCTGAGGGTGGAGTGGGTCAGTCGCAGTTTTTCGGCGGCCTTGGTGAGACTGCCTTCACGGGCCGTGACCCAAAAATAAAGTAAATGATGGTAGTTTAGCCAATCCATAGCGCTCCTCGTTTTGATGATATTTTCAATATAATCTGTAGAAATTTCGTTATGGTCAACGTTTCCGATCGGCCTAACTTTAATCAGAGAGGAGCCCATGTTCATGCTCAAACCTCTCTGCGCGGTGTCCTTCGCTCTGATTCTCAACGCTCAAGTGGTGCAGGCCGAGCCGAGGCGGAGTGAGCCCAGCGCGGCGGCACTGTCTGGGTTGCGCACTGGTTCCCCAAGTGGACCCGAAAAGCCGGACTCTGTGGACGGGCGGTACTATTCTGACAGTTTCCTTCCGCTACGGGAGGACGTACGAATGTTCGAGCGCGATCCCGCGAACCGATACACCTACTGTGTTCGGAATGTCGCAACCTATGAGTGTTTAAGCTATGGCAGCGAAGGGGCAGTCGAGCATAAGACACACCGGAGCACCGCGTACGGAACGGCGTTTGCGTATCAGCACGATGGTGACGAAACCAGGCTCCTCACCAATGAGCATGTCATATCCTGGCCGGCCGTAACCGATAGCGCGCACGGGGTCGAAGGAGTGCCCAGCGGATGTAAATTGGTAAGCCAGAAGCTTCATATTGTGGACAATGAGGACGATGAATATGCCGAGGATGACATTCCCTTGACAACGGGTTGTTGACGACCGTGCGCTCGATGCAGCAGTGGTGCAGGCGAAAGGGAAGCTCCGCCTGCTGCCGTACCGGATGGGTCGCTCCTCTGCGCTTTCTACCGGGGACGTGGTGATTGTCCGAGGATTCCCTCTCGGAGTTTTTGCCGCCTATAATACCGGCAAGATCATCAATACGCTCGATGAGGATCGGTACAAGCACTGGGATCATGCAGACTTCATTGTCGATGCCCAGCTCTCAAACGGAAACTCTGGTAGTCCCGTGCTGGCACTCAATCGCAGAACCGGTGAGTACGAGTTAATGGGGGTGTTTCATGCCAGCTATACACGTGCGAGCTCTCTCAATGCAGTGGTGGCGATTGAGCAGCTCCGCGAGTTGATGTTTCAACTGAAGGCTGGAGCAAAGCCAGTCAGCATCATGGGTGCTGAGCCGCTGTCGGATGTTGCACTCCGAAGGCAATTGCAACGGACGCAGACAGATCGAAGCGGGGTTCCTTTTGTGCGTCTAGGTAGTCTACTGGTCCAGATACAAGCGATTGGAGAGACACTGCTCTTCCAGGTCTTCTCAAAAGACTTCCCCGTTGATGATCGTCGGATCGTCGTGTTGCAAGATGTGGTCGCTACTGAGGGCAAAGGAACACTTCAGACCGTATGGTTCGGCGGTGATCGGGGATACCAAGAGTGTGCGGCAGCGAACCTGGATCCCGGTTCTACAACGATAGTTCGGCGCGTGCTCCAACGACTCCATGACCTGGCCAGCTCCACGTTGTCCTATCGCTCATATCTGAGCCATGCGCCGGATTCCCAACAGTCACTCAAACAGCGATCGCGACTTCAAAAAACACTCGCTCAGGCTGCAGTGCGTGACAGCGAGCTCGCACAGCAACTCCAAGAGCTAGCGGAAGACAAGTCACCGCCTAGCACCAAGAGCGCGATTTCTCTTCATGAAGTCTTGGTTCGGATCGAACGTCCTTCCAAACTCGTACTGTCAACTGCATCACTTGCGAAAGCCAGCGAGAGAGAAAGCGCATCCAGCTTAAACGATTTCCGTCCATGAGGGAGCCGACGCAAAAGCGGCATGAATCAGTCCAACATGGGAATACGCTTGAGGAAAATTGCCGAATAGCCGTCCAGTTTCCGGATCCAGATCCTCGGAAAGAAGACCCAACGGAGACAGCGCACGGAGTGCGTCCGTCATTGCCGCTCGGGCCGCCTCAATCTGCCCACAACGCGCCATCGCCTCGATCTTCCAGAACGTACAGATCAAAAAGGCGCTGGACGGAATTCCAAATCCATCGTCGTGAGCATACCTACGCAGCCAGTGCCCAACCGGCGTGGTGAGTTGTTGTTGGATGGCCTGGAGCGTGGTTCGCATTCGTGGATCGGAAGCAGGTAGCAGCCGCAGCGTGATGCACTGCAATAGGGATGCATCGAGGGTGTCTCCTCCGTAGGTGGCGACTAGGCTGCCGAGCGTCGGATTCCACGCTCGTGACAGGATCTCGTCCACGAATGCCTTCTGCTGCCGAGCGAAATTCCTCTTCCATGCCTGGCTGATGCCGTGCCATCACGTTGGCCACACGGTCACAGGCGGCCCAGCACATTAGGCTAGAGAATGTCTGCGGCTGCCACTCGGTTCGATACTCCCAGATCCCCGCGTCAGGGGTTCCAACGACAGACAGAGCTTTGCGAGCCAGCCGGATCAGTAGGTGAAGGGTTGCCTGAGAACGCTCGGCGGTAAAGCGCTCATCCAGAAAAATCGGAGACAGAGCCAGGACCATCTCTCCGAATACATCGTGCTGCTGATGTTTGGCTGCGGCATTTCCAATGCGGACCGGGCCTTCTCCTTGATAGCCTGACCAACCCGGCAGCCTCCGCTCATCAACTTGGCAAGTTCCGTCGAATCCGGTACAGAGGAGCTAGTTCTGAGCTCCGGCGCATTGGCGGCAATGTTGAGCAGGTAGTGGACAAATTGCTCTCGCTCCTCAAAGTGACCCAGTAGTCGAAAGGCACTGAGGGCATAGTAGGCATCGCGCAGCCAGCAGTAGCGATAATCCCAGGTTCGTCCACTTCCGGGGGATTCTGGAATCGACGTGGTCAAAGACGCTACGATCGCCCCCGTATCTTCAAAACAGTGGAGCTTGAGGACGAGCGCCGACCGGATGACTTCCCGTTGCCATACCGCAGGAATAGCGCAGCGCTTGACCCAGGCTTGCCAGTAACGCACGGTGGCACTCAGAAAGCGCTCGCACAGCTCATGCAGTGGCTCTTCGACAGGATCACCCCAACTCAGAACAAAGTGCTTTCGTTGCGTCAATGCAAAAGGTTGTCCTTGAAGGTAAGACAGTGGCACGTCAGTCGTTAGTCGAAGCTGCGCAGCAAAGCCTTCGTATCGAATGTGATGAGATCCGTGAACCTCCCGTGGCACTCCCTTGTCCCATCCCAAGCGAGGTGTACAGCGAACAACAATCCGTGGAGTTCCTGAGAGTGGCTCAATGATACGAAAGAGCTTGGTGGGTCGAAAGACGCGCTCGAAGAGTGAAAAGCGAGGCGCAAAGTCGAGTACCCGGAAACTGCCGCTGGCGGTTTCAAATTGCGTCTCCAGGACATTTGTATTCTCTAGGTAACGCTGGACTCCCTGGCCGCCTTCTGCGGGGCCGATCAGGAAGGATCCGCCCTCGGCTTCATCAAGCAGAGTCCCAAAGACCGGCTCGGCATCGAAGCACGGAAGGCAGCACCACACCACGGCACCACTGCGCGCAATGTGCGCGGATATCTGACAGTTTCCGATGAGTCCTAGTTCTTCAAGTCTCATGTCCGGTCTCCTTGATGGAGCAAGGGCGCTGTTTTGGCACGGATACCAAAAGGACACTCGCTTTGGTGTTCGCACCATCAACCCAGCGCCCACCAATGCGCAGTCTGGCGGCGGATTTGGCGACAACATGGGGAAGATCATTGTCGCGCTCGGCGACATTGATAGTGACGGTGTTGGCGACATTGGTGTGGGGGTGCCCAACTCCGATGTCGGCAGCATGGATCGCGGCGAGCTGAAGCTCATCTCCGGAGCCTCAAAAATGCCCATTGGCGTGCTTGCGGGACCCATGGTTGGGGGATTGCGCTTCGGCTCAGCAGCCGCAGGGGCGGGTGATTTGAACAATGACGACCGCTCGGAAATCGTCGTTGGTGTACCCGGCGACGGCTCAAACCTTGGCTCTGTGCAAGTGTTCGATCGCAGCCGCCCCGGGCTCGCCCCTGGCGACCTTGCTCGGCACGGGGGGTGAGTTTGGGTCCACCGTCACTGTGCTCGGCGACATCGACTTCGACGGCAATGTGGAAATTGCAGTGGGAGCGCCGCAGAGCGCTGAAGGCGGAAGCTCACGGGGACGAGTGGACATCGTCCGTTTCGTCCTGCCATCAACGCTCTCCGTTGTGCGCAGCTACGTTGGCGTCACTGACTTCGGCAAAATTCCGGCGCGACGATCACCGTGGGTGACTACGACGCCAATGGGATTTTGGAGATGGTCATTGGCTCGCCAGGCACTGGCGAAGTGTCGATGTGGAAAACAAACTCTGTGACACAAGTATGGAAGACGGGCACGCTGCCCGCTAGCCAGCGCGGCGCTGCGATTGCGAGCATTGGCGACGTCACCGGCGATGGCCGCTCAGATTTTGCGGTGGGAGCCCCAAGCATCCACCACGGGTCTCATAGAGATTCTTGACGGCGTTAGTGTTGGCCCCTCCGGTCCTTCTGGCTCTCACTTCGCCAATACTTCGGCTTCTTATTAAATTGGCGCGACGATTGGTTTTTTGGGGAGGTCGACGGAGATCCGCTGATCGTCGCTGGCGGAAACGGACGCATCCAAGTCGTCTCTGCGTTGGCAAATCCCCCACCCGCTCCTTCCTCCTTGCGCTATGAACGTACTGACGCGAGCGGGATACAGTTTGGCCAGGGAATCGCCGTGCTTGGGGGCCTCATAGACGACCAAAGCATCACCTACGTCGTCGGCTCACCACTCGCTGATTCGGGCAAACCGACGCGGGTCGAATAGATTTCTTCGAGCTTTCCGCGTCGCCCTATCTTCCGAATCGCCCAACCAAGCTCATCCAAAGCGGCGCACCCACCACAACCAGCATTCCACTTCAGTGGGTCGACAGTACCAGCGACAATATGGCCACCATGGGCTTCAACGAGAATGAAGACGGGTACCAGGTTGAGTACCGTGAACCGCGGGGGATGTGGCAAGCAGGACCCTCTTTCGGACCCAACGTCACGACGGGATCCGTTGCGGGTCTGCTTCCCTCACATCAGTACATCATCCGAGTTCGTGCCACGAAAGCAAACGGTCACTCACTGTGGTCGGCCGAGCTGAGCGCCAGCACCCAACAATAGACGCCACCCAAGCTGTCAGCACGGTGCGGCTACACGTGCCTTCGTTGCCTCTCCGTCGCAAGTCAAAGGGTCAGCGTGACTCGGCCGAGTTTTTGGGCGTGCGGTCGCGATAGGGAAACAAGCGATTGAGGTAATCACTGCGGGAAGGTCCCGTGAGGGTCCAAGGTCACGAGGAGCTCGCTGAAGCGATCGTAGTTTTCTCCATAGGACTCACGCAGCTCCTCTGCCGTGACCTGATCGTTCTGGCCCGAATGTGGACGACCACCAAGGTCAGCCAAGACGCGCTGAAGAACGCGCATGACATGATCGTCCTGCGCGCTGTCACCCTGCATCAGCACGGAGACGTAGACGGAGTCACCGCGGTTTGCCGGGCTGAGCATGATGTCATCACCTCTGACGAAGCGCATCGCGCAAGGGAAGTTCATCTTGAGCCCCTCGTTGATGATCGCGGCCCGCAGCGTTCGCATCACTCGTTCAGCGTCGGCAACTGGGAACGCAAACTCGAGCTCGCGCTGTTTTGGCGGCAAAGGCCGTGACAAGACGAGATCGCTACGGCCCACGTTCACGACGACCTTCGGTTGCGTGCCAGCGGCCATCCTCATCAGGGCTGACGTAACAATGGCGATATAATCAGCGTACAACTTACCTCTGATGAAGTTTGTGCAACCGGAAACCCGGCTACATCCAACAGCATCACGATGACGGTGAATCCGCTGTTACCGGTAAGTGTGCAGATTTCAACCAATACAGCAACAACAATCTGCGATGGAACATCCGTAACGTTTACGGCTACGCCAACCAATGGCGGAGTGAATCCAGCTTACCAATGGTTTAATGGTGCTAACCCGATTGTGGGAGCAACCAACAGTACTTATACGACCAATACATTGATCAATGGCGATGTAATCAGCGTACAACTTACGTCTGATGAGCTTTGTACAACCGGCAACCCGGCTACATCCAACAGCATCACGATGACGGTGAATCCTGTATTGCCGGTTAGTGTAAGCATTACCGTTAGTCCGACTGACGAAATCTGTGCCGGTACATCCGTAACATTTACGGCAACACCGGTGAATGGGGGAGACAACCCTACTTACCAATGGTTCAGTGGCATCAATGCCATTCCGGGAGAAACCAACAGTACCTATACAACCAGTTCACTGGTTAATGGTGAAGTGATCAGTGTAGTATGCAAATCAAATCTTACTCCTTGTATCAGCAATAATCCGGCTACCTCCAACAGCATAACAATGATTGTTAATCCGCTGTTGCCGGTTAGTGTGGATATTATTGCCAGCACCGGAAATACCATCTGTGATGGAACCAGTGTAACGTTTACGGCTACCCCAACCAATGGAGGATTGAATCCTGCCTACCAATGGTTCAATGGTGCTAACCCGATTGCAGGAGAAACCAACAGCACCTATACTACCAATACTTTAATCAATGGCGATATAATCAGCTGTACAACTAACATCAGATGCGGTTTGTGCAACCGGAAACCCGGCCACATCCAATAGCATCAATATGACGGTGAATCCTATACTTCCGGTAAGCGTGAGCATTGCTTCTGCTAACGGTACAACCGTTTGTGATGCCACTACTGTAACCTTTACTGCCACTCCGGTAAATGGAGGAATTAGTCCGGTTTATCAATGGTTCAATGGAGCCAATCCAATCGCTGGTGAAACAGGAGATACTTATACAACCAATACATTGCTGGATGGCGATCAGATCAGTGTTCAGCTTACTTCCAGCGAATTGTGTACTTCAGGTAATCCGGCTGTTTCGAATGTCGTTAACATGACCATCATTCCAAACTTACCGGTTAGTGTAAGTATTGCTGCTGATCCAGGAAATGAAATTTGTGCCGGAACGCCGGTAACATTCACGGCAACGCCTGTTAATGGCGGTAGTAATCCGGCTTATCAATGGTTGATTAACAACAACCCGGTGAATGGCGAAAACAGCAATGTATTCACAACATCATTGCTCAATAATGGAGATATCGTTACTGTACAGCTTTTGTCAAATGAAACCTGTACTTCCGGCAATCCTGCCATTTCAAACGGCATTGCAATGATTGTTAATCCGATCCTGCCAGTAAGCGTTACCATTACGGCTAATCCGGGAAGTACGGTTTGCTTTGGTACCACCGTAACCTTTACTGCTACACCAGTGAATGGTGGACTTACACCTGCTTACCAATGGTTACTCAATGGAGTAGAAATACCTGGAGAAACCGGTAGTACATACATAACATCTGAACTGGTAAACCGGGATGAAATCTCAGTTGTTCTGACGTCCAGCGAAGCTTGTAATTCGGGTAACCCTGACACCTCCAACATCATAACTATAACGCTTACCCGAAATATTCCGGTGGTTGTAACCATTGCATCCAGCATCGGCGAAACCATCTGTGATGGCAGTACGGCAATATTTACTGCAACCCCGGAAAACGGCGGCAGCAGTCCGGTTTATCAATGGTTCCTCAATGGTTCACCTCTCGGGGGCGAAACCGGCAATACTTATACCAACGCTGCGCTTCAAACCGGCGACCAGGTATTTGTAACCCTGCTCTCCAATGCAGATTGTGCGGTTGATAATCCTGCCACTTCGAATACATTAACCATGACGGTGAATCCGGTATTACCGGTAAGTGTGAGCATCAGTGCAAATACAAGCAATGTGATTTGTGAAGGCACTAATGTTACCTTCACAGCAACAGCGGTAAACGGAGGCTTTTCTCCCGCATACCAATGGTTCAATGGCACCAATCCGATTGCAGGTGAAACGGGTGAAACCTATACCAGCAGTACTTTACAGGATGGAGACCCCATCAGTGTACAGCTGACTTCCAGTGAAACCTGCACTACCAATAATCCTGCAAGTTCGAACAGCATTATCATGACGGTTAATCCGTTGTTACCGGTAAGTGTAGAGATTTCAGCTAACCCCGGTAATACTATTTGCGCCGGCACGCCCATTAGCTTTACGGCTACATCTGTAAATCCAGGCAATAATCCTGTTTACCAATGGCTGAGAAATGGCAATATTGTTCCTGGCGAATCTAATTCAACCTATACTGTAACTGATCTCATCAATGGAGAAACCATTACAGCCGTTCTTACATCAGATGCCGCTCCATGTGCAACAGGCAATCCGGCTACTTCCAATACGATTACTGTTACTGTTTCAGATGTATTGCCAGTAAGTGTAAACATCAGCAACAACAGCGGAAATACTATTTGTGAAGGAACCCAGGTTGTATTTACAGCAACACCGGTAAATGGCGGAACCAATCCGGCTTACCAGTGGTTCAATGGCAGCAATCCAATTGCAGGTGAAACGAACAGCACTTACAGCAGTAACTCATTAGTGAATGGCGATCAGATTTCGGTTCAGTTAACTTCGGATATCCCTAACTGTTTGGTTAATAATCCAGCCAGTTCAAATGTAATAAGCATACAGGTTAATCCTGTATTACCGGTTAGTGTAACCATCAGTTCCGACGCAGGTAACAGCATTTGCAGCGGCACTTCAGTTACATTTACAGCCACAGCAGTAAACGGCGGAACGAGTCCGGCTTACCAATGGTTTAATGGATCGAACCCAATACAAGGTGAAACCAACAGTACATATACAACTACTGCATTGGTAAATGGTGATCAGATTTCAGTTCAGCTTACTTCCAATGAAAGTTGTACTTCAGGAAATCCGGCTTCATCGAACAGTATTGCTATGACCGTAAACCAGCTGTTACCCGTAAGTGTTAGTATCAGTGCCAACCCGGGAAACAATATTTGCGATGGAACTGAAGTAACATTTACAGCGATTCCAACCAATGGCGGTTTGAATCCTGCCTATCAATGGTTCAATGGAAGCAACCCGATTGCTGGAGCAACCAACAGTACCTTTACCACCAATACATTAATCAATGGAGATGCAATCAGTGTTCAACTTACATCAGATGAGGTTTGTGCTACAGGCAACCCGGCAACATCCAACAGTATTGTAATGCTTGTAAATCCTGTATTACCTGCAGGCATTCAAATTGCAGCTGTGCCAGGAAATACAATCTGTGCAGGCACTGCAGTAACATTTACTGCTTCTCTCACGAATGGCGGCGCATTGCCACAATTGCAATGGCAGGTAAATGGAAATGCTGTTCCGGGTGAAACGGGTAATACTTATACAACTTCAACTCTTTCAGATAATGATATTATTACCTGTACATTAATCAGTAGTTTGGCTTGCGCAACAACAACACCTGTAAGCAGCAATGCCATCAGCATGACTGTTAACAATCCAACAAGTTCGGTAACCACTGTAAATACCTGCGACCCGAACTACACCTGGAATGGCATCGAATACAATACTTCAGGCACGTATACATTTACTACTGTGAATGCTGCAGGATGTGATTCTATTGCTACTTTAAATCTATTCTTTGGCGGCGAGTTCAATGTCAGTTCAATAAACGGCCCCAGCAACGCCTGCGCTTATATGGGGCCTGGTGCATTGATTGCTACTTACAGCGTTACAGCACCTGGTGCTACATCCTATAACTGGAATATACCGATTACGGGAAGTATACTGAGCGGACAAGGCACCAGTAGCATAACCGTAAGGTTCCTCAACAGTTTCGGATCGGGTAGTGTAATCGTAACCGTTGGTAATCCTTGCGGTAGCCCGGTTACCAGGTCGATTTTGGTTACCAGGAGTGTACCTGCCGTACCTGCCTCCATCAATGGCCCGGTAAATGTTTGTTCATTTATAGGAAATGGACTTACGGCTACGTATAGCATCAACCCGGTTGCGAATGCACTTACTTATCGCTGGACTTTACCACCGAATGCGACGCTCATTAATGCATCCACCGATTCAACCAGCATTACAGTTTCATTCGACCCTTCGTTTGTATTGAACCTGAATAAAACACTGAGAGTAAGATCCGTTTCCGGTTGTGGAACAAGTGGCGATAGAAGCGTGAACCTGGTAGCAGCAGTTGCTCCGGCACCGGCTCAGATATTCGGACCAGTGAATGCCTGCCTGTTTATCGGAAGTGAAAATTCAGCAACGTATACCATCAATAAAGTAGTGAACGCTACTTCCTATAACTGGTCTGTTCCTGCAGGAGCAACGATCATTGATCACAATGGTGGAACAGGCGTTAATGATACCAGTATCGTGGTTGTTTATGACAACAATTTCGTTTCGGGTACAGCCATCACCGTTAGTTCTAATTCAACCTGCGGAACCAGTAACAATACCGTATTGGAAATTCAACGCATTGCTCCGGGTGTTCCTGCATTTATCAGTGGACCTACCGATGTCTGTCCGTTCATAGTTGGCTCTCCAAACAGGGCAGTGTACAGTATTCCAGCGGTTCTTAATGCAACCGGATACAATTGGACCACACCTGCCAATACAACGGTCTTTCATCCGGCCGGAACAGGTGAAAACGATACAATCATTGAAGTTATTTATCCTGCAGACTTCATCTCGGGTAACATTACAGTATCAGCATCCAACGGATGTGCAACCAGTGTCTTAAAAACATTGACTGTAAGAAAAACAATTCCTGCAACACCGGTTATCAACGGACCAACAGATCCATGTCCGTTTATAGGAAATGGTACAGCAGTCTATACAATCAACAGGGTATTGGGAGCAACCAGTTATACCTGGACTGTTCCTGCAGTTGGAGCTACAGCCGTTCATCCATTCCCGGATGGTGTAGATGATACAGTAATCATTGTAACTTATACCAGTGATTTTGTGAGTGGAAACATAACGGCCAGGGCAAATGCCTTCTGTGCAAACAGTTCAACACGCAGTTTATCAATAGTAAGAAAACTTCCATCTACTCCGGGTTTGATTTCAACAACGGTGATTTCTGCTGCTTGTCCGGTTAGGCGTTACAGTTATGCAATCAATTCATTGCCTACCAATGCAACCGGTACAATATGGACGGTACCAACAGGTGCAGTGATTGATTCGGGACAGGGAACCTTGCGCATTTATGTTACTTATTCTCCAAATGCAGTGGCCGGTGAATTTGTAACAGTAAAAGGAACCAATGGTTGTGCCAGCAGCACAACGGCCAGAAAACTCACCGTTAATCTTGCCCCTTGTACGGGTCCGTTTATTACAGGAACCTTGATTAACGAAATCGAAATTGAGTTGAAGGCTATGCCCAATCCTGCATCAAGTTATTTCACGCTGAGTTTTGAATCAAACGATCGCATCATTCCGGCTACTTTAACCATTACCGATATCAATGGCAACCTGGTTGAAAAAAGAAGCAATATCCTTCCGGGACGATTGATCAAAACAGGAGAATCATTCAAAAAAGGAATTTACCTGGCATCTTTTGTACAAGGCAATGTTCGAAAGACGATCAAACTTTTTAAATTATAGAAAAATACCATATTATGTCTGACGGCTGATACATTTATCAGCCGTCTTTTTTTTGCAGAAAACTGGCTATGAATATTTTTCAAAACACTATAAATTACCAATTATTTTATTATTTTTGTAAACGTTAACGTTGCTTACCATTCGCTAAACGTTGATTTTCAATACATATCCTGTGTATTAAATCGGTATTATTCCAATTCATATTTGAACTTCCTCCTATCCATTAGTTTTCCTTTAGAAAGCCTTCCTGACCATTTTCCTATTTCTTCCATTTCAATTTTTGTCTGTAAACATTACATATATGCGAAGTTTTTGTACACGTTTCCTTTTATTGGTGGCCTTTTTAGCTGCTTTTACTGTTTCATCGAGAGCCAATGACTCCGATATAGTGAATTGCAACAAAAACTGGCGCATAGTGGTACTGGGTTCTTCAACGCCTTTTGGCACGGGCGCCAGTACATACGACAGTTCATGGGTAGGCAAATTCACCTCCTATGTGAAGCGTAGAAATGCTGCCAATGAAATCGTAAACCTGGCGATTCCAGGTTTTACAACCTATCAGAATCTTCGTCCGGATGGATATACACCGCCTCCGGGTCGTCCTTCTCCAACTGCAGGATTTAATATTACTGCTGCACTCGCATTGGACCCGGATGCCATCATCATCAATATGCCATCCAACGATGCGTTTAACAATTATACAATACCAGAGCAACAGGCAAACTTTGAAGCAACAATGGCACTTGCTGATGCGGCTAATGTGCCTGTTTGGGTAACGACTTCACAACCCAGAAATAACATCACACTTGCACAAACTCAGAACCTGATTCAATTGCGTGATTGGGTACAAACCAGGTTTGGAGACAAAGCAGTTGATTTCTGGAGTACCATTGCCAATCCGGATGGTACGATTGTGAGTTTATATGGTTTCGATAATGTTCACGTTAACAATGCCGGTCATAACCTGTTTTTTACTAGGGTAGCCGCAGAAACAATACTGGATTCATTGTGCAACAGATTTACCGGAACACTGGTAGCAAGAGCCGGAAATGATCAGTCGATAGTTTTACCAACGAACAGTGTAACACTTGATGGAAGTCTTTCATCGTCCAGCGGCGTTATCAACTCTTATAGCTGGAGTAAAATATCTGGTCCGGCTACATTTACCATTGGCTCTCCCAACACCGCTTCAACTTCAGTAACCAACCTGGTTGAAGGACGTTATTCATTTGCACTAACGGTAACGGATAACAACAGTTTAACCAGGTCTGATACGGTTAATGTAGTTGTAAGCTCCAGGATATTGTTTGATATTGGCCCTACTACTACTGCTTCTCCGGATGCAGGCGGAAAATACTGGAACAATTTCAGCGATGGTTTACCAGGCGTTAAAGTAGCCAATGCAGTTACAACTTTTAATACTGCTTCAGGAATATCGCTTGAAGTAATCAACAGGATCGATGGTACATTCAACCCTGGTGGCCCTGGTACCAATACCGGCAATACTGCTGGTGATGTGGGTGATTACGGTTCAGATGCAACAACTGATTTCGTATTTGCACACCCCAGCACTACAAGTGGTCAATGGAAGATCGGTGGTTTGAATGCCGCTAAACAATATACGATCAAATTCTGGGGAACCAGGACGGTACCGGATGACAGGATTATTCAGATCAAAAGAGCAGATCAATCTGTTTGGCTGGAATACGATGCTAAAAATAATACCGATTTCAACAGCGGGGTTGTATTTACCTTTTCTGGTTTTACAGAAATGTCATTTGATATCAGGGTAAAAGATGGTAGTGCGTTCGGACATATTTGTGTAGTAGATATATACAGAACTTCTGTTCCTGCGCAGGGCAACATTGCTCCGATTGCACATGCAGGTACAGATGTAAACATTACATTGCCTGCCAGCACAACACAACTGGATGGTTCAACTTCATCTGATGAAGATGGAACGATCGGTAATTATCAGTGGACTAAAATTGCCGGACCTTCTTCATTCACGATTGTTTCTCCGAACAGTGCGATTACCAGTGTTGAAAACCTAGTAGAGGGTACTTACTATTTTGAACTCAGGGTTACCGATAATGAAAATGCCGTTGGAATCGATACAGTTGTAGTTACTGTCGGCAGCCGCGTTTTATTTGATATAGGCAACACCGTTACCAGTTCACCGGATGCCGGTGGTAAATACTGGAACAATATGACCGATGGTTTGCCCGGCGTGAAAGTTACCAATGCGCTAACCACTGCCAATACCGCAACAGCAATCACACTTGAAGTGATCAACAGAATTGATGGCACCTTCAACCCAGCGGGACCGGGTGTAAACAGTGGCAATACAGTAGGGGATGTAAACGACTATCCAACCAGTGCAACTACTGACTTTGCTTTTGCACATCCGAGTGCAACCAATGGACAATGGAAGATCGGCGGACTTGATAACAGTAAAGAGTATACGATAAAATTCTGGGGCACCCGTACAGCGGCAGATCAGCGCATCATTGAAATCAAAAGAAATGATGAAAGCACCTGGCAGTCGTACAATGCTACCAACAATGCGAATTATAACCAGGCAGCAGTGTTTACTTTCAGCGGTAAATCTGAAATGATATTTGATATCAGGGTAGAGTCGAATAGTTCATTCGGACATATCAGTGTGATTGACATCAAATCATCCATTCCTACTATTGTATGTGCACCGGTTACACCAGCAGTTACTATTGCAGCCAATCCATCAACAGCAGTTTGTCAGGGTACAAGCATTACCTATACAGCAACACCCGTGAATGGCGGCGATAGCCCAACATACCAATGGAAGAAAAATGGCAATGACATTCCTGGTGAAACAAACAGTACTTATACAACTACCGGCATTTTAAACAATGATGTGATCAGTTGTGTACTTACCAGCAATGTATTCTGTGCATCTACGCCAACTGCCAACAGTAATAATATTACCGCTGTGATAACCAGCAGCAGTACATCTACTACAACAGTAAATGCCTGCGATAGTTATTTATGGAACGGAACTACTTATACAACATCGGGTACTTATACATTCAATACGACCAATGTTGCAGGTTGTGATTCTATTGCAACGCTGATCCTGAATATTGCAGCTTCACCATTTATTGTTGGCAATTTAACAGGCCCATCCAATGCATGTTCTTTCATGGGTACAAATGCCCTTACAGCTACTTATACTATTGATGTTACCAATCCTGGAACCATCACCTGGAGTGTACCTGCTACTGCAACGATTTTAACAGGTCAGGGCACCAATACAATTACATTGAAATTCCTTGCAAGTTTCGGATCGGGTAGTGTAGCCGTTAGTGTTAGTAGTCCTTGCGGAACAACCGTAAACAGATCCATCCTGGTAACAAGAAGTACACCAGCTATTCCTACAGCTATCACAGGCCCTACCAATGTTTGTTCTTTCGTAGGAACCAATATTGTAGCTACTTATTCTATTGCACCGGTTCCGAATGCAATTACTTACCGCTGGACCTTACCGCCAACAGCAACCATGATTTCTGCAACACCAGATTCAACCAGCATCAGTGTGGTATTCAGCGGAACTTTTGTTTCCAATACCAACAAAACACTGAAAGTGAGATCGATTTCCGGTTGTTCAAACAGTGGCGACCGTTCATTGATATTATCAGCTTCCATACCATCTGCTCCATCAGCCATTACAGGCCCTAATAATGCCTGTTTATTTATTGGAAGCAGTTTAGAAGCGACTTATAAGATCAATAAGGTTGCCAATACGAATTCTTACAACTGGGTAGTACCGGCAGGTGCGAGCATTGTTTCTCATCCTGAGGGACTGGGTGTAAATGACACTGTTATAACAGTTAGCTATAATAGTAGTTTTGTTGCTGGTACAGCCATTACCGTAAACTCAGTTTCCGGTTGCGGAACCAGTGGTGCAAGAAGTTTTACTGTTACAAGAGTATCACCGAGCACTCCAACAGCCATTACGGGTCCTACAGATGCCTGTCCGTTTATCGGGGGATCTTCACCAGCCATTTATAGAATTCCGAAAGCCAATAATGCAACATCTTATAACTGGGTACTTCCGGTGGGTGCTACTGCCACACATCCTGCAGGATCCGGCATCAACGATACCATTATTGAAGTGAGCTTTGCACCGACTTATGCCAATGGTGTAATTACAGTCGCTTCTGTAAATGGTTGTGCCAGCAGTTCTGCCCGTTCAATTACTGTTCGGAAAACATTACCGGCAACACCAACCATTACCGGGCCTACAGATCCATGTCCGTTTATTGGTGTAGGTACTGCAACTTATACCATCCGGAAAATTTCCAATGCATCGAGCTATACCTGGGGCATACCCGATATTGGTGCAACGGCAACACATCCAAACGGACCAGGACCAAATGATACCATCATAGAAGTTACTTATACAACAGATTTTGTGGCGGGTAATATTTCTGTAAGTGCCAATGCCAGTTGTGCTTCGAGTTCAACCCGCAACCTGGCTATTGTAAGGAAACTGAGTTCAACTCCGGGCGCTATTGCTACTACTGTTATCTCCAACACTTGTCCGGTGCGCAGGTACAGTTATGCAATTACTGCTTTGCCTTCTAATGCGACCAGTACTTTATGGACAGTTCCTATCGGAGCCGTTATCGATTCTGGCCAGGGTACTTTGAGGATTTATGTTACCTATCCAACGACTGCCATTGCTGGTGAAGTAGTAACCGTTGCCGGTGTAAATGGTTGCGGACCTGGTACAACCAGGAAACTGACCATTAATCTTGCAGCTTGTCCTGCACCTAAAGGCAGTATTCAGCCGGTAAGCGTTCCTGTTAGCAGTGTAACAGGTAAAGAGTCTGCTGTTGAAGAGATCAGCCAGATCGATATCAAAGCCATGCCGAATCCAACGCAGAACCAGTTCTCAGTTGTTTTTAAAAGCAACGACCTTACTACAAAAGTAATGATGAGGGTTACGGATGGAAATGGCCGCCAGGTTGAAACCAGGCAGGGAATTATGGCAGGCCAGCCAATCTATATTGGTCAGCAATACAGCCGTGGTATCTATTTTGCCGAATTTGTTCAGGGCAAAAAACGACAAACCATTAAATTGTTTAAACTATAGAAAAATCAATGTTTTCAACACAAAGCTGCCTGATAAGGGCAGCTTTTTTTATGTACAACCTGTGTGTAGAAAAATCCGGGCATAGTATTTGTTGACAATTCGTAATTACCAGAACTACTGATAGTTAAACAGCAGGTAGTTTTTTGTAATGATCAGGCTAGTGTGTTTCGAATACGCGTTACTGTTCATTTAAACTCCTTACATGAAACCAGGCATCATAAACTGGCTTAAACTCAAAATTTCCATCTGGCGTAAAGACGCATCCCGCAAAGGCAATATTCGGGTCTTCCAGGATAATCTTCATGAATACGTGAACAAAAGAAAATTCGGTCGAATGGGGGTTTCATTTACTGAAGACCCGGAAGTTCAGAGTAACACACTGAACAATGCTGAATTTAAAGATGTTCATGCGAATCAGCCTTCGTCTTTTTATATGCTCAAAAAAGCTTTTTCGCATATAAATATAAAGCCTGAAAATATTTCTTTGCTTGATATCGGTTGCGGATCAGGGAGAGTACTTTCTTATGCGATGCTACTAAATTTCAAAAAAGTTTTTGGTATAGACCTTGATGAAAGCGGTATTGAAAAGGCGGTTTCAAACTGCACGCAAATGCAGAAAAACGGGTACACTACTATTTTCAATATACAGAATGCTGATGCAACCCGGTACGACATACCCGAAGGCATAAACGTAATTTATATGTTCAATCCATTCGGTGAGCAAACGATGAAAACAGTTCTGGAAAATATTATTGCTTACTGTAAGCACTTAAATAAATCCGTTTATCTGGTTTATTGCAACCCTGTATACATTAACCTTTTTGAAGAGAAAAAGGAATGTGAAAAATTGTATGAATGTTTTTTCAGAAATAAAAACCGGGAAATGGTTATCTACAATATAAAACCACATAGCCTGAAATTAAACAGGCATTGCGTGCGGATTTCTGACTTCAGCAATATCCCTCACCATTGAGAGAATACCATTCCAGCCTCCTTCTTCAATAGCTTCGTTGTATCGCTTCTGACCATTTTCAATAATACTGAAATCTCCCTGCGTAATGGTCAGGATGGTTTGTTCATTATCCAAAGACAGTTCATAAGAAACAGTCAGATAATTTTCAGGGATATCTTCAATCCCCGATCTTGGATCAATCATGGTAAAAGCGAGTAATCGATGCTGTTCAATTTCAATGATATTGCCTTTAACAAGGGTAACTTCTTTCCCATCAATAAGGGCTTTCCACAAAAGGGGACTATCTGTTTTCCAGTCGGTCCTGGCTTCACAGCCAAACATATACTTCCTGGTTTCTTCTGGCCTGGTTAGTATTTCCCATACCCTTGATGCACTGGCATGGATGGCTATACTATCCCGAAGAATCAATTGCTTTTGCATGTTAACATTGGGTGGTTAGAGAGGTATAAAAAATAGTACTTATATGATGAAGATAAGAATTATCCAAATAATGAAAACATTTTAATTACCGGAAACTTCATAAAAGCTTATAAGAAATCGTTAAATCATCACCCTGAAACAATCCATGAATCCATTTCAGCGTCTGAAGTAAAACCACAATTGTCGTAATTTAGTTGCAGATGAAGATAAATATCACTTACCCCTTTACGTTACTGATCCTGCTTTTTGTACTTCAGTCCTGCAGCAGTTCCAGGAAATCGGGCAGTAATAGAAATGATGGCGAAATACGCAGTACCGTAAAGCTCACTAAAAAAATTGCTCCTGTAAATATCAGAACGAAAGGAGTGGCTGCAGCTGATGTAGTCGCATTCGCCAAAACCCTGCAGGGTACACGCTATCAGTATGGTTCTGCCAATCCGGATAAAGGGCTTGATTGTTCTGGTTTCATATGGTATGTATTTAACCATTACAGCATTAAAGTACCCAGGATTTCAGCCGATTTTACCAATGCCGGCAAGGAGGTTTCAATAAAGGAAAGTATGCCGGGAGATTTGATTTTATTTACCGGCAGCAATCCGAAAAGCGGGGTAGTTGGTCATATGGGCCTGATTACAAAAAATCAGAAAAACAATATTGAATTCATTTATTCAGCTTCCGGAGGTGGAAAAGGCGTAATGATTTCAGGGATGAGTGAATATTTCATTACCCGTTTTGTGAAGGTGATCAGGATATTTGATAAAGAATAATCAGCCGTTTTTATCTGACTGTTTTCTGAAAGGAGCTGACATCAGTTTCCCCAGCTTTTCATCATCCTTATCATCATAATATCGATCCAGCCCATAGCGTATATCCGCTGGCGGTAGTTTAGAAAAGGTACCCATAATCCTGTCCCAGATGGAAAGAATAGCTCCATAGTTACTATCCGTATAAGGTTGTTTCCAGTGATGATGCACTTTATGCATATTGGGGGATACAATAATCCAGCTCAACAATTTATCCGCTTTTGACGGAAGAGCTATATTAGCATGTGTAAAAGCAGTTGACAGCACCAGTATCGTTTGAAAGATCATTACTGCATACATGGGTGCGCCGCTTAAAAAAATACCCATGAAAAAAAAGCAGCCCCGGAGCAGACTTTCTCCCGGATGATGTCTTAAACCCGTAGTTACATCAACATTTGTATCGGCATGATGAACCAGGTGAAAACGCCACAACAAAGGTACTTTATGCTCTGTAATGTGTACCAGCCAACCTCCAAAGAAATCAAGAACAAGAAAGGAAACGATGATCACCCATATGGTTGAAAGGTTCAGCCAGTAAACAATACCAAACTTTTCATTTCTGCACCAGTCACTGATCTGAATGATAACAAGAGCCAGTAATGTATGAATCAACAGATGTATGAGTGTGAATGCAAAATTTACCCCTGCGTGCCGCCATTTGTCTTTCTTATACTTTAAAGAGATTAATGGAATAGCTCCTTCCAGCATCCAGAAAAAAATCAAGCCACTCACCAATATGCCCAAACGCTGAACAGGATGCTGGTCCAGTGTTTGAAAATACCCGATAATATTCTGAAACATAGCAGGAGGGTTTATTGATTAGAAGAGGGACTGATTGTATCCTCCTCAATTAAATTCATTTTATACATGTACTTACTCATTGCGATGAAACAAAACCATCCTATGATACCACCAGTAATATTCAACAATAAATCGTCAATATCAAAAATACCAAGCCCGGTTAGTAGTTGAAGCAACTCAAATATAAAACTGGTAAATAATATCGCTTTTATGTTTTGCCACAGTTTCCTGCAAGCGGGATAAATAAAAGCCAGCAGTAATCCTTGTGGTATAAAACCGGCAATATTCCCGAGGTTATTGTTTATAGGGAATTCATAAGCACTGCTGTTGTTGAATACAGCTATAATGTTTTTGAAAGGCACCAGATTGGCATTTTTCAATCCATCCAGGATGGTATCAAAAGTGTAATACAAATTGAAGTGATTTCGTATTACATAAAATGCATGCTTAAAAAAAACAAACCTGATGAGCAAAAGCAGACTTACGATATAAAGCAAAAATGCCAGTATACGCAATACCCTGCGTGTTTTTTCCATAGCATAAATTTACAAATCAAATTATACTAATGGTAAAATACCAGATGCATACAACCAACAAAAAGTACTTATTCGTCGCCCAAAGGCTTGCGGAAGGTATTGTCTAGTGACATATAACCACCTCCGACAAATGAAAATGCAATTACCAATACAAGAACAAGGAAACTGAAAGGTAAATCTGAACTGCTGCCATAGAGCCCTTGTTTCATATTTACGAAAACCACAGCTCCGAAGAGAATTGGAATCTGAATGAGGGATGCAAGCCTGGTAAAAAATCCTACAAGAATTAAAACACCACCGATCAGGTGTATCCAGGGAACAATATCGGTAAGCCAAAGCATATTCTTTAAGAACTCGTTTTCAGAAAAGTGCGCTTCAAGAGCACTTGCATTCTTAAAGAATGCGATCCCTTTAATAATTAAACTGATTCCCAAAACAATCCGTAAAATAACAATCCATTTGGGAACATTTTCTCCTGTCCGGTAAGATTGGTGCATTATACCCATGGCAATAAATTTTGGTGAAACATGATTGATTAACTTAAAATACAAATTTTCTGTTGAAACACTGTATATTTTTTTCTCCCCATCAGATCAAAAAATGTGTATAGTAGTTCTAATGGTAATTTTTTCAGGCATTCAATTGTAAAATATAGCTGCATCTTTTCTGCTGATAATTATCAAATAAGACAACTGTTTCAATCGAAAAAATACCTGGATATTCACACCTGTGAGTTTAATTAAACGGCTAAAAAAAACGATTCAATTAAAAATCACTTATTTTTAATCCTTTCAATCTTTCATCTAAAGTCCTACTTCCATTGAATTGCCACCAGCATCCAGGATTCAAACGATCTATTTATGATGAAATATTGCATGTTTTTTTTGCTGTTCAATGCCCAGGCTATGTGCTGCCCAGGAATGGCTGGCCGAAACAATGGTAGGCGTTTCAGCTTATAATGGTGACCTTACTCAATCTTCCTTTTCTTTTAAGCGACTGGGTCCGGCTGCCATGATTAACATCAAGTACAACTCCAATTCTTTCTGGGGTGTAAGGGCTGGAATCGGTTATGGACGGATTTCGGGCGACGACAAAAAGAACAAAGATGAAGGGTTGCAGAGCCGAAACCTGAGTTTCAAAAGTCATATCATTGAATTCAATATTTGCGGAGAGCTCGCAATAGTAGACCCTGAGTTGTATTATTCTTATCCTTATATTTTCGGTGGGGTGGGTGTTTTTCATTTCAATCCATATACAACCGATAACGATAATAAAAAAACATACCTGCGGCCTTTATCCACCGAAGGACAGGGTTTGGAAGCCTATCCAAACAGGAAGCCCTATTCGCTTTTTCAATTCTCCATGCCATTTGGTGCAGGTTGGAAAGTAAAATTAAAAGATCGTTTTGAACTGAGTTATGAATTCGGTTACCGATTGCTTTTCACCGATTATCTCGACGATGTAAGCAGTACTTATGTATCACTTGAAAAGCTCATTGCTGCCAAAGGTGCCAAGGCTGCTGAACTATCTTACAGAAAAAGGACTCCATTCATGGAAGAGGGTGAAGCGAGGGGAAATTCAAAAGTGAGAGACTTATACTTCTTTACAGGATTTAAAATTGCCACTTATATTGGTAAGAAAAGAAAGGAACTGAAAGCCAATAATGATTAATATGGCAGATTTTATCCTTAACCTTCATTATACCAAAGCATCCTGTTACATATAAATTAGTTATATTCGAAGCCATTAACTACGGCTTCGTTTTATGCCAAAACTATCCAGGTTTTTGCTCATCGTTTTCCTATTCCTGGCATCGGGAAAAATATATGCTCAACAATCCAATGTTGCTGAGCCTGCAACTGGCTGTGCCTTTGATAAAGTACATAAAATGCTGCTGGATCGTGAGGATTTACATGTAAAAGATCAGGAGCATTATATAAAAGAACAAATCGATCAATGGTTAGCTACACATCCTGATGGAACAGCTTCAACAGGTCGTTATTTTCCCAACGGGCCCGATTTTATCATTCCGGTTGTAGTACATATTGTGCACAATGGAGAGCCCATTGGCACCGGAACCAATATCAGTTACGACCAGGTTAAAAGCCAGATTGATGCCCTGAATGCCGGCTTCTCCAATTACAGCAGTACAGCCAATTATTATCAATCATTGGCCGGAACCCAGTATGCAGGATTTCCCAATGGTCCTTTTGCGGTTGATACCAGAATCAGGTTTTGTCTTGCAACCATTCCGGGGCCGGGTGCCAGCTGGACTTCAGCCGCAGAGCCAGGTGTAATGCGCTATAACAATGCCACTGCTTCCAGGCATGAATACAGTGTTACCGGTCAAACGCAATTGAGCAATCTTACACAACCCGGTAATATTTTTAATTCTGCTAATTTTCTCAATATATGGGTCGTTACAGCAATAAGGTTCGGGGGTAATGTGAATTCGGGTGATTGTCCCGGCATTCAGGGCTATGCTACCATTGCGGGTTATACTGGTCCGGAAGTAAGGCTCATTGAAGGTGTTGTGATCAGAAGTGATATTTTCGGCGATAACTCTGTTAACAGTAACGCCTATGCGCTTCAACCCATTCCAAACGCTGCATGCCCGGGTGGAAACAGCAATAATATTGCCAACCGGGGGAAAATAGCTGTACATGAAGTAGGGCATTACCTGGGTTTATACCATACTTTCCATGAATGCAGCAGCAGTACGGCTGCACTCTGCAGTTCAACTGGTGATCTGATTTGTGATACCAATCCATGCGATCAACCGGGCGTAAACACTTCCTGCGGTGTAACCGATATGCCCGAAAACTTCATGTATTACAGTGCTGATAATATACTCAATACATTCACTGCCGGACAAAAAGCACGTATGCAGGCAATGCTGAATACAGTAAGGGCGCAGCTTGTTACCGAATCCAATGTATTGGCTGCAGGAGTGCTGGGAGCCAATGGATGTTTTGCCGGATCTGTAATGGCAGAATTTACCATGCCCAATGTTTTCTGCGTGAATACGCCCGCAACTTTTGCGAATGTAAACAATGCATCGGGCAGTAACCTGGCCAATCAATGGCAATGGCAGGTAATACCAGCTACAGGGGTAACCATCGCTTCTCCGAATGCTGCTACAACCGATATAACGTTTACGGCTAGTGGCTCATACGTTGTGAAATTAACGGCCAGTAATTCCGGCAACCAAACGACCAGTTATCAGCAAACGGTCAATGTGGTAGCCTGTGAGATTCTCGATTGCAGAAAAAACCAGGTTCACTGGATTTTTGGCTGGGGTCATACAGGTGTTGATTTTTCAAATGGTCAACCTGTACCACAAATAACCCCATCACCGCTTATGATTACAGATGGTAACCAGGAATCCTATATTACTGAATCAGACCCGCAAACCGGTAATCTGCTTTTCTATACTAATGGATTCCATGTTTACAATGCTTCACATAATAGGATTACAACAACACCCTTGCATCCATTGCCCGGAGGGACAATGAATTCAAATGCCCAGATAACCTGTATACCTTATCCAGGTCATCCGAGGCAATACTTACTGGTTATACCGAATCCCGGTTGGTATGATCCGATTATACTAACGGTTGCCAATAATTATCCTCCCTTTTACATTCACCTTGTTGATATGACAGGCAGCGGAGTCGTTTCTCCGTTCAGTTGCCAGGTTTCTGTAACAGCACCTCCGGGCGAATCAGTGAATTATAACCAATGGGCTTACAATGAACAAATCACATCGATACCACATGCCAATGGACGTGATTACTGGATCATTTTACCAGTTAAGACCGTTACCAATAGAGTTTGTTTGGCATCTTTTCTTGTTAATCCAGCAGGTATCACACAGAAATCAATCAGCATTATGGCGGCCAATAGTTCGCTAATGGCTTATGGAAGTGGTATCGTTGCCAATAAAGAACACAACAGGATTGCTTTTAAATATAATGATAATGGCTTCAATACCAGGATTGGCACCTGCACTTTTAATAACAGCACGGGTAGTTTTGGTACCGCCCTCACTTATAATATAGATCAATTCAATATTCCACTTCCCGGAGGTCTAGTTTTTTACGATGAAACCCATGTATACCTCAGTAGAACGACTTCATCGGTAAAGGGATTGTTTGATATGGATTTACTAACAGGAACGGGTACATCCTTTTCTACTACCAGTGATTATGGAAGGCCTGAAATTGGCCCGGATGGAAATGTTTACATACCGTATAAACCTATTTTTCAGGGACCTGGCAGTGTAGCATTATCAAGGATTGACAGGATTGCCGGCGCTCCATCAGTGACCACAGTAATCCCGGCTTCACAACTTACACCTTCACTGGTTTCCCCACTGGGCGCTAATTTCTGGAACCTGCCGAATACAGTGCTTTGTCCGCCCGATTCTACCCTGATCGACTTTACCATAAACCGGATTGATTGCGATAGCTACCAGTTTTTTTTAGCCGATAGTACGCATTGGAGAGAGTATACCGTTACCTGGAATTTCGGCGATGGCTCAGCTTTAATAACTGCCCCATACTGGCAGGTTCAGTCACATGATTATGCCATTCCCGGCAGTTATACGGTAAGCATTCAACTGAATATTACCGGCTGTGCCGGAACTGCTGTTTTACCGGCAACACCCGTTACACATTTGATTAACACAGTCAATAACGGTTCGCCACTAAGCATTACCGGTAGTACCAGTATCTGCCTGGGCAGTGATGTACATGAATTACAATATAGTACCAATGCAAATCCTACAGCTCAATACAGCTGGACCTTAACCGGAAATGGCAATATATTGGCTCCGGCATCAGGAATTGGTGTAAACAGCATACAGATTTACTTTGGCAATACTGCCGGCCCCAGAACATTGCAGGTAACTATGACCGATGGCGGTTGTGTTTCAACCGGAACAATTAATATAAATATCAGTCAGCCAGGAACTGCCAATGCCGGTACTAATGGAAATGCAACTGTTTGCAGCAACCAGTCCACGGCTGTAAATCTAAATACACTCATCACCGGTGAGCAGGCTGGTGGATATTGGATACGGGTAAATGGCTCAGGAGGCATCTTCAATGCTGCTGCCGGAACATTTATTCCATCGGGTTCAACAACAAGTCTTTTTCAATACATCATAGCTGCAACCAGTGGTTGTACAACAGGAGATACCAGTGAAGTACTGATCACCATCAGTAACAGTGCCAGTGCCGGAACAGATGGCCAGATTGCAGTTTGTGAAAACAGCAGCCAGGTTATAGATCTTTATTCGCTTATTGGTGGGGAACAATCCGGCGGTACCTGGGAACGAATCAGTGGCACGGGAGGTATTTTTTCAACAACCGGCACTTATACTATTAATAATACAGCCACTTCAAGCAGTTTCCGCTATATACTAACGGGAACGAATGGATGCAGTAATGATACCAGCATTGCATTGGTTACCGTTGTGCCGAAACCGAATGCAGGCAGCGATGGTTCATTAACCATTTGCGGAACAAACAGTGCCCCTGTAACCCTTATCAGTATTTTACCCGGAGCACAGGCTGGAGGAAGCTGGGCTTTGATCAGTGGATCTGGCGGGAACCTGAACACTACAACTGGAATTTACTCAGGTCCTTTTTCAACAGGTTCCAGTGTATTCAGGTATATTGTAAATGGAACTGCTCCCTGTGGTAATGATACTGCTTTTGCAACCGTAACCATCGGCAACCTGAACCTGCTGAGCGACAGCGCAGTTTCAATCTGCAATGGCGAATCTGTAAATCTGAATAATATTTACAACCTGAGTGGCTTACAGGTAATACAACCATGGACGCTCAATAACCAGGTAGTGAACAATCCATCGGCGGTAAGTTTATCCGGCGATTATCAACTGGTTACTGGAAATGCATCCGGTTGCAGAGATAGTGTAACCGTAACAGTTAGTGTACTTCCGCCGCTGAATGTTTCTGCCGGTTCCGACATTACTGCCGTATACAATCAACCCATACGAATACAGGGTTCGGGTAGCGGTCAATTCCAGTGGTACTGGAGCCCCTCCAATGCTACTGTTAGCAATGCACAGGTTGCACAACCGACTGTTACTTTAACTGAATCTGCTTATCAGTTTATTCTGGAAGTGACCAATGCTGCTGGTTGCAGGGAATCGGATACCATGAATGTAAAAGTTTTCAAAGGCCCGGCCTATTATTTACCCAATGCATTTAGTCCGAATGGCGATGGCATCAATGAAACATTTACGCCTTTTGAAGTGGGCATCAACAGTACGAATTGGTTCAGGATTTATAATCGATACGGACAACTGGTATTTAACAGCAGTAGTGCCCGGAAAGGCTGGGACGGCCGTTTCAAAGGTAAACCACAGGACACCGGCACTTATACCTGGATGATCAGAGGAGTTGGCTTCAATGGCAAATTGATTGAACAGAAAGGCACCGTGATCCTCATCCGCTGATGATTAATGTAAGCTTCCTACAATACATCCTAACAAATAAACAACTCATTACAATTCTGAAAATTTAACATGGCTACAGAGCGAGATTTGCAGCTCTAAATCAAAAGCCATGAAAAGTATTTACATTTTATTAATTGGAATGTTATCAGCATTGCAGGGGATTGCAACGCCCCCGACCATTCCCACATCCAATCTATCCTTTCCCAGTATTAACGGAGCTTCATTGAACATTGCCTGGTCTCCGGGAAACGGTACACGACGAATCATCATTGCCAGAGCAGGTGCTGCAGTTACAGCCGTTCCACAAAATGGCATCGACTATAATCACGATAATATTTTCGGATCAGGAGATGCGATTTTACCAGGTCAGTTTGTGATATATGACAATGCTTTTACCAGTTTTTTTCTCACCGGATTAACACCCGGAACTGAATATTTTTTTGCATTTTATGAATACAATGGTACGGGTTCATCAACTGAATACCTCACCGGTTCAGTTTTAACGGGTAGCTGCAAAACATCAGCTGCTCCTACGACTCAGGCCAGCAATATGCTCTTCAGCAACATTACCGGAAACTCGGTTAATGTTAGTTTCACAACCGGCAACGGAGCCAGAAGAATTATACTGGTAAAAGAGGGTAGTGCTGTAACTGCCGATCCTGTTGACCTGCAGAGTTATGGTGGCAACAATACTTTTGGAACAGGTACACAGATTGGTTCAGGGAATTATGTATTGTATAGCTCCAGCGGTAATTCAACAAGTTTTACCAACCTGAGTCCGGGCAGAACTTATCATGTTGCCGTTTATGAATACAACGGATTGAGTGAACCGGTTTATCTCAAACCTCCATACCGAACAAGTTTTACAACCAGGAATGTTCCAACGATTCCATCCAGCAATATTACCATGACGATCATTGATGGAAAGGAACTAAGCTTCAACTGGACCAATGGCAATGGATTGAAAAGAATCATCATCATGAAAAAAAATACGGCGGTTACTGCGTTGCCTGTTGATGGCGCAGCTTATACTGCTGATCCTGTTTTTGGAAGTGGGACTGCCATTGCTCCAGGAGAATATGTAGTATATGATGGTAATTTCAACAGCACAAAAGTATCGGGTCTGGATCCGGCAACAGTTTATCACTTCAGGATTTACGAATATGATGGAAACGGCAGCAACAATATTTATCTCACTTCATTGTTTGCCGAAACCAATACATCAACCGCTGTTAAGCCTACCATACCAACCAGCAATATTCATTCAATCAATGTACTGGCAAATGCTGTAACCCTGCAATGGACCAATGGAAATGGGAAAGGACGTTTTGTTATCGGAAGAAAAAATAATGCAGTGAATATTACGCCACAGGATCTTTCAGCCTATACAGCGAATTCGGCCTTTGGAGATGGTGAGCAGTTGGGTACAGGAAATTTTGTTTTGGGGTATAGTCTTAGTACAGGCCTGATCGTTAGTAACCTTGAAGCGAATACGAATTATCATTTCACTGTTTTTGAATACAATGGCTTGAATCAACCGATGTATATTGGTTCCGGTACTTCCTTTAATGTTACTACTGCCGGTACGGTTCCGGTTGTGTTGAGCGCATGGTCGGGTAAACCAGAGGGAAATAAGATTTCATTAAACTGGACTACCCAAACAGAAATAAACGCCAGTTATTTTACGATTCTGAAAAGTACAGATGCTGTAAATTTCCAGGCTACTCAAAACATACAGGCAACAGGAAATAGTCAGGTTCCTATACAATACAATGCCACCGATTGGCAATTTAATTCCGGAAAGGTATACTACAAGCTAGCCATGGTAGACAGAGACGGACAAACAACTTATTCTTCCGTGATTCATTTTACCATTGGCCAAACGGGTAATATCATCCGAAGCATCCATCATCCTGCAGGATCCGATCTGAAAATTGAATTATTCCCATCCAATGAAATTGCAGTATGGAAAATATTCAATGCAGCAGGCCAGGTATTGAAACAAGGTAACTGTAACGGACAACTGCTTTCAGTTTCAACGGAAAAATTATCAAAGGGACATTACTGGATCAGTGTATTCAGAAAAGGGCAGGTAGAAACAAAATCTTTCATCAGGCTATAAACTTGATCAAAACTATTTTATAATCATGTGTATCCATGGCTTCCTGCGGGTAAAATAAAAGTAGCTCTTCCGGGGCATGGTATCATTGGGTATGAAAAATATCATTGATGTAATTACAAAAAATATCAGCCAGGCAATCTGAAAACCTAACCAGTTGGAAGCATAATTATCAGGCCGCGAAATTGAAGGGAATAAAGTTAAATACCGGATCTCTATGTTTTGTTCAGTTAAAGACATTCCGTTTCGGGTCGTTTCACCAGAATAATCATTTCCATCTACCTGGTACTGGTATACAATCGTTCCTGGTTCAATAACCCTTAATTCTTTATATGGCCCCCAGTAAATATTACTGGAGGCTATTGTTTTTTCAGAAAAGAAAAACCAGATGGATTGATATAATAAAATCAGTCCGATGAAAATTCCATGCAATAACAGGTAAAACCTGAATTTTGAAAATTCAATCAAACGACCTTGCTTTTGAATATAAGGTCTGGAGCCTGCTGGTTTATAAGGGATGATATTCAGATAACCTCTTTATACTAAATTAATAAATCTGGTTATTCACTGAATGCCCGCAGGAATTTTAACAATGGTTTAAATGACCAGCATCTGCTAAATCGGGTTATCCCAGAAACTCCAGCTTTCTTCAACGTAAGCTGTTTTGTGTTCATTGGTTTCGGGCCAATGGTGTTTATCGAAGCCGGGCGCTTTTTCCAGGGTTTCTCTTTTTTCATTGAACCTGAATATTTTATTTTCCGGATCAACCTGTAACAAATGGAAAGGGATGGCAAAGAACTTTTCTCCAATTCCTAAAAAGCCTCCGAACTCAATAACATAATATTCGATTTTTCCTACCCTGATATCGAGCATAATGTCTTTCACATGCCCCATGTGTTCGCCTTCGTTGTTCCACACTTTATCACCGATAATAGATCCGGCGGTTAAAAACTTCAACGGGGTATTGGCATATGGATCATCTTCGAACTGCCCGGTTAGATTGCTTTTAAAATCAATTGACATCTTGCATGAATTTAGAATGATAAAATAATCCGGCGCTTTCTTTATCCGGATATGGTATAAAGTTAACCGTAAATAATCTAAAAATAAATGATAAAAGTCAGGTTTACTCCTGATTAAAAATAAAAAAACCGGCTCGAAAAAACGAGCCGGAGGAAGATAGTATTGCAATTAATCTCCCGAGGAATAACCAGCTATCTACCGGTTAAAATCTTTATCAGGCATGTTACCTGAAATTGTTTGATGGAATAAATTTTAGCTGAATTTTTCAAATAAATAATAACTGAATGAATTCATAGCGGCGAATGGTCGGACAGACATTTTCAGATAACGGTACAGGATAAACGAACGAATTAATTATTCAAAATTTCAGGCAACATGCTGCAACTGAAATATTTCTTCCAATCTTGCTGTTCCACCCCAGTTCCAGAACATATCACGGCTGTATTGCTGTATCTCATCATTCGATAAAGGCCAGCCATGTGAAGAACGTGGGAAGACCAGGTAAACAATTCCATGAGCGATTCCACCGGTTTTCGGATTGGAAGGAATACCCAGTCTTTTAGCCATCGCTATGGATGCTTCGCCAATTTTATTCCGTGGACCAAGATCGGCAAAAACACCTCCGCAGTATTCATCCATTACCGGATTGTACACAATACAAAGATCACCCAACCTCGCTCCAAATTTTTTATTAGCGGGAAGTACAATAAAAGGAATCGTTTCACTATCAACATACCTCAACGGATCCTTCCGGTCTTTGAATGAATCGGTTAAACTGGTTCTTGAGATATAATAACCCGGGGCAGGATCTCTGAAACGCTGAATCAAGGGTTTACCAGCCGGACTTCCATCTTCGGTTACCAGTCCCCACCAATTCCCGGGTCTTCCGGCATTGGCCAGGTGATCAAGCCCTTTATCATTGTCAGGATGGTAGGCCCTGTAAGCCCCATCGGCATCTATGCTCATTCCTGACTGGAAGAAAAATGCAGAAGGATCTCCTTTACAGGCTAGTATGTTTGAATAATCGATTCGGTCGAGCAGGATATTATTTTTCATGCATACAAAGCTTTCAATTGCATTAAAGTGTGGCGAAATGCAATTAAATTAAAAGTAGACAGGACCGATTGTATAAAAAACAGGAAAAACCCTGTTTTTTACTCTGTACCAATTCATTAAACAACCGATTTTGACCTTTATAAACCTCAGAAAATGGCAGAAATACAGCTAAATTAAGCTACCTTTGCAGCCTTAAAGCAAAAGCAGTTCATGAAGAATATCCGCAATTTTTGTATCATCGCCCATATCGATCACGGGAAAAGTACCCTGGCCGACAGGCTTTTGCAAACCACCAATACCATCAGCGAACGCCAGATGATGGACCAGGTATTGGATGATATGGACCTCGAACGTGAAAAAGGTATTACCATTAAAAGTCATGCCATCCAGCTGAACTATGATTACAGTGGATCGAAAGCACCTTTCACCGACAATAAAAAATACATTCTCAACCTTATTGATACGCCTGGCCACGTAGATTTCAGCTATGAAGTAAGCCGTGCACTCGCTGCCTGCGAAGGTGCTCTTTTGCTGGTAGATGCTGCACAAGGCATCCAGGCCCAAACCATCAGCAACCTTTACCTCGCCATCGACAATAACCTGGAAATTATCCCGGTCATCAATAAAATTGATATGGATGGCGCCATGATTGAAGAAGTGGAAGACCAGATCATCGACCTGATCGGTTGCAAGCGGGAAGATATTCTTCGTGCCAGCGGCAGAACTGGCATTGGTGTGGATGCAATCCTGGAATCTATTGTGGAAAGAATTCCAGCTCCCAGTGGAGATCCGGAAGCTCCTTTGCAGGCGCTCATGTTCGATAGTGTGTTCAACAGCTTCCGTGGCATCATCGTTTATTTCCGTATCATGAACGGAACGTTGAGAAGAGGCGATAAAGTAAAATTCATTGCAACTGAAACAGAATATATAGCAGAAGAAATCGGCATCCTCAAACTCACCCAGGAACAAAAACAGGAACTGGGTTGCGGCGATGTGGGTTATATTATTACCGGTATCAAAAATGCCAAAGAAGTTAAAGTAGGAGATACGCTTACACTGGCTGCCCGCCCCGGCAAACAAATCAACGGTTTTGAAGAAGTAAAACCAATGGTATTCGCCGGTATATTCCCGGTTATTACAGATGACTTTGAAGAGTTGCGTGACTGCATGGAAAAACTGCAGTTGAATGATGCTTCTTTAACTTTTGAACTGGAAACATCCCAGGCACTTGGCTTTGGCTTCCGTTGCGGATTCCTCGGTATGCTGCACATGGAAATCATCCAGGAAAGGCTTGAAAGGGAGTTCAATCAAACGGTTATCACCACGGTTCCCAACGTGAGCTTTTTGTGTACTACTACAAAAGGAGAAGTAATCACCATCAGCAATCCTACACAGATGCCGGATGTGGTGAAAATTGAAAGAATAGACGAACCATTTATCAAAGCACAGATGATCAGCAAGCCTGAATACATCGGCAATATCATGACGCTTTGTATCGGCAAACGAGGTATCCTCATTAACCAGGGTTACCTGACACCAACCAGGGTTGAGCTTGTATTTGAAATGCCACTGACTGAAATCGTATTTGATTTTTATGATAAGCTGAAAAGTCAGACCAGGGGATATGCTTCATTCGATTATCACCCGATCGGTTATCGGGAAAGTGATATTGTGAAAATGGATATCCTGCTGAACAATGAAAAAGTAGATGCGTTGAGTGCATTGATTCACCGCAGCCGTGCACACGAATTCGGCAGGAAATTATGTGAGAAATTAAAAGAGTTGTTACCACGTCAGCAATTCCAGATTGCCATACAGGCTGCCATCGGCGCAAAAATTGTTGCCCGTGAAAACATCAGTGCCATGCGCAAGGATGTAACGGCGAAATGTTACGGAGGTGATATCAGCCGAAAACGCAAACTGCTGGAAAAACAGAAAGAAGGTAAGAAGCGTATGCGCCAGATCGGAAATGTAGAAGTACCACAGGAAGCATTCCTTGCAGTACTGAAGCTGGATGATTAATTTTCTTTGAGCTTGGTATCATCAATATTTCCCTTATCGTCGCGTAAAGGTGCAGGTACAGGCGCTTTGCCTTCAGGAGTCATCTCGTTGAATATCTTGGAAACATAGACCCAGCGGCCTTCCTGCCACTTGAAACCTTCATAATCGCCATCGCCGACCAATGTCCATTTTTTATTGGGTTCATTGGTCTCAGAGATGAGGTGTTCCATGATGATCATATTCAGTGATTCATCATAAGTCAATCTCGGGCCCGCATCTTTTTTATATTCCATTACATAACGGGCAGGGTTACTCGCTTTTATGCTATTACCCGGTGCATTGAAAATCCTGCTGCCGAAAACCGGTTGGCCATCATTGAATTTAAGTACTTCAATAACTTTCCGGTTGGTGCGGATATTGTTTTCATCATATCCCAGCAATGTATAATAATTACGATCCCCGTATTTGGTGAGAATTACTTTGTAATATACAGCTCCCATCCATCCGTAATTATTGCCAATGGTATCAGCGAAATTTTGAGTGATATCCGACTTATCGATCAAAGGAAATAACTTCAAAGATCCATCAGCGGTTTTCATCTGGATAGCTCCGTGCTGGCGTGTCAGGTTATCGCTTACAACCATCTGCCAGGTAAATATGCGGAAGCTGCTGTCGGGTGCATACAACCTTGAAATAGTATAAAGTGAGTCAAATGAGTATTGAAAAGAATGATTCACCCGGAGCGCCCTTACAAATATTTTTGTAAACGTACTATCTGCCTTATAACGATCCGCCACATTGATACCCTGCAATAACTTAATGGCATGTACTTTCAATGAATCTTCTTTTTTCTGAAGCATGCGGAGGTTCTCGGAACTGATTTTTTGGGCAGTAGCGCTGAATGTCATTCCAATGAAAAGGAAAGCCGTGCAGAAATATTTCATTTTATAAATTTAAACAATCCCGCATCAAAGAAAAATTTAATGCGCTTTCAGGGAATTCTTTTAACTAAAACTTATCAGCCTTCAGCATTTGGGCAAAGTCGAGCAATGATGCGGCAACCAGGTCGATGCGTTCATCATCCAGTGCAACTTCGGGCCTCGTTGTGGGAAGGAATACCGTATGAACCCCCAGGTTTCTGCCGAACTCCATATCGCTGAGGGTATTTCCCACCATGATGGCTTTGTGAATATTGATTTCCGGGAATTCTTCAATTGCCTTGTAACCCATGCCTGGATTGGGTTTCCGGTTTGGACTATTATCTTCCAGGTCGGGACAGAAATAAATCGCATCAATTCTTCCACCTTCTTCTTCTATGGCGGCTTTCATATTCCGGTGGATGTCAGTAAGGTCTTCCGGTTTCGTCAATCCTTTTCCCACACCTTTCTGATTGGTGACCACGACGATATACCTGAATCTTTCAGCAAAGACCTTCATAGCTTCTGGTACGCCTTCATAAAATACAAACTCATCCCAGGTATGTATATAATCTTTGTGTTTTTCATGATTGATCACCCCATCCCGATCGAGAAAGAGCGTCCATGAATCATCGATTGCAGTTAAATTCAACATGAATTGTTTTTGATGTGATACTTTTGTTTGGATTAGAACTAAGCCAGTTCTTTATTTGCCCTGGACAAAATCTTCCGGTATGCCGATATCAATAAAATAAGCGTCCTGTACTCAGTCCTTTCATTTTCTGCATAGAAAAATACTTTTCCAGGTAATCCTTTTCAAATGAAAATTTATCCGGAAAAGGTAATTCCATAAATGACTGCACGTTCAGCGCATACACGCCACCGTTAATAAGACCTTCCTGGTAATATTGTTTTTCCCTGAAAGATTGAATGCTTACCTTCCTGGTTGATTTCTACCACTCCGTAACGATCAAAATCCTGTCATCGGTTTTAACGAAAGGGTGCAGGCAGGCAGTTTCTCTTAAATGAAAACCCATTAATTTTCCTGCATCAATGCTGAATAAAGTATCTCCATTCAAGTACAAGTACATTCTCTTGTGATTGCAGCTTTGATACAAGCCAGACGAATCGCACCTCCGGTACCCAGCGGCTCTTCTTCAATACAAACCTAGTATAATTCAATGCAGGATATGACATTTGCAAAAAATGTTCAATCACTTCATGCATATAACCAAGCGAAAAGATGAACGACTTTACCCCTTGTTGCTGAAGAAAATCGATGATATGACTGAGGAAAGGTTTCCCAGCTACAGGTGCCATGCACTTGGGCAGATCAGGCACCGCACTTCTAAGCCTGGTACCGAGTCCACCTGCAAGAATGATACATTCCATTTCATCTACTTCCTTTATAGCGGGACCGCGATGCACCATGAATGCCGGTTATTTTTGAGTAATTGTGAATACGTTTAGATGTCTATTTGGTAGTGCCGAAATATTTTTCTTCCACCAGTTGGCAGATGATATGCCCCAGCAGAATATGTGATTCCTGGATCCTGGGTGTATCGGTAGAAGGCACATTGATCAGCCAATCACAGAGTTCTTTCATTTTACCACCGGTTTGTCCGGTAAAGCCAATGGTGATCATGCCTTTTAAACGGGCTGTTTCAAAAGCTTTGATGATGTTGGTACTGTTGCCCGAAGTACTTAATCCAATTAACACATCACCTTTGCGGCCAATACCCTGGATCATCCTGGAATACACTACATCGTAACTATAATCATTGGCTACAGCAGTAATATAAGAAGTATTTACATGCAATGCTTCTGCAGGCAATGCTTCCCGGTCGATATAGAAACGACCACTGAATTCTGCTGCCAGGTGTTGTGCATCGGCGGCACTTCCACCATTACCGCAGAACAAAACCTTGTTTCCGTTTCTGAAAGCAGTTTCAATTGCGTCTATGCATGCTGAAAGTCTTTCCTGTAATGCAGCATCATTCAGCACCTGCAGTTTTACATCGATAGAAGCCTGGATGAGATTTTTGATTTGTGTCATAGCTCCGCAAAGGTATGAAAATCCCTGCGACAGTATAATGGAAGCGGTTCAGGTTAAAACAGGTATCCGCTAAACACTCCAGGTAGTGAGGCCGTATTTTGTAAAGCTGTATTTCTTTACTTCGCCGCCGAATTTCATCAGTGCTTCTTTCACCGCATAATTGCTGTTTCCCGGGCAATAAAAGATCATAAAACCACCACCGCCGGCACCACTGATTTTGCCACCGGTTGCACCAGCCGCTTTGGCTGCATCATATATTTCTTCAATGCTGCTGTTGCTGATATTGGCCGCCATTTTACGTTTCTGCTGAAAACCGAAATCAAGTATTTCACCGAATTCAGATAGCTTCCCTTTGAGCAAGGCTTCCTTCATCATTTTTGCCTGTTCTTTGAGCTGGTGCATGGCTTCGATGCTCTGTTCATTGTTGCTGTTTACATTTTTCACCTGTTCTTTAATGATGGAAGCGCTTTCCCTTGATGTGGCGGTGAAATAAAGCACCAGGTTATTCTCCAGTTCATGAATATACTGAGGCCTTATGCGCAAAGGATTAACGATCACTTTATCGTTGTCGTAAAATTCCATAAAGTTTACACCACCGAATGTGGCAGCATACTGATCCTGCCGGCCACCTGCCAATGACAGATCTAGTGCGTTCAATTTCATAAGCCAGGTGGGCAATATCATAATCACCCAAAGGCAATTTGAGCATCTCTGCAAATGCACCGAGTATGGCAACAACAAGGGTGGAAGAGGTACCTAAACCAGAACCTGCAGGAGCATCTACAAAAGTTGACAAGTCGAAATCCTGTTTGTGGAAATCCGAAATCACGGCTTACCCGGTTATACACTCCTTTTAATAAATCCAGTTCACCATTGATGGGCAATGTTGGATCCCAATTGAATCGCTGTTGTTCTTTGCGATCAAGCGCTTCTATGATGATTTCAGGCTCCTTTAATAATTCAATACTGGCATATGCCGACAGAGATATGGTTGCATTGAGAATGGCACCTCCGTGAATATCACTGTACGGACTCACATCTGTGCCACCACCGGCAAGGCCTATACGAAGTGGAGCTCTGCTTCTGTACATCATAGTTTGTGCAAATTAAATATTTAAACCTAAAAACCGAACTATTTGCTTTTACCATCCGCTAATTCAAGTATTCCGTTTACCATATTATCCCAGCTGTACTTTTTCTTTTCTTCTCTTAAACCCGGCATAAAATGATCTTTACCCAATCTGAAATACTCAATGATCTTTTCAGCAATGGATGCTGCATTGGGTTCTGCATGTAGTCCTGCTTTGCCATCCGGAACCATGGATGTTAGTCCGCCTACATTGGTAACCAGCATAGGTATCTCAAAATGATAGGCGAGTGGTGTAACACCGCTTTGTGTGGCATTGCGGTAAGGCTGCACAACGAGGTCGGCTGCACACAGAAAATACTTCACTTCACTATCGGGAATAAAATCGGTTTTAAGAATGAGGCTGTCTTCAATTCCCAGTTTCCCGATGAGTTCATCATAAGGTTGCCGGTTTTCATAAAATTCTCCTGCAATTAAAAATTTTATTCCGGCTGTATCTGGTGATGATTTTCTTACCAATGCGATGGCTTCCATTAAAAGATCAAGGCCTTTGTATTGGCGGATGAATCCGAAAAACAACACAATCTTTTCAGCTGAAGAAATCCCGAGTTGCTTCCTTGCAGTATCGATTGTAATAATCTCCCCGAAATTATCATACAGCGGATGCGGTATATAACTGGCAGGCTTATCCGCAGTAAACAAACGAAGATCGGCCAGCACTTTTTTACTCATGGTTACAAATGCATCCACCGGTTTAATAAAATACTTTGTAAAAGCTTTATCGCCCGGTCTTTTTTCATGTGGCTGGATATTATCGGCGATGCATACAATCCGGCTTTTACCGTTCTTCCGTGCTTTCCGGAGTATGGTGCCCAAACAGGGGCCCATAAACGGGAGCCAGTAACGGACAATAATAATATCTGCGTTTAGCCTTTTCAGGTAGTTACCAGTTCTGATCCAGTTGAGTGGATTGATGGCATTGATCAGCACCTGTATAGAAATATCTTTCGGTGCTGGCTCAGATGAATATTGTGTTGTACCCGGGAATAAAAATCCGGGATATTGCAAAGAGAAAGTAATAATATCTGCTTTATGACCCTGTTGCTGAAAAGCCCTAGCCAGTCGCTCATTGAAGGATGCCAATCCACCCCGTAAAGGATGCGCTGGTCCAACAATTACGATATGTTTGGGATTATCCTTCAGCATGAAAATAAGTGCTTGATGGGTGGATGGTAATTTTACAATCCGACTTTCTTTTCTATCAGGTAATTGTTACGTTCCGGTGAATTCCGTGCAATCAGTTCTCCTATGAAGCCGGCCAGGAACAACTGCGAACCAATGATCATTGCCAGAATAGCAAAAAAGAACAAAGGGCGTTGAGTCATTCCCGTTACATCAAAAAAGAATTTTGAAATGCTGAGGTAAATAAAAATACCCAGACCGAAAATAAAGAACAAAGTGCCCCACAAACCGAAAAAGTGCATGGGTCTTTTTCCGAATTTTCCTACAAAGAAAATCGTCATCAGGTCGAGAAACCCGTTAACAAAACGGCTCCAGCCAAATTTGGTAACGCCGTATTTTCTGGCTCTGTGTTCAACTACTTTCTCACCGATTTTACGGAAACCAGCCCACTTGGCCAATACCGGCACATAGCGGTGCATTTCACCGTATACTTCGATGCTCTTGATCAGTTTCAGGCGATAGGCTTTTAATCCGCAATTAAAATCATGCAGCTTAATACCGCTCATACTTCTGGCTGCTGCATTGAATAATTTACTGGGAATATTTTTGGTTAAAGTATTGTCGTAGCGCTTTTTCTTCCAGCCGCTAACCAGGTCGAGTTTTTCTTCAATGATCATGCGGCGGAGTTCGGGGATTTCATCCGGACTATCCTGCATATCTGCATCCATGGTAATCACTACATCACCCGAAGCAGCTTTGAAACCTTCATTGAGTGCAGCGCTTTTGCCATAGTTGCGTTGGAATTTAATACCTCGGATATGACTATTCTTACTCCGTAGCGATTCAATTACATCCCATGATGAATCGGTACTACCATCATCAACCATGATGATTTCATAGCTGAAACCATTGGCATTTACAACTCTTTCGATCCATGCCGCCAGTTCGGGCAGTGATTCCTCTTCATTGAAAAGCGGTATAACTATTGAAAGATCCATTGATAATTGTTTAGCCTTTTCGGGTTTGATTCTGACTTAAAAAACCGGCGCCGATTACAGCGACCAATGCACCGAGTATTAAAAATTTGATGGTGGTAATGATCAGCATCATCGGCATAAATATACTCCTCAGTTTTGCTGAATTGGCATCTATTTCTGCAGCTGTTCTGTTACCTTCCTTCATCACTAAGGTATTGTTTTCCTTAATAGCATTTTCGAGTATCTGCGGATTGAGTTTGTAAAACACAAATGTATATAAAACCATCAGTAGGGTAACGACAATGAATGTTCGAAATCCTTCATTGAAATAATCTTTGAAACCTGCTGTGGCAGGAGCTTTTCTTTTATAATCAAGCAGTGCCCAGATCACACCTGCGATGAACAGAAGCAAAACTGCATATTGATTGCTGCCATTTTCGGGAAGCTTAAATACGTAAAACAGGCATGCTGATAATGCGATCAGTAAACCACCGATGATCAATCCTTTCTTTGTTGCTGAAATATCCTTCATGCTTAGTTGATGGTTGTTTTATCGCCGTTGATGATTCCAAGAATGCGGCCTTTCAATTCTTTCCCGATGAAGGCATAATTGCGTGATCTCGATCTGATCATTGATTCGTCAAATGTGACATTCACAGTAGGATCGAAAATGGTCAGACATGCGTTGCTTCCTTCTATGATTTCGGGTATGGTTAAACCAGTGATCCGGCGTGGATTTTCTGCCAGCATTTTTACCAATACTTCTGCAGAAGGACTAAATGAATTCACCACACCGAAAACAGCTTCCAGTGAGGCCATACCATTCTTCGCATATTCAAATTCACAGGTTTTATCATCCCAGTGTTGCGGAATATGGTGCGAAGCAATGCAATCGGCCAATCCTTCTGTAATGGCATTTCGCACAGCCATCATATCTTCCCTGGTGCGCAGAGGCGGATTAACTTTCAGGTTGGTATCATAACCAGCCAGGTCTTCATCGCAGAAATAAGCATGGTAGGGCGTTACAGAAAAACTGATATTCAATCCTGCGGCTTTTGCTGCCAGAATCATCTCCATGCCTTTTCGGGTAGACACTCCCGTTATGTGTAGTTTTGATCCTGTATATTTTAATAATTCGATATCACGGGCAATCATGAGTTCCTCTGCAATAGCAGGTTTCCCGGGAAGACCAAGCCGGGTGCTCACGATACCTTCGTTCATCAATCCGTGAGGGGATAAGGCTTTATCATCGGGTAACTGTATCACCATGGCTTCTTTCGAAAGTACATACTGCAGCCCTTTCAGCATGACACCCGGATGCTGTATAGGCTGTATTCCATCACTGAACACCCTTGCGCCACTGGCATACATATCGTACATTTCTGCAAGTTCCTTGCCTTCTGCATTTTTGGTTACTGATCCGATCGGATGAATATTGACGGGTAATTGCAGTGATTTCTGGCAGATGTATTCCACCTGTGATTTAATAGAAACAGGTGGATTTGTATTGGGCAACACAAACACATCCGTATAACCACCGGCAGCTGCAGCAGCGGCACCGCTTTCGAGTGTTTCCCGGTGTTCAAAACCGGGATCTGTAAAATGGCTGAAAATATCTGTAAATCCGGGGCTCACATGAAGGTTGTCAGATTGGATCGTTTCATCGGCTTCTACCGATATCTGACCGGCGATTTTCTCAATTAAGCCATTGACTACCAGGATGTCCTGAACCTTTCCATGTTGAGGGGAACCTGTACAAATGATGCGGGCCTGCTTGAGTAATACCTTCATTATGTTGTTGAGATGTGCAAATATCCATAAAATAATCAAGCTACCAAGCTGAAAATGCAGGAATTATCGGTTACAAAGCAGAACAGCTGTAAAGGATAATCAGGTATCATTTTGTTCATAACTTCTTTTCGAAAGGCCATGAAATTTGGGTAAATTATAGCGTATTGTTTAAGCTAAAACCTCATTTTATGGAAAAAAATTATACCGACGAAAGTCATCAGTGCACACTTTATCCCGGTGATTATTTTCCACTGCTCGACCAACAGGAACTGAACCGGGCTATGCAACAATCCAGAAAAGTGAATACAGTTTCCCCGGCTGTAAATCTCACTGAAGAGGATTTATTTTTTAAAGTTGAAGCAGCGATTCCTGGTTTGCACCGGGAAGATTTTTTCATCAGTATCGATGATGATGTATTATCTATTGCAGTGCTGCATAAACAGGAGCAATCTCAGGCTGATAAATGTTTTCAGCTAAAGGAATTTTCCTTCGATTGTTTTAACCGCAAACTCACATTACCTAAAAATGCAGAAGCATCATTTGTGCAGGCAGAATACAAAGAGGGTATGCTGAATATGTATTTACCTAAATCCGATACACCTACCAGGCACGCACATACGCAGGTTATCGTTTACTGATTTTCATCTATCAGGAATAAATAAAAAATCCCCGCTGATGCAGGGATTTTTTATTGTCGGGACGACTGGATTCGAACCAGCGACCACACGCCCCCCAGACGTGTGCGCTACCGGGCTGCGCTACGTCCCGATCATGGGAGCCGGTTTTTTACCGGAGTGCAAATGTAAAGGCAAATAGGCGATTTACAAAACAATTACCAGGCCATCAGCTCACTGGTTTTAAAGGTATATTCGGGTGTAACTAAGAGCGTTGCAGTAGTATCCAATTCATACCAGGGCGAACCATTTTCATTGGCCGGATTCTTCAGAATATGGATGTCCTGCGCCGGCATATAACTTTGAGATAAGAGGAAAATTTTTGTACCCTTTTTATTGATGGCTACATCCATTACCGTGGCAGCATGCCCGGGAAATCCGCCCCGGATAAATACATCACCGGGCTTGATGTTTGCAGTAATAGCTTACTTTCTTCAGTTGTTTGCTTAGGGATGCTGAACCGCACATTCCAAATACTTTTTCGAGGTATTTCGCACAGATGGTCTTTCTCAAAAGGGGCCGTAAAGGCATAGGAAGTACCTTCATTATCGGTAAACAAAATGGAACGGTAATCCTTTTTTTGAAACAGGTATTCGGCCCTGAAGGCGCATCACTGCATCGGCACATTGTTGCAGGTTTTTATCTCCAACACTGATGTCCAGTACCGCAAACTGTGCTTCCTGATTTGCTTTCGGAAGCTTGTTATAGAGATAAACTGTATTATCTGGTTTCAATGGCAAATGCCGGAGCCAGCTGGCAAAGGAACTGTCGGAATAGCCGACCCGCTCAAAACCATCGGGAAGCGGAATGTCATTGACCTTCTCTGGTCTTTGTGAGGAAGTTGCCTGACCGGAAAACTGTGAATTCGTATTCTGGCAGGAAATTAAAATAATCGCCACCGGCAGAAACATCATTTTGATGTGCATAATTGACTATTTTTGATATGATCTGAGGTGAATCAATTGAAATGAGGATTCCATAAAAAACAGGCGCAGAAAATGGCTAATATTTTGATAATTGATGACGAAAAAGCGATCCGTAAAACACTCGGTGAGATATTGAGTTTTGAAGGTTACAAAATTGAAGAAGCTGCAGACGGTGAAGAAGGACTGAGGAAATTCGGTGAACGCAGCTTCGATGTGGTGTTGTGCGACATAAAAATGCCCAAACTGGATGGCATTGAATTCCTTGAAAAAGCCAGGGAAATCAATCCCGATATACCCATCATCATGATCAGTGGCCATGGTAATATTGATACTGCTGTTGAAGCGGTGAAAAAAGGGGCATTTGATTATATCAGCAAGCCGCCGGATCTGAACAGACTCCTGATCACATTACGCAATGCTGCTGAAAAACAGAACCTCGTTACCGAAACCAAAGTGCTCAAAAGAAAAGTGAGCAAAGTGCAGGAAATGGTGGGAGAGAGTTCTGGAATCGGTAAAATAAAAGACACTATTGAAAAAGTTGCGCCTACGGATGCAAGGGTTTTGATAACCGGAGAAAACGGTGTTGGTAAAGAACTCGTTGCCCGCTGGATTCATGAAAAAAGCAACCGCAATACCGGGCCGATGGTGGAAGTGAACTGCGCAGCCATTCCGGGCGAATTAATTGAAAGTGAGCTTTTTGGACACGAGAAAGGATCTTTTACTTCAGCTATAAAACAACGCATCGGAAAGTTCGAACAAGCCAATGGCGGAACGCTTTTCCTGGATGAAATCGGCGATATGAGCCTCAATGCCCAGGCAAAAGTATTGCGTGCATTACAGGAAGGAAAGATCACAAGGGTGGGTGCCGATAAAGACATCAATGTTGATGTTCGGGTAATCGCTGCCACCAATAAAGACCTGCTGAAAGAAGTAGATGACAAAAATTTCCGGCTTGATCTTTACCATCGATTGGGCGTAATCATCATCCATGTTCCTTCCCTCAACGAAAGAAAGGACGATATTCCGCACCTGGTGGAATATTTCCTGGAACTGGTGGCTGCAGAATATGGTCAACCCAAAAAGAATATTGATAAGGATGCCGTTGTGGCTTTACAGGCCCACGACTGGACGGGCAATATCCGTGAGCTGAGAAATGTGGTGGAAAGGCTGATCATACTCTCCGGCAAAAACATCACGGTAGACGATGTACGCAATTTTGTACTGCCACGGAAATGAGTTTCCTGAACATGAATGGTTTTAATACAGAATGTTAAATATGTGCGCCGGTATATATGTTTTATACAATCGGCTTCCCTGAATAAATATTGAATCTTACTTTTGGCCCGATAAAATAATACTTATGAGTATAGGTTGGATCATTTTCCTGGTTTGTGCCGCCCTTATGGCATATTGGTTTATATGGCATGTTTAAAAAAGCAGGCATCGAAGGCTGGAAGGCTTTCATCCCTTTTTATAATACCTGGTGCATGGTGGAAAAGATGCAGCTGAATAAAATCTGGTTCTTTCTGCAGTTCATTCCCATAGCCGGACAATTCATTACCATCTGGATCCTGATCAAATTTGTTGAACATTTCGGAAGGTTTCATTTGTTGCACCATGCAGCAACGGTTTTGGTTCCATTTGCCTATTTACCTTACCTGGGCTTTTCTACCAATGAAAAATTTGCCGGTAAACTGGTGGTAGACAATTACCGCAAATCAGGTGCACGGGAATGGATAGACGCAGCATTTTTTGCCATCGTAGCGGCAACGATTATACGCACTTTCATATTTGAAGCCTATACCATTCCAACACCTTCGATGGAAAAAACATTGCTGGTGAATGATTTCCTTTTTGTAAGCAAGTTCAGTTATGGCCCGCAGGCTGCCGAATACACCCATTGCCATGCCTTTTGTGCATCATACCATGCCGGTTACCGAAACCAAGTCGTATGTAGAATGGATTAAACTTCCATACAAGCGTGATTCTGGCCAGTCCGGTGAAACGAAACGACGTAGTGGTATTTAATTTCCCGGTGAATGATACGCTGATCAATGATGAAGAGAAATTCGGCAGTAAGACCACTTATTATGAAGCGGTAAGGCAATTGGGCTATGACAGAGTGTGGCAGGATTTCGGCAATATCATCATCACCAGGCCGGTTGATAAGCGGGAGAATTTTATCAAACGTTGTGTAGCTGTTGGCGGAGATGAGTTACAGATCATCAATGGCATTGTACATATCAATGGAAAGGCACAGGATCCATTGCCAGAATCGCAACGATATTATTATCTGCAGGTTCCGCCGAATACCAGTTATCCTGATAAAGATATCCTGGAAAGCTGGGGCATTAAAGTAAGGGAAGACCAGGGCGATGATCCTGAATTACAACAATCTGTGGCTGGTCAACATCACCAACAAGGAAAAGGCTTCCTTAAAACTGCCGCAGGGATATTCAGTTAAGGAATATGTAGCCGATGTGAACAGTCCGATCTTCCCGGCCAAACAATTGTTCCCGTATTACCAGTCGAATACCAGTTGGACGATTGATAATTTCGGTCCGCTGCTCGTTCCCAAAAAAGGATCATCCGTTCAATTGACTCCGGATAACCTTATCCGTTACCAACGTTGTATCGAAGTTTATGAAGGCAATAAAGTTGAAGTAAAGAACGGACAGGTTTTCATCAACGATAAACCCGAAACCAGTTATACCTTTAAGATGGATTATTTCTGGATGATGGGCGATAACCGGCACAATTCACTCGACAGCCGTTACTGGGGTTTTGTACCCGAAGATCATGTGGTAGGAAAAGCTTCCCTGATCTGGTTCAGCTGGGAGGGTGGTCCACGCTGGAAAAGGCTGTTCAACAGCATAAAATAAAATCATATTTGTATATAAAAAATTGTAATTTCATTAGTCCTCTTGCATCACTGCAGGAGGATTTTTTATCTAATTGATTTTTATGCGAAAAGAAGAAATCAGGTTCGGCTTCGAAGTATATGAATCTTCAGAGATGCTTGCCGATTCAGATAGAGTATTATTGGAAGAAGCCCGTGAAGTTACCGGTAAGGCATATGCGCCGTACAGCAGGTTCCATGTAGGTGCCGTTGCCATTCTCGAAAACGGAGAAAAAGTATCGGGTACGAACCAGGAAAATGCATCCTATCCGGTAGGCACCTGTGCAGAAAGAGTGCTGCTGGGAACAGCCGCCATGTTACATACCAATGTGCCCATTCAAACAATGGCCATTGCCTATCATAACCTGAATGGCGAGAGCAATAAACCTGTTTCTCCCTGTGGGATGTGCCGGCAGAGTTTGCTTGAATTTGAAGAGAGAACCAAAGCGCCCATCAGGCTGATATTGGGAGGAATGACCGGTAAGGTTTTTATCATTGAAAAAGCCAGTCAGCTTTTACCACTTTCTTTCGGTGGAGAAGACCTGAAGTAATATTTACAACTCCATAAAGCCGAGTTCCATCTGCTTACGTTTACCACTAAACGCAGCTTCATGGCTGAGCAACCATTTCTTGCGCCAGAGATCTCCCGCATAACCCACCAGGTCGCCATTAGAGCCGATTACCCGGTGACAGGGGACAATGATGGCAATATTATTTTTTCCATTGGCGGTTCCAACAGCCCGGATAGCTTTTACGTTTCCCAGTTTTTTGCTGAGTGCCAGGTAACTCGTGGTTTCTCCATAAGGAATACCGGTTAAAGCATTCCATACCGATTGCTGAAATTCAGTTCCCTCCTGAGCAAGGGGCAGATCGAAATCCTGGAGTTTTCCATCAAAATAATCATTCAGCTGATTATAACAGGGAAGTAATATGCCGTCAACCGGTTTTGAATAATCGATTAAAGTTTCTTCCATCACTTGTTTGCTTTCTCTGTTTACAAAAGAAACCGCAGTGATGCCGGTTTCATTGGAAGCGATGTACAAGGCTCCAACCGGACTATTATAATAAAAACTGTTCGCGGGCATACTGTAAATTATAAAAAATATGTGTAAACCGGGCTTCTTATTATCTTTGCAGTGGTTATGAACACATCGAAATTGCCGGAGAAAATATTTTTTGAAAAAGCTATATCGGCTGTTGCTGATCCTTATCGCATGAGTATTTTACAGGAAATACTGCAAAAAGGATCGATCCGTTGCTGCGATGTGGTTTCGTTAACGGGTTTATCTCAGCCTACCTGTTCGCATCATATCAAATTACTGGCCGAAAGCGAACTGATTGAATGCCGCAAAGAAGGCCGTAACAATTACTTCTCTCTGAATAAAGACAACTTCAAAAAACTGGGAAATTATTTTGAAAGATTCGCCTGATGGTGAAACCAGCGTTATTCTAATTACAATTCAATTTTTGTTGTTATCCTATTATTGCCTGAAATAACCCAGGCTGGTCCGTTTGTTAATAAGCGGATGGCTTCTTTATCGCAGCTGGCAGACAATGATTTTTCAACTCTTACTTTAACAGGCTTCCCGGCTTTGTTTACTTTAAAACTGAGCTCAACGAACTCCTTTAAGTGCTGTACCATTTTCGTCGGTACAGTTTTGTTTGTTGAGGGCAATATAATTGTTAAACTGCGCCCATCCATTCGACCGGTGCATTTACTGCGATATTTGTTACTGACTTAGTCAGGTTTTTCTTTTTGGCAACAGCACTACTTGAAACTACCACTTCATTCAACTGTTGCTGATTGGAATTCAATACAACCGTTTGCTGTTGCTTGGGGTTGATGTTGTACATCATCTTTGAATCATAACCCGTAGCGGTTACCGAAGCAACAGACAGGCTATCCGTTACCGGTAGTTTGAATTTACCTTCGGCATCTGAACTAACTGTAGATACCTTATTCTGAACTGTTGCAAAAGGAACTGGTTCGCCTTTTTCATTTACTATCTGTCCGGTAACCATCTGGTTTCCATAACGGACTTTATCTCTTCTCGAAATGCAATGTTTTCCTTTGCTGCTTCAGTCTTATAATCCAGTTCCAGCTGCCTTTTCTTCTGCTGTCGTAAACCGGTGGCGCTAGTGGTGGCATCAGAAGCTGATGTCTTTATTGTTTTCTCTTTGCTATCTGGAATTTTACTCAGAGCTTCTAGGGTTTGCAGGATTGAATGTATGCTTGCGATAAAGGCTTCTCTAGTATCAACTACCAGGAACAGAATCAGTCATTGCTGTGGCTGGTGCATTGGCTTTACTCAGGGAATCAACAGCTAATCCATTCTGTACCTGTTCAGCCGGGAATTTTTTATCCAGTGTGGCCAATTCTGGTTTAGAAGATTCATCATCTTTCAACAAAAAATATCCGGCAAAGCCGAGGGCCAGAACAGCAGCAGCAATTTTCAGCCAGCCGAAACCAGCTTTATTAATTTTATTATCGGGCGGTTTGGCTTCTGTACGTTTTTCCAGTAACAGCTGAATAGCTGACAAGTCATTTTCAGGGTCGGCTGTATGCCGGTAGCCTTCAAGGGCATCCCCGAGGAAAGGATCATCCATAGCAGCTTTCTCAAGCGCATGCATTTCTGCCACACTCATTTTGCCCGCATAGTAGCGTTCAAAATCAGCTGCTGTGTAATTAATATGGTTTTCCTTGTTGTTCATGAATCTGCCCGCTCCATAATTTTTTTATCCATACAAATCCGGAGGTTTCTTCTTCCGTTTTGAATAAAGCTTTTTATTTTCCCGATTTCCAACCCGGTTTCATCGGCGATTTCCTTGTAGCATTTGCCTTTCAGGTAAAACAATTCAATAGAATGTTTTTGTTCTGCTACCAGTTTCGAAATGCAATCTTCCAGGTGAACCAGGTTCTGCTCTTTGTCTTCTACATCAGCAAGATGCATATTTTCTCCTGATTGCATAAATGACTCATCTACCTGAACCGGCTGAGATTTTTTCTTTCTCAGGATCATCAGGCAATGATTTTTCGATAACTGGTGTAACCAGGGCCTGAAGTTCTGTACATCATGCTTCTTCAGCTTGGTAATCAGTTCTTCAAAAATATTGATCACTGCATCTTTGGCATCGTCGGTATTCTCCAGGTATTTCAAACAAACACCATAAACCAGCTCCATATAGCGCTGGTACAGGTCCGACAAAAGCTCCAGGTTCCCGGTAGATTTATAGCGAACCACCAGTTCCTCATCCGTTAATGCAGTTGATATTTTCTTAATAAAACTCAATGCAGCAAATTATTGAATAATTCGGGGAGAAAGACTAATAAGTCCTTAAAATTGATCACTGAATTCCGGAAATAAAAAAAATCTCCGTGAAAATCACGAAGATCGGGTAGGACGTTATGGTATATAGCATCAATGACTCATTCAGGACTCGTATTCACATCCCATTGAACACGGATTTTGTGTTTGGCGGCAAATTTCTTTCCGGCATCCACCAGGCTCATGTGTTTTGCCAGGAAACCGGCCGCATAAGTAGTGCTGATCTGCTGCTGCAGCGCCAGTATTTTATCGGGTGATGCATGGCTGTCGTACAGCTCTGCCAGTTCTTTATATTCTTTGTTGATAACTGGCAATACATATTCATACATGGCCAGGGAAGCGGAAATCATTTCACTGTTGTCGTCATTTTTTCCGATGTCTTTTACTTTCTTATATGCCTCTTCAATGTTAGCAGTTTTGTACTCCCATATTTCTTTTCGTTTCATAGGAGCAGAAGCACCGGTTTTTGGATCAGTCAATTTTTCACTGGGCTGTTCAAACTCTCTTTGCCATGGTTCAGACGCAAAGCCGAATAATAAATTGCTGTTGATTACCGAACGCATCAATGCATCTTCGGGCGTTGTTTGATTGCATGACTGAAAGACATTCAGCACCGGAATCATCAACAAAATGAAAAACAATTTTCGCATACAGGTCATTTTATTTTATCAGGCTGATTAATCATCAGCATTTGATCGAAGATTACAACACAAAACTGATCAATATTTACTTCCTGTAAAAACATATTCTGTTGCGTTGTAGTAAAATTGAATTGAAAAGTGTGAATTCCCGATTAAACAGTAAACCTCACTTGTTTCAATAGAAAAACCCCGGAAGAATCCGGGGCTGTATATAGGTTTTTAGTTGATGTAAAATTTAAAACGTATTTATTTCTTCAGAAAATTACCAGAATAAACAAGTGCATTGTTCTGTGTAATGCGGATAAAATAATTTCCGGTTTTTAAAGTTTGAATGTTTAAACCGTTTCCCGCAATCCTTGCAGATTTAACTTTTTTCCCTGCCAGGTCAAAAATTTCTGCCTGGTAAACCGACTGCATTTCATTCAATCCCTTTATGTATAAAACATCAGCAGCAGGATTTGGATATAGTACTGGTTTAACTGAACCGCTTTGAGAAAACAATTCTGTTGTTTGTCCTTTACCTGTTGTGCTGAAAGAAGATGAAATAACCACTGTGTAATCTTCAGTTTCACCATTGGCATAAACGCCGCATGGAGAAGGCGTACCGCCGTAACTCATGGTTACCCTCATTCGGGTTGCACCACCGGGAATGCCTGTCGGAACGGTAAAACTGATACCGATCCATCCGGTAAAATCAGTATTAAGATTAAGCACATGTTCTCCAGGATCTGCAAAGCTGTTGTTTTTATTATAATCAATCCAGATGCTGTAATTCTCTACTTCGGGATAACGAACCAATCCCGACAAATATCCTGTCACCACTTGACCCTGGTTTAACGGAGTACTCAGGTTGGTATAATCGGCATAGCCATTATTGTTGCCGGTTGAATTCATAATGCCGCCGATCCAAACAAAACTGAGGTATTCCTTTGCCTGGCTTTGTCCGCCAGTGGTACAATATCCTGCTCCCAATGTATTAAAACTCTGTGTGGTACTATAACCTGAAGGACCACTGCTGCAAACAGCTTCAACTGCAAATTGATAAGTAGATCCGGCAGATAAGCCTGATAAAAACAAAGATGTATTTGCTGTTGATACGATCGTCCAGTTTGCGGCACTGGCCATTTTATAACGGAGATGATAGAGCGAAGCACCTGAAACAGCCGACCATGTTACAGATGCAGTTACTGTACCAACATTGCTGCTGAATACATTGGCGGGAATGCCACAGGTTGCAGTACCAGTTTGATCCAGAAAATGATAAGCTGTCATATTGGTATGACTGAGTGCAAACAGGCTGCTGTCTTTTGCAAGCGTACAGGCAAGACCAAATCCGGATGTATTGACTGAATCAATCCATTTGGTCACTCCGGTATTGCTGTATTTAACAGTGATCATTCTCAGAAAAGACGAACCTGTTACACCTGTGATGGCTGGTCCACCTTTACCGGTTACGAAAACCTCACCGTTTGCTTTTGCGGCAATCGATGCAGGCAATTCATCATTGGAGGTCGTTGCATTGTATATCGAACTCCAGAGTTTATTTCCGGCTGCATTGGTCTGAAGGGTCACCCAATCAAAATAACCGGCATTTACAGAACGATAACCAATTACACTCAGTTTGTTGTTAACCAACGTAAATCTTGTTGGATAATCATTTCCACCGAAATCATACTTCTTTTTCCATTGTTGTGTACCCGCAGCATTGAATTTATACATCAGAAAATCCTGTCCACTCGTTGCCGTTACCTGGTTGGCAAATGAAGTAAGCAAATAGGAATTTCCAGCTGCATCGATTTCAACATCATTGCCACCGGATATTCCCTGAACTGATTTACTCCAGATTACATTACCGGCTGTATCCCAGGAAACCAAAGCCACCTGGCCTGTATTGCTTGCCATACCTGATGTGATCAGTCTGTTGCCCATCAGCCGCATTCCACTGAAACCCATGGGAAGATTGGCAGGTGCTGTTTTGGTGAATACGGTTATACCAGAGGAATTTAATTTGTACAAACCCAATCCGGATGTAGATGCCGTAGAAGTTCCGATATAAAGGTTACCCGACTGATCTACCTGGCTTCTCAGGAAAAGACCTGAACCGAATTTCGTGAGCACCACTGAAACCGGAATCACTTTTTTCCAAAGCAAAGATCCGACTGAATTATATTTCAAAACGATGATGGCATTGGGAAAGTCGCGACCGGAAGTAAGGGTATACCTGTAACCAACTATCAGGGCATTGTTGTTGTTGTCGATGTTCATCCACACTGGTTTTTCATAGTTGCTTGCGATACCTGAAGAAGTGGATTTCTCCCAGATAAGGGTTCCGAATTTATCGTACTTCCTTGTATAGATATTCTGAGATTGTATAAATCCGGTTACAAAAAGATTATCGGAGCTGTCTCTCGCAATCATTGAACCAGTTTTAGCGATATTGTCTGCAGGCCTGATCCAGTCGGTGGAATACTGTGCCTGGGTGTTCATTGAAAAGAGGAAAACGATGAAAGAGGTTAGGAAGGAATTTTTCATGTTATATTGTTTTGGTATTAACTATTATTTTTAGATAAGCTGAATTGCTTTTATCAGCTTAGCAGTAATGCATGTTCAAATGTATTTTAACTGCTACCAGAATAAAATGCAAATCACCTGAACAGGTAAATCCGATTGCTGAACGGGTAAATGCCTGCCCGATTATTGTTTAAACTTTAAAGCAAGGTATTGCTTAAACAAAGGGAATGAGTTGATCGCAGTCATGTACAGACATACTTGTAATCAGCATATAAATAGGTAGATAAGCGATCTTTAAAAAGTGAACTGCAGAAGCACAATGGCGCAGATAAAAAATGACAAAGTATCCTATACAAAAAAACTGTCTCAATAACTGAGACAGTTTCCATTCCAAATAATCCTGATTTACCTGTTAGAATTTTCCATTCGATTTGCCTGTATTGTTGATGATGGTACTGGTACTTCCCTGAACCAGCACTTTAAAGGCTTCCATACCTGCTGCTTTGAGTATATACATTCCATTCTTCAATCCACTTACCTGTTGACGTTGGCCATTGTTCACTTTATAATTGCCAATTGTCTTTCCGTCCACTGTAAACAATACAACAGGAATTTGCTCTTTAATTCCTTCTATACTGAAAAAGAAGTATCCGTTGTTTGGATTCGGTCCTACGGTCCATTTCGGTTTTGCTTCTAACTGAAAATTAGTTGTTGGAGACTGTGCATCGTTTGTTTGATCGCTGGTTATTGCCGGTGTATTTTCCGTATTCTCCCTTGCTGTAGTGGTTACACCTGCTGTGAATCTCGATAACCTGCTCAATCCAACCCTTTCAACATAATTCGAAGTTGTGTTTCTAACTGAACCGGAAAGCTTGCTCCAGTTGGCTCCGCTGTTATTGCTTTGATAGAGTGAAAAACTATTCTCATCGAGACCATTTTTCTCAGCATCAAAATATTTAAAGCGCAGGGTTGCATTCAGGTTGCTGTTTGTAACCGGAATGATATCGAAATACCTGCTTGTGCTTGTAGTAAGACCAGTGCCACTGGATACAATGTGCCCGCGACGTACAATAACTGATCCGAGGTTGGCAGAACTGCTGATAACAACACCCAGGTTACCAGGATCTGTTGCGTTGGGTGCATTGAGGTTTTGTGTAATCTGCAGATAGCCGGTTCCGTTAGTAGTTGCCCGACTGATTTCTGTTTCGCCGGTTAAAAGTGCAGAAGGAGCGAGCACTACTTTGCTGTTTCCAAGGTCTAATAGTCCGGATACAAAACTAACTGAACTGCCAATATTTATATCATTGACAAGATTTACACGAGCATTGGAAGTCTTGGCAATTTCAAGCGTAGAAAAAGACAGCGCACTGTTTCCGCTTATATTACTGTTTTGCGAACCCGCAAATTTGAACTTCCCGGTTCCTGCAGCCAATGTACCATTGTTAATGAGATTCAAATCCTGCAAGACTACAGATGCATTTCCACTCACAACCCAGTTTGCACCATTCCCTATATTCAATTGCCCGAAACTACTGTAAAACAGGATGCTGATAAATGATGATAGCATTATTTTTTTCATTGATAAAATTTTAATGTGCTTTGAAATAAAAAAGGCTTAATCTTCATAAACCAGGTGGCATCCAAAATGAGGTTTTGTATAAGAGTAACCATTTAAACGCAAAGTCTCATTCATATTATTTGCCACTTGTAACTGAACAATATCCCCGGCAATTAATTTAACATCCTTCGAAATTTTTCCTTCAGCCATTCTATTCAGGCCACGTAATCCTGAAACAAATTCTGATTCGCCTGCATTTATCAATGAACTGGTACCATTTACTACCCTTATGATATATAGCTTCATGAATACAAACTGAATGTCTGATCCATTATCACTGATAACTCCCAATGATGCATCAAAATGATAAAGACCTGATTTTGGAGCGACAAATACGCTGTTGCCAAAAGATGGTGTTGTACCTGAGTAAGCTGCATAATTATTGCCGTAATCAAACTCCTCTGTTTTTAAATGTACAGTGGTGATGGAATTCGGTGGAAGATTACTGATATCAGAATTATAATCTTTAACAGAAAACGCAGAACGGGTGGTTGCTTTCCAGGTAGCATTACCGGATGCATCACTGGTTAATACTGCGCCTGCAGTTGGATTGGTGTTACCACCAGCTATTTTTACTTTTCCACTTACATTTAATGCATAACCCGAAATACTACTGGCCGATACACCGGTACCCGCAGTACTGTAACCCAGCACACCAGTTCCTGTTCCTGAAGCTTCGCCTCTCACACCCACACCATTGGTGGAACTGTTAACACCAATTACACCATTAGCACTGGCCGAAGTTGCGTTACCCCTGACGCCGCTGGAAGAAGCACTGGTTGCTGTTCCTTCAATTGCTGTTCCGCTGTTGGTAATCTTAAAAGCAGATGCAGCATTCGTTACAGATTGAAAATATGGAAGAGCAAAAGAGCCTCCGCTTGTACTAAGATTTTTCCAGCTGGCACCATCAAAGGCCCAAACCGTTTTTGTATCAGTATCAAATACCAGCAATCCACTTGCAGGTGAAGCGATGGCCGCTCTTTGTACCGATGTCATGCGTGGCATCAGCAAACCTTTTGTGGTACTTTTTACATCCAGCATAGCACTTGATGCTGCAGTAGTACCATCATTATTTATAGCAACATTTTGTGCTTTTGTTGCCAATGAGGTTAAAAAAACTGAAGAAATAATGAGTAACTTTTTCATAATCGTTTTAGACTGTTTTGATTGATTTGTTTTGTTTGATACTGTAAAATTGAAACAAGCCGGGAGCAATAAATAATAATACTCACTCATCCTTCTGAAGATTAAATTGAGATGTAAGTTTTTTGTAATGAACCGTTTGGTATAGATCTATACAATAGACAAATATGCCGGAGTAGAATTCGATTTACGATTAATGTGGAGAGCGCCCGGTATTATAATGCAATGTGCTCATTGATGCAATGAGCATAAATAAAAGAGATGGCTAATTATTAAGACAAACTATATCCTCAGATTTTACCCGATTCAGATGGAGTGCTTGCTTTTCGGCTATACATCACCGTTAATACAACAGCAGATACAAGAAGCAATATCTGAAAAATCAATCCGATTAAATCGGAGCGCTGTTGATCGTTGACAGGATGATCGCTGTTTTTTAAAACCCATAAAGAAGTATACGTTCCGGTACTTAAACCGAGTAGGGGCTGCCAGACATTCAGTGCCAGGTGGATGCCAACCGGCATAGCGATACCACCAGACCGATGTGCCGCTAAACCGAAAACAAAGGCCCAGATGCCAGGTCCTAACAATGCAGCATAGATATTCCAGCCGATTACAACATGGTAGATGGCAAAAGCAATGGAAACAATGATCTGTGTGATGATGAAAGGATAGGATTGATTCAGTTTTACAAAAGGGTAGGACCTGAAAACCAACTCTTCTGCAAATAACAGCGGGAATACCGATAAGTAAAACAAAGCATTGCCGAAACTAAAACCGTCGGGATTCCATTGCAGTCGAATGCCGGTAAACAACATAACTGAACTCAGTATAATGCCCATCAATACAGAACCAATCAGTATCCCATTGAAAAACCTGGATACTGTTCCAGATTGCCATACCAGGCCAATTTCAGCCAGTAGATTTCCGGTCAATTTTAATGATTGCCCAGATTGCCAAACAAGCTGCTATAGTTGCGGTGAACCCGTATGCAAATCGTTCCCAGGTTGAAGGAAACAGTTTTACCAGATAAATACCTCCCGCAAAAAGTAATGCCAGAAAAATAATCCAAAACAACAGGCAAAGCAGAAAGGATTTAAATGCGGTACCATGATCTTCAGTGGAATTTTTTTCTGCCATAAATATTGGATTCAATATAGAATTGTTTTCTGGCTTGTAGAAAATTCACTTGAAATAAAAATTTAATCTGACCTATTCTATACCCAAATTTAATCCCCCGAAATTTCCGGTAAAAATTTAAATACTTAAGCGTTATTCAGCATTTCATGATTATCCAAAAACCTGATTTTTAGACCTTTGAATTAAAATTCCGCTAAAAAAAGTTATTATTTTTTGCCTGTAAAGAGTTGAACCCTTACTTTTGCCGCGGAGAGATGGCAGAGTGGTCGATTGCGGCGGTCTTGAAAACCGTTGACTGTCAAAGGTCCGGGGGTTCGAATCCCTCTCTCTCCGCCAAAAGGGTATCAAAACTCACCAAACCCCTGCAAATCGTTGATTATGCAGGGGTTTTTGTTTGGCACTATGCCAAACCATTCATCCGAAATCAAAATTCTGGTGAGTGATTCGGTGCGTAAACAATCACAAAAAATTTACTCACCAGCTTTTGCTGAAATACTTGTCTACTAAGCAGTTCAGCTTTTGAACATCTTGTTTGCTGATGGTGGCAAATCTAATTTTATCAACTTTTAAAGGTCACCACACCATGCAATCAAATCTTAGTTTTCTCTTCTACCTTAAGAAGCCCAAGGGCTATATTTCTGGCCCCGTTCCCATTTATTTGCGGCTAACGGTCAACGGTCAACGAGCAGAAATGTCCACCAGCAAAGAATGCCTGCCCGAACGATGGAACGCTGCCGCCGGGCTTGCAAAAGGCACAACGGAGGATATTAAATCCCTCAATGCTCATTTATCCATCTTGCAGGGCAAAATACACCAGTATCATAATCAAATGCTGGCAACCGGTGAAATCATTACTGCCGAAACTATTAAAAACAAGATAGCTGGTAAGTCAGAGAGGGCAAGAAGCCTGGTAAAGATTTTTGAAGACCACAACAAAAAGATTGAAGCCCTGCTGAATGATGAGTTTGCACCCGGCACCCTTGAGCGTTACAAAACCTCATTAAAGCACACAGTTGATTTCTTGCAATGGAAGTATAATATTTCAGACATTGACATTAAAAAAATTGACCATGCTTTTATAACAGAGTATGAATTTTATCTCCGCAGTGTCCGTAAATGCAACAACAATACTGCAGTTAAGTACATCAAAAACTTTGGTAAAATCATTCGCCTCTGTATTGCAAATGGCTGGCTGGATAAAAGCCCGTTTGTAAACTATAAATCAAAAGTGAAGGAAGTTGAACGGGCTTTTCTTGTGGAAGATGAAATCCAGACAATTCTAAACAAAGTATTTGCAACAGAAAGACTCAACCAGGTAAAAGATATTTTCTTGTTCAGCTGCTTCACAGGACTGGCTTATATTGATGTAAAGAAGCTCACCAAAAACAATATCACCATTGGTATTGATGGCGAAAAATGGATTTACACCAATCGCCAAAAAACAGATACCCGTTCAAATATTCCATTGCTGCCAATGGCCGAAGAAATCATTGCCAAATACAAGGAACATCCGCAGTGTTTAAATGAAGGAAAGCTGTTGCCGGTATTAAGTAATCAAAAAATGAATAGTTACCTGAAAGAGATGGCTGATGTATGCGGCATCAATAAAGAACTCACCTTTCACATTGCACGGCACACTTTCGCAACTACCGTTACTCTTACAAATGGCGTACCTATTGAAAGTGTAAGTAAGATGCTGGGGCATAAAAATTTGAGAACCACACAACACTATGCAAAAATTTTGGACAGGAAAGTAAGTGAGGATATGAAATTACTAAAGCAAAAGCTTTCGGTCAATATGCCATCTCCTAATACTCTCAGTGCAACAAACTAAATACCTGTAGTTTTGTGCTTTATTTAAACGGGTATTATGGTATTATACATTAAAAATATGGTTTGCAATCGTTGCGTAATGGTTGTAAAGCAGGAACTGGAAAAACTGAATCTGAAACCGCTACGTGTTACAATGGGTGAAGCAGAATTAAGCAAGCAGCCTTCTGTTAAGCAAATGCAACAGCTTAATACCCGGTTGCTTGAATTAGGATTTGAATTATTGGATGACCAAAAACAAAAACAAATTGAAAAAATTAAGAACCTTTTGATTAAAACAGTTCAGGCCAACCAGATTGAAGAACATTTCAGCATCAGTGATTTGCTTAGTAAAGCTCTCAATAAAGAGTACAGTTATATTTCCAGGCTGTTTTCTGAAGTGGAGGGAATAACTATTGAGCAATTTTTTATTTTACAACGCATTGAGAAAGCAAAAGAATGGCTCCATTATGGCGAACTGACACTTAGCGAAATTGCATGGAAGCTTGGATATAGCAGTGTTGCACACTTATCATCGCAATTCAAAAAAATAACAGGGCTCACTCCAAGCAACTTCAAAAAAATTGGCGGTCCCAGAAAAGCTCTGGATAGTGTGTAGCAATTAAATAAAACTCTTTCCCATAATTCTGTAACTCCTCACCCGCCCAGTGAAAGTAATTTTGCAAAAAATTATTCTCACAATGAAACATACATATAACGTAAGTGGTATTACCTGTTCAGGCTGTCAGTCAAAAGTGAAGGGGCTTTTAGAAAAAGTAGCAGGGATAAAAAAGGTTGAAGTCAATCTGTTGTCAGGCGATACAATGATTGAAATGGATAAGCATATTTCCACCGATACCCTACAAAAAGCATTGAAAGATTATCCCAAATATCAGCTATCTGAAATAGCTAAGCAAAATCATGCTCCCATACACAAATTTGAGCAGGATGAAAAAAAGACATGGCTTCAAACTTATAAACCCATACTGCTCATATTTGGGTACATAACTGCTATTACATTGCTTATTGAATGGGTGCAGGGAGGTTTTGCCTGGATGCGATGGATGAATCATTTTATGGCAGGGTTCTTTTTTGTATTTTCTTTTTTCAAGTTATTAAATCTTAAAGGGTTTGCAGAAAGCTACAGCATGTATGATATTATTGCGAAAAAATGGAATACATGGGGCTATCTGTATGCACTTTTAGAACTGGCTTTGGGTTTTGCATTTCTCACCGGGTCTAACCCAATCCTCACAAATACAGTTACCTTTGTAGTAATGTCGCTAAGCATTATTGGAGTGCTTCAAAGTGTTTTTAATAAACGCAAAATTAAATGTGCATGTCTCGGTGATGTATTTAATTTACCCATGAGTACAGTTACAATCATTGAAGATGCCATAATGATAGCAATGAGTGCTGTAATGTTGATTCAAATGATATAAAATGGTCGTCCTCAATAAAATCGGGTTATTTTTACTTGGAATACTAAAGGCAGTCTTTATAAGAAAAAAGGACTGCTGCAAATAACTATTTGTCAATTAAATATAAAACCTGCACAAAATTGTATAAACCAGTTAAAAAAAATTGCTATACTTTTGTCAAGTTACAGGTAATGAAAAAATTAATCACAGCCATATTAGCAGTATTATACCTGGGCACTTCTTCCGGTGCTTCTATACATATGCATTATTGCATGGGCAAATTGGCTGACTGGGGTCTTAGTCACAATAAGTCTAAAACCTGCGGCAATTGCGGCATGGAGAAAGCTGATGAAAAAGATAATGGCTGCTGCAAGGATGAGCACAAGTTTGTAAAGAATGAAACAGACCAGAAAACAGCCGAATCGGTTATTCTAAATTTTACACTCCCTGTTGTTGATTTACCGGTTTCATTCTTTTCAATATCTGAACATATCATTTCTTCTATTACCGAAGAATATCCGCTTTGCCACGCACCTCCACGAAGTTGTGGCCTACCTGTTTATCTTCTCAACAGAACTTTCCGTATTTAAATATTCAGCTTCTTCTCTGATGCCGGGCAATAAAATTGTCGGGCTACAGGCGTTTCTCTATGCCTGTATATTTCTCTCTTCATACTCTAAAATAAAGTAAAATGAAAGCTATTAAAATGCTGATGATAGCAGCGTTAACTATCATGACTGTTTCTGTATTTGCCCAGGAAAAAGCCGGGAAAAAAGATACACTGAAACATGTTACGCTTTATACCTGCCCCATGCATGATACCGTTGCTGCTAAGAAACCAGGTAACTGTCCTGTATGCGGTATGAAGCTGGAACGTTCCCAAAAAGAACAAATGAAAGCTGCAGTAACAAAGAATTATTCCTGCCCCATGCATGCAGACGTAACAAGTGATAAACCCGGTAAATGCACCAAGTGCAATATGGATTTAACTGCCTCACCAAAGGAAAAAATGAAAATGGAAGCAGTAAAAGCTTATTCCTGCCCCATGAAATGCGAGGGTGATAAAACTTACACTAAAGCCGGTAAATGTCCTAAATGCGGAATGGATTTAAAAGAAAAAAAAGAAGACCATTCCAATCATCAACATTAATTAACAAGTAAAGCAATTCACAATGAATAAGATTATAACAGCAATCATTATTATTTCCGTAATTGTTTTCTCATCCTGCAACAGTGGCGGTACAAAAAATGAACATGAAGGACATGGTATGAATAAAACAAATAATGATACCGCACAGCATGTATCAACAGCAGATGACGAAGACGTAAAAATAGTATCTGTAGCATTTACAAACGTAGATACGAAAGCCGCTGCAAGTATCAAAGAAATTGTTGACCACTACCTGCACATTAAAAATGCACTGGCTAATGACAATGCCGGTGAAGCAGCTAGTGGCGCAAAGGCAATGCAGGATGCTATTGCCAAATTAGATAAATCACTGCTCACAGCAGAGCAAAAGAAAGTGTATGACACGAACGAAGATGAACTGAAAGAACATGCTGAGCATATTGGTAAAAAATGGCGATAAAATCAAACATCAGCGTTCACACTTTGTGATGATGAGTGAAGTGATATATGACTTAGTGAAAAACTTTGGTGCCGGTCGTACGCTTTATCATGACCATTGTCCGATGGCAAGGGATAACCAGGGCGCCATGTGGCTTAGTGAAGTGAAAGAGATTAAGAATCCCTATTTCGGGTCAGAAATGTTCAAGTGCGGCAGGGTTGAAGAAGTGATTAAATAATATTTAAAACAAAATCATGGTTCAAAAACTAATTGAACTGGCTTTACGCAACAGGCTTAATTGTTCTGCTACTGGCAGGCGGCCTGTTTGCGTATGGCATTTATTCTGTCAAACAAAATCCCATTGATGCTATTCCTGATTTGAGTGAAAACCAGGTCATTGTTTTTACTGAATGGATGGGCCGCAGTCCGCAGGTAATGGAAGACCAGGTAACCTATCCGTTGGTAAGTAACCTGCAGGGTATTCCTAAAATCAAAAACATCCGGGGCTCATCTATGTTCGGGATGAGTTTTGTATATGTGATTTTTGAAGATAATGTTGATATCTATTGGGCGAGAACAAGAGTGCTGGAGCGGTTAAATTTTGCTCAACGGCTGTTGCCACAGGGCGTAACACCTTCATTAGGCCCTGATGGAACAGGTGTAGGCCATGTCTATTGGTATCATCTTGATGCACCAAAAATGGATTTGGGAGAACAACGGGCCTTGCAGGATTGGTACATCAAGTTTGCCTTGCAAACAGTGCCCGGCGTTGCTGAGGTTGCCTCATTTGGTGGTTTTGAAAAGCAATATCAGTTAGTGGTTGACCCTGTGAAATTGCAGTATTACAACATTTCACTGATGGATGTAATGAATAAAGTGAAAGCCAATAACAACGATGTGGGCGGCAGAAAATTTGAGATGGCAGATATGGCTTATATCATCCGTGGTCTTGGCTATATTAAAAGCAAAGAAGATGTGGAGAATATTGCTCTCAGCTAATTACAATGGCATTCCTGTAAGAGTAAAAGATATTGGCTCTGTTCAGATGGGTGGCGATTTACGCCTTGGCATTTTTGATATGGATGGTAAAGGTGAAGTGGTTGGCGGCATTGTAGTAATGCGGTATAACGAAAATGCCAATAAAGTAATTGAAGCTGTTAAAGCAAAGATGAAAGAAGTGGAAAAAGGATTGCCTGAAGGTGTAACTTTTAAAACTTCCTATGACCGAAGCACATTAATCCAGGAAGCCATTGATTCTGTTAAAGGAACACTGATTGAAGAAATGATAGCTAGTATCGCTTAGTGGTACTCATCTTTCTTTTTCATTGGCGAAGTGCAGTTATCATTCTTATACAGTTACCCATTTCTGTTGCAGCCGGTTTTATTTTTCTTGAAATGTTTGGCATTTCATCCAACATCATGTCATTAACCGGTATTGCGCTGGCCATTGGTGTGGTGGTGGATGATGGTATTGTAATGGTGGAAAATGCCTACCGGCATATTTCTGAAGCACAAATCAAAAAGACTCAACCATGAAAAAGATTTTTCTGAACATAATGATGTGTGTCCTTTTTGTTACCATCACAGTTGCAACAAAAGGTCAAAAAGACAGCAGCGGAGTATATATGACTGCGGTTGACTTTACAAACAAGAAACTTACTTATGGCATCAATTGTAAAACAGAAAACCACAAAATAAAACTGAATAATTTTTTCAACAGGGATTACATTACGGTGATTCATGAAGGAAACAAATACAACATCAGTAAAGACAGTGTTTTTGGTTTCAAAACATGCAATGGTTCATCTTACCGTATTGCTGATAAAATTGATTATACCATACTGAACGCTGATGATAATTTATTACTGTATGAATTCATACCAATGTCTGCACCCAAAAATCCTCAGCCACCTGTTCACAAATTCAGTAATGGTGCTGATGGCCCTATGCTTGATTTAACAATTGAGAATGTAAAAAATATTTACCCGGATTATCATCTGTTTCATGACGAGATTGAAAATATATTTCGTTCAAACAGCAGTTTACTTTCTTATGATAGGTATCACAAGCAATACAAGCTTGTCCGGCTTTTTATTAAATACACAAATGGCAACTAAATAAATCAGAATGCTGAAAAAGATATTAAAAAAGAATAAAGACCCGCTATCAAGCGAAGAACGGAATGAAATCATTGAAAAGTCATCCAAGCAGGTTGGCCCGGGTGTTTTCTATTCTACGATTATTGTAGTCACTTCATTCCTTCCTGTATTTTTATTAACAGGAATGGAAGGTAAACTCTTTCATCCTTTGGCCTGGACAAAAACATTCATTCTGCTGATAGATGCTGTATTGGCCATTACATTAATACCAGTATTAATTTCTTTTTTTCTGAAAGGGAGATTGAAACCTGAAAGTGCCAATCCTATTACAAGAACATTGGAGAGGATTTACACACCAATTTTGAAATGGTGTTTGAAATGGCGAAAAATCACCATTGGTATCAACATGGTAGCATTGGCTGCAGGTATTATCATGATGACACGCCTTGGTTCGGAGTTTATGCCACCCCTGGATGAAGGCTCCCTGCTATTTATGCCGGTAACATTACCTGATGTTTCAAACTCTGAAGCAAAGCGGTTATTGCAGGTACAGGATAAAATCATCCGCACTGTTCCCGAAGTATCGCATGTGTTAGGCAAAGCAGGCAGAGCGAATACTGCAACAGATAATTCACCCATCAGTATGATTGAAACCATCATTTTGCTGAAACCAAAAAGTGAATGGCGAAAAGGAATGACAAAAGATGGCATCATTAACGAGCTTAATTCAAAAATGCAAATACCGGGAGTTACCAATGGATGGACACAGCCTATTATCAATCGTATAAACATGCTCTCAACAGGCATCCGTACCGATGTGGGATTAAAAGTATATGGACAAAACCTTGACAGCATTTATGCCTTTGCTCAAACCATCAAAAAACAATTAGAAGGAATTGATGGTGTAAAAGATTTATATGTGGAACCAATTACCGGAGGTAAGTATGTTGACATTGCAATTAAACGGGAAGAAATCGGAAGATATGGTTTAAGTGTGGATGATGTGAATACAGTTATTGAAAGTGCATTGGGTGGTATGAAATTGACTACGACTATAGAAGGCCGTCAGCGTTTTTCGGTAAATGCAAGATATGGCCAGGATTTTCGCAACAATTTGGGAGCATTAAAACGGTTACAGGTACAAACGATGAACTTCGGCCCCATTCCATTAGAAGCAGTGGCAGATATTAAACTCAGTGATGGCCCGCCGATGATAAATTCAGAAAATGCCATGCTGAGAGGCACAGTGTTATTTAATGTGAGAGAAAGAGATTTAGGAAGTACAGTAAAAGAGGCCCAGGAGCGGTTAAACCAGATGATAACAAAACTTCCCAAAGGTTATTTCCTGGAATGGAGTGGCCAGTGGGAAAATCAGATAAGAGCTAACCGCACATTGAAAATGATTTTACCGATTGTACTCATTATCATTTTTATGGTATTGTATTTCACTTACCATTCCTTCAAAGAAGCAATCACTACAATGATAACTGTTCCGTTTGCATTAATTGGCGGCGTATTCATGGTCTATTTCTATGGCATCAATTTATCAGTGGCAGTTGCAGTCGGTTTTATAGCCTTGTTCGGAATGGCAATAGAAACGGCGATGCTCATGACGATTTACCTGAATGAAGCTATGAATAACATGGTGGAAAAACATGGCAATTCAAAAGCAACATTAACACCGGCTATCATCCGTGAGTTCGTCATTGAAGGTTCAGCCAAAAGATTGAGACCAAAACTGATGACTGTTTCTGTTGGGCTGTTTGGGTTGATACCCATTCTTTGGGCAACCGGTGTAGGTAGCGATATTATGCGGCCAATAACCATTCCATTGATTGGGGGCACTATTTCATCCACTATTTATGTATTACTGATTACACCTGTAATATTTGAAATGATAAAGGAACGAGAATTAAAACGTAAAGGCAAAATTGAATTAATAGATGTTAAAGAATAAACTACTCATGGCACTGTTTGCATCTGTGGTTGCGTTCAACAGCCATTCGCAAACACTAAAGCTGGATGCTGTTATTGACAGCATCAAATTATCACACCCTGTGGTGAAGATGTATGACAATGAAATCCGCTCAATGGATGAAGCAGCCAAAGGTGCAAGAAGCTGGATGCCGCCACAGGTAGGTATTGGCCAGTTTATGACGCCTTATGATGTGAGGCTCTGGCACAGGGAAGGCGATATACCGGGCATGGGTTCTGTGATGGTATCTGGTGAACAAATGTTTCCAAACAGAAAAAAACTGGATGCAGATGAACGATATATGAAAGCCATGTCATCGGTGGAAAAAGAAAAAAAGAATGCAACGCTGAATGAATTAATCAATGATGCAAAACAATTTTATTACGAATGGATAATCCTTGAAAAGAAGCTGGTGATAATTGGTGAGAATGAAAAGATTCTTGACTTCATGATAAAAAATGCAGAGATAAGATATAAGAATGGCTTGGAAAAAATCAGCGCCTATTATAAAGCCAAAGCTGCTTTGGGTGATGTAAAAAATATGCAACTGATGTTTGAAAATGATATAAAGGAAAAACGTATCCGTATTAATTCACTTATGGGCAGAAATGCCATGATTTATTTTGATATTGATACAACTTATACTTTAAATGATTACTCAGGCCTTGTTTTTGACAGCACATTATTTTATACTAATCGGAGTGACCTGAAATCATTAGACAAGGAAATCAATCTTACCCTGATGAAACAGGAAACAGAAAGAGCGTCATTAAAACCACAATTCGGCATTCGTTATGACAATATGATTGGTTTTGGAGGGCAGCCTTTGCAATACACAGTCATGGGCATGGTGCGTATTCCTATGGCTAAATGGTCATCTAAAATGAACAAAGCAAATATTGAAAGCCTGAAATGGAAAACCTACGCTATACAATCACAAAAAGAAATGATGGTGAATGAATTCAGCGGCATGGCTTATGGAATGCGGAATGAATTGGAGCTAAAGAAAAAGCAATTGAAACTCTATGAAGAAAATATTATTCCTGCTTTGCGGAATAATTATAGAACCATGCAGTTGGGTTATGAGCAAAACACAGAGGAACTATTTATGCTTTATGATGCCTGGGAAACTTTAAATATGAAGCAACTGGAATATGTAGAGTTGCTCAACCAGGCATTGAAACTTCAGGTAACGATTGAAAGAATCATTGAAAAAAAATAAAACTATCTATATGCAAAGAAGAAACTTTTTAAAAATGTCAGGCCTGGGTGCAGGTGCAGTTGTAAGCGGTGGTTCGCTTGCTGGTTTCTTAGTCAGTTGCAGCGGGTGTAAAAAAGAACATCATAGAGGTTTGATGACAGAGCCGGTAATGATAACAGAAGGTGATTTTTCAAAACTCTTTTCCTTTCCTTTAACAGCAGGACCAAATCATACCATTACCGCACAGGTAACTACAGCCAACTTCAATGGAACAGCCATTTCTGTATTGGGTTATCAGCCTAATCGTATGCTGGGCCCATCATTCAGAATAAATAAAGGCGATGCAGTAAATATTTTGTTACAGAATAATTTGTCTGAACATACCAATATTCACTGGCATGGTTTAAAAATCCCTGCACTGATGGATGGGCATCCTGACCAGTTAGCGAATGCAGGCGGCACTTTCCGTTACCAGTTCACGGTAAATCAAAGAGCAGGTTTAAGCTGGTATCATCCCCATCCGCATGAGAAGACCGGTAAGCAGGTGTTCCAGGGATTGGCAGGCTTGTTTATTATCAATGATGCGGAAGAAGCAGCCCTGAATTTGCCATCAGGTCAATATGAAATACCATTGGTGATACAGGACAAACGCATCACAAGTACAGGCATCACTTACAATCCTTCAATGGAAGAAGTGATGGCAGGATATATGGGAGAATCAATTGTAGTGAATGGTGTTTATTCTCCCTATACAGAAATAGCCACCCGTTATTACCGGCTTCGTATATTAAATGGCTCCAATGCAAGGGTGTACAATCTTGCTTTCAGCAATAATGCTGACATGATAGTTATTGGGAACGATGGAGGTCTGTTAAAGAATCCTGTTTCAGTTAAAGAAATATTGATTGCACCCGGCGAAAGGCTGGATGTGTTGGTAAACTTCAGTGCTGCTTCAGTAGGTTCAGAAATATTTTTAACAAGTAAAGAATTTGGTAATGGTGGAGATGCACAGGGAAAGCAGTCGTTCAGAATTATGAAATTTAAAGTAACGACTGCGGCTACTGATACATTTACTGTTCCCGCAAATCTTTCTGTCATCAATACAATTGCTGCATCATCTGCTGTAAAAACAAGAACATTTGAAATTTCCAATGCAATGGAGCATCATGGTTATCCTATGAATGACGGAATGAAGATGCGCCACCGCATCAATGGAAAATTATATGAAAGCAGCCGTATTGACGAAAATGTTGCTGCCAATACAAACGAAATATGGGTATTTGATAACAGCAAAGGCGATGAACCGCATCCAATGCATCTGCATGGTGTATTCTTCCAGGTATTGGACAGAACAGGCGGTCGTGGAAATCTTATTGCTGCCGAAAGCGGATGGAAAGATACCGTACTGGTAATGCCCGGTGAAAGAGTAAGAGTGATTGTTCCGTTTGAAAACAATACCGGCAAATTTGTTTTTCATTGCCACAACCTGGAACATGAAGATGATGGCATGATGTTACAGTATCAATTGAGTTAATTAAAAATGATAATGAAGAAATATATTTTTATTGGTGGTTTATTGATAATGATTATTGCAGTTTCCTGTAACAATAATAAAGACCCTCATGCCGGGCATCAAGCAGAAACTGCTAAGGATATATACACCTGTCCGATGCCGGAAGATTCTGTATTTAGTGATAAGCCAGGCACCTGTCCCAAGTGCGGAATGGATTTGGTAAAAGCAGAACCGGGTAATCACCAGCATGAAAAAGCTGAATACACCTGCCCAATGCCGGAAGATTCTGTATTCAGCGACAAACCGGGCACCTGCCCCAAGTGCGGAATGGATTTAGTTAAAAAAGAAACAGAAACTAAGAAAGTGGGTGACATAGAACTTGAGTCATTGCTGAAACCGACAAATGAATTTGTTGTATCATCCATTCCAGTAACTACAATTGAGCAGAGAGGAGAACAAATAGAAATTGAAGCATTGGGAAATATTGCTTATGATACAAGACAGGTAGGAAGTATTTCAGCAAGGGTATCTGGCAGAATTGAAAAGTTATATGTACGATACCGCTATCAAAAAATAAGTAAAGGGCAAAGAATACTGGATATTTATAGTCCTGAATTGCTAACAGCACAGCAGAACCTGTTATTTCTTATAAAAAATGATGCTGAAAACACAACATTCATACAGGCGGCGAAAGAAAAACTTTTGCTCCTCGGCATGAGTAATGAACAATTGAAACAGGTCATTCAATCAGGCAAGCCATCTTTAACCATTGCTGTTTACAGTAATTACAGCGGACATATTCATGAAGCCACAAATGGCGGCAGTATGAATACAGCATCCGGTAACATGAGAGATATTTCTTTAATTACTGAAGAGCTTTCCTTAAAAGAGGGAATGTATTTGCAGAAGGGACAATCCGTTTTCACAGTCTTTAATCCGGGGAGAGCATGGGCCATCCTGAATATTTACGGAGAAAACCAATCGCTGGTAAAAAAAGGAAACACAGTAAGAGTGATACCCGAAACAGCACCGGAGAAAGATTTCAGAGCAATTATTGATTTTGTTGAACCATTTTACAGAAAAGAAAGCAAAACGCTTACTGCAAGGGTATATTTCAACAACAGCGCATTAAAAATACCTATCGGCAGCCAGGTAAAGGCAACCATTTTCGGAAATACAAAAGAAGCGTATTGGTTGCCAAAAGAAGCAGTTCTCTCATTAGGAATGGATAAAGTTGTGTTCAGCAAAACAGATGGAGGATTTAAGGCAATTAAGATAAATGCTGGTATCATCCACGGAAAACATATGCAGGTACTAAGCGGATTAACTGCAAAAGATTCTGTAGCGGCAAATGCTCAGTATTTAATGGATAGTGAAAGTTTCATCAAAGTAAAAAATTAATTATGCGTTATATAATTTTTGTTACAATGGCTTTATGGTTTCTTGCATCCTGCAAGAACAAAAGTGAAACTCCCAAAGACCCTGACACTTATTATACCTGCTCTATGGACCCGCAGGTAGTGGAGTACAAACCGGGCAAATGCCCTATTTGTAAAATGGATTTAACTCCCGTTAAGAAAAAGAATGGGGAGCGAAAAGATGAATTGCAATTAAGTGAACAGCAAATTCAATTAGGAAATATTCAAACCGATACTATTAGAAACGGTACAATTGGAGACCAGTTAGTATTAACAGCTACATTGAATTTTGACCAAATGAAAGCTTCTTCAGTTAGTTCAAGAGTAATGGGCAGGGTTGAACGGTTGTACTATAAAAATCTTGGAGATTATGTAAAGAAGGGTTCACCACTTTATGAAATATACAGTGAGGATTTAAACAATGCAAAGCAAGAATACATATTGGCATTGGATAAGAAAAGAGCCTTTAGTACAGAAAGCATCATTGATTTTGACCAGTTGATTCAAAGTGCCAAAAACAAATTATTGCTATGGGGGTTGAGTGAAGTACAGATAAATGAACTGGCTAATACAAGGAAGGCAGCACCCACAACAATATTTTACAGTACGGCCAGCGGCTATATTACACAGCTTGATATTCGGGAAGGCGATTATGCTATGGAAGGCGGTACTATTGTAAAACTGGCCGACCTTTCTACCTTGTGGGCAGAAGCGCAGGTTTATACTTCACAATTGGCTGAAGTGAACAGTAATAGTATAGCTACCGTTCAGCTTCCTGATTTTGATAATAAAGAAATTAAGGGGCGAATTGAATTTGTAAACCCCGAAATCAATCCTGATACAAGAATCAACCTTATCCGTGTATCTATTCCGAATACAGGCAATCAATTAAAACCGGGTATGCCTGCTTATGTGTTACTGAAAAGTCCGCAGCGGCAATCACTCACATTACCAATTGATGCAGTGATAAGAGACGGCAAAGGTGCAACAGTTTGGATACAAACCGGCAAGAATACATTTAAGAGTGTGATGGTGCAGGCTGGCATTGAGAGTGGCAACCGTATAGAAATAAAATCAGGATTGAAGGAAGGTGATGTAGTGGTATTAACCGGTGCATACTTATTACATAGCGAATTCGTATTTAAAAAAGGTGCAGACCCAATGTCGGGTCACAACCACTAAAATGCTTCAGAATGGCTGAAACAAAATTTATATCGGCATTACGTTTCAAATGGCTTACCCCGCTATATGATTTCTTTATACGCATAACTATGCCGGAGAAAATTATAAAACAGTCATTGATTGATAACGCCTATCTCACAGATTATGCAAATGTTTTAGACTTTGGTTGTGGCACTGCTACACTCACCATTATGGCAAAAGAATACAGGCCATTAATAAAGATTACCGGTATTGATATTGATAAATCAATACTTGCTAAAGCGAATGAAAAAATTAATTCCCAAAAACTTGATATAATACTCACCGCTTATAATGGAGAACAGCTTCCGTTTGAAGATTCCGATTTTGACCGTGTTATATCCTGCCTGGTTTTTCATCATCTGGAAACACCCGTTAAGCTAAAGGTTCTTGCTGAATTATGCAGAGTAACCAAAAAAGACGGTCAGTTGATTATCGCCGATTTTGGCCGTTCTGATTCATGGCTTCAACGGCTGCTATTTAATACGATTCGGGGATTAGATGGTTTTAAACCTACAGGCGCCAATGCAAAGGGATTGATGCCACAATTAATCGCAGACGCAGGATTTAGCAATCCTGCTATTAAGAAAAAGTTTAGAACAATATTTGGAGAAGTTCAAATTTATAAAGCAATAAAACAATAACGCAATATGAAGAAATCTTATGTAACAGCAATTCTGTCATTCATCTTCTTCCTGATGTTTCAATATGCCTCAGCTCAGAAAACAGAAGAAGTATGCTATAACCCAAATCTTATAAAAGACACCACCAAAAAAAGTATCAAGTCAATGGCTTATGCCATTGTGAATGGTGATAGCATTAAAATCAATTATCATTCACCTGGTGTACGCAAAAGAATTATATGGGGTGGTCTTGTTCCTTATGATGAAGTATGGGTAACGGGGGCACATGATGCCACTACTTTGGAAATGCCAAAAGCATTTGTTGTAAATGGTAAAGAAATACCTGCAGGTAAATATGCCTTATTCTCCATCCCCGGCGAAACGGAATGGATATTGATTATAAATAGAAACTGGAAACAGCATCTTGCAACAGAGTATGATGAAAAGGAGGATGTTGTCAGGATTAAAGTGAAACCGAAAACGGTTAATCATACAGAGCGGTTGCAATATTTTATTGAAACAGGAAAAGGCAATGGCGGAAAGATAGCGGTAGCATGGGAGAAAATAAGAGTAGAGTTTCTATTTGTACTTAAAAACTAAACAATGGAACATAATCACCATAGCCGTGAACTATACACCTGCCCGATGCATCCTGAAGTAATACAGGATAAGCCAGGCAATTGTCCTAAATGCGGAATGAATCTTGTGCTTGATAACGGTAAAGATGAGAAACATTCACATAATCTTGATGAAGAAAAAAAAGTGGCAAGGTATCCGGTTAATGAGCATCATACTGCAACAACGGAGGAAAAGCAATCATTACAATCGTTTCAGAAATACACCTGTCCAATGCATCCGCAAATTATTCAGGACAGTCCAGGCAATTGCCCTTTGTGTGGGATGACACTCGTACCACTTACTAAACCGGGTACTCATGGCGGACATGAAACACATTCAGCGGGTATAGCAGATTTCAAAAAACGATTTTATGTTGTGCTGATTCTTACGATTCCAATTATGCTGCTTTCAGAAATGATTCAGCATTGGCTCAATATTCATTTCAGCTTTCCCGGCTCCGGATATGTGCTGCTTATTCTGTCATCAATTGTTTTCTTTTATGGCGGCTGGCCATTTCTAAAAGGATTGGTTGGGGAAATGAGAGCTAAAAATCCCGGAATGATGACACTTGTTGCATTTGCCATATCTGTAGCATATATCTACAGTGTGGCAACTGTGTTTGGATTAAAGGGGATGGATTTCTTTTGGGAACTGGCTACTTTAATCCTTATCATGTTGTTAGGTCATTGGATAGAAATGAAATCTGTTGCCGGTGCATCGAGAGAGTTAGAGTTATTGGTGCAGTTGATGCCTGATGATGCACATTTGGTGAATGAAGATAAAGTAACAGATGTAAAAACAGAAACTCTTAAAGAAGGTGATGTGATACTTATCAAACCAGGTGAGAAGGTTGCCGCAGATGGCGTTATTGCAGATGGTGAAAGTTATCTTAATGAATCTATGCTCACAGGCGAGTCGAAACCTGTAGAAAAAACAAAGGGTGATAAAGTAATTGCCGGTTCCATCAATGGCAACGGAGCTATTAAAGTAACTGTAGCTCATGGTGCAAAGGATTCTTATTTATCACAGGTGATAAAGCTGGTACAGGATGCACAGAAGTCCAAGTCAAAAACACAATTGATAGCAGATACGGCGGCAAGATGGCTTACGCTGATTGCGATTGTAGCAGGCATTGCCACATTTCTTGTATGGTATTTATCAGGAAAAGATTTGGCGTTTTCCATTGAGAGAATGGTAACGGTAATTGTTATTTGTTGTCCTCATGCTTTGGGATTGGCAGTACCGCTGGTTGTTGCAAAATCAACTGCACTTTCAGCAAAGCATGGGCTATTGATTAAAAACAGAACAGCATTTGAAAACTCAAGAAAAATTACCACACTTGTATTTGATAAAACCGGTACACTTACCGTAGGAAAATTTGAAGTATCAAAAATTATTTCATTAACTGAAGGTCTTTCTGAAAATGAATTGTTGAAATACGCTGCTGCATTGGAACAAAATTCTGAACATCCTATTGCAACAGGTATTATTCAAAAAGCAAAAGATTTATCTGTTCCAATTCCATCAGCCGGTAATTTTAATGCTATTACAGGAAAAGGTGTTGAAGCAACTGTTGACAACAACGACATTAAAGTAGTAAGTCCGGGTTATCTGAAAGAAAAAAGTATTTCACTCCCGGCAAATTACAATACTGATGCAACTGAAACAGTAGTGTTTGTTTTGGTAAATGATAAACTGGCTGGTTATATTTCATTGTCAGATAGTATTCGTCCTGAGTCGGCAGAAGCTATTAAAATATTGCATAGCAATAATATCAAATCTGTTTTACTGACAGGTGATAACAAACAAGTTGCAGAAACAGTTGCCAAAAAATTAGGTATGACGAGTTTCTTTGCCGAAGTATTGCCACATCAAAAATTGGAGAAAATAAAAGAGTTGCAGGATAAAGGCGAATACGTTGCAATGACAGGTGATGGTGTAAACGATGCTCCTGCATTGGCGCAAGCTGATGTGGGAATTGCAGTGGGTTCAGGTTCTGATATTGCCGCAGAAACAGCAGGGATTGTTTTGGTAAACAGCAATCCAAAAGATGTTGTTTCATTGATTCAGTTTGGCAAAGCCACTTACAGAAAGATGATTCAGAATTTAATTTGGGCAACAGGTTACAATGTGGTGGCTTTACCATTGGCGGCAGGTGTATTGTACAAAATGGGAATCTTATTAAGCCCTGCTGCCGGTGCGGTGTTGATGAGTGTAAGTACTGTTGTGGTGGCTATTAATGCAAGTCTGTTGAAAGTAAAATAGCGTTAGCTGATAAAAGAGAATGGAAGTTATTTAGAAGGTTATTCATTATTTTCTGCATTTTATTTTTCCTCTGGGAATAGCTTTTGTCTTTTACAGAGAAAGATGGGAACGAACGTACCTGATATTATTGGTAACAATGGCGATAGATTTCGACCATTTATTAGCAGTTCCTGTTTACAATCCCTGCCGTTGCAGCATAGGCTTTCATCCCCTGCACAGTTATATCGCTATAGTATTATATGCTTTGCTGTTTTTGTTTCCGAAGTTCCGTATCATATCAATCGGATTATTAATGCACATGGCTGCAGACTATATTGATTGTATTTTTATTAATTATACTTGTAACTAATATTACTGTTTATGGCAAAAAGCAAACACTACTATATCCGAAAAACACACCGCTGGCTCGGTGTTATTTTAGGCATCCAGTTTTTATTATGGTCAATTGGCGGTCTGTATTTCAGTTGGAGCAATATGGATGAAGTACACGGAGATTTTCAAAAAAGAAATGCACCTCTGCTATCATCTAATATATCATTGATTTCCCCAACAATGGTTTTGGATACAATTAAGAAAGTTCACCGGATAGATTCAGTTGTATCAATTCAATTGATTGAAATATTGGGTAAACCTTTTTACCAGGTTCGTTGTATCAGTGCTATTCACAACCATGCAAATCATGAACATGATATGCAGGAAATGAACCATCTTGCCAATGCAGAAACAGGTCAGCTTCGTGGCCCACTTACAAAAGAAGAAGCAGTTGAAGTAGCCAAAATGAGATTTAATGGTGAGCCAAAAGTAAAATCAGTTGAATACCTGACAGGTACAAATAGTCACCATGAGTACCGGGAAAATCCTCTGCCTGCTTATGCTATCACATTTGAGCATCCGTCAAAAACCACCGTTTACGTTGCCAGCGAATTAGGAACTGTAGAGAAATTCCGTAATAACAAATGGAGAGTATTTGATTTCCTCTGGATGATGCACACGATGGATTATGAAAGCAGGGACCATATTGGAAATTGGTTGCTCAGGGCATTTTCTATATTTGGTTTAGTTACAGTAATGAGTGGGTTTGTTTTGTTTTTTGTTAGCTCAAAGAGGCCTAAGCCGAAGAATCCAGGTGAACATAAATAACATCAAGGTGAATTTCTTAATTATTATCACAAAGTAAATTAATTGATACAAAAGATTGATTAAATCCGACAACATTTACTTTAAAAAACCCATTTACACATTGTGGAATTTGCTACTAAATTATATCATCAATGTGAAGAACAGCTAAACTTTATACATCTTGAAACAGATGACCCTTTAAAAGAAGCGGAGCTATCTATTCAGGTAATTGTAAATGCTTTGGGTCAGTTAAAAAAGCAAATGAGTAAACATAAATTCAGGACGCAGTCAGAAGAAATAAAATTTTTCAAACACACAAAACCTCAATTTGTTTCAAAGTTGATTTTTCATATAAGTGTTTATAACATTCACAGCAAGATGCCGAAAGGAGGCGAAAAAATTGTAAGAAAATATTTGAATCACGAACTACAAAACCTTAGAAGATATTTTGATAACAATTTAGACTTTTATAAATACTATCGTACAGGGAGTAACTATTTGGACCACAAATATTTTGTTAGAGGCAAATATGATATTCGGTTAACCCTTGATACATTCTATTTTGAAACAGACCCATTATTCAGTACCAGCCACGATTATAAGGTGGCGAAAATTATTGCTAATGACTTATTGCAGGTTTATCTGGAAGATGCCATTTCATCACTTGAAAGAAAAGATACCAATATGGTTACACAAGATTTTCCCAAGGTTAAGCTCTACTGGACAGAGAGTAAAACCGCTCTTATTGAATTGATTTATGCCCTTCATTCCGAAGGAGCCATTGACAATGGCAAAGCCGACATAAAAGTCATTGCTGATATGTTTGAGCATCTGTTTAATGTTGAATTAGGGGACTACTACCGTACATTTCTTGAAATAAGAGTCCGAAAAAATGGTCGTACTAAATTTATTGACTCTCTCAAACAAGCATTAATTAAACGAATGGATGAGGCTGACGATAAGTAGCCATTTGCTTTAGTTTGTTTTGAAAAAAATCTTTCCCATGTTGGTATCATCTTGGGAAACAATCTCACCCAAACCATATTTTTTTGTGCCATACTAAATTTCACCACAGCGTATGGCAGTAAACATTGTTACCAAAGAAGACCTGACAGAGTTCAGGCATCAATTACTGGATGAATTAAAAACTTTCATCCATTCAAAACCACTCAAACAAAAGCAATGGCTTAAAAGCAGTGAAGTCCGCAAGCTGCTTAAAATTTCTCCGGGCACATTGCAGAACCTTCGCATTAACGGCACTCTTTCGTTTACAAAAATCGGCAGCATCATTTACTACAGCTCTGAAGATATTGAAGCATTGCTGGAGGATAACAAGAAACAAGCTATAGTAGAAAACACATTGTTTGGAAAACTAAAGAAAGGAGGCAACCCATGAATTACATCCGTCACCTTGCAGGATTCTTTGACCGGGTGGCCGCCGATGAGCGGCTCAACCCTACACATATCAGTATGTATGTTTCGCTATTCCAGTTTTGGAATGCCAGTCGCTTTAAAAATCCAATCAGCATTTCACGGGGAGAATTAATGAGGGTAAGTAAAATAAGTGCAAAGGCTACTTATCACAAGTGCATGAAAGATTTGAATGACTTTGGTTATCTGAAATACAAACCCTCATTTAATCCATTCAAAGGAAGCCTTGTTTACTTGTTCAATTTCCAGACAAGTTCTGAACAGCCAGTTAGTACAGACCATACTAAAAATGGGACAGGTTTTGAACAAGCACAAGAGCCTTACATAAACGGTTCAAACATTATAAACCAAACATCTTTAAACTTGGGTGAGCCAGCACAAAAAAAAGAAGTTGAAAAATTGAGAGGGTCAGGAAAGAAAGAAAAAAGTTCCGCCAAAAAAGAAAAAAATGTTTTTGTTGCTCCGCAACTAATTCAGGTGCAGGAATATTTTGCTTCGCAAAAATTCCCATCTGTTGAAGCATCAAAATTTTACAACTATTTCCAAAGCAATGGCTGGCTAGTAGGTGGCAGAACAAAAATGAAAGACTGGCAAGCTGCAGCCCGTAACTGGATGCTGAATGTAAACAAATTTGCCAAAGGCAAACCGGTAAAGCCCAAAGCCAAACATCTTCATGCAACAACCAAGAAAAACTATTCAGAGCCGCTATAACTACAACGATGTTTGGGAGTGGCTGCAACAAAAAGGCAAAGAAGTATATGGTAAAAAATTTCAACTGCATGAAGAAGATAAACAAACCATTTACCTGCTGCTTTGCTGGTTCCTGCAAGACGACATTGCAGCCCCACAGTTGGAGCTTGATTTAGAGAAAGGAATTCTATTAAGCGGTCCCGTTGGTTGCGGTAAAACAACGTTAATGAGTTTGATGCGGTATGTAACGACAGATAAGTACAGGTTCATTATGAAATCATGCAGGGATGCAAGTTTTGAATTTATTGAAGATGGGTTTTCTATCATTCACAAATACAGCAGGGGAGCATTATATCAGCACAACCCGAAAAATTATTGCTTTGATGATTTGGGAGTGGAAAGCAGTTTGAAATATTACGGCAATGAGTGTAATGTGATGGCTGAAATTTTATTAACCAGATATGATTTATTTGTAGCACAAAAACTCATTACACACCTTACAACAAATCTTTCAGCCAGTGAAATTGAAGAAGCCTACGGCAACCGGGTAAGAAGCAGGTTAAGGGAAATGTTTAACCTGATTGCTTTTAATAACAGTTCAATTGATAAACGACAATAAACCAAAATCAAATTATGAATATCAAAAATTACACATCAACAGTTGAAGCCAGCCGTAGCATGGCGAAAATAGAAGAACTGTTGGTAGAAATTGGTGCCAGTAATATCAACAAGCAGTATGCAGAAAAAATCTGCACTGGCATCACTTTCTTACTCTACGACCAACAACTGCAGCAAACCTTACCCTTTCACCTGAAAGCACAGGTAGAAGAATGCTTTACCATCCTTTGGCAGGATGTAAAGCGGCCACGGCCAGACACCAGGGCACAGATACAGCAGCAGGCCAGCCGTACAGCATGGAAAATACTGTCCGACTGGACAGAAGTGCAATGCACCATGATTCTGTTAGGTCAGGCAAAGCCCTTGCAAATGTTCCTGCCGTTTATGTATGATATGAAAACGAATGAAACACTGTTTGATAAGGTCAGTAATGGGAAGGTGAAACTGCTGACGGGATAAACTACTTAAAATCATTGCTAAATCCTTGAGTATTATGGTGTAAATTTGCACTATTCTAATACTATTTCTAAATGGATTATAAGCACTCAATTAAGCAAACAGCACTTCAATTAAGAGACCAGTTATCATCAGACAAAAGAAAACTTGGTTTTTTCTTTGGAGCAGGTACATCAATGGCTGTAGGAATACCCGGAGTATTTGCTTTAACCAAAAAAATCAGTGAACATCTTACCGAACCTTTTAAATCCCAATTTGAAGCTTTACATAAAGCAACAAATTCTGACAACATAGAACAGATACTTAATAAACTTAGAACCGTAAGAGAATTGATTGGAGAAAGTGCAGATGAAGAACATTACACTATAAAAGGAAAAGAAGCTGCGTCATTACTTGATGTGGAAATTTGTAAAGCCATATCTGCAATTGTTTATAAAACTGATATTACAGAGATTGTTCCGCATATGATATTTTCCAACTGGCTATTTCAAAATCAGGCAGCAAGATATTCTCCGATAGAATTATTCACGACCAATTATGATTTGTTAATTGAGCAGGCATTAGAACATAAAAGACTACCTTATTTTGATGGTTTTGTCGGCTCAATAAATCCATTTTTAATCCCTGAATGTGTTGAAGCGGAGAATATCAAAAACGACCAAAGTTCATATATACCTTACAGCTGGATTAGACTATGGAAAATACACGGCTCAATAAATTGGTTTCTTACAAAAGATAAAGATGCTAAGCGAAGAATAATAAGATGCACTAATAGGGAATTAACAAAAGGTGATGAGTTAATGATTTATCCTTCAAAACAAAAATACGATGAATCAAGAAGGCTTCCTTTCCTTGTTTTCCAAGACAGGCTAAGAAGATTTCTTTCTAATGGAGAAACACTTTTAATAATTGCCGGATATAGTTTTGGTGATGACCATTTGAATGAAATACTCTTTCAGGCACTTAGGGCAAATAAACGTTTAGCAATTACAGCATTGATGTATGGTGATTCAAATGGTGAAGATAAAAAACGAACCACTGATGAAAAGGTGTTAAAGTATGGAATTGATAATCCCAATTTTACGGTGATTGGTCCTGATAAAGGATGCATTGGTGGCGTAATAACTGAATGGAATACTGCTGAACCTGAATTAGAAAAATTATTGTTTTGGGATAATACAGATAAGAATCTAAACTTAGGAAGCTTTTCATCATTTACTGAATACCTGAAAATGAATTTCGGAATACTTGCACAAATGCAGGAAACTAAAAAAGAAGCTGCCGCAGATGAAAAATGATACTACCCATTTAGGTTTAATTGTCAGAGTTATCGGCTCTAAATTATTTGTAGAATTAAGCGAAGACTTACCTTCTTCTACACCGATTATCGGCGGCAGGCTTTATAAAGTAGGGCAAATTGGTTCGTTTGTAAAAGTGCCACTTGGAAGTTTAAATATTTTTGGAATTGTTACAATGGTTGGCGCAAACCCTGTATCACAAACTACAGATGAGTTTGATTTTCCGTATGGCAAAAGATGGCTTGAAATACAATTAATCGGTGAGTCCATTGGGCAACAAGAATTCCAAAGAGGGGTAAGTGTTTATCCCACAATTGATGATGAAGTTCACCTTGTTACTGATGAAGATTTAAGATTAATTCATGCTACCAACAGCCCAAGTTCTGTCAACATAGGTTCATTAGCATCATCCGATAGTCTGCCGGCATTTATTGATATAGATAAACTTCTATCCCGTCATGCTGCAATATTAGGCTCAACAGGAAGTGGGAAGTCAAATACAGTAACATCAATTTTAAGGTCTATTACAAACGGCACTTTCCCTAAGTCAAAAATTATTTTGATTGACCCTCATAGTGAATATCATACAGCATTGAAAGATTATGCAAAAGTATTTTCTATTGATGATGATACAAACTCATTAAAAATCCCTTTTTGGGGTTTGTCATATAATGAATTAGCCTTGATACTATTTGATAAAAAACAAGCAGCTGATTCAACTCAGGATATAGCCGTACAAGACAAAATTTTAGAACATAAATTATCAGTTGCAGATAAATTAAAATGTGGTGCAGTTGATAAAGAAAATATCTCCGTAGATTCTCCAATACCGTTTAATCTTAAAAAAATATGGTACGATTTGTATAATGAAGAATATGCAACAGTAAATACTAAGCAAGATATTTCTACTGCTGCTTATTTAAGTGAAGGCGGAGTAGAAAGAAAAGGTGATTGGAAGACTTTAGTCGCACCACAATTTGCTGCACCTGGTGCTGGTGCCGCTGCTCCATTTATTTTCAAACAACCAAAAATTCTTTCTTCATACTTAAACAAACTTCACGGAAAGCTTAAAGACAATAGATTAAATTTTCTTTTCAACATAGATGATTACGATGGAGTAACTCTTGACATTGACGATTTGCTTTCAGAATGGCTTAATCACGACAAACCCATAACTATCCTTGATTTAGGTGGAGTACCTTTTGAGATAATGGATTTAGTAGTTGGCTTGATTTCAAGGATTTTATTTGAAAGTGTATTTTGGGGAAGGAATGTTCCAGGCTTTGGAAAGCAAAGACCAGTTTTAATGGTGTTTGAAGAAGCCCACTCATATTTGCCACGAGGTGGTTCAAATCAAACTGTTACTGGTTATGCAAGCAGGGCGGTAAGGAGAATTTGTAAAGAAGGCAGGAAATATGGTATCGGTGCAATAGTTGTAAGTCAGCGACCGTCAGATTTAGATGAAACGATATTATCGCAGTGTGGAACTTTCATAGCTTTAAGATTATCAAACAGCCAAGACCAGGGAATTGTTAGTGCTGCAATGCCTGATAATCTGGGCAGCTTATCTGAACTATTACCTTCATTGCGTACAGGAGAAGCTATTATTGTTGGTGAAGCAGTCAAAATACCGAGTAGAGTTAGAATCCCAAGAATAGATCCACGACCTGACAGCGGAGATCCAGAACCTTCAATTGCATGGAAAGACACATCTGTAGAAAAGCCTGAGTTTTCAAAGGCTGTAGTTAATTGGCGTAAACAAAAGATTGAAAAATTATAAACAACTAAATAATAGTACTATGGAAATGCAATCAGTTAGTTCTTCAAACTTAGCAGCAGTTGGGTATGATTATGATACTGCAACATTAAGAATTGAATTTCATAAAAGCGGCCTTTACGAATACTACGGAGTGTCTGCCGATGTTTATGAAGATTTGCTTGGAGCTTCTTCAAAAGGAACATATTTTGACCAGTTTATTAAGAAGGCTGGTTATTCTTATGCCAAAGTATAATCTTGCTTATTCTTTTCGTCTAAAAATCCTTTCTATCCTTATCTTTTGCTTGCAAAAGATAAGGTGCAATTTCTAAAACTATACTTTGTGGGGAAAAGTTTGTTGCCGACATCTTAAACACTGCAACCGCTCAGACTGTATATACAGTCTGAGCGGTTGCAGTGAAGCTACATTTTTATTTTTTAAAAAGTTCACTTATCCACACAATCTTGCTCACAAAATATCCCTCTATTATACTTCAGTCCTTCAAAATGTCAAGTATTTTGCACTAAATACTTGATAAACACTTGCTTAAGGTTATTTAAATAATGTAAATAATATTTTACAAAAAGTACTATATTTGTAAAATATAATTGTCGTTATGAAAAATAGTAAATCTCAAATATTGCCAAGTACAGCCAAAATTCTTATTGGATTTGGTGAAAATATCAAGCTGGCTCGTTTACGCCGTAAACTAAGTGCAGAGCAGGTTGCAGAAAGGGCGAACATTAGTCGGCCAACTTTGCTTTCCATAGAAAAAGGTATGCCTGGGGTTGCTATAGGTTCTTATGCTCAGGTGCTTTTTGTATTGAACCTGGAGAAGGATTTATTGAAAGTAGCAGCGGATGATATGCTTGGCAGAAAATTACAGGATGCAGAGCTTACAGTAAAAGAAAGGGCACCCAAAAATAAATAGAGCAATGGCAGCAAACACAAAAAAAGAAATTCAGGTATATGCACATTGGTTGGGTTTACAAGAGCCAGCCTTAATGGGTGTGCTGTCAGTATCACCGGCAAAAGGAAAGGAATCATTTTCATTTGAATATTCGGAAGCTTGGTTAAAGTCTGGTTTCTCTCAAATGATTGACCCTGATTTGCAATTGTATTCAGGAGCATACTATCCAAGGGATGATAAGCCCAACTTCGGTGTTTTTTTGGATTCATGCCCGGATAGATGGGGAAGGGTGCTGATGCAGCGCAGGGAAGCCGCCATAGCAAAACAGGAAGATAGAGCAGCAAAAAAATTGTTGGAATCAGATTTTTTATTGGGAGTATATGACGGACACAGGATGGGTGCATTACGTTTTAAATTAGATGACAATGGTTCTTTCTTAAACGATAATAAAGAAATGGCTGCCCCACCCTGGACATCGCTAAGAGAACTGGAGCAGGCAAGTTTAAAATTTGAAGAAGACAATACGGACGACCCGGAGTATCTAAAATGGCTAAGTATGTTAATAGCCCCGGGTTCTTCATTAGGCGGTGCCAGGCCAAAAGCAAGTGTGATGGATGCACAGAATAATTTATGGATTGCAAAATTTCCAAGCAGGAACGATGATAAAGATGTAGCAGCCTGGGAAATGGTGACCAACCAACTGGCAATAACAGCAGGCATAAATACTGCTGAAGGAAAATTGCTCCAGTTTAATAACAAATATCACACCTACCTAACTAAACGTTTTGACAGAATAACAACTGGTGAACGGGTTCATTTTGCATCAGCAATGACTTTGCTTGGCCACATAGATGGAGAAGATGCTGCAGGTGCAAGCTATTTGGAACTGATGGAGTTTATATCACGGCATGGAGCGGCAGTAGAAAAAGACTTAGAAGAATTATGGCGAAGAATTGTATTTAGCATTTGTGTAAAAAATACAGACGACCATCTGCGTAATCATGGCTTTCTGCTTACAGAAAAAGGGTGGCTGCTTTCACCGGCTTACGATATTAACCCAAATGAATATGGGAAAGGATTAAGCCTTAACATTACCGATGCAGATAACTCACTCGATTTCGATTTAGCAATGGAAGTAGCTGGATATTTTCGCTTATCGGATGAAAAAGCTAATCAAATAATAAAAGAAATTTCAACCGTTGCTAAAGAGTGGAAAAAGGTAGCTGCTAATTTTAAAATTTCTAATGCAGAACAAGAAAGGATGTCAGCAGCGTTCATTTAACTCCATACAATCTCCGTATTAACGCCGTATTAAGTCCGTTCTTTTTCTTTTGATACCAGCCTTTAGTATTTCATGGCATCTTCGTTGTGTCACTCACTTGTACAACATATCACCGGGCATCAATTCCGTTTTCATAAAAAACATCTTCCTGATAAAAATCAACATTCCATTACTGCAGCGCCACTGGAAAGAATTACTGCCACAATCCATTTAAAAAAATAAAATACACATGCAAGATAGCTCCGGGAAAACGGGGCATCCAAAAGACTACGGCATAAACACAAAGCAATCTCACAAAGCCATCTTTTATTCCGTTTCCTTTTGGAGTGCAAAGACACCCGTTTCCCTTCGCTTACAGATGCATGTTATTTTATTTTTTCATTTTAAATGTATTGTTATGTCAGCATCATTTCCTTTTCCAGGCAGGCGCCGCAGGCAGTGGGTTTCCTGGCTTTCCACCGGTTGTCTTCATGGCAGCCTTGTTCATGTTGTTTTTCGTTGCCCTGTTGTAGGCGGTGTTCCATTGGTGCATCTTTCATGGCAGCATAAGGTGGTTCCTGCTTTGTAGCTGCCATCAGCTTTTTTGCAATCCTCTGCTCCGGCAGGGGCTTTCTTTTTGCTGACTTGATGCTACACGATTTTTTATTGATGTCTGCAGGCCACCTCCTTCATATCGCTGCGTTCGTTCCGTAAACTGCACTTCACTTGCTCATTCAGTCGGTAGCCTTCCGGCAATCAGCAGCTTTCTCCAATTGCCTCGACGGCAGCATCCCGGAGCCACCCACAGAGCCAGCCGGGAAGCTGCCAGCCTTCGCTTCTTTGCCCACCGCACAGACCCACGCTTCGCCGGTAAAAAGGTGTTCGTCATTCGTCGTCAGCAAGCAATCATGCCAAACCATTGCAGCAGCAGCAATACCTCTGTTTATAAACTTTTATGGTATTGCTGCACCTGCAATGCCCTTTGGGTGCTCCGCTTCGCTATGCAGTTTGTCATGCTGCTTGCAGTTCCTCCTCATTCCTCACGGCAGCTACTGTGTCCTTCACGCCACTTCATTCATTCATTCCTCCGTTCCGCTTCATTACACCACGTTCGCAGCCAGGCTATTTGCTGCAAGGCAGGGCATCCCAAGCCAAGCACACAAAGCAACACACATGGGAATGCACCTGCCTTTTCGTAAGCCAACGCTACAATACTCACTGGGTTTCATTTTGCTTCACTACGTCATTCATTCACTTCAGTAGCGTTCAGTCCACCCGCTGCCCTATTTTCTTGTGCTCGCCGGCAGCCCCACTTAGGCTGCGTTCACCTTGCGGCTGCTAATTGCTCATGTCGTACCTCCATTTCGCAAAGCATCGCTAAGGTTCACTTGCATAGTTCAGCCGCCTCCGTACCCTGACGGGAAATTTACTACGGCGGCTTCCTATGGAGCTGGCATCGCCATTCGTTCCTCATGGCTTTACTGCCAGCCCCTTTGTGGGGGCTCGCTGTCCGCCTCCGTTCTTTCGTTCCTCATTCTCTCCGGCGGCCATCAACGGCTCGCCAACGCCCCGGTGCCGACAAGTGTGCGGCACGGCTCTGCTTCTTTTTGGCCGCAGGCGCTTTTACCGGCAGGCTAACACACAATTAGCCAGCCCTTCCAGGATGGCACTATTAAACTGATGAATAAGTTTAGCCGGTGCATCGGTAGAATATATCCAAGCAATATCAAACCGGCAATAAACACAGTAATTTTGTGTATGAATCAAGCAATAATTTTTGACACAAATGCCTACAGAAATTTAACTGTAAATAGGAGTTTTGATGAGTGTAAAAAGATAATAGATAGAATTGTTACCCAAGAAGCAATTAATAATAATCTTTCGTTTCTTTCGCCTATTGTTTTAATTGAATTAGCTGCACATTTAAACGACACAAACGACAAAGCATATCTGAACTGCAAGAACGCCTATGCTTCATGCTACCTACATTGTAAAGACTCTGTTAGTGAAAATTTTCGCATGATTCCTGACGGTGAATCTCACTTGGCTAAAGTGCTTTTCAATTATGAAAATACAGTTGTACTAGACAAACTAACCGCTTATGGTCAATTAGCATATCGGACATACGCTGACTTTTCTGAAAACAATATAGATTCGTTTAGAAAGCATTTCCAGGAAATGAGCAAATATGTAGAGTTCGTTGAAAGACAATTTGTAGCAGATATGCACACATATATTGTGAAAGAACTTAACCCGGAGGCTACAGACTGGCATCCTTTAAAACAAGATAAAGTGCGTAGGAAAAAGCTTCTCCAAGAAATTAAATCAGACAAGCCAATAGATTATTTTGCTTTGGCACAAGTTGTAAAGGCTTCCAATATTGCGAATGTCAAGTTGGATGATTATGATTTGTTTGACCTAACAGATAGAGTTAAGTCTGTTTTTCCTGCACCCCTTTATTTGTATAAAAACATTTTCAACAAAATTGTTGAATCTGGTGCAGATTTAACCAATCCTAAAAAGAAACGGTGGAACTGGATTTGGGATATACAAATACTCTTTAGTATTTCCGATATAAGTATGGCATCCAAAGACACATTGTTAGTTACTTCTGATAATGATGTAATAGCTGCTGCAAATGCTGCTGGACTCTCAAATAAAATAATGCCTCTAAAAGATTATCTTTTATCAATTGGCATTTCAGACATGACATAAACAAAAAAAGTGCAGCAAGTTAGGTGGCTGGCACAAACCAATTCACTTAAAAAAGCCAAAAGACTACGGCATAAACACAAACCCAGCACACAAGCCCATCATTTATTCCGTTTCCTTTTGGCTTTTTTGCGACGCCACCTGATGAAGTTGCTTTCTTTTTCTTTTTTTCGGTTTTTCTTTCTCTTTTGGGTTTTTTATATGGCGGAGCGTAGCGGAGCATCATTAAATGCTCATACTATGTTCATCAAAACACACAAACTCAATCAGGTAATTTCAAAACCTCACTTCTTTATTCTCTCAAAAGGTAATAACAGCGGCAAGCCATTAGATGCAGCCTGCCCTAACTGTTTTGTTTGCATCTGTAAATCAGAAGAAGAAAAGCAGCAACTGTACTGGCTCTTTTATGGCTTATGGCAAGGTTCATTTTTCCATCCCTTTCTTACAGGTTCTGTTATTTCATTTATCAGGTTAGATGATTTAAAGAAAGTTGCTGCAATGGCTTTGGAAAAAATTACATCCAATCAGGAGCAGTTCACTAAAAACATTTCCATACTGCAGTTATTGGATGATAAAAGCAAAGTCTTTATGGAACAAGTCAAATTGATAAAGCAAGCTGAAAAAGCACTCATGTACCAGATACTAAAATAAAAATCCCGGCAAAAGCCAGGACTTTATTTATCTCAACCGAAGGTCACCACAACGAACGGGAGATTATTTCTTCAATTTCTTAGCAAGGTATTTCAAAGCAAGTGAAACGCTGAAACTTACAACAGCACCAATAGCAGCAAGCACAATTGTTTTTAAAATATCATGTACATGGATATTAAACAGTATGGTAAGCAGTGTACCTGAAGCAGTGCCTACCTTGGTGCTGCTATCAACATGAAAATCATTTTCCATAGTATCAATCGGTTTCATCGTTTACATCTTTGGTGGTAACCTGGCTTACCGCACTAATAACTCCACCGGCAACGCCTACATAGCCTGCAACGCTGATGACTGCCGCAGGTAAACTTACCGGCGCAGTTATGATAGCAGCACTTACTGCAGCCATTACGAGACCGATGTTGCGAAGCTTACGGAAGAATTTTGGAGTGGGGGCTTTTGCCCTTTCCATAAAGCCAAGTTTTTTATTTTGGTTTGTTTCCATTTGCTGCTTTTTTAATGGTGATGAAAATTTGTTTTCCTTTTTCCAATTCAGGATACACAATTGACAATAATAATTGTAATGCTGCCCTGGACCTGATTCCCTTTCCATTGCCTGTTAAAACAAAAACCGGAGCGATACAGCCTTTTGATTCCTTTACAGCATCATTAAAAGCATGAATTAAAATGTAGCTTCTGTTAACCACATTATTCATCAATAGATGCCATTTAAACCGCTGGCTGTACCTTTTCGTCAGTTCATACTTTCCTTCGGGTATGCAGGACACCCTTGATTGATTTTCTTTCCATGGCAACTCAATAGTGTTACACACTTTCACACCATCAATCATTAATTCGCCATTCACACCGTCGGGATAATATGTTCTGATAAGCTCCAGTTTCATTTTCACAGGATTTTTAGATTAGTTGCCGTCCACATCAACAATTGCCAATGCGTTATAGGCGCCGTTTTTCAATGGATACATTTGTCCGTTTACCTGCTGGTAAAATTCAACACCCACCATCAGGAACAATGGATGTGTGCTGTTTGCTGTAACTGCATTGCTGAGGTTGATTACTGCAGTAGGGTTTGCATCCCAGGGAAGAATTGCAGTTGCCTGCGTTTCTGCAACAAAGCTTTCATTTTCAAAATCAACTTCTACACCAGCAGACACAATTTTGAAATGGGTGCTGCCTCCGGGAGCTGCAATCATGTTTGCAGGTACAAATGCAGGCAGATTTACTGCAATAGTGCCAGCAACACGGTCAATAGTGGTTGTAAAAGGTGCATACAATGTAGTGCCCAATTTGCCACTTAAATTGAACTCAAAGCCTGCAAGCAATTCGGCTTCGCCGTCAATTACATTTCGCTGGCCACGGGTGTTGGTTGTATCTTCCTGTATTACCTCAATCATCTTTTGTGTAAGACGGCTCACCATGCGGCTGTCAGAAGCGTTTTGAAGCAATGCACGGATAGCATTACGGAGCACCTTACCTGCTTTGCCGGCACGGCCAAATTCAGCGCCGTTTTCACGGGTACGCTGAAAGGCAGGGTCGTTGGCGATACGCTCAGCTGGTACACCGCCTTTTTCCCTGGCTAAATAACCATCTTTGGATTTGTAAAACGTAATGTCACCAATGGTGCCATCCAGTTTGATAATCCCTTTTTGTTTTGCCATTTTATTGGATTTAAAATTTGTAATGGAAGTGTTTTCATAGGCACACTTCATTAAGCCTTTGTGAATTCACGAAAACAAAATTTGAAAATGAAAACTTCGGTTGCATCACAGCACTTCCGTTATCGGCTTATATTGCCGCTACCTGCATTTATTGCTGTTAGTTACTTTATCTTCTTGATTGTATTTTTGCGTTATGCCTTTACTAAATCAAATACAGCAGCAGTATGGCAAACCCATACCAAAGGCATGGATAGAGTATGAAAATGCAACAAACACGGCTCTGCATTTACCCAAAAGATGTGCAGCGTATCACTGGTAAAAGTGAACGCTATGGCCGTATGCTGCTTAATAAAATCAAGGAATACTTTGAAAAAGAAGAACACCAGTTTGTAACTGTAGAAGAATTTTGCCTGTACACAGGCATCAAAAAGGAAGAGGTGGTTCTGTTCTTAGCAGCATAAAAACTTGTTCAAAAAACAGTCGGGCTTATGTCATTTTACCAATGAAAATTCATAATTTTACAATACCGATTTGCACCAAAAGCAATCAAAAAAGCTGGTGAGTATTTCGGTGAGTAAATTTTTGATAACCGCCGAAAGGCTTAATAGTAAAGGGATTGAGAGAACGGGACAAATCCCTCTCTCTCCGCCAGAATCGTTATAATTCATTACAAAAGCCTGAAACACTAACATTTTCAGGCTTTTTTGTTTTCCCGATTTTCCAGGATTGACTCTACTCAACAGTTGCTGTTTATTCATCCTCAAAGCGATTTATTGCTTCCAAGATTACACCATCATTTCAAAGTAAACACTTCAGTATACTTTTCAGTCGCCCGATTAACGAAAAACAACGCTTAAACAGATAATATTTTTTAATTAATGATAGCTAAAACAAATTTGTCTTCAGGAAGATGAATCTATAATTATAAAACTGGTTTTATGAAATATTTCCTTACTGCAATTTTGATTACTACTTTAATTGCATCGGCAAGTGGACAAATCACTGGTTCAGATACACTTTCTAAAAAAAACATGATCGCCTTACTGGGAACTTATCATTTTAATAATCCCAACCAGGATCAATTTAATGTGAACAGCGACAATATTTACTCAGATAAAAGACAACAGGAAATTTCTCAACTAACAGCAAATCTTGCCAGATATAAACCCACCCATATAGCCTTGGAGTTTAATGCAAACGATACTGCCATGGATGCAAAATACCAGCGCTACCTGAAAGGTCAACACACATTAAGCAATACTGAATTGGAACAAATCGGATTCCGGTTGGCAAAAATGCTGGGCCATCAGCATGTATATCCTGTTGATGCACCTGATATACAATTGGATTTTAATCCTGGCGAACTGGCAGCTGAATACAATCATTTACTGGAACAGTTGGGTAAAACCGGCGACAGTGTTATGACCACCATCAATGGATGGATTAAACAATATACCATTGGTAACGTTCTTGCCCGATTGAATTCAACTGAAATGGACAAACTGAATATTCAATTATACTATAAGTTTATTTTACCCATCGGACAAGCCGGTAATCAACCGGGAGCAGAAGCTGTTGCCCGCTGGTATAAACGCAACCTGCTGATACTACACCATATCCAAAAAATTACGGCAGAAAAAAACAACCAGCGAATACTGGTTATATTCGGACAGGGCCACACAGCCATCCTTAAACAGTTTCTTCAGTACTATGAAGATTATCAACAGGTAGATATTCAACAGTTTCTTTCGGTAAACTAAATGTTCAATTTCATGTGTTGCCAATAAATAAAAGCAGAAAGGTCATTTCAGCATGATGCATTCTATGTCAGGATATGCACATCCTTAAACAGATTTTGTGGATAACAGCCGGTTCACTTGAAATGCGATTACAATATATTTGAAAGAGCAAAAAGGACCCACATGAAATATCAGTCAGGACAATTGGTAATATTATTAGACACAGAATACAAACCCGCAGGAAACGCCATCATCTGCAGGTATGAAGAAGATTCAAATAAGTATGAAGTAGAATTTACTTACCCGGGTCACGAGAAGGCAGACAATATCGTTGTACCTGAAGAACGCCTTGTAATACAACATCCTGAAATGTTTAACTGGGAAGCGTAGACGCTTTTTTGTTTTCATTTATAATTCCTGAACAACAATCTTCTTTACAACCGGAAGTGTAATTTTTACTTCTACGGTTTGTTCAGATGATCCCGGATAAATATCAAAGGAAGCTTTACCACTATACAGTAATTTCAAACGCTCTCTCGTACTTTTTACACCAAATCCTTCATTGGCAGATCCGTTGTTCGTATTAAGCAATCCCGAATTCTGCACCCTGATGATATGCTGATTGTTTTCATATCCGGATATGATCCGTACAACGCCACCATTTTCTCTTTTACTGATACCATGTTTGATGGCATTTTCTACCAGTGTTTGCAACATCATCGGCGGAACCGGCTGATGCAAAGTATCCGGATCAATATCCAGTTCAACCTGTAGTCTTTCTTCAAACCGCATTTGCTCAAGTGCCAGGTAATCCTTCACAATACTCAGTTCCTGTTCCAGAGGAACGGTTTCCATTTTCTCAACCTGTAAACTGCTGCGGAGTATATTGCTCAGCTCGGTGATGGCCCGCCTTGCCCGTTCAGGATTTTCATCTACCAGCGCCCGGATGCTGTTATGGGCATTGAAAATAAAATGCGGATTGATATGCGATTTGATCGTTTTCAACTCCAGCGATTTTACCATGGCTTCCAGTTGCAGTTTTACAATCTGGTCGTTCCGGTTCTTATTGATATAATGCCAAACCAGGTAGATGAGTAGCCAGAGCGATATCAGGATAAACGTAAAAAAGATACCCCAGAATTCTGTTCCCTTCCTGGGGTTTTCGTATTTCCATTCGCCACTATTGTTTCGGTACCATCCGGTTGAGTTCTTAATTTTTGTAAACGCAACATAACGGGAAGAATCGATGTTGTTGTTGGGTCCTGCATATTGGTAATAAGCTGTATTCTGAACCGAAAGATCTTTTTCCAATGCAATCGCTTTCTCTTTACGTTCGGTTCTTTCATATTTTTCAAAGGAAAGCCCCGTTACTTCTCCGGTATATTTTGAGCCATAATAACTACCGAGTCCAATCGAAACAGTACCGATGATAAACATGGTAACCACACTCGGAAATGCAAAACGCATCCATTGAATGCGTTTTAAAACAAGGCGTAAAATATGTGTTGCAATGATGCCCCAGGCAAAATCGATGAACAGCGCCACGAAGAAAACATTGCGTTTGCTTTCGGGTTGAAGATAATATTCACTGGCAAACTGGTAAGCAAAGAAAAGATTGATCAGTGCCCAACCGCCCCAACCTGTTAACTGACATAGCCAATACCTGCCTGATGTTCTAAACATGCCTGAAATTAATCCATTTGTCGGGAGGCGATCCATGCATTTACATTAATGGCAATAGAAAAGGGTAGGAGGTTTACAATTGGTTAAACCTCCTGCCCGGAATATTATTTTGAACTCTTTTTACCCATCTGCTCGATCTGTTTTTCTTTCTCCAATAGTCGGAGCATTACTTCTTTTTCTGTATAAGCACGCATCCTTTCGTTGTAAGCATTATCGGCCGCTTCTTTTGCAGGATCATAACTCTGGTACTGGCCTTTTAAAGATAAATAAACCTGCACCATAGGTTCACCTACAACCGGATTGATCACTTTATCGAATTGCTTTTCGGATACCTTTTCATAATAAATAGTCTTGTTCTTTTCAGCTGTATTGTAAACGACCTGCTGGTTCCTGTTGGTACTATAAGATACGCCATAATATTTAGGCATGGCTGTTTTGTAGGCATAATATTGCTGGTAGCGTTCAAACGGATGTGCTGAGCCGTATTTTTCACCAACCTGCGAAAATTTTATGGAGATTCCTGCTTTTTCAATCAGTACTTTTTTGGCTGTGAGTATCGTCATGGCTTCTTCCCGCAGTTTGGCCAACACTTTATCCAGGTCATCAATTATATAGTCTGCTTTTACCAGGTCATAAATTTCTGCTTTGGCTGCATAACTGATGATCTGGTTAATTGATTCATGATTCCTGAATGTAAGGTGAATATTCTTCTTCATCTCAAAACCATCGGGAACTTCGTTGTATGTTCTGCTGTACTTTTTATTCACCACCTGTGTTTCGTATACGGGTACCAGTGATACGGGGTCTGTAAAGAACTGATCCGGACGGGTTTCATCATTCGATACCAGTTTGCGGAACAATTCAATTCTTTCATTCATCATCTGATCAGCTTCTTCAATCGTTTTACCATGCTGACTCAAACTGAAAATGGCCACAAATGAACTGGCTTTTACATTCACCATTACATTGGCTTCAAGAAAATTGGCAAATGACTGGCTGCTATAGGTATCCAGGTTCAGATTCACCGAATTGGCATTGGAGTTACTACCATAGTAACCCTGCTGATTATTATTACCATTATAAGTAGCATTGCCACCAATCTGTGCAGAGGCGAAGGAAACAGCACAAATCATAAAAAAGGAGGAGAGGATAAAATTTTTCATAACGTTTTTTATTTTCTGTACACCGATGCATAAAAAACGTTCAGACTATTTAATAAACTTCCGAAACAAAAGCGAGCAGGGAGCTATCAGCACTAATATCTGTCTGCAGGTTTTTAAACACAGGAGCAGCTTTCTTAACCGGAATATTTTTCTTCACGATAGGATTGCGGGATGTTTTATTGTCTGTTGCATCAGATACTAATAACTCATTTACTAATGTATCCCGTACAATCGTTCTCACCAATGGCTGAACTGAATCTTTTTGTATGGCAGGAATGGTCTTAACGATCTCAGGTTCTTTCGTCTCTTTGCGAAGGATAACAAAAAGCAGTCCGGCGGTAAACAGTACAATGGCCGCGGCTACTGCTATACGATACCAGGATTTTATCGATCTTACCGGCTTCATCTCGTTTATCAGTGATTGTTGTACAGATGGATTCACTGCCGGAACTGCATCCGGCATTTCTGCAGACACCTGCATCATTTTCTTTAATAAGTTGTACTCCTGTTCATCTGCAACAAGATCACTCAGTATTTCTTTGTCTGAAGCATTGAGTTCAGACCATTCCTTTGACGATATTATTTCTTCTGCTTCCATATAATTTTTTTATGGATAGATATGCAATGTTTTAAATCCGATTAATTGTTCTTTCATTTCCTTCAGCAGGTAAAATATCCTGCTCTTAACCGTTCCTTCCGGGATGTTCATCACCTGGCTGATATCGGGAACGCTTAGCTGCTCTTCGAAACGCAACACATACAATTGCTTTTTCTCTTCGGTCATGCGATCGAGTAGATCTGCCAGTGCTTTTTTGAACCGCTGCAGATCACTGTTCTTTTCAGTATCAGCAACGGAAAGCTGCGTTTTTACCGGCTGATATTTAGCTTTCACTTCCGCCTTACGGTATTCATTTTTACACATATTATTGGCAATGCTGTAAAACCAGGTTGAAAATTTTCTGTTGACATCAAAATCTTTTCCATGCTTAATTACTTTCAGGAATAGTTCCTGCGTACAATCCTCCGCCAGTTCTTTATCACTCCAGAGCATCCGGAAAAAATAACTGAATAATTTTTGTCCGTACCGCTCATACAGTTCATTGAATGCAGCAACAGAGCCATCAGCAGCCCTGCCCGCAACCCATTCGTCGGACTCCAGTTTATATAAAGCAGCGTTCTCTTTCACCCGTTCTATTTGCTGTTTTCGATGGCCTGTTCAATGCGTTTTTCCTCTCCCGTTAGTTTCGCCAGATGAACAATGATATTTTTAAGTTGCTCCATGCGTTCATCATTACCAGCTTTATAATAGCGGTATAATATCAGCAAGGAAGGAAAATAATTCCGATGCAATTGTTTGCTGAGATCGTCGAGACGGGAAAGCTTTTGCAGATATGCTAAATCGAACTTGTTTTCAATAAGATTAATCAATTCACTGCCGGTCTGTTCCCCATATTGCTTAACCAATAATCCGGTATAAGATGCGCCTGATATATTTTCAATGGCCTCTCTTCCCATACTCAGGCAGAAATAAACATTGCCTGATTCATTCGTATAATCTGCATGCTGAAGTTTGACATCGTTTCTAACCCCATATACATCCTGTAGAATCGCCATCGGAATAAGGTCATTCATGCCACGGGCAATGATGGTGGCGTTGCTGTCGGCCGACATCAAAACATTGTAATGATATCGGTTAAGATCGGCAGAAAGGGGAGACGATTGTTCTAACAGCTTGGTATATTCTTTCCTCATTGAACGATCCTGTTCAATGATGCCGTACTGTACCAGGTAAGGATATACGCTGATCTTATCGGTTGTTAAAGCAAGTGCTTTTTTTAATGCATTCAGATCCTTGTGCAAAGAATTTGGTGTTTTACCCGATTGCAGGTAATTAATCAGGTGAAACTGCCATTGATCTGAAATATAGTTGCCTGCATCCGACTGAATGTTTTCGAGTAAGCCCGACCGGTATGCCGGGTCATAACCGCGGTTTCGTTCCACCCAGGTATAATAATTCAGCCAGGCATCTGCATCATTCGGACGAAGCTTTATTTGCTCCCTCCAGCTCAATTCCTGTTGGTTTACTTTCGCAGCCGGGAAGCCGATTTTACTGGCTTCCAGCAAACGGGATGACTGCTGAGAGGGGCTCGTGTTCTGTGCGAATAAGGCAACATCAAATATCAACAGCAATATTAAAATGGATATGCGCATAAATACCTGTACACCTGTTTTTGAGAATCGTTCAAGATAAATGGAAAAAAAATGCAAATACCTGCTGAAAGGGTTTTAACAGAAATTTCTGATCAGGTATGCCAGCAACTGTACATTGGCTTTCTCGATCGGATGTGGCGTAGCCGGTAGTACACTGAACTGGGCATTGGGCAAATGATGGTAAACCTGCAAAGTTTCTTCCAGGGTAATCATTTTATCCCGGTCGCCCAGCATCACCAGGCAAGGGTTTTCAATGGCCGAATAATCCGGAAGCTGCAATGCATTATTATGCCCGAGGTTGATTAAAAGTGTTTTTGTTTTCTCCAGTACTGCTTTCCAATCCTGTGGCGCATGCCTTTCCTCCAGCTCAGTGGCAAATGAGGGAAGTTTGGTTTCAATCAGGTTTGCATTCAGCTGTGGTACTTCTTTTTCCGCCACTTTCTCATCCCAGTAGAATTTTGTTCCTAGTGTAATGACTTTCAGAACACGATCCGGGTAATGTTTGGCAAGATACATACCAACATATCCACCCATGCTGTACCCGAAAATATTTGTCTTCTCAATGTTATGCTGATCCAGGTATTCGATAACCTGAGTGGCAAATGCAGGAATAGAAAAATCGGCTTCGGGTAAGTCGCTGCCTCCATGCCCATGAAAATTCAGGCTATGTACCCGGTAACTTTCATCGAGCAGATTCTTCAATGGTTGCAATTGCCGGCTGCTGCCGATAGCGCCATGCAGGAGTAGCATATTTTCCATTGTATAAAGTTAGTTTTTAGTTCAGCCAACCGCTCATCCACTTATTAACAGGATATGCAGGAGAAGCGTTGAAATGACTAATTTTGTACCAATGACCCAGCTTTCTACGCTCAATAAATATTTCTGGAAGTATCGTTGGCTTTTTTTCCTCGGAATATTTTTTGTGATCCTCACCAATTATTTCAGGATTCTTGCTCCGCAGTTAACCGGTTTCGTGGTGAATACAGTGGTTCAATCCATCAAAACGGGTCCGGAAGAAGTCAACAGCGGCATCAGGGATTATTCCAATTATGATGTATTGGTGCGACTGGTGATCGATCAGTTCAATCAGCAATCTTTCAAAAATAAAATTTTCTTTACCGGTATTCTCTTGTTTGTACTGGCCATCATCAGTGGCTTGTTTATGTTCCTGATGCGGCAGACCATCATTGTGATGAGCCGTCACATAGAGTTTGATCAGAAGAACAATATTTTTGATCATTACCAGAAACTGGATACAGCCTTTTACAAAACCCACAGCACCGGCGACCTCATGAATCGCATAGCCGAGGACGTGAGCAGGGTGCGGATGTACACAGGTCCGGCGATTATGTATTTCATCAACCTTGCAGCTGTTATCGGTTTCAGCATTTATTTTATGTTGCGTTCTGATGTGAAACTTACCATCGTAGCACTTTGTCCGTTACCGATACTCGCCCTCACCATTTATTTTGTAAACACCATCATCAACAGGAAGAGCGAACGCATCCAGGCGTTGTTAAGTGATTTAACCACCAATGCCCAGGAATCTTATTCCGGAATCAGGGTAATCAAATCTTTCGTTCAGGAGAAAGCGATGGCAGGTTATTTTAAAAAGAACAGCGAAGCCTATCGGAGCAATGCCCTGAGCCTGGCGAAAACGGAAGCCATCTATTTTCCAAGTATGGCACTGATGGTAGGATTAAGTACACTCATTACCATCATGGTGGGCGGACTGGATGTGATCAATAAAGTACCTGGCGCCAATATTGGAAAAATTGCAGAATTCGTGATGTACATCCAGATGCTCACTTTCCCGGTTAGTGCGATTGGCTGGACGGCCAGTATGACGCAGCGTGCAGTAGCATCCCAGAAAAGGATCAACGAATTCCTGCTCACCAAACCAGCCATCAGCAATGCAGCTGAAACAACAGATGCTCCGATGAATGGCAGGATTGATATCATTGATGCTGATTTCACTTACCCACATACAGGCATACACGCAATTAAGAATTTGTCTGTGAGTATTTCAAAAGGAGAAAAAATCGCCATTGTAGGTAGAACAGGTTCCAGCAAATCAACTGTAGCTCAGTTACTGTTACGCATGTACGATCTTAACAGCGGCATGATTTTATACGATGGTATACCCATCAATAAAATCAACCTGGATCAGTTAAGGTCTAAAATCAGTTATGTACCACAGGATGTTTTCCTGTTCAGCGAAACGATTGAAAACAATATCCGGTTCGGACAAACAACTGCCACTCGGCAGGATGTGATCGATGCGGCTGCCAATGCCGGTATCCTGCAAGAAATTGAATCCTTTCCCGACAAATTCGATACGATGGTAGGAGAGCGGGGAGTGACATTGAGTGGTGGACAAAAACAAAGAATTTCCATTGCCCGGGCCATGATCAAAAACCCGGAAATTGTCATATTCGACGACTGCTTAAGTGCCGTAGACAGTAAAACCGAAAAGGAAATCCTGGGCAATCTCTATCATTTCCTGGAAGACAAAACTGCGCTGATCATTACCCACCGCATCTTTTCCCTGTTAAGGTTCGATAAAATTATCGTGATGGACCAGGGGAAAATTGCCGAATCGGGTACGCATACCAGCCTGATGGAACAAAAAGGCCTCTATTTTGAAATGTACAACCGACAATTGGAACAGGAAAATGAGCCCGGAAACAGCTTTCCACATTAAATTCCCATTTATTTTGTCATATCGAAAACAACTTTATCTTTGTCAGTCTTCCAAAAGAGACGATTTTTTAATAACAAAAAAAAATTACAGTGGCGTACGAAAACAACGACAAAAAAATGGAAAGTGTTTACAGTATCAGGGTGAAAGCCGGTAAACGCAGAACTTACTTTTTTGATGTAAGAGAAACCAGGGGAAATGACTTTTATGTTACCATTACTGAAAGCCGCAAACGCTTCGATTCTGATGGTTATGATCGTCACAAAATTTTCCTGTACAAAGAAGACTTCAATAAATTCCTGAAAGGCCTCAATGAAACGGTTGATCATGTAAAAACCGAATTGATGCCTGATTTTGATTTCGATGCTTTCAACCATGATACACCTTATGAAGGTGAAGATGGACAAGCACCTGCAGCTTCTTATGAAAATGCTCCGGTGGCTGCTTCAGAAGAACCAGTTACTACCAATAACAGTCCGGTTGCAGAAGAGCCAGTAAGCAGCACTCCACAGGACAATGGCCATACAGAAGAAGTAGACAAATGGTAATAGAAAGTAAAAAATAATAAATCAAAAATAAAAAAGAAAAGAGCCTTCTGTTTGAGGGCTCTTTTCTTTTGATGAGTATTAAAAATGCGAATCTATTTTGAACGCATTGCTTTATAGGCATTGATCAATCCGTTGGTTGAGCCATCATGTGTCGATACAGCATCATTTCCCGATAACTCAGGCAGAATTTTATTGGCAAGGATTTTTCCCAGTTCAACACCCCATTGATCAAAGCTGTAGATATTCCAGATCACGCCCTGAACAAATATTTTATGTTCGTAACAGGCAATCAATTGTCCGAGTGTATAAGGGGTAATTTCTTTTACCAGGATTGAATTGGTTGGGCGGTTGCCTTCAAAAACTCTGTATGGATTTTCATGTGCTGTTCCGTTCATCAGTGCCTCTGTTTGTGCAAAGAAGTTGCTGATCAGTTTGTCCTGGTGATCACCGATCGGATTGTGTGAACGGGCTGCTACAATAAAATCACAAGGGATGATTTCGGTGCCCTGGTGAATCAGTTGATAAAAAGCATGCTGTCCATTCGTACCTGGTTCCCCCCAGATGATAGGCCCGGTAGAATATTGTACTTTCTCTCCGTTGCGATCGATGTACTTTCCATTGCTTTCCATATTCCCCTGTTGGAAATAAGCGGCAAAACGATGCAGGTACTGATCGTAAGGCAGGATGGCTTCTGTAGCGGTATGATAAAAATTCCGGTACCAGATTCCGATCAGTGCCATCAAAACAGGAATATTATCCTGAAAAGGCGTTTCCCTGAAATGCTTATCAGCTGAATAGGCCCCTTGCAATAATTGTTCAAAATTTTCATACCCGATGGTAAGCGCAATAGACAATCCGATTGCACTCCAAAGACTATATCGACCGCCAACCCAATCCCAGAATTCGAACATATTGGCGGTATCAATGCCGAACTTTTTCACTTCCGCTTCATTGGTGCTCAGTGCCACAAAATGAAGCGCTATATCTTTCTCGGTAGCACCCTGACTGAGGAACCATTCCCTTGCACTGTGTGCATTGGTCATCGTTTCCTGTGTGGTGAATGTTTTACTGGCAATGAGGAAAAGGGTTTCATCGGCCTTGATTTTTTTCAGCGTTTCTGCAATATGCGTTCCATCCACATTGCTCACAAAAAAAGCGTCTATGCCTTCCCGCTGGTATGGCTTCAGCGCTTCGGTTACCATTACCGGCCCGAGGTCACTACCACCGATTCCGATGTTCACGATATAACGGATTTTCTTTCCGGTATATCCTTTCCAACTGCCATCATGCACTTTGCTGCAGAAGCTTTTCATCTGTGCCTGTACTTTCTGAATATCGGGCATTACATCTTTACCGTCGGTACTAACAGGTAGTCCAGAAAAATTACGGAGTGCGGTATGCAACACAGCCCTGTTTTCGGTTCCATTGATTTTCTCTCCACTGAACATGGCCTGGATGGCTTCCGGTAATTTACAGGCATGTGCCAGCCTGATGAGGAGGTCCTTCGTTTGTGCGTTCAGGTTATTCTTTGAATAATCGAACAGGATGTCCTCCAGTTGAATATGATATTGATTGAAACGATCCGGATCATCGGCAAACAACTGGCGTATAGGCGTATCCTTTACTGCACTGTATTGTTCGGTTAATGCTTTCCATTCGGGAGTAGCAGTGGGGTTGATTTTGGGAAACATCAGGAAATTTTAAAAAGTTTAGGTTTCAGTTTATAATGGGTTTACATTTTTGCAATGATGGAGATCAGTCGGTCAATCATAGCTTCCGTTACGTCGAGATGAGTCACCATCCTGATCTGGGTAGGAGAGATGGCGATACATAAAATATCAAGTTCCTTCATGTAGGCGGCAAAAGATGCGGCGCTATAACTACCCAACACTTCAAAGATCAGGATATTGGTTTCGATGGGAAATATCTTACCAATGAAATCCTTTTTGATCAAAGCTTCACCGATCATTTTTGCATGCAGGTGATCTTTGGCTAACCTCAGAACATTATGCTCCAATGCATAAATACCTGCCGCTGCCAGGTAACCGGCCTGTCGCATTCCGCCGCCCATGACCTTTCTTACCCTACGGGCTTGTTTGATGAAATCACGGTCGCCAAGGAGCAGACTTCCCACTGGTGTGCCTAATCCTTTACTCAGACAAACAGAAATACTGTCGAATATTTCACCGTAATTTTTGGGATTTTCCTGGTTGCGAACAATGGCATTGAAGAGTCGGGCACCATCTAAATGCAATTTCAAGTTATTATTCAGGCAAACAGACTTAATATTTTGAAATTCAGCAAATTCATAACAACTTCCACCGCCGCGATTTGCGGTATTTTCCAATGAAACCAGTCGGGTTACCGGTCGGTGAATATCATCCGGATTAATGGCTTCCTTCACCTGGTCGGCATTGATCCTGCCCCGATCGCCTTCCAGTGGTTTTACCTGGCAACTGCTGTTGAAAGCAATTCCTCCACCTTCATATATGTAAACATGGCTTAATTTATCGCAGATGATTTCATTGCCGGGTTGAGTGTGACATTTGATGGCAATCTGGTTCGTCATGGTACCACTTGGGCAAAATAGTGCCGCCTCCATGCCGAAGATTTCAGCTCCGAAAGCTTCGAGCTGATTAACCGTTGGATCTTCCCCGAAAACATCGTCTCCAACAGCTGCTTTCATCATAGCCTCCAGCATCAGAGGGGAAGGTTTGGTAAAAGTATCTGAACGTAAGTCGGTTATCATATAACAAAAATAAGCATTGGCAACGGATGCCTGTGGAAAAATTGAACGCCGGAGGCTGGCTGGCTATCCACAAAACGTTAAATTTCACCTCAGTTATTCACATTTTGCCTTTTTTTCGTCTAACTACTATGAAATGCAGAAATTGGGTACTACCTTTGCAAATAGTCTTGTAAGGAACGAATTACTCGTTTTTTTGTTTCATTTGCAACTTTTCCCCAACCTAAACTGTCATTAAGCTGTTATTATTCTGAACTTAATACTATACAATGAGGCAACTTAAAATCGCTACACAGATTACCAACCGCGACTCACAAGCAGTTGAGAAATATCTGCAGGAAATTTCAAAGATCTCCATGATCACTCCTGAAGAGGAGACCATCCTGGCCCAAAAAATTAAAATGGGAGATCAACGTGCCCTCGACAAACTCGTTCAGGCCAACCTCAGGTTCGTGGTTTCTGTTGCGAAACAGTACCAGCACCAGGGATTGTCGCTGAGTGATCTGATCAACGAAGGTAACCTTGGTTTGATCAAAGCAGCCCAGCGTTTCGATGAAACGAAGGGTTTTAAATTTATCTCTTACGCTGTATGGTGGATCCGTCAGTCAATCCTTCAGGCTTTGGCCGAGCAGGGAAGGCTGGTGCGTTTGCCACAGAACAAAATCGGTACATACAACAAAGCGAACAAAGCTTATATGGCTTTTGAGCAGGAGCATGAAAGGGAGCCTTCAACTGAAGAGCTGGCAGAATTGCTGGAAATGAGTGAAACAGAAATCAACAACATTTTCCAGAGCAATACCCGTCATACCTCACTGGATGCACCCGTACACGAAGCAGAAGATGTTGCCATGGGTGACCTGCTGAAAGGTGGCGATGAAACCGATGAAGATGTTATGCACGATTCATTGAAAAATGAAATCCGTCGTGTATTGAAATCTCTCAGTCCGAGAGAAGCAGAAATTGTAAATGCTTATTTCGGTCTCGACGGCGAAAACGGCGTTACCATCGAACAGATTGGTCAGAAATACGATCTAACGAAAGAGCGTATCCGCCAGATCAAAGAAAGGGCCATCAAACGCCTGCAGAAAGCCCGTTACAGCGGTGCTTTGAAAGCATATCTAGGATAATCCATCTAAACAACAGATATTGAAAGCCTCCCCTCCAAACGGGAGGCTTTTTTAATGCCCCGGATTGGGGTATACCAAAAATCACCCATTCCTGAAGGTAAAAGCATAACAATTCTGCTTAATTTAACGAATCGAAAGCTGTATTCACAAGGACCACAGCAATACAGTATCCTTAATTGGTCTGCCGATCAATCATGGAGTGCTGAAAAAAATGATACAATAGCATTATGTCGGGAATAAAACTGTTTTATCTCTTTTTTGAAGGTGCCATGCTTTTCCAGGTAATCTTCTTTGGAATGGTTTATTTTATTTCCGGCAGAAAGGATACGTTGTATTATTCTTTGCTTAATTTATTTGGTGCAACTTACTTCAGTGTAAATGCGCCGGGATTGTTTTTTGGAATTGATTACCACATCGTTTTCAATTCGCCGGTTTATTTATACGGAAATTTTGCGGTGATCCTTTTGCTGTTTCTCACATATGCTTTATTCCTGAAAGAAATTTTCAAAGATTCAATGGATGAACACCCGGTTTTGAAAAAGCTCTTCCGGGTAACAGTTATTGCCGTTCCGGTCTTCTATTTGGTTTTTGTGATATTCAATTCATTTGGTTGGAATTCGAACATCATTTTTTATGCTGCACACCTGGTGAATACTCCATTTGTGACCTTAATCTTTCTGTTGAACTTCCGTAAAAAGGGATATAAGTCTCTTATCATTAACGGCATGCTGGTAATATTTGCCTGCACTGCCTTAACCATCCTGTTTACCATCCGTTACAATGCCGGATACCGTTACATCATCTTTGATGAATATCCACTGGCCATTATGAGAATCGGAATGCTCATCGATATCCTGATTTTCCAGTTGGCGCTGCTCAGGAGATGGAATGAAAATGAAAAACAACTTTCAGTAGAAAAACTTCAATCCCAGTTAGCTGTTGAAAAACTGCGTAACAGGATTTCGGGTGAATTACACGATGATATAGGAAGCACGCTCAGCGGCGTTTCCATGTACAGCCATATGGCAACGAATGCTCTCGATAAAGGCGACTTTGAAAAAGTAAACAATTCATTGCTGGTAATCCGTCAATCGGTAACCAATATTGTTGAGAACCTTAAAGGATTGGTATGGGCCGTGCAACCCCACCAGCATTCATTTGAAATACTGATGGAAAAACTGATTGAATTTGGTCATAACATCTGTGAAGCGATGCAGATTAAATTCAACTTCCCCTCCAATATCACATCGGCTAATTTCAAATTAACAGAAGAACAGAGCTATGAAATCTACCTGTGCCTGAAAGAAGCGATTAACAATGCAGCCAAATACAGTAAAGGGAAAAGTATAAATCTTGGGTATAAATTTTCGTACAACATTGTTGAATTATCTGTTAACGATGATGGAGTTGGTTTTGATCCGGCATTTATCAAAGAAGGCAATGGCCTTAACAATATGCGGAAACGTGCAACTAATATCGGTGCTGCATTCGAAATTATCAGTGCGAAAGAAAATGGCACGACCGTTATTATAAAAATTAATTCACTCCCTTTTACATCACGATTATCCGGAAAGGTTATATCCTGAGTTACATAATAAAGTAGTAAAGCGAATTATTGGCAAATAGCATTCAAAGTTCAATTACGAAACTATGCATGAAAAAAAAATCAGGAACACTCTCTTTCTTTTGCTTTTCCCTTTGCTTACTTTTTGTCAAAAAAGCACCGAAATAATTGTTGATTCTTCATTTAATCATGCATACATCGGATCATACAGTGTTCACAGAACAGGAAACAATTTTATTGAAACAGGCAATCAGGAAGGCAAATGGGAAACAATGCAAAGGAAGGCATTCTGGTTATCACCTGGTGAAACGCACTGGGTTGCCACTACGCTTACCAATTCTGATAAGGTAGATTGTACCCTGAAATGGTATTTTAATAATATCCAGGCAGGATTCATTAAAATGTACATTCAATCAGGATTGTCTTTGGATTCGAGCAAACCTACCGGCAGCCTTGTACCATTGGAAATGAGAGCAAGCAGAGACCGGCTATTCTCCATTCCCTTTATACTGCGTTCAGGCGAAACCGTTACCATCTATATTAAAACTATCCGGCAGGGAATCGGAATTACCATTACTCCTTCATTGTACAGATTACCAACGGAACAACCCGAATGGCCGGATAGGATAATGCTGATAGTTATTACACTTGTTTTCATCATTTTTCTTGCAGCTGCCTATGTACTGCTGTTTTTCCCTTCAAAAGAAATTACCTGGTTTTTTATATACATTTTTTTTGGGTTATTCTATACACTGGCAGCTACAGGTTTTGGTTCGATGTATTTATGGTCTGATCTTCCCGGTTTGGAAGAAAATGCAGCAGTTTTCTTTGGTAGTATCAGTACCGCTTCTTTGCTCATCTTCAGTTCCCTTGTATTGAATATAATTCACACAAACAGGCTTCTATATTATTTTATCATCAGCATTGCCATACTATATGCAGCTTCTGGTGCTTCCGGATTTTTGTTTTATGCAGGTTATTTCAATATAATAAAATACCCTTTATTATTAGCCTTCCCTTATCTTTTAATACTCCTTTGTTTTGCTGTACTATTGTTTATTTCTTTATTCAAAAGTATACGTATAGGAAAAAAATACTGGTGGTTCTTTGCCATATTTACTTCATTTTTTATAATGGCTGTTTTCTTTACAGCACTTGAACTGGGCTTTATCCCTTTTAATTATTTGTTGCATCCTTTGATTCTTGCATTCGGAGCGTTACCTCAGATGATATTATCGCTGATTTATCTGATCTTCAAAACCATTTCAACTTTAAAGCGGAGAGCCAATCAGATTCATGATCAGAAACTGAAAGCACAACAGGATTTACTGGATGAACGTTTCAGAATCAGTCAGGACCTGCACGATGAAGTAGGAGCTACCCTCAGCGGCATTGCCATGTACAGTCACCTCAGTAAAGACCAACTGAAAAATGAACAATTGTTACAAGCGAAAAATTCACTGAATATCATACAGGAAAGTGCGAGTGAAATGGTGAACAAACTGAATGACATCGTCTGGCTCACCAATCCCGATCAGGATGAAATGAAAAAACTTCTGCACCGCCTGGAAGAATATGCCTTTCAGATGACAGCTGTAAAAAACATTCAATTGAATTCTGATTTCAGTTCTTTGGAAAAAGGCTTTTCATTGAATTCAGAAACAAGGAGAAATATTTACCTTATATTTAAAGAAGCGATCAACAATGCAGTAAAGTACAGCAATGCAAGTGTTTTGTCACTTCATGCTGAAATGACAAATGAAAGTATTGTATTAAGTATTTCAGATAATGGAAAAGGATTTGATTCAGCGAATGTGAAACAGGGAAATGGATTAAAAAATATTTATTCAAGGGCTGAAGAGCTGAATGCTTCCTGTTTGATCACGGGAGGTCCCGGTAACGGAACATCCATCCGGCTATCACTGAAATTACCTCAATGAGGTACCGTTGTTCAAAGCTTTAAAACCGAATTTAGCCTTATATGGACATCAATGTTGCAATATTTGAGGACAATACGCTTGTAAGAGGAGCTTTGGAAACAATCCTGAACGGTACTCCTGGATTTAATTGCTGTGGCACTTTCCCTGATGCAAACAATTGTATCGACAAAGTCAATCGTTCTAAACCAGATGTGGTTTTAATGGATATTGAAATGCCTGGTACTGATGGCATACAGGCTACACAGTTGCTGAGCAAAGAGTTTCCGGGTATCCGTATCATCATTCAAACCGTATTCAACGACAGCGAAAAAATTTTCAAAGCACTTTGTGCCGGGGCTTCAGGTTATATTTTAAAAAATGATCCACCCAATAAATACCTCGAGGCCGTTTCTGAAGTATACAATGGTGGAGCCAGTATGAATGTAAGTGTTGCCAAAAAAGCACTGGCATTTTTTACACAAACCAGTCTGAAAATTTTCAGGGAAGACGATCTGGAACACCAGCTTTCCAATCGTGAAAAAGAAATTCTGTCGCTCATGACACAAGGAATGGATTATAAAACCATTGCAGATACCATATTCATCAGTTACGATACCGTGAGAACGCATGTAAAACATATCTATAAGAAACTGCATGTAAACAGCAGGGCAGAAGCTTTGCAGAAAGCTGCGCAGATAGAAGCTTTTTCAAAACCAAAATGATCATGGGTTTCTCAGTTTCAGCAATTATTGTTGCTGAAAGCTTTTCAGGTTTAGTTATTAAAACACGAAATCAATAAATATGTCCAGAAAGATGTCTGTTTGGATAAGGAGGATTAAAGGTACGCTTCCGCCCGATGCTATTGGCGCTGATGGATTGTATGCCCAAACGCATCTCTGTGCGGTGGGTGTGAGTGGACAGGGAAAAAGAATCAGCATTGCGCCGGCTCCGTTTTTCGGTGCTGCTCCGGAAAGAGATTATGATATTGAACGCAATACCATCACTCCAGACTGGATATTTAATTTAACAGATTCCGACACTGAATATATCTTCTGTATGTGGATGCTGGAATCAGATAATAAGAGTATTGCCAGGCACTGGTCATTCATTGAACAGGTTTTCAACAATACGCTCGACAGAAACTTAGAAAAGTTACAACCTTTGGGATATCCCGAACAACAACTGCATTTCACTGCTTTTACTGAAAGCATACTTCAGTTACACCTGGCGATGCAATCTGCTAAATCAATGCCTTCATGGCCCGACTTTGATAACGATGACGTGTATCTGCCAGGCATTTTTCATTTTTCTCATATTACTGGCAATACATTACCTGCAACAGGAATCATTAATGATCCTGTTCGAAATGATGAATATGAAGGCTTCTGCAATGGCACCTGTTACATAGATCCGCAACACCCCTTTGATTTAACTTTCAGGTATCTGTATTCCCCGGCCAGCGGACCGATCCTCAGTGAAGATTAATTTCCTCTAAACATTATCAATCCCCCTAAATTCACCCATTGGGGTATTCATTTACCTGCAGGTAGCAGATAGCTTTAAGTTTCAATTAGGAAACAATGAAGCACTTTCTGCTACTGGTAAAATTTTCCCTCATTAGTTTTTTTCTGCTTATCAGCTTTAAAGATGGATTTGCAGTAATTCATTATGTAAAAACCGGTGGAGCCGGCACTGCTCCTTATACATCCTGGGCAACTGCCAGTAATGATCTGCAGGCTGTGATCAATGCAGCTTCTGCCGGTGATGAAATCTGGATTGCAACTGGTAGTTATAAACCTAACCGGCGTGCCGATGCGGTAACAGTTATTACTCCAACCGATCGGAACAATGCTTTTGTTTTAAAGAATAATGTAAAAATATACGGCGGATTTACAGGAACAGAAACCTTGCTCACACAAAGAAATATTACTGCCAACCTGGTTTTATTAAGTGGCGATATAGGAACGGTGGGGGTTACTACCGACAATTGTTATCATGTTGTTGTAAGCGCCGGTATATCCGGGGCGCTCACATTATTGGATGGCGTTACGATCACCAGGGGAAATGCCAATGCTTCGTTAATAACAGCTAGTATTACCGTGAACGGTGTTTCCATTAATCCCCGCCTGGGTGGTGGCATTTATAAAAGAAATGCTGTAACAGATTTCAATTACTGTACCATCAATCAGAACAATGCGATTATCGATGGAGGAGGTCTTTATGAAAATACATCGTCATCTGGCAGCCGGTATTTTAAATGCAGTTTTTTACGCAATTCCAGTTCGGGCGACGGTGGAGGCTTGTTTCTAAGCACCAGTAGTTCAGAATTCGATTCCTGCACCGTGTCACAGAACAGTGCTGCAACAGAAGGAGGTGGTATTTATCTTAACGGTACTGATGCTCCAACTTTCTTCAATGGTTCAATCACAACCAATGATGCAGTTGCTAACGGTGGTGGAATAGCCAATTACAGTACAGGTATCATGACGATAGAGAATGTAAAAATTTCGGCAAACGAATCCGGTAATTCAGGGGGTGGTATTTATGCCAATAATTCTCCCTTCAGCGCTACGAACTGTTTAATCAGTGGAAACCTGGCACAAGCCGGAGGTGGCATCTGGAATGCTTTTTCTCATGCAACTATCACCAATTGTACCATTGCCGGAAATGAAGCAACCACACAGGCTGGCGGCATCGGCAATGGCTCCTCAGATCCGGTAATTCAGAATTGTATTATATATGGCAATGCTGCAGTACCGGCTACAACGAATTCAATTTATAATTCTGGTTCTGCTCCATCTATAAGTTACACATTAATTCAGGGTGGTTTTGCAGGAACTGCTAACGTAAACGCAGACCCGCTTTTTGTAAGTCCGCTTGCAGCTGCTTCCGCTCCAACGAACGGTGGAAACTATCAACTGCAGAAATGTAGTCCGGCCCTGAATGGAGGAAATAATACAGCAATACCCGTTGGCATTACAAATGATTTGCTGGCTTATCAGCGCATTCATTATGGGGTTGTAGATATGGGCGCATATGAACTTCCACTGGAACTGGCAGTACCGGATGCCAATGGAATCGTATATGTTGATTACACAAAAAACGGAAACGGAAGCAGTTGGAACAATGCCGTTGCTGAATTATCTGATGCTCTGGTAGCGGCTAAATACAATACGGCAATCGAACAGGTATGGGTAGCCAAAGGCGATTACTTTCCAAAATACAACAGGAATTACAGAAACCTGGATTGCAACTTAACCAACCGCAACAATGCATTTGTGTTGGTGGATAACCTGAAACTCTATGGTGGATTCGCCGGCGGAGAAACAGATACCAGTGGCAGGAACTTCTTACTGAATACAACGGTACTCGATGGCAATATCAATTCCGCAGCATTAAATACTGATAATTGTTTCAATATTATTATAAATAATAATACCATTGGAACAACTGTACTAAATGGATTCACAGTCACCAATGCCTATGGCAACGGATCCGGAGCTATGGAAAATGTCAATGCAAATCCAATAATATCTGATTGCTTATTCAGTAACAATTATACAAACGGGTTAGGTGGGGCTGTTAACCAAGTGAATGGCACGGCAGCCATTCAATATTGCCAGTTTACAGGAAACATTTCAAATAATAATGGAGGTGCTATCTTCGTGAATGGCACGGCAGCCATTCAATATTGCGGGTTTACAGGAAATACTGCAACGGTTAATGGAGGAGCTATCTTCAGCGTTTCCGGAAACTTAATAATCGAGGAATGTGAGTTCAGCAACAATACAGCTCTGGCCGATGGGGGAGCAGTATTTAACGAAAATTCATCCGTACTAACTGTTAAGCATAGCCGATTTAAATCCAATACAGCCACTATACAGGGGGGAGGAATTGCCAACGCAGGAGCAGCTTCTGTAAACTTATTTAACTGCGACTTCAGCAATAATAGCGCTCAAAATGGAGGAGGCGTACATATTATAAACGGGTCTTTTGCTTCCACTATTGTCAATTGCAGTTTCAGGGGAAATTCAGTATCGAATTTCGGAGGCGGAATATGTTGTCATCGTCCCAATGAGATCAGGAATTGTGTGTTTTCCGGTAATTATTCGGCTTCCTCGGCAGGAGCTATTCATTTTGACAATGGAACAAGTTACGATGTTAACAATTGCACCATTGCTGCCAATAAAAGTGTTAACCCCGGTCCTGCTATTATGGTATCAACCGGCACTTTGAATATCCAAAACAGTGTAATAGATCTGAATAACGGGCCTATTATATTAGCTGCCCCCAGTATTAATGCAACCTATAGCCTGATCCAGGGCGGCATGGCAGGTACTGGTAATACAAGTGCAAGTGCCGTATTTATGAGTGGCATTCCTGGAACAGCAGCCCCTTTCAGCATCGGTGACTACAGATTGCAGAAATGCAGTCCGGGAATCAATGCCGGAAACAACGCCATTATTCCACCCGCACTTACACATGATCTCGACAGCAATAAACGCATCGCTTATGGTACAGTTGATATGGGTGCCTATGAAACACACCTGGCTAAACCGAATGCTAACGGTATCGTATACGTGGATAGTTCCAAAAACTTTTTCCCCGGAGATGGCAGCAGCTGGAATACTGCCGTTGCACAACTGGCAGATGCCATGAAAGAAGCCAGAGAAAATACAGATGTTAAAGAAATATGGGTAGCCAAAGGAACCTACAAACCCATTTACAATGCCGCCGATATTTATAAGAACTCAATTTGTCATATACCAGGGAAGGATGATGCTTTCGTTTTGGCTAATGACGTAAAAATATATGGGGGTTTTGCTGGAGGTGAAACTTCCATCAGTAACAGGAATATAAACGCCAACCCAACCATCATGAGTGGCGACAGGGGTGTGATCAACGACAGTACCGATAATAATTATCATGTGTTGATTGGTGCAGGTTTAACGGGCAATCCTTTGATAGATGGGTTCACCATCGAAAAAGGCAACACCTACGACCAGATCAATCCCATCACTGTAAACGGATTGAATATAAACAGGAATTATGGTGGTGGCCTGGCCATACTATCGTCAACGGGTACACTATCAAACTGCAGTTTTGCAAACAATACCGCCTACTTACAGGGTGGAGCCTTGTACGCAGCCTCATCAAATATTGATATTGCTCATTGCAGTTTTACCAGGAACAGGTCTGTAGGCGATGGTGGCGCCTTGTATAATGCCAGTTCAAACCTGAATGTTTCCAATAGTTATTTTCAACACAACAAAGGAACCGATGGCGGAGCCATTCATTACAATAACCTTTCTACCGGTAAACTGACCAATACAGTGCTAACAGGCAATGAAGGAAGTTTCGGCGGAGCATTGTATGTAAACAGCTCTTCACTCAATGTCGTTAACACTACGATTGCAGGCAATAAAGCTAATACAGGTGGGGGGATTTTTGAAAATTCCCTGACTTATCCATTAAAATTAAAAAACAGCATCATCTGGGGAAACACAGCGAATGTTACCGGCCATGCCATATATCCACTTACGGGCAATACTGAAATCAGGCAATCAATCATTGAAAATGGATATAGCTCGGGTACAGATATTATAACTCTGGATCCGCAATTCAATTTGCCTCAGCCAGCTGCTGCAGCTCCAACAATACTGGGAGATTACCGGCTCCAGGCATGCAGTCCGGGATTGAATGCCGGTAACAACACATTCATTCCGGTTGATATTAACAATGATGCAGACAGTTTAAACAGGATCCGATTTACCACAGTAGACCTGGGTGCTTTTGAAAAACAGGACATTGATCTTACCAGCAGCACCTGGAAAGGAATCAATACCAACTGGAATGACAAGATCAACTGGTGCGGTGGTTATATTCCCGCCGATTCTACGAATGTAAACATACCCGTTACTCCAAATAACCCGGCGATTAATTCAGGTTTTGATAATGCAGTAAAAAACATATTACTCGGAAACAATACCAGTATAACGTTAGCGGGTACCAGCCGTCTAAACATTTATGGCACTTATACCAATAACGGTGCTGCCATTTCCAACAACGGCACCTGGGTCATGAAAGGCAATTCCAGTGCCCAGGTTTTTCCAGGTACACAGGGTAGTATAACGGCCATGCATAACCTTGAAGTTGATAACCCTTCCGGAGTTACACTTGATAAATCTTTTGGAATCACCGGCGCTTTAACCGCCCGTAATGGCACCATCACACTCAACAATGATACCATCACGTTGAAATCTACCAGTACTGCAACTGCCAGAATTGATACCGTACATAGTGGAGCCGGATTTGCGTATACAGGTACCGGTAAGTTCGAAATTGAACGATTTATTCCGGCACACAAAGCATGGCGCTTACTAACTGCACCCGTAAATGCTTATCAATCCATCAAAGCCGACTGGCAGGAAAATCAAACCAACCTTACACTTACCAACTCCAATTTATACCCTGGATTTGGAACACATATTTCTGGTCCGCAAACCGGCAGTGGGTTTGATTATACCAATACCAATAATCCTTCCATGCTGGAATACAACCCTGTCACCAACAGCCTCACAGGTATTCCGAATACCAATTCGTTAACCTTAAACTACCGGCCTGGTTATTTCCTGTTCCTGCATGGTTCAAGGGCTTATGATCTTTCACTGAACAACCTGGGTGCAGTAGACAATACGGTATTGCGTAGCCGCGGCACTATTAAAACAGGATCTCAACCAATGAGTGTAGCCGCAACTGGCTTTACCCTGGTCGGCAATCCTTATGCCTCAGCCATTGATTTCGATCAGTTAACCAAAACCAATGTCGGCAATAAATTTACCCTGTGGGATCCTTCCCGCTCCGGAAGTTACGGCTATGGAGGTTATGTCACATTTACGAAAGTGGGGGCTTTGTATGTGGCAGCACCTTTGCCGGCTTCTGCTTCATTAAATCAGCAGATTCAATCGGGCTATGCATTCTTTGTGGAAGGATCGGGCATTGCCGGCACGCTCATCTTTGAGGAAAACGATAAAACAGATGGCAGTGCTTCAGATGTGTTCCGCAGCAGTAACAACAACATTCCTTCCCTCAGAATCAACCTGGTGAGAATAGGCAACTCCGGCACAGAAACCAATGCTGATGGAACGCTGGCTGTTTTTGACGAATCAGCAAACAATGGGCTCGACAATATAGATGCCGGCAAAAAACCAAACGACAATCAGAACATTGGTTTATGGCGGGATGGAAAATTACTGGCCATCGAAGCGCATAAACCCATTCTTGCAGATGACAGTTTATTTATTGCACTCAACCAGCTTCAACAAAGAAATTACAAACTGGAAATAATCCCGGAACAAATAAACAGACCAGGTTTACAGGCAACCTTGATAGACAAATTTCTGCACACAAATACCATACTACCGTTAACGGATACCAGCCGGTATACTTTTACGGTGACGTCAGATACTTCTTCTTCCGGACTGAGCAGATTCATCATTGTATTTAACAATATTTCTGCAGGGCCCGTTCCGGTTAGTTTTGAACAGGTGACCACCATATGTAAAGACAACAGGCAGGAAATTACATTTACCATATCCAATGAAATCAATATCCGCAATTATGAAATTGAACAATCGGCAGACGGTCGTCATTTCACCAGTATCGCAAGTGTACCAACAGACGCTTCTGCTTCATTAATCAAAACCTATAAATTCCGGCTTGATCAAACAGCTTCAGACTTTCAATACTTCCGCATCCGGAGCAATGACTACTCAGGCACTATTCAATACAGTGAGATCATCAGATCAACCAATTGTACTAATAATGGAGACTTGCTTGTTTATCCTAACCCGGTTACAAATGGCACTATACAATTGCATTTCACGAATATGAAAGCCGCTACTTACCAGGCCAGCTTGTTCAATGCAGAAGGAAAAAGAATATTCCAGCAGCCCGTACAACACAGTGGCAGCAATGATTTTAAAAAACTAAACATCCGGCAGGTGAAAGCATCTGGTCGATACACTTTGGAAATATCATTGGAAAGTAAAACACTAAAAACGATTCCGGTAATTATACAATAACATTTTTTCCGTCCAGAATCATTATTAATAACATAAGGTTTTACCTGGTTAAAATATTCACCATCAAAAATAAAATACATGAAAAAGCTATCTAAAGTATTTGCAATAATACTAACGGCATGGGTTACACTATCTCATTTCAATGCTGCTGCACAAACTTATTTTGCCGGCGCAGGAGCAGGGGCAGGCAATACCGGAACATTGGTAACCGGTGTAGGAACTTTTGCTTTAGGTTTATCTAATAGCGGGAGTTCTAATGCAGGATTTGGCAACAATGCTTTATTTAAAAACTCAACCGGGTCAAACAACAGTGCATCCGGTGTTAATGGATTGTATAACAATACTACTGGATCATACAATACAGCCATGGGCAAATCCTCTTTATATAATAATACTACAGCCAGTTATAATGCTGCTTTCGGATACAACAGCCTTTACCTGAATACGACAGGCTACCAGAATACAGCAATCGGTTCCGAATCTCAAAGAAACAGTACATCAGGTTTTATGAATAGTTCATTGGGTCATCAGTCTTTATATAGCTTAACCACTGGCAATTCAAATGTTTCAATCGGCCATCAGTCTTTGTATACCAATACAACAGGCAATAACAATACTGCTGTGGGCAAAAAATCTCTTTTTTCAAATACCAGTGGCGGTGAAAATACAGGTCTGGGATTTCAGGCTTTGCTCTCCAATGTAAACGGTTTCAATAATACTGCTGTTGGAGCTTATGGTTTGCAATCAAATACAACCGGACAGCACAATACATCCATTGGCTGGGAAGGTTTAACTTCAAATATTAATGGAATCGGCAATACTTCTGTAGGGTCTCAGTCACTACGCAATAATACCAGTGCCAGCTGGAACACAGCTGTAGGAAGAAGAGCCATGTTTACCAATACAACAGGTTTAAATAATGTTGCTGTTGGAAATGATGCATTGTATTTCAATGTATCCGGTAATCAGAATACAGGAATTGGTAGTTATGCATTATACAATAATACAACCGGTTATTTAAACAGTGCATTGGGTGCTTTTGCACTGCAGAATAATACTACAGGCTATTCTAATATTTCAATCGGAACAAACTCTATGTTAAATAATGCCACAGGCTATGCTAATACGGCAATTGGCAATACTGCTATGCAATCCGCGATAGCTGGGAACTCTAATACCAGCCTGGGATTTGCTACCCTTGGACTGGCAACAACATCTGAATCAAATGTTGCAGTTGGGTTTTACGCTGCATTAAATCAAAACGCCTATACAAACTGTACTTTCTTAGGCGCAAATACTGATGCTACTGCAACTAATTTAACCAATGCAATGGCCATCGGTTATTTTGCAAGAGTTGATGCCAGTAACAAAGTATTGGTTGGCAATACCCAGGTAACTTCCATAGGTGGACAAGTGGGTTGGACTACCTTCAGTGATCGCCGGCTCAAAACCAATATCAATAAAAGTAAACTCGGACTCAACTTTATCCTGTCGCTCAATCCGGTTAACTATGAGTACAAGGCTGCCGGACAAAAAGGGATCATCTATACAGGTTTGATTGCACAGGAAGTAGAGGAATCGGCCAAAAAAGAAGGAGAAGCTTTCAGCGGGGTAGATAAGAATGGTGAATTCTGGGGTATCCGTTACGGTGAGTTAACGGTTCCATTGATCAAAGCCGTACAGGAACTTGAAGATAAATACAGTTCCGTGATTGAAAAATTAACCGAACGTCTCACCATACTCGAACAACAGCTGAACCAGTTTTCAAAGACTGAAAAAGAAAATACGGCTATTGTTAAAACCGGACTTATACTCAACAATCAACCGAATCCCTTTGCAGTTTCCACCATTATCAATTATATGCTTCCGGCAGATGTACTTTCTGCCCAGATGCTTATATCAGACATAAATGGAAAAGCTTATAAAAAAATTAATCTGGCTGCCAATCCCGGTAAATCAATGGTCACACTCCAGGCCGGAGAACTGGTACAGGGCTCTTATACCTGCACCTTACTGATCAACGGTAAACTGGCAGATGCCTCCATTATTACCATAATCAGGTAAAAAACAGCAAAAAACGATCTAAAGCACATAATGCACAACAAAGGCAACCTTTAAAGGCTGCCTTTGTTGTATAAGGTAATTTCTGCTAAAACATCTTAAATTTGCATTATGATCAAATGGCTTTGCGGATTCTGTCTAATGTTACTCGTTTCCTGCGAAAAAAACATCAATTTCGACCTCAATGATTCGGCAGCTGTGCTGGTGGTTGACGCACAGATTGAAAACAACAGAGCACCGGTAGTAGTACTTACTACCAGTCAGTCTTATTTCAGCCAGATAACCCCGCAATTACTGGCCGGTTCTTTTGTGAGAAATGCTGAAGTGTATATGTCGAACGGCACATTAACCCATCGGTTAAAAGAATATGCTTATGATCTGATTCCAGGCTATACAGCTTATTATTATGGCATTGACTCCTCCAGTCTGTCTACAGCATTTGAAGGCGCTTTCGGTACAGATTATACGCTACGGATTGTTGCTGATGGAAAGGAATACACTGCTGCCACAAGAATCCCTGCACTCCAGACAGTTCCCGATTCATTTTATTTCAAACAGGCACCGCAGAATCCCGATACCAATAAAAGGGTATTGATGGTGAAAGCTACTGATCCGGCTGGTTTAGGCAACTATGTTCGCTACTTTACCCAGCGCAACAGCGAACCGATGTACCCCGGAGAAAATTCCGTTTACAGCGATGAGGTGTTCGACGGAACTACTTATGAAGTGCAGTTGCCACAAGGGATCGACAGGAATGATCCTCCTTCTGAGGACGAGAATTTCTTTTTCAAATCAGATACTGTTACACTCAAATTCTGCAATATCGACCGGCCCACATACCGTTTCTGGAATACCTGGGAATTCGCCTTTCAGAGTGTGGGCAATCCGTTTTCTCAACCCAATAAAGTAATTGGTAATATTTCCAATGGTGCACTGGGTGCTTTCTGCGGATATGCGGCCTGGTACCGTACCTTAATCGTTCAATAAATTCTTACATTCATATAATCAATCAGCTGAAGAGAAGCTTTTAATCAATGGAACAAACGATAACTGAAAAAATAAAATGCCTGATCATTGGCTCAGGACCTGCAGGATATACCGCAGCAATTTATGCATCAAGGGCAAACCTCAAACCGGTATTGTACCAGGGAATTCAACCCGGCGGACAACTCACCATTACTACTGAAGTTGAAAATTATCCCGGTTATCCCGATGGTATCCAGGGACCGGATATGATGGTCAATTTTGAAAAGCAGGCTGCAAGAATGGGTACGGATATCCGTTATGGATTGGCCACGGCAGTTGACTTTTCAACGCATCCATTAAAAGTGCAGATTGATGAGGAAAAATGGATTGAAGCCAACAGCGTGATCATCAGCACCGGTGCTTCGGCCAAATGGCTGGGATTGCCGGGTGAACAACGCTTGAACGGTCATGGTGTAAGTGCCTGTGCAGTTTGTGATGGTTTCTTTTTCAAAGGAAAAGAAGTTGCCATCGTTGGGGCAGGAGATACTGCAGCGGAAGAAGCTTTGTATTTGTCTAAATTATGCAGCACTGTGCACATGATCATCCGGAAAGACCAGATGCGTGCCAGTAAAGTGATGCAGGAACGTGTGTTGAAAACAGAAAACATCAAAATCTACTGGAATTCAGAAACAGATGATGTATTGGGCGAAAGCAAAGTGGAAGCTGTTCGTATTCTGAACAATAAAACCAACGAAAAACAGGATATTCCTGTGAGTGCTTTCTTTGTAGCCATTGGTCATGAACCCAACAGCGGTATTTTTAAAGGCTGGTTAGAAATGGATGAAACTGGATATATCAAAACCATCCCGGGTACTTCAAAAACCAATGTAGAAGGTGTTTTTGCATCGGGTGATGTGCAGGATAAAATTTATCGTCAGGCAGTAACGGCAGCGGGTAGTGGCTGTATGGCTGCACTGGATGCCGAAAGATTCCTGGGAGAAAAAGGATTGCATTGATATCAATAAAAAACTGCTGAAAAATGTACACCATCCACCTGCATAACCTGCGCTTTCATGCGCACCATGGCATTCACCAGGAAGAGGAAATTGCAGGGGCAAGTTTTGAAGTATCGGTCGACATTGCATTTAAAACGGAGGGGATCATCCGTAAACTGGATCAAACGGTTAATTATGTTACCGTGTACAGCATCATCAGGGATTATATGAAAAAACCTGAAGCCCTGCTGGAAACCCTGGCAGAAAATATGACGAATACAATATATGCATCCGATCAGCGTATTACTAAAATTAACATTACCATTAACAAACTAAATCCGCCTATTGCTAACTTTTCAGGACAGGTTGGCGTATCTTTTGAAAAAAGTTTTATAGAATGAAATCTGTGCCTCACATATCACTGCCTTTCGGCTTAACAAGGAAAGGACTGGATGTTGTGCCTGCGATTTTCCGGAAATTTTTCTGTTGTGTAATATTCATTAATATCATTTTTTTTACCAATACTTTATATGCTCAGGATTTTAATGAACTGGTAAAAGAAGCCGATCGGCTGGAAGCAATCCCCAATGAAAAGGCAGCTTTGCATAATTTCAAAGAGGCGCTCAAACTCCAGCCACTCAATTTATATACACTCACCAAATGCAGTGAGCTTTGCAGCAGGATCGGTAACAGGGAAAAAGATCATAAAAGCAGAGACAGTTATTATCATGCAGCGATGACTTATGCGCAGATTGCCATAAAATATCATCCTGAATCAGATGAATCACATGTGGTGATGGCCATCGCATCAGGCAGGGTTGCGCTGACGAAAAGTGGTAAAGAAAAAATTTCTTTTGTAAAAGATATTAAAGCACATGCCGACAAAGCCGTAAAAATCAATCCATCCAATTTTAAAGCCTGGCATATCATTGGCAAATGGAATTATGAAGTGAGCAACCTGAATATGCTCGAAAAGGCTGCCACCAAAGTTTTTTATGGTGGATTGCCAGCTTCATCTTTCAAAGCGGCCATTGAAGCTTATGAAAAAGCAAAAGCCCTGAATCCGAATTTTGCACTCAACTATCTCGAACTGGCCAAAGCATATAAAAAGAACAACGAAAAAGCAAAGGCCATCTCTATGCTTAAGCATGCCCAGAATTTACCGGTAAAAACGGAAGATGATCCACGCATCAAACGTGAAGCAGCTGAACTGCTCAAAAGCTGGGAATAAATTTATAACCGGTAACAAGCCCCCGTTTCTTTTCTATAACTTCGGAAAAATAATGCTCCAATGCGCAATATCATCTGTTTCTTTTTTGCATTGATTACAGTAAATGGCACCCACGCTCAAACAGGGATATCTGCCGGTAATTCAAGCTACGATCCCTATAAATTATTTTCCCCGTTATTTTATCCATCCAACGGATCGGCAACCCGTTCAGTAACCGGAGATCCCGGTGTCAACTATTGGCAAAACAAGGTTAATTATGAGCTCAATATTACATTGGATGATGTGAACAATGAGATCAGAGGTACCGTGATTATTCAATACAAAAACAATAGTCCGCAGGCACTTTCTTATTTATGGTTACAACTCGATCAGAACCTGTTCGATCCGAAAAGTCGCGGACAGGCCCGTATGCCGGCAACCGGAAGAAGCAGATATGGCGATTCGGAATTTAATTTCAATGGTGGTTACAAACTCAATTCAGTAAAACTGCTTTCTGATAGTTCATTAGCCGATTATATCATAACAGATACCAGGATGCAGATCAGGTTACCCAGGCCGATCAAAGCAAATGGCGACCAGCTCAGCTTTGCCATTGAATATTCCTATAAAATTCCTGATTACGGTGCTGATCGTTTTGGCATCTTGCCGTCCAAAAACGGGGCGATCTATGCGATTGCACAATGGTACCCACGGTTATGCGTATACGATGATATCCGTGGCTGGAATACCGATCCTTATCTCGGGCCTTCTGAATTTTACCTCGAATACGGTGATTTTGATTTTAAGATAACAGCTCCGGCAAGTCATATTGTGGTTGCAGGAGGGGAACTGCTCAATCCAACCGAAGTACTTACGCCCGAACAACAGAAGAGAATGCTGGAAGCGGGTAATAGTGATAAGACTGTTTTTATCCGCACTGAAAAAGAAGTGAAAGATCCATTATCACGACCAAAAGCGACCACACTCACCTGGCATTACCGTTTGAACAATGCCAGAGATATTGCATTTGCCAGTTCGAAATCTTTTATCTGGGATGCTGCTAAAATAAATTTACCGAGTGGAAAGAAATGCCTGGCCATGAGTGTATATCCGGCGGAAAGTTCGGGCAAAGAAGGCTGGGGAAGAAGTACAGAATATACGAAAGGAAGTGTAGAAAATTACAGCCGCCGCTGGTTCGAGTACCCGTACCCGGTAGCTGTGAATGTTGCCAGCAATGTAGGTGGTATGGAATATCCGGCCATCGTATTCTGCGGCTCAGGTGCAAAAAATGAAAGTCTTTTTGGAGTTACTGATCATGAATTCGGACATACCTGGTTCCCGATGATTGTGGGTAGCAATGAAAGAAGGTATGGCTGGATGGATGAGGGTTTCAATACATTCATCAATTCACTGGCTGATGATGATTTCAACAATGGAGAATACAAGTCGCCACCGGTTGCGGCTTCTGACATTGCGGGCTACTTATTTGGTGATAATACTGAAAGTATCCTGCATACTCCGGATGCCATGAAAGAAGAGAACATTGGTATTGCTTTATATTACAAGCCAGGCTTCGGTTTAGAAATCCTGCGCAACCATATCCTGGGTGAAGAAAGATTTGATTATGCTTTCAGAACTTATATCAACCGATGGGCTTATAAACATCCAACGCCCTGGGATTTTTTCCGTACGATGGAAAATGCTGCCGGTGAGGACCTGGCCTGGTTCTGGAAAGGCTGGTTTATTGAAAACTATAAATTAGACCAGGCAATACTTTCGGTTAACAACGATGCTGCCGGACCATTGGTAAACCTTATCAACCTGAATCAGATGGCCATGCCCGTAATCCTGGGTTATGAAACACGCAGTGGTAAAAAAGGGCAGCTCAAGCTACCGGTTGAAATCTGGAACAACACGGCAGAGTTTACGGTACGCATTCCTGTAAAAGAAGAATTAAAATGGGTAACGATTGATCCATTAAAATTTTTCCCCGATATAAGGCCTGCTAATAATACCTGGCGAGCTGAGTAATTTTTTTTAAATAGAATTTCCAAGCATAAAAAAAGGGCCGCCTTAAAAGGCAGCCCTCACACACTAAAATTGAAATTGAAAGAGGTAAACAAAGCCGGTTAGTTTTCGGAGGGACAAATCTTTTCAAATCATTTTAGTCTGCCAAAAGCCATTACAGCAGCGGGCATCCATTTTTTATCTTTCACCAGTGAGTCTTTCTCACCGGATGTATAAAATTCCAAAGACATTACTACGAGAGCAATATCACCTGTACCTGCAGTGGTTTGCAATGCAAACGTGTTTGCAGGCACAGGGTTACTGCTGTAGTCGAAGCTGAATTGCGTTGTACAGGAACTGCACGCTTTCGGATCTCCTTTAAAGGGAGAAGTGATGGCAATCAGCTTCAGGTTCACTTTCATTGTACGGCCGGGTACTTTAATATCTTTCAAAGGGTTGAATTCAGGTATTTCAAGCTGAATCTTTCCGTTGCCTTTATCGGTAACCGTTAGATTCTTTCTCCAGTAGTCTCTGAGGTCTGCTTCAATATCAAAAGAGCAAATATTATTGTTGTGTTCCAGCTTCCATTCGGGCGTTGATCCATTCGCCGCATACTCATTTCTCATCCATCCCCGCAGCCTGTTATAAACATCCCTGGTGAAGGGGATCGGAAATGATTTACTCATTTCCTTTATCATGGCCGTTCCATACTTCGATACTGTTCCGAAAATGGAAGTAACAGGATTCGCCGGCTGATTTTTCTTCTTGGCTCTCTTGGCAGGCCTTGCACGTACATAAGCCTTGCCATTCATCGTATAGAAAACATAGTTCCCTACCATCCCTTCAATGCCATTCTTTGTAACGCGTGCCATAAGGGTATTTTTTTCCACCAATACATTGAAACCCTTTACCAACGGGCATCCTCATTGAATCGCTTCAGGTGAGATGTTTGCTGGTTAAAAGTACTTACACATCAAATATATATTAAAAAAACATTAAAATACAAATTTTGTATAAAAATATATTTATAATGTGGTTTAACTGTGTAGTAAAAATATAACAAACCATTACATCAGCGCTGGTTTTCAATGGTTTATGAAATTGTCAGCCAATGGAGAAAAAGAAACTAATTAAATGGGTAAGAGGGATGGGAGGTCAGGGCAGATTGATTTTGTAACTAACGTTGCTGAATAGATGCAGTTATATAACGTTTATGTACAAACGAAAAAGATACGCATAGAGCGTATCTTCAAATTGAAATATGTTGAATCTTATTTCTTTATGAAACCGGTTTCCATTTTCCGCTGCGCAGGTAAAAGAATGCCAGCAGAAATATACTTGTCCAGTATATAAACTCATTGCTCCAGGCTACTGCCAGCGAAACATAATGATACTTCATGAAATACCAGGTATAAGCCAGGTATAATGCAATGGCTACGATTTCTATCAAAAGATTTACACGGGTTCGGCCGGTTCCGGTAACACCATTCAGCCATATATTGGCAATGCTCATGAACAACAAACCCAATGACACTACCCTGATAACCGGTATACCTTCTTTCACAAAACTTTCATCCTGACCAAACAAACGAAAGAACATTTCCGGAAATAAATTCAATACTGCCACCATGATAAAACACAAACCGAAACTCCAGTAGGTAATGCGCATGATGGCGGGCAATACCAGTTCTGTTTTCTTTTGTCCCATCAGGTTGGCCACCATCGTATTGCTCGTGCCTGCAAAAGCCCACACGAACACACCTACCAGTCCGAATACATTGCGCATCGTATTGCTGATCGCCTTTGCCATGGTGCCCCGGGTTTCAATCAACAGGAAAAAAATCAACCAGGTGGTTACACTGATTAAATATTGTAAGATGAGTGGAAGTGCTACCTTAAAAATTTCACGGCTGATTAATTTATCACGCCTGAATGTTTTCAACAGACTGTATTTTTTAGACAGCCCCGTAAAATACAGTACGCCCAACACTACAACCATCCCGGTGAACTCAGCGAGTACAGATGCAACAGCTGCGCCATTGAATCCCATTTCAGGGAAACCGGCTTTGCCAAAAATCAACAGGTAATCAAATAGAATATTGATGCCTGCTTCACAGATAAATCCAATCATCAGGTACCTGCTGTTCAGGGATGCAACCAGGAATGCATTGCCCATCTGGAATAAAAAAAGAAAGGGCAAACCGATAATCCGGATCTTTAAAAAACTCATTTCTGCCGGATAAGCTTTGGGATCTGCTACTTCCTGCATGATGAAAGGCGCAATCAACCAGGTGAATAAAATGAAAACAAAGGCAAGTTGCAGACTGATGCGGATACCCTGTGCCAGGATCGTTTTAAAATATTCACTGTTACCACTACCTGCATATTTTGAGAAAACAGATTGCATGGAATTGTTCAGTCCGTTTCCCGCAACCGCAAAGATGAGGTAAAACACACCGGTAATCCCGGCATTGCCCAATGCATCCAGTCCTTCATCACCCATTTGCCCAAGGAACACACTATTGGTGAGCATATTGATCTGCGGAATCAGAATTGCAAGTGTAATCGGCAACGCAATCGACAGTATCTGCCGGTTGTTCACCTGTACCCTGAGATCATTGTTTGTAACTACACTTTCCATAAAGTGAGCAAAATTATTCTTATTTTGCCGCCCTAATTGATTTTTTTGAAAAGAGCATTTCATATACCAGCAACAGATATCTCCCAGGATGCACTGCATCTGCTGGTTGAGTGGGGGAGCGATACAGTATCATTTGTATGGATGCAAAAAAATCCATTGCGCATTGAAGGGATCAGTACTTATACTTTTAATCCGGCTGAAGAAGCTCAGGGAGAGCTCATTTCATTCCCCGATAACGATCATTTCAAAGCGGCTTCAGTAACCGTTTGCTATAACAACCGGGAATCTGTACTCGTTCCGATAAAATATTACCAGGCTGGTCTTCAATCTGCATTGCTATCATTGCAATATGGCGAAACTGAAAATAAACAGATCCGTTGCGACGAATTGCAGAAACGACAAATCATGAACTGTTATACGGTTCCGGATGCAGCAGATCAATTCTGTAAGGCAAATTTCCCTTCTGCAAATATTGTACACGCAACAACACTGCAGTCGGAAATTGATATCAGTGGAAGCAGGTTATTCTGTACCGTTTACAGCAATACACTAAAAGTCATCCTGCACAAAGACGGTCAGTTGCTTTTTGTTCAGCAGTTCGCATATGCCACACCGGGAGATGCCGTTTACCACCTGCTCAATACTTGTCAGCAACACCATATCAATCCTGCAGAAATCAATCTGCAATTGTCTGGCATGGTCGACCAGCAATCACCCTTGTTCCAGATGATACATACCTATTTTGCCAATATTTCTTTCATGCCAATTCCAACCGGCGTCACCGTACAGGAAAAAATACTGGAGTTACCCGAACATTTTTTCAGTCACCTAATTGAATTGGCGTCATGCGCATCATAAGCGGTATTCACGGCGGCAGAAGGATTTCGCCACCGGCAAACATGCCGCATACAAGGCCTACTACTGATATTGCAAAAGAAGGCCTGTTCAACATTCTTCAGAACAACCTCGATATTCCATCACTCAAAACACTCGATCTTTTTGGTGGAACAGGATGCATCAGTTACGAACTGGCCAGCAGAGGTGTTACCGATCTTACCATCGTAGAAAAAGATCCGAAGATGTACGATTTCATCAAACAAACATCAAAGGTTCTTGAATTCTCAAATTTTAAAACGGTGAAATCGGATGTATTTCGTTTCATGGAAACCTGTCATGAAAAATATGATTTTATTTTCGCCGGGCCACCTTATGCATTAACCACTATCGACGAATTACCCCGAATGGTATTCAGCCAGGGATTGCTCAATCCGGGTGGTTGGTTTATTCTCGAACATACGCCCCGCAACGATTATAAAAAAATGCCGCATTACAGAACGGAAAGGAATTACGGCACTACCATATTCTCTATCTTTATTGAGGACAAGCCAGCCCCCAATGAATAAATCAGCATTAAGAAAAATTTACCGGCAGAAAAGAGCCGCATTGCATGCAGGGGAGCGGGAAAAACTCCAGGATCTTTGTCTTATCCGTTTCCAGCAAATGACTACTGAAATACCAGGCTACCTTATGCATTATGCAGCATTTGCAGATGAGTTTGATCCGGGTATACTGGCCGATTATTGCCATTTCAGAAATCCCGGCCTCGTGGAGGGATTACCGGTAGTTGATCCTGAAAAGGATGAAATGCATTGCCGGGAAATAAATGAACACACTGTTTATACCATCAATAAATATGGCATACCCGAACCCGAAAATGGATTTTTACTGGAGCCCGGAATGATTGATATGGTTATTATACCTTTGCTGTGTTTCGATGAAAGGGGTTTCAGGGTTGGTTATGGTAAAGGATATTATGACCGCTTCCTGGTTCATTGCAGAAAGGATGTTGTAAAAATTGGTTGCAGTTTCTTTGATCCCGTAGAACAGATCAGCGATGTTGGCGACCATGATATTAAACTGGATTACTGCATAACCCCACATCAGATTTTTTCATTCAATAATTGAACACATCGTTGTTAAAAAGTTTCAGATACCTGCTTTTTCCTTTTTCACTGATCTATGGTGGAGTGGTATGGCTCAGGAATAAACTGTTCGACTGGAATATACTCAAATCAGCCAGTTTCAATTTTCCATTGATTTGTGTGGGCAATCTGGCTACAGGTGGAACAGGTAAAACGCCTATGACCGAATACCTGGTAGAATCACTTATTCCAAAGTACAAAACGGCAACGCTTAGTCGCGGTTATAAAAGAAAGACAAAAGGATTTTCAATTGCCAATGATTTATCAACCGCCATTGAAATTGGTGATGAACCCATGCAGTTTCATCAGAAATTTCCCAATGTAACCGTAGCTGTAGGAGAGGAGCGACTGGTAGCGATCCCGCAATTGCTGCACCAACGCCCCGATACACAAGTGATCGTACTGGATGATGCCTTTCAGCACCGCACCGTAAAAGCGGGATTGAACATTTTGCTTACTGATTACCAGAACCTGTATACAAGGGATTTGCTGTTACCGGCAGGAGATTTAAGAGATGTAAAATCAAGTGCAAAAAGAGCCGATATCATCATCGTCACAAAATGCAAAACGGAGCTGAGCCTGGATGAAAAAACTGTCGCTCATCAAAGAACTCGACCCTTTGCCAAATCAGCAGGTATTCTTTACAGAAATTGCCTATGCACAACCTTATCATCTCTTTCATAAAACAGCGGGAGATATCAATGCATCACAGGATGTATTGCTCTTATGTGGTATTGCAAACCCGAAACCATTGATGTCTTTTCTTACCAAACATGTTCATTTGTATGAAATGATCCGTTATGCAGATCACCATATCTTCAATAGTGAAGATTTAAAAGACATAAAAAAGCAATTCGATAAACTGGATCCATCACACCGGGTAATATTTACCACCGAAAAAGACGGCGTACGTTTGGAAAAATTCAGGAAGGAACTGGCCGATTATCCCATCTATGTTTTACCCATTAAACACCGCTTCCTGTTTAATGAACAAGGTAAATTTGATCAACTGGTCGACGAATTCATCGCCCGTTTTGATACAGTTCGCCGCAATTAATGACCGTTTAACAATTATATAGGAAGTATTTCGTAGAATTGGTGCAACTTGCAGCCCAGTCACAACCAAAAACTGTCTTTCAGATGAAATATCTCCTGTTGCTAACGGGCCTTTTCTTATTCAGCTTTACCGTTCAGGCACAACAAAAAATCAGCATCAAAGGGAAAGTCGTTTCCACCGATGGAAATCCTTTACCGGAAGCTACTGTTGTATTGCTGAACAAAAACGGAAAAGACAGTTTGAAAACAGTAAGTACTGATAAAGGGTTGTTTGCTTTCAACGAAATCCAGCAGGGAGTTTACCTGTTGCGTATTTCTTTTGTCGGGTATACTCCTGTTACTAACGAATATGATTGTACGAAAACAGAGAATGAACTGGTTACAGGCGATATTGCCCTGAATCCTTCTAACCAGACACTTCAAAACCTCACACTGGAATCACAGAAAGTACAGATCAAGGAAGATACGGTATCCTATAAGATTGACAGTACCATGTACCGCAAGAACGACAATGTAGAAACCCTGCTGAAACAATTGCCGGGCGTTCAGGTAGATAAAGACGGAACCGTAACAGCACAGGGAAAACAGGTAACCAAAGTGAAAGTGAACGGAAAAGAATTTTTTGGTGGAGATGTAACCACGGCAACCCGTGAACTCAATGCCGATATGGTAGACAGGGTTCAGATTATTGATGATTATGGCGACCAGGCCGCCTTTACCGGGGTGAAAGATGGTGATCCGACCAAGACACTCAACATCCAGTTAAAGAAAGACAGGAACAAAGGTTATTTTGGTACAGTCACGGCAGGTGCAGGTACGGAAGACCGTTACCTGGGCTCTCTTTCGGTTAATAAATTCAACAACGATCAGCAGATTTCCTTGCTGGCAAATATCAACAACACGAATGCGAGTCTCTTTAATTTCGGCTCTGGTGGCGGTGCTATGGGCAATATGATGGCAGGGATGGCCAGGAGCATGGGAATCGGCAGGGGAGGTGGCGGAATAGGTTCTGCACTGGGCAATTTTGGCAACAGTGATGGTATCAATACCAATAAGTCAATCGGATTGAATTACCGTGATCAGTGGGGACCAAAATTATCGGTTTACGGAAGTTATAGTTTCTCTAAAAAATATTCTGATGTAACCAGGGACATTACTCAACAGAATATTTTTCGAAGGAAAAACCAATACCAATGTTCAGCAAACGAATAACTACAGCATTACCGACAATCACCGCTTTTCGTATAACATTGAATACAAAATCGATTCAATGAATTATATCAAATTCACGCCATCGGTTAGTTATACTAAAACAAACAATGATTACCTGGCTGATTTTTATTACCTAGACAGTGCCAACATCAAAAGCAATGATGGTTTAACGAGCGACAATACTGTTTCCACTTCACCGAATCTGAATGGTAACCTCTTGTTCAATCACCGGTTTAAGAAAAAGGGACGTACATTATCGCTGAACTTAAGCGGATCAAAGTCGGGCACAGAAGCAGATGACGATTACAGCAATGTTTTCAGCATCAATGTACCGGGCGGAGGAACAGCCAACAGATCGATTGAACAGGATATCCTGCAGGACAATAAAAATCATTCATACGGAATACGCGGATCTTACACAGAACCTTTATCGAAAAAAAGAAGCCTGGAATTCAACTATGCCTATAACCGACAGTTTACGGGCAATGACCGGAAAACCTATGTGACTAATCCAGGCACTGGCACATCGGAGTACATCGACTCACTGAGTAGCATATACGATAATGTGTATGAAACCAACAGGTTCGGCGCCAATTTCCGTACAACCGAAAAAAAATACAATTACACGATAGGACTGGCCGTACAACCGGCAACCATCCGCAGTAATACGCTGACCGGTGCAAAGAATAAATTTGTTCAGCACATTGTTAACTATTATCCTGTAATCAGGTTTGCTTATAATTTCTCCCGGAGCCGTTCTTTTAACGTGAACTACAATGGCAGTACCAGTCAGCCTTCATTCAGCCAGTTGCAACCGGTATACGATTACTCGAATCCGCAATACATCACGATTGGTAATCCTTCACTACGGCCAGAGTTTACGAATACGCTGAGTATGCGTTATAATAATTTTGACTTCATCAGCGGAGACGTATTTTTCAGTAATATTTCATTCTCCTTCACCCGCGACAAAATCGTGAACAATGTGAAACAGGTACGATTTAATGTACAGGAAACAAGGTACCTGAATAGTGATGGTTTCTTTACCGTTTTTGGATTTTACAATATTTCCAAACCCATCAAGAGCAGGAAATACGTCTTCAATTTCGGCGGTAACATTACCTACAACAACAATGTTTCATTTGTTACTGATTCGGCAGATATTACCAGCAAGAATAAAGGAAGGAACTGGGTATTCGGACAAAGAGTATCGACCGATATCAAAATCAAGAAATGGCTGGAAACCAATGTGAGTGTGAATTATAGCTTAAATAGCAGTCGTTATTCCATCCTTACCAATCAGAATGCAAATACCGGAGCGTGGACCATTTCGCACAACAGCCGCATTTTTCTGCCGCATAATTTTATCATCAGTTATGATATAGATAAAACGATTAACAATGGTTTTGCTGATAATGTTACAGTTGATCCGTTGATCATCAATGGAACGATAGAAAAGCAAATGTTCAAAAAGAAAAATGGTTCATTGAAAATGCAGGCTTTCGATTTACTGAATGAAAATACCAGTATCAGCAGAACCGTTACCGGATCTGCGATTACAGATAGCCGAACCAACAGGCTGGGCAGGTATTTTTTGCTGAGTTTTGTGTTGAGATTGAATAAATTCTCCGGACAGCAACCAGCTCAAAACATGATGCGGATGGGCGGTCCGGATGGCGGCGGCATGCCCATGATGCGACCCGGTTTTTAATAACAGAAACGAGTAAACGCTATTTAGCAATAGCGATTTTCACTTTCTTATTCTTGATCTTTTCGTTTTTTACGAATTCAACTAACTGTCCGATTTTTGATTTGCGCACAGCGGCAAAAGCGGCAAAGTCTTTTATTTCCACCAGTCCGATTTCATCTTTTTTCAAACGGCCTTTGTTGCTCAGAAAACCGACAACATCAATTTTATTGACTTTGTCTTTTTTTCCTGCAGCAATGAAAAGCGTACTCCATTTGGGTTTTTCCGGTATGGATACATTTTCGGGAAGTTCGAATGATTCTGCATTAGCACTTGTATAAGCCGGTACAGATTCTTCCGGACCAATGATCAGGTATACGTTACCGGTAGCATCCATCCGGGCAGTACGGCCGTTGCGGTGAATGAAAGCCTGTTCGTCATTCGGCAGGTGATAATGCACCACGCTGCGGATATTGGCAATATCAAGTCCGCGACTTGCCAGGTCGGTTGTTACCAGGATATCCGATGATCCATTCCTGAATTTGCACAAGGCTACTTCACGGTCGTGCTGTTCCATTCCACCATGATAAAATACATTGAGTAATCCTTTATCCAGGAGGTACTGACTGGTTCTTTCTACGGCATCGCGGTGATTGCAGAATACAATGGTAGATGTATTGCCCAGGAAGCAGAGCAACTGGAGCAGGGTATCGAGTTTATCTTTCTCCCGGGATTCGATGACCCGGATGCTGAGTACTTCAGCCGATTTCGGTGTATCGCTTAAATAATTAAGGGTTACGGCATCTTCCATTAAAACGAACGGAGGTCTTTCAACCGCATCTGTTGCAGAAGTGAGTATTCGTTTATTCACCGACGGTAGAGACTGTAAAATGTATTCCATTTCTTCCAGGAAGCCCAGCTCAAGCATCTTATCAAACTCATCGAGCACCAGGAAACGGATGCTTTCTGGTTTGATATTGCCGCGGCGAAGGTGATCGGCCATACGTCCAGCGGTGGCGATGATGATGGCAGGTGCCTGTACGAGATTATTTTCCTCAATTTCTCTTTTATGACCGCCATAACAAGGGGTTACTTTGAGTCCGGTTTGCATTTGTTTCAAAACAGATTCAACCTGGAGGGCCAGCTCACGGGAAGGCACCAGGATCAGCGCCTGGGTCGCTTCAAGTGATGGATTGATGGAATGCAGCAAAGGCAGCAGGTAAGCCAGGGTTTTTCCCGAACCGGTGTCTGACAATAAAACAAGTTTATCCTGGGTCGTTAAAGTTTCGGTTGTAGCAACCTGCATCGGATTGAGCGCATCGATTTTCAGATTGGCCAGCAACTGATCGGTTTGAATAACTGTTTTTTGCATGGCGCAAAATTACTCTATTAAAAGCAGGGTTGGCCAGTCAATTCAGATTAAACGGATTTCGTTGCCTTGGGTACCCATCAGCCTGAATTGCATCTTACTGATATTCAGTAATAAATAGCTTCTTTTACCTTATAATTAATATTATGTTAAGCAGGCGCACGTAGCCTTTATATTTTTTCTTTCCCACGCCACCCCAGAGCGAAGATTATGTAGTAGATTAGTTGAAAAATAAATTAAATGAATTTTGAAGAGGACAAACGATATAATGAAATGGCCCCTGCTGCGCACAGAGTAAGAGGGATAATTATTAATGAAGTGGTACTTATTGAACGACTGATGGATAGGTTTATAGCTAACCATTTTACAGCGGACGATAAAAAGCAAATGGAATTGATTGAATTGATATTTGCGACTAAAAGAATTTCATTTGAAAGCAAAAGACAAATATTTAAATTTCTTGCTGAAAAATATTACTCTTCTAAATTTACAGACTTAGAAAAATTGGTCGCAAGGTTAAAGGATATTGAAGATATAAGAAATATTGTTGCACATTATATGTTAGATACAACAGAAAAAGGATACGAAAATCTGAAAAATAACATAATTGGGTTTGTAAAATTTCATAATAATACAGAGATAATAACTTATTCAAACGACAAAGTAAAAGAAATATTTAAAATGATCAGGGAGCATCAAAAGATATTGTTTGATGCCTTACAATGACGTATCTCTCCCCCTCAGAATTTAGCATTCTGCAGACCACCAAATCTTCAACGGGAAGAGAGAGAGTTAAATGATATTCGCCTGTCGGCTCATTACGCTCCGCGACTAAAGAAAAAATACAAAGTCAATCCGCTTTCGTTTCGGGTTGTGTGGGAAAACTTACAACCCTTCACTACACATTGGCTAACCTGCATTAACATAACATAAAGTTATACGCAAAACGTTAGTTAGTCTTTTTAATAGCCCATCCGGGCTGGTGATTACCTGTTGTTGCGATTTTCTGTCCTTTCTTTTCTGTTGTTTAAATTGGCAGAAAAGAGAAAATCGCAACAACAGGTAATCTTTGTAACTAACGTTTACGTATAACCGATTTTTATGTTAAGTAAGCGCACTGGTATTGTTTTTTAATCCTTGCTCCCGCCACACTCGAGTATTAGATTAAAGAGAAGGGAATAATTTTTACAAAATATTTTTAAAAAATATTTGTAGATTTGTATTACCAAAGACGTCCCTCCCGGGAAGAATCATACCTGAAGTTGAACCTGAGCAATCGCAACATTTGTTCTCTTCAGAAGAATTAAGTAGGAAATATTTGAACTTAATTTTAACTCTCCAATGCCTACGAATGGCTTTCTTTTTTGCAATAAACATTGCAAATTAACCGTTTTCGAAGAATAAATGAAACAAGTTACAACATACACGAATCGTCCTAAAAAATCTGCTTTCCCTAAAAAAAGGGCATCTAAAAAAATAAAAAAGCAGATTGACATCAAAGCTTTTGTAGATTCATTCTACATAAAGTATGGAGAAATGATGTCAAAACTCAGCCATGAGTAAAATAGTTATGCCAATAACTTTGGATGAGTTTTCATTGATTTTTAAATACGCACAAGACATACATTCAAAGAATAAAGAACCTATTCCTGAATTAAATCATGATAATTTGCCAAAAATAGAGACGGCAATTAATCAAGCTTTTCACACTTTTGATGGTATTGAATTATACAAAGGATTTGTATGCAAAGCGGCTATTCTTTTTTACATGATAATCGATAATCATGTTTTGAACAACGGGAATAAAAGAATGGCTTGCATTACATTAAGCTTCTTTTGCTTAAAAAACGATTACATTTTAGCAATTCCCGAAAAGCAATTAAGATCACTGGCGAAGGAAGTTGCCTCTATTCATGATAAGGATGTAATGCTAAAAAAGATAAAGTTAACAATAAGAAAAAATCTTTTAAAACATAAAAAGAACGGATTTAGATAATCTTACTCGAATTTTTATACTCGCCTTCCGGCTTGTTGTGCTCCGCATCACAAAGGATTAAAAAACAAATACCGCCTGCATAGTTTCGGGCTGTCCTAAGAAAAACTTACAGCCCTCACTCACAAAAGCCCAACTTACTTATACATAACATAGAGTTATACGCAAGTTGCGTTAGTTGTTCTGTTCTTTAAACCCTTTTTTGCAAAAAGGGAGCGTTTACCTTTTCTGCGATCCATCCTTTAATAGATCAATAGGTCACGGATGGATCGCAGAAAAGGTAAACGGCGGAAACTAACGCCTACGTATAACTAAATTTTATGTTAAGCAGGCAATAGATAATTTATTTTAAATCCTCCTACGCCACACTGGAAGATTAGAGCGAATGACTTATTTTTATTGGGATCATTTAAGCAGATGTTTGGCATTGCCCCGTTTAACCGAATGGGGAAATAAAAGCAGCAATCTCTAAAAGAGGTCGCTTCCGATAATGGTAGATAATCACTAAAGGTTTCTATCAGTTAATATGCCAAAACAAAAAAAGGTACAGTTTATTCTGTACCTAATCTTGCAATTTTTGCGAGTTGTTTATCTGATCTCTAAAACTATAAAGCTATTTTTTTAGCTCTTAGTTTTAGGCGGGTACGGGTGCTTCAACGCCCGTATCCTTTTTCAAATATAATAATTTTTCTCAATAGTAAAAGTTAAATCAATGCTGCTAAGTTCAGAGACAATAGATAAGCAAGAAGTATTAGAAATGCTGGCAAGTGTTAACGCTCGCAATAGCGACTTTGCATTAGCAGAAATGCACTCAGGAGAAATATACGTTTGCACCTTTGAAAAAGATATTATAAATCTGATGCGTGGAATCGGGATGGAAGAAAAGAATCTTAGCCAGACTGAAATTCGGCATATAAAAATGGAGGGAAAGGTAAAAAGCTATATTGGTAGTAAGAGCCTAATTCCTTTTTAGACCACTTTAAAAGCATGATATTTGCCGACTATTTCATCTTTACCGGTGTAATAAAGCATACGCTTTTTACCACCAAAAAATTTATATATTAGGATAAATACATTGCATATTCTGTATTTAATTGCCTTCATAACTAACTACTCGCCTAACGTCTCGTTCTGCTCCGCAGCTAGGATTTAAAACAAATTACCGCCGCTTTCGTTTCGGGTTGTGTGGGAAAACTTACAACCCTTCACTACACATTGGCTAACCTGCATTAACATAACATAAAGTTATACGCAAAACGTTAGTTAGTCTTTTTAATAGCCCATCCGGGCTGGTGATTACCTGTTGTTGCGATTTTCTGTCCTTTCTTTTCTGTTGTTTAAATTGGCAGAAAAGAGAAAATCGCAACAACAGGTAATCTTTGTAACTAACGTTTACGTATAACCGATTTTTATGTTAAGTAAGCGCACTGGTATTGTTTTTTAATCCTTGCTCCCGCCACACTCGAGTATTAGATTAAAGAGAAGGGAATAATTTTTACAAAATATTTTTAAAAAATATTTGTAGATTTGTATTACCAAAGACGTCCCTCCCGGGAAGAATCATACCTGAAGTTGAACCTGAGCAATCGCAACATTTGTTCTCTTCAGAAGAATTAAGTAGGAAATATTTGAACTTAATTTTAACTCTCCAATGCCTACGAATGGCTTTCTTTTTTGCAATAAACATTGCAAATTAACCGTTTTCGAAGAATAAATGAAACAAGTTACAACATACACGAATCGTCCTAAAAAATCTGCTTTCCCTAAAAAAAGGGCATCTAAAAAAATAAAAAAGCAGATTGACATCAAAGCTTTTGTAGATTCATTCTACATAAAGTATGGAGAAATGATGTCAAAACTCAGCCATGAGTAAAATAGTTATGCCAATAACTTTGGATGAGTTTTCATTGATTTTTAAATACGCACAAGACATACATTCAAAGAATAAAGAACCTATTCCTGAATTAAATCATGATAATTTGCCAAAAATAGAGACGGCAATTAATCAAGCTTTTCACACTTTTGATGGTATTGAATTATACAAAGGATTTGTATGCAAAGCGGCTATTCTTTTTTACATGATAATCGATAATCATGTTTTGAACAACGGGAATAAAAGAATGGCTTGCATTACATTAAGCTTCTTTTGCTTAAAAAACGATTACATTTTAGCAATTCCCGAAAAGCAATTAAGATCACTGGCGAAGGAAGTTGCCTCTATTCATGATAAGGATGTAATGCTAAAAAAGATAAAGTTAACAATAAGAAAAAATCTTTTAAAACATAAAAAGAACGGATTTAGATAATCTTACTCGAATTTTTATACTCGCCTTCCGGCTTGTTGTGCTCCGCATCACAAAGGATTAAAAAACAAATACCGCCTGCATAGTTTCGGGCTGTCCTAAGAAAAACTTACAGCCCTCACTCACAAAAGCCCAACTTACTTATACATAACATAGAGTTATACGCAAGTTGCGTTAGTTAGTTCTGTTCTTTAATAGCCCTTTTTTGCAAAGGAGCGTTTACCTTTTGCTGCGATTTTCCATCTTTCTTTTCAATAGATCAAATAGGTCACGAGATGAGAAAATCGCAGACAACAGGTAAACGGCGGAAACTAACGCCTACGTATAACTAAATTTTATGTTAAGCAGGCAATAGATAATTTATTTTAAATCCTCCTACGCCACACTGGAAGATTAGAGCGAATGACTTATTTTTATTGGGATCATTTAAGCAGATGTTTGGCATTGCCCCGTTTAACCGAATGGGGAAATAAAAGCAGCAATCTCTAAAAGAGGTCGCTTCCGATAATGGTAGATAATCACTAAAGGTTTCTATCAGTTAATATGCCAAAACAAAAAAAGGTACAGTTTATTCTGTACCTAATCTTGCAATTTTTGCGAGTTGTTTATCTGATCTCTAAAACTATAAAGCTATTTTTTTAGCTCTTAGTTTTAGGCGGGTACGGGTGCTTCAACGCCCGTATCCTTTTTCAAATATAATAATTTTTCTCAATAGTAAAAGTTAAATCAATGCTGCTAAGTTCAGAGACAATAGATAAGCAAGAAGTATTAGAAATGCTGGCAAGTGTTAACGCTCGCAATAGCGACTTTGCATTAGCAGAAATGCACTCAGGAGAAATATACGTTTGCACCTTTGAAAAAGATATTATAAATCTGATGCGTGGAATCGGGATGGAAGAAAAGAATCTTAGCCAGACTGAAATTCGGCATATAAAAATGGAGGGAAAGGTAAAAAGCTATATTGGTAGTAAGAGCCTAATTCCTTTTTAGACCACTTTAAAAGCATGATATTTGCCGACTATTTCATCTTTACCGGTGTAATAAAGCATACGCTTTTTACCACCAAAAAATTTATATATTAGGATAAATACATTGCATATTCTGTATTTAATTGCCTTCATAACTAACTACTCGCCTAACGTCTCGTTCTGCTCCGCAGCTAGGATTTAAAACAAATTACCGCCGCTTTCGTTTCGGGTTGTGTGGGAAAACTTACAACCCTTCACTACACATTGGCTAACCTGCATTAACATAACATAAAGTTATACGCAAAACGTTAGTTAGTCTTTTTAATAGCCCATCCGGGCTGGTGATTACCTGTTGTTGCGATTTTCTGTCCTTTCTTTTCTGTTGTTTAAATTGGCAGAAAAGAGAAAATCGCAACAACAGGTAATCTTTGTAACTAACGTTTACGTATAACCGATTTTTATGTTAAGCAGGCGCACGTAGCCTTTATATTTTTTCTTTCCCACGCCACCCCAGAGCGAAGATTATGTAGTAGATTAGTTGAAAAATAAATTAAATGAATTTTGAAGAGGACAAACGATATAATGAAATGGCCCCTGCTGCGCACAGAGTAAGAGGGATAATTATTAATGAAGTGGTACTTATTGAACGACTGATGGATAGGTTTATAGCTAACCATTTTACAGCGGACGATAAAAAGCAAATGGAATTGATTGAATTGATATTTGCGACTAAAAGAATTTCATTTGAAAGCAAAAGACAAATATTTAAATTTCTTGCTGAAAAATATTACTCTTCTAAATTTACAGACTTAGAAAAATTGGTCGCAAGGTTAAAGGATATTGAAGATATAAGAAATATTGTTGCACATTATATGTTAGATACAACAGAAAAAGGATACGAAAATCTGAAAAATAACATAATTGGGTTTGTAAAATTTCATAATAATACAGAGATAATAACTTATTCAAACGACAAAGTAAAAGAAATATTTAAAATGATCAGGGAGCATCAAAAGATATTGTTTGATGCCTTACAATGACGTATCTCTCCCCCTCAGAATTTAGCATTCTGCAGACCACCAAATCTTCAACGGGAAGAGAGAGAGTTAAATGATATTCGCCTGTCGGCTCATTACGCTCCGCGACTAAAGAAAAAATACAAAGTCAATCCGCTTTCGTTTCGGGTTGTGTGGGAAAACTTACAACCCTTCACTACACATTGGCTAACCTGCATTAACATAACATAAAGTTATACGCAAAACGTTAGTTAGTCTTTTTAATAGCCCATCCGGGCTGGTGATTACCTGTTGTTGCGATTTTCTGTCCTTTCTTTTCTGTTGTTTAAATTGGCAGAAAAGAGAAAATCGCAACAACAGGTAATCTTTGTAACTAACGTTTACGTATAACCGATTTTTATGTTAAGCAGGCGCACGTAGCCTTTATATTTTTTCTTTCCCACGCCACCCCAGAGCGAAGATTATGTAGTAGATTAGTTGAAAAATAAATTAAATGAATTTTGAAGAGGACAAACGATATAATGAAATGGCCCCTGCTGCGCACAGAGTAAGAGGGATAATTATTAATGAAGTGGTACTTATTGAACGACTGATGGATAGGTTTATAGCTAACCATTTTACAGCGGACGATAAAAAGCAAATGGAATTGATTGAATTGATATTTGCGACTAAAAGAATTTCATTTGAAAGCAAAAGACAAATATTTAAATTTCTTGCTGAAAAATATTACTCTTCTAAATTTACAGACTTAGAAAAATTGGTCGCAAGGTTAAAGGATATTGAAGATATAAGAAATATTGTTGCACATTATATGTTAGATACAACAGAAAAAGGATACGAAAATCTGAAAAATAACATAATTGGGTTTGTAAAATTTCATAATAATACAGAGATAATAACTTATTCAAACGACAAAGTAAAAGAAATATTTAAAATGATCAGGGAGCATCAAAAGATATTGTTTGATGCCTTACAATGACGTATCTCTCCCCCTCAGAATTTAGCATTCTGCAGACCACCAAATCTTCAACGGGAAGAGAGAGAGTTAAATGATATTCGCCTGTCGGCTCATTACGCTCCGCGACTAAAGAAAAAATACAAAGTCAATCCGCTTTCGTTTCGGGTTGTGTGGGAAAACTTACAACCCTTCACTACACATTGGCTAACCTGCATTAACATAACATAAAGTTATACGCAAAACGTTAGTTAGTCTTTTTAATAGCCCATCCGGGCTGGTGATTACCTGTTGTTGCGATTTTCTGTCCTTTCTTTTCTGTTGTTTAAATTGGCAGAAAAGAGAAAATCGCAACAACAGGTAATCTTTGTAACTAACGTTTACGTATAACCGATTTTTATGTTAAGCAGGCGCACGTAGCCTTTATATTTTTTCTTTCCCACGCCACCCCAGAGCGAAGATTATGTAGTAGATTAGTTGAAAAATAAATTAAATGAATTTTGAAGAGGACAAACGATATAATGAAATGGCCCCTGCTGCGCACAGAGTAAGAGGGATAATTATTAATGAAGTGGTACTTATTGAACGACTGATGGATAGGTTTATAGCTAACCATTTTACAGCGGACGATAAAAAGCAAATGGAATTGATTGAATTGATATTTGCGACTAAAAGAATTTCATTTGAAAGCAAAAGACAAATATTTAAATTTCTTGCTGAAAAATATTACTCTTCTAAATTTACAGACTTAGAAAAATTGGTCGCAAGGTTAAAGGATATTGAAGATATAAGAAATATTGTTGCACATTATATGTTAGATACAACAGAAAAAGGATACGAAAATCTGAAAAATAACATAATTGGGTTTGTAAAATTTCATAATAATACAGAGATAATAACTTATTCAAACGACAAAGTAAAAGAAATATTTAAAATGATCAGGGAGCATCAAAAGATATTGTTTGATGCCTTACAATGACGTATCTCTCCCCCTCAGAATTTAGCATTCTGCAGACCACCAAATCTTCAACGGGAAGAGAGAGAGTTAAATGATATTCGCCTGTCGGCTCATTACGCTCCGCGACTAAAGAAAAAATACAAAGTCAATCCGCTTTCGTTTCGGGTTGTGTGGGAAAACTTACAACCCTTCACTACACATTGGCTAACCTGCATTAACATAACATAAAGTTATACGCAAAACGTTAGTTAGTCTTTTTAATAGCCCATCCGGGCTGGTGATTACCTGTTGTTGCGATTTTCTGTCCTTTCTTTTCTGTTGTTTAAATTGGCAGAAAAGAGAAAATCGCAACAACAGGTAATCTTTGTAACTAACGTTTACGTATAACCGATTTTTATGTTAAGTAAGCGCACTGGTATTGTTTTTTAATCCTTGCTCCCGCCACACTCGAGTATTAGATTAAAGAGAAGGGAATAATTTTTACAAAATATTTTTAAAAAATATTTGTAGATTTGTATTACCAAAGACGTCCCTCCCGGGAAGAATCATACCTGAAGTTGAACCTGAGCAATCGCAACATTTGTTCTCTTCAGAAGAATTAAGTAGGAAATATTTGAACTTAATTTTAACTCTCCAATGCCTACGAATGGCTTTCTTTTTTGCAATAAACATTGCAAATTAACCGTTTTCGAAGAATAAATGAAACAAGTTACAACATACACGAATCGTCCTAAAAAATCTGCTTTCCCTAAAAAAAGGGCATCTAAAAAAATAAAAAAGCAGATTGACATCAAAGCTTTTGTAGATTCATTCTACATAAAGTATGGAGAAATGATGTCAAAACTCAGCCATGAGTAAAATAGTTATGCCAATAACTTTGGATGAGTTTTCATTGATTTTTAAATACGCACAAGACATACATTCAAAGAATAAAGAACCTATTCCTGAATTAAATCATGATAATTTGCCAAAAATAGAGACGGCAATTAATCAAGCTTTTCACACTTTTGATGGTATTGAATTATACAAAGGATTTGTATGCAAAGCGGCTATTCTTTTTTACATGATAATCGATAATCATGTTTTGAACAACGGGAATAAAAGAATGGCTTGCATTACATTAAGCTTCTTTTGCTTAAAAAACGATTACATTTTAGCAATTCCCGAAAAGCAATTAAGATCACTGGCGAAGGAAGTTGCCTCTATTCATGATAAGGATGTAATGCTAAAAAAGATAAAGTTAACAATAAGAAAAAATCTTTTAAAACATAAAAAGAACGGATTTAGATAATCTTACTCGAATTTTTATACTCGCCTTCCGGCTTGTTGTGCTCCGCATCACAAAGGATTAAAAAACAAATACCGCCTGCATAGTTTCGGGCTGTCCTAAGAAAAACTTACAGCCCTCACTCACAAAAGCCCAACTTACTTATACATAACATAGAGTTATACGCAAGTTGCGTTAGTTGTTCTGTTCTTTAAACCCTTTTTTGCAAAAAGGGAGCGTTTACCTTTTCTGCGATCCATCCTTTAATAGATCAATAGGTCACGGATGGATCGCAGAAAAGGTAAACGGCGGAAACTAACGCCTACGTATAACTAAATTTTATGTTAAGTAAGCGCACTGGTATTGTTTTTTAATCCTTGCTCCCGCCACACTCGAGTATTAGATTAAAGAGAAGGGAATAATTTTTACAAAATATTTTTAAAAAATATTTGTAGATTTGTATTACCAAAGACGTCCCTCCCGGGAAGAATCATACCTGAAGTTGAACCTGAGCAATCGCAACATTTGTTCTCTTCAGAAGAATTAAGTAGGAAATATTTGAACTTAATTTTAACTCTCCAATGCCTACGAAATGGCTTCTTTTTTGCAATAAACATTGCAAATTAACCGTTTTCGAAGAATAAATGAAACAAGTTACAACATACACGAATCGTCCTAAAAAATCTGCTTTCCCTAAAAAAAGGGCATCTAAAAAAATAAAAAAGCAGATTGACATCAAAGCTTTTGTAGATTCATTCTACATAAAGTATGGAGAAATGATGTCAAAACTCAGCCATGAGTAAAATAGTTATGCCAATAACTTTGGATGAGTTTTCATTGATTTTTAAATACGCACAAGACATACATTCAAAGAATAAAGAACCTATTCCTGAATTAAATCATGATAATTTGCCAAAAATAGAGACGGCAATTAATCAAGCTTTTCACACTTTTGATGGTATTGAATTATACAAAGGATTTGTATGCAAAGCGGCTATTCTTTTTTACATTATAATCGATAATCATGTTTTGAACAACGGGAATAAAAGAATGGCTTGCATTACATTAAGCTTCTTTTGCTTAAAAAACGATTACATTTTAGCAATTCCCGAAAAGCAATTAAGATCACTGGCGAAGGAAGTTGCCTCTATTCATGATAAGGATGTAATGCTAAAAAAGATAAAGTTAACAATAAGAAAAAATCTTTTAAAACATAAAAAGAACGGATTTAGATAATCTTACTCGAATTTTTATACTCGCCTTCCGGCTTGTTGTGCTCCGCATCACAAAGGATTAAAAAACAAATACCGCCTGCATAGTTTCGGGCTGTCCTAAGAAAAACTTACAGCCCTCACTCACAAAAGCCCAACTTACTTATACATAACATAGAGTTATACGCAAGTTGCGTTAGTTGTTCTTTTCTTTAAGCCCTTTTTTGCAAAAAGGGAGCGTTTACCTTTTCTGCGATCCATCCTTTAATAGATCAATAGGTCACGGATGGATCGCAGAAAAGGTAAACGGCGGAAACTAACGCCTACGTATAACTAAATTTTATGTTAAGTAAGCGCACTGGTATTGTTTTAAACTATAAGCGTTGGAACCAATTCACTCATCTCAAATCCACTTTCACTTTCTTCCCTTTTTGAATGATCATCGCCGCAGATTGAACCATCCCCTTTTCTTTTACCGGCAATTCAAACCAGAGCACCAGGTTTCCATCTTCTGTTATGAGATAATCTGTAAAAGCAGTCATGGGTAAACCTGTATCGGAAAGCCATAACTCAGCACCCGTACTATCGGTTTTGGCTACACTCATTGTAGGATTCATTTTGATATTGCTTTCAAATATCACCAAGTGTTCTCCGGCGTTTCCGCACCAGACCTTTTCAAAAAATTTCTTCTTCAGAAAACCAGCATTGGCATATTTTCTTTTAGAAGTAAATAGTTGTGGTCCATTTGCTGCAATCTTTTCTTTGTTCTCACTCAGATTAAATATGCTGAGCGAACGCAGGCCCGGGTTATCGGCATAAATCCCCGATCCGTAATAACTGATCACATTACCGGTTTCTTTCTCTGTTCCCAATATAAAAACTTTGTTGTTGAACTGAGAAACATTGCCCATAGCGTATTTCAGGTGGTAACGGTCGTGTAACTTATATTCGGCTGCATACTCATAACTATACCCATCTTCATCAAATGCATCGCTATTGGTATTGTCGGGTTTCAGTATGAGTGATCCCGGATACAATTTGTGCCGGCTGCCATCTGCAGCGGTGATATACAATACTGCAGCCGCTTCATCCAGCAGGTATGCATTAACGTGAGTACTGAAATTATCTTTCATCAACGGGTTGGCCGTTGCAATCATTGCTTCTGTAATCCTGGTTTCGAGAGATAAAATATCATAAGCCCGCAGACTATCGGTGTACAGCCAGATCTCGTTGCCCATCTTTCCTATTACATTTTCCGCCGCTACCCGCCTGTTGCCGGTTTCAATGCTTCTTTTGCGGATCAGCTTTCCGGTCTGCAGGTCTATCTGTACCAGGTAATTCGACATAGCATCATTCCTGGTTTCTGTGATCATCATCAGCATGGCCTTCCCTTTCCCAGGCAGTTCGATCAGATAACAGGGACCTTGCTTTTTATATACAGCTGTAGGCTCATTGAGGATGGCTGCAAAACTATTACTACTGATCATAAACATAACGATACATTGCAGGAATCGGCTGATTATTCCGGTTTGAAACATATTAAAATGATATAAGATTCAAAGCTACCCGACACCGAAGGAACGGAATAATTTATCTGACCGGGATGCTGATCCCCGGAATTGAAGCGTAGAGAAATCAAACTGAACGGGATCTGCTTTTTTTATTCGGGCGACAATCTTTTAACTTTAGGTATAAAATTTATCCAAATGTCACATTCATTGTATGTAGGCCAACGGGTACAACTTCAACTCAAAGAACTGGAAAATCAGCCAGAAGTCGTTTTCACCATTACAGGATTCAGTAAATACAACCAGTTCGACATGAACGGGAATGAGTATGTTCATATTCTGTTCGCCAGTAAACAACATCATTTCACCGACCTGACCGTGCATTTTTCCCTGCTGAAACCGGCGAGTCATTCATAAAAAAAAGGCCATTCGATGTGAATGACCTTTTCTGTATGCTTTATTCGTTCAGCGCTTATTCAGCGGGCGTTTCAGCACCTTCTTCGGCTGTTCCGTTTCCGGTAGTTTCGTCGCCCTTGCTTTCTTCTTCTCCGGTTACCTGGTCTGTAATTTCAGCATCCAGTTCTTCTTCCATTTCATCGAGCTGGGTGATCGCTGCAATTTCATCACCTTCGTCTACCCGTATCAGTTTGACGCCCTGCGTTGCACGTCCCTGTTCACTGATATCACTAACGGCCATGCGTATGGTAATTCCGCTTACACAAGTGATCATGAGGTCTTCTTTCTCTGTCACATCCAGCAAACCAACCAGTCCACCCGTTTTATCGGTAACATTAATTGTTTTCACCCCTTTTCCTCCCCTGTTGGTGATGCGGTAATTGGCTTCACCGGTTTCAGGATCATCTAGGAAGGTGCGTTTACCATATCCTTTCTCACTCACCACCAGTACGGTTTTGGTTTTGTCTTCTTTGTTTACGCAGATCATTCCAACTACTTCATCATTCTTCTCATCCACTTCGATACCATATACCCCGATACCTCCGCGGCCGGTGCTGCGTACAGTGCTTTCATGGAAACGTATGGCCCTGCCGCTCTTAACGGCCAGCATCACTTCGCAATTGCCATCGGTAAGTCTGGCTGCAATCAACTGGTCTCCTTCAAGGATATTGATCGCATTGATACCATTCTGACGTGGCCTGCTGAAATCTTTCAGGTCTGTTTTCTTGATGATACCCTGTTTGGTACACAAAACAATATAATGTTCTTTCAGGTAGGCTTCATCTTCCAGGTTCGGGATATCGATGATGGCCCTTACTTTATCATCCGGCGGAATCTGCACCATGTTCTGAATCGCCCTGCCCTTGCTGGTTTTATCACCTTCAGGAATCTGGTAAACTTTCAGCCAGAAGCAACGGCCTTTTTCTGTAAAGAACAAGAGCGTATGATGCGTGGATGCCACAAACAGGTGTTCGATAAAATCTTCCTGGCGTGTACTACTGCCCTTGGCACCTCTTCCACCACGACGTTGCTGGCGGTATTCCCTGGCAGAGGTACGTTTGATATAGCCAAGATGTGAAATGGTAACCACCACATCTTCTTCCTCGATCAGATCGAGCATGTTGATCTCGTCATCGGCAAAAACAATTTCAGATTTGCGTTCATCACCGAATTTTGCTTTTACTTCGAGCAATTCTGTTTTGATGATTTCGAAACGAAGATTGATATCGGCCAGGATTTCTTTTAAGCGCTGGATCAGTTTCATGATTTCAGCATGCTCTTCCCTGATTTTCTCAATCTCCATACCGGTAAGGCGTTGTAACCTCAGTTCCAGTACAGCTTTGGATTGTATTTCCGACATGCCGAAGGAAGTCATCAATCCTTCCTGTGCAATAGATGGTGTTGAACTTTCCCTGATCAGTTTAATGACCGCATCCAGGTTATCCAGTGCGATGATATAACCCTCAAGGATATGCGCTCTTTCTTCTGCTTTGCGCAATTCATATTGTGTGCGGCGGATTACCACTTCATGCCTGAATTCTACAAACTCAGATACAAGTTGCTTTACATTCAATTGGCGTGGCCTTCCTTTTACAAGAGCCACATTGTTGATACCATAAGACGTTTGTAAATCTGAATGCTTGTACAGCTGATTGATCACCACCTGTGCAACCGCTTCTCTTTTCAATTCGAGCACGATGCGGGTGCCTTCTTTAATATTACTTTCGTTGTTTACGTAGCTGATGCCTTCGATTACTTTATCGTTGATGAGGTCACCGATTTTCTGACAAAGCGTATCCCTGTTTACCTGGTAAGGAATTTCAGTAATCACAATCTTTTCTCTTCCCTTGGCATCGGTTTCAACGGTTGTTTTACCCCTCAGCACCAGTCTTCCCCTACCGGTGAACAAAGCCTGTTTAACGCCTTCATAACCATAAATGGTTCCGCCTGTTGGGAAATCGGGTGCTTTGATATATTTGATCAGCTCTTCAAGGCTGATGTCATTGTTGTCGATATAAGCGATGCAACCATCCACAACTTCATTGAGGTTGTGGGGCATCATGTTGGTAGCCATACCCACCGCGATACCACTACTGCCATTCAGCAGCAATTGAGGAATGCGTGTAGGCAGTACCGTTGGTTCCTTTCAGGGAGTCATCGAAATTCAACTGGAAGTCGACCGTTTCTTTCTCGATATCTTCCATCATCGCTTCGGCAAATTTCTCCATCCGTACTTCCGTATAACGCATGGCTGCCGGCGGATCTCCATCCTGGTTACCAAAGTTACCCTGGCCGTCGATGATCTTATAACGCATCGACCAGTCCTGGGCCATCCTCACCATGGTATCGTAAATAGACGAATCACCATGCGGATGGTATTTACCCATCACCTCACCCACGATACGGGCAGATTTTTTATAGGCTTTGTTGCTGGAGTTGCCCAGTTCATTCATTCCGTAAAGAACCCTGCGGTGAACCGGTTTTAAACCATCTCTCACATCCGGAAGCGCACGACCAACGATCACACTCATCGAATAATCGATGTAGGATGTCTTCATCTGCTCTTCAATATTTACCGGAATTATTTTACCTCTGTTGTTGGGATTTTGCCCCTCAAAATTCTCCTGATTTTCCATAATAGTTAATAAGCCGCAAATATAAGCATTTACAAGGCCGTTTTACCCGTTTTTCAGCAAGGTTTTAAGGGCCAGTTTATACACAGAAAATCAACGATTTGTGGACAATTATTGTTTTATCCTGACCCTGCGCTTCTCATTATGCGTTTTTTCAGCCCGTTTTTATAGGATACCAGGCTGAAAAAAAAGAGATTTTCACCCGCCTGTACCTAAACTTTGGCAAAGTTTCCATTAGCGGTATATCTTGCCGAAAATTAATTACCGTTGAAAAAGATCCTGCTATTTGGTGCCGGCAAATCTGCCACCGTTTTAATCGACTATTTATTAAAAGAATCTGTGGCTGAAAACTGGCAGGTTGTTGTTGCTGATGCGAACAAGCAGCTGATCGAAGAAAAAACAAAAAATCATCCCAACAGCATTACCGAGGAACTCGATATAAACGACACGGCTAAACGAAAAAGCCTGGTGGCTGCTGCTGATATTGTGATATCCATGATGCCACCGGCCTTACATATCCTGATAGCACGGGATTGCATAGAATCGGGCAAAAGTCTCTTAACCGCTTCCTATGCGGATGATGAAATAAAATCCCTGGAGCAACAAGTGTGCCGGATAAAAACATCCTGTTCCTCTGCGAAATGGGCCTGGATCCGGGAATAGATCATATGAGTGCAGTTCAGCTCCTCGATGAAATAAAAGCAGAAGGTGGAAAAATAACGTCTTTTAAAAGCCATTGTGGCGGACTCGTTGCACCCGAAAGCGACAACAATCCATGGCATTATAAAATCAGCTGGAACCCCCGCAATGTGGTGCTGGCAGGAAAAGCAGGCGCCATATACAAACAGGCCGGCAAAACGGTGGAAGAAAAATATGAAGACCTTTTTGATAAGAGCAGGCAGGTACTGGTAGGCGATAACCAGGTTTTCAGTTATTACCCGAACCGGAACAGCATGCCGTATATTGATCTTTATGAGCTGAAGGATGCCACCACTTTTGTTCGCACTACCCTTCGCTACCCCGATTTCATGTACGGCTGGAAAAATATCATCGACCTGAAATTAACCGATGAAACACCTCAATACGAAACGGACGGTGTAACCCTGCAGGCTTTTTTCAAAGAGCACCTGAACAAACATGGTTTCAATGAATGGCTCGATCATAAGCTGAGTGAACGCTTTGCTGAAACAAGGGCATTGCTCGACAATCTCTCCAAACTCATGGAAAACGAAGCATTGGCACGAACAATCCGGTGAAGAAGTGCCCGATCAGTTTACTGGTGGTAGATGAAACAGGCGACCTCAAACAATTGGAACTGGAAAAAATAAAAAACACCGCTGCTTCTGCCATGGCCGATAGAATTCATGAAGCTAACCTAACCCTGAAACAATTGTTCTTCCTTGGTCTCGACGACAATGAAACCCAGATCAACAAAGGTTTCTGCAGTGCAGCCGATGTATTGCAGTTTGCCCTGGAAAAGAAACTGGTACTGGAGCCGGCCGACAAAGACATGATCGTGATGTTGCATGAAATTGATTATGAAATCAACCAAAAGCATCATAGTATTAAAAGTTCACTGGTAGTCATCGGCGACGATAATCTTCATACTGCCATGGCTAAAACGGTAGGCTTACCCTTAGGCATAGCCGCTAAAATGATCCTGAACAAAACCATTCAAATGAAAGGGGTACATATTCCGGTTAACAAAGAAATTTATGAACCGGTACTGGCTGAACTGAAAAAATTCGGGGTTGCTTTTACCGAACAGCGTTCTTAATTTATCAGTTCTTCAAAAACCTTTGCCATTCCTTCTGTTGCAGGCTTTTCAACCAGTATCAGGTTGGGATACTTACTGATGGCTGGAATTTTCTTATCGACGATATATTTCGGAACATCTGCAGGTACAAAATTGATGAGTCCCGCCGCCGGATACACTTGTAAAGACGTACCCACCAGAATAAAAACATTGGCCGTTTGCATCACCCTCGCAGCTTCTTCTATCATAGGCACCGGCTCCTCGAACCAAACAATATGTGGCCGCCATTGAGCACCATCTGAAGCAAGATCACCCAGCAGAATATCAGTTCTTATTTCTTCCACTAAGCTTTCATCTTCTGTACTCCGCATCTTAAAAATCTCACCATGCAGGTGAAGCACATTGGTGGAGCCTGCTCTTTCATGCAGATCGTCGATATTCTGGGTAACGATAGTAACCTCGTAAACTTTTTCAAGGGCGGCCAATGCGAAGTGCGCTGCATTAGGTATTGCGGCTGCAACATCCTTTCGCCGCATGTTATAAAAATCGAGTACCAGTTGCGGATTCTTCCTGAATGCCCTGGGCGTTGCTACATCTTCAATGTTATGCCCCATCCACAACCCATCACTATCCCTGAAAGTTTTCAATCCGCTTTCTGCTGATATACCGGCGCCGGTTAATACAACAATATGTTTCTTCTTCATTGTTGATCTGCTTTCAGCGAATATCGGAATTATCGATGATCGTTCAGCTTTTGATTGGATGATTCTGATTGGATACCGGAGGTTGTATTGGTTCAGTGAGGTGCAGTAATCTACGTTTCCGGATGAAGAATAAAATGATTACCAGGATCAATGCAATGGGCCAGATGGAAATAATACCGATCAGCAATTCTTTTAACCAATCAGCACCGGTTGAAAAAGCTTTGCTGAACCGGCTGAAAAAAGAAGGATCGCTGTCTTCCGGAACGGCAACTGCCAATGGCTGAAAATAACTCAATGATATCGTACTCATCGCAGCTTCACGGCTTAAATGCCCTACCCTTCCACTGGCACCTTCTATGGCTTCCTGAATGCTGTTGATCTCCCTTTGCACCTGCAATACTTCTTCCATGTTTTTCGACTGCTTTAAAAACTCCAGATATTTAAGACGCATCTGCTTTTTGGCTTCCAGTCTTGATTTCGTGTCTACGTAATCGTTAGTAACATCATCTGTATTGATTTTACGTTCCACCACCTTGTCTGCCTGTGCCGACAATTCATTCAGCAAATCTTCAAAACGATCAACCGGAACTTTAATCGTCATAACCGTTTCTGATTTTTCAGGCAAGAGATTTTGTTCTTCCTTTGAGATGTAACCTCCTGATTTACGAATGGTTTGCCGGATGGATTCCCCCGACTTTCTGAAATCTTTTACTTCCATTTTTACAGAAGCATTCTTGATGAGTTTTTTATCCCAATCGAATGCAATCTGCTGCGTGCTTTTGCTGCTCAATGCAACAGAATCGGCACTTAGCGGTAGTTTATCGGGAACAGGAATTGTTTGTGAAGGATTATTTTGCGAAGGCTCACCGGCATCGGTCATTTCTGAATCCTGTAAAGGAGCCCGTGCTTCGTCTTTAATTATTTCCTTTTCATTCTGACTGCAGGCAACAAAAAATAAAGCAATAATAAATGCGGAGAAATAAAATATTCTTTTCATGACAGCTGGGATTTAAAAGTGAACAGATGTCTTTGAATACTTTTACTGCGATAAATGTAACCGGATCGTTTTGTTAAATGAAATACAATGCGTGAAGTTGATTTTATTTTTCACCTGCCATCTGCATGATCAGTTGCCACTCTTCGGGCTTAACTGTTTGAACCGATAACCTGCCAAGGCGAATGAGGTCCATATTGGCAAGACTTTTCTCTGCTTTAATCTGTGCCAGGCTCACTGGCTTTTTCAAAGCTCTTACAGGCTTAAGATCCACCACTACCCAGGCATCTTCTTCTGTGGTGGGATCCTGGTAGAACTCCTTTACCACTTTGGCGATGCCCACAATCTCAAGGCCTTCATTGCTGTGATAAAACAACACTTCATCGCCTTTCTTCATCCCTCTCAGGTTATTGCGGGCAGCATAATTTCTTACACCATCCCAGAACGTTTGTTTGTCTTTTACAAACTGATCCCAACTGTATTTAAAAGGTTCCGACTTTACGAGCCAATATGCCATTTCTATTATAAATTTTAAAACAATAAAACCAAAGCAATTATTTAACGTAAATTAGTGTATTCTCCATTAACGTATGGCAGTTTGCCTGCGCACTTAAAATAAATCTTATGCACCCATTAATAGTTTTTCTGATTTCAATGCCTGGTGGTACTGAATGGCTGATCATCATTTTGATCATTCTCTTATTCTTTGGCGGTAAAAAAATTCCAGACCTGATGCGTGGGCTCGGAAGAGGCGTAAAAGAATTCAAGGATGCGAAGAATGATACCAGCAATAAAACTGATACCGATATCGAAGTAAAACAACCTGAAGAGAAAAAATAGCAGTTCATTAGTAACATCCGGATAAAGTAACGCACAGGCAACAACCTGTGCTTTTTTATTTAATGATGCCTATTATTTATAAATAAAAAAGCGGACAATAATGAATTGTCCGCTTGATAAAAACTATAACTATTAAACAATGAATGGGTCTACAATAGCAAGTACCTGAGCCGTAGTGAGTGGTTCATCAAAACTTTCAGAAGCAGCTTCTGCACTAAAAGTTGCACCGCCTACTGTAAGGATATCAACGCCTGCCTGGGTGGTCAGTTCTTCACCTGCATAACTGGCCTGTACAGCGGGTGTACCGATATTGCTTTGTGCCAATGTAATCCATGGTTTGATATCACCGGTATACAAAGGATTGCCCGGGTTAGCTGTTTGTCTTGCCTTGCGCATATAACGCAGATGCGCCGCATGCCTCGCTTCAACAGAATGTATCTGCAATGCTGCCGTGAGCACATCATTACTCGATATCAGGTTTGCAGCCTGACCTTTGTAAGCCCGAACGCCGGTATCTTCAAATGTTTGTGCAACGGCCAGGAATACATCGTAATCTGTAAACACGGTTGGGAAAGCACCACCAGCTGTGAAATCAAAATTCGCTGCCGTAAAAGTTACCGGTGTTCCACCTGATGCGCTGATCGCTGTTCGAAGAAAAGCCACATGCGCCACTTCATCATTCCTGATTTTAGTGAGTGCAGTTACAGCCGGTGTGCCAACTGGAATCAGGCCTGGCGCTGCTACGCCCTGTTTGTAAAACTCCGACTCAAGGTATTCGAGTGTAAGTGCAAAATTGAGTACATCAATTATGCCGGAAGGTGTTTGTCCGTATGCTTTCTTAAACATCGATCCCAATGCCAAAGGCAAAGATGCGAGGGCAACTTTTGTGGCAAAGCCGCTGAATTGTTTCATCGCCGATCTTCTGTCGCTCAGTTTATCAAAAACTTCAGCATCTGTTTTTTCGATTTCACTGATTATGTTTTGCAATTTCATAATAATAAATTTTAGGAGGTGGGTAAATTACTGGCGTTAAGGGCAGTGACGATATAAGCATCGGCAATCTGCAGCACTTCTGCCGGTGTTCTTGCAGGGTCCAATCCATTGGCGTCGGTGGTATCAGAAAAAGTTCCGTTAGAAAGAAGGTCGGCAATCAACGCTGCATGTCTTGCTTCTACGGAAACAATTTTACCGGCAATGGTCAGATAACCGGGATCCTGAATCAACTTACCTGCACCATTATACGCAGTTACGCCGAGGTCTTCAAAAGCCTTGGCAGTGTTGAGAACACTGAGCCGGTCACCAAAATTCACTGAACTGAAATCTACTTCAAGATCAGGAATCGGAGTTGCTCCTGCAGCCGTAATGGCTACCTTGAAAAAATTCCTGTGGGCAGCTTCATGGTTGCGGATATCTGTTAACAGTGCCTGTTCAGTAGCGCTGATACCGGAATACAATGAATCCACTACCCGCTGGTAGAAAGCAGCTTCCAATTGTTCCAGCGCATAGGCATAATTTAAAATACCAACATCACCGCTACCTAAATCGATGCGATTGGAATTGGTCATGTCGTCGTCCTTTTTACAGGAACTCAAAGCCATTGTTGTTGCAATCATTGCTGAACCGGCACCCATGAAGGTCAAAAATTTCCGCCTGGAAACAGCAGCAAGCTGTGCATCATTCAAAAGCTCGATTCCGCTTTCAGAAGATTTACGTGTGGGCATAGTGAAGAATTTATAAATGAGAAAATAGAGAGACGTTTCTTCAACTACGACGTAAAAACAAGTGCGGTTTTATTCAAAGCAATAAAACGCAGTATTAATTTATAAAAAGCAGATTATGGGGAAAATTTACCTCACTCCCATCCGGCAGCAAGTACGTCTGCGATGTGCATTGTTTTCAATGGAAGCTGTTTGTTGCGGATGTAACCATCGAGTTGCATGAGGCAACTGAGGTCGGTAGAAATGATGTATTCGGCACCGGTAGCCATTGCATTCTGTACTTTCTGATCGGCCATTGCCAGCGAGATGCTTTCAAACTTTACGGAAAATGTGCCACCAAAACCACAACAGGTCTCATTATCGGCCATTTCTACTATTTCAAGTCCTTTCACATGACTCAGCAGCCGTCGTGGGCCTTCTTTTATTTTACATTCCCGGAGTGCCGCACAACTGTCATGGTAAGTCGCTTTGGCATTCATTGCTGCACCGAAGTTTTCAATCTTCAGTACATCTGTAAGAAATTCTGTGAATTCATAAATGCGTTTACCCGTATCCTTTACCTGGTTGTGCATTGAACTGTTTTCAAACAGAATGGGAAAATAATTTCTTACAAAACCAGTACAGCTGGCACTGGGTGAAACTATATAATCCGGTCCTTCAAAATCTTTGAGAAATTTGGCAGCTACATCTCTGGCATCATCCCTGAAACCTGCATTGAAGGCCGGTTGACCACAACAGGTCTGGTTAGGATTGTACGCAACTTCACAACAGGCTTTCTCCAGTACTTTAACCATATTGAAAGCCGTTTGCGGAAAAAGCTGGTCAACGAAACAAGGTATGAATAACTGTACTTTCATGAATTGCGTATAGCCTTTCGGGTTATTAGAGTGATCAGGCGTTCTTCAGGAACAGACGTTTTGCAGGAATGGGTAAAAGCAATCATTTTCAATGCTGTTACGGCTGCTTCTTCCCCTTTGTTTCCATGCTTACCACCGGTTCTTTCATCGGCCTGTTCCTGCGTATCAACAGTAAGCACACCGAAGATGGTTGGGATGGGCAATGTCATGTTCAGTTGCAGGATACCATCGGTTACAGCCTTGCATACATAATCAAAATGTGGCGTATCGCCTCTCAATACACATCCCAGTGCAATAAAAGCAAGAGGTTTGTCATCTTTGTATTTGTGGTTATCCCAGAAATGCTTAATGCCAAAACTGATTTCAAAAGCGCCTGGCACTTCAATCACTTTATACGGAACAGATTGCTGGTCGAGATAAGCAATACAGCCTTTTTCCAGTATATCTACAATGGCAGCATTCCATTCGGTACGCACAATTACAACACAGGCATCCTTGGGTAACCGGATGCCTGTTGTATTAATATTTGCCGGAGAATTCAGCGACATATTTTCTTAATTGAATAACGATTGAGAAAATTACTTAAACTCACCTAAACGTGCGAGCAGTTTATCAACGTCGCCATTGCTTACAGAAGAAAAAGTTGGATACTTATCTTTCAACTTCCTGTACAGTTCAATTGCGTCTTTGGATTTACCGGTTGCTTCAGCATAATTACCTGCAATCAGCAATGCAGCAGGAGTCATGGCTTCATCTTTTTCATTTACCGATGCTGCTTTCTTATAATAGCTGAATGCTTCGTCGGTTTGTTTCTTTTCAGCATAAGCATGACCCAGTAAGGTATAGGCTACAGACTGAACCTGGTTAGCACCGCTACCGTCAAATTCTTTCAGGTATTTGATGGCTTTATCAAATTCACCAATGTGCAGGTAACTGGCGCCAACCATATAACGTGCACGGTTAGCCGCTTTTGTACCACCATAGTTGCTGATTACTTTCAGCAAACCGGTGATTTTATCTTCACCCAGTACACCACCATTGATTACTACATTCACAGAATCTTTGCTGAAACCACTGGTAGTCATTTTATCAAAAACACTTTCAGCCATGAAAATTGATTCATTGGCTTTCGCTTCTTTCGGTTCTTTGATGAATTTCTGATATCCCAGGTAACCGGCGCCCAGCAGGATGATAGCAGTACCTGCATAAATGATCGGCTTGCTGAATTTCGCCCAGAATCCTTTTGCTTTCACAAGGGCTTCATTCGTTTCCACCACCGGCGTTGCTGTAACTTTTGTATCTGACATTGTAATGTTAGTTTATGCTTGTTGTTTGATGTATTATTTAATCGGTTATGAATGGATAATCTTCCTGGATATAAACGTCTTTGAGCAATTCATTGTCATCCGGCCATGGGCTTTCTTCTGCAAATGCCACACTCTCCTCTACTTCTTTCTTCACCCTTTCATTGATCACTTCAATATCGGCTTCAGATACTTTGTATTCTTTCTGCAATACATTCAGCACATGCTCAATCGGATCTTTTTCTTTGTATGCTTCTACTTCTTCTTTAGAACGGTATTTCTGAGGATCACTCATACTATGACCTTTGTACCGGTATGTTTTAATTTCCAGTAAGGTTGGTCCGCCTTTTTCCCTGGCCCTGTTCACTGCCCTTAACACCGCATTGTGCACGGCTTCCGGACTCATACCATCAACAGTATCTGCAGGCATTTCATACGCATCTGCCAGTTTTATAAATATCCAGCGTCTTACTGGTACGGGCAACCGAAGTTCCCATTGCATAATTGTTATTCTCACAGATAAACACTACCGGTAAAGACCAGAGCATTGCCATGTTAAAAGTTTCGTGCAACATTCCCTGTCTGGCAGCGCCATCGCCAAAAAAGCAAAGCACTACATTTTTTGTTCCCCGGTATCTTTCAGCAAATGCCAATCCGGCGCCGGTTCCGATCTGTGCGCCCACAATGCCATGACCACCGAAAAAATTCTCTTTCACACCGAAGAAGTGCATACTTCCACCCTTACCCTTGCTGCAACCGGTTGCCTTTCCGTACAACTCGGCCATACAGGATTTTGCCGTTACGCCCTTGGCAATTGCCAGGCCGTGATCGCGGTATGCGGTGATGAATTTATCATCGGGATTGGTAGCTGTCATACAACCCGCTGCCAACGCTTCCTGTCCGATATAAAGGTGACAGAACCCTCTGATTTTCTGCATGCCATACAATTGCCCTGTTTTTTCTTCAAAACGGCGCAAAAGCAGCATCAGTTCGTACCAGTATAAATAAGTTTCTTTTGAAAACCTGCTTGCCAATGGTGTAAATTTTAGTCGGCAAAGATAAGGGAGAAATGCCAATTTTTCTCACCCGGCCAAATTTACCCTTGTTGGCGTTTTTTGGTTGACCAGCAGCGGGTTATAACCCGGCATCGTTGCGTCGCACACTTGTACATTTTCAGCCATTCCCGGCAAAGACTACCCGGCGACCCGGACTGTATTCTGCCGGCTTCGTATCTTGCAGGCAATGCTCGCACTCCGGAATATCATTATTACCCATTTTAAAAATTACGAATTAAGCCAGTTCAGCTTCCCGGGGAATATTGTGGGCATATGCGGTTTGAACGGAAAAGGGAAAACCAACCTGCTGGATGCCATTTATTATTGCTCTTTTACCAAAAGCTATTTTGCGGCGACCGATTCACTCAATATCGGTTTTGGAAGGGAAGGTTTTCGCCTGGAAGCGAATTTTGAACTTTCACAGCAAAATCAGAAAGTGATCTGTATTCACCGGGGAAGCACCCGCAAGGAATTCTCGCTGAATGACAGTTCCTTATGATAAGTTCTCGAAACATATCGGTTTCCTGCCGGCAGTTATGATTGCTCCCGACGATACAGAAATTATCACCGGCAGCAGCGAACTCCGCCGCAAATACATCGATACTATCCTGAGCCAACTGGATCCGGCGTACCTCGCCGGCCTGATCGTTTACAACAAAGTGCTGCAGCAAAGAAACAGTCTGCTGAAACGTTTTGCCGAACAGAAAAACTGGGACGATACCCTCTTAAGTATTCTCAATGATCAACTAACAGCTCCGGGTAACCGCATTTTTGAAAAAAGAAAAAACTTTACCAGGCGACTCATTCCTTTGGTACAATCGTTTTACAACCGCATTGCCGAAAACGAAGAAACAGTAACACTCACATACGAAAGCCGGCTGCATGATAACAGTTTTGATGAACTATTAAAACGGGACCAGGAAAAAGACCGCATCCTTCAGCGTACCAACAACGGCATACATAAAGATGATCTGGGTATTTCTTTGTTCAACCAGGTTTTCAGGAATATTGCTTCGCAGGGACAACGCAAGAGTCTGTTGTTCGCACTGAAACTGGCCGAATATGAAATGATCAGAACTGAAAAAGGTTTTGCTCCGCTCTTGCTGCTCGATGATGTTTTTGAAAAACTCGATGACCTGCGCATGAATAACCTCCTCCGCTGGGTATGCCTTGAAAATGAAGGACAGGTGTTTATCACAGATACACACCGCAACCGTTTGGAAGAAATGTTTGTGAGACTGGGTGTACCGGGGCAAATTGTAGAATTGTAACAGTTGACTTTATTCCCTCCGAAATAGACAGTATCTTTACGCCATGGGAGAATTTTCTTTACAGGAGGCCATGCAACAGTTCCTGAAAAACAGCCGCTTAAAATCGGGTGTGCAGGCTGCACAGATAGAAGACCTCTGGGAAAAAATCATGGGAAAAACGATTGCAAAATATACAGACAGTATCCGCATTGCGGGCAATACCCTTTACATCAGTTCTTCCGTTGCACCTTTGAAAAATGAACTGCTGTTTCAGAAAGATGCCATCATCCAGCGGGTTAATGAAGCCCTGGGAGAAAAAATCATCAAAGAAGTGGTGATCAAATAAATTCGATTAATCCTTAACGTTAGTAACTCCTTTATTCATTATTGGCCTCAGCGTGTAGCCTTCTTTTTTTAGTAAGGAAATCATTCCCTGATCACCCGGAAGGTGACCTGCCCCAACGGCAATAAAGATACTTTTCTTAGGGAGCAATGATTTCAACTGACCAACCCAGTTCCTGTTGCGCTGATCGAGCAATACATCTTTTGTTTCTTCAAAACCGGGTTCTTTCTCAAACAGGGTTTCCATCTGGCTTAGCTGCTGGGTTTTATAAATATGCAGCATCGTATCGAAATAGAGCCGATAGTTCTGAATACTATCAATGGTACGCAGCAGATCTTTGGCCTGTGTATCATAAGGAATACTATCAAAAACTGAAGCCTGGAAGGCGATGGTTTCCAAACCGGTGATTTCTTTCTTATCGGTCTTTGCCAGTTTCATCAACTCCTCTTCTACTCCACTCATTGTTTTACAAGGCATCATTTTGGGATACAGCATGGCTTCGAGAAAATTTGGCTTCATGCGTTGCAGCATTACAAGTCCCGTACCCAGGGAATCCTTAAAATACTTTTCAAGCCGCTTGTATTCATCAGCAGAATAAAGATCCTTCAGCGTTTTACCATTCTTCATATTGATGAAAAATATTGCTCCCAATGTATTGGATGGATCATCCAGGTCCATTTCAAGCATCAGCTCTTTGGAAGATGAGAGTGCTTTCCGTAAATTATCAGAAAAACGAATATCATCCTTACACATCATGTGAAAGGTGCCGAACAAATAACTCGGGCTTCTTCAGGTCTTTACCTGAAATCTCCCACAGAAGTGTATTTCCATCTGCATTGGAGGGCAATTCATTTTTTTGCTGGGAACGGCAGGAACTCACCAGGAACAAAGACAAAAGAAAAATAAGGTAACGCATGTTGCGGATTAATTTTACTGGATAAAGTTACTCAATTTTTCAGCTAAGCTTTCCATATAAGCTACCTCCTTTGTTAAAAATATGATCAATGGTTTTTTCAACTGCCGGATCTTTTTCTACGGGAGGAGCATGATGGGGTTTAATGCGGGCATCCAGGATGACAGGACCTTTGCATCCCCAGTGTTTAAATTCAGTGAAGGTATTCAGGCCATACATATCATGGGAAGGATTGCTGCGGGTGAAGGCAACCCATAAAAAGTTATTGACTGTTGCAGCCACAAAATCAGCGTCATCACACACAATGAGCATAACGGTTTCAGCCGGCGTTTCACCTGGTATATTACGATGATTCAATTCATTGCCGATTTGATCACTCAATGCCTTCATGGCAACTGCAGCCTGTTCATAGCTGCTGAATTTTTCTGTTTCTATGGCTACCACACCCGGCATTACCAGTCTGGCATTTTTGATGAGCTGGGTTCCTGTAAAGCTGTGATGAACGGTTGTTGCCAGTTCCCTTACAGGTTCACCGTAAGCGGCAAAAACGACTTTGCTGCCGCTATTGAGTGAATTGCCCGAATAATCGAGAGTATCGATGGTGGTGTTGGTATGAAAATGTATGTCGCGGTTGAGAATAATTCTTTCAAAAATATAACGGAAGAATTTTTCCGGATCATGGGTATGAATGTTCTCTTTTTCAATGGCCGTGATGAAGAGAAATTTGGCCAGACTCAATTGCCCTGTTCCCAGAATATGATTCGCTATGGTAAGAATTTCTGCAGGTTGTTTAACCGGCATATACGGTGTATATCTTTCGCTACCGATGGCTAACAGTAAGGGATGTACGCCAGCGGCATCCACTGCATGTACTTCTTTTAAACCGGGTATTTCATCCTGAATGGCAGTGCCTGTCATGGCATGTATCAGCTGACCAAAACTGGTATCTTCCTGTGGTGGCCTTCCTACCACAGTAAATGGCCAGATGGCATTTTTCCTGGCATAAACAGCTTTTACTTTCATCAATGGAAATGGATGCTGCAGACTGTAATATCCCAGGTGGTCGCCAAAGGGGCCTTCGGGTTTATTTTCTCCCGGGTAAACTTCTCCGGTGATCACAAAATCGGCATCTGTGCTGATGCAGAAACCATCTTCATACCGGTAGCGGAATCTTCTTCCTCCCAGTACACCGGCAAATGTCATTTCACTGATACCTTCAGGCAAGGGCATCACTGCTGCAACCGTATGTGCAGGTGGGCCTCCGGCGAATATGCTTACTTTTAGCGGCTGTCCTTTACTGTTAGCTTTGGTCTGGTGTACACCAATTCCCCGGTGAAGCTGGTAATGCAACCCAATCTCCGAATTAAGCGTATAATCGTTACCGTTGAGCTGTATCCTGTACATGCCGAGATTGGCTTTCATGATACCCGGCTGATCGAATATCTTCGGTATAAACCTGTGGAAGGGTTACAAAAGCGCCTCCGTCTTTCGGCCAGTGGTGAATCAGCGGTAATATCACTGATCTGTATCCTGCTGTGCATAACGGGTGCGGATAGTGGATTTTTTTTGGGAAAGGCTTTCAATGCCGCCATACCGGCACCGAGGTTCTGAATCGGGCTTTTCAAAGCCTTTACGGGATCCGATTTCAGGCCGATGAGTTGCTGTACCTTATCAAGTGTTTCCCTGAAAATAAAGCGGCTTCTTTCGAGTGTTCCGAATATATTGGAAGCGGCCCTGTATTTACTTCCTTTTACATTTTCAAATAATATGGCGGGCCCTCCGGCTTCGTGTACCCGTAAGTGTATGGCGGCCATCTGGAGATATGGATCTGTTTCCTCTTTTATCCTTACCAGTTGCCCGTTCTTTTCCAGATCGAGCAGGCATTCTTCCATTGAGCGATAGGCCATGAATCTGATTTATGTGTAAATGTAAGTCTGAATTTTTAACCAGTGCCGGACTTCCAGCTGAGTGTATAACAAAGTTTTATCAGAAAGGTTTCGGACAAGCCACACTTGCCCTGCGGGGTTTGAATGCATCATCTCTTTTTCGTCCTTTGGGTACAATCCTGAATCGCATGCTGATGCCTGCAACATAATACCAGTCGTCGTTTGCAGGATTCCCACGCCTTGTACCTTCAACCGGGTATGGATCACCGTTGGCCAGTTCATCTCCCCGATATGCAAAACTAACAGCCTGCTGGCCTTTTTTCTGTGCCAACAGATTCCGGTCTACATAAGTGGTACTAACATCATCGAGGTAATCGGTAAATGTTTTGCGGATACCAATCACCAAAGCAAGTCTTTTATTATCGGTGATAGCCCATTGCAAACCGCCACCAAACGGAATGCATACCTGTCGTAATTTATATTTTGTTCTGCCGGCAAAGAAGCCCTGGCCTTCGGTATCAAGTTCTGAAAGAATGATTTTACTGCCGTTGGGCGCATTAACGTATGGGCTGAATTTAAACACGCCTACCCCTGCAAATGCATAGGGAGAAACTTTGTATTCATATAAATTGAAAAGCACGTATTCGAAACCGATAGAGAATTCGGCGATATCTGAACGAAAGCTCAGGTTACGGGAACGGTTCTTTTTGCTGTACCGATCGTCGCCATAAATTTTTCCGGCTGTAAAATCGGCCCGGATGAGCATACGATTGTTGAGTTCGAACATCAAACCCAATCCCCATGCAGGTTTGGAGCGGAGTAAAGTAAATGCATTGTCCTGGATATCTCCCTGGTAGTTAGACAATCCTCCGAAAGCCGTTGTGAAAAAGTTTTGCGAACGGGCAGAAAAACAAATGCTGATCAATATGATAATAAAACATTTTTTCATAGCAACAGCTTCCTGCCCGGATACCTTATTTTTTAAGGTACATCACTTCTTTGATCAGCTTTACAGTCCGGGTAATATCTGGCAGGTAAGCAGCTACCAGGTTCGGAGCGTAATGCATGGGTGCATCGGCTGAAGTGATTCTTCGGATGGGTGCATCCAGGTAATCGAAGCCCTCTTTTTGTATTCTATACGTAATTTCAGATGATACAGATGCAAATGGCCATTGTTCTTCTACAATAACCAGGCGATTGGTTTTCTTCACACTTTCGAGAATCGTAAACCAGTCGAGCGGCCTGATGGTGCGCAGATCTATCACTTCTGCTTCAATATTCTCTTTTGCCAGTTCTTCTGCTGCACCGAGTGCCACTTTCATCATTTTATTGAATGAAACGATGGTCACATCAGTTCCCTGTCGAACAACATTTGCTTTACCGATCGGGATCAGGTATTCTTCTTCCGGCACTTCTCCTTTATCGCCGTACATCAGTTCGCTTTCCATGAAAACAACCGGATCATCATCGCGGATGGCCGATTTCAACAAACCTTTCGCATCATATGGGTTACTTACTGATATTACTTTTATCCCTGGTATATTGGCATACATGCTTTCAAATGAGGTTGAGTGTTGTGCACCCAACTGACCGGCACTACCATTGGCTCCCCTGAAAACAATCGGGCAACCAACCTGCCCGCCACTCATGGCCAGCATTTTAGAAGCTGTGTTTAAAATCTGATCGAGTGCCAGTACGGCAAAGTTCCAGGTCATAAACTCAACAATCGGGCGGAGGCCGTTCTGGGCTGCTCCAACAGCGATGGCAGAAAATCCAAGTTCAGCAATAGGGGTATCAATCACTCTTTTTTCTCCAAATTCGGCGAGCATACCCTGGCTTACTTTATAAGCACCATTGTATTCTGCTACTTCCTCACCCATGAGAAATACCCTTTCATCCAATCTCATTTCTTCCTGCATTGCTTCCCGCAATGCTTCTCTAAAAGCAATTTGTCGCATCCAGCTTAATTATTTATCAGTTGATCAATGAATTCTATTAACAGGACGACAAATTTATCTCATAACTGCCACACAAACAAATCACAGGCATAAACGGCCAACCGCGACAAAAAGTTGCCTATCCATTCACAATATTATTACAAACAAAAAGGGATGCTTTGAAGCATCCCTGATAAATTGGTTTTTCTAGTTTTATACTAAGTTGGCATTCTGATCCGGCAAATGAATCGCCGTCATTCAAAATGTATGATTACAAATGTTGTGTTCTGATTTGAACCAAAACAGGAAAATACTATGGGGTAAGATTCTAGATTCAAAGGATCGGGAGCAGTAGTTGGTGAATCAGGATTGGAACAAACAAGTGATTTCGGGGAGGTACAGTTGATTGGTTTGTTGAAACGTTTTCTATCAACGGCCCACAAAGTAGATACTTTTTTTTATTTAAACAACCTCTGCTGAGTTTTTTTTAGAAAAAAATTAAAATAAAAAATGCCTGATGGCCGCAAAAGCAGTACCATCAGGCATTTCAATATAACTTACGGTAAGGGATATCAGCAGTTTTCGATCAGCATGGCACTGGCTCCACCACCACCATTACAAATACCGGCAGCGCCGATTTTACCATTGTTTTGTTTCAATACATTGATCAATGTTACGATGATCCTGGCACCGCTACAGCCTAACGGGTGGCCGATTGAAACTGCACCTCCGTTCACATTTACTTTGGCAGGATCAAGTTTCATGCGGCGTGAATTTTCTATGCCTACTACAGAAAATGCTTCATTCAATTCCCAGAAATCAACGTCTTCCATTTTTAATCCGGCTTTCTCAACCGCTTTCGGAACGGCAATAGAAGGTGTGGTTGTAAACCATTCAGGCGCTTGTTCCGCATCGGCATAACTCCTGATTTTAGCGAGTGGTTTTAAACCCAGTTCATCGGCTTTTTCTTTGCTCATCAACACCAGTGCAGCGGCACCGTCATTCATGGTAGATGCATTGGCGGCGGTTACAGAACCGTCTTTCTGAAATGCACTTTTTAATTCGGGGATCTTATCAAATTTTACGTTGAAAGGCTCTTCATCTTTGGCAAATAGTACCGGATCTCCTTTCTTTTGTGGGATGGCAACCGGAATAATTTCTGCATCGAATTTCCCTGATTGTACGGCAGCCTGACTCCTTTTGTAGCTTTCAATAGCAAAGGCATCCTGGTCTTCCCGGCTCACATTGCAGGTTGATGCGCACAATTCTGCCGCATTCCCCATGGCTTTTCCATCATACACATCGGTCAGGCCATCTTTTGACAATCCGTCGATTACCTGGCTATTGCCATATTTATTTCCCCAGCGCATGCTGTCTATATAAAAGGGGACATTACTCATGCTTTCCATTCCACCTGCCACTACAATTTCGGCATCCCCCAGCAGAATGCTTTGTGCACCCTGTGCGATGGCTTTCATTCCACTGGCACATACTTTATTTACGGTGGTACAAATTACTTCATTGGGCAACCCGGCAAACTTAGCCGCCTGGCGGGCAGGTGCCTGTCCGAGATTGGCCTGTATAACCGACCCCATCAGTACTTCATTTACCTGATCGGGACGAATACCTGCTTTTTCAATAGCGCCTTTGATGGCAATACCACCCAATTGGGTAGCAGAGAAACCTTTGAGGGAACCACCGAAACTTCCGATCGGCGTGCGTACGGCAGCAATAATGTATACTTCTTTCATGTAATAAATTGTTTATGGCAATAAGTGAGCGATGATTTGCGATCGCAAAGTTAAGCATATTCGGTATTGCTCAATAACCCGTTCACAGGATTTGTAGTTGGTCTGATTGTAAGATAAACATCCGTGTTATAAAAAATCAGCATGACCAATTTCTTTACAGCATGTTGAACATTAAGCTGTTCTGAAAAAATGACCTGAAAAAATTTGCACAAAAATAATTCTCTATAAATTTGCAAATACGGGGATAGTATATTAGTTTTGTTGCCCAGACGCTGAAATTCCTATCCGCGTAATGCTTATCCAATCTTAAGAAAAGATCACTCCTAATTTCCGTAGCCTTACCTTTTTTGAATTCATTCCTAAGAATTGTCCTCTGAATTGAAGTACGAACTGTCACTTCTTTTTATCTCAGATCCAGACCTCTGTTAAATCTCAATTGTAATTATTCATTGTAACCTTTTGATAACTACTGAGATAACAACAATTTTATGCCTCAACCTCTCAAATACCTAGGAATCATTTTACTGGCTGTAGTAATTGGCACCAGTTCATGTTTGAATACACAACAGGTGTCTTATTTTTCGAATGCCAGCGACACTACCCTCTTAACCAGGACGGAAGATGTGGAAGCTGCTATTCAGAAAAACGACATTTTAAGTATCAATATCAGCAGTCTGAACGCAGAAGCATCTGCTGTTTTTAATGCGCCGAATAGTCAGGCTACGAGTACATCCAGCACAACCGGATCTACTGCAAGTGCGGGTGGTTACCTGGTTAACCCGGAAGGAAATATCCAGTTGCCGATCCTGGGAAATATCAGGGCAGCCGGACTTACCAAGAAACAACTGAAAGAAGAGATTACTAATCAGATACTCGATAAAAAGCTATTGCTCGATCCGATTGTAACCATCCGTCACCTCAACTATGAAGTTACGGTGATCGGTGAAGTAGCAAAACCAACCGTAATCAATGTACCGAATGAAAAGATTTCCCTGCTCAAGGCATTGGGCATTGCAGGAGATATCACCGTTTACGGTAAAAAAGACAATGTATTGCTGATACGTGAAGTGGAAGGCAAAAGGAAAGTAAAGAGAATTGACCTCAATTCTAAAAACTTCCTTACTTCTTCATACTACTACCTCCAGCCAAATGATGTAGTGTATGTTGAACCAAACAAGCAGAAAGTTATTGCCGCCAATCGTAACCAGCAATTATTGCCAACGATTTTAAGTGGTTTATCAATTATTGCACTTGTAGTAACCCAATTGGTAAATTAATTTAAGGAGGACCGTAATCAATGTCGCAGTATAAGTCGCAATATAAAGTAAATAAAAACCCTCTTCAGAAAGAAGAGAACCTGGTAACCCAGCTGATATCAAAGTATATCATGTTCTGGCCCTTATTCGTGGTTTTCTTTGCCCTGGCAGTAGGATCAGCTTATATGTATCTGAGGTATGCTACGCCGATGTTTGAGGCTACCGCTACCCTGATTATAAAGGATGAAAAGAAAGGTGCGGATGATTCCAAACTGATGGAATCCCTGAACATGATCAGCACCAAAAAGATCATTGAAAATGAAGTAGAAGTTTTGCATTCCCGTTCACTGATGGACAATGTGGTGAAGAGTCTTCACCTCTATGCTCCGGTATCGCAGGAAGGTAAGATCAGAACGGTATCAGCATACCAGTTTTCACCGCTGACCATCCAGGCCTCAAATCCTGACTCTATCAAAGAAGTGCCAAAAGTATTCATGAGTTATGATGAGAAAGCAGGATCGGTTATGCTGAATGGTAAATATGCCGGCTCTGTAAACGAGTGGCTGAATACGCCTTACGGAAGGTTGAAGTTTATTCCGAATAAAAGGTATGTACCCGGAAACAGTGGTAAACCTTTTTACTTTTCGCTCTTTAAGCCAAAAGATATAACCAAGAATATTCTTAATAACCTGAAGGTAACGGCAGCGAGTAAACTCTCGAGTATCATCAACCTGAGTTACAGAGATGAAGTACCTCAAAGAGCGGAAGATGTACTGAACCAGTTGATCGTAATGTACGACAGGGCTGCCATCGATGAGAAGAACAGTCTGGCTAAAAATACACTTCAGTTTGTTGAAGAACGACTGAACATCGTAGCACAGGACCTGGATTCAATTGAAAAAAATGTTCAGCGCTATAAAGCCGGATCAGGATCTTCAGATATCAGCACACAGGGTCAGTTGTACCTGCAGAATGTAAGCAGCAACGACCAGGAACTGGGTAAGATCAATATGCAGCTTGCGGTACTCGACCAGGTAGACAAAGCGCTCACATCCGGTGGCGGTGGTGGTATGATGCCATCAACCATGGGTGTAGCGGATCCGAACCTGTCGCAGATGATGACCGATCTGAACAACAAAGAACTGGAATACGAAAAGCTTAGAAAAACAGTTGCCGAAAATAACCCGATGCTGGTTTCGCTGAGAGATCAGATCAGCAGGATCAGGCCAAGCATTGCAGAAAACCTGCACAGCCAGCGCAAGAACCTGGAAGCAAGTCGTGGTAACCTTTCGATGACGAACAATAAGTACAATTCAATGCTGAGCACGATTCCGCAGAAGGAACGCCAGCTACTTGAAATGAGCAGAGACCAGAACATTAAAAACGGCATCTACTCATTCCTGTTACAGAAGAGAGAAGAAAGTGAATTGTCATATGCTTCTACCCTTTCTGACAGCAGGGTTGTAAACAAGGCACAATCATCAAAATTTCCGGTAAGTCCGAATAAACTGATGATTTACCTGGCCGCTGCCGCTGTAGCATTTGGTATCTGTATATTATTTATCAGTGCCAGGGAAGCGTTCAGCAGAAAAGTTCTTTACAGGCAGGAACTGGAAACATTGACCAATGTGCCGATTATTGGTGAAGTAGCTTTCAACAAATCGAAAGAATCGATTGTGATTGAAGCCGGCAAAAGAAGTTTTATTGCCGAAGAATTCAGAAAAATCAGGGTATCCCTTCACTTCCTCGGAATTGATGGAACCCGCAAAAAAATACTGGTTACTTCCAGTATTCCGGGAGAAGGAAAAAGTTTTGTGGCTGCCAATCTGGGTATCAGCAATGCTTTAACCGGAAAGAAAGTTGTACTGGTCGATATCGATCTGCACAACCCGGGATTGGGAAGGATCTTTGAAAAGACTTCAGAAGATGCAGGGGTAAGCGATTACCTGGCAGGGAAAAAAGACCCGGAAGATATTATCAAGAGGGTTCCCGGCCACGACAACCTGTTTTTTGTTTCAGCGGGAACGCTGCACGAAAGCCCTTCTGAATTATTACTGAATGGTAAAATCAATGACCTGGTAGCTTATCTCGAAGGAGCATTCGACCTGGTGGTGATGGATACTGCGCCTGTTGTATTGGTAACAGATGCTTATATCTTATCTAAACTAAGCAATGCTACGCTGTACGTGGTTCGCCACAAGTACACACCGAAAATGCTGATCAAGCGCATTGATGAAAACCTGAGAATTAACCCGCTGACGAATCCTGCCATTGTTTTCAATGGTGTGAAAACAAGAGGCTTCTTCAAAAACAATTATGGCTATGGCTATGATTATGTTTACGGCGGAAAGAATATAAACGACAAAAAGAAAGGCACAAAAAAGAACCAAGAGAAGAAAGTAAGTAAGTAAAGACAAAGCGACTAAATCCTGCTTTAAAACAATAATATCTCCTGAAAAGTCCTGGTTGCATCAACTATTCGCAACAAAAAAACCAATGGCAAAGCCATATCCTAACAAAGGCCGAGGTATCATCTAATCCAGTGAGAAACTGCATATTTTATCATTATAAAATTTACCAAATGAAAAAGAATTGGTATGCAGTTTACACTAAGCCGAAATGCGAGAAAAAAGTATCGGCTTCGTTAACGAAAAAGAAAATTGAAAATTACTGTCCACTCAACCGTGTGTCAAAACAATGGTCGTCTGACAGGAAAAAAATGTCGCTTGAACCCTTATTCCAATCGTACGTGTTTGTACACGCTACCGACCTGGAACTGGCAGCTATCCGTCAAACAAGCGATGTGATCAACTTTGTTTACTGGCTCGGTCGCCCGGCCCAGGTAAAAGATGTTGAAATCGAAAGCATCCAGCATTTCCTGAATGAGTACTCCAATGTACAATTGGAAAAAACGCAGGTAAATCTGAATGACATGGTTCGTATTGTAAGTACGCCTGTTGAAGAAAACGACAGCAATGTAATTACAATGCAGGCTACCAGGGTAAAAGTTACCCTCCCATCACTGGGTTATATGTTGTGCGCTGAGTCTCACAAATCAAATGTGGAACTGGTGGACTATACATACAAGCTCAGAGATATGGTATCCTGATAATATATACTTGAATGTATTTTAGCCGGTCATAATAACATGGCAGCTATATCGTTATATGCAGAACATATACAGGTGATGTTATTGAATTCTATTTAAATTTGAACATTGATCCTCCGGCAACCTGCCAGCTGGATTGATAGTCAGATAATTAATAACGCATTTTAATGGTTTTGAATATAAGAAATATAGCTGCTTTTTTTGTGTCCTCCTGGTTCATTATCGAGCGGCCGCATTAAAAAAATTAAGCAAAGAGCTGCCAACGGGGAATTCATCATTTCCGTTTACTTTCACGATCCCAGCAAAAAACTTTTTGAATCTACCGTAAAATGGTTCCTTAAAAACGGTTTTCATTTCATTTCGGCTGAAGAGCTGAGTGATATCCTGCGCAATAAAAAGCCTTTTCCAAAATCGGCCGTGGTTTTTACTGCTGATGATGGCTGGAAAGACAATAAACCCAATATTGCGGCAGTAGCCAATCAATACAAGATTCCCATAACCATATTTGCTTCAACCCAGCCGATTGAAACCGGTGAAGGATACTGGTGGTCTTATGTAGCAAAAGCTACAGAAAAAGGACTAACCACTGCCACTGTATCAGGCCTGAAAAAAGTGCCCAATGCCGAAAGAATGAATATTGTGGAAACGATCAAAACCCAGCTCCCGCTTGAACGGGAAGCCTTAACCATTGATGAATTAAAGAGCTTATCGGATACCCGTTATGTGCATATCGGCAGCCATACCATCACCCACCCGATTTTAACCCAATGTACCGATGAACAATCGGGCAGAGAGATCAAACAATCGAGGCAGATACTCGAACAATGGCTGCAGAAACCTGTAAAACATTTTGCTTACCCCAATGGTGAATACACCGAACGGGAAATCAAAAGTCTGCAGGATTCGGGATATGAAATCGCTTTTTCAACCATACCACAGTATATTACCAACGAAAACAGGGATGCTATTTATGCGATTCCGCGTTTTGATGTGCTGGAAAACGTTTCCTTTGCAGAAAATATCTGCAGGATGACCGGAATCTGGTTTAACCGCTCCGGCTCCTAAATAAATTGTTTACCTGATGCTGGCTCCCTTTGTACCGATATTAGCTGCTTGTGTGTTCCTCGGCTTTTTTGCGTTGATGTTTCTCAGCAAAGCAGACAAGAACAAACTCTATGTACAATACATATTGCTGGCATTCCCGCTGATTGCAACCACGGTGATTCCCGGTGGATTGGGCATCAACAATTTCGATATCATCACCTGGCTTTTCCTCCTGATATTTTATAAGCCTAAGAAAGTTCATATCAAGAGCGGACTTATTTACCTGGTGCTTTTTCTCATCATCATTGCCATCAGTATCGGTGGTTGTTATTATGCAGAAAGCTTAACGGAAGAAACGTTCAGAACTTATCTTGAATTATTTGCCACATTTATTTTTGCGAAAATCATCATCGATGAATGTATTGATGATCCATCTTTTTTTTATGTAGTAATAAAATGCCTTCGAACTTCATTGATTGTTTCACTTGCCTTTCTTGCCTGCCAGTTTGTATTGGGCGTTGAATTCAGTATTGCCCGTACACTCAATGGTAATGTGATGCTTGATGATGCAGTGCGCTACCCCAGCTTTTTCCAGGATCCGCAGAAATATGCACAGTTCCTGGCGGCCTGCAGTTTCCTGTTCCTTGATTCGTGAACCCGGACAAACAAAATTGCCTGCAAAAAATTATGTATTCCTGATACTAACGTTAATCGGTATACTATATACAGGTGGAAGGGCCGGTTTGGGTGGATGGGCACTCGGCTTTTCACTTATTGTAATTTTCGGAAATGCCAACCTTAAACTCTATGCTACCATTGTGGCCATTGCCATGTTTGTGGTTATCTATAATTTCAAAGACAGTTTTTCTGTTTTTAACCGCGGAGAAAACATCAGTGATTCTTATGATTTCAGGATGGGTATCTGGAGAGATGCCTATAATATTTTCCTGAATCATCCATTCTTCGGTATTGCCCCGGGCAACTATGCGAATTATGTTTCGGTGCATAACCCCGATCAGTTCTGGTTTGTAGAGAATGATTTCCTTTATTATGATCACCCGGAAAGCGGTTATCTTAAATTCCTCACCGAATACGGAGCCATTGGATTTGTATGCATCCTGCTGCTCTTCATTATACCGATGATCAATGCATTCTTTTCTTACCTCAAATGGAAGGATACAACATTCCTGCTACTGATATCGGCCATTCTTAGTTGGATGGCGGGATTTTATACCGTGTATTCACTTGGTGATGTGCGTATACAGATTATGGTTACTGCCATCATTTGCCTGATGATCACTGCTTATAAACGATTCGACCTGCCCGATGAAGAGAGGCTGAGGAAGAAACTGAAGAAGAGGAGGAACATGCAGCAGCATAAAGTCATCGGTGGCATCCGCTCGAAATTAAATTCAAAACTGTTTCAGAACAGTGCATGGGGCGTTATTGCGAATATCCTGCAGAATGTTTTACTGAGTGTATTCTTTATCGTTATTGCCCGCGAATACAGCAAATCAGATTTTGCCAATTATGTTATTGCCAATACGGTGTATTCATTTGTCGTTGGCTTTTCAGCATTGGGTCTGGGTCATTGGTTTATCAGGGAACTCATCAATACCGAAAACAAAAAAGAACTGGTTGATAAATTTTTCAAGATCCAGTTGTATGCAGGATTTGTTTTTTATGTCATCAACATCATCACTCTCCTTTAGCTTTATATGAGAGCGAGCTGGTGCGTTCTCTTTCAGTGATTATCGGCATCAATATCATTTTCGACAACATCATTTATGTAATCAAATACATCAATGTTGCCCAGCTTGAACAAAAGAAAAGTTTTGTCATATCTAACGATTGAAGCGTTGTTGAAATTCCTGATTGCCTGTTTGCTTTTCTTCCGGCCGATCGACATCGTTATATCTTTCTTTCTTCCTGATCCTGCTGCGTTTGATCACCCTCAACTTATTCATCCGTTTCGGTAGTTCCAATGAGATCAGTCTGAAAAAGATCCTGCAGGTTAAAGTGCCATTCAGTGAAGTAAAAAAGATTGTTGGCGCCAACTGGTCGTTTATCATCATTGGGAGTATTTCAGTGATCTACTGGCGCATTGGTAATATCCTTGTTTCCAAAGTGCTTGACACTGTCTGATGTGGCCACTTATGAAATTTCTTACAAACTTCTTATCTATCGGATATATATTACCGGTGATTGTTTCTTCCACGATCTACCCGATGCTGCTCAATGCGTATAAAGAAGGGATGGATAAAATGCAGAATCTTTATAAAAAAGCGTTTATCCCTTTCAGTTTGTATGGACTTGTTATCCTACACTTTTATTTATTCTTTTGCCGACCTGGTGATACCGATGTTGTTTACCGATAAATATGAAGGCGTATCTTTTTATTGTAAAGAGATGTTCCTGGTGATGCTCACCTTCCCTACTGTATTTCTTCAGGCCAATGTACTCATCACACTTAAACTGGAAAAACTCGATATGATTTGCAATGCAGCCAGCCTGGTGCTCAATGTGCTGCTCTGTGCAATCGGATTTTATTATTTACAAATCATTGTCGGTGGTAAACTATGCCATCTTCTTTTCATTCCTGGCATTTCACATTATACAGGATGTGGTGCTCATCAGAAAAAAAGTAGCTCATCTAAGTCATGTGCTCGGATTTTATATCATCAGTGCCGCAATTGTGCTGCTCTATTACCTGCTGGCAGAATTTATTCAGAAAGAATATTTATTCTTTATTTTCTGGGGAGGAGCCGGCATTATGGTAGCTTTGTTTTTCTGGTACAAAAAGAAGTCGAACAAACCCTGGCTGTTTGGTTCCGGAACCGAAAAGAATAATTCTGAATAAAAAGCGTTATAGCATTCATTATTATGGTTGTAGCTTATTATACCTCTACTAATTTTATGGACGTTATCCTTGAAACCATCCAGTCTGTCAAGGATAAAGTAGAGCTGCATGTATTCATAGAAATTACCAACCAATCTAAAAATGCCACCATCATCAATGTTGAAAGCCTGGAGGGCATGAATTTCATTGAGAAGCCCGAAAAATTACTGGGAAAAGAAAAATGGGCGCAATTCAAACCCTATTTTGAAGGAGTTGCCAGTGTACATTTCATTGTTCACAAGAATAAACGCAGTCTTTCTTTCAAAACACTGAAGCTGGCTTATTCACTGGGCAAATACCTGAAAAAATATAAGATCGACGTTTTTCATTTCGATACCATTTCACCGAGGGCCATAGGGTTGTTCAGTTATCTGAAAAAAAGAAAAGTGGTGATTGCCTTGCATGATCCTGTTCCGCATTCGGGCGAAGATAACTGGCGGGAAGATGTACCCAACTTTGTTTTTTACCGACTGGCTAAATCATTTATATTCTATTCGAAGTTTGCGGCCGATCAGTTCAAACAATACTACGCACAATTCAAAACGCCTTTACTGGCGATCAAACTTCAGCCTTACACTTTCAATAAAAGATACCTGAGTGCCCAAAAGCCAACGGGTAAATACATCCTGTTTTTTGGGCGTCTCTCCTATTACAAAGGCATTGATATTTTACTGGAAGCGATTCCGAAAGTGCTGGAAAAATACCCCGATGAAAAATTCATCATTGCCGGTAAACCATCTTTTGGTTATGAAGTAGATCAGAAAGTGATTGAACAATACCCAAAAAATATTGAAGTTGTTTCCAGATACCTCAGTACCAGAAGAATTGGTACAGATGATTGAAAATTCGAAGTTCATTGTTTGTCCGTACCGCGATGCCACCCAAAGCGGTGTATTAATGACATCCTATGCTGCAGGGAAAATGGTACTGGCTACCAATGTCGGTTCATTCCCCGAATACATTCAGGATGGCGTGAATGGCCTGCTGGCGGAGGTTACGCCGGAATCCATTGCACAGAAAATTATTGAAGGGCTGGATGAATAACCAGTACCTGCGACTGGAAGCCAATGTAGGCCATGATTATTCTCCTGTTACAGGAAATGAAAATGCACAGATTCTCATGCAGGCTTATCAACATACCTGAGTAACTTAAGCACCTAATATTCATGTCTTTAATGCTACATTTGTTTGGTTACACTTTTGATCTGAAAAACCTACAGCAAAAAATTAAATTTCTGTTTTAAAAAAAACATGAGATCCAATATGCGTGTAATTATATTAGTGCCGGGGTTACCTGTTGACTTGGAAAAAATCCGGGGAGGCGTTCATTCGGCAGTTGCTAACCTGCTCAGGGGATTCAGTGCGCTTCCGGAAGTGCAGATAAGGGTTATTGCTTTTTCAAGAGAAGTGGAAGAAGACAAAACAGTAAAATTTGCCCCGAACATCGAAATATGCTATGTACCTGAAGGAAACTTTCCTTATCATTCGATTAATTACCTGTTGCATGGACCAAGAATTCTTAAGAAACACATCAGGCAGTTCAGGCCGGATATTATTCATTATGAGGAAGGGAACACATTCATGTTTACAAGGTTATTCGGATTAAAAAATACAAGATACCTGTTAACGATTCATGGTATGTCGTTCGATGAAGCGAAAAGAAAAAAGAAAATTAAAGATAAAATAACCTGGTATTTCAATGGCCTTGTTGCAGTTTACATGACGCCAGGAAATATCATTCACTTATCCAATTTTTCTAAGAATAAACATGCCAATAGAAAAATAGTCAAACAGTCGATTATCCCGAATGCTATTGTGCCGGCTTATTTCCAGGTAGCATCAAAAGCATCAACGGATAATGTCTGGTTGTACATCGGGATCATTGATAACAACAAGAACCTTATTTTTCAACTGGAAGCTTTGAAAGAACTGGTGAGCAGGAATAAATTTTACCGGCTGGAAGTATTGGGAGATTTCAGCAATGAAGCATACAAGGATTTAATTCTTTCGTATGTTAAAGACAATAAGCTGGAGGATTATGTGCATTTCAATGGATGGGTTTCGCAACCCGAAGTACTGAGCCATATTGCCAAAGCCGACATTCTTGTTGTATCTTCGAAGCACGAATCTCTCCCGATGGTAATCGCTGAGTCTATGGCTGCAGGTAAAGTGGTGGTGGCTTCAACAGTCGGCGGAATACCTGAAATGGTTCAGGATCAGGTAAACGGATTTTTATACGACCTGTCGGAACCCGAAAAACTGGTGAATATTCTCAGCGATCTTTACAATAACAACGAAAAAATAAAATCTATATCTGCGAAGGCCAAAGAAACTGCTATCGAAAGATACCAGTGCGAAAATGTTGCCCGAAAAACATTAGCAGTTCTATGAACAATGTTTAGTTTAAAGAACCGTTACATGTGGCACAACAAAAGAAAAGGCTTTTAGATATGGTTAGTTTTAAGAAAAAATTTTATCTCTTTAAGGTTACAGATACATGGTTCAGGTATCAATCCCGGATTAAAAAACCTGTTCTCATTGCAATCTTACAGTTTTGTACAAAATCCCGAATCGATCGGAAAAGCCAACTGCATTAAATCCACTTCCTACACTGTTGAACTTCCACTCACAGCTGATATGGAAACCATCGTGGCCAATTTCAGAAAAACGGTTACGCAGGAAATCAGGAAAGCAGAGGCCGAAGGGATTGTTTGTGTGTTCAAAGATGACCTCGATACATTTGTTCCTTTTTTCAACGAATTTGCATCTCTGAAAAAAATATACCCTGCCAAAAGAGAAATGCTCGAAGGCATCGGAAAGAATTTTATAACCAGTTTTGCTTATATGGGCGAAGATCTGATAGTGGCACATAGTTATATTGTGGATAAGGAATTCGGCGTAGCAAGGCTCTTTCAATCGGCTTCTAAAAGGCTCGATGAAAAATTCGATCGACAAACTGATCGGCATGGCCAATAAACTGCTCACTGCAAAAGACATTGGCTATTTTAAAGAGCAGGGCTATAAAATGATGGATTTCGGAGGTTATGCCGAGAACACCGAAGACAAAAGTCTGAAAGGGATCAATGATTTTAAATTATCGTTTCGGCGGACAAAAAGCTGCCTGCACCAACTATAATTCTATTCCATATTATATTCTACGAAAGATCTCAGAAAAACTAGACAGGAGATATTAATTACAAGGTTAACCCTATCGTACATACACCCGAAATAACCCGATTTCATTACCAATGGAATAAATCAGCGTATGAGGCTTTTTAATGCATTAATCGACAAACTGTACATCAAACAATGGAATATAGGCCTGGTGAGAGCCAATATTAAAGATATTATTGAAAAGGGCCAGGGTGATCTGAAATACCATTGGCTGCCTGCCGAAAAAGCACACCCGCTTTTTTGCGGACCCTTTTATTTTCAAAAATCCCGATGGCAATATCAACATCATTTATGAAGATTATACTTATAGTGATCAGTACGGGAAGATCTCAATGACAATGGTAGATAAAGATTTTAAACCATTGATGAGCAAGAGAATTGCTCGACACACAGAGTCATCTTATCCTACCCCAATGTTTTTCATGAAAACGGAAAAACTTATATCATTCCGGAAGCCAGTAAAGGTGGGCATTTGTACAGTTATGAATATGATTTTGACAATCACCGATTGATCAACCGGAAAATGATCATGGAGAATGTACCCCTGCTTGATTCAACCATTCTTCGTCATGAAGGCAAATACTGGCTCTTTGCCACACATCAGTGGTGCAGACAGCAACAATAAACTTTTACCTTTACTATTCCAATAAATGGGATGGACCCTATACGCCTCACCAGGCAAATCCGGTAAAAAACACCCTGAACGGCTCAAGACCGGCCGGTAATTTTATCCTTTCCGGGGGCGAAATTTACCGCCCAACGCAAAATTGTGGTGATTATTATGGTAAATCCATCACCATAAATAAGATCACCCGGCTCGATGAAGAAGGATTTGCCGAAGAACCCCAAATTGACCTTTGTCCGCCAAAAAATACTAATTTTAATTACGCAATACATACAATAAATTTCTCAGATGACGTTATTGTAATTGACGGACTCCGGCGGTTGTTCAAACCAATGGAACAAATCAGGATCTTTTTCAGAAAAAAAATGAAAATGACCAAACTGGTTTACCCGTTGATTAATTTATATACAACAAACGAGTATTTCATCCCTCAAATTTCGATGATGATGGAATGCTAAATTACCTCTACCACCTTATGAATGAGTTAGTAAAATACTATTCAAAAAACAACATCATTACCTCCCGGAAATTCAAGGAAATTTCCCAGTTGTACCAGCTCGATCAGAACCAGCTGCTTAGCCGTTACAATGATGCATTTATTGCCATTTTCAAAAGGGCATACAACAACTCCGAATTTTATAAAAATCTATACCGTGGTCATGGTATATCCCCTTCGGATATCAAAGACATTACGGATATCAAAAAACTGCCCATCATCGACCGGCAGATCATCAAACACCAGGTAAATAACATTTACAATGGTTTTGATTTTATGAAGGTGAAAGGCCTTAACCAGTGGCACTTCTGGTGTTCCGCTTAACAGTTTACCGTACTCCGGTGAACATTGCCACCGAGCAGGCCTATATCAGGCATTACCGCCAGATGCAGGGATTCAGGGCTGGTCAGCCATTGCTTTCTATCCGTGGTGTGCTCGGAAAAAACACCACTCATGAATTTTACAAAAGAGCCAATATTTTATACATCTCCAGTCCGAATATCAATTCAGGAACGATTGAAGAATATTATAAAATGATCCGTGATTTTGGTCCGGTTGCCATCGAAGCTTTCCCCAGCTATCTCTACAAACTCTGTATTGAACTGGAGAAAAAAGGCTTACAGCTCGAAATACCGAATGCGTTTACTTCATCAGAAACACTGTATGAGTTCCAGCGTGAAAAAGTGGAAGGTTACCTGAAAACAAATATTCACGACTGGTATGGCAATGTGGAAAGAAGCATAGGCCTGGCACAGGATACTAACGGCAAGTATTACCCGCTCCCACTCTATTCCATCAATGAATTTGAGAAAGACAGGGTGATTACAACGGCGCTCATCAATAAAAATTTCCCGCTGATCCGTTATGCGGTTGAAGACAGAATAACAATTAAATCGCACGATTTCCTTAAAAACCTGGTATCACCTGATATCGTTCAGATTGAAGGAAGAGCCGGTGATAACCTGGACCTGAAAGATGGAAGTGTGGTAGGTTGTATCGATCATGCTTTCAAAGGCGTGAACAATCTTGAGATGGCACAGGTACACCAGTACAATGTTGAAAAGCCGATCGAAATCAAACTGGTAACCAGTCCGGCTTTCGGCCAGGATGATGAAAACCAGCTAAAAGCAAATTTCATCCGGATGGTTGGAGAAAACATGCAACTCATGTTTACCTATTGCAGCAGGGAAGATTTAACTTATTCTGCTAACCAGAAATATAAACTCATCATCAAACACAGGCAATAACAGAGCACTAAGAGAAAACTAATTTTAAGCTTACACCAGTTAAAATTGCTACAGGGTAAAAAGGACATACCCGGCAGCAAAAACTGACCCCCTACTACAATGAAAAAGAAGTTAAACGTACTGATTGCCGGTCCGCTTCCTCCCCCTGCCGGAGGAATCAGCGTTCATATCTGGCGCCTCAAGCACCTGCTGGAGGACGAGTTTAACCTCGATTTTATTGATGAAGCCAGTGTAACAAAGCCTGGTTATTTCAATGTCAAATCTTACAACCCGTTTACATACATTAAAAAAATAGCCACTGCGGATGTTTTATTCATACACAGTGGCAGTCGCATTTTAAAAAAACTGCACATTGCCCTGGGTAGAATTTTCGGAAAGAAAGTGATCATTACACTCCATGGCTATGGCCCGAAAAGAAAGATGCCTTACCGGGCGATAGATGCTTTCTTTTTCAAACTGGCCACATAAAATCATCCTGGTAAATGCAGAGATATTCAACCGGGTTCCATTGCCGAAAGAAAAATGCGTGATCAAACATGCTTTTCTTCCACCGGTAATGAAAGAAGAACCGAATCTCCCTTCAATCATCGAATCAAGAATTCAAAAAGCCAGGCAGAAAAACAAAATCATTTTGTGTGCGAATGCTTCCAGGCTTGATGTACACAATAACCAGGATCTATATGGACTGGATATGAGTATCGAAGTAACCAGGAACTTAGTAAAAAAAGGTTTCCCGGTTAGTTTTGTTTATACGGTATCATCGCTCGACAATGGTGCAGAACGTTTCAACCAGGGCCAGGCACTGATCAACAGCTACCAGTTGAATGATCATTTCCTGCTGGTAAACGAGAAACTTTCTTTTGTAAAACTGATTGAATAGTGCAGACATCGTTTTAAGACCGACCAATACCGATGGCGATGCGCTTACCATAAGAGAAGCCATCTACCTCAATAAAAAAATTGTTGCATCAGATGTGGTGGAAAGACCGGAAGGAACCATCCTTTTTAAAACAAGGGATACGAATGACCTCGAAATCAAAATCGAAGCAGCAATTGAACAAGACAACCAGGTAAATGGCAAAATCAACAAAGAAGAAGAAAATTATTACAAGAAATATTATACAAGACCTGATCTATGAAGTTGCTAGCCAATGTAAAAACTGCGATTAGATAACGGTAAGGTGTAGATGATGTATATGATGTTAGAAAAAGTACATAATTCTTTTACCACGCTGAAGCATTATTGCGAAGCTGCTCAGTTCAAAGGATATGATCCTTATGACGGACTGAACAGTCGCTTTTTTCAGAAACTTCCGCTTTTGCCTAAAAGCAGGCTGGCCAGGCTTGATATGGATTCAGGTTTTCAAACGCTCCCCTTTCAATATGAGGAAAGATGGTTGGCATCAGGCCCGAATACAATCCAAAAGCCCTTGGCCTTTTTCTTATCAGCTTATTGCATATATGTACCAGCATGATGGTAGAAAAGAATACCTCGATAAGATGAGTTTTTTCATCAGCACGATTGGAAGATTGCCAGTCGCAGGGCTATTCCGGCGCATCCTGGGGTTATAATTTCGATTGGGAATCAAGGGCATTTTTCCAACCCAAGTATACGCCTACCATTGTTGCTTCTTCCTTTATTGCCAATGCAATTTTAGATGCATATGAAATTACCAGGAATGAAAAATTATTGAAGACGGCACGAAGTACCTGTGATTTCATTTTAAAAGACCTGAACAGAACGCCAGGCAGCGGACGATACATTTGCATTTTCTTATTCCCCACTTGATAACAGCGTAGTATACAATGCTACGTCTGTTGGGTGCCCGTTTGCTGGCCAGGGTGTGCTTCTTTCACCCAGGAAACCGAATTATTATCTGTTGCTAAAAAGGTCGTTGCTTTTTGTTGCAACCAGCAAAAAGAAGATGGTTCATGGAGCTATGGCACACTTCCTTTTCACCAATGGATCGATAATTTTCACACCGGTTATAACCTCGAGTGCATCGCTGATTACATGAAATTCACCGGCGACAAGGAACTATGAACCGGTTGTAAACAAAGGATTTGAATACTATATCAATACTTTTTTCACACCAGAAGGAATTGCGAAATATTACAGCAACTCTATCTACCCGATTGATATTCATGCACCTTCCCAACTCATCATCACCCTGCACAAACTGGGTAAAATGGATGAACACAGGGAACTGATGGACAAAGTGCTGAACTGGACGATCGACAATATGCAATGTGAAAAAGGTTATTTTTACTATCAGATAAACAAGTATATCACCTCAAAGATCCCGTACATGCGCTGGTCGCAGGCATGGATGTTTATATCAATGAGTATATACCTTAAATCATTACCTCCCAAAATCAGAAACCATATAAGCATGAAAATCTGGTTCGACTTATCTAATTCACCCGCACATTAATATGTTCTATGATCTGATCAGGGAACTGGAAGCAGACGGGCATGACGATTGTGATCACCTCAAGGCCATTGGCAAACACCAGTTGAACTGCTCGACCAGAGAGGATTGAAACATACAGTGGTTGGTGAACATTACGGAAAGAATTTTTACAAGAAAATATTCGGTTACCCGATCAGGGTATTGCAGCTCAGGAAATTCCTGAAAAAACAAAAAGCCGACCTGGCCATTTCACAGAGTTCTTTTCACTCTCCTGTTGTGGCAAAATTACTGGGAATCCCATCCATCTATACTAACGATAACGAACATGCGATGGGCAACAAGCCGAGTTTTCTTTGTGCTACCACCATCCTGATTCCGGAAAATTTACCGGTTGAAAAAGTGGCCAGCAATGGTGTATCTGCATCAAAAGTGATACAGTATCCCGGGCGTGAAAGAAGGTATTTATTTATGGAGCAAAGGAGAAAAAATCCAGGAACAACGCAAACAAAATCACGCCAAAAGGAATCAATATTTATATCAGGCCAGAACCGCAGACGGCACAGTATTATAAAGGGAAGGAAAATTTCCTGGACGATACCATTCTTGCCTTGCAGAATAAATACAACATTACCGTACTGCCCCGTGATGCCAACCAGGCCAAACATTACAAACAGGAAAAATTTTCGGCTACGCATGTGCCCGATAAACCCATGGGATTTGATATGATCGCTGCCAATTGTAGTATTTTCATCGGCGCCGGCGGTTCTATGACACAGGGAACTGGCGATCCTCGGCATTCCTACCATTTCTGTTTACCAGGATGATTTACTGGAAGTAGATCAGTTCCTGCTCAACAAAAGGATTGATGTTGCATGAACCGATGCTCACTGCCGAAAAAGTAGACAATTACATCAACAGTTTACAAAATAAACCGCCTGCCCTTGAACTCATGACCAAAGGAAAGCAGGCATACCAGTTATTTAAAAAAGAAATATTAAAATTCGAATAAGAAATGATAAAGATTGCATTAATCGGTGCAGGTAAAATGGGCATATCGCATTTATCCATTTTAGGAGCACATCCCGATGTTGAAGTGGTAGGTGTTGCCGATACTTCTAAAATTGTTACGGATGTACTGGAAAAGTATACAGCCTTTCAAAACATTTTCTGATTACAAGAAAATGCTGGATGCTGTTAAACCGGATGCGGTATTTGTTTCTGCACCTACAAAATTTCATGCAACCATTGTTGAAGAATTATTACAGCGGGGCATTCATGTTTTTGTGGAAAAGCCTTTCTGCTTAAATGTTGCAGCAAGGCACCAACCTGGTGAAACTTGCCAAAGAAAAAGGACTGATCAACCAGGTCGGTTATCACAATAAATTCATCGGCACATTTGAAGAAGTGAAAAGAATTGTTTCAGGAGGATTTATCGGCGAAATCAATCACTTTGTGGGTGAAGCATACGGACCAGTTGTGGTCAAGGAAAAAACAAGGAACCTGGCGTTCAGATCCTGAAGAAGGCGGCGGATGCCTGATGGATTATGCATCGCATGTAATCGACCTGCTCAATTATCTGGTATGCGCCGATCAGGCAGGTGCATGGCGCTATTCTGAAACCGATTTATTCTGATACGGTTGAAGATGCTGTTTATTCACTGGTGGAAACAGAAAATAAAATCTCCGGAGTACTTTCAGTAAACTGGAGTGAAGAAACTTACCGCAAAATGTCAACCTCGATCACGATCATCGGATCCAAAGGAAAAATTATTTCTGATGCATCTGAGCTGAAAGTTTATTTCAAAACAAATGAATGCCCTGACCGGATATAGCAAAGGCTGGACAATCAAATACGTAACCGATCTTACTGAAGAAGTTGATTTCTACCTGAGGGGTGAAGAATATTCTGCACAGGTCGACTATTTTGTAAAAGCCATTCAGGGCAAAGTACCCAATATTAAAAACACTTTTGAAAGCGCATTGCTCACAGATAATGTGATTGCTCAGATTAAAAACAAAAAAAATAATTAAGATGGACAGGATATTATTTGGCGACAACCAGTTCTTTGCTGTGAACCATATTTCTGATGAGAAATCAAGGGCACAGTCGATCAAGTTCAAGGATGATAAAACCATTCTCGACACCATAGACATTGCCCGTGACCTCGGAGCTGAATACATTTATGTGTACTACGCATGATCGTATCATCAATATTTGTGAAATGATCAGGCAGGAACCTGAGAAGTATAAAAACTTTTCGATCTATCCCTGCATGCCTTATGCACACAAGTATGCAAATGCCGTTACCGAATTGGGTATTCTCGGTACCATCAAACAATATGTTCCGGGAAATTTCTTTGGTTCCATATTTCAAAGGAGGCATGGCCGTTGTATCGAAAGATTATATTTCGATCATGGAACTGATGATCGATGCTGAAATGAAAATGTTCAAGAAGATCAACACTCCGGTTGTATTCCTGCAGAATGTTATTACCGATCTTTTGCTGGGACTGGGCATGAAGGATATTCTGAAAGCATACCACGAGTACGTTAAAAAGAAATACAATGCAGAAGCGGGTTTCATTACCATGAACATGCCGAAGCTGCTCGATGTACTGGAAAGTGTAGGCATTCAGAACCCGATCATTTGTTCTTCTATCAACAAAGCAGGCTTCCGTATGTCGGGCGGTATGGAACTGTATGAAAAGACTTTGAGAACAAGACAACTCAGAGCGATTGCGATGCAGGTATTGGGTGGTGGCGCCATTCCGGCTAAAGATGCCATCGAATATGTATGCAGTCTGCCCAATGTTGAATCGATTTTGTTTGGTGCATCTTCAAAACAGAATATTGCACAAACGATTTCTTATATACACGAATTCGATAAAAAATACAAACACAGCAGTGTGCTGAGTTCATAACGGTCTTTACGAATAATGGCAACCGGAAAAAAAAGCATAACAACCATTGCAAAACTGTTCGGGTACAGTATACTCTGTATACCCCACCTGCTTGTATTTCATGTACATCCGAAACGGAAAATTGTACATGTTGATACAAAGCGATGGCTGGAAGTATATCACCAGGACTATGGTTTATCGATGGGCTTTATTTTTCTGATGTCGCATTATCCCGAATTCAGGAACCTGTTTTATTACAGGATCGGGAGCATCAGTTTTTTCCTGAACATTTTATGTCGGAGGATGAATACATCTGTTCATCACTACAGAAACCATTGGTGAAGGATTGTTTATTCAGCATGGTTTTGCAACGGTGATTGCAGCCCGTTCAATCGGTCGCAATTGCTGGATCAACCAACAGGTTACCATTGGCTTTTCAAATAAGGATGATTGTCCGGTTTTAGAAGACAATGTAACCATCAATGCTGGCGCCAAAGTTATTGGCGGTATCAAAGTTGGAAAAAATTCAATTGTTGGTGCCAATGCAGTAGTGGTTAAGAATGTACCAGAAAACTGTGTGGTAGTGGGCGTTCCGGCGTATATCGTAAAAAGAGATGGACAAAAAGTAAAACAGGAATTATAATTTATTCCGTTCAGCAACTGAAGGAATATTTTTTCATATTAACTGCTTATCATGAAAATTACAATAGTAGCAGGCGCCAGGCCGAACTTTATGAAGATAGCCCCGATCATCAGGGCCATCAGGCAATCGATTGCAGAAGGTAACCAGTTGAGTTATCGCTTGATTCATACAGGTCAGCATTATGATAAAGCGATGAGCGGCGATTTTTTTGAACAGTTGGGTATTCCAACGCCCGATAGCAATTTAGAATGTGGTGGCGGAACGCAGGCAGAGCAAACAGCTGCCATCATGGTAAAGTTTGAAAAAGAACTCGTAGAAAATAAGCCGGATGTTGTGCTGGTGGTAGGTGATGTAACTTCTACCATGGCCTGTACCATCACCGCTAAAAAATTATGTGTGGATGTTGTTCATGTGGAAGCGGGTATCCGTTCGGGTGATATGACCATGCCTGAAGAAATCAACCGCATTGTTACCGATTCAATCTGCGATCACTACTTTACCACCAGTGAAATTGCCAACCAGCATCTGCGTACGCAACAGGTAGCTGAAAGCAGGATTCATTATGTAGGCAATACAATGATTGATACTTTGTTTCAAAATCTCGATCGGGTAAGGCAGCCAGCATTCTGGAAAGAAGCATCCTTATCGGAACAAAATTATTTTCTGCTTACCCTGCATCGTCCATCGAATGTAGATGATCCTGCAAAGCTGAAATCAATTCTTGAAGCAGTGATGGAATCTACCGCCGGTATACCAGTTGTATTTCCGGTGCATCCCAGGACCAGGATTATTCTTGATAACCTGAAATTGAGTTTTAAAAACCTGCACATGATTGAACCGCAGGGATACCTTGAATTTATTTACCTCGTTAAAAACAGCAAAGGAATTATCACCGATTCCGGCGGTATAACAGAAGAAGCAACAGTGCTGCATATCCCCTGCTTAACCATGCGCAATTCAACCGAAAGGCCAGAAACAGTAACCATCGGTACCAATGAACTCATTGGAGATGATATTGAAAAACTGAGGGTTTGTCTCGGCAAAATAGTGGCAGGCCAATGGAAAAAAGGTGGCATTCCGGAATTCTGGGATGGACATACAGCAGAAAGAATCGTATCGATTTTGTATGCTATCTATGCTAAAGATCTTGTTGCTTAGAAAATTACAGAACTACAATGAACAAACAGTTTAAACGATACCTGCAGATATCTTTAATATTACTCGATCTGATAATATTGAATATCGCATTCTTTATTCCCAAACTTTTGTTTGGCGGAAGAATCGTCGACAATTATTTCAGCGCCTATCTTTCGTTCTGGCTTTTTATGAACAGCATCTGGCTGGTATTGTCGTTCATCAGCGGAACCTATGTTGAAAAAATCATCATTCATTTTGAAACCTTCACCAAGCGAACACTCCAGGTATATATACTCTGGATGATTGCACTTTTATTTTACCTGTTTTTCTCCAGGGAAATCATGGTGTCAAGGTTTTTCATTCTAACGTTCATTCTGAGTTTCGCTGTTGGCCTTTTCATCAATCGATTCCTTTATGTGGGCATAAAAAGTTATTTCAAAAGTCATGATGACCTGTTTAACAAAGTAATCATTCTCGGATACAACGACACTGCTTTAAAACTTGCTTCATACTTTGAAGAAGAAGCCATCAATACCAACCTGATCGGCTTTGTAGAGAATGAAGAAAACATCAAGGAACTCACGCACTACCCTATTCTTTCGGGTGTAGATGGATTGCTGCAGATTGCAAAAGACATGGACATCCAGGAAATTTATTCTACCTATACACCTGAACAGAATGAATACATTTATTCACTCATGAGTGATGCAGAAAAAGAATGCATCCGTTTTAAAGTAGTACCGAATCTTTCTTATTTTTTCAGCAAACCGGTGATTGTAGATTATATCAGGGATCTGCCCATACTTTCTTTGCGCAGTGAACCACTGGAAGATGTTGGCAATCGCTTAAAGAAAAGAATGCTCGATGTTACCGTTAGTTTACTTGTTGTGATATTTATTCTCTCCTGGCTGATTCCTTTGCTGGGTTTGCTCATTATCATAGAATCAAGGGGACCTATTTTCTTCTCACAGAAGCGAACAGGAAAAAACAACCAGGATTTCAATTGTCTTAAGTTCAGGAGCATGAAGCCCAATAAAGATTCAGATTCCAAACAGGCTACCAAGAATGATATGCGTGTAACAAAAATTGGAAAGTTCATCAGGAAAACAAGTCTGGATGAATTCCCGCAATTCATCAATGTACTGAAAGGAGAAATGAGTCTTGTAGGTCCGAGACCGCACATGGTGAAACATACCAATGATTATTCAAAGATTGTAGATCAGTATATGATCCGGCACTTTCTGAAACCAGGTATCACAGGTTGGGCACAGATCAATGGTTTCCGTGGAGAAATCACCGATCCAAAACAAATTAAAATGAGGGTAGCCAATGATCTCTGGTACCTCGAAAACTGGAATGTATGGCTGGATTTACGCATTATGTTCCTTACTGTGTACCGTGTATTCAAAGGAGACAAACAAGCTTATTAATAGAAAACCAGCATTTCAAGTTTAACATCAAAAGACCAACGCATGGATTTTTTTAATTCGAAGTATATCCTCAGCAATAAAAGATTTGGCTGGATTGATTATGATCGTGGTATCAGCATCATCCTGGTTACGTATCGTCATTGCTTCGAAAGCATGGAAAAGGCCGGACTTGACCTTAAGTCGTATCCTTTTCTTGAATACATCAATGTTTTCTTCTTTGGATTCAGGATGCCTTTGTTTTTTATTGCGTCTGGTATTTTCATTACCGGCAGTATGCGCAAAAGAGGCCTGAACGCATATTCAAAAAACAGGGTGCAGAGTATTTTGTATCCTATGCTGGTTTGGGGTGTCATACAGATATCGCTACAGATACTTTTTTCAGCATATACCAATTCGGATGTAACACCTATCAGTTACCTGTACCTGCTGATTTATCCTCGAGCTACGGGGCAGTTCTGGTACCTCAATGCCCTGTTCTGTGTAGGTATTATCTATGCGGTGTTAAAAGCTAAACTGAAATTTGAACTGAAACATCAGTTGATTCTAGGATTGATTCTTTACAGCATTTGTGCTTATATCAACACAACAACACTCAATATCGGGTTCGCTATAGACATCTGTAAATACTACCTGTTCTTTGCGATTGGTGATGCGATTTCTTCTTATATGCTGGAAGAAAAAACGGCAAAAGTATTCACTTCCTGGAAAGTTATTCTGCCACTGTTTATTGCTTTTATAACGATACAATATTTCTTTACCAAGATCAATATGGCAGAAGGAAATAACTATTATGTAGAAAACCATATGCCCGTTTTCTTCCTGGCAGTTGCATTGGTTGGTTGTGCGATTTCCATTGCCTTATCTTTTACTTTGAAGAAATACCAGGCATTGCCTTTTTTGAGGGTCGTCGGTTATAATTCTGTTCATATTTACTGTATGCAGATTATAGCAATGTCGGTTACCAGGCTGGTATTAATGAAATTTATAGGTATCACGAATGTACCGCTGCTTGCTTTATTAATCCTGATGGGAGGCCTGATCATTCCAATGATCACTTACAATATTTGCCTTCGCCTTGGTATGTGGTGGTTGTTCACTTTAAAGAAACCGGAAGAAGAAATCAATTACCTGGCTGCTTCCAAACTCTCTAAATCATAAATGCTGAATAACAGAAAACCCGGCAAGAGCCGGGTTTTTCTTTGCAATTATCGGAACCGGTTAGTTATTTGTTTTAACAATACGAAGGGTGCGTTGAATGTTTCCGGCGGTAATTTTTACAAAGTACACACCTGCTGAAAGTGATTGCCCTAAAGTGATTTTCTGCAATCCCTTTTTCTGAATACGCTCCATCATTACCCCTCTTGCATCCAGGATCATGATATCGGTATTCGCTGTATTGTTCTGTAAATCCAACTGGAAAACTGAGCTGGTTGGATTTGGATAAGCTTTTATGCTGATTTCCTTTGCAGGTTCAGGAATAACTGTAACAGGAAGTTCTTCCGTTGAATTGCTCCGGTTGGTGCAACGGATATTACTGGCCAGAATGGTTACACTCATAGTAGAAATTACTCCGTTTGCATCTCTTGCTCTAAGCGTGTAAGTATTGGGACCAAGATTAATGAATGTAGCAGTACTGCCATATCCCCAGTTGTCGATCTGGAACAAGTAAGGAGCGGTACCACCTGTTGCAGAAACTGTAATGGTTCCATCCCAGCGGTCGCGACATGTATTGTTTGTTTTGGAAACAAGTATAATCTGTATTGGGGCCTGTATGTTGATCGATTTAACAGACGTACATCCTTTTGCATCTTTCACGGTAACGGTATGTGCGCCACCGGTTACACCTGTAAATGAACCTGAAGATTGATAAGCACCATTATCCAGTTTAAAGGTATAAGGAGCATATCCACCGGTAGCACTGGCGGTAACGGTAGTAGTTCCTCCGGCTACGGTAATCGTACCGCTGGTAGCCGTAACCGTTATTGCCTGTGGTTGAGAAACGGTGATCGTTACATTTTTGGTAGCGCCATTGGCATCTGAAACAGAAAAAGTATAAGTACCGGCACTACGGGTAAATGTTCCGGTACCGCTATATGGCGCTGCTCCACCGCTTGCAGATACTGTTATAGTAGAAGTTCCTCCATTACATGAAATTGAAGTTGCGGAAGCACTTGCCTGAAGCGGGCTTGATGCCGGTTGTGTAATATTGATATCGGTTGATACTGTGCAACCTCTGGCATCCTGAACCGTAATGGTATGAGATCCTGCAGTTATATTTCCGAATACATTTGAGGTCTGATAAGAGCCACTGTTCTTTTTGTACTGGTAAGGAGCTGTACCGCCACTAACCGTTGCTGTTATTGAAGTAAGTCCACCAAAAGCTGTAATCGTACCGGCTGATAAACTCATACTTAAAGCTGAAGGCTGACTGATGGTAACACTGGTTGTACGGGTAACACCACCAGCATCTGTAACACTGAAACTATGTGTACCTGCTGCCCTGGTGAAAGTACCTGTACCTGTGTACGGAGGCGTTCCGGCTGTTGCAGTTACCGTAACAGTTGTTGTACCGCCATTGCAAAGAATGGTTCCGGCACTGGCACTGATGGATAAACTGGTATTGGCAGGTTGAGTAAGTGTAATGTTTCTGGTAAGCAGGCAACCTCTGTTGTCTTTGATGGTAATGGTATGATTTCCCGCTGCAAGTCCACTGAAATTGGCAGATGATTGATAGTTACCATTGTTCAGTTTATAGGTATAAGGAGCTGTTCCGCCAGAGGCTGAAACTGTGGCTGTAGTTGTACCACCGAAAACGCTGATCGTACCTGTAGATACGGTAGCTGCAACTGCAGAGGGTTGTGAAACAGTAATTGAAGTAGATTTTACACCATATGTAGCATCCATTACAGAATAGGTATATGTTCCGGCTGTTACACTGAATGTACCGGTTCCTGTATAGGGAGCCGTTCCGCCACTAGCCGATACCGTTACATTGGCCGAACCGCCGTTGCAGGCAATGGTTCCGGCTGAAGCGGTAACATTCATGGAAGCTTTTCCAGGCTGGGTTATGGTAACTGTTCTGTTGGTTAAACATCCACGGGCATCTTTAACGTTAATGGTATATAAACCTGCAGTAACAGCTGTAAAGTTACTCGCCGTCTGAAAGTTTCCGGTATTCAACTGATAACTGTAAGGCGCTGTTCCGCCGCTAGCCGATACCGTTATGGTTGTTGTGCCACCATTGGTATTGATTGTACCCGGCGTTACCGTACTTGCAAGAGAAGTTGGCTGAGCAACCGTTACAGATGTTGTAGCGGTTGAACCATTGGCATCAGTAACAGTATAATTATAAGTTCCTGCAGCAACAGTAAAAGTTCCTGTACCGGTATATGGAGCTGTTCCGCCAGTAGCCGACACCGTTACAGTGGTAGTTCCACCGTTGCATGAAATAGTCCCTGCAGAAGCACTAACCGTTGGCGGTGCAACAATTATTCCTGTTGCTTCAAGAATTCCTGCATTGGGAACACTGGGAACAGGATTTCCGGCAAAATCACGGGCTATGCCAACGTTTTGTCCGAAATCAATAGCCGGACTATTCGATGGTGGAAGAAAATCCCATTGTGCTGGATCGGAAGCGGTTACATTTGAAAAAAGATTGGAAGCTGTTGTGGTTAATTCTGTTGAGCTGGCTGTAAAATTCAAAACGCTTCCGGTTCCCAAACGATAGATATTGTCTTCATGTACCAGTTGTGATCCGGTAAACTGACCTGAACGGGCCACATCAATACCTGTTGTCAGCCAGAAAATATTATTCTTCAGAATACCGATATTGGCGATGGAAGATGCAGTAGACATGCTCATCATCCAGTTGTCATATAAGCGCTGAACGACTGTTTCAACCACCACATTATTATAAAAACGGAGATTCGTAACGGTTATGGCAAAATTTCCGGAATTATTGATAAAGAAAATACCGCCATTATTAATCATTTTGTTGTAAGCAAAAGTATTCCCATCAGAAACACCGCCATTACCACTTCCGAATTCAACCAGGCCATTGTTATTGATCATCGTATTATAACCAACAAAATTGTTGTTGGTATTGGAACCGTAAAACTCAATGGCGCCGCCATCATAAGTGAAATCATATGAATTGGCCCAGCAATCCTGAAAACGATTGTTGGTAATGGTATTGTTTGAACTGGAAATCACAACAGGATTGGCACCGTAGTCATCATAGCCGCCATTGTTGGTATTTACTACCATTCGCAGATTCTGAATGGTACAATTATCGAGGGTATTATTGCCGGCAGCAAAGAAAACCCCGATGCCCACCAATGATACAGCGCAATTGCGGATAATAACATTATTGGAAGTGCCATCAATATAAAAAGCCCTTTCAATATTGCATTGAATGGTACGATCTGTTGGGCTCAGGGATGGATCTGTAATATTTAGTCCATCAAACACCAGGTAATTCCTGTTGAATACATAAATAACATTGTTGATGCGACTTCCGGTTCCGGAGAAAATGGGTGCTGCTCCAGTACCATAACTATTAAATGTAATCGGACTGCCAGCTGCACCGGAACGATTAACGGTCAGCTGCCCGGTGTACGTTAATCCCTTTTTAAATGAAATCACATCGCCGGGATTAAAAAGGCTCATGTTCGAATTCACCTGGTTTAGTGTTTTCCAGGGCGTTGTAGCACCACCGTTTTGTACAGTTGCCGTAGTAGACGCATCTACATAATAGTTGGTAGCATTGGCAATTCCTGTTAGCAAAAGCAGAATCGACAGAATGTAAAATTTCATGGTTTTCCCTTAGTTAGGCTATGGTAAAATGATAGATGATTTGGTCGTTTTCAAGGTTGAGTTAATACACTTCTGGCCATTCATCTACCATATCGAAAACAGGCGGAAAATGGCCTGCTATTCTTAGTAATGAATAGCTAAAAATGAAATATATAATTGTGGAGAAAGGCGGTAAGACTTTCGATAAGGTACTGGGGATTGACTAAAGCTAGTCATTTAATCAAATGAACGCTTTATGATGGCAAATAATTTGCAATAATTATGCCAGATATGATTTTATCCGGGCAAATTACCCAGATTACAGACTTTTTTCTCAACAAATATAAATATGTAAATATTTCTTCATGTGACTCATTAAAAAAAGGGAGCAGTTGTTAACTACTCACTTTGTGTGATTTCAATAAGGCCTTAATTCAGTTTTATAATTTTTTCTGTTTTTACATTTGTTCCCTGGGTAACTTTTACAAAATAAGTTCCAGCTCTGAAATTTTCACCAAAAACGAATTTCTTTCCAGGTAAACCTTTGGCCTGGAATACCCTTCTTCCGTTTAAATCCATTACCTCAATCAGCACTTCATCAGCAGCCGGACTTTGCAGATCAATTGTAAATTGGTTGGTAGAAGGATTTGGATAAGCTTTCACCTCAAAACTTACCATTGTTTCTCCGGCATTATCAAAAGACCGGGCCGTTGTTGATCCACAGTTTAAGGTGCTATTTTGAATGGTAACATTCAATGTGGCTGTTACTCCGCGGCTATCCTTAACCGTAACAAGATAATTGCCGGGCATGAGGTTGGTAAAATAGTTATCACTGCTGTAAGGAACCCACGGAGTCCTATAAAGGTAAGGCCCCACTCCTCCATTCGCTTGCACCCGGATGGTTCCATCACGTTTACCCTTACACGAGATATTGGTACTTCTTACCAGCGACAAAGACAAAGTTCCACCAGCACCCGGTTGGGTTACTGTGATTGATTTTGTGATCGTACAGGCTTTTGCATCTTTTATGGTGATGCTGTAAGTACCAGCGAGTATTCCAGTAAATATATTTCCAGTTTGAAAGCTACCATTATTGAGTTTATAACTATAAGGAGCAGTTCCTCCGGAAGCAGTTACATTGATACTGGTAGTGCCTCCTACTACCGGAATACTGCCATTAGACAGTGAGGCTGTTAAGGCTGCAGGCTGTGTTACAGTGATAGAAGTTGTTTGAGTGGTTCCTGCAGCATCTCTTACGGTATAAGTATAAGTTCCCGCTGTTACTGTAAAAGTTCCTGTTCCTGTGTAGGGCGGCACGCCACCGGTAGCACTCATGGTTACCGTAGTATTGCCCCCATTACAGGCAATCGTTCCTGCAACTGCAGAAATAACGAGTGCTGAACTACCCCCAACCGTTAACGTTATATTTTTACTGGCAGTACAGCCATTGGCATCTTTTACGGTCACTGCTTGTGTACCCGCTGGAACTGCTGTAAATATATTTGAAGACTGATAAGCTCCGGAATTGAGTTTATAGGTATACCCCGATCCCGATCCTCCACTAGCCGTAACCGTAATGGTAGTCGTTCCTCCGGGGCTTGCAATGGTTCCGCCTGTAAGCGTTACCGTTATAGCTGCAGGGTCTGATACAGTTACTGATACTGTTTTCGAGGCTCCGGATGCATCATTTACCGTATAACTATACGTTCCTGCTGAAACAGTAAATGTACCGGTACCGGTATAAGGCGGCGTACCGCCCGTTGCTGTAACTACTACCGTTGTTGTACCAGCTTTACAAGCAATATTACCAGCTGTTGCAGTAGCATTCAATGTTAAACCTGTTCCACCACCGCCGGATTCAAGGATACCGGCATTGGGTAAGGCTGGTACAGTATTACCGGCAAAATCCCTGGCCAATCCTACATTCTGTCCGAAATCAATCGCAACACTTCCTGTAGCAGGAGCAAAATTCCATTGAAGCGGATCGGCCGCAGCAGCATCTGAAAAAATTGAAGAAGTCGTAGTCAATTCAGTTGAACCAGCCGTAAAATTCAACACACTACCTGATCCTAATTTGTAGATATTGTCTTCATGCACCAGTTGACTTCCGGTTAATTGTCCCGACCTGGCAACATCGATACCCGTAGTAAGCCAGAATATATTGTTCTTCATCAGAACGATACCCGATGCGGATGATGATGAAGCCATGCTACCCAGGTAGCTTTCCCTGAGCCTTTGAGAAACTGTTTCTACGATTACATTGTTGTAAAATTGCAGGTTACTAACGGTGATGGCAAAAGGCCCGCTGTTATTAATGTAGAACAAACTTCCATTATTGATCAGTTTATTGTACACGAATTTGTTACCGGTAGAACTTCCGCCATTGCTGCTTCCGAATTCTACGAGTCCGTTGTTATTCGACATGGTATTGTAACCAATAAAGTTATTATTGGTATTCGGTCCGAAAAATTCAACAGCTCCTCCATCATAGCTGAAGTCATAGGAATTGGCCCAGCAATCCAGAAAGCGGTTATTCGTTAACGTATTGTTTGAGCTGGAAATCACCACAGGGTTAGCACCATAATCGTCATAACCTCCATCGTTGGTATTCACTACCATCCTGAGATTTTGTATTGTACAATTATCGAGCGTATTGTTTCCTCCTACAAAATAAACACCTACACCTGCCAGTGAAATAGAACAATTTTTAATCACTATGTTATTCGACGAACCATCGAGGTAAAATGCCCTTTCGATTTTTGATTGCTGGGTTCTGTCTGTCGGACTTAATGTTGGATCCGTAATATTCAATCCATCGAAAGTAACATAAGACCGATTGTTTACATACACAAGGTATGTGATACGACTGCCGGTTCCGGAAAAGACCGGGGCATTACCCGATCCATAACTGTTGAAAACAATGGGATTGCCTGCAGTACCCGAACAACTCACATTAAATTGACCGCTGTAAGTTCCACTTTTCTTAAATGAAATAATATCGCCAGCTCTGAATGACGACATATTCGATTGTACCTGGCTGAGGGTTTTCCATGGATTGGTTTGCGATCCATTCTGCGTGGTTGCAGTAGTAGATGCATCTACATAATAATTCGTTGCAAAACTGTTCAGTGATAACAAAAGAATGAAAGACAAAATTGAAAATTTCATGTTTTTCTTGATTAGGTTATTGAAAAATAATAGGTCCCAGGATGGATTTTATTCCATTCTCATCAGGGCAAAAGTTTGGTGCACCGGCACAAGCCAGTGAAAAATAATATCCATAGTGACGCATTACATCACCAGGTATGTTTGCAGATTAAATAAGGTAGATCGGACAGAGGTAATAGAGACTATATATGATTGGTAGTGCATGCTTTTCAATTACCATGCCACGCAAGAACAATGTTGAAAGCTTTCAGAAAAAAATATACTAAAGTTTAGTTAACGTACAATTTCATCAGTTCGTTATAAAATTTTATGATTGTGATATATAACTACCTGAAAATTTTATAAAAAAAATCCCGGCAATATGCCGGGACCTTTAATGAATACATGATGAGAAAACAAGCGACTTATGATTACATCTTAACAATTTTCTGTGTGGTAACTTTTGCTCCTTGTGTTACACGAACAAAGTAAGTACCAGCCCTGAAGCTCTGACCGAATTGATATTTTTTATCAAACGCTCCTTTTACCTGGTAAACTTTATTTCCGTTCATATCCATCACTTCTACGATTACATCTTCTTCAGTTTCGCTGTCTAATACAAGACTGAATTCACGTGCTGATGGGTTAGGGAAAGTATTGATCTCAATTACATTCGCCCTACCTGATCCAGAACACCTGCGTCTTCCATCATTGATTACAAATACTGCAGAAGTTACATTTCCATTGGCATCCTTCGCATAAACCCTGTATGCACCAGCTGACAAACCGCTGAAACGACTGGTAGTGGAATACCTACCGTTATTGATGGTATATGTATATGGAGCACGACCACCTACTGCGGTTACTGCCAGTGTTCCATTAACTGCACCACGGCAGGTTGCATCTGTTTTAGAAACCAGCACTACTTTAAATCCTGCTGTTTCACTAAGTGCAACGGAGAAAGGTTCTGTTTTGGTACATCCGTTTCCATCAGTGATGGTCATGGTATGATTACCTACACCAACAGCTGCAAAAACTGGTGAAGACTGCGGGTTGCCATTATTCAAACGATAAGTATAATTTCCTGCTCCACCGGTTGCAGCAACGCTAACACTGGTTGTACCACCGTAAGCAGATACATCATTGGTAACGATAACTGTCGCAGCGATTGCAGTTGGTTGTGTGATATTAACAGTAGCCGTTTGTGTAGTTCCATTGGCATCTCTCACTGTATAGGTAACAGTTCCGGCTGTTGCAGTAAATGTTCCGGTACCGGTATAGGGTGCAGTACCGCCAATGGCAGTAACGGTTACGTTTGTACTACCACCGTTACAACTGATTGTTCCGGCTGTAGCAGTAACTGAAAGAATCGCCGCTGCAGGTTGAGAAATGGTTATGTTTTTAACTGAAGTACAACCATTAGCATCCATTACAGTTACTGTATGATTTCCTGCAGCTACATTGCTGAATGTGTTTGAAGACTGATAAGCTCCATTGTTCAGTTTGTATGTGTAAGCACCTGTACCACCATTAGCAGAAGCTGTAACAGTAGTAGTTCCACCGAATACTGCAATGGTACCTGCTGCTGCATTGACCACTATAGCTGATGGTTCTGTTACAGAAACTGAAGTTGTTTGGGTTGCACCATTTGCATCGGTAACGGTGTATGTATGTGTACCTGCACTTACTGTAAATGTACCTGTTCCGGTGTAAGGTGCAGTACCGCCGCTTCCACTAACCGTAACTGTTGTAGTACCTCCGTTGCAACTGATTGTTCCAGCTGCAGATGAAGCAGACAGTGCACTTGCTGGCTGGGTAATTGTAATGGTTTTTGATACAATACAGCTATTGGCATCTCTTACTCTTATGGTGTGTGTTCCTGCAGCCACATTGCTGAATGTATTGGATGATTGATAAGCTCCATTATTCAGTTTATATGTATAAGATCCTGTACCGCCGGTAGCAGAAGCTGTGATCGTAGTTGTTCCACCGAAAACAGGAATATTTGCTGCAGTAGCATCTGCTACGATAAGTGATGGCTCAGTAACAGTTACAGAAGTAGTTTGTGTAACGCCATTGGCATCAGTGATGGTATAATTGTGTGTACCTGCACCAACAGTGAATGAACCTGTTCCGGTGTAAGGCGCTGTACCACCACTTCCACTAACCGTTACCGTTGTAGTTCCACCATTGCAACTGATTGTACCTGGTGTAGCAGATACAGACAATGCACTGGCTGGCTGACTGATTGATACATTCTTTACAGAAGTACAACCGTTGGCATCTTTTACAGTAATGGTATGATTACCAGCAGGCACATTGGCAAAGCTGGCTGAAGTCTGGTATGAACCATTGTTCAGTTTGTAAGTATATGAACCTGTACCACCAAATGCAGAAGCACTTACTGTTGTTGTACCACCAAATACAGTGATATTACCTGCTGTTGCTGAAACAACGATGGCTGAAGGTTCGGTGATATTAACAGATGTAGTTTGTGTTACACCATTGGCATCAGTCACCGTATAAGTATGTGTTCCCGCACCAACTGTAAATGTACCTGTACCCGTGTAAGGTGCAGTACCACCTGCGCCACTAACCGTAACCGTTGTGGTTCCTCCGTTACAACTGATCGTACCGGCAGTAGAAGTAGCACTGAGCGGATTGGCTGCTGGTTGTGTAATACTGAATGTTTTGGTTGCAACACAGGCATTAACATCCTTAACGTTTACCGAATGGTTACCGGCAGGGATTCCTGTGAAGTTAGCTGTTGCCTGATAGTTACCGCCGTTAATGCTATAGCTGTAGGATGAACCTGTACCGCCAGTTGCAGCAACAGAAACACTGGTAGTTCCACCAAATGTAGCTATTGTTCCTGTAGTTACTGTAACCGCGATCGCAGTTGGCTGAGGTACAACAATGGTTACTGTTTTAGTAAGACCTGCTGCATCCGTAATGGTATAATTGTGTGTTCCGGCACTAACGGTGAATGTTCCTGTTCCTGTATAAGGAGCAGTTCCGCCGTTACCCGATACCGTTACTGAGGTTGTTCCCCCATTACAACTGATGGTTCCTGCTGTTGCAGATGCCGACAATGTATTTGCAGCTGCACTTTCCAGCACACCTGAATTAGGTACTGCCGGAACCGGGTTACCTTCGAAATCACGTGCCAGGCCAAGGTTTTGACCGAAGTCAATAGCCGGACTGGTAGTTGCCGGTAAATAATTCCATTGTACCGGATCAGATGAAGTTGTATTGGTAAAAATGCTATTTGAAGTAGTTGTTAATTCTGTTGTATTGGCGGTAAAGTTCAATACACTTCCTGTTCCCAGTTTGTAAATATTGTCTTCATGCACCATTTGTGCACCGGTAAGTTGTCCCGAGCGGGCAACATCAATTCCGGTTGAAAGCCAGAATACATTATTTTTCAATACAACAATTCCTGCATTGGTAGAAGAAGCTGCCATACTTCCGAGGTAGCTTTCAAACAAACGCTGAGCAACTGTTTCAACAATTACATTGTTATAAAACTGAAGGTTGCTTACTGTAATGGCAAAAGGGCCACTGTTGTTGATATAGAAAAGACTTCCGTTATTGATCAGTTTATTATATACGAATTTATTTCCGGTAGATGTACCGCCATTGCTGCTTCCGAATTCTACCAGACCATTGTTATCAGACATAACATTATAACCTACAAAGTTATTATTGGTATTCGGACCGAAGAATTCAACGGCACCACCATCATAACCGAAATCATATGAATTTGCCCAGCAACTTAAGAAACGGTTGTTGGTAATGTTATTATTTGAACTTGAAACTACAACCGGATTGGCACCATAGTCATCATATCCACCATCATTGGTATTAACAACCATGCGGAGGTTTTCGATGGTGCAATTATCGATGGTATTATTAGAACCCACCAGATAAACACCCACACCAGCAAGTGAAATAGAGCAATTCTTAATAACTACATTGTTGGAAGAACCATCAATGTAAAATGCCCTTTCAATTTTTGATTGCTGGGTTCTGTCGGTTAAGCTAAGAGTAGGATCGGTGATATTGATACCATCGAAAGTAACATAAGAACGATTGTTAACATAAACAAGATAAGTGATCCTGGAACCTGTACCTGAAAAGATAGGATCTGCTCCGGTACCATAAGCATTAAATGTGATCGGATTTCCTGCAGTACCTGAACGGGATACAGATAACTGACCGGCATAAGTTCCACCGCGTTTGAAGGAAATAAAATCGCCTGCAGCAAAAAGACTCATGTTGCTGTTTACCTGCGCCAATGTTTTCCAGGGATTTGCCTGGGATCCATTTTGCAAAGTGGCGGTTGTGCTGGCATCAACATAATAGTTGGTAGCCTGTAATGCTCCGGCAATAAAAGTTGCCATAATGAGCATAGTGGTTTTCAGGATTACTGGAATTCTCATGGTTTTTCAGTTTAGGTTATTGATATTGAATTTTCGCAGACCATAGGCGCCTGCAGGATATTATTCATACATCAATCAAGATGCGATGCAAAACTTATCTAATAACGTAAAAATGAATAGGAAATTTTCCAGCCGAGTGAGTCATGGTTTTCTTCGATATTGGTCTTAAATCAGTCTGTTCCGGTATTCAGATTACAGTCTATTGGTATTCTAAGGCTTATTTTTTGCAAATCTTATGCCAAACCCAAATAAATGTTAAAAAAAGAACCTGATTTTATTAACACCTGATCCACAAACATAATACCGGCAATCAATCCAAATACAGTACTACGTTTGCTTTTCAGGCATTTAATAGACAAAGATGTTAAGGAAAAAAAAATATTTTTGTCGGATCAGTTACTGATTTGTTGTAATAATTATACGACAAGACTCAATAGAATTCAATAATATCATCTAACCAACTAGAAACCAATACCTTAACAGGTACTTGAATGGGAAAAAGTCCATATTCAGCGATAAAATTTCTCCCAGTGGTGATTTTCTGAGTTGCAAAGAATCTTTTTTGAGCATTTTTTCAGAACGGTCGGCCGTAAAATTCAATACCCCTCCACCCATATAATACACATTGCCGGTATGTGTAAGCTGGGTTCCTGCAAACTGTGAAGCCCGGGCTATATTCACTGGTATGGTTATCCAGAAAATATTATTCTTCAGGATAATAATCTCCTTTTCTGCCGACAATTTAGCCATACTGATGAGATGCTTGGGTTTGGTAAGCTGTTCAATCGCCTGTATAACTACATTCTCAATCAACTGAAGTTGCTCTACTTTAACGGAAAACGGGCCATCATTGTTGATATATATAATATCCCCGCAGTTGATCACCAGGTTTTTTGATACCAGGTTATTGCTGTTCACGCCTCCTTCACTACTGCCGAATTCCATAAACCCATTGCAATTGATAACGGTATTGCCAATGATCCGGTTATTGCCCGATTGAGGACCGAAAAATTCAATCGCTCCCCCATCATAATCAAAATCGAAACTATAAGCCCAGCAATCTTTGAAATAATTATTAAGAATCTGATTGCGCTCTCCAGCCAGTACAATAGCATTGGCGCCATAATCATCATATCCACCCTGTGTATTGTGCACCATTCTCAGGTTAGTAATACTGCAGTGTTCTACCAGATTATCATTCCCGACAATATTTACACCTATCCCTACCCGTGATACATTACAACGACTGATTACAATATGGTTGCTTTCGTCTATGGCAAAAGCAATTTTAATCAGCGATTCCACGTTGTGATCATTGGGATCGATATGATCATCGGTAATATCAATGCTATTGAAAACCACATAACTGCTTTTGTAAACCCTGATTGCAAACGCTTCTGATTTTACTTTCTCACTGATCGGAGGTTTATACATAAAGATCGGGCGGTCTTTACCCTCACCATATGCAGTGAAAACAATAGGCGCACTGGCACTTCCATTGCATTTCAGGTTTAACTTTTCAAAAAACAATTCCCCTCTTTTTAAAAATATGGAATCCCCTGCCCTGAATGATGGCATAGCTTTGTGCAATAGTTCAAAGCTTTTCCAGGGGGCCTCCAATGTGCCTTTTTCCTCTGTTGCTGCAGAAGACGGATTTACAAAGTAGTTTACAGCTTTAACATGAATTGCTGAAACCAGTAATATAAATAGCAATAATAATCTCATTGGCAAATAAGCAGTACTGAATGTTATTAGCCTGCAGGTTCAAATTACGACAATGAAAATCTTTAAAAAAATTTAATACTTTTTAAATCAAAATGACGTTTTTGAACTATTTTACAAACACCTATCGTTTGTAATACAATATTCTCCCTGGAACTTATACTCATAAGTTAAACGCATTGTATTATGTATATAGAAAAGATTCCTGCAATTATAAAAGGGATAGCAAAAAAATTACTTCAGCACCGGAAATATTCAGAAAGAACAGGTGGCACCATCAATAGCCGGTATTGTTATGCAACCTGGTTACGCCATCTCGTATTTGCCCACCAGAACGGCGTTTCCTGCAAAAGCGGCACCATTGCAGAATTGGGCCCGGGCGATTCCATGGGCATTGGTTTAACTGCCCTGTTAACCGGTTTCGACCGTTACTTTGCTCTGGATGTATTTAAATACTGGGATGCTAAAAGAAACCTCGAAATATTTGATGAACTGGTATTGCTTTTAAAAAACAAGACACCTATTCCGGATGATGTAGAATTTCCAAGACTATCCCCTTCTCTGAACAGTTATGAATTTCCAGCGCATATCCTCACCAGTGAGTTGTTAAATAAAACACTTTCGGAGGAAAGAATTCAGGCCATCCGCAATGAAATCATGCAACTCGATAATGAGGCTTTCAACAATAAAATCATTCAATACCATATTCCTTGGAATAAAAATGCTGTAGTGGAACCACATTCAGCAGATTTTATTATTTCACAGGCAGTACTTCAGTATGTTGATGACCTGGATGATACTTACCGGTGCATGCACGAATGGTTGAAACCAGGAGGATATATGTCGCACAGCATCGATTTTTCCTCTCATGGCATTTCAAAATCCTGGAACGGCCATTGGACTTTCAGTAAGGCTGAATGGCGCATTGCGCATGGCAATGATGTGATCCTGTTGAATCGGGAACCGGTTTCCCGGCACCTCGAATGCAATCAAAAGAACAATTTTGAAATTGTAGGCAGATTGAATTATGAAAAATACAGCCGCCTCACGAATAAGAATTTCTATGGTAAATTCCGGAATCTCAGTATGGAAGATTACAAAACATTTGTTTCTGTTATTGTATCCCGGAAAAATGCGCTGGTTTCGAACCTGCTTATCTTTCTTTCAGATACGGAAATCTTTTTTTCAAAATTGTATACAGGCTCATGTAAATACGGACTGGAAAAAGCAATCCTGATGGTGGAAGAATTGTAGTGATAAATAAAATGCGGATCAGCTGATACTAACCCTGGGATCTGCCAGTCGATAAATATAATCAGATAAAAAACTGATCAGGATAAAAATAACAGCACTCAGCAGAACAGCTCCGGTTACTACCGGGTAATCGAGCTTTTCCAATGCATCAACGGTAACTTTACCAATGCCCTTCCATCCGAAAATATATTCAATGAAAAAAGAACCGGCGAGAAGTTCAGCAAACCAGCCTGTTACAGCAGTAATTACTGGATTGAGTGCATTCGGCAAAGCATGTTTTAATACCACGGTATGCCTGTTCATCCCTTTCGCATAGGCGGTACGGATATAATCCTGTCCTAACACATCCAGCATAGCACTTCTGGTAAGTTGGGTAATTATAGCCATTGGTCGAATACCCAGCGTGATGGCAGGTAAAATCAGGTTCTTTACAGCCAGGTATTTTTCACCCGACACTTCATCTATTTCGTACATACTGCCTGTAAAATTCAAACCGGTATAATCATGTAGTACTACTCCGAAAATATATGCAATCAGTATCGCCATAAAAAATGACGGTGCTGAAATACCGGCTACACTTGAAATGATAGCAGTATGATCGGGCCAGCTGCCTTTTTTAAGTGCTGCAATCAATCCCAATGAAATCCCTGCAATACAGGCAAATATCATGGCGGTGGTTGCCAGCAGAATCGTACCTGGCAATGCTTCTGCAAGAATGCTGTTTACGTTTCGTTTCGACTGGTAGCTTTTTCCCAGGTAAGGTACTTTAATACCGAACTTCCGATCTCCGCCAATAAAAAAACCACTCAGTTGTTTTTTTTCGATGTCTTCTTTGCTGTGAAAGCAAACCGGTGATACATCATTCAGATAAAAAAGCAGTTGCTTCCACTTTGGCTGGTCGAGGTAAAGATCTCTGCGGATGTTATCGATTGTTTTTTTATCGCCACTTTGTCCGGCAATAAGCTTTGCCGGATCGCCCAATGCCTGGAACATGATAAAAACGAGTATAGCCACTCCCGTTAGTACCAGTAATGAATAACCTATTTTCTTAGCCAGGTAACGCACAGGCGTACTTGAAGATGATGGAAAATATTGTTTTAAAATCTATTGTATTTTATCAAAATCAGCCCAGCTCCATTTGCCTTTTACAACCGGACCTTCCATTTTGAATATAACCGGATTGGCCCTGGCAGCCGTTTTGATGGCCGTTCCATCACAGGTAAAAATCGGAATAGCTGAATGGTTACTGAACCTCGACTCCACATCTTTCCGTTGAGCCGTGATGATATAAATAGTTGACTTCTGCTCCTGAATTTTTCTGATGGCACGAATATCTCCATCCCATCCTTTACCGGGATATCCCTGCAGGTCTTTGATGAATAAAAGATAATAGGTTCCCTGCTGGCCCAGGATATCTGCAGTAGTATCATTGCCGGATGCGGTACTGAAGGAGAAATCATTGATCAGGGGAACATTGTTTTTTCCTTTCTGAATGAGTTTTTGTTTTCTGTCTACAAATTTCCAGGTACTATCGGGCAAAGCGGAAACAGCAAAGTCTTTCTTTTCACCGTTCTTTTCATAAACGAACAGATACTCAAATTTATCCTGAACCGCATCCGCCGGCATTTCCCTGAGCTTTAAAATATTGTTTCCTTTTTTATAAGGTAAACAGTCTACAAATGGCAGGTGTTTTAAAACCTGGTATTGCAGGAACAATGTTGCCAGCGTAATGACCAGAATATAGATGGTAGCTATTAAAGGTTTTGCCAAAGGATTGATGTATTTCCTTTGTAAAAGCAGGAATATGGCGAAGATGAGCAGTATAATATCTTTGGTAAATGTTTGAACCGGTGTTAATGGGATACAATCACCAAAACATCCGCATGCCCTGATCTTTCCGGAGAACAATACATAACTGGTCAGGAAGGTGAAGAAGATGATTAACAGGAGCAAAATCCAGGTAGTGATTTTCTTCTGCCATCCCAGTAACAATGCAGCTCCTAGCACCACTTCGAGGGTAATCATCCCTATAGAAAATCCCAGCGCATAGTCGTTAAGGTTATTCATCAATCCTGGAAGAAAACCATCATGTGCCCAGGCCTCAAAAAACTCCTGCATCTTATATGCGAGTCCTCTGGGATCAATGGCTTTTACAAGGCCAGAGAATATAAATAATAAACCAGTAAGAATTCTTGCAATGGTAACTGCTGCTTTCATGATTTAACTATTCTGTTTTCCTTCACTGATTAATATCAGTGCAAATACTGCATAATTTAATATATCGTAAAAATTGGCATCAATGCCTTCACTGATTAATGTCTGCCCTTCATTGGCTACTATCTGTTTTATTCTTAAAAGTTTGGCCAGTATAAGATCAGTAAAACTTTCCTGGCTCATTTCACGCCATGCTTCTCCATAGTCGTGATTCTTATCGAGCATTAAATTTTTGGCAGCTACCACCTTCTCATTATACCTCTTTTCAACTTCGGCTACGGGTAACTGTTCTGCCTGTTCATCCTTTATATCCAGTTGAATCAATCCGATGATTGCATAATTCAACATCCCCTGGAATTCACTTTTAATGTTATCCCCGATTTTCTGTTGTCTTTTTTCCTGGATGGTTCTGATCCTTTTTGCTTTGATATAAATCTGATCGGCAACAGAGATCGTCCTGTAAACCCTCCATGAAGTTCCGTAATCTGCTGTTTTCTTTAAAAAGGTATTCCTGCATTCCTGAATTACCTCATCATATTGTTCGTTGGTGGTCATGCTTGCATTTCAAATTTGATAATAACCCCGCAACTATTGAAATTTATCTGTCAATTGAACGAATAGTTGCACATTTGTATACTGTATCAAAAATACAACATAGCTATTAATGTATACGCTTAACTGCAAAGGAAAAATACTCAATCTTCAAACGCCGCAGGTAATGGGGATCCTGAACCTGACAGATGATTCCTTTTATGAAGGATACCTGCATGAAAGCAAGGACCAATTGATTGAACGGGCGGGCTCGATGATTCGTGCCGGTGCAGCGATACTCGATATCGGTGGACAAAGCACACGCCCCAAAAGCACCCGGATATCAGCTGAAGATGAGGCTCAAAGGGTATTGCCGGCGATTCAAATAATCCTTCAACATTTCCCGGATACCATTATCTCTATTGATACTTATTACAGCGAAGTTGCTACTAAAGCGGTAGATGCCGGCGCAGCCATCATCAATGATATCAGTGGCGGTGATATGGATCCGCAGATGATTTCAACAGCCGGAACCCTTTCTGTTCCCTATATCTGTATGCATATGCAGGGCCGGCCTGAAACCATGCAGATAAACCCGACTTATGAAGATGTGACCCGTGAAGTGCTTGAATTTTTCATTCAGAAAAAACAGGCATGCCGGAAAGCAGGTATTAAAGACCTTGTCATTGACCCGGGCTTTGGATTTGGCAAAACAACTCAGCACAATTTCTCCTTATTAAAAAATCTCGCAGCTTTTAAAATACTGGACCTTCCTGTACTTGCAGGCTTATCCCGCAAAAGCACCATCAGCAAAACGCTCAATATAACGGCGGCTGAAGCGCTCAACGGCACTACTGTACTCAATACCATTGCCATATTGAACGGCGCCTCCATTTTAAGGGTGCATGATGTGAGGGAAGCAATTGAAGTGGTAAAACTGGTTGAAGCATACAAAACTAACTGATACACATAAACGAAAAAGCCGCTCCCGGGGAAGCGGCTTCTCTTATTTCAGCATCTTTGATTATTTTTTTAAAGCGACAGCTGTATCAGCCTGTACTTTTGCCAGACTATCACTCATTCTTTTCCGTTTTTCTTTCATGGCATCCATGCGTGCTTTCTTTTCAGCATTGGCCTGATCTCTGTTCAGTACATCTGCAATTTCAATATCAAACATCAGGATTGAATTCGGTTTGATATCCGGGCCCTGTTGTTGTTTACCATAAGCCAATGGTGATGGAATATAAAACCTTGCTTTGGCACCTTTGTTCAGCAATTTCATACCGTCTTTCCAGCCACTGATAACATTCATACCCAAAGAATAATCATTGGTAAGGTTAACCAGGATGGGTTCAGATTTTCCTTTTGAAGGATCGGTATTGCTGTCGAAAATTTTACCGTCCATAGTTTTACCGGTATAGAAAGTTTTTACCACATTCGATGTATCGATATTGGCACCCGTTCCTGGCTGAAGAATTTCAACATAAGTGCCCATTGGAGCTTTCACTGCTTTGATATTATTCTTAGCAAGGTATTCTTCAATCGTTTTTGAATCTTTTGCCTGAATCTCAATAGCGTTCAAAGAATCTCTTTTGCGTGCAATCACCATTTCTGCCTGGCGTGCGCTATCTGCTTCTTCTCTTGTTTTAAAGATGTTCAGCACTTTTGCTGTTGTAATCAGGTAATGACCTTTCTGAAAGAATGCTGGCATTTGTGACAAATTCTCTTTGAATGCAGAATCAGTAAGCACCCTGATTACAAGGCTATCTCCTTTCCTGATCTGAGATAATATTTTAAAATAAGCAGGAGGCATAGAAGCACTGTCGAGTGTTTCAATAACCGGTCCACTGGTTGTACGGGTATCGTTCATGATTGAATCCACTTTACCCGTGTTGTACATCTGGCAAAGTTGAATCTGCATGAATTCACCTGTTTTGATTTGAGGACCACTTCCACTTCCTGAAATGATTTTATATTCCAGTCCCATCTCCCCTTTTTTGAAATCCTGTTTGCATGCAGCGAGCATCAATACTGCCATTAAGGATACATAAGAAATTTTGCGCATCTTGATTTTTATTTATTTAAAATTGATAAGTACTTAATTCATTTCTGTTTTCGATCATTGCCTTTTTGAACTTTTCTACTACTGCTTCCAGCGGCTCTTTGCTCTGTCCGCCTGCTGCATTGAAATGTCCGCCCCCGTCAAAATATTTTCTGGCAAATGTATTTACATCAAAATCACCTTTGCTTCTGAAAGAACATTTGCGTTCATCACCACGATCAATGATAATCGCAGCGAGTTTAATTCCCTGGATGCTGAGCGGATAATTTACGAGTCCTTCCGTATCGCCGGTCTTTATATCATATTTAATGAGATCGGCCTGAGGAATTGCAATCAGCGCTGTATTGTATTCATAAAAAACATCCATGCGGTTCTGCAATACATTGCCGATAAATCGGAAACGGTTTTCAGAAAAATTATCAAACAATGCTTCGTGAATCGGACTGTGTTCGAGGCCGCGGCTGATGAGATCTGCCACCAGTTTGTGAACATTTGCGGTTGTTGAATTGAAACGGAATGATCCGGTATCGGTCATCACACCTGCATAAATACAACGGGCCACATCCAGGTCAATTTTATCGGCTTCGCCGGAAGCGATGATAAAATCGTACACCATTTCAGCCGTAGAACTTTTTGACGTATCACTTACACCGTATTGAAAAACTTCAACCTGTGGTTGCTGGTGATGATCGATCAGTATTTTAACAGCAGGAGCTTTGAGCAATGATTCTTCCATTTTCTTCGTCCTGCTCATGGTATTGAAGTCCAGACAGAAAATCCAGTTTGCCTCAGCAATCAGCTGATTTGATTTATCGGAATCCCTTTCGTAATCGAGTACTTTTTTACAGCCGGGCATCCAGTTGAGAAAAGCAGCCCAGTTGGTTGGAGAAATTACGGTTACCTCATGTCCGAACTGAATCAGAAAATGGTACAACCCCAATGTAGAACCCATTGCATCACCGTCGGGCTTCTGGTGCATGGTGATAACAATTTTTTTCGGGGTACCCAGTTCGGGGAAAATTTGACTAATTGGCTCCATAAAAGAGGCGCAAAAGTAAGTTTAATTGCTGAATGCACAAATTTGACATCCTTGAAATCGGTTTCTGCGTTATCTTTGCGCCCAAAATAACAGATAATGACGAACAGAACTTTTACGATGATCAAACCGGACGCAACTGAAAAAGGACATACCGGAGCGATCCTGGCACAAATCAATAAGGCGGGATTCCGCATTGTGGCTATGAAAATGACCCACCTGAGTAAAGAAAAAGCCGGCGAATTCTATGCCGTACACAAAGAGCGCCCGTTTTATGGCGAACTGGTAGAATTCATGAGCCGTGGCCCTATCACTGCTGCAATTCTTGAAAAAGAAAATGCCGTGGAAGATTTCCGCAAGCTGATTGGCGCAACCAACCCTGCCAATGCAGAAGAAGGAACCATCCGCAAATTATATGCAGCTTCTGTAGGTGAAAATGCCGTTCACGGAAGTGACAGCGACGAAAATGCTGCCATTGAAGGAGATTTCTTCTTCAGCAAACTCGAACAATTCTAATCAACAACTGTTTGAATAAATGCCCCGTTTTCTGCTGAAGACGGGGTTTCTTTTTTTATATTGATTACAATTCCATCATTAAACATTCAGATGAAAACTTCGCTTACCATTGTACGTTATCCAGCCTGGGCAATTCCATTTGCGTTCCTGGGCATGGCATGGATGCGGATTCCACTCTACCTGAATAAAAAAATATCCTTTTTTAAACTGATGGGGTCGGGTAAAAACGGCACATTCGATAAAACGCCGGATCTGAGGCAATGGGCTATTATGTGTGTATTCGATGAAAGGAATTTTAATGGAATGGAGATTGCCCATAAACCCGTTTATGGCAAAAGCATTGCCCGATGGCTGAAATGGTTTGGTTGTGAAATTTACAGCCTGTCATTGGATCCCGTGGAAGGTCATGGTTTATGGGATGGAACGCAGCCTTTTGGCGATTTAAAAAAGAAAGCCGACCATGAAGGCATGATTGCCGTACTAACCCGGGCCACTATACGATTCTCCTGCTTGTCGTATTTCTGGAAGCATGTAGCACCGGTGGCTGCACAAATGAGTAAGGCTGAAGGATTTATAACCTCTGTGGGCATCGGTGAAATACCCTGGATCAAACAGGCTACCTTTAGCATCTGGGAAAGCCGGGAAGCCATGAAAGCCTTTGCTTATAAAAACAGGGAACATGCTGAGGTAATTAAAAAAACCAGGGAACAACGCTGGTATAGTGAAGATATGTTTATCCGCTTCAGGATTACCCATTGCACCGGAACTTTAAGGGGCAGCAATCCCTTGGAAGGAAAATTGTAGATTTGTTATTCACCGCAGCGTACAGGGATTACCGGGAGCACCGGAAAACACCCTTCATTCTTTGTTGCGTTAAAAAACATATATGAAAAATATTAAGCTGATTGAAGTGCCTTCAGAGATAGGAGCCGGTACCCGTGGTGCCAGCCTGGGTGTTGATGCTGTTAAAATTGCAGCACTCGACTTTATGAGTAATTTCTTTGTGCACTTTCCTTCAGAAAAAGTTGAAACAGAAAACAACCTGCTCTTTGAACCCATTCAGTCGCCTTATGCCAAAAGGATCCAGGGCGTATTGAATATGTATGAGCGTATAAGCAAGGCCGTTAGCGACAGTATTAAAAATAATTTCTTCCCGGTAGTGCTCAGTGGCGATCACAGCAATGCCGGCGGAACCATCGCTGGTATCAAAATGGCAAAACCCAAAAGTAAGTTGGGCGTTATCTGGATTGATGCGCATGCTGATTTGCATACACCTTACACCACTCCATCGGGAAATATGCATGGCATGCCGCTCGCTACTGCTATTGGGGAAGACAATGAAGAAAGTAAAGTGCATGAAATCGATGAAAAAACTTCCAAACTCTGGAATCAGTTGAAAAGCATTGGTAAAATCAACCAGAAAGTACTTCCCGAAGATGTTGTTTTCATTTCACTGCGTGATTTTGAAAAAGAAGAAAAGGCATTGATTGAAAAGCACGGTATGAAAGTTATTCCTACCAGTGAAGTACGCCGCAATGGGGCAGAAAATGTAAGCAGAAAAGTATTGCGTTACCTGAGCGATTGCACAGATATCTATGTGAGTTTTGATGTGGACAGTCTGGATTCATCGATTTCCAGGGGAACGGGGACACCAGTAGGTAATGGTCTCAGGGAGAGAGAAGCAGAAGATCTGATCAGTAAATTTATGCAGAACAGGAAAGTATGCTGCTTTGAAATTACCGAAGTGAATCCTACACTGGATAAAGAAAATATGATGGCAGAAATTGCATTCAACATATTACAGCGTAGTGTCAACATTCTGATGATGAACTAATTTTAATATGAAACATTTTCTTCTATTGGTTACCGTTATATTTTCTGTCTGCACGATCAGGGCACAATCGCAGACTTATAATGATAGCCTGGAAAAGTTCAGAACCAACTACATCGAAACGCATGAAGTAGTTAAAGGAGAAAACAGAAAAGCATTTCGTTTTTTCCCGATCAGCGAAAATTACAGGATTGTTACTAAGTTTGAAGCTGTACAAGACAGTATTGGTTTCATGATGCCTACTTCAGGCAAGAAAACATCCAGGTATTTTGTGGCAGGCAAACTTCACTTTACCCTCAATAATCAATCACTAATACTCACTGTATACAAAAGTGAGCAATTGATGAGCATTAAAGAATATGTAAACTACCTGTTTGTTCCCTATACTGATTTAACCAGTGGAGAAAAAAGTTACGGTGGTGGAAAATACCTTGAATTCTACACTACCGATATCATCAACAACCAGGTTGTTATTGATTTCAATAAAGCTTACAATCCATATTGCGCTTATGCTTCCGGGTACAACTGCCCCATCCCTCCCAGGGAAAATGACCTTCCTGTTGCTATTGAAGCAGGAGAAATGGACTTCGCCATAAAACATTGAGCATGCAATCTACTTCTGAGGTTTTGATGATCAGGCCGGTACATTTTGGTTACAATGCAGAAACAGCGGTCAATAATTATTTTCAGCAAAAAACTGATAGTACTGTTCAGGAAATAGCAGTGCAGGAATTCGACGAACTGGTGTCGAAACTCCGCAGCAATAAAATTATTGTCAATGTGGTTGAAGATACTATTGAACCCCACACACCTGATTCGATTTTTCCCAATAACTGGATTTCTTTTCATGAAGACAAAAGCGTTACACTATATCCGATGTTTGCTGTAAACAGGCAAAAAGAAAGAAAGGAAACTGCAATACAATTCATCCGGGATCATTTCAACATTACTAAGATCAATGATCTCAGTTTTTATGAACAATCGGGAGTTTTTCTCGAAGGAACAGGAAGCATGGTGCTCGACAGAGAAAATAAAATCGTCTATGCGTGCCTGTCACCCCGGACCAATGAAGACGTATTGGATCATTTCTGTAAATTATACAAATACAGCAAAGTGGTATTTATTGCTGCGGATAGTGAGGGCAACCTGATTTATCATACCAATGTGATGTTGTGTATTGGCAGCAGGTTTGCTGTTGTTTGCCTGGAAGCTATTCCGGAAGAAAATGAAAGAAAGCACGTAATTGAATCACTCACGGCATCCGGAAAAGAAATCATTTCCATCAGTTTACAGCAGTTACATCATTTTGCCGGAAATATGCTGGAACTAATAAATACAAACGGAGATCCTATCCTGGTGCTATCAACACAGGCTTATCAATCACTCCATCAGCAACAAATTGATGCATTGGAAAAATATGCAACTATCTTACATAGTTCTTTAAATACGATTGAAACGGCTGGTGGCGGCAGTGCCCGGTGTATGCTGGCGGAGATCTTCAATACCCCAAAATAAAGAACCGGGAATGGCGTCCCGGTCCTGTTGTCCTGTAAAAATCAACCATTAAAAAAGCGAGTTGATAGATGCCCTTCTATTTTTACTGTGTTGTTACTGCAAATGCCTTTATGCAGTGACAATATTTTTATTTGAATCAATTATAATCCAACCATTTCTTTTTTCCTTCGAAGCGATGACAAGGATGGATCCATTTCTATCGCTTTGTCGCACATCTGCTGACCACGGTCCTTCTCTCCTTTCTTCTGAAAACAAAGTCCGGCCTGGTATAGCGCTTTCCCATCATTCGCATCAATTTCCATTAGCTTCTGGCAATAAACCAATGAACGGTCAAACTGTTGTTTCTGGTATAACACTTCCGCTAAACCACGCAATAAATCTTTATTACCCGGTTTCTTCGACCAGATTTCCATCAACAATTTTTCTCCGCGGTCATAGTCACCACTATACAGTGACGCATAGCCGAGGTTTTCTTTAAAGTCATGCGATTGCACATAGCCGTTTTCCGCTGCTTTCAGGAATGAAGCCATGGCTTTCGGGTATTCACTGAGGTTAAACAGCAATATTCCCTGTTCATACATCCAGATTGGTTTGGCTCCTTCCATCTGAACAGCCTTCTCATAATAAGGAACGGCTTTCTTATATTCTTCCATATCCACATAAGTGCGTGCAAGCGTATACGTTGCTTCGGCATCCTGTGGGTTTTTAGACAAAGCTGTTTTGAGGGCTTTTTCAGCAGCAGGATAATCTTCCTGTTGGTATAAACTCATTCCGGAAATTCTGTAAGACTCTGTACAATCCTTGCACAGTTGAGCCATTTCAATGGCTTTTTCAAATTGCCGGTAATTGTAATATAAGTTCATCAGTTCCCTGATGGCTTTCTGATTATTGGGTTCAAGCTCGTGCACTTTCACAAATAAGCCTTTGGCCTGATCGGTACGGCGCATTTCCATACAGGTATAGGCATGCTCCAGTAACGCATCGATGTGATTGGGATTAAAACCAAGTGCTTTGGTAAATTGTTGAGAAGCAATAAGATAACGCTTTGCATTTTTCTGCTCCAGTCCTTGCTGGTAGTAGATTTGTGCGCTGTCGGATGACTGTCCGTAGACAGTCTCGCACACACATAAGGATATTGTGGCGAGCAGGTGTTTCATTTTCGGGTCGGCTTTGATTTTCCGTTATCGGAATATCATAGCACTTAACGCCGGAATATCAATTATTATTTCATAGATCCGCTTTTTTTTATCGACCGGGGATATAGTAATATTTTCATTCATATTTTCTCCTGTACCCCAAAATGCAATGTCATTACTGTTGAAAATCTCTTTCCAGTGCTGTTTCCCTTTAACGGTCATCTTCCACTGCTGGTGCGGTTTATTGGAAATATTCATTACAACCAGAATGTCCTGATCACGATGCTTACCCTTACGCTTAAACGCTAACACACCTTCCTTCTGTTTATTGATTTCCGTCCACTCAAAACCTTTCTGATCAAACTGGTATTCATACAATGCCGGCTCAGTTTTATACAGGTGACTTAAAACCCTTACACACTCCTGCATTTTATTGTGAGAATCGTGCTGCAGTAGTTCCCAATCCAGTTCCGATTTATCATTCCATTCGGAGGTTTGAGCAAATTCATTGCCCATGAAAAGTAGTTTTGCACCGGGATGCATATACATATAAGTGTAGAGCAACCTTAGATTGGCAAATTTTTCTGCTTCATAACCGGGCATCTTATAAATCATCGGACTTTTGCCATGCACGACTTCATCATGACTTAAAGGCAACATGAATTTTTCATCATAGAAATACATGATGCTGAAAGTAAGTTTATCCTGCGCTGCCGGTCTTTTGGCATGAGATAATTTAAAATAGCGGAAGGTATCATGCATCCAACCCATCATCCACTTCATACCAAAACCGAAACCATTTTTCTTGATGGGCCTTGTAATGCCCGGCCAGTCTGAAGCTTCTTCTGCGATGGTTTGCACATCCGGAAAATCATGATAGATGATTTCATTCATTTTTTTCAGGAATGCGATGGCTTCCAGGTTTTCATTGGTTCCATGTTCATTGGGTTCCCATTCGCCTTCAGCCCTGGAGAAATCGAGTCGGATAATTGAATTAACGGCATCTACCCTGATACCATCTGCATGGTATTTATTCAACCAGAAATGAGCGCTGCTTATCAGGAAAGACCGTACTTCTCCCCGCTTGTAATTAAAAATATAACTGTTCCAATCGGGATGAAATCCTTTGCGCATATCGCCATACTCATAAGTATGTTCCCCATCGAACATGTACAAACCGTGTGCATCGCCGGGAAAATGAGAAGGCACCCAATCGAGAATCACGCCAATACCTTCCTGGTGAAAGGTATCAATCATGTGCATGAATTCTTCGGGTAGCCCAAACCGTGAGGTAGCTGCAAAATAACCTGTTCCCTGGTAACCCCAGCTGCCATCATATGGATATTCCATCACCGGCATAAATTCAACATGCGTAAAGCCCATTGCTTTTACATATGGAACAAGTCGTTCGGTAATCTGGTTATAAGTATTGTAACTGCTTTCATTGTTCTTCTCAGGTCTCATCCAACTGGCAAGATGCACTTCATAAACATTCCAGGGCGCATTGAGTGCATTGTGCTTTTTCCTGGTTTCCATCCATTGCTGGTCTTTCCACTCATGTTCGAAATGCCAGGTAACGGAAGCAGTTTCCGGACGTTTCTGTGCGAACCTTGCATAAGGATCTGCTTTCAGGTGATGAGAACCATCTGCGCCGGTAATATGGTATTTGTATAAAGTTGCTTTGGGAACATTGGGAATAAATCCTTCCCAGATGCCTGAATGATCCAGCCGGGCATAAAGCGGGTGCAGTTCTTTCTTCCATCCATTGAATTCACCCACTACTGAAACATGGGATAGCACTGGGCGCCCATACGGCAAAATAGTAACCATCGGTATCCAGTACACGCAAAGGATGACTGCCGAATTTATCATATGCCATAACTCATCACTCCTTCCTGGAAAAGCCTGGATATCCTTCTCTGTGAAAAAGGAATAATTCCACACCATTTTCCTGCTATCGATAAAGTGATCATCTTCGTAAGCCATTGTAAGCGTATTACTACCGTTCGTAAAAATTGGTTTTAACCTAAATTTAAGAATACTTAGTTTGCACCAACAATTTATTATTTGAATTTTATTTCTTTATAGCCACCGATTAACAAAAACGTTCTACGATTCAGCGGGATACAATGCTGATGATTAAACAGTTTCGCCTTTGTTTAATGATACTGCATCCCATGATTGTACAACACAAACGCCAACTACATGCTCAGAAAACTAAGCGCTCTGCTCCCTTTTCTTTTACTTTCTCTTTTCAGCAATGCCCAGAAATCAGGTATCAGCGGTGTAATCAGGGATACAACTGCGAATATACCTGTTAAGAATGCGGTGGTATTGCTGCTTTCACCAAAAGATTCCGTTCTGAAGGCCTTTACCAGGACGAAAGCGGATGGAACTTATGACATTGAAAGATGTTCCGGAAGGAAAGAACATCATTGATGGTGATGCATCCGCAGTTTGCCGACTTCGTGGATGATATTGATGTCAAAGGAGGAACTCAGTGTATTGCCGCAGATTCCACTTACGTCAAAATCGAAATTACTGGCTGCTGTTATTATTAAAAGCGGAAGCCCGATCAAGATCAAAGGTGATACCACTATTTATACGGCTGATAGTTTCAGCGTAAGTGCGAATGCCAATGTGGAAGAGCTGCTTGAAAAAATTACCGGGCATCCAGGTTGATAAAAACGGTGAGATCAAAGCCATGGGTGAAAAAGTAGAGAAAGTACTGGTAGATGGTGAAGAATTCTTTGGTGACGACCCGGGCATGGCCGTTAAAAATCTTCGTGCAGATGCAGTAAAAGAAGTACAGGTATTTGATAAAAAAAGTGAACAGGCAGAATTTACCGGTATCGACGACGGACAAACGCAAGAAAACCATCAACCTTAAACTGAAAGAAGATAAGAAGAAAGGATATTTCGGAAAGTTAGGTCTGGCGGGTGGTGTAGGCAACGATATCACCAACCGTTTCAATAACAACCTGATGTTTGGTTCGTTTAAGGGTAAACGCAAATTGTCGGCTTTTGTACTGAATGGCAATACCGGACAGGATGGATTGAGACTGGCAGGACAGCGAAAAATATGGCGGCAATGATGATAATGGCCATGAACTTCGATGAAGAAGGTGGCTTCATGTATTCCTGGAGATCCGGTGGTGCTGATGATGAACCATATGTGAATACAGCAGAATGGTTTCATCAGGAATATCAATGCAGGATTGCAATACAGCAATAAATGGAATGATAAAACACACTTTCAACTTCTCTCCGAAATACAATCAGCCAGGATTATTCAAACCTGAAAAGCGTATTCACACAAACACAGGTTAGAGATAGTGTTAGTGGCAAAGCCAATTTCCTGAATGAAAATACGGCAGTAAGTGAATCGGTTAAACGCTACAATGTGAAAACAACATGCTGTGTATGATGTAAAAATCGATTCGAACAATAGCATTGAAAGTAACGCTGAAAGCAAATTTCTATAATACGGAAAGTGTTGAAAACCGTGCAGCAACAACTATTAATGACCGGATGAATAGTTACTTTGATCAGTGCATCCGACAGGAGACTTACCCGTGACAACAATGGAGAAACAATCTTATACTGCCAATGCCAGTTTTCAAACACAAATTCAGGAAACTGCGGAGGACATTGTCATTTACTGCCGACTATAACCTGTTGAATACAGATGGCAATGAGTATCAATGAATCATAGTAATGAATCTTTTGATCCGCAGAATCCATTCAGCATTGATGTGAATCAGCAGCTCAACAGTGAAAGAATCCACACAGAAACTCACTACTAAACTCGTTTATACAGAACCATTGAGTAAAAAATATGCACTTGGAACTGGGGTATGAATTTTCTTACAGTTATGGCAAGAATGATCAGAACACTTTCAGCTATTCAAGTACCAGTGGCAAATACGATGTTCTGGTGGATTCTCTTACCAATCAGTTCAGGCAATCCATTACTATTAATAAACCAAGTATTAAACTGAGTTTCTCTGATAAGAAAATCAAATTCAATTTTGGTTCAGGATTTGGTATCACACAGTTCAGGTTAAAAGATATTTCTGATAACCAGAAATACAACCGCAACTTCACCAATATCTTCCCTACTGCATCCTTTACTTACAATTATAAAAGCAATTACAGCTTCAGGTTTAATTACTATGGCAATACCACGCAACCATCCATCAACCAGTTGCAACCATTGCAGAACAATACCGATCAGTTTAACCAGTACATTGGAAATCCTGATCTGAAACAATCCTTTGCCAATACATTCAATGTAACACACAATGGATATAACTTTATCAAAGACCGCTGGATGTATCAATCACTCAATGTAACGGTAACGAATAACTCCATAACCAATAGCCGTACCATTGATTACAACTCCGGTAAAACTATTACACAACCGATCAATACAGATGGTAATATCTCAGCTAATTTATGGGCTGGTGTAGGTTTCAAACATAAGAAACTGAACACCAGGTTCCAGATCAGTCCGAATGCGAATTACTATCGTTATGCTGATTTCATCAATGGTATCAAGAGTTTCTCCAGTACTGTGAATGCAGGTTTGTCGCTCTGGATGAACAAAGCGAAAGATAAAAAGTATGATTTATCACTTACCAATGATTTCAACCTGAACACCAATAAAAATGGCCAGGGCAATGTGAGCACAGATTTCTATACCAATACGTTGGCCTTCAATGGTACAGTATATTATAAAAAAGTATGGTCGCTGAATACAGATATCCAGTATTTCCACCGCCAGAAAACGGAACAGTTCCAGTCGAACAACGACAACAAAATCTGGAATGCCCGATTGCAGCGTACATTTAAAAACAATGAGTTCACAGTTTACTTCCAGGTGAGGGATATCCTTAATCAGAATATCGGTATTGAACGTAATTTCTCGGCCAACTACCTGACGGAAGAAAGGAACCAGCGTCTGAAACGTTATTTCATGCTGGGTTTTGCCTGGGATTTCAAAAACAAAGCGCCAAAAGCTGCACCTGCCACCAAATAATTAACCGACCAATTAAATAATATGAAACGCAATATAATTACAGCCCTGCTATTAGTCTTCACCGTTAGTATATCCAAAGCGCAAACGTTTGTGGAGAATGCCGTGATTGAATATGAAGTAAAAACAAACCTGAAGAAAACGATGGGCAGTAGCTCCTGGGCAGAAGCCATGAGTGAAAGTCTCCCGCAATTTAAAACCGGGTATTACAAATACAGTTTTGCCAATAATAAAAGTCTGTACAAATTCGATCGTTGGGATGAAAAGCTGAAACTGCCTGAATTCTGGCGCAAAAGTGATGAGGAAAGCAGCTGGTTTTTTGACCATACACAGGAAAAATTCAGTATGAAGAAAAATGTGGTAGGAAGTGATTTTATTGTGCAGGATTCCATCCGTCATATTGAGTGGAAACTCAGCAATGAGAACAGAATCATTGCAGGATATAATTGTCGCAAAGCTGTTGGAAAGATTTTAGACAGTGTTTATGTGTTTGCTTTTTATACGGATGAAATTATGATTTCAGGTGGACCCTGTTCTATCAGTGGTTTACCCGGGATGATACTTGGTCTTACCATTCCCAGGATGTATACTTCCTGGATTGCCACTAAAGTTACCTTGAATGCGGCCAATCCTGCTGAGATTGTACCGGCTACCGGGAAAAATAACATGTCGATAAATACCTTTAAAAAAGACATAAAAGAGCGTACGAAAGATTGGGGTAATGCTGATGATCCGGAATCCCAAAAATGGATGGAGCAATTTCTCTGGAGCAGTATGCTGTAGAAAATAATACACAGTTTAATAAAACAGTCACACTTTAAGGTGTGACTGTTTTGCTTTTTTAGCATTCTATTTTCAATTGCCTGATGAATTATTTACACTTTAACTATTTATAAAACGGTATAAATAGTTAATCCACCTGGCCTGTCGGCGCCGGTAATTAAGCCGCTATTGGTTGATTTCAATACTCCATCAATGAGTAAGCGCAATGTGATATTGGCTTCTGCTGTAGTACCTACCCAGCTGAAAGGCGGATAAACAGTGAATTTCAACGTATCTCCCGTTGAATTGGGCAGATTGTTAAACACATAATTCTGCTGAAAGGAAACGGTATTGGCAGAATCATACACGGCTGTTGTATCCAGCCTTAGTGCGAAGTTGTACATCGACAAAGTATCAGAACTGAATTCCACCCTTACTACTTTGTTGTTATTGTTTACGGGTTCATCATCTTTAGAGCAACTGACCAGGAAACCGCCTGTTACCAGGCCTAGCATTAGCAATGTTTTTTTCATAGTGCTTTTTTTGAAGTTGTTTAATGATAGACATTAAACAAGAATGGTGCTATGATTAAAACGGGCCAGTGAAAAATGATTTATAGAATTGTTAATTGTACAACAGGGGTAAATGTTCTGCGTAGCAGCCCACTTGTGACAATTGCCGTGGTTCGTGTCACACGAACCATTTTCTACTTACGCCCTATTGCACTGGTTTGTGGCACACAAACCAACAAAACCAATTATCAAGCCTCATAGCCGTGGTTCGTGGCACACGAAACATCAAAACCAATTATCATTCTCCGTGGTTCTTGTCACACGAAACACCAAAACTAATTATCAGGCTCTCAACAAAAAATAAATAAAATATTTATCCCTCAAGTTCAATAAAAATACTATTCAAAAATCCGAATTCATCGAAGCCTGTTTCATAAAATCTGGCAGATGAATAAAAATACTCTATCTCAGACTCAGCCAATTTCCATATACCTTTAATTGGATTTGCATGTATGTAATTCAGTTTTTGTTCTGCCACTTTTCTTGAATAAATTTCGACTGCCAGTGAATCACGTTGCCAGATTTCATGGCTTTTATTAGCTGCTTGTACCGCAAATTCTCGTGCAGCTCCCTTTTCTTTTAAAATTTTCAATAACTGATGTGCTGTGTATTTTAAAAAACTGCCGAATGCAGTTTCTTTTCCATTTTTCTTATGCTGTTGCCAAATCAAATGAATATGGTTTGGCATAATAACGAAAGCATAAACTGTTATCAATCCATCCTTTGACAATTTGTTTAAATAGTTTATCAAAAGCTGCTTATTTGAATCATCTGATAACAAATGCTTCCATTTGTGAATGGTGGCAGTCCAGAAATAAATATTACTCAATTCTGTATACGATTTTCGCGGTTGTTTCATTAACATCCACAACTTTAAGCGATTTACTTATAACTGGTTTGGTGAATTAAACAAGACCACTGGAGATTTAAACCATAGTGTGTAGTTGGTTTGTGTGAGAGTTGGGTATTATTGGTTCGTGTGACACGAACCAAGGCTTACTGAACACTAGCGCTATTAGAGAAAAACAAGCGCTAGATAGCAATGAGATCATCCATTTTTATCCAGGTTCTAAACTTTTTCATTAGGTCATGAATTTTGGGATCTTCTGTATCTTCTATTTTCTCATATAACCAAATAAACAAAATATCATTCTCTATGAGATTGTTAAGATAACTATTTGGAAAAAATTCCATTGGCTTACCTTTAAATAATTTTCTAACGTTCATTGAAAACCACATTTTCCATGTAACCCCTATATCAATACATATATTTTCATCCCAGGTTAATCTACCGGGATTTTTACTTATATCAACTTTTAAGTACGGAAAGTCATACTTAGGTATTAAATTGTATTGATTATAATCAACCCCAAAACTTCTTAAAGTATCGATGCTTTCTTCACCTTGAAATAACACAAAATTAAAATCATATTCGTAAGCGCATAAAAAAACAGTTTTTTTTTACAAAGTGATCAATTAATAATTGATTTGAGTTATGATCTATTAAACAAATATTGGTAATGCAATATGTTTTTCCATGATCAACAATAGTAAATGAAAACGCTGTATTAGAGTCACTAACCATAAATCATCTTCAATAAATTTCGATTCTAAATCATCAGAGCTAAAAATCTTTTTTGAACGCCTTTTTTGAAAATTAATCTCACGCGGCACAAAACTTAAATTAGAATTTACAAAAGAAGTGATAAATTCAAAATCCAAGTATTCTTTCTTTTCAATGTAAATTGTTATTTTCTTTCTATTCATTTGTTATTTCAGGTTTCACATTTTTAACTTTATTTTTAATGTAATCTATTGCAGCGGCTCGTGTGAGAGTTGGGTATTATTGGTTCGTGTACCACTAATCGCTGCTTACTAGGACACAGTCCGGCAGAATTGACACATCACCAGTGACCAGCTTCAAGGCGGAACACTGGCGCTAGATACTAAAATCGAATTAATAACTAACAAATTTTATCTTGGTTGAAAAAAATGTTTTATCGACTTCTTCAACATTATTAATTCCAGTAAACGTTTTTAACTTGTTTAATAACAATAAAGCCGCATTTTTACTTAGTCCGAAATCCAAAAGAAAATATTTACACTCATAAAGAATATAAAGTTGCACACTAAGAGAGCCGCTACCAACTGTATCGAAATAGTTTACCCAAATCAATTTTGATTTGTCAATTTTTATTTCATGTCGATTATTATAATAATAAGTCAGGCTGTCAATTTTAGCAATTTGTAGCTTACGATACAACTTAAACTGTTTCCAACCTTTATATATAGAAAACAAAACGAAACAAAATGTAATGCCAAAAATAATAACCGAGATTTTTTCTTGAAACTTAATTGAGTATGCAATAAAATATCCACATAATAATATAAATATTATTAGGAAGACTTGAATTACAATTTCTAAATTTTTACCTTTTCTAATATATTCAAATACTGAATCATTCATACGGATATTATCATTAACTTCTCCATCTTTAATATCTGATTTATCATCATTCATACTTAGGTTTCTTGCAGATTATTCTTTATATACAAAAGACAAAATTTCAAATTTTATTCAACATTGAAACGATAAAGCCGGAATCATCATTCCGGCTTTAAAATTATCAATAATTCAATTTCTACTTCAACTCAAACCCATCATTAATCACCGCTCCTTTTTTAATTACTACAATCCCATCTTTAATTGCAAACAAAGAATGATCTGCATCCGGCAGATGATTGCCACCAACTATGGTAACGTTGTTGCCTATACGACAATCTTTATCTACAATCACATTGGTAAGTGTACAGTTGTCGCCGATACCAACCTTGGGAATTCCTTTAATATAATTATGTGCTATCTCTTCAATCGTTTCATAAAAATCATTACCCATGATATAACAGCTCACAATCTTGCTTCCTTCTCCTATCCTGCTTCGAATACCGATCACCGAATTGGAGATACTGTTCGCATGAATGATAGAACCTTCCGCAATAATCGTTTGTTCAATGGTAGTACCACTTACTTTGGCTGGAGGCAGCATGCGGGCACGACTGTACACCATCTTTTTATTATCAAACAAATTGAATGGTGGTATATCCAGTGTTAATGCCAGATTGGCTTCAAAGAAAGAATAAATATTTCCGATATCTGTCCAGTAACCATCATACTGGTAACTCACTACTTTATATTGTGCAATGGAATCCGGTATGATTTCTTTACCGAAATCTGTTGCATCTTTCTTTTCATCTTCAAGAAGTTTGAAAAGTATATCCCTGTTGAATATATAAATACCCATAGAAGCCAGGTAATGTCTGCCCTGTATCGCCATTTCATCACCAGTATTGCTTACCCATTGAGGCAACAATTCTTTCGCCGGCTTTTCTATGAATGATGTAATTGAATTAGCCGCATCTGCTTTTAATATTCCGAATTCAGGCGCTTCTCTTTCGCCAACCGGAATCGTTGCAATCGAAATATCTGCCCCCGTTTTTGCGTGATTGTCGAACATCAGTTCAAAATCCATTTGATACAGTTGGTCGCCGCTTAAAATCAACACATATTCAAACTCATTTTTCTCAATGTGCTTGAGTGACTGCCGAACAGCATCCGCCGTACCCTGGAACCAACCCAAACTATCGGGTGTTTGTTCTGCAGCAAGTATATCAACAAAACCACTGCTGAATCCGCTGAACTGATAGGTATTTTTAATGTGCTTGTTCAGCGAAGCCGAATTGTATTGCGTCAATACAAACATGCGGTTGATATTGCTGTTGATGCAATTCGAAATGGGTATATCTACCAACCTGTATTTACCTGCAATAGGTACGGCAGGCTTACTCCTCGACGCAGTTAACGGATACAACCTTGTTCCTGCTCCACCGCCAAGAATTACGGCAACTACTTTTTTGCTTAGCATAAGATTCTTTTTATAAAATTGAATTATAGAGGTCAATGTATCTACCAGCGCTGTTTTCCCAGCTGTTATTGATTTCCATCATCCGCTGCCTCACTTCATCCATCTTCACTTTATCGGCATACAAATCCAGCGATCTTCCGATGGAATATACAATGTCGTCCACGGTTGCATAATTGAAACAAATGCCATAACCTTCTTCTTCTCCGAAATCGATCACTGTATCTTTCAATCCACCCGTTCTGCGTACAACCGGTACCGTTCCATAACGCATCGCATACATCTGGTTCAGTCCACAAGGCTCTACCCTGCTCGGCATCAACAGAAAATCAGCTCCTGCATACATCTGGTGACTGAGTTTTTCATTGTATTCAAATTGTGAATGATAATATCCAAACCAATACTGATGAATATCCTGCAATGCTTTTTCAACAGAGGGCTCCCCACTTCCCAGGATAAGAAAATTGAATTTAGTTCTGGAATTTTCAAATGCTTTTGAAATGGCTTCCGGCAACAGATCTGCTGCTTTTTCTCCTACGAGTCTTCCAATAAAAACAAATAAAGGATGCTTGATTTCAAATCCGAAATCATCACACAATTTTTTCTTGTTCAGTGCTTTTCCGTGTTTAAAATCCTTCACCGAAAAATTATCCAGTATATAAGTATCTTTTGCAGGATCCCAAACCGCATAATCTATACCGTTAAGGATACCCGAACATTTTCCTCTTTCATAATTAAAAAGTTGCTCAAGGCCATTGGCTGCATACATCAGTTCTTCCATGTAACCCGGACTAACGGTATTAACCCTATCCGCACATTTTACACCACATGCCAATGGATTAACAGTATTGTCCCAATCGAGCAATCCCCATTTCCATGTATCCCAGGCTGGCAGATAAGTGGCTTTATCCCAGCCCATCCAGCCCTGGTACTGAGCATTGTGAATGGTAAGCACCGTTCTGATGGATGATATATGCCTGTATGCATAACAATGCTTCAGCATAAATGGAATCAATGCTGTGTGATGATCATGTACGTGTACAACATCAGGCCTGTGTTCCCATTTGCTCAACCATTCGGTAACAGCAATCTGAAAAGCAGTGAAACGTTCGGTATCATCATCATAAGTATATACTTTCTCCCGGTCGAGTAATCCATTGATGTCAACACAATAAAGATCAAAACCAAGTTTATTGTTTTTCTCTTTGATGATGGTAAAATCAAAAAAAGCCGATCCCATCGGAAAGCTTCCTTTGTGTACCACTTCCCAATCATTATTATACAGAAATTTTGTGCGGTGCATCGGCATCACCACTTTGGCAATATGCCCAAGGGCAACCTGGTATTTGGGTAATGCTCCTACGACATCAGCCAGACCGCCAACTTTTGCCATTGGATAACATTCGGCACTAACATGTAAAATCTCCATTCGAAGAAAAATATTTTGATGAATGTAAGAAGGTTTGGTAAAATAAAACAAAAGAGTTTAAACAAAACATCCAATCACAGAACCTTATTTAACGAAATGGGAATCTTACTGGTTTTTTTGAAAATTAATTTTCCAATTCATTGAAATTCTTGCTATTTTCAGCGGCCAAACCAAAAAACCATGTCTGTAAACCAAAACTCAGGTGAAACGAGAAGCGCCGCCATCCCAACCAATTATGGTGCATTGGGCACCCTTGTTACCGTATTCTTTTTCTGGGGATTTATTGCCGCCGGAAACAGTATTTTCATCCCCTTTTGTAAGCATTATTTCAACCTCGATCAGTTCCAGAGCCAGTTGATCGATTTTGCATTTTACACAGCTTATTATTTGGGTGCACTGGCACTTTTTGCTTATGGTTCACTGGGAGGAAAAGACCTGGTAGGAAAATGGGGTTATAAAAGGAGCATCGTTTATGGTTTACTGTTTTCAGCGATTGGCGCTGCTGCAATGATCATTGCGGTTAATGCAAACACATTTGCAGGGATGCTCGCTGGTTTGTTTATTGTAGCGCTGGGTTTCTCTCTGCAGCAAACAGCCGCACAGCCATTTGCAATTTCTCTGGGTGATCCTGCAACCGGTACCAGCCGTGTAAACCTCGGTGGTGGTATCAATTCATTTGGTACAACCATTGGTCCGATTGTAGTAGCTTTTGCATTGTTTGGAACTACAGCAGCAGTTACAGATGAACAAATCGCAGCGCTCAGTTTGAGTAAAGTAATTGTATTGTATAGTGGCGTTGGAGCATTATTTATAGCAGCCGCCGCTTTGTTTTTCTTTTCTAAAAAAGTGCCTTCCGGAATTATGCTGGAAGCACCGGAAAAAGCCAATAAAGCATTGGCCCTTTTATTAATTATGACGGGCTTACTGATCATTTGTTTCGTGCCGGTGTTCAGCAGTTATAAAGTAGATCTCAGCAATGCAACAGATGCAGAAATTCATTCAATGAATTCATACCGGATGAAATGGCTATTGGGCACATTGGCAGTTGTGGTGGTTGGTTTATTACTCGCCAACCTGAGCGCTCAGAAAAATGCCGCTGGCTGGGGTGCTATGAAATATCCGCAACTGGTTTTGGGCATGCTCGCCATCTTCGTTTATGTGGGTGTGGAAGTAGCCGTAGGTAGTAACCTGAGCGAATTGCTGAAACAACAGGAATTCGGTGGTCTCCAGGCTTCTGAAGCCACTCCCTATGTTGCTATGTACTGGGGTAGCCTGATGATTGGCCGCTGGGCCGGAGCTGTATCGGCATTCAATCTTTCCAAACAAACAAAAGTGTTATTGCAGATAATCGTTCCGCTTATTGCATTTGGCATCCTGCTCGGTGTAGGTACATTGGCTGGTTATGAAATGAAAGCCATGTATTATTATATCATTTGTGTTGTGATACAGATTGCTGCTTTTTACTTCAGCAACGATCAGCCTGCCCGCACGTTGATGATATTCGGATTTATGGGTGTAGTTGCCATGATCATCGGCATTCAAACAACCGGCACTGTTGCAACGTATGCATTCCTTAGTGGTGGACTTTGTTGCTCCATCATGTGGCCCTGCATTTTCACCCTTTCCATTGCCGGACTCGGAAAATACACGCCACAGGGTTCTGCCTTCCTCATCATGATGATTCTGGGTGGTGGTATCATTCCACCAATACAAGGTAAACTGGCAGACGTGATCGGTATTCACGAATCGTATTGGGTTCCGGTGATCTGTTTCGCATACCTCACTTTCTTTGCAATAGCGGTAAAAGGTATTCTGAAAAGACAAGGCATCGATTACGAAAAATCAACTGCCCCAACCGGACATTAATATCAGCATTCATTAATTATAATTATGAAACAGAAATATGCCATTGGAATAGATGTTGGCGGAACCACTACCAAATTCGGTGTGGTAGATAGTAAGGGAGAAATCCTTGAGCAGGACAGAATCCCCAGCAATGACCATGAAGTTGTAGAAGATTTTATAGAAGATCTTTATAGTAAGCTTTCACCGATGATCAAAAATGTTGGCGGTTCAGCCAATATAGTTGGCATCGGCATGGGCGCTCCTAACGGTAACATATACACGGGAACCATCGAATACGCACCCAACCTGCGCTGGAAAGGAATCATTCCCATCGCCAGCCTGATGGAAAAAAAATTCGGGCTGCCCACAAAACTCACCAATGATGCCAATGCAGCTGCAGTGGGTGAAATGATGTACGGTTGCACCCGCGATATGAAACATTTCATCACCATCACTCTTGGTACAGGTGTTGGAAGTGGAATTGTAATCGATGGTAAAATTGTAGTGGGTCATGATGGCTTTGCCGGAGAATTGGGTCATACGATTATTCGTCCGGGCGGAAGGGTACACAAAAGCACCGGCATGAAAGGCAGCCTGGAGTCTTATGCTTCTGCAACAGGTGTTAGAGAAACAGCTATTGAACTGATGACGGCCTATCCCGAAAGAGACAGCCTGTTAAGAAATTACCGCATCAATGATTTAACGAGTGAAACCGTTTATCAATGCGCCTTACAGGGCGATGCCATTGCCAATGAAATATTTGAATTCACCGGACAGATACTGGGTGAATCACTGGCGAATTTTGTGATGTTCTCTTCTCCTGAAGCAATAGTATTGTTCGGAGGATTGACGAAAGCCGGAAATCTCCTGCTCAATCCAACCCGTCAACACATGGAAGCGAATCTATTGCCGATCTTCCGTAATAAAGTAAAATTAATTTTCAGTGAACTGAAAGAATCTGATGCAGCCATTCTCGGTGCCAGTGCATTGGTTTGGTAAAATAAAAAAAGGCCCAAAGGCCTCATTAATATTCTCGGAAAGGAAAATCTACACCAGGTTTTCCTTTTCTTTTATCCATTGATTTCTACCCCAGCCTTCAATCACATGTTTTTCACTGTGATAAGATGAACGAACCAGCGGACCACTTTCTACATAATCAAAACCAAGCTGGTAGCCGATTTCACGGTATTCTGCAAATTCATCCGGATGTATGAAACGATCCACTGCCAGGTGTTTTTTAGAAGGTTGAAGATACTGGCCGATGGTAACTACGTCTACCCCACTGTTGTTAAGGTCTTTTAAAGTCTGAATCACTTCCTGCCTGGCTTCACCCAAACCGAGCATGATACCGCTCTTGGTGCGCATGCCGCCTTCCTTTAAAATTTTAAGGGTTTCCATGCTTTGCCAGTATTTTGCCTGGATACGCACCTGGCGTGTAAGCCTCTCCGTTGTTTCGATATTATGACTCACCACTTCCGGCGCTGCATCAATCACACGTTGAATATTTTCTTTCTGAGCTTTAAAATCAGGAATCAGTGTTTCAAGCGTGGTTTCAGGATTCAGTGCTTTTACTGCTTTAATGGTGTTATACCAGATGATGCTTCCTCCATCTTTCAGTTCATCCCGATCTACAGAAGTAATGACAGCATGTTTCACTTTCATCAGGTGAATCGCTTCGGCTACGCGTTGGGGTTCGTCCCAATCCACAGCATCTGGCTTGCCCGTAGCTACTGCACAGAATCCGCAGCTGCGGGTACAGATATTACCCAGTATCATGAAAGTGGCTGTGCCGGCTCCCCAGCATTCACCCATATTCGGACAATTACCGCTTTCGCAGATTGTATGCAGCTTATGTGTATCTACCAGGTTCCGTACATGTTTATACTCTTCCCCGATCGGAAGTTTAACCCTGAGCCAGTTGGGCTTTTTTAACGCCGGAACCTGTTCTTCTGAAACACTACCACAAGACATAACTGATTATTTATAGAGCAAAGTTAAGTATACGGGCGATTAACCCAAACCGATACATTGCAGAAAATGATTATTTGAAAGCATTATTTCCTTCTTCCGAAAACGATGGCAACATATGCCGAGAAGAAAAACTGGTTTTGTTTAATGTAGATCATCTGTGGGATCTCTTTACTGTAAAATTCAGCAGTAAGTCCAACCTCCACTGCACTAACCATTTCGTTGTATCTGCCATAATCGAAACGAAGTCCCGTTTTGGCATATGCGCCCGGCACCAGCTCCAGTTGGCTCCAGCCTTTACCCAGGTTCGGGCCCCCAACAATTGAATTCAGGTTTACAAACAAAGCACTATCGGCCTGTGTATATTTTATGAACTCATATTTACCCCCTCCTCTGTCGATTTCAACCAGGTATGGCCTGAGTAAACCGAGGGAAAGTCCGCCGCCTGCATTGGCCGTTATGCTTACCCCATTTTTATTGCCTTTATTGCCCAACAGAAATTGCTGTTGAACTCCGAGTTTAACGGGATAGAAAAAGTTCAACTTACCATAAATAACCGGTGTAGCAATTCCGGATGCATCCTGTAATTTTTCTTCTTTCGGATGCTTGCGCTCGGTAATATCAAGCTGGAAAAGCAAGGCTCGCTTTACCGACTGAGCACGGGCTATTTCAAGAAAACCTCCATATCCATCAGTGGTAAGTTTGAATCCAGCCACAAAATGCTTGCGGTACTTGATAACACCCTCTTCTTCCTGCTTGATAATCGCATTGATGCGCTGCCTTTTTTCTTCCTTTCTTTTTTTCTTGGCACTGTCTTTATCCTGCGCAACTGCAGAAAACATGCCTGCAAAAGCAACGATCAATAAAAATATTTTCTTCATGTATGCTGTTTACTTAAGTAAATTTATGTAAAAATACTGTGTTGTGCTTTAAGTTAGATTCAAATAAACAAGGAACTGCTGCACTGCACAGATTTATCATAAAAATTAACGAAACATGACAGCCCAGGTAATCTATAAAGGTGATTTGCGATGCGAATGCACCCATCTTCAAAGCGGAACAGTAATTGAAACCGATGCCCCGACAGATAACAGGGGAAAAGGCGAAAGGTTTAGTCCGACCGACACGGTCTGTGTAGCCCTTGCCACCTGCATGATCACTACCATGGGCATCAGGGCGGCCGATATGCAGATCAACCTTCAGGATACAAAAATTGATGTAACCAAACACATGCTCAGTGATCCCAGGCGCATCGGTAAAATAGAAGTTACCCTGCATTTACCAGCATTGAACCTGGATGAAAAAGACAGAAAATTGCTGGAAAAAATCGGTGATAATTGCCCGGTGATGAAAAGCATACACCCAGACCTCGTGGTGGAGGCGAAATATAACTGGGCCTGATTAAATTTATAAACGTCATGCCTGTTTGAGAATGGCTACCCCAATGGCACATTCAAGGCATCTTTTGTGATCACAATAAACTTGCTTCAGTCTGATCATTGCCTGGGAATCAAAAGCCGTTTCATTGCGCATACCTGCCTGTTGAAAACCCCGGGTAATTTTGTTATGCTCCGGCATCAGTTCCTGCATCCATTGTATTGCTTTTGATTTCAAAGATGGTTCTCCGCGATCTATTGCATACGCATACAACAATGGAATAATGGCATTGATCAGAAGATGTTGCTGAAAAAGCTTTCCGGTATGCTTTGGTTTTGTAGCCGAATTTCGACCAGGAGAATAATGATTGTTCCAATATGCAGAAGCCTGAAGTTCCAGCTTTTGCTGAAGCTCATTTAACGCTGTCGACTGAATGATGATAGAAAAGATATGTGCCGACTGGTGCATCAAAGCTGCTAATTCTGCTAATCTTATTCCCGGAAAATTGGCAGGCCGCATACGCAACATATTTAACCGGATCGCAGGTTGCTGCAATGCATATTTCTTTTGCAGAAATAGATAGTGTTTTTTTAATAGCTGAAGATATTTATCCTCCGTTTCTTCGCTTAGCAACCCTGCTTGCCCCAGCAACAACGCTTCCAGGTGTTCGACAGACATTCGTTGCCTTGCCAGCATTTCAAAAGGAATACTCTGCAGGATTACCAGGAAAACTTCTTTGTTCACTTGCATCCCGAAATGGCTTCCCAATACCCACCAGCAGGTTTGTTCCCAGTGACGATTGCTTTTTTGCAACAACTGGATGATGATGGCTGCTTTATCTTCCAGCCGTTCTATCAGCATCCGCTCTTTCCATTTTACAAGGACAATTTCGTTTACCCGTTGCAGTTGTTTTTCACAGGGAATAAAATGCGCTGCTTCCAGCATGTTTTTATATTGTTGAAGAAGTAGCTTGGGAACCAGTGAAAAAAGTTCCAGTGTAGAGAACGGCAATGACAACTGCTTATCATGTTTCCAAACCACGTGAAGAATTACATTCTGATAATGCGCATCGTTACTATGGCCATGCATCTCCCAATCGGAACTCAATACATGAATTTCAATATTGCCTGCCCAAACCGTATCATCAATTCTGATTTTAGCAGCGGTAAAATCGGGCCCCTGGTTATGATTGTAACTACCCTGGAAGAGTATACGCAACGATTGCCCTTCGATCGTATACAAATGGGTTTTACTGAAGCATTGAAACTGCCAGATATAATGCAGTAATTTTTCGTTCATATGGCCGGAATAAATAAAACATCAGCAGAAAATACTGATTAAAATTATCACAGCCCGTTAAAAAAGTCTGGAGAAAATATACCTGCTAAAAGGATTTTATGCCACTAAAAAGAAAAGAAAAGCAACCTTAAAAATCAGCCAGTGCCTGTACTACTCTGCTCACAGGCAATCCCATGACATTATAGAAATCACCGCTGATTCCTTTGATTCCCACAACGCCGATCCATTCCTGGATGGCATATGCACCTGCTTTATCGTATGGCTTGTACTGATCGATGTAAAACCTGATCTGCTCATCTGTCAATGCATGAAAAAACACTTCCGTTGTATCGGCAAAAGCCGTTTCTTTCGCTTTATTTCTGATTACCACGCCGGTAATTACCTGGTGTTTATTACCCGATAATTTTTTAAGAATAGTAAAGGCATCTTCGCTGTCAACCGGTTTGCCGATCACTTCTCCATCACAAACTACAATCGTATCAGCAGCCAGTACTGGAATATCTTCACTGATTCCTTCAGCTACAGCCTTTGCTTTCTTTTGAGCAATATGAATGGCAATTGCATCATATGATAATCCGGGCGGAAAACTTTCCTCGGCATCACTCACTATTACATCGAAATTAATTTCAGCCCATTCAAGCAATTGCTTCCTGCGGGGCGATTGAGAGGCAAGTATAATTTTACCGGTCATGCTTATGCGAAGTATTTAAAAAAGATCATAGATAAGATACCCGCCAGCATCACTAGTTTGATCCAGGTACTGATGCGGTGATAATCTGTAGCAATGCGTGCAACATATAATTTCTGAAGGATATAAACCAATGGCGCAACAATCAGCACAATGCTGTAAACCGCACTGATCGCCCATCCCGATTGCCAGGCATACACCTGAACGATCAGCAATGCGGCAATGCAAACCACCGTCCACACAGCTACAAATACCTTGGTTGCCGGCACTCCCCAGGCTATAGGCATGGTATTGCAATGATACTGGGCATCGCCATTCATGTCTTCCAGGTCTTTTACCACTTCCCTGATAAGTGACACGATAAAAGCAAAGCCTGCATACAAAATGGTAAACTTATAAAGCTGTTTAACGTTAAAGGGATATTGATGCATCTGCCAGCCTTCATAGTTGATCAGCGTTGCACCTGCAAAAAAATAAACCACCACGATCACCCAGGCAGTTAATGCTGCGATGATCACATTACCAATCAGGAGCTTCTTTTTAAACATGGTAGAATAAAACCATAACAGTAACGCACAAACGATATTCGCAGAACCAATCAGCCAGTTTCCGGTTTTGTAACTAACATACAATCCGATTAAAACGCCGATGGTAGTTAACAGCAGGTGCCATACAATTGCCCAGCGTCGCTTCACTACCCTGTCTACCACAATCCTTGTTGGTTTATTCACCGCATCAATCTGCCGGTCGAAATAATCATTGATAATATAACCTCCTGCAGCTATCAGTATCGATGCTGCCATCAGCAGATAAAAAAGCGTAATGTTATGATGAAAACGTTGACCGGCTATGACAGAATGATCATAGAGTGCATAAACAACACAGTAATAGAAAAGCCATTGGGTTAAGGCAATAAAAAAAAGATTGGGCCAGCGGATTAATTGTAAAAATGCTGAAACTAATTTCATGAAAACTTTTCTGCAGCAAATTTAACCATTGCTGCTTATTAAAATACAGAAGAATTACTTCGCTGCGATTTGCGATTCAGTATCCCAATGCTGGTTGAGCTTGAGTACTTTTTCAATAATGTCCCGCACACAACCATGACCGCCGGATTGAGGTGAAATGTATTGTGAAATTCTTTTGATCTCAGGAACTGCATCGGCCGGGCAACAGGCCATGCCTGCCATCTGCATCACTGCCAGGTCGGGAATATCATCTCCCATATACAATACTTCAGGCCAGGATATCTTGTGCTGGTGAACATATTGCAGCAACACTTCTTTCTTATCGGTAACCCCCATATGTACATTGGTGATGCCCAGTTTTTGCAAACGGAGTTTAACGGCTTCAGATTGACCACCGGAAATGACCAGTATATGATATCCTTTTTTTACAGCCAGCTGGAGTGCATAGCCATCTTTAATATTCATGGTACGGGCCATTTGGCCATCGTCCAGCAATAATAAAGTTCCATCGGTTAGTACACCATCCACATCCAGTGTAAAAAGCCGTATATCTTTAAATTGCTGGAGAATATTCATTCAGACTGATTGAAAATTGAAAGCAGATAAGTTGCGAAGTTTTAAAAATACAATTTAAAACAATCTTTCAGTTTGCCGGATTATTTCTGATTATCTCTCCATTCGTAAACCCATGCACTCTGGATCATTTCGAGATGACCTTCAGTGCTCTCTTCAGCCTTACCAGCGAAGTTTGGTATTTCCATAATCCATTTGTGGAGATCGGTAAACCGGATCCTGTAAATTTTACTTTCTCCGAAATCATCGCCGAAACGTTCGTATAATTTCATCGCGATGTCTTCATGATCGCTCCAGTGAATGGGTAGCTCGAAAGTCATATTACTTTATGGTTGGTTGAAATTGAATTGATAAAATACTGGTATTACTCACCCAGGAATTGAGTCTGATCGGGCAAGGTTACCTCAATCTCTCCACTTCCCGGAAACAATACACACTGGCAACCCAACCTTGAATTCAGCCGGGGATTCACCGCCCTGTCGATAAAATCTTCTTCCTTGTCACTCAGCTCTTCTACAAATTCTTCGCCTTTATTCAGGTAAAGATGACAGGTACTGCAGGCACATACGCCACCACAGTTATGATGAAGTTCTATATCATTCTTCAAGGCAATCTCCAGGATCGATTGATCGGATTCAATATTTTCCAGGGTCACCGGTGCCAATCCTTTCTGCTCAAACTTAAACGTAATCTTATACATACCACAAATTTCGGAGTGCAAACCTACAAGAAATTACCAATTCAGTAAAATCTCTGGTTTCGGGGCTTTAATTTTTAAATCAGAATGATTACTTTGTACAATTAAACGTCAGTAACCTCTTCAAAACCCACGGTATGCCTAAAAACAAATTTTTGCCACTATTGTTTTGTGTTTCTCTATTAATGCTCCTGAATGCATGCGGAGAAGAGGAAAAAAAAGTTCCGGATGTTAAAAGTGTGCCGATTGTTATCAAAAAAGACAAACCGAATAAATCAACAGATCTGCCCAAATCGGCTCCCATCATCAATATTACAGATACCGTTGCAGCCCGTTACCACCTGATTTATATTAAAGACAGCGCCATCAACAGCGCAAGACTCAGTCAGAAACTGGGCAAAATCTTTGGTGAAAAATTAGGCGATGCTGCCAAAAAACTTAAGGTAAAACCAGCCGGACCACCCATGGCATGGTATAAAAGTCAGAAAGCTCCTTTCTTTTTTGAAGCAGCCATTCCGGTTGAAAAAAAGCCTTCCGGAAAACTTCCCAAAGGTATTCTCTACAAAGCGATAGGTGGTGATAGTGCCATTGTGGCCCATTATTTTGGACCCTATGAGGAAACCGGACAAGCTTATGATGCTTTAAAAGAATGGTTGAAAGACAATAAGAAAAAATCGAAATCAGCTCCTTATGAAATTTATGTAGGAGATCCGATCGATGAAAAAGGCAATCCACGGGATCCTTATAAAGTTCAGACAGACATTATCTTCCCTCACAATTAAATCAACTTACTGGTTGTTCATGATGCTATCCGTCAACCGTAGATAGGTCGTGCGTAGTTTCGGATGATTGACCAGGATGCGCAGGTGCTTATCCAGCGTATGTATGTCTTTCCTCACGGCAGGCCCTGTTTGAACTGCAGCCGGAGACACATCTTTGATGCGCAAGGCTGTTTCCAGGATCAATGGTTTCAACAGGTTGAAATCGACCTGCTCTTTATTGCAATATTCTTCTGCAATAGCATATAAATGGTTGGTGAAATTGCTTACAATCACAGCAGCAACATGCAGTTTCAATCTTTCCTCATCTGCTGTTCTGCGTACATCCGGCGACAATGTTTGCGCAAATGCTTCTATATATTGTATAACGCCTTCACTGTTTCCATCTACCAGGAAAGGAATCCCTGGCATCTGCTTCATTTCTTTGCGCAAACTTTGCAAAGGATACAATACCCCATAATTAACCGATAATTCTTTCAGCACATCTTTACTAACAGATCCTGCAGTATGCACCACCAGTTTGTCCTGCAACTGCAGCCTCGGCAAACCATCCCTGATGGCGAAATCGGCTACTGCAATAATATACATGTCGGCAGAAATATCCGGCAATCCGCCAAAATCGGTGTGAGTGGCACCCAGTTCTTCGGCCAGCACACGGGCGTGTTCTATATTACGGCTCATTACCTGAACCACTTCATGATTGTTCGACCGGATCAAACGGCCCAGTACAGTGGCAACATTTCCCGATCCTATGATTCCAACCTTCATAAATACTAACTTTGAGGGGATGAATGTACAAAAAAAGATAGCACTTGGATTGATCAGGGCCAAATTAAACAGTCTGGCCATCATCAACCGGCGCAAAGCAGGTCAGGAAGCATTCAGGCTATTCTGTACCCCATTGTCTAAATCCACCCGAAAAAGTGAAGTATTCAATGATGCTGAAAAACTTCAGCTAACAATGAACGGAAAGATCATCCGGGGATTCCGGTTCAATCATCCGGCAGAGAACAAAATCCTTATCCTGCACGGGTTTTCTTCGTCCAGCCAGCATTTCGATAAATACATTCAACCCCTGGTAGATAAAAACTATGAAGTGCTGATTTTCGATGCACCCGCCCATGGTATCAGTGAAGGAACAACGGTGAATGCACTTGATTACAGCAATATGATCAAGGAAGTAAATCAACATTTTGGCCCCATTCATGGCTACATCGCTCATTCCTTCGGTGGATTGGCCGTTTGCCTGGCCCTGGAAGACATGCAACATCATTCGGGCAATAAACTTGTTTTGATTGCTCCGGCTACCGAGACAACCAGTGCCATAGAAAATGCGTTTATCATGTTGGGTATTAAAAATCCAAATATCAAAAAAGCCCTGGAAGATCAGATTCTGGCGATGAGTGGGAAAGATCCATCCTGGTTTTCGGTAAGGAGAGCGATGAAAAATATCAGGGCAACTGTAAAATGGTTCCATGATGAGGAGGATGATACCACCCCCCTGAATGATGCCTTAAAAGTGAAGGATGACAATCATTTACATGTCTCATTCAGGATCACCAAAGGATTGGGACACAGCAGAATATACAAAGATGCTCAAATAAGAAATGAGGTGATTGATTGCTTCTGATTCCAATCTTTCTCACTACTGAAAAATCGACAAAAAATTAGTTTTTTCAATTTTAAACTAATATTGCACTATTCTTGCAGGGGCTTTTTCTGTAAAAATGCAGGCCTTAATACAATAGGTGTTTGTTATTTTGAACAGATATTAGCAGCATATTTAATAAAAGAATGCCGGTAATATATATAACCGGAACGAGAGGAACTATATGGCAAAGAACTTATTGATAGTGGAGTCGCCTGCAAAGGCTAAGACGATCGAAGGCATACTCGGAAAAGATTTCGAAGTAAAGAGTTGTTATGGTCATATCCGTGACCTGGAGAAAAACGATATGGGCATCGATATCAACAACAACTTCACCCCAAAATATATAGTTCCCGATGAAAAGGAAAAGGTTGTTCGTGACCTGAAAAGCCTTGCCAAGAAAGCCGATGAGGTTTGGCTGGCATCGGATGAGGACCGTGAAGGAGAAAGCATCAGCTGGCACCTGGCGGAAGTACTCAACCTCGATCCCAAAACAACCAAACGAATCGTATTCCACGAAATCACCCGCCCGGCTATACAGAAAGCAGTTCAATCTCCCCGTACTATTAATATGAACCTGGTAAATGCCCAACAGGCACGCCGGGTGCTGGATCGTATCGTGGGTTTTGAATTAAGTCCGGTACTGTGGCGCAAAATTGGACAAAAGGGCGGACTCAGTGCAGGAAGGGTTCAGAGTGTTGCCGTAAAACTGATCGTAGAAAAAGAAAGAGAAATCAACCAGTTTACCGCTGTCGGAAGTTTTAAAATTGAAGCATCCTTATCGGCAACTGATCTCAATAACAGAACCGTTGCCTTTAAAGCAGAAGGCAATAAATATGCTGAAGTTGCTGATGCAGAGGCTTTCCTCGAAAGTTGCAAAGGCGCAAAGTATACAGTAAAAGACATCCAGGTTCGTCCGGCCAAACGCACACCAGCCGCACCTTTCACCACTTCTACCCTTCAGCAGGAAGCCAGCCGTAAACTCGGTTATGGCGTAAGTAAAACAATGCTGCTTGCACAGAGATTGTACGAAAGTGGTAAGATCACTTACATGCGTACCGATAGCGTGAACCTGAGTGATACTGCTATGGATGCCATTAAAGCTGAGATTGGTAAAAGCTTTGGCGATAAATATCTTCAGGTACGCCGCTATAAAAATAAAAATGAAAGTGCCCAGGAAGCGCATGAAGCGATCAGGCCAACGTATATGGACAGTCATTCAGTGAATGATCCCGAATTGAACAGGCTTTATGAACTGATCTGGAAAAGAACCATTGCTTCGCAGATGAGCGATGCTGAATTTGAAAAAACAACAGCGAAAATAAACATCAGTACCAATAACCAGGAACTGACAGCAACAGGTGAAGTATTGAAATTCGATGGTTTTCTGAAAGTATACCTCGAAAGTACCGATGATGAAGAAAACGAAGAAGAAGGTGAAAGCCGTTTACCGAACTTAACGGTCGGCCAGGATCTCGCCTTCAATCAGATGACCGCAACAGAACGTTTTACCAAACATGCAGCCCGATATACGGAAGCTTCCCTTGTTAAGAAACTGGAAGAACTCGGCATCGGACGACCCAGTACTTACGCTCCTACCATTTCTACCATCATTAAAAGAACTTATGTAGAAAAGAAAGACCGGGAGCCGGTTAAAAGAGATTTCAGGATCATCCGTTTGAAGAATGACCAGATCCAGAAAGTTACAGAACAGGAAAATACCGGAGCTGAAAAAGCCAAATTATTCCCAACCGATCTTGGCCTGGTGGTAACCGATTTTCTGAACCAGCATTTTGAAAATGTGATGGACTATTCGTTCACGGCTAATATTGAAAAAGAATTCGATGAAATTGCCGATGGAAAGATTGTATGGAATAAGATGGTGGCAGATTTCTATAAGCCATTTCATACCGGTGTAGCACATACGCTGGAAACCGCTGAAAGAGCCGTTGGCGAAAGAGTGCTCGGAGTTTCTGCCGAAGGTAAACCAGTAACTGCCCGTATGGGACGTTATGGTCCGATGGTACAGATTGGTGCACAGAATGATGAGGAGAAACCAAAATTTGCTAAACTTAAGGCCAACCAGAGTATTGAAACCATTTCTTTTGACGAAGCAATGGAACTCTTCAAATTACCATTAACACTTGGTGAATATGAATCACTGGAAGTGTCGGTTAACATCGGCCGTTTTGGTCCGTATGTAAAATGGGGCGAACAATTCATTTCCATACCAAAAGGTGAAGAACCTACGGAAGTTGATCTGAACAGGGCTATTGAAATCATCAACGCCAAACAGGTGGAAGATGCACCAATTGCAATGTATGATGGAAAACCTGTAACCAAAGGAAAAGGCAGGTTTGGTCCGTTCATCAAATGGAACGACCTTTTTATCAATGTTCCAAGGGCATACAATTTTGACCAGCTTACCCAGGACGACTGTAATGCCCTCATTGAAAAGAAAATTGAAAAAGAAGCCAATCGCTTTATACAACAATGGCCCGATGAAAAAATTGCCCTAGAAAATGGCCGTTGGGGTCCGTTTATCCGCTTCGGAAAGAAGATGCTCAAAATTACTGCCAAAGGTGCTGCCGGTAAAATGACCGCTGAAGAACTGGCGGCACTGAGCCTGGAAGATGTTAAGAAAATGATTGTAGAACAGGAACCCCGGGCTTTCGATAAAAAAACAACTGCTAAGAAAAAAGCAGCTCCTAAAAAAGCGGCCAAAGAAAAAATAACCAGGAATAGTATTTCGGATAAGCCTTACCGGTATTATCAGCATACTGATTCCCAATTACAGTTTCCTATATGCTCACACTTAGTTATACATTGGAAAAAGAAGACTATGTAAACTATTACGCATTTGTGATGTGGGATGCACCGGAAAATAAAAAGAAGAGACTCCTTTATTACGTTAAACAAGTATTGCCCATTTTCTTTTTTGTTTGGGCATTTTATTATACCGGACTGTTTAAAAGAGACAGCCTGTTTATTTTTGTCATTGCAGGATTTCTCATCCTCACTTCCCTGCTATCGTTACTGGGTGTACGCACCAATATGCTCAAACAGGCAGAGAAAATTGCCAACAACCCCGACAATCAATTCGATATTCCTTCCTACAACGCTCATTATTTCTGAAAGCGGATTGGTATTCAAATCAGATATTCAGGAATCAAGGTACCAGTGGAAAGCTTTTATTAAAAAGCAGGAAAGCGCCCGGTATTACTTTCTATTCATCAGTGCAATTCAGGGCGTGATCATTCCCAAAGCGTTCTTTTAATTCAACGCTGATGAGAAAGCCCAGTTTGAAAAATTACTCCAGCAACAATCTTTCATTTGAAGCCGAATTAGGGCATATGCTTAAGAGTTAGTCACGGCTGTGGAAAATTTAACGGATGTTTTCCATCATATCTTGCCGATATTGACGTTCAATAATCATAAACCCTTACACTTTGAAAGAAAATAAGGAAATAACTGCTTTGCTGAACCTCATCGACGACCCGGATGAAGATGTATACAACACCGTTAGTGACAAGATCATTTCACTTGGAAAAGACATCATCCCCAACCTCGAAAATTTATGGGAAACCATCAATAATGAGGAAACACAGGAACGCATCGAACTGCTGATTCACCGCTTGCATTTCCGCGACCTCACCACTGAATTTACAGAATGGCTGAATGGCCCTGCAGATCTGCTGACAGGCGCTATCATCGTTTCAAAATATCATTATCCCGATCTGCAGCCTTCACAGGTGATCCAGGAAATTGAAAGACTGCGCCGCAACATCTGGCTGGAACTGAACAGTTACCTCACGCCCATGGAAAAAGTAAATGTACTGAACAGTATATTTTACAATTATTACAAACAAACAGGTGTAGAGATCAGTTATGATAGTCCGGATAGTTTCCTGATCAATAAATCACTGGAAACCAAAAAGGGAAATTCCATCAGCAATGGTATCATTTACCTGGTGCTTTGCAAGATGCTCGACATCCCGGTTAAAGCCATCAATATTCCCCGGCAGTTTATCCTGGGTTATTTTGATGAACAGTTTGAAGCACTCAATCCTTCCGGTCATTCGTCAGAAAAAATAATCTTTTACATCGATCCTCTATCGGGTCAGATGTATTCGCATAAAGACATTGAAAATTACTTCAAACGACTTTCGGTTCCACCGGTCGCTTCCTATTTCAGGCCAATGAACAATCGTAAAATCATACAGTTTTTACTGGAAGAACTAAGCAAATGTTTCGATAATGTAAACAACCAGTATAAAATGGATGAATTGCTTTCACTGGCACATATGCTCGAGAAATGATCTATCACATCACAACAAAGAAAGAGTGGGAAAAGGCCAAACAGGATGGATTTTACAAGGCCGCTTCTCTTGATACGGAAGGATTCATACACATGTGTTCAGCCGAACAGGTTGCAGGTGTGCTGGAAAGATATTTCAGCAATCAGCAGGACCTGGTGAAACTTCATATAAATGAAGCACTGCTTTCTTCTCCATTAAAATATGAGTTGGCGCCTTCAGTGAATGATACCTTTCCGCATGTATACGGCACCGTTAACCTGGATGCCGTAGTTAACACTTCTCCAATATGATCAGTTGGGACGACTTCGAAAAAATTGATATAAGAGCTGGAACAATCCTGCATGCAGAAGTGTTTGAGAAAGCCCGCAAGCCAGCCTATAAATTAAAAATTGATTTTGGTACTGCAGGCATTAAACAATCCTCTGCACAAATAACTGCGCTGTACACTGTTGAAGAGCTAATAGGTAAACAGGTTGTGGCCGTTGTAAATTTTCCTGTTAAACAAATTGCCAATTTCTTCAGCGAATGCCTGGTATTGGGTGTTTATAATGGGAATAATGAAGTGGTGTTGTTGCAGCCTTCGCTTCCTGTGGAGAACGGAGATAAGGTTGGATAAGTAAAAAATGTATTTCTCGCAAAGGCGCAAGGGATTTTAAAAAAGTCAAAAGTGAAAATCAAAAGTAAAAAGTGGATTTCTCACAAAGGCGCAAGGAAACAACGGTTCGCAAAGGGATTAAAAAAAGTCAAAAGTGAAAAATCAAAAGTCAAAAGTTTAACTTATGTAGTTAATATTACCAGCAACCAGCAACCAGCAACTCTACAATTCTTTTTCCTTCACCACTACCAGGTCTTTCAAAGCCACTGTAATCGGCACAATGCCCACCTGTAAGATTGCTTTTTTACCCCGGATCTCTTTTACAATTCCAACCTGACGATTCTGTTTCATCTTTACTTTATTACCAACCTGCACGTCCCCTCCCACTTCATCGAATTTTTCATTCAGTTTTTTCTGCTGCCTTTCTGCCTGCATTTTTTCTTTTTGTCCGAATAACAAAGCCTGCATCATTTTCACCACACTGTCTTTGTCTTCTGTTCTGCGCCATTCTACTACCAAAGCCTTCAGCTTTCTTTCCATATCTCTGAGATACTGAAGCTTATCTTCTGCAACTTTATTCTGCAACCTTAATTTTTCTGTTTCCTGTTTGTGTACTTCCCTGCTCAACACCTGTTGCATTTCCTTTTTCAGTTTCTCATTCTCCTGCATCAACTGCTGTAACTGCTTTTTTTCTTTCTCAATTTTCTGAAGATCCTGCTCCGTACTATTCAGGAGCTTATCGAGTTGAAAATGATTTTCATCAACCAGTTTCCGGGCCCTTTGAATGAGTCGCTTATCCAAACCAATTCTTTCTGCAATGGAAAAAGTATAGGAACTACCGGGTTTGCCTACCTGCAGTTGATACAAAGGAAGCAGGTTCTTTTCATCAAAAAGCATGGCGCCATTGATCACTCCTTTTACTTTATTGGCCATTACTTTCAGGTTGAGGTAATGCGTGGTTACAATCCCGAATGAATGTTTAACTGCCAGTTCTTCCAGGATCACTTCAGCAAAAGCGCCACCCAGATTCGGATCACTACCACTACCCAGTTCATCGATGAAGAACAATGTTTTTCCATTGGCATTCTCAATAAAGTACTTCATGTGCTTCAGGTGTGAAGAATAAGTACTCAATTCAAATTCCAGGCTCTGGGTATCGCCTATATGGATCATCAGTTGTTTGAAAATCCCCATCTCACTATCAGCACTAACGGGAACGAGTAACCCACTTTGTAACATCAGTTGCAACAAGCCCACCGTTTTTAAAGTAACCGTTTTACCTCCGGCATTGGGTCCGCTGATCACCAATATCCTGTTATTGGCATCCAGGGTAACTGAAACCGGTATGGTTGGTTTATTAACTTTCCGGTTGTACAATAAGAGTAAGGGATGGTATGCTTGTATCAGCTTAACATGTGCTTTGTCTGTAAGCAATGGATAATGGCCACCCATATCTTCTGCAAGCCTTGCTTTCGCCCTGATGAAATCAAACTCACCCGATACTTCGTAATAATTCTTCAACAATGGTGCGTATATGCTTAACTGTTGGGTGAGCTGGCGGAGGATTCTGTACACTTCCTTTGCTTCATCATTCTCAAGAGAAAACAGCTGGTTGTTGAGTTCCGTCGTTTCTTCCGGTTCAATAAAGCTGGTGCGACGGCTATCACTTTCGGCATGCAATACACCTTTTACCATGCGTTTCTGCTCTGCAAAAACAGCCAGCACTCTCCTGCCATTCATGAAGCTTTCTTCAATATCAGCGAGATAACCTTGTTTGTTGAGTTTGCTAACGATTCTGTCGAATACCCTTCTCAGCTCATTGCGTTTACGATACAAACTCATCCGGATCTTTGACAGTTCTTCACTCGCATTGTCTTTAACTGCACCCGTTTCATCCAGAATATCATCAATCATTTCACGGATGGTTTTCTCATAGTACAGATGATCCAGCACTTGTGCCAGTCCGGGATAAGCTTCCCTTCGTTCTGCATCCATCCAGCGAAAAATACTGGCAGTATTTTCTGCAAGTCTGCGTATCAATAAAAACTGATCTCCACTCAGCGAAGCTCCGGGGATACCCAGCAGTTTCAGTTCTTTGGAAATATTCAGCGGAAAATCATTCGGGAAATACAAACCCGCCTGCAGCAGAATTTTATATTCATTGGTTTGCTGTAATGCTAAACTGATGTACTCTTTCCGGGTATGAATGCGCAAATCCTGTGCTTTGATTTTAGCATACTCGTTCCTGCAAAAAGAGGACAATAGTTCTTTTACTTTATCAAACTCCAACTGCTGCAGGGTATTTTCAGGAAAGCATTTCATCAAACGGGTATTCAGTTTTGGCCGCAAAGTTAAGCCAGGAAAGGCTGATTCTTTTCGCTGGGCCATTTATTAATGTAGCAACATGCTGATTTCAATCAAACCGATAGATCAATTAATCATTTTTGATTTGCTCGATCTGCAATTCCTCCCAGGCTGTAGTTCCATCCTTGGCCCTTTTAAAAATATAATCCGTTGATTCCTGGAGTACGATTTCAGCAGTGGTATAAACCAGGTTACCTTCTGTTAAATGACCGCCGATGGTTTTACCGGTACTATCACTGAGTGAGATATGCAGGTGCGACCCATTCTCCGACAAGGTTCCTGTTAAACCCACAATTTCAAAATGCCCGGAATCGGTCGATGGTTCCGACTGATTGGCAAACCGGATTTTATAGGTAGTTAAACTGCCTGCACAGGTTACCATCCAGGCCGCTTTGATTTTACGTACGTTTATATACTCCTGCAAAGACTTTTTCAGGTCTTCTCCAGGTTTAAGCCTTAACACATGTGTTTTTAAAGACATTTCTGTTTTGGATTCAGGTTTACAGGAATAGAAAATATTTACAGCAAACAATAACAGCAATACATTGTTTACTAATTGGACTAATTTCATCAAAGTAAATTACAGATAAATCAATGAGTAATCACGAAGAAACTACAGAAAATAAAACGGCTATGGCCACTTTAGGAAACGGATGTTTCTGGTGTACGGAGGCCATTTTTCAAAGATTGAAAGGCGTTATTCAGGTAACCAGTGGTTACGCAGGTGGACAAACAGATAACCCCGATTACAAATCGGTATGCAGCGGCCAAACCGGTCATGCCGAATGCCTGCGCATCGAATTCAATCCCGATTTACTCAGTTTTGATGAATTGCTGGAAGTGTTTTTTGCAACGCATGATCCCACCACACTCAATAGGCAGGGAAATGATGTAGGAACACAGTACAGAAGTGTGATTTTCTACCACAATGAAGAACAGAAAAAAATAGCAGCAGCTTACATAGATCAGTTGAATCAATCGAAGGTATTTCCTGCTCCGATTGTAACTACTTTAGAGCCTTTGACTAAATTTTATACGGCTGAAAATTATCACCAGGATTACTACAATCTGAATGAAAATGCCCCCTATTGCCGTTTTGTAATTCGTCCGAAACTGGAAAAATTTTATAATTAGCTAATTAGTTAACTATCTAATTAACTAATTGATTATCAAAATCTTACAAATTAAAACCTCCTTGCGCAGTTAACATGGTTAAAAAATTATAGTCAAAAAACTACCTAAAACATTTGCATCTTTCAATTTTATTTCTACCTTTATACTCTCGAATTACCCCTGATTCCTCTTCCACTGAATTTCCACCAATTCCACTTATTATTTATTGTATTGTAGTTATATCATTATACTACTATCTAATATCCTGACTGAAATGCGCAGCTAAAACCTCCTTATTTCCTGTGAGCCATTTTTCTTAACCTCTTTAAACTCAAGAAAATGCTTACAAAATTTACAAGAAACGTTACAGTCGTAACAGTTCTGTGTATGTCCCTATGTTCGGGGGCGTATTCCCAAAACATCATCCGGCCGTTTAATCTGGCGTATTCCGACAACATCAAGGGTAATACTTTTATGTTGGGAAATACTGTTCTTAGGGCCAATCCTGCCGGCTTAATGGATTCGGTAACCAACGGTGCAGCAACTGTTGGTAATGATAACAGAGATATGGTAGCCATAGACATTGATGGCAATTCCGATTTAACAACATCTAATTCTACCTCTGCAGATCTTATTTTCCCTGCTGGTATTAATACAGTCAAATTCGCCCGCTTATATTGGGGTGGCAGGGTTGTGAATTCAATCAGTAAAGACAGTCTTAGTAAATTAAAGATCAGGAAAGGTACTTCCGGTAATTATTTCAATGTAATTACACCGGTAACCAACGTTGACACGGTACTGGTAAACGGCGAAAAAATTTACCAGTCTTTTGTTGATGTTACCAATTTCATCAATTCAAATGGCGCAGGTACTTATACCGTTGCGAATGTTCCTGCTTCCCCAGGTAATGTTGGTGGAGGTGGAAGATACGGTGGCTGGTGCCTGGTAGTGGTTTATGAAAACCTTACATTGCCATATAATAGTATTCGTATCTATGACGGTTATGCGCAGGTTTACAATGGTGGTCCTTCTACTGTTTTAAACTTAGACTTAACAGGTTTAAATGTTCCTAATAACAGCCTTTTATCAGATGAAGCAAGTTTTGGTACAATGGCCTGGGAAGGTGATGCCAACCTGGGTTCGAATACTTTCAATCAAGGCGACTTCATTAAAATCAACGACATTACCGTTACCAATGCTATAAACCCTGGTGGTAATTTCTGGAATGGTTCTATTTCAAAGAATGGTTCTTATGTAACTACCAAGAACCCTAACTACAAAAACCAGATGGGTATTGATATTGACGAGGTGAACGTAGGAACAGGTTATGGAATTCAACCAAATGCTACCAGTGTTAATGTAAAATTCGGAACTGAAGCAGATCAGTACTTTCCAAGCATCTTTACTTTCAGCATTCGGATGAAAGATCCTTTGGTAACATTGGAAAAAACTGTAACCGATGCAAGTGGTAATACATTTGTTGAATCAAACGAAGAACTTACTTATACTCTTTCCGGTACTAACCAGGGTGTAGCTTCTGCTTATAATACTGTTATAGTGGATACACTTCCTGCAAATGTTACATATGTTCCAAATTCGCTTGAAATAGTAAGTGCTCCGGGTGTTTCGCTTGGTTTCCAAACAGACCTTCAGGATGGAGATGCTGCTTTTGTAGGAGTAAATGGTTCAAAAACTTATCTTAAGTTCTTCATTGGTAACGGTGCAACAGGTAATGCCGGTGGCGAATTACCTGCAGGAGCTACTTATACAATAAGATTCAAAGTAAGAGCGGGTGCTATTCCTGGAACGATTATCAATACTGCGAGAATCGTTTCAAATTCACAGGCAGGTGATCAGTTTACTGATGATGGTACTGCTGTAATTGGTTCTACCGGTGGTCCTGTACCTGTTAAGTTTACCTCTTTCAAAGCTCAGTTGCTGAATGCAAATAATGCAATCCTTAAATGGACAACAGAGTCTGAAATTGACAACGATTATTTTGAAGTAGAGAGAAGTGAAGATGGTGTACGTTTCATCAACCGTGGTAAAGTATATGGTAACGGTTCTACAACAGTAAGTCATTCTTACGATTTCACCGATCCACTGAATACAACAGCTCAGGTTATCTACTACCGTTTACGCATAGTTGATACTGATGGTAAATTCAGTTACTCTAAAATTGTAGCTATTAAACTGAATGGTTCAATAACTGTAGACAAGTTCAATGTTTATCCTAATCCATTCATTGCCGATATCAAAGTAGCCCTCACCAGCACTATTGATGCGGATGCTACCTTCAGGATTTTATCATTCGACGGTAAAGAAATGGTTCGCAGGATGATAACTATTCAGAAAGGTGAAAACATTGTAGTACTGAAAGATTTCGGAGCACTTGCTAAAGGAAATTATATTCTTGAAGTAAATACAGGTTCTGAAAAACTGATCAGGAAAATCATTAAAAATTAATTACTAAAACTAACTGCATAAAGCATCATTGAGTTCATTTTTTGTACTTGAGTGGTTGTCTCAAAAGGACAGCCACTTTTTTTATGCCTATTCTTTTCGGGTGTAACGCAGTTCAAGCATATTCAGACTGTTCGGAGAAAATCCATGTACATTATTTTGCACCAGGTGCAGGATCATATCATACCACAAGGGCACAACCGGACAATCATTTACAATCAGCTGATCCATTTCCCGGTACAAGCTGTAACGAAGCGAATCATTTGTTTCCGCTAATGACTGTTCAAACAGCCGATCATATTCAGGGTTGCTATACCGGGTATAATTCGGTGGTGCAGGATTCTTACTGTAGAAAACCCCCAGGTAATTCTCGGCGTCCGGGTAATCGGCGATCCAGCTGCCCCTGAAAAAAGCCACTTGCGATTTACTGGTTTGTTCAATCAAAAGACTTTTCTGTACAACCTCTACTTTGGCATCAATACCCGATTGTTTCAATTCATTTACCAGGAAGCTGCCAATGGCTGCATAATTGGGAATCGTCAACAGCGTTACTACCGGTGATGGATGATCGCTATTGAAACCAGCTTCTGCAATTAACTGACGTGCTTTTGCAGGATCATAATTAAATCCTTTTACAATATCCTTATCAAAAGAAGGTAACCCCTGTGGAACAAAACCACTTTCTGCAGCTGTACCGATTGAATTCCGCAGGTACAGAATAAGTTTTTTACGGTCGATCGCATAATTGATCGCCTGCCTGAATTTTTTTAACCTTAATGGCGATTGTAACAATTGCTGCTGGCTGCTGTCCATTAATATCCCGAGATACTCAATATTGAGGTAAGGATGTTTCTGCAACCTGATCCTTCCCTCCCATTTCTTTTTCAGGTTACCCGTTCGGGTTAGTACATCATCTTTGAAAGAAACATCCAGGTCATTGATAAAATCGAGTTGCTGCTGCCGGAAGGCCAGGAACTCAGAAGCCCGGCTATCTAAAAACGAAACTTTAATTCCATCCAAGTATGGTAAGGATTTGCCTGCACTGTCTTTCTCAAAATACCGGGGATTTCTTTTTAAGATCAATGCCTGCCCTTCTTCCCAGGCAGTGAACATGAAAGGTCCCGAACCAACCGGGTGCCTTCTGAACGATGCTCCATAAAATTCCACTGCTTCTCTTGGCACAATTGAACAATACTGCATGCTAAGTATTCCGAGTATTGGCTGGTAAGGGCGCTGCAGTTTCAGTACAAAAACAGAATCATTGATGGCAGTAAATGGAGCAATACTATCAACTTTACGGTTAAATATCCACGCACCCGGACTTGCCGTTTCTTTATCAATAATCCTGCCCAGGCTATAAACCACATCTGCTGCTACCAGCCTTCGCCCCTGGCTATTTTTAAAACAAGGATCATCATGAAAATAAACATCTGTGCGCAAATGAAAAGTAATTACCCTCTTATCATCACTATACTCCCAGTAACGGGCAACCGAAGATTTGATTTGCAATTGCTGGTCTACTTCAACCAAAGTATTAAAAAGCTGATGAGCAGGCCACATCAGGGCCTGGTTTTTTGCATATGCAGGATCAAGCGTTGCAATACCGGCCGGTTCATTGTACCTGAATATTTGCAGGCCGGTTTCTTTGTGCGACTTACAGGAAGCGAAAAAAAGCAGGCTACCTGCCAAAAGACAATGAAGGAATAAAGTGCTTCTATAAAAGTGAATCCGCATAAGATATATACTAAAAGTATTGAATTGATTTCAAACTGAGCTGATAATTACCATTTATACATACCAGCCCTCTTTTAACCATTCCCGGACTTTATTTCCGATAATATTTTTTAATATTGATCATCATGAATAAAAATATATGCTCCCTGGTTTTTGTATTTGCTTGCTGGAATTTCAGCATGGCCCAGGATACTGCTAAAAAGGTTGCGTTCACCCGGCAGGATAGTCTGCGTGGCAGTAATGGCCCCGGCCGATGGCAATGGGATATTTTGCACTACGATATAACCGTAAAGCCCGACTATAACAGCAAATCCATTTCCGGCAAAAATGAAATCAGGTTTATGGATAGCGGCGTGAAGATGATGCAACTCGATCTGCAGGAACCAATGATCCTCGACAGTATTGTTGATCAGTATAAAAAATACAATTTCAGAAGAGAAGGCAATGTTTACTGGGTTGAAATTAGAGACAGCTCAGCCAGGTATAAAATAAAAGTCGGGCCACGAACCATCACCGCTTATTTTCACGGCACACCCAGGCAAGCCATCAGGGCCCCCTGGGATGGAGGATGGATCTGGGCCAGGGATAAACAACAAAACCCCTGGATGAGTGTTGCCTGCCAGGGATTGGGTGCCAGTGTGTGGTATCCATGCAAAGATTACCAGGGCGATGAACCCGATAGCGGCGCCATTCTTCGCATGATCGTTCCCGATACACTAACGGCAATCGGTAATGGCAGATTGATCGGAAAAGATCAATTGCCGGATCAGCTTGTTTGTTACAATTGGGAAGTGAAAAACCCGATCAACAATTATAACATCATTCCTTACATCGGCAAATACAGCCATTTCGGAGAAAGCTATGACGGATTGAAAGGCAAACTGGATATGGACTACTGGGTTTTATCTTATAACCTTGATAAAGCCCGGAAACAATTCATGGATGCACCGAGGATGATGAAAGCCTTTGAATATTGGTTTGGCGCCTACCCATTCTATGAGGACGGCTATAAAATGGTAGAAGCCCCGCATCTTGGAATGGAACACCAGAGTGCTATCGCTTACGGTAACGGATACATGAATGGGTACCTGGGAACCGATCTGTCGGCTACCGGCTGGGGTTTGAAATGGGATTTTATTATTATTCATGAAAGCGGTCACGAATGGTTTGGCAACAACATCACTACAAAGGATATTGCCGATATGTGGGTACATGAAAGTTTTACCAATTACAGCGAAACCCTGTTCACCGATTATCATTATGGCAATAAAGCGGGCAACGAATATTGTATCGGCAACAGAAAATCCATCAGCAATGATGAACCCATTGTTGGGCCCTATGGTGTAAACAAAGAAGGCAGTGGCGATATGTATCCTAAAGGCGGCAACATGATTCACAACATCCGCCAGGTGATCAACAACGATAAGAAATTCAGAAAAGTACTGCATGAATTGTACCGAAAATTTTATCATGCAACCGTTACCGGTAGTGATGTAGAAGCATTGATCAGTAAAAAAAGCGGCATTGATTTCTCCACCGTATTTGAACAGTACTTACGCACTACAAAAATTCCTGAACTGGAATATAAAATTGAAAACAACGAAATAATTTACCGCTGGCAGAATACTGTCCCTGGTTTTAAAATGCCGCTGAAAGTCAGTTTCGGTGAGGGCTCCAAAGAAAAATGGATCCGCCCTGCTGAACAATGGCAGCGCTTAAAACCCGGGAGAAACAACATGGCTTCTTCATTCACAGTAGACCCCAATTTCTACATTAAAGTAAAAATGATTCCATAAAAAAAACGCAGCATTTATTTGCTGCGTTTTTTTATTTAATGCTGTGTATATTTTAATTAGAAGCGATTTCAGTTTCTATAATTGAAACAGGGCGGCCGGCTCCCCTGAATCTTGCTTTATAATAATCATCATCAAGATGACTGATGGTTACTCCCTGGCTGGTGCTTGAATGTACAAAATATCCATCCACCAGAAAAACCCCCACGTGGCTGATGCCTCCCCTGGTATTGAAAAATACCAGGTCGCCCTCTTTCATATCTTCCGGTTCAACTTTTTCTGTAGCATTAAATTGGTCGCGGGCTGTTCTGGGTAACTGGAAGCCATAGACGCTGCTTAACAGCAATCCTGCAAATGCACTGCAATCAATTCCAGATTTACCCGTTCCGCCATAACGATAAGGCGTTTGCCACCATTCTTCAATAAACCTGAATAAAGAAATATTGCCGAGTTTCTCCACTTCCCTGTCCAATAACTGGGCATACTTGATCTGCCAGCTCCCGATGCATTCTATCAATGGCTGTGCATCATCAAGGGACACGCCGGTTGGTTTAACTTTTGATGCAGTTAAATCAGTTTTTTCGGTGCTGGCTGTATAGGTGGATGTACCATCCATCTGTAGCTCAATACCTTCAATAAAACGAAGTGGTTTTGTATCCTCTGTTGAACCAACCGAATTAATGGTTCTCTGGGCCGATGCCTTGCCTGAAATGGTAAAAAGTGCTATAACAAATAAAAGCGCACTCAGTAAGTTTTTCATACGTAAAATTTTGGTTTACACGTATGTACGACTTAGTCTTGTGGTATCTTCTCTTCTCTTGGTCTGTTGTCTTCTGTTGATTAAATCCTGCCTTTGAGTCCTGTCCTACAAACAAATGATTAAATAATAGTGTTACTTCGAGACGGATGCAAAGTTAATACTTTAATCGGGCAAATACAAGCTTTAATACGCTAATTCCCTCATTAACAAATCCTTCAGATTATGTGGGAAAAACAGCTCCGGGGGCATAGAATTCTTACCGATATTTGTATTTGCAGCTTTAAGAAAAACAGCCTTTTCCGGAAAAACAGCTGAAATACAAGCGCTTAACAAGATGAAATTCAGCCATTTACACGTACATACGCAATTCTCGCTGCTGGATGGAGCAGCACCAATTAAAAGTCTTTACAAAAAAGCCATTGCCGATGGTATGCCCGCCCTCGCCATCAGCGATCACGGAAATATGTTCGGGGCCTTTGAATTTGTAAAAGAGGCTTATAACCACCTCGACGAAAACGGTAAACCAAAAGTGAAACCGGTGGTTGGCTGTGAATTTTATATCACGCAGGATCGTACCCGCAAAACTTTCAGTAAAGACGAAAAAGATCCCCGGCACCACCAGATCTTACTGGCTAAAAATGACATCGGCTATAAAAACCTGGTTAAGCTCACTTCGCTCGGTTACATTGAGGGAATGTATTCAAAATATCCGCGGATCGACAAACAACTGATTCATAAATACCATGAAGGCCTGATTGCCACTACCTGTTGCCTCGGTGCGCTGGTTCCGCAAACCATCCTTAAAAAAGGAGAAGCAGAAGGTGAAAATGAATTCAAATGGTGGCTGAATATTTTCCAGGAAGATTACTATGTGGAACTACAACGGCATGGCATACCCGAACAGGATAAAGTGAATGAAGTATTGCTTCGGTTCGCCAAAAAATACAAAGTGAAAGTGATTGCCAGCAACGACAGTCATTATGTAGACCAGAAAGACTTCAATGCGCATGATATTCTTCTTTGCATCAACACCGGAGAAAAACAAAGCACCCCTGCGCTCCGGGAATTTTCTGATGATGATGTAATATCGAAGAACAAACGCTTTGCATTTCCCAACGACCAGTTTTATTTTAAAACAACAAAGGAAATGAGCGAAGTCTTCAGCGATCTTCCTGAAGCCATCGACAATACCAATGAAATTGTAGATAAAATAGACCTGCTCAACCTGAAGAAAGATATCCTGCTACCCAACTTCGTGGTGCCTTCTAATTTTAAAACGCAGGACGAATACCTGGCCAGCATCACCTGGGCGGGTGCCAAAGAACGTTACCAGATTTTAAAGCCGGAAGCGGAGGAACGCATCAGTTTCGAACTGGGCGTTATTCAGAAAATGGGATTTGCAGGATACTTCCTCATCGTGAGTGATTTCATCAGGGCAGGTCGAGAGATTGGTGTATTCGTGGGGCCCGGCCGTGGTTCAGCTGCCGGAAGTGTGGTAGCTTATTGTATCGGCATCACGAATATCGATCCGATTAAATACAACCTCCTGTTTGAGCGTTTCCTTAATCCGGAACGTAAGTCAATGCCCGATATTGATACCGATTTCGATGATGAAGGACGCCAGAAAGTGATTGATTATGTGGTGCAGAAATATGGCAAAAACCAGGTGGCTCAGATCATCACTTATGGTACCATGGCTGCAAAAAGCAGTATTGCCGATGTGGCCCGTGTAATGGATCTGCCATTAGCAGAAAGCAGGGCACTCTCGAAACTCGTTCCTGAGAAACCGGGTATTGTATTGAAAAGATTACTGCATGCCCCACTCCATTCTAAAGATGCCAAGGAAGGAGAAAAATCCCTGGAAGACAAAGAACAACTCCAGGCCGATGATTTTGAAAATGTAAAAAAACTAAGGGAAATATACAATGGCAACGACCTTCTTGGTAAAATTCTGCATGAAGCAGAAGTACTCGAAGGCTCGGTTAGAAATACCGGTATTCATGCTGCGGGCATCATCATTGCCCCGAAAGACCTTACCGAATTAATTCCGGTTGCCACTTCAAAGGAAACAGATCTTTGGTTAACACAGATTGAAGGCGGAACCATTGAAGAAGCCGGCGTTATCAAGATGGACTTCCTGGGTTTGAAAACCCTGAGTATCCTGAAAACAGCCCTGAGCCTCATCAAACAGAATCATGGAGTAGAAATTGAAATCGATAATATACCGCTGGATGATGAATTAACTTACCGCTTATACCAGCAGGGAGATACCAATGCCACTTTCCAGTTTGAAAGTGCCGGTATGCAGAAATACCTGCGTGAACTGAAGCCCGATAAATTTGATGACCTCATTGCGATGAACGCCCTGTATCGCCCGGGTCCGATCGCTTACATCCCGCAGTTCATTGCACGTAAGCATGGCCGTGAGATTGTAACCTACGATGTGCCCGACATGCAGGAATACCTGGAAGAAACTTATGGTATTACTGTGTACCAGGAACAGGTGATGTTGCTGTCGCAGAAACTCGCCTCCTTCAGTAAAGGCGACGCCGATGTACTGAGAAAAGCAATGGGTAAAAAGCAGATCGCTACGCTGAATAAAATGAAAGTACAGTTTATCGAAGGAGCTACCGCTAAGGGACACCCGAAAGATAAACTGGAAAAAATATGGAGCGACTGGGAAGCATTTGCACAATATGCGTTTAACAAATCTCACTCTACCTGTTATGCTTTTGTAGCTTACCAGACTGCTTACCTTAAAGCGCATTACCCGAGTGAATACATGGCTGCCGTGCTCAATCATGCCGGAAGTATCGATAAGATTACTTTCTTCATGGAAGAATGCAAACGCATGGGCTTGAAAGTACTGGGCCCCGATATCAACGAATCACAGAATGGATTTGCTGTAAATAAAAAAGGAGAAATCAGGTTCGGCTTCAGTGGATTGAAAGGTGTGGGTGAAGCTGCGATTGATAATATTATTGAAGAAAGAAACAAACACGGACATTTCAAAGATGTGTTCGACCTGGTGAAAAGAGTAAACCTTCGGGCGGTTAGTAAAAAATCTCTGGAGAGCTTAATTCATGGAGGTGCTTTTGATTGCTTCAAAGAAATGCACAGGGCACAATACCTCTACCAGGCACCGGGTGATATTTCTTCGCTGGAAAAAATAGTCAAATTCGGTTCCGTTTTTCAAACGCAGGCTGCCAATACCAGCAATACTTTGTTCGGCGATCTGCAGATGCCGGAAATCATTGCACCCAAACTTTCTCCCTGTGCACCCTGGCAACTGATTGAGCAACTCGATTTTGAAAAAGAAGTGACCGGCATGTACATCAGTGGTCATCCGCTCGACAATTTTAAATTTGAATTAAAGCATTACAATATCATTCCGTTACAGGAATACAATGAAGTGAAGAATGCAGTGGGCATTGTGCCACATTCGAGACAGTTCAGGATGGCCGGACTGGTCATAGAAGCGCAACACCGGCTTACAAAAACCGGGAAGAACTTCGGTGTGCTGCACCTGGAAGATTTCAGTGGCAAAGCCGAATTCATGCTCTGGAGCGAAGATTATGTGAAGTACAGCAATTATATGGAGAAGGGAAGAATCCTGCTCATTGAAGGTGCCTTCAAGCAGCGGTTCAACAGTGATCAGTATGAATTTAAAATCATGAAACTGCATTTGCTGGAAACCGTTAAAGCAGCCCTTACAAAGAGCGTTAATATTGAAGTTTCACCCCAGTTCATTGATGAAAATTTTGTGTCATTCGTACAGGACAATGTAAAAAACCATCCTGGCAATACGACCCTTAAATTCACCATCAACGACCCGGTGGAAAAACGTAAAATAAGCCTGAGAACACTGGAAAAAGGCTTTACCATGAACGATGAAATGGCCCTTTTCCTCAACAGCAACCAGCATGTGGAAGTAAGTGTTATGACAGCCTAGTAAACAAAACTGACTTTTTGCTGTTTCAACATTGTTAAAAGATATGTGGATATGTCATAACTGCATTCATAGAATTATGGCTATAAATTTGCATTCAACCTAGTATTAAATACACAATATAAAATATCCAATTATGGCATTAGAATTCACAGACTCAAACTTTAAAACTGAAGTTTTAGAATCAGATAAATTATCGGTAATCGATTTCTGGGCAGAATGGTGTGGTCCATGCAGGGCAATCGGTCCCGTTATTGAAGAACTTTCCAAAGAATACGAAGGAAAAGTAAAAGTGGGTAAAGTAAATGTAGATCATAACCCACAGGTATCTATGAACTATGGTATTACCAGTATTCCGGCTATCTTATTTGTGAAGAATGGCCAGGTGGTTGATAAACTGGTAGGTGCACAACCAAAAGCGAATTTTGTAAAGAAAATTGAAGCGCATAAGTAAATAACTTTTGTGTTTAATAAAAAAGCCGTTCCCATTAGAACGGCTTTTTCTATTTATTTAGAGCAACGTCTCCGGCAGGGACGTTGCGTATCCTGAATCAGTATACGCAATGTCCTTTTCAAGAGACATTGCTAAGAATAGCATTTTATTCACAGCAACGTCTCCGCCAGGGACGTTGCGTATCTTAAATCTGAATACGCAATGTCTTTTTTAAGAGACATCGCAGAGAATAGCATTAATGCTTATGCGATATATCCATTTCCTCTTCCGGGAAATGTCTGTACTTGAAGATCAGTGGGAAGAAGATAGCTAACACCAATGCATAACCTGCAAAACAGAACCAGATACTCGACCAGTCTTTTACGCCATTGGTAGTGAAATAATCTACTACCCAGCCGCTACCAAATCCACCGATGATCGCTCCCAGCCCATTCGTAACCATCATAAACAAACCCTGTGCACTCGCCCTGATATTTCCCGGCGCTTCTTTTTCAACGAACAATGATCCGGAAATATTAAAAAAGTCGAATGCCATTCCATAAACGATCATGGAAAGCACAAGGTAAAATAATCCACCGCCGGGATCTCCGATTCCAAATAAGCCGAAACGGAATACCCAGGCCAGGATACTCAACAACATTACCTTTTTGATACCGAATTTCTTCAGGAAGAATGGAATGGTTAAGATGAACAGTGTTTCAGAAATCTGCGATAACGACAACATCAGTAAAGGATGCTTTACCACAAATGAATCTGCATGGGTGGTGCCGAAATCACGCAGGAAACTATCCCCGAATGTATTGGTGATTTGTAAGGCAGCGCCCAGTAACATAGAAAAGAAGAAAAACACTACCATTCTTGATTGCTTGAAAAGCACAAATGCATCTAGTCCCAATGATGACATTACAGATCCCTTGCGGGCAGCGCCAGCCGGAACACAGGCCGGCATGCTGAAACAATAAATACCCATGATGATGGCTGTTGCAGCAGCTACATAGAACTGTGTTTCATTTTTGGCAAAACCCAACAAATCAACCATCCACATCGCACAGATAAAACCAATGGTCCCCCATACACGAATGGGCGGAAATACCTTCACGATATCATATCCTTTCATTTCCAGAACACGGTAAGAAACGGTATTGTTCATGGAGATGGTGGGCATATAAGCCATAGAGTTCATCAGCATAACCCAGAACATCATCTGTGGATCTTTTACAGTAGAAGCCCAGATAAGACAAACAGCGCCTAAAAGGTGACTGATGCCCAAAACCCTTTCTGCATTTACCCAACGGTCTGCCACAATCCCCAGAATGGCCGGCATGAACAAAGAAGCTATTCCAAGTGTTGAATAAACACTTCCGATCTCAATACCTTTAAAGCCAAGTGAAAACAAATAACCTCCTGTAGAAATCAGCCAGGAACCCCAGATAAAAAACTGTAGAAAACTCAAGATTACAAGACGTTGCTTGATGTTCATATTGCAATTGGTTTATGGGTAAAATCGCTGCACAGGCTGTTAAACCGTGGCAGCCATTAATGATGGAAGATATACATTTATTTTGAAAATGCCTTTTGGCAAAACCGAAAATAAGCCGACCGTATTGTTGCCGTACAAGTGTGCGACGCAACCAAAGCTGAAAGCTGTGCCGAAGTACGTTAAATAATAACCGTCCAATTGTTTATCATCGTAAATTTGCAAAAAATAAAGTGATGAGTGAAGTTTTAGAAATACTGAAAGAAACCGCAACAGATCCGGGCCTTCGAACCATTGTTCAGAAAGTGATCAACCAGCAAAGAATTACCGATGAAGAATGCCTCCTGCTTTTTGAGACAGGCAGTCTTTCTTTTGTAGGCAGCCTGGCCAATCATATCAGGGAAAGAATGCATGGCGACACTACTTATTTCAACAGGAATTTTCATATTGAGCCTACCAATGTTTGTGTTTTCAGTTGTAAGTTCTGCTCCTACTCACGTTTGTATGCGCACAAAGAAGAAGGCTGGGAACTGAGCATCGATCAGATGGTAGATATTGTAAAAGGCTATGACGGGAAACCGGTTACCGAAGTTCATATCGTTGGTGGTGTGCATCCGAAAATGAACATGGAATATTTCAAAGAACTCATCCGCAAAATAAAAGATCATCGTCCCGACCTGCACGTAAAAGCATTCACTGCAGTGGAACTCGATTATATGTTCAGGAAAGCAAAGCTGAGTGTTGAAGAAGGACTGAAACAATTAAAAGAAGCAGGATTGCAATCATTGCCTGGTGGTGGAGCAGAAATTTTTCATCCCGAAATCAGGGACCAGATTGCGGCTGATAAAGTTTCCGGTGAGGGCTGGCTGGAAATACATGAAAAAGCACATGAACTCGGCATGCACAGCAATGCAACGATGCTCTATGGTCATATTGAAAAATATGAACACCGTGTGCACCATATGAGCCAACTGCGCCAGTTGCAGGATAAAACAAAAGGCTTCAATACTTTTATTCCCCTGAAGTTCAGGAATGCCAACAACGACATGAGTCATGTTGCTGAATCTACGATAACGGAAGATATGCGTATGTATGCCATTGCACGCATATATCTCGATAACTTTCCACACCTGAAAGCCTACTGGCCGATGCTGGGAAGGCAGAATGCACAATTATCGCTTTCCTTCGGTGTAAATGATATTGATGGCACCATTGATGATTCAACCAAAATATATTCAATGGCTGGCAGCGAAGAACAAACGCCCACCATGTCTACCGAAGAACTGGTTACACTCATCAGGCAGGTAAAAAGATTGCCGGTTGAAAGAGATACTTTGTACAATGAAATCAAAAATTTCGGTAAACTAACGGCAACGGATAACTACTCTTTGAACTGAGGTTCACAAACTAAAATTCAACTTTATGTCTGAATGTAATTTCTCTATCCCTTTTACCGGAACAGCAGAAGAAGTTTATGGTAAAGCAAAAGCAGCAGTAGAAAAACAAGGGGGCAGTTTTTCCGGAGATCACCAACAGGGAAGTTTCGATGTTGCGTTGATGGGCAACAGGATTGCAGGAGACTATATCGTTGCAGGGCAAGACTTACAGGTAACCATACACGAAAAACCTTTTTTTGTACCCTGCAATGCTATTGAAAGTTTTCTTTCCAAACAGCTTGCCTGATACTTTATAAAATCCCCATCAGTACCAGCATTTGTCTGATCCTGTTCCAGTCGGCATAAGGTCTTTCCATTTCATCTCCGTTGTTCGGGAATATGAGCGGGCAGCCCAATGCCGCATCGTCGATGTATAACTGTGCATAAGCTTTGGGCGAATCTGTCCATTCTTTCTGTGTAGGATTTTCCTGGATCCCGTAAAGCGGAATCTCATTCTCCTTAAACCAATTGACTGCATCACTGAGGTAAAGCTCCTGCGAATTGCCCCAGAGGGATTTTATGGTTCTGTCGCTACGCATGGTATAAAGAATGAGCTGATGTCCTTTTTCGGCCAGCTCTTTTAAAACAGGTTCCGCACCGATTGAACGCCCCACCAACGGGTATTCATGGGTTACACAGGTGCCATCAAAATCAATACATATTTCCATTGTAAAATTTCAAATCATTAATCGTAAACAAATGATATTGTAAGTTAAATCATTCTTCTGCTAAATGTATATAAAGCAAAAGCCCCCGCTAAGGCGAGGGCTTTTATTATTTGAGGAGGAAACTATTAATAGTTCCTTACAGTCATTTCTACTCTCCTGTTTTTAGCACGACCTGCAGCAGTTTTATTGCTTGCAACAGCTTTGTCAGGACCATAACCTGTAGCAGTCATCCTGCTATCAGCTACACCTTTGGTAGCCAGATAAGCTTTCACTGAATTTGCACGATCGTTAGAAAGTGTGAGGTTCTTTTCACGCTTACCGGTAGAATCTGTATGACCATCGATAGCGATGAGCAGTGATTCATCAGCAGCCAGCAAAGAAGCTACTTCATTCAATGATTTGAAAGATTTAGGCAACAGTTTTGCACTACCTGTAGCAAAGAAGATATTCTTAGCAGCTACATTGATTTTCTCAATTACTTCTTTGGCAATTTCAGGACAACCCTGGTTGCTGGCAGGACCCGGACGGCTTGGACATTTGTCTTCTTCGTCGTTCACACCATCTTTATCAGTATCCGGAATTGGGCAACCCTGATAACGGGCAACACCTTTTTCTGTAGGACATTTATCCTGTTCGTCGTTTACACCATCTCCGTCTGTATCAGGAATAGGGCAACCCTGGTATTTAGCGATACCGGCAACATCAGGACATTTGTCATCGCCATCAGCGATACCATCGCCATCACGATCAGGACAACCCTGTAATGCGGCTAAACCAGCAACATCCGGACATTTGTCGTCTGCATCCAATACACCATCTCCGTCTTTGTCAACAACTGGTGGTGGTGGCGGTGGAGGAACAACTTTAGGAATATCCCTTCCGATTTTTTGTGCGATACCAACTGAATAAAACAGGTTGTCTCTCAACACATCTTTAGTAAGGGTAAAACGGTATTGAGATTGTACCAATACATAAGTATTGCTGCTGAAGTTAGCTTGCAAACCTAAACCTGCAGGTACATAAGCACCAAACTCTTTACCATATAATCCACCACCGATACCGGTAGTAAGGAACATATTGAAAACGCTTTCTTCTTTCAGTGCTTTGATATTGATGCTAGGCTCAACTTCGATACCGATTTTGTTGGTACCTGGTGTGTAAACACCTCTGTCTTCAGCCTCGTAGTCATGAAACATCAGACTTGCTTTTGCAGACAAGTCAACTTTTGGTGCAATCAACCTCCAATAAGAAAGTGAAAAACCAAGATCCAGTTCTCTCAGACCAGTCAGTGTTTTAGGACCGCTGTTATCTTTCCAAACGCGAGGGGTTTTTACATCGAGGGCATTCAGGTGGATTCCAACCAAACTCCTCTTTTGAAAGGAGCTTTTATCACTCTGTGCATTGGCAATACCAACCAAGGCTAGGAATGATAAGATAAGTGTAAGTTTTTGTTTCATAAATGCTAGTTTTAATTAAAAAAGTTATTTCTCATGTATTTCGGGCTTTTAAACGGATCGTTTAAAAAGCAAATGTAACGTCTAAAACCATACCAATCAAGCGATTTTTAACAATATTATTGCTTTTCTGGTAAATTTGACGCAAAATCTACGCTGAAAGCTGCATACAACACAGCATTTTCTTCAAATACACGAACGAATTTCACCCCGTAAAAAAATCATCCTATATTTGCAGCCCTAAAAACAGCTTTGCATTCTTTGGTTCGGTAGCTCAGCTGGATAGAGCATCAGCCTTCTAAGCTGAGGGTCATTGGTTCGAATCCAATCCGAATCACCAGGCGGGTAGCATCAGCTCCCGCTTTTTTATTTCCCCGATTTACCATCATTTTTATGCATTTTTGTTGTTCAAATGAAACCCATGGATGTAAAAATTCATCCTTCCTGGAAAGATGTATTGAAATCAGAATTCACTAAAACCTATTTTCAGCAGATCGTCACGTTCCTGAAAACAGAAAAAGCCCAGGGAAAAACCATCTATCCTCCGGGACCTTTAATTTTCAATGCTTTTAATACAACGCCTTTTGATAAAGTATCCGTAGTGATTCTTGGCCAGGACCCTTACCATGGACCGGGGCAGGCACACGGACTAAGTTTTTCGGTACCTGCAGGAATAAAACCTCCGCCTTCGCTGGTGAATATTTTCAAAGAGATTGCCAAAGACATTGGTGTTACAATGCCTGAAAAATATGGCAACCTCACCCGTTGGGCAGAACAGGGTGTTTTATTACTCAATGCAGCGCTTACCGTGAGGGCCGGCGAACCGATGAGTCATTCCAAATATGGATGGGCAGAATTTACCGATGCGGTGATCAGCAAAATCTCCGACGAAAAAAAAGGGGTGATTTTTATACTCTGGGGCAGGTTTGCTCAGGAAAAACAATCATTGATTGATGAAACAAAACATTTTGTACTGAAAGCGGCACACCCCTCACCTTTTTCGGCCGACAAAGGATTCTTTGGCTGCAAACATTTCTCCAGAACGAACGAACTGCTTGCTCAGAACGGGCATGCACCGATCGACTGGAAACTGCTCAGCTCTTAACCTAACATTAACCAATAGACGAAGATTTATCAACAACGAACAATGAAATTTTTAACCAACATTTTTGCCAGGATCTGGGCTTTCTGGGGGCTGCTGAGTTTTGTTACCAGCTTTCTCATTTTTTTCCTGCCTTCTATGTGCTCACATCTGTATAAAGATGAAGCGAAAGGACAGGCTTTTTTTATCCGGGTTTCCAGGGCATGGATGAATGTTTGGTTGTTTCTCGTTGGATGTCCGTGTAACCATCAGCGGAGAAGAAAATGTGGAGAAAGGAAAATTCTATGTGATCACATTTCAATCACAACGCATTGCTGGATGTTCCATTATCGGCTCCGTTTGTACCGGGTCCCAATAAAACAATTGCCAAAGCATCTTTTGCCAAAGTGCCATTGTTCGGTTGGTTCTATAAACGAGGTGCAATACTAGTAAACAGGAAAGATGAAAAAAGCAGGATCCGGAGTTTTGAAGAAATGAAAAGGGTTTTATCGAAAGGAATGCACATGGCGATCTATCCCGAAGGCACCCGCAACAGAACCGGTGAACCGTTGAAAGCCTTTTACGACGGCGCTTTCAAACTGGCAGTTGAATCAGGTCATGATGTTCTCCCCTGTGTGATCACCGGTACCAGAGAAGCGATGCCGATTCATAAAACATTTTATCTTTTACCTAAAAAACTCGGGATGCATTTTTTGCCGGCGGTTAAATCTGCCGGAAAAACTGCCAAAGAACTGAATGCAGAAGTATTTGAGCTGATGAAGAAAACCTATGTTCAGAAATCCAACCGTTAAACTATTTTAGAGATCATAAAAATAACGGGTACGGTTAACCTTAATATCCCTGAGCAGATTTGATTTCGGACTGATATTGATGGTAAAGAATTTAAATCTTCCAACCGGTGCAAGATTGATCGACATCTGCCAGCAATGCAGGTCACGGGACAGATACATGGATAACACACCGATTTCTTTTTGCGTGATATTGTAAGAACCCGTCATACCAATCTTCCACTTGGGTGTTAAATTAACGGAACTATTAAAGTTCACATCCTGGAAAAAATTTGTTTTAAATCCACCTGCAATTCTTGATTTCGAAAACCGAAGTGAATAAGAAAAACTCACATCCCAGGGAATGGAAAAATCTACAAACTCACCGGGATTATTCTGAATGTATGCAGCTTCCTGCTGGTATTCATCCAATGGCATGGCATTCGGATTCCGGGCAGGATCATTTGGATTGTTAAGGTTACCATTGTTGGTTGATCCATTCCCTTTATCTCCTCCCCTGAACTGGCTTTGCAATGAAACACCACCACTCATCAATGTACCCAAAGAAATCGGTTTCTTCGCCCACACCAGTTTATTGATTCTTCTTCCCTCATCATTGGTTTGGTAAGGATCGAAAATGGCATTGGCCGTAATATTTATTTTTTCAAACAGATTGCTCCTGGCCGATACCGATAGTGTACTGAACTGAAATGAATCCAGCAGGAAATTATAATTACCCTGTATGCTCAAACCATCAATGAGTGAAACTTTTTTCAGTGCATTCTCTCCGGTATCTTTTCTGTTGCGCACTTTCATCTGCAGAATATTATCAATGCCAAAATTCAACCCGGCAAAACGGGCACTTGAAAAAGATCCATAAATACTGCGTTGGTAAAAAGTTTCTGTTGCCGTATTGCCCAATGTATCAATCTGTGTTGTATAGAAATTCCGGGAATTAAAATTCGGCTTATAACTAAGCGATACAGAAGGCCTGATCTCATGGCGTATCGCCTGAACTTTGCTGTTCTTTCCAAATGTAAATGATCCGAAAATCCTGGTGAGCATACTGATCCCGAAACTCATATCCCTGGCTGTATAATATCCTTTCTGAATAGTCGTATCGAGTTTTCTTTCTGCTGCATTCCAGGAGCGGATAAATTTTTCATCGAACCATCTTTCCTGGTAACTAACGGAAGGGGATATCTGCAGTGGCCCGATCGCCGGAAGTGACAGCGTAATAGGAATATTATGACTGGCACCCCATCTCAGGTTATCCGTTAGCTGCCGGCCAATATTACCTGCTGTATCATAAAATGAAGAAAGGCTTTTTGCTGTTGTATTGAAAGCAACACCAATATTTTCATACCATTTGTACTCGCCTACCATTTCTTTTCTTCTGAACGGATACAATGTATTTACATTGAACGCTACATCAGGCAGATTGATATTGATTAAACTCAAAGCGGTATTCTGGTTGTGATTGGCACTCACCGTTAAATTAAATGGTTTGTCTTTCCAGACTTTCGAATAGGCAATGGATGAATTCAGCTGGTTGGTAAAATTCCGGTTCGGACTATTGGGTACCTGTGAATTAAATTTACTGCTGCCCGCATTCACACTTGCATTGAATGTTACACCGGGCCTTGCCTTGGTATCTGCATTGTGCGACCAGCGGATATTATAGGTTTGATTGGAAGTATAATCAGGGTCTCCTTTAAATCCATTCTTGAATTTCTGTACATCCAGTGAAAAGTTTCCCTGGTAACGGTATTTGCGGAAGTAACGTGGGCTCACATTCAAGGTCCAGCCGCCATAAGAATAAATCGTGGCACGGGATATCACATCCCAGTTTTCACTGAGTACTTTATAATAACCCAGTCCCTCCAGTGCCATACCCAACTGGTCATTGGCCGTAAAACTCGGTGCTATCAAGCCTGAATGCCTTCCCTGTTTTAATGGGTAAATTCCGAACGGCAATAATACCGGCAATGGCACTCCTTCAATTTCGGGGTGTACAGGTCCGGTAAATGCCCACTTCTTATTGATGAATTTGATCTTCTTACTAACAAAAGCAAAATGGGGTGTATCCAGGTTACAGGTGGTAAACCTTCCCCGGTAAGCATAAAATACAGAGGTATCCACTTTTTTAATTTTCTCTCCGTAGATAAATAATTCGCCCTGTTGTGTGTAGGTCCCTTTGGTAAGCCCCTTCCCGTTTTTCATATTGAATTCAATAGAATCACTGATGGATTTGAAGTCGGCCTGGGTATAGGTGGGATAAGATATTACATTCCCCGCAGAATCTTTTTCAAGATAAGCTCTCATCATATTTGATTGCTGATCGTACTCAATATGCGGTGCCGTTAGTTCATTGTCGATATATTTAACATTAGATTGTTTTCCGTACAATAACATTTTCTTCTGCGGAACGTCAAATACCATAGAATCATCTGCATGGTAAGTAACAGGTGCGGTTAAACTATCTTTGGAAGATTTGAAGGAAAGGGTATCAATCGAAGGACGGACAATGGTATCAGCTTTGGATGTTGTAATGGAATCGGGTTGATTCTTTTTTACCGGTACCGGGGATACATCGAGTTGATTTTCTATGATACCAGTGCTATCGGGATTTTTTACAGGAATGGTATCAGCCGTTAAACTACTGTGAAAAAATGCAGGTTTGGCATCATAAGCAAAGCTATAAAGCGTTATAACAATAAGCAGCAGTGTCGAAAGCCAGGCCAATGTGTTTTTTGCCTTACCTTTGTAGTAATGGTTCATAGCTGTAAGTGACAAAAATAACTATATTACCATAATGTATTTGTGAATAAATACACAAATACAAGCCCATTAAAAACCCCAAGTTAACAATGCAAAGACACGGACTAAAGCAATTACCTGTATTATTCTGCTTGTTGATCTCCTGCCTTGGTGCTTTTTCACAACAGGCAAAAAAACTCAAAACTATAATTGTAGATGCTGGTCATGGCGGTACCGATGTTGGCGCTGTGGGTCAGTATGAACATTCTCTCCGCTCCAAAGAAAAGGATGTTACATTGGCGATTTCAAAGAAAGTTGTGGCAGAACTAAAAAAACAAATGCCCGAACTGAATGTCATCCCAACCAGAACAACGGACGTTTTTCAGGATCCGAGGGAAAAAGCAAAAATTGCCAATGAAAACAAAGGCGATCTTTTCCTTTGCATACATGCTGATTCTGGTCCGCTCAAAACCGGCCGCCGGCAGATCGGTACCAAAACAGTTACCCGTTATAAAGTTTCTTACAAAGGAAAAGGGAAAAAGAGAGTAAAAAAATCCACTCCTTATACCGTTGAAGAACCGGTATACGAATATTTCAAGATGCCCCTTACCCGCAGTGGTACCAGTGTCTGGATCTTCGCTTCGCACAAAACGAGTGACAAGCTGAAAGCGATTATGCAGGAACAGGGCGAAAGTGAAACCGAATATGAAATTGAAACTGGTACCGATTCAACCTTTACAGGCATTGATTACAACACACCTGAAGGAAAAATCCTCGCCAATGTATATGCCAAACGTTACCAGGAAAAAAGCGACCGGATTGCTACGATGGTGAATGAAGAAGTAGAAAAAACAGGCCGGAATGCATTCGGTGTAAACCAGCGCCAGAAAGGCATCTGGGTACTTCAGGCTACCAATATGCCTGCCATCTTGATTGAAACCGGCTTTATCAATAATCCTGAAGATGAACGCTACCTCAACAGCGATAAAGGACAGCAGGAACTTGCCGAATCAATTACCGCGGCAGTTAAACGTTATAAAAGCTGGATGGAAAATGCACACAATAACAATGCAGCCACTACCCAAACAGCCAATTAAATTCATTAGTACAAACAAAATCCAACGTTAAGCCAGAGTTCTGTATTTTTATATATTATTAATTCGGATTCTGTTTGGCAGGTTAGTTGCTCTATGATGATCTGCATTAAACTGAAATATCCCTAAACAGAATGAAAATAACGCTATTGTGAAAATTTCAAACGAAACAAAAGTCGGAGCGCTGGCCATTATTGGAATTACACTTTTAATACTGGGTTTCAATTTCCTCAAAGGCAATCGCCTTTTCAGCAACGATATGATACTTACAGGCAAGTATGCCAATGTACAGGGCCTCACTCCTTCAAGCCCGGTAATGATCAATGGCCTGCAGGTAGGTTCTGTTAGTAAGATCAGCAACGATAAATCGATGCGGGAGATCATGGTAACCATCAATATCTCCAAAGACATATTTATACCAAAGAACTCAGTCGCACTGATTATTCCCAGTCCACTCACCACCACCAAAGTTGAAATCAGGCTGGGCGATGCTGCTGATTACTTAAAATCAAAAGATACCATACTTACAGAAGCAAGTCCGGGTATACTCGAAGACGTGATGAAAAAAGTTGATCCGGTTTTGTTTGAAGTTAAAAATGCGGTGAGTTCACTCGATACTTTATTAGGCACTGTAAACAGTGTGCTGGATGTGAAGGCAAAAAACAATATCGGCAGTACACTCGAAAACCTGAATAAAATCAGTGCTTCCATGCTGGTTTCTTCTGCTTCCTTGCAGCAACTGCTGAATGATCAGACAGGTGCCCTGGCTAAAACACTCAACAATGTGAATTCCATCACAGGAAACCTTGCAGCCAACAATTCAAAGGTGACCAGTGTAATGACCAACCTCGACAAAACAACCACCAAATTTGCCGAGCTGGATTTACAGAAAACACTTACCACACTCGATGGTGCGATCAATGACCTCAAAAACATGATCGGCAAGTTCAACAACAGCAATGGTTCACTGGGCCTATTGCTGAATGATCCATCATTGTATAAAAATCTGGCTTCAACAGGTAATAAACTCAATTTGCTGCTGGATGATATCAGGCTAAACCCAAAAAGGTATGTATCCATTTCAGTATTCGGTAAAAAACAAAAAAATGAACCACTGATGGTTCCATTACCCGATACGCTCAGCTCCCCTTACCTTATAAAAAAGGCAGATTAAGCCGATAAGTTTATGATTGTATTAGGAATAAATGCTGCAAATTGCAGCATTGTTTTTTATATCATAACCCGTTGCTTTTGCAGAAATTATACAGATTATATTTTACCATTGGCCTGCTTTTCCTCTTTTTTGCCTCCATTGCACAGGTAAATCCGGCACAACAGGTGCCGTTGAGTAAACCAGGTGATACGTTACGAGTTATACAGATTGTAAGGGCCAATAGCTTCCGCCAGATCACCGTAAATGATTCTACCGTACTGGAAACGCTGGCCGGAAACGCAGCGGTTCGCCAGGGAAATACATTGCTCGAAGGCGACAGTATTGTGCTCAACCAACGTTTAGGCATAGCCGAAGTTTTCGGGAATGTTCACATCAATGATGCAGATACTGTAAACACTTATGCACAGTACCTGAAATACATCGGCGGCGAAAGAGTGGCCTATCTGAAGAAAAAAGTAAAACTGACCGATGGAAGGGCGCAATTGTTTACCGAAGACCTGGAATACAATTTGCAGACAGGCATTGCCAAATACAAAGATGGCGGGAAAGTCATCAATGAAAATACCGTATTAACCAGTCAGAATGCCATTTATTATTCCGATACCAAAGATGTATTCTTTCAGAACAGTGTTCACCTGAAAGATCCCAAATATGATATGACGGCTGATAGTCTTCGTTACAATACGGCTTTTAAAAATGCTTATTTCATCTCCCCTACGCATATCATCAGTAATGATGGAATCATCGATACCCGTTCGGGTTCTTATAATCTTGAAACGGGTGAAGCTGTATTTCTTGATAAAACAGTCTTTCGCGACAGTACCCGTTTCATCAGTGGCAACAAAGTAGCTTTTGAAGAAAAAACCGGCATGATACAGATTGAAGACAATGGCAAATTTGTAGACAGTGCCAATAAAGTGATTGTACTGGGCAACCAGATGCTCATCGACAGAAAGAACAGCACTTTCCTGGCAACGAGGAAGCCGGTAATGATTCTGTACAGTGATAATGACAGTACTTATATTGCCGCAGACACGCTTTTTTCGGGCAGAAGAGTCTATGATTCTGCTTCAAAGAAATCAGTAAATACCACTGATACTTTACAAAATGCCATCAAAGTAAACGCAACAACAAAACAACCGGATAGTATTCGCTTCTTCATAGGCTTTCACCATGTAAGGATTTTCAATGATTCCCTGCAGGCAGTGGCGGATAGTCTGCACTACTCTACTGAGGATTCTGTATTTAAGTTATTTCAAAAGCCGGTTTGCTGGAATGACAAGACACAGATAAGTGGAGATACCATGTACCTATATACCGAAAACCAGAAAGCCAAAAGGCTCGAAGTATTTTACAATGCCATTGTGATCAACAGAACTACTGAAGGGTTCTTTAACCAGATGGGTGGAAGAATCATCAATGGATATTTTAAAGACGGTAATATCGATTACATCCGTACAAAAGGTTCTCCTGCTGAAAGTATTTATTATCCCCAGGATGAAGACAGTGCTTATATCGGTATGAACAGAAGCAAAGGAGATGTGATTGATATATTCTTTGTGCAGAAATCATTGAATAAAATAAAATTCGTGAATGATGTGGATGGAACACTTTATCCATTGAGACAAATTCCCGAAGACCTGAAATTTCTGCGCAATTTTCTGTGGCAGGACAATCGCCGCCCGAAAAACAAACTGGAACTCTTTGAATAAAAAAACACAGGCTGCAAAAAGAAGCGCCTAACTTTATAGTAAATGCTCACACTGCCGGAATGAAAAAAGGACTATTGATATGTTTATTCTACTTTTTGCTGCAATCAGTCATCGGCACAGGATAATTTTTCCGGCACCTGGCAGATGGACTATCCGGTGAACAGCATTAATTCTGTAATCAAAATAACACTTGAAATCGGCAGCCCCGAAAAGAACCTGCTATATCCGGCTAAAATGAAACTGCAGTGCGATAGTTTCAATGCAACTTACCAGTTACTGCTTGCCAAAAAAAACACCAGGCAACTGGGCATCAGTCATACCAAATATCCTGAAAGCGAAATCCCTTTTAGTTTAGGCAACTGGACCATCTGCATGAATGGTACATTTGATTATAGCAAAGATTTAAAAGGGAATCCATTGCTTACTATCAACCGCATTCCAGCAAAAAAATATGGTATTCCCCTACCCGAACCCGATAGTTACAGCGATGCACATTCAATGACAGCAATGGTATTAAGAGACTTTCTCAAAGATGGCAGTATCCAGCTTTCCAAAGCCAGTAATGCTCCCTGGCAGGATGAAACCACCTATACCATTCTCCAACCTGATTTATCCGCTGCTTATTTTGGTATAATGGATACCATTAAAGTTAAAACCAGGAATGCAGTCATTCATTTCGACAGCAACAAAGACAATGATATCATTTCTCTTTACAAAAATGGCATCAATGTAGTAGACCAGGTTGATTCCAAAAAAAAGCGGGATGAAGAAGAAATAGTGCTTGATACGGGCATGAACATCATTGCCTTTTTCGCTGATGATTACGGAAAGAATGCGCCGGCTACCGCTTCGCTGGAAATGAATTTCGATAAATACAAACGGTCGATGAATTTTGCAGCCAAAGAAAATACCGCTGCAACATTCATCATTGCAAAGGTATATTTCGATAATGAAGAAGAAAAGAATTCAAAATTTTCTACCGATGTTCCAGAAGTATTTCAACAACCGAATAACAATCCTTATGGGCCCGGTAATGCAAGCAATGGCAGGGATACCAGCTTAAGACGAAGTGCCAAAATAATCGGCAACCTGATTTCTACTTCCAGGCAGATTCAACTGGCTATCTGGGATGATGCGATTGAAGATGGCGACAGCATTTCTTTAAGCATCAATGGCAGATGGATTACTCAGGGATTCCCGGTAAAAAAGCAACCGCAGTTTTTAAATGTCACTCTTGAGCCGGGACCCAATACAATCACCTTTGTTGCCGATAATCTAGGATCAATTGTGCCCAATACGGCAGTGCTTGAAATCATCGATGGTAAGAAAAGAAAATCATTTATGATCGATACAGATCTTGATAAAAATAACCTGGTACGGATCTACTACGATTACCGGCCCGGGGAATAATATATAACCCAATTTATCATTCCAGTAAATCAACGCCATGAAATTACAACTGGATATAAAAAACATCAGCCTTTTCTTCATAGGCTTGCTCCTGCATCTGAATATACAGGCACAAAATGCTCAATGTACATTTAAGGATACCATATTTAATTTTGATTTTGGTTCCAGGAATGCTCCAACTGAACTCAAACTTAAATCACTCAAGCAATACAAAAGAGATTATTCATCCTGCCCCGATGATGGTTATTTTTCTTTCATTCCTCAAACAGCCAATTGTTTTAGCGGAGATTGGATTGTATTGCCCGAAGACCATACACCGGGTGATGTTCAGGGAAACATGATGCTGGTAAATGCAGCTTACAGATCCTCTGTGTTCTTTACCATCAAGCTCAACGGTTTCAAGCCTTCAACCCAATATGAATTTTCGGTGTGGATGCTCGAATGTATGCCGGCTTAACAGTGGTTGTCCGCCACTGCCACCCGATATTAAAATCATGCTTGAAACACCGGGCGGAAGAAAAGTAGCTGAATTCAGAACGGGAATTTTAGCACAGTCTGACAGACCAACCTGGAAAAAATACTTCGGGATGTTTACCACACCCGCCAATAACGATCCATTGTTGCTTACCATGACCAACACCACCAATGGCGGCTGCGGAAATGATTTTGCCATGGATGATATTGTATTCAGGGAATGTTATCCTGTAATAAAGGAAACGCCCCCACCCGTTGCCGTTATTGAAAACAAGCCGACGCCACCGGCACCGAAACCGATTCCAGCACCTGAACCCGATAAAGTACTCGAAAGGAAACCCGTAACGAATGTTACCAGAGCTGAAACGCCGGATGTAAAACCAAAAAGTAATATTCCGGTTATCAGGAAAGCACCGGATTATATTCCGCCAACATCTCCGCTTAAAACCAGGGAAAATTTCCTGGTGCAGAAAATTGTAACGCCTGAAGATGAATTGCTGATTGAATTGTACGACAATGGCGAAATAGATGGCGATACGGTTAGCATCTATCACAACAATGAACTCGTGGTTGCTCATGCCGGATTATCTGAAAAACCCATCAAACTGAAAATCAAAGTGGATAAAAACAATCCACGTCATGAAATTATTATGGTTGCTGATAATCTTGGCTCCATTCCTCCCAATACATCGCTGATGGTAGTAACGAGTAAGCTTAAGCGATATGAAGTATTTATTTCTTCTTCTGAACAAAAAAATGCCAGGGTCGTGATAGAAAGAAAAGAATAATTGTGCAATAAACTTAAGTCAAGCAGTGATGAAAATATTCTCCGCCAATCAGATCAGAAAATGGGATGAGGCAACACTCAACGAACAGGGATTACGTGAAATTGAATTGATGGAAAGAGCTGCATCCACTGCAAAAAACTGGTTACTGGAAAATGGTATTGGAAAATTTCCTGTTTTTATTTTTTGTGGAAAAGGAAACAATGGTGGAGACGGGCTTGCATTGGCCAGATTACTGATACAGGAAAAGATAAGGGTTAAAATTTTCATTTTAGAAACCGGAAAACCCGGCAGTCCGGCATTCCAGGAAAACCTGCATAAACTACAGCTTCTGCATTGCGATCTTCATTTCCTGCCATCAGCAGAACATTATCCTGTTATATCAAATGAAGTTGTTGTAATTGATGCTTTATTCGGCACGGGATTGAACAGACCTTTAACAGGAAATCCTGCTTCTCTAGTTAAACACATCAACGTTCAATCACGATTTATTATTTCTCTTGATGTCCCAAGCGGTATGCTGACCGACGAACCTTCTGACCCAGAAGCATGTATTCGTTCCCGTTATACTCTCAGTTTTCAGCAATATAAACTCGCTTTCCTGATAGCAGAGAACAGCCGGAATACCGGCGAAGTGATTATTTTACCCATTGGGCTCAGTGAGACTTTTGAAGAAAACGAAACAACAGCATTTGAATTGATTACTGAGCAATTAATACGTTTAATATTACCTGATAGAGAAAAAACTGCACATAAAGGCAATTTCGGACATGCATTACTGGTAGCAGGAAGCGAAGGAATGATGGGCGCTGCATTACTGGCTGCAAAGGGATGTATGCAAATGGGTACCGGTAAATTAACCTGCCAGGTACCTGCTATCGGCTATACGATCATGCAAACCGGTATTCCTGAAGCTATGTGCCTTATTTCAGGAGAAAAAGTAATTGAACAAGCATTTTTTCCAACCGCTCAATATACTGCAATGGGTATCGGCCCCGGTTTAGGGAAAGATGAAAGAACCATTAACTGGTTCAGGCATCAACTGGTACAACAAAACAAAAACCTTGTACTGGATGCAGATGCATTAAATATAATTGCTGAGCAAAATGATTCACCACTAAAGATTCCATCCGGTTCTATCATTACACCACACCCGCTTGAATTTGACCGGCTGTTTGGCAAATCAGGTAATGGTTTTGAGCGATTGAATACCGCCATTGCAAAAGCGGCTGAACTGAATATTTATATCATACTGAAGGGGCATTATACTGCCATTATAACCCCCATGAAAAAAGTATACTTCAATCCTACCGGTAACCCGGGCATGGCAAAAGCCGGAATGGGCGATGTACTAACGGGTATGGTTACAGGCTTGCTTGCCAGGAAAATGGCTCTTCCGGAAGCGGCCTTGTTGGCTGTTTATATTCATGGTTTGGCCGGAGATATAGTCGCATCTTCAAAATCAATGGAAGCGATGCAGGCTTCAGATCTGATCAATGCAATACCGGAAGCCTGGAAATACCTGTTAAGTAATTAAACCATTACTTCCTTCCGGGCAAAAAATTTCACCAGTATTAACCCTGCAAAAAATCCTCCGATATGCGCTGCATAAGCTACCCCACCACCGGTACTTCCCAGAGATCCCCATCCGCTGAATAACTGGAGGGCAATCCAGAGGCCAAGTGTAATAAATGCCGGAACGGTGATAATAAAGGCGAATGCCAAAACCCGAACTTCATTTTTAGGAAACATCAGCAGGTAGCCACCCAACACACCGGAAATTGCTCCGGAAGCCCCAAGGCTTGGTATAAACATATCTTTTCCCAGGAAATGACTCATGAAAACATGGCTGAGTGAAGCAATGATCCCACACAAAAGATAAAATAATAGATAGCGTACATGCCCCATCCTGTTTTCGAGATTATCTCCGAAAACCCAGAGATAGAGCATGTTTCCGGCAATATGACCGATCCCTCCATGCATAAACATGGAAGTGATCAAGGTAGCATATACGGGAATCGGCGTTATGCCCATGCCTTCTATTGTGATATCCGTTCCCCCGATAATTTCACCTGGTATGGCCGAATAACTGATCAGGAAATCGGTATCAGACCCCATTTTCTGCAACAGTATGAAAACAGCAATATTGATAGCAATTAATATATAGTTTACGTAGGGTGTTAATTTCCTGTCGGAATTGTTATCTCCTAATGGCAGCATACGGGGGATTTTTAATTAAATATCGCATTTCTATTTTATCGGTACCCATTTCATATGAAAAATGATGTTTTAAGTGCTGCTTAATAGATGGATTACAATATCTTATTAAGTTAAAATCCTGATTTTTGTGTCTTTTACCCTATTTTTGCCGACCAAAATTACCGCTTAACTATATTATGGAAAATTTGATTTACGTCGTTCCGGCAATGGGCATTCTTGGCCTCTTGTATACGTTTGTAAAGTTTATGTGGGTATCAAAGCAGGATGCTGGTACTCCAAGAATGAAAGAAATCAGCACTTATATTGCTGAAGGTGCCATGGCTTTTCTGAAAGCTGAATGGAAAATACTGGGATACTTTGTTGTGATCGTTGGCATCCTGCTGGCGGTGATGGCAAATGCCAATCCTCATTCACACTGGAGCATCGCTGTAGCCTTTGTTATTGGTGCTGTACTGAGTGCCACTGCAGGTTATATCGGTATGAAAGCTGCCACCAAGGCCAACGTTCGTACTGCACAGGCAGCAAGAACCAGCCTAAGCAAAGCACTCAACGTTTCCTTTACGGGAGGCGCTGTTATGGGTGTTGGTGTTGCAGGTCTGGCCGTACTCGGTTTGGGTGGTTTATACATTGTACTGAAACAAATTTTTGCTCCGGAGGCAGCCATCAATTCATGAAGAAATGGTACGTACCATTGAAGTGTTGACAGGTTTTTCACTGGGTGCTGAATCTATTGCTCTCTTTGCCCGTGTGGGTGGAGGTATTTATACAAAAGCTGCCGATGTTGGCGCTGATCTCGTAGGTAAAGTAGAAGCTGGTATTCCGGAAGACGATCCTCGTAACCCGGCTACCATTGCCGATAACGTAGGCGACAACGTGGGTGACGTGGCCGGTATGGGTGCCGATCTATTCGGTTCTTATGTTGCCACTGTACTTGCTACCATCGTACTGGGTCAGCAGACTGAAATCGTTGGAACCGATTCACTCAGTGGTTTCTCTCCGATCGTATTACCAATGCTCATCGCTGGTGTAGGAATTATCTTCTCTATCGTTGGAACCTTGTTTGTAAGGATCAGCGAAACAGCCGGCATTAATACTAATACTGTACAGAAAGCCCTGAACATGGGTAACTGGGGATCAATGATCCTTACGGCGATTGCTTCTTGCCGGACTGGTTAAATTGGCTCCTGCCTGAAACCATGATCCTGCGTGGACATGAATTTACCAAAATGGGTGTAATGGGTGCCATTGGCGTAGGTCTTGCTGGTTGGTGCACTCATGAGCATCATTACAGAATATTATACAGCCATGGGCAAACGCCCGGTGCTGAGCATCATCAGACAATCGTCTACCGGTCATGCAACCAATGTTATTGGCGGTCTTGCCGTTGGTATGGAATCTACCTTCCTTCCGATCATCGTGCTGGCAGGTGGTATCTGGGGTTCTTTTGAATGTGCCGGTTTATATGGTGTGGCGATTGCCGCAGCGGGTATGATGGCTACTACAGCAATGCAGCTGGCGATTGATGCCTTCGGACCAATTGCTGATAATGCAGGTGGTATCGCTGAAATGAGCGAATTGCCTCCGGATGTAAGGGAAAAAACAGATGTACTCGATGCTGTGGGTAATACTACTGCCGCTTCCGGTAAAGGTTTTGCGATTGCTTCTGCAGCTTTAACTGCACTGGCATTGTTCGCTGCCTTCGTTGGCGTTGCAGGAATTGACCGGTATCGATATTTATAAAGCAAATGTACTGGCCTGCTTATTTGTGGGTGGTATGGTTCCGTTTATATTTCAGCGCACTGGCCATCAGGGCTGTGGGTGAAGCTGCCATGGCAATGGTGGAAGAAGTTCGCCGCCAGTTCCGTACCATTCCGGGAATTATGGAAGGAACCGGGAAACCAGAGTACGATAAGTGTGTAGCTATTTCTACACAGGCTTCCATTAAAAAAATGATGTTGCCGGGTGCTATTGCCATTGTTTCTCCCCTGATTATCGGTTTTATGCCAGGTCTGGGTGCTGAAGCACTGGGTGGATTTCTGGCCGGTGCAACCGTAAGTGGTGTACTGATGGGGATGTTCCAGAACAATGCCGGTGGTGCATGGGACAATGCCAAAAAATCATTTGAAAAAGGGGTTGAAATCAACGGACAGGTTTACTACAAAAAATCAGAACCGCACAAAGCTTCTGTAACAGGTGATACAGTAGGTGATCCTTTCAAAGATACTTCAGGACCTTCCATGAACATCCTCATTAAACTGATGAGTATTGTTTCATTGGTTATCGCTCCTACCCTCGCTGAAATGCACAACAGCACTGCTTCAACACAAAACAACAAAACCAAAACCAGCATCGAGAAAAAAGCTGTTTTCACTTCAGTTGATGAATCAGTAAAGGGAAATGATAAAGTTGTTTCTGTTGCCGGAGACAACCTGGTTAATCAACTTGCTTCAGACAATCTGCTGGCAAAAAATGACTATTCTGTTTCATTAAAAAACGGAGTGTTTACTATTAACGGTAACGCACAACCGAAAGAAATTATTGAAAAGTATCAGTCATTGATAAACGCAGTTAATTCATCAGAATTCATGATGCAGGTTAAACAACAATAACAGTAACCAATACTCGAAATATTCACAGAAAGCCGGCTGATAGCCGGTTTTTTTTTGTGTTACGTAGTTTTACGTTTTTAATAAGTAAAGTCAACATTTGGCCACAACGCTTTGTTAATTGGAATAGTTTTTGTAATATTTGTAATTGCTTTACCGATCCACGGAACCACTGTTCCTACTTTGATTTCCTATTCCTATTAAGAATCAGGAGTTTGTTTCCCGTATCTTTTTGTAAAAGATCATAGTACCTATTAAGATTAATATATATAAATCCGCATCAGATCAAACTGATACTTACCATATTATGCTCAATTGGCATATGTATTTCAGCAGCGGCTCAAACGACTGATTTTGCATATTCCGGACAGAACGGCCAGTTTTGTGCTCCTGCAGTTGTACAGTTCATTCAGTACTCTTCAGGTACGCCTAAGGGTTATCTCTGGTCATTCGGCAATGGCAATTACAGCAACATGGCCAATCCGGAAATTGTATTTGACCAACCAGGCACTTATACCATCCGGCTGATTGCAGTGTATGAAAATTCTACTGCTGAAAAAATCAAAACCATTACCATCAGGCCGTCCGTTTCTGCTGGCTTTTCAACCGACAGGGATTTTATCTGTACCCCTTCCAGGATTTCTTTTGCCGGATCTGGTTCAGGAAGCATTGTTAACTATCAATGGAACTTCGGCGATTCTACTCCTATTGAAAACAATACAGTACCTACAACAGATCATACTTATAATGCTTATGGCAATTTTACTGCAACACTAAAATGTACCAACACTTTTGGTTGCAATGCCACGTATAGCAAACTCATAAAAGTTGAACGCCCGGTAATCAGTGCATCCATTACGAATACAGACGGATGTGTTCCTGCAACCACCGCCTTTTCAACCAACATTACTCTGCCCCCAGGCAGTACCGTTAGTAATTACATTTGGAATTTCGGAGATGCAGTAGTTTCCAATACCAACTCAGGCTCCATCAACCATACATACAATACAGCAGGAAATTATCAACCCTCTTTAACCATTCAAACCTCTGATGGCTGTTCCAATACATATAATTTTGATTCAGTAAAATTCGGAACTCCACCCACTAACCTTGTGGCCTATCCGCTTATTCCTGTTTTCTGTGGCTCAGAAGCAGGTCAGTTTATTGCCAGGGCAACCAATGCCGATAGTTATGAATGGAATTTCGGCGGCAATAGCTTTGTTACTGTTAGTGATACATTTGTAGAACATAAATTTTCTTCTCTTGGCATTAAAACTGTAACGGTTACGCCTAAGTACAATAATTGTCCGGGCCCAACCATCAGTATGCAGGTAGAAGTAATTGGTGTCATCGCTAATTTCAATTACCACAATACCTGTAACGATAAAAAGACTTTCATCTTCAACAATACCAGTGACGGAAATCTATCTTCGATCATCTGGCGGTTTGGAGATCAAACGCCCAGTGTAACGATAGCAGATCCGGTTCACACTTTCCCTCAATCGGGTGCATTCAGAACCAAATTACTGGTGGAAGACAATATTACAGGATGTATCGATTCAGCTTTTGCCAGGATATTCACCGCCAACCCGGTATTGAATAATACGGATACTTCTATATGCATCAACAGCAATACCCGTTTCAGGTTAAGCAGTAATTATACCAATCAGGCTGCTTTATATACCTGGAATGTTATTGGTACACAGGTTGGTCCAACTACTGATCCCCTGCTCACTTTAACAGCAGACAGCCTAGGCCATTTCAATAATAATTTTGTAGTCATAGATAACGGTAACGCCTACTGTAAAGATACCATCCGATTGCGCCATAATCTCACAGTACGCGGTCCCAGGTTGGATTTTGATATGCCTTCAAGTATCTGTCTTAATACACCGCTTACCGTTAGAAACCTGAGCCAACCATTCCAGCCCACCGATACCATTAAAACCTGGTACTGGAATTTCGGCCGATTCCCTGTAAACGACAGCAGCTTTGAACCACAACCTTATCAATACAGTTCACACAAAACCTACAATGTTAAGCTCACTGCCATTGATAAATTCGGTTGCAGAGACAGCCTCATCAAACCGGTTGCAGTTAGACCAATGCCTTTCTTATGGATCATTCCAAGGGTAGATACACTATGCCTCGGACAACGGGATTCAATCATCGCCTATACCAGTGATAATGTATTGTGGACGCCATCCGTTCAGGGGCCGGCTTTTTGCAATACCTGTGACTCAACCATGGTTAATCCTACTCAGACGACCAGTTACCTGGTAACTTCAACCAATAGCTTTAATTGTTCTGTTTCAGATAGTGCTGTTGTAAAAGTGTACCAACCTTTTACTGCGACACTGAATCCTGCTTCCGTCTCATTGTGTGAAGGAGAAAGAATTCAGCTTACTGTGGCGCCTGCTGATAAAAAAATTACGTGGACTCCACCAGCCGGATTAAACAATTCAACTGTTTACAATCCACTGGCTTCCCCAACCAGAACCACAGTATACCGGGCGAACCTGGAAGATTCTGTCGGCTGTTTCAATAGCTACCAGGACATCAGGGTGGTCGTAAATACAAAACCTCAGGTAAATGCCGGACCCGATAAAATACTTCCTTACTTTGCACAATTCAACTTTACACCCAATTACAGTACCAACGCCCGTCTATTTGAATGGACACCACCGGATTCACTCAGTTGCAGTAATTGTCCGAATCCTACCGCGATTGCCACAAGGTTGAAAACCTATACGTTAACCGTTACATCCGACAGTGGTTGTATTGCTACCGACCAGGTAACGATTGCGGTGCAGTGTAACAATGCCTATATATTAATGCCATCCGCCTTTACCCCCGATAATGATGGAAGAAATGACAACTATTTCCCGATCACAAGGGGCATTAAATTCATCAAACGTTTCTCTTTGTATAACAGGAACGGTCAATTGGTTTACAATCAGGAGAACTTCATTCCCAATAAAAGTAACCTGGGCTGGAACGGTAAACTGCGCAGTATTCCACAACCTGCAGCGACCTATGTTTACATTATAGAAGCTTTTTGTGAAACGGGCGAACTGATCGATAAAAAAGGCAGCTTTATCCTCATCCGGTAATCAGACTATTTCCCCCACTTCTTAAAAATTCGATAAAAAAATTATGAGCGGCTGACGCAATTACGAATTATTTCTTACATTGCGTACGAAACAAATCGTAATATGATTAAATCAAAAGCAGTGAAGCCGACAGAAAGTGAACTGGAGATTCTTTCTATCCTGTGGGAAAAGCAGTCGGCTACCGTTAGAACCGTTCACGAAGAACTACTGAAATACAAAGATGCCGGTTATACCACTACCCTGAAACTCATGCAGATCATGTTTGAAAAAAATCTGGTAACCAGGGATGATAGCAGCAAAACCCATATTTATGCACCAGCAGTAACCAGGGAAAAAACACAGGAACAATTTTTAAACCGGATGATCGATAGTTTGTTTGCCGGATCATCTACAGAACTGGTAATGCAGGCATTGGGCCATCACAACACCAGTGATGCTGAACTGGAAAAAATCCAACAACTGATTGACGAACTGAAACATAAAAAATAATTTTCAACGGCGATGATGCAGTTTTCTTACAGCTTCTGTTTAACGCTTGTGCACAGCATTTGGCAATCGGCTTTGCTGCTGTTGTTGTATGTCGTACTCAACAGAATTGTAAGCAAACAACCGCCCGCTTACAGGAGAAACCTGCTTTATCTTTTAATGCTGGTTCAGTTATTTACTTCTATTCTCACATTTGTTTTCCATTATACAAGAGATGAAAGCAATTTCACCGCTTCTTTGGTTTCGGGTATCAATGCGATGGCAGGTAATCAATCTTTTCTGCAAAACATAGCACCCTATCTCTTTTTCGTGTATTCGTTAGTGGTAGTTATCAAGACTGGTTCACTACTCCAACACTGGGTTTCATTCAGAAGAAATTTCAGGAATAATATTATAAAACCATCGGCTGAATTAAAGGTATTTACTGGTTTAAGGGCGATGGAAATGGGGATCAGCAGAAAGGTTACACTCTGGTACAGCAATATGGTGAGCACACCGGTAACATTTGGATTTTTGAAGCCTGTAATTTTGTTACCTGTTTCATTGGTAAACAACTTAAGTATTAAAGAAGCAGAAACACTCATCATTCACGAGCTCACCCATATCAGGCAACATGATTACCTGTTGAACTGGTTACTGATGCTTTTCAGTAATGTTTATTTTTTCAATCCTTTCATCAGCATTCTTGCCCGTAAAATAAAAACAGAAAGAGAAATCAATTGTGATGTACAGGTACTCAATTACAATTACCCGGGCATTCTTTATGCAGAAACACTGTTAAAAACTGCCCGCTCCAGTAAGGGTACAGCACGTTCGTTTCAGCTTGCAGCAGTATTAAAAAACAAGGAGCTGCTGAAACGGATTGTTTATTTCACTTCAGAAAAGAATTTACAATACAATAATAAACGGTACCCGGTTTTTACAGGCTTCAGCATGCTGCTGGCACTTTCACTCACGGTGATGGCTACACTCTATCTGATCAACTTCAGAAAAATAACAAAAGCAAATAAAGAAACAATAGCAGCTTTTAAAATCAGCACGCCTGGAAATACAAAAGAAACCAATAAGAACCTGGGTTCATTTCCTGCAGGGGTAATTATACAACTGGACGAGCCGGTTGCATTGATTTCCAAACCTGAAAATGCGGGATCTGGAATGAACAAGGTTCCTGCTAATAATACATCGCTTCCAGCTTTAGATACTGAATTAGCAACACTCAGCAGTTTTGAAGAAAATTATGTATCCCCTGTTGCAGCCATAGAAAGCAATAATAAAGAAGTTATCATCAAAGAAGAAAATTCTGAAACCGGGGAAACCATTACGAAAGCTTACCGGATGCGTTACAAAGACGGAGAATGGACGCCGGAATTATTGTGGATGTTAACAGAAACAAGGCCCGACTTGTCTGTAACGGATAGTTGTAATACTATAGAATCTCCTTCCACCATTTACCAGATCCCGCAGGCTCAGTAAGCAATTGATTTTACCATACATTTCTCGGACAGGTGTCACCATACTTATTGCCGATGATGAATCCGATCATAAGCTCGTGTGTATTGCCCGTATAATTTTTTAATCTGCTTGTAGTGGCCACTTCATAAGAATAACTAATATTGAAAGCGTTGTACAAATTCAAACCTGCCATAGCAGAATAGCCTGAAACAAAATCTGAAAACCGGTAGCTTCCACCAAACCAGATCAGATCGAGGTACTGCACTTTAAGATTAGCATGCACTCCCAGTAACTGTGGTTGCCAGTATTGGAGCATCACAGAGGGAATTACATTCACATCATTGTTAAGATTCATCCTGTACCCGAAAGTGGCGAAGAAATTGGGATTGTAATAAGTTCCGTACTGGTTGCTTTTAACGAATTTGTATTTACCCGGAATAATATTTAAAACCGATAACCCTGCAAAATATCGGTTGGAATACAACCACAACCCTGCCCCGATTTCCGGTTTGATTTTTTTCAGCTCGCTATTGGCATATCCGATAGCCGGATCATTGGGATCAAGATTGGCAAAGTCAATTTTCGACCGGTCGAGGCTTACACTGGAAACACCCAGGTTAATACCGGCTGATAAAGTAGTTTTCTTTCCCACTGGTTTGTGATAGGCGTATGAACCATAAACCGACCACCTGTTGATGTACCCGGCTTTATCGTTTAGCACCACCATACCGATACCATGATGTGGTTCTGATGCAGCATATTGCTCCCAGTAATCTTTTCCTCTTGGATTATCACCTGCAACAGCAAGTGAAGTAGCAGAAGTTTTTAAATCTGATTTACCGATGGGCCCATGTATACTGAAATAACCGGTAACCGGTGCTCCGTTAATACCCGTCCACTGATTCCGGTAACTGACTTTTGCATCAATATAGTTCTCAATGCCGGTAACACCCGGATTGAGTATATAGTTGTTCAGTACATACTGAGTATATGATGGTTTCGACTGCCCGGTAACGTTAGTGACAATTACTGCAGAAAAAATGATCAATAAAAAACGACACTTCATAGATTACAGTTTCACAACCTTTCCACGCAAACGATAAACAAAAGCAACGCATCATTGCATTACCTGATAATGGTTACATAGCCCGTTACCGGAGCTCTTCCGCTTTCTGGTTCAATAATATAATAATAGGTATCCATTGGCAATGGTTTACCATTCTTGGTACCATTCCATGGTTCCCTGTATCCCCTTGATTCAAACACCAACTGCCCGGTACGGGTAAATACCTGAACCCTGGCCGTAGGATAAGTTTTCAGGTATTGTATATCCCAGAGGTCATTGATACCATCATTGTTCGGAGAGAATGTATTGGGTATTCTCGGCGTCTTCAGAACCACCACCTTAACCTGGTCGGCAACCGGGCAACCACCTCTACCCGTAACCGTTAATGTATAGGTTATATCATTAACCGGTGTACAGGTCGGCCTTAAGATACTGCTGTTATTGAGATAGGTAGATTCAGTCCATACATACACCATATCATCACCGGTGGCTGTAGCCTGGAGAATCGTATTCTCGCCTTCGAGTACCAGTTGATCCGGACCAGCACTAACTACCGGATATGGATAAACGCTGAATGACTCTGTAATGGTATCACTGTTGCAACCAAAGCTGTTCACCATGTACAGCTGTACAGGGTAAGTTCCGGTTTCAGCATACGTATGGAAAGGACTCTGGTTGGTAGCATTTCCATTGTCGCCAAAATCCCAGTACCATTCACTTCCTACACCATCTTTTGGATCACTCTGATCGATAAACTGAACATTGTCGCCGAGGCAAACACTTGGTTTACTGAAACGCATATCTGCTTTAGGCTGTGGATGTATTGTATTCAACTGTATCAACGTATCATCTACACAACCTGCACCGCTGGTCACCCTTAGCTTAACAGCAAACGGCCCAACTGCTGTATAAATATGCGTTGGATTCAATGCAGTTGAGGCATTCTGCAATCCGCTTCCGGGATCACCGAAATCCCATAAGTAACGGAAGGTATTTTGCGTACCATCTGCAATAGAAGAAGTATTGTTAAATGCAATCCGTGCATTAGGTAAACAGGCTGTATCGGTAAAATTGAAAGAAGCTACTGGCTGAGGATTTACCAGCACATCTTTAATCTTTACAACACTATTACATCCGTCATCTGTTGTAACAATCAGTTTAACCGGGTAGGTTCCTGCATTGGCAAACACATGGGTAAACGGTGTATTGGTATTCCGTACCACTAACGGTGTACCATCCGCGAAATCCCAGGTCCAGGTTGTAATCGCTCCTACCGGTGCAATACATGAATCTGTAAATCGTACATTCTTGGTTTCGCAGGTTGGTAAACTGAATCCGAAATTGGCTACCGGTGGTTGCAGAATCCTGATTTGTCTTTGTGCAGAATCCATACAACCCATATTGGAAGTATAGGTATACTTAATGGTATATAAACCCGGTCCAACCAATGAAGGATCAAATATACCCGTTGATGAAACACCCGGACCAGTGAAAACGAAAGAACCAGGTACACCACCTATCTCATTGGCTTGTACAATCTGGAATGGATCGATATACAAACAGGTATCTGGTATTGCTGTGAACAGCACCTTAGGTGCAGCATTGATCGTTATGGTGTAGATTTTATCGTGAATACAGGTTGCACCCGAATAAGCCCTGAACCTTATTTCATAATTTTTGGTCAATGGCGCCTGGAAGTTCGGATACAGGTGACTGTAAACTTTTCCGGGAACCGGGAAATCATCTGTTTCAAATGTGCCGGGCGCACCCTGGTTATCCCAGTAAATTTCAACTTTTACCACACTGCCTACATTCACTGTAGAGGTATTCTGTATAGATACTGAATCATTCGCACACAATGCATTTTCATTAAACACGGTAAAATTAGCCACCGGTATATCACCATTCACAAAGAAGGATTGTGTAGTTGTATCAGTACAACCGCTGTTGCTGGTTACAATCAATGTTACATTTTTGGTTCCAATTGTACTGTAACTGTGTTGCGGATTCTGTAAAGTAGAAGTATTCAATGCGCCACTGATAGGATCATCGAAATTCCAGAGCCAGGCTGTAATACTTCCTCCTTCAACACTGCTCGTATCGGTAAACTGTGCGTAGGTATCCGACAAACAAACTTCCGGATTGATATAGCCAGCAACTGGTTTTGAATTGATTGTTTTGTCTATAATCACTGTATCCACACAACCCTTTGTAGTGGTAACAATCAATGACACTGAATAGGTACCTGCAGCAGAAAAAGTATGTTGTGGGTTATTAATATTGGCTGAATTGGCTGCGCCGCTGGTTGGGTCATCAAAATTCCATAACCAGGTTTGAAGGGTTCCTGCATTGGCTACAGACAAATCAGTAAAATTGATGGTCTTGTTTTCACAGGCCGGTGCTGTACTGCTGAAATTCACAGTAGGCAAAGGATTGATGGTAATGGTTTGTGGCAACGTATCACTGTAACATCCTGTTGAAGTTTTTACCCAATGTTTAATGGTATATGTACCGGGTGCAGCATACGTATGGGTTGTATTTACACCAGAGCCAATTGCTGTGCCATCACCGAAATCCCAGTACCAGTTAGTAATGGGTTGGCCACTGCCACTGCTCTGGCTGCTGAAAGAAGTTGCAATGTTGAAACAGTTTTCAGGAGCTACTGTAAACGCAGCTACCGGTTGCGGGTAGACGGTGCTTAGTACTTTGGTGGTATCATGAACACAACCTTGTGCCGATGTTACTTCCAGACTTATACTGAACGGACCTCCGCTGGTATAATAGTGCTCGGGATTTTTAATCGTTGAAGTATTGTTTGCTCCACTGCCGGGATCTCCGAAATTCCATAGATAGGTTAACCCTGCTGTGTTTCCATCAGCAACAGTACTGCTGTTTACAAAATTGGCTGTATCGGAAGGCAGACACAATCCACCCGGCAATACAAAATTTGCTACCGGTACAGGTGCTACATATAACGGCAGAGAATCTAAAGTACTTTGGCAACCACTATTTGTCTCCACCCTTAAGTTTAGGTGTTCGGTTACCCCAGGCCGTATAAGTATGGGTAGTAGTGCTACTAGCCGGCAACGTTATTGTTTGCGTATTGCCATCCCCAAAATCCCAATACCATTTCTGCAGGTTACCTGGTGGTGCCGCGGAGGATGTACTGGTAAAGGTTATTGATGATCCCATACAAATGGGTGTAGAAGTATTAAAGTCAGCAACCGGAACCCGTGTTACGGTAATTGTTTTAACAGCCGTATCACTGAAACAACCCACGTTACTGATCATGGCAAATTTAACTGTATAAGTTCCGGGGTTAGCATAAAGATGTACCGGGTAACGAACACTATCGATAGTGCCATCTCCGAAATCCCAGTACCATTTATAAGAATAAGTTCCGGCAAGGTATGTGGTGGTATCCCTGAAGCGAACAGAATCAGTTACACAACCATTGTTGAACCAATCCATTTTTGCAATCGGCGGATCATACACTGCCAGGTCGAAATCCCGTTCAAAAGTATTACCACAACCATCGGAACTGGTTGTACCGGCAACCACATTCACCGGGTAACCAGGTGTACTGTTGGCCGGTGAGTAGGTGAATGTGTGTGGAATTTTATATCGCCATACCTGCTTCGCACCTATAAAATAGGTACTCTCAAAAATTCCGTCTACAGCTGCCTGGTTCGGATATGATTCTGCTGGCTGAAAACCTCCGAAGTTAAAATTGAGTGAGGTTGGTATAAATGGAAAAGTGATGGTAAGAAAGAAAGGTGTTCCGGTACAGGCAACCGGATCAGGTGAAATGCTGAATGGATTGATCGGTGCAATAAAATTATACAAATCCTTGATATTGGTACCGGCATTATAACCATAGGATTCTGCCGTTCCGAAACCATATGCAATTGCATTAAAGCCTGAATCAGATTCAATCGTATGCACACCAGCTGCAGTTAGTTGCCGACTCAGGTAAGAAAATCCAGGATCCTGTGGATGCACGGTAAACAATGCAGGACTGACAGGTGCACCATCCAACCTGAATGAGCTGATCGCTGTACCTGTATTCGGGATCACTACATTATAATAGTGTTGAGTAATATTAAAATTCGGTGTTGCATTCCACAAAACTTTGGCAATATTCTGTTCTACCGGACTCAGGTAAATAACTTCCGGATCTCCGGGGTTGGTATTCTGGGGAGGGTTTCCGCAACCACCCTGGGAAGCGATGTACTGTGAAACAATGATCGGAAGATCAGCCTCTATTTTTTGCGGAAGCGTTGTTTGTGGCAATTCATAATAAAAATTATTAATCAAGGGTACAGCAATTGGGGCGCCGTTAACAACACCTGGGTTGCAGGATCAGCCACACCTATCCTGAATACGTTATTATTTAAACTACTGGTAGGAACAGTAAGGTATTTTTTACCCCAGGCATCTTTGGGGAAAGCCTGTACCATATAGTTATCTGATGAAGATGAGTTATTGCCACAGGTAATACTGATCCTTCCGCTTCCTGAATAAACTGCAATGCGTTTGCAGCCACCCGTTGCTGAAGGAATACTTTTGATTTTTGAACCGGTAAGATCACTTCCTGTAAATGGATTTGAGTTGCTTGTTAATTCGCCCATCACATTGTATATCTGTCCCTGGGTAAGATTTACAGTAAAAGGAACATTGGCCGGATGCCCGATGGCATCTGCACTGGGTGTAATTTCAACAGTGGTAGTTCCCGGATCAGTAGCTACTACATAAAACCAGCAGTTGGCATTGTCGGTATTGGAAGTATTCTTATAGTTGATAGAATAATATTCTTTACCCAGGGTGTTGGTTGGAAAAAGGATGGATGCACCGGAAACGTTCTGGTTATATATATGTGCATAAGCCACCATCGGTTTGTCGGATGTAATATGTATGCCTTTATCTTCTGGTGCAGTTGATGCAGTAACCAACCTTGCATCCTGTGCACCAATTTTTGGAATCGGGTTTGATGTTAATACTGTTGGGGTTGCTCCACTCACCAGGTTCTGGGTATAGCCGATCCCAGGAATGCTGATGGTAATATTGGTTACCTGGTCTGTAGCAAAATACAATACCATTTGCTGACCATTCCCATTATTCATAATCTGGTGATAACCATAACCTACCCAGAAATCTTTGCCTTTATTTGAAAAGCTCTGGGCATAAGAATTTATTGCTGCGACAACAGTTATAAGCAGGAGTATAGATTTCCTCATTGCGGAAAGTGTGAATTAGTAATGATATACGTATAACGAACTTTAGGGTGACGCGATGGATGATGGATTTGCTGCCTAAATTTAAAGACAAAATTCCACATATTCCCAACATTGAGGTATAATTTGACAATTGGCGTACAAAAAGAAAAAAAGCCGCATAGACATGCAGCTCTTTGTTAAGAATCTTGCGATTCTGTAACCCCCAAAGAAAACTTCGTGAGCCGGTTTCCCGGTATAATTATGTTGTATGCCTTTTTAATAAACAGGCAGTAAAATCAATCAATAACTTCTTTTTTCCTGAACCGGATGATTTTTTAATAGCTGCATCCAGCCTTACAGGTATCAGTGCCCAGTAGGAAGGTGCCGGTTGAAATGGCTTGCCTTTCCAACTCATATTCAACATTGACGGTACTTTTACCAGAAAAAACTCGCCTGGCATTCTGCTTAGTGTAATGAATATGTTTTGCATAATGGGTGTTTTTATCACTCGTGAAAAAGTAAGGAGCAGCTACCGGTTTATTGGAACCGGTAGCTACCGGCAACCAGATCTGGCCTAAGCCCGAACATGGTTTGTCCATTCAACTGCATACAGTTTTTTACCAAATCCTGCTGTAGTGCAGTCTGTGCATCCTATACTTATTGTTGAGTGTGTGGATAACCTGAGTTGTTGCTGAACCGATCCTGCACTGCACATATCTGACTCCCAGCTGCGCCTGCGTTTTCTTGTTACCGGTTCATTTTTTACCATCAGCCATTTACTATAACTGATCTGCCCGTTTTTATCTATTCCCTTCAAACGATAGAAACATTTATTACCGGTTTTGCTCAACTGTTCTTTAAACTGGTAATTTTTACCTGCAGAACTGTTTGAAAATCCGTCGAGAACCAGCCCTGCTACTTTTACATTATGCTGATCTTCAGATCTTTCTATTTCAAAATGATTCAATCCGTTTTCATTCGTCGTTGCCCATTTGAGCAATACTGTTTCGCCATTCACACTGATTCCGAAAGAACTTAATTCGAATGATGGTACTGTTTGTTGTATGTGTAGGGAAGTCTGATTTCCAAAGCTGTATCCTTCTGAACTGCCACCTGCAAAAGCAGTTGATTCAGTGGTTAAGCATGCAACCAAAAAGCTTAAAGAATATATTATAAATTTTCCAGACATTTCCTGATGGTTAGAGTTACAAAGCTGGCTTGCCGTAGGAGTGACAGTTAGAGGTGTCGATTGGAGTGGTTAGACGGCTGGAGATGAATTATCAGAGGTGAAAGCTGGAATAACCGAGGTATTGATCATTTCCTGTTTCTGACACAAACATAGAAACAGTTTTTGGTAAATGCAAGCATCTGCACAGTAATTTTACCATATTTCGAGTTTTTCTACTTAAATCGGTGATTTCTTCGATGGAAATCAATCAACTCATCGATCCGGATTAAATAAAATCTAAAAATATTTCATTTTGATTGAAATATGCTACAAAAAAGGCTGTTTCTATTATTATATATCAATAACAAGACGAATCATTAAAAATCCTCAAATCACCGTTTCGTTTTTCAATATTATTGGCTAAAACCTATATAGTCAGATTGACAGTCTTAAATCGAATAGCAATCCATTTAAAAGCCGTTGCTTCAATTGGGCTGGAACAACTCAGATCACCTTAGAAATCGAAAATTTCGGGAAAAGGGTGGTTAAAATATTTGTAAATATTGTCATTTGAAATTTTAAATAAAATTTAAAATTAGTTAAAGCCAATTATAAACTGTTAATCTGTTGTTTACTAACTAAAAAAGTAAAAAGTGAAAAGAAGAAAGTGCTTTCTGGCTTTGGAGCTTATTTAGGCTTAAAATATATTATAATAAAATATTTTTAAATTGCCGATAAACTACATAAATATATTTAAATCATGTATTTACGATATTTATTTATTACTAACTAAATTAGTTCAATTAAAATTTAAAAATGCAAAGTAAAAAGTCCCGTTTACTAAAAATATTAACCCGAATTTCTGTTGGGTAAAAAAAGCATTTTTTCAGACTGATGATGATTTCGTATTTTTATTCCCTTAAATTGATACATGAAAAACATCCGGCTATTCATTTTCCTGCTACTCGCCTACCCTGCTATTCTGTCATCCTGCAGATCTCCAAAAGATCTCGAATTCCGAGAATTTAAAAACCTCTCACTGGAGAATATCGGTTTCAGCGCAGCCAAATTAAAAGTCGACGTGGTGTATTATAATCCTAACAATTTCGGGTTGGAATTGAATCGGACTGACCTGGACATTTTTGTCGACAGTTCATTTCTTGGTCATTCGGCCCAGGATGTACAGGTTAAAGTTCCCCGCCGGGAACAATTTTCGATTCCCCTGGTCATTGACCTCGACATGAAAAACCTACTTAAAAACGGAATCACGGCCCTGCTCAATAAAGAAGTCAATATAAAAGTGGTTGGAAGAGTTAAAGTTGGAAAGGCTGGTGTGTTCAAAAGCTTCCCTTTAACCTATACTACCCGGCAAAAACTCTCTTTTCTTTAAAAAATCATCCCTTCCTACTAAATGAAATCAGCTTCTGTAATTTTATTAAGCAGCCTTTTTCTGTTCATTTTTACCACCTGCTGCTATTCCCAGGAATTTATGATCCCTTTCAGAGACAAAAATCTTTGGGGATACGCTAACCTGAATGGCGATATCATAGTCCAGCCAAAGTATGATTCTGTCAGCTACAATGAAGACAACTTTCGATGGCTGGTTTTTAAGAATGGTAAAACGGGTGTAATAAATGAAAAAGGCAAAGAAATAATGGCACCACTTTATGATACCATTTCCTATGCCCCTGTTCATAGCAGTTACAATGATTTCTATGCTGTACTGAACGGTAAAGAAGGCTTTGCCAATATGGATGGCAAATGGATCATAGAACCAGTTTATGATGCTATAACCCGCTGCAGTGGTCGCTTCCCTAATAAACAGTATTGTTTCTTTGCTTTAGAAAATGGACTATGGAAACTGATTGACAGCAGTAAAAAGGTTTTCCTGAATGATATAACGAATTTTAAGAATCAGTATGATGGAGATTATGTACTGAGCATCCATGGAAAATATGGTTTGTACAGTGTACCCGATCATAAAACCCTGCTTCCTTTTGAATTTGACAGCATCGGAAGATTACAATACCGGGATTTATTTATGCTGAAGCCAATCTATAAAGATTATGAATGGTATGCACTTAAGAATAATAAGATTACCATTATTGGCAAAAATGCCGAAACCCTTGAAACCAATTTTCAAACGCTGGAGCCCTTTTTTGAATACAATACCTCAGATCTTAAAAGCTATTCAGCCGTTGAATCAATTGCAAACCCTCAACAGGCTTTTTTTACCAATCCCGATTCTATTCCGCTGAACACCGGATTGGGAAATCCTTCTTTTAAAATCTCCTATTATTCCAATGGTTTAAGAGAGGCAAGGCTGATCAGATCAAAGAATAAATACGGACTTGAATTGTATTTCAGAACACATTCCAGCATCATGCCGGCTGAATTTGATGAATTCAAACTGATCAGTTATTCAAAAGATTATTTCAACTTCCGGTTTATACCTGTACGAAAGAAAAACAAATGGGGTTTATTCGACACAGAAAAAAAAGAACTGACAGTACCGATTGAATATTCAACTCCGGAATTTTTATCTAAACATGAACTGATCGTTTTCAGCAATAAAAAATACAAAGCTGCATTCGCCTATGAAGTCAGTTCAAACGACGTAAATTCTGCCATTATCAAGCCTTTTGAAGAAAATAACCTGCATTATAAAATCATATCATCTCTAAGAAATGATGCTCAACCCTATCAATACGTAAGACTTTATTATATAAACATAAAAGGAAAAATATGTCTGATAGGTTCTAACGGTGTGCACTATTACAAGGACTAAAGGCTCATTTCACAAACCTTTCCAGCATTCGGGAGTTATACATTCTTCATTATATACTGTCCATTAATTATATTTAATTAAAAATCACTGTATGCTGAAGAGGTCTATAATACTGATGAGCCTGATTGTACTTGCTTGCTCCTTTTGTGAAGCTCAGCAATTAAAACCAGGATTTGACGCCTCAGAATACAAGGAACTGATCCTTGTATCGGCAAGAACATCTGCCAATCCTACTTATTTTAATCAGTTCCCGGAACCTGCTAAATTCAGGAAGTTGTACCAATCACCTGTAATGGGATTGGATAATTTATGGGATTTCTGGTCAAACAATGAAGGAATAGCTGTTATCAGCATCAGGGGTACTACTCAGAAAATGGAAAGCTGGCTGGCTAATTTTTATGCAGCCATGGTACCGGCAAAAGGTACACTTCGTTTTGGCCCTACCGATAGTTTCGATTATCAACTGGCAGAAAACCCAAGAGCAGCAGTTCATATCGGGTGGCTGCTGGCGACAGCCTATCTTTCAAAAGATATATTGCCAAAATTAGATTCGGTTTACAAAACAGGAACCAGGAATGTGATCATTACAGGACATAGCCAGGGAGGTGCCATTTCATTCTTGCTGACTGCCTATCTCTACCAGTTACAGCGGCAACAAAAACTACCCGCAGATATCCGTTTTAAAACCTATTGCAGCGCAGCTCCCAAACCGGGCAATCTATATTTTGCTTATGACTATGAAGCCATGACCAGGGATGGATGGGCCTTTAATGTTGTAAACAGTGCTGATTGGGTTCCTGAAACACCTTTCTCCATTCAAACCATCCGCGATTTTAACAACACCAACCCGTTTAAAAATGCCCGCAAGATGCTGAAGAAACAAAAGTTTCCAAAAAACCTTGTGCTTACACATGTGTACAACCGGATGGATAAAGTAACCGATAAAGCCAGGCGCAAATATGAAAAATACCTGGGTCGATATGTTTACAAAATGACCGGAAAATATGTAACCGGCTTTAAAGCTCCTGAATATTTCAACAGCATGGACTATGTTCGAACAGGCGTAACCGTTATATTGCATGCATCTGATGAATATTACAAAAAATTTGCTGATAGTGACACAAATGTATTCATTCACCATTTGCATCAACCATACCTGTACCTCTTAAACCAGGATTACCTGAAAACAACCGGAAGCTTTTAATTACACTCTTGCCTGATAATTGAATTTAGCTTACGCAAAAAGCCTGATTTATGTCGTGATTACACATTTCTATTCCCGGCCAGCCTGCCTATATTTGTAAGGAAATAAATTTCTTCATTATTATTTGCGAATCATGGAAAACAATCAGTTTGTAAAAGTAACCGTTGAAACAACCGTTGATGCTTCAATTGATAAAGTATGGGAAAGCTGGACTGATCCAAAGCATATTACCCAATGGTGCCATGCTTCAGAAGACTGGCATGCGCCATATGCAGATAATGATCCAGTAACCGGTGGAAAATTCAAAACAACTATGGCAGCAAAAGATGGCAGTTTTGGTTTTGATTTTGAAGGAATTTACAGCCTTGTCATTCCAAAAGAGCTGATTCAATATGAACTTGAAGACGGAAGAAAAGTAAGCATTGACTTTACAGCAGATGGAGGTAAAACCCGGGTGATAGAAAAGTTCGACGCCGAAACCATGAATCCTGTTGAAATGCAACGGGAAGGCTGGCAGGCTATCCTCGATAATTTTAAAAAATATACGGAGTCTTTATAAAAAACAGAGCCGGATTATATACATATCTATTCTGCAGTCTATTGAACGGGTGTAGTTACTGCAGTAGAATCAACCGCAACTGAAATCTGGGGTGCAGGTTTAGTTTGACATGCTTTTGGTAAACGGAAATACATGGTTGGTTCTGCTTCCACATCATCTGCATCATATCCCCTGTTAGCAATATGAACTTTCACTTCTTCGATATTCGTACGATCGGGAATCCAGGTTACAGTAGTGGTTTTCTTTTTAAGGTCTACTTTAACTGAGGTAACACCATATTGCCTTGAAACATAATTTTCAATTCTGTCTTTGCAATAATCACAATGAACTCCCGGCGTATTGATAACTGCTTTACCTGGTTTTTGCTGAGCCTGACTGTTTAATGCGAATCCGAAAACAGCGATCAATAAAAGTGAAAATAGTTTCATACCACTATGTTTTAAAATGTAAAATTAAAGATTTCCGGTCCAGGTTTCAGGATTTTCCCTCCACTTTAACAATGTATTCAATTGTGTATCGGATATCGTCTGATGCTCCAAAGCCAGTTCAATCAAAGCCTGATAACCAGTTAAAGAAACCAGTTTTACTCCGGCTTTTTCAAAGGCATTCGTTGCCTGGCTGAAACCATAAGTAAATATAGATACCATTCCAATCACTTCAACACCTGCTTCTTTTAAAACATCACAAACCTGCAAACTGCTTTTCCCGGTCGAAATAAGGTCTTCCACTACAAGTACCTTTGTACCAGCTGTAGCAACGCCTTCAATCTGGTTTCCCATGCCATGTTCCTTTGGCTTTGGGCGTACATACATAAACGGTAGTTTCAGCTGATCTGCCGCCATGGCTCCCCAGGCAATACCCGCTGTGGCAACGCCGGCCAGGGCTTCCGCTTCAGGGAACTGTTCAAAGATGACACTGCAAAGTTCACTCTTGATAAAATCGCGGTCGTATGGAAATGATAGTACTTTCCGGTTATCGCAATAAATCGGACTTTTCCATCCGCTTGCCCAGATATATGGCTTTTCCGGACTCAGTTTTACAGCCCCAACCTGAAGCAGTCTTGCAGCAACAGCTTTTTCATTTGTCATGTGGCAAAGATAATTCCTAAATCAAGGTAATGTTAGGGCAAAAGATTATTTTTATCCTGCTAAAAAGAAGCTCATGCAGGTAAAAATTTATTTCGGAGACAAACCAGTATACCTCTGCGATGAAATGAATAAAGAACTCAATGAACTCCTGCACCACCCTGATGTTATTTTTGTTGACGAGCTTTCTTCCCATGCCATCAATGCTTTGTTGCACGAGATTAAAAAAGAAGATTTTCATGCCGGCATTATCTGGAACAAAGACCTGGAAAAATTAAAAAAAGCATTCTTCAAACATTTCACCGTAATAGAAGCTGCAGGCGGCATCGTACAAAACAGCGAGAAGGAAATTTTATTCATTTTACGCCGTGGAAAATGGGATTTACCCAAAGGCAAAATGGAAAAGAAAGAAACGCCGGAAATATGTGCTGCCAGGGAAATAGAAGAGGAAACCGGCGCCAGAAAATTAAAAATAAAAAAGAAAATCACCGATACCTACCATACTTATGATGAATTCGGTAAACATATCCTGAAAATCAGTCACTGGTTTTATTTTACCTGCAGTGGCAAACAACAACTGCAACCGCAAACAGAAGAAGACATTACAGAAATTCAATGGATTTCAACCAAAGACATAAAAAAGCCCGTTGCCAATACATATGAAACCATCAAAGATGTATTGCGCACTTTCTTTGATACTCCTTAGTTAATTAATTATTCAGACAGGGCCGGAAGCCTTCTAAATTTCAAATTGCCATGAAAACTTCACTAAAATCGCTTTGTATTTTTTTATCGCTTAGTATTTTCAGTCTGGTTGCATTTAGTCAGACCAATAAAGAAACAGCATTGATAAAAGGCAGGCAGGCTGTAAAATATATTGATGAAAAGAAATACGAGGAAGCTATTTTATTACTGGAGGAAGCCAAAAAACTGGATCCCGATAATTACAATTACCCTTACGAAATGGGTTATATCTATTACCTGAAAGAAAATTATACCAAAGCGAAAGAAGTGTATGCTTCTTTATTGAATTATCCTTCTATTAATGACCAGTGTTACCAGATGCTGGGGAATGTTTATGACATGCTGGGCGACAGCACCAATGCAATGAAAACATATGATGAAGGATTGAAAAAATTTCCTTCTTCCGGAGTACTATACCTTGAAAAGGGAAATATGTTCTGGAATAAAAAACAATATTTTGAATCGATTCCTTTTTATGAAAAAGGCATTGAGGTGAGTCCGAAATTCGCTTCCAACTATTACAGGCTTTCCAGGATTTTCTGTGCGAGTACAGAAAGAATCTGGGGAATCATTTACGGGGAAATTTTCATGAACCTGGAAAAAAATTCACGTCGTACGGCAGAGATCAGTGAATTGCTTTATTCAACATACAATGATGCCATCAAAATCGGAGGTGAAAATAAATCTTCGGTAAGTTTCAGCAAATCGATGACAGTTAGTACCAACAACAGCAATAAAGTTCCTTTTCCATTGGTGTTTGAAATTGATATGACGATGGCTACTATCCCTTTTTCACTCAGCAGTAAAAAGGAACTGGATATCAATTCACTTAATAGCATCCGGCAATCCTTTACTGATCGCTGGTTCACTGAAAAAAGAAATGCAGAATATCCCAATATTCTATTCGATTATCACCAGGAACTGATTAAACTGAATTTTTTTGAAGCCTATAACCATTGGATATTCATGAAAGGAAATCCAAAAGAATTTGATAGCTGGCAGGAAAAACATCCGGATGTTTGGGAAAAATTCAAAACCTGGTTTCTGAAAAACAGTTTAAAAGTTGACGATACACATCATTTTTATTCTGGCCAGTATTTTTAATTTCATGCATTCAATTATGCTGAAGAATGAGTGAACCGAATTATCTTTTTAAAGAAAACCAATATTTCCGTCAATGGTGGCTCTGGATTATTTTCCTGCTGGTATTTTCTGTATTCTTAATCGGCATTTATCAGCAAATAATAAAAGGAGTACCCTTTGGCGACAAACCGATGAGTGATAGCGGATTGATCCTTGCAACATTGCTTTATGCGCTTGTTATGCTGGTCTTTTACCGGATGGGCATAACCACACTGATCGATGAAAAAGGAATCTATATCCGATTTTTCCCTTTTCATTTGAAGTATAAATTTTTTGAGTGGAATGAGATTGAGAAAGCATATATAAGAACTTATCAGCCGATCAGGGAATATGGTGGATGGGGATTGAAAGGAGGCAGCATGGGGCTGGCTTATAATGTATCAGGAGATAAAGGGCTTGCAACTGGAATTGAAGAACGGAAAAAAAATCCTCATTGGTACACAGCAACCAGAAGCACTGCAGAAAATCTTACTTCAGATTAACAAATAACGTTACTGCCTATCCGAAAAAAACTATTTTTTCTTCAGGATAGCTACCGTTAAACGGCTTATGCATACCAGCTTTTCATGATCGTCTTTTATCCTGATATCCCATACATGGGTGCTGGCGCCAAGGTGCACGGGATGTGCAGTAGCGGTTACAAAACCTTCTCTTGCAGCCCTTACATGATTGGCATTGATTTCGAGGCCTACACAGATAAACTTTTCGGGGTTGATTACAAAATAAGAGGCAACGCTTCCAACCGTTTCGGCCAGTGCACAACTGGCACCTCCATGCAGTAAACCATAAGGCTGGTGGGTGCGGTGATCTACCGGCATCCGGATAGACAGAAAATCGGCGCCAATGGCTACCCATTCCATTCCGAGGTATTCGCCCATGGTATTGGGGGTAAGACTTTTTACTTCGGGCAGACTGAGTGCTTTATTGTACCAGATAATATTGCTCAAGAAAGGAAATTATGCGTTTTGATACTCTGGTTAACCCTATCAGGAAGAAACTTGGAAACATCTCCCCCGTTTTTCAGTACATCACGTACAAGCGTAGACGCAATTGAAGTATACTGTGGTAAACAGGTAAGAAATATGGTTTCAATGTTTTCGGCAATGCTGCGATTCATATCGGCAATGGCTTTTTCATACTCAAAATCATTTACATAACGTATTCCCCTGAGTATAAAACCTGCGCCTACTCTTCTGCAGCAATCTACGGTGAGCCCATCATACACCAGAGCTTCCACTTTATTGTTACTGCTGTAAATTTCATTCAGCCATTGCAGCCGTTGGTTCTCACTGAACATCGGTTGTTTATTTACATTGCGGCCGATACCGATATAAAGCTTGTCGAACAAAGGCAGGGCCCTGTCGATAATATCGGTATGACCCAATGTTACCGGGTCGAAAGTTCCTGGAAACAGGCAGATACGATTCACATAAATCAATTTAGATTAACAATGCAAAGGTTCAAGATAACAGAAAATGCTGAAACTTGATTTTAAAATGGTTATGATTCCAGCGTTCTCCCGGAAAGCAGGTAAAGAACAGCCATCCTTACGGCTACTCCGTTTTCCACCTGTTGTAAAATAATGGAGTGGTTGCCATCCGCTACATCGCTGTCGATTTCCACTCCCCGGTTGATCGGGCCCGGGTGCATGATAACAATGTCGCGGTTTACTTCATCCAGTAGTTTTTTTGAAACGCCATAAGCCAGGTTGTATTCCCGCAGTGATGAAAATAATACCTGGTTCTGCCTTTCCAGCTGAATGCGTAACACATTGGCCACATCACACCATTGCAGCGCTTTTTTAAGATTGTATTCTACCTGTACATCCAGTGCTTTGCTGATGTGTACAGGGATTAAAGTTGGTGGACCAGACAACATCACTTCTGCTCCCATTTTTTTAAGCAGGTAAATATTGCTCAATGCAACTCTTGAATGCATGATATCTCCGATCAGTAATATTTTTTTACCTTCCAGTGTACCGGTTTTCTCAATGATAGAGAACGCATCCAGTAAAGCCTGTGTAGGATGTTCATTGATGCCGTCTCCTGCATTGATGATGGCTGTAGAGGGCAGGTGTTTGGACAGGAAATGAGGTGCACCGCTTGCGCTGTGGCGCATCACCACCATGTCTACCTTCATGCTCAGGATATTGTTCACCGTATCGAGCAAAGTCTCCCCTTTGGAAACAGATGAACCTGATGCAGAAAAATTGATGGTATCGGCACTGAGTCTTTTCTCCGCCAGTTCAAATGAAATCCTGGTTCGGGTAGAATTTTCGTAAAACAGGTTGACAATGGTTACATCTCTCAGTGAGGGTACTTTTTTAATGGGCCTTTGCAAAACTTCTTTGAATTGCCTGGCAGTTGATAAAATCAATGAAATATCCTGTGGGGGAAGATCTTTAATGCCAAGGAGATGTTTGGTAGATAGTTGCATTAAGCAGCGAAGCTAACACAAAATATAAAAACAAACAAGCAGTTGAAAAGGGCTAAAAACAAAAAAGAAGCTGCTATTGGGCAGCTTCTCTTGTTCTTGCTTTTGTTTGACTAAATGATTTTCTTACTTGTTTTAGTTTTTAATCATTTTTTGTGTATCCATTGCAACACCGTTTACAAACACTTGTACCATGTACATTCCTGACGAAAGGGTCCCCAAACCATTTACCTGCAGGTTGTTGTAACCGTTGCTGACATTGTATTTTTTAGTAATCATTGTTTTTCCGGCGATGTTTGTGATCCTGATTTCTGCGTTACCATTCGCTGCTGCTTCGAAACCGATGTTAATCCTGTCTACGAATGGATTTGGACCAGCTTGCATTGCAACTCCATTTTCAGCCATGTAATTTAACAGCTACTACTTTGCTGTAAGTTGATCTGCTGATCAGCATCTACCTGCTTCAAACGATAGTAAACAATTTTACTGACCTTTTAATTCAGCTGAATTATCCATGTATTTGTAAGCCTTTACCTGCTGTTGTACACTAGAGATAGCATCCATCACCAAACCGATTGTTTTGAATTCGTTGTTATCGAAAGAACGTTCAACTTCATAATGATCATTGCTGGTTTCGTTTTCAGTAACCCAATCTAATACTACTTTTTTATCATTACCCTTAGCATCGAAAGAAACCCAGGTTACAGGTAACACAAGAAATGAACCAACAATCTTTTTGAAATAAACACAACCCATACGGTCTGTTGAAGACACCTCCTGATGAAGCCATTGGGTATATATAAGAACCTAAAGTGAGTTCGATTTTTTCACGACCATTGTAATAAAAATTACCACGAACATCGAAAGCTGAAGTATCTACTCCTGGTTTAGTTGCCCTTGGACCTTGCAGGCGAATCGCACCAGAACCCAGACTTGTATTCACCAGCATAGATCCACTTGGTACAGAATATGAATAGTGACCATCAGATTCAACATATTCACCGATACGGTTGCTATCACCATCAACATCAATAGCTAGAGATATCAAGGCATGGGAAAGTATAGTTTGAACCAGAAGTCATTTTAAAACTAATTTCAAATTTCATAGCTGAGCGATTACCACTTGGTGAACTAGGTCCGCCAATGATTGGCTGCCAGGCATCAGGATAACCGGTTCCAGGATTTTCCATGCTCACCAGGTAAGCACCACCTGTAGCAGAAACTACTTTAATATAAGCATCAACACCAGCCATTACATTCGGGAACTTGTAGATAGCTCCAACAGATAATGCTGTACCAGAAACCAATGTTGGGTTTGAGAACTGTAATCTTGGAGAATTGCAACTTGTTTGTGCGTTAGCTGAATTCAGAGAGAAAGTCATTAACGTTGCGATAATGCATACGTTGAAAAGTGTAGTGATCGTTTTCATTTTCTTTGTGGTTTGGGGTTAAGAAAAAAAACGGTCATCAAAGGAGGTGGCGGTAAGCCGGATTATAGCCTTTCGAAGGAGATGGGATTGGTACGGGGTGAAACCGGATCGTTTGAGGTAAGCTGTGTTCCGATTTCGAATACAAACATAATACGCGTTTTTGAATTATGCAAGCTTTTCGACAGTATTTTTACGGTTAATTGCGATAAATCGCTCAAAAAAAACTCATTTTCTAGTGAAATTACCATCCATTTTTTCGAGGAGAACTGCGCATTTGTTTACGTTAAATGATTGAAAACTAAAAAAATATCGTTTACAATTCTGAATTGTGTCCAAATTCAGGTAGTCAATTGAGCGATCCGAAAAAAAATTAAAAAAAAATTGGAAAAAAATTTCTCAGGAGGGTAAAAAAACACAAAAAGTGGCGTAAATGGAGTGATGCTCTGATCAGAAAATGGAGCTCAAAAGAAACAAAAATAGCAAACCAGGCAGGCCAATCAATATAAAATAACTTCTTCCCGATCCCATTCTACCTTTACTTTCTGGCCTGGATTGGTATCGATGGCCATGCCACAGAAATCGGGTTGTATGGGCAATTCTCTGCTGAAACGCCTGTTAATCAATACACAAAGCGCTACTATTTGTGGCCGGCCAAAGTCCTGGAGTGCATCCAATGCTGCCCGGATCGTTCTTCCGGTATATAATACGTCATCAATCAGTATGACCTTTTTCCCTTCTATTGACTGGAGCAGATTCGTTTCCCGGGGTATATGGAGTTCATTGCGGATATCATCCCGGTAAAAAGTTATATCCAGGACGGCATAATGAATGGGCTTATCTGCAGCCAGTTCTTTCGCTATTTCTATGATACGGTTGGCAACCTGGATGCCCCGGGGTTGTAAACCTATAAATACTATATTATCATAATCACTTACTTCTTCCAGAAGCTGGTGTGCCAGTCTTTTGAGTGTTAATTGTAACTGAACTTTGGACAGCAGAATTTCCATGCGCTAATTTAACAAAGATTCGGGGATGGATATGCAAATAAAAAAGTCTGCCGGCTGGCAGACTTTTCTTATAATATTATATGGATTACTTTCCACCGACCAGTTCTTTCTGAAGGGTTTCCAGTTCTTCCCATTTACCTGCTGCGGCCAGTTTTGCCTGTTTTGGCCAACTTGCAGGGTTGTGCAGGTTGAATTTTGATCCGCCTTCATCCAGGATCTGTTGTAATTTCTTTATTGAGGATTTGCCTAAATCTTTAAAACTCAGAATATTGTTCTCTTTCAGCAAGGCTGTTACTTTTTTGCCGATGCCTTCAATCTTCGTGAGGTCATCTGGTTGTACATCCTTTGCTTTCTTAACTGTTTTCGCTTTTGGAGTCGTTGCTTTTTTAGGGGCTGCTTTCTTTACCGGTACTGGAACCTCTACGATACAATTCTCAACGGTATAACCATATAATTCAGAAAAAGCCTTGTTGCTATCATCATTTACCCATCTGCCATCGCTCAGGAGATACCTGTATTGGTATGTCTGGCCAGCGGTGAGGGTGAGTTCAGCTACCAGAGAGCCATCCTCTGTTTTTTCGAGATAAATTCCTTCTTCAGTATTCCAGTTATTGAATTCTCCTAATAAAATGCCATGGGAAGCTCCTGCCACATAAGAAGCGGGTAATTTAAAAGAAACTTTAGTTGTAGTCATATTTAAGTTATCTGGTTAAAAATCGGCTATACTGCTGTTAATACCGTTTCCTTAATAATGTAACCCCGGGAATATTCACATATTATACACAAAATGTATATCGGGCAATAAAACCGGAAAAATTGGAAATGGAGCATTCCAAATAAAAAAACTGAACATCCTTATGTTCCTGATCAAAAATTACAGTTATACGTAACTGTTAGTATCTGATCGGCAACTGAATGTTCAGCTTTTCTTTATATACTATTACCCAAACTCAGAAAAACTATTTCTCCTGCATGAATGGATAACGATAATCTGTTGGTGGATTAAAAGTTTCTTTAATTGTACGGGCACTCAACCAGCGATACAAATTCAGAATAGAACCGGCTTTATCGTTCGTACCACTGGCACGTGCGCCACCAAAAGGCTGCTGGCCTACAACGGCTCCGGTTGGTTTGTCGTTGATATAAAAATTTCCGGCACTGTTACGGAGCTTGTTGGTAGCGAGCTCAACAGCAAAACGATCCTGTGCGATCACAGCACCAGTTAGCGCATAACCGGAGGTGTTATCAACCAGTTTTAAAGTTTCTTCAAACTTGTTTTCATCATAGATATATACAGTAAGTACTGGCCCGAATAATTCTTCGCACATGGTAACATACATCGGATCGGTTGCTTCAATAATAGTAGGTTCAATAAAGAAGCCATCGGTTTTATCGCATTTACCACCAATCCAGATTTTAGCTTTGCTGTCTCTTTTGCGGGCACCTTTGATATAACTTTCCAGCTTATCGAAACTTTTTTCATCTATTACCGCATTGATGAAATTGGTAAAATCTTCTACCGACCCCATCTTCATGGTTTTTACTTCTTCCACCAGTTTCCTTTTCACTTCAGCAGCGATGTTGGATGGGATATAAGCCCTGGAAGCAGCAGAACATTTTTGTCCCTGGTATTCGAATGCTCCTCTGGCCAATGCGGTTACTACTACGTCGGGGTTGGCTGACTTATGAGCAATCACAAAGTCTTTACCTCCCGTTTCTCCAACGATTCGTGGATAAGATCTGTACATACCCATATTCTTTCCGATGGTTTCCCACATCTTATTGAAAACGCCGGTACTACCGGTGAAGTGTATACCAGCAAAATCGGGATGGTTGAAAATCACTTCTCCGATGGTTGGTCCATCTATAAATACCAGGTTGATGACACCATCCGGTAATCCGGCCTCTTTTAAAATGCGCATAAACATCTGTGCACTGTAAACCTGAGTGTTGGCGCATTTCCAGATCACTACGTTACCGCACATAGCAGCACTGGTAGGCAGGTTGCCACCGATGGCAGTAAAGTTGAATGGCGTTAATGCAAAAACGAAACCTTCGAGTGGGCGGTATTCCATTCTATTGTACATGCCTGCACCACTGATGGGTTGCTGGCGATAGATGTCACTGAGAAAATGAACATTGAAACGGAGAAAATCGATCAGTTCGCAGGCTGAATCAATTTCTGCCTGGAATGCATTCTTACTCTGACCAAGCATGGTGGTGGCATTGATATAGGGGCGGTATTTTCCTGCCAGCAGATCAGCAGCTTTTAAAAAAATATTCGCCCTGTTTTCCCAACTCATATTGGCCCATTTATCTTTTACTTTAAGGGCTGCATTGATGGCCTTGGAAACATGTTTTGCTTCACCGATATGAAAAGTTCCAAGGAGATGTTTGCGTTCATGCGGGGGGCGAATTTCCATGGTTTTTCCGGTTCTTACTTCTTCGGAACCTATGTACATCGGAACATCAATTTTCTCAGACTTGAGTTCTTTCAATGCTTTTTTTAATGCTGCTTTTTCAGCAGATCCGGGAGCATAGCTCAATACCGGTTCATTGGCAGGAAGTGGATAGTAAAAGTCTCCGTATTGCATGGTTTTATTTTTTTTAATTAGTTAATTAGTCAATTAGCTAATTATACAATTAATCAATCAGCTAATTAAATTAAGGGGTGGAAGTTATTAATATTTTTTCAAGTGTGTTATTAGTTGTTGTATTTATACTGGAATGAAGTTGTTGCTATTTTTAGACTGGTTTTAATTAGCTAATTAGACAATTAATCAATCAGCTAATTAAATTAAGGGGTGGAAGTTATTTATTTTTTTTCAAGTATGTATTCTTAGTAGTAGCAATGATTCTTGACAGCACTTTTATGATAATTCTGCAATCGGCTATCAGATCTTCACAATACCCATAGTCTGACTCTCTGCACAACATTAACCAGTATTCTGTTTCGCCGGCTTCTTTAGCTGATATTTTTAGCTTGTGCACAAAATCAGCTTTACTTTCGGCATTTTGAGACTCCCGTATATTGGCTCCAACACTTGTTCCGCTGCGCAATAGCTGCCGGGCAATAACATATCTTCTGTTTGCTTCAAGGATGCTGGTATAACGAACAATCTTTAATGCAAATCTGAATGATAGTTCTACAATAGCATTCGGTTGTTGATAATAAGCCATACAGATCTTTATTTGTCAAAGTATGGACAGAAGCGGAATGTATAATAGAACTTTAAGAAATAATCTTTTATGTGACAGAACTTTATTTAGTTTTTAATTAGCTAATTAGATAATTATCCAATTAGCTAATTAAATTATCAGACTTCACTTTCTTTTTCGCTCATCAGATACGCCTTGATAAACCCATCTATTTCACCATCCATTACAGGGCCAACATTTCCCACTTCAAAATCGGTACGGTGATCTTTAATCATTTTATAAGGATGGAAAACATATGATCTTATCTGTGAACCCCATTCAATTTTTTTCTTGCTGGCATTTTTTGAATCGATTGCTTCCTGACGTTTCCGCATTTCTTCTTCATAAAGCCGGCTTTTCAACATTGCCATGGCTTTTTCTCTGTTTTCTCCTTGTGTACGTGCCTGCTGACATTCGATTATAATTCCGCTTGGTTTGTGTGTAAGTCGCACCGCAGTTTCAACTTTATTTACGTTTTGTCCGCCACTTCCTCCACTTCTGAAAAAGGCCCATTCTACATCAGCAGGATTAACTTCAATTTCTATACTATCATCTATTAACGGGTACACATATACGCTGGCAAAAGAAGTATGTCGCCTTGCATTGCTATCGAATGGAGATATACGCACCAGTCGATGCACACCACTTTCAGCTTTCAGAAAACCGTAGGCAAAAGGACCATCAAACTGAAAAGTACAGGTTTTGATTCCGGCGCCATCGCCCCATTGCCAATCGAGCTCCGATACTGCCCAACCCTGCTTTTCACCATACATACGGTACATACGGGCCAGAATTTCAGCCCAATCCTGGCTTTCGGTACCCCCTGCGCCACTATTGATCTGCAGAACCGCCGGCAAGGCATCCGTAGGATCATTTAATGTACTTTTAAATTCAGCTTCTTCAATACCCTTATTGGCCTTTTCAAAAGCCTCTTTCACTTCTTCCTCAGCGGCCTCTCCTTCTTTCCAGAAATCGAATAGTACAGCAAAATCCTCTACGGATGATTCAACATCGTAGAACATCTTTACCCAATACTCATTGTTCTTTATTTCTTTGAGAATAGCAGTGGCCCGGACGTTATCGTCCCAGAACCCAGGTGAAAGTGATAATTGTTTGTCGTTGTTTATTTTAGCTTCTCTGTTAGCGACGTCAAAGAAACCTCCTCAAGACCACTACACGGTCTCTCATAACCTTTAATTGCTCGATTGTCATGCTGCAAAGATAGTAAATAGACTGTTAGCTACGTTTTATGCTGGAAGGATATCCTTTTACAGAAGGAAATTCATAAAAAAAGTCCCGGAAAGGGACTTGAAATTTTATTGAAAGACTTGCTATGGTTTATCCTGAAACCCTGTAGCAGCCAAAAAATGCGAATACGTTTGCGAGGAGTTTTTTCATGAGGTTACATTTTAAAATAAAAAAAATGGGGGTTACATGAAATTAACGTTCACATCCTTCAAATATTGTATCCTTCTTTTAGTACAGCAAGGATTTCATACAGCTATTCAATAACTGATTAGTTTTCAGCTGCGATGATGATTTCAAACTTATCTCCCGTAAAAAATCTGCGGTATCTTTCAGTCGTTATTTCTGATTGCTTTATTCCGTTGATATAGAGATATTTATTCTCAAACCGGATGGTAAATCCTTTCTTTGTATTGATTAGTCCGTCTTTTTCCAGTTCCTTGAACAAAGCGCTGGTTAAGTTCATTTCTGCACTGGCTTTTTTTACTTCTTTACTGGCTTCAGCCATTAATTTACTGATATCTAATTTGCGTATCTCCCTTTTTGCTTTTTCAAGTTCTTTTTCAGCTTTCTTCATTTCAATATCCATTTCTGCTATTTTGATTGAACTCAATTCATTTCTTGCAGTTGCAAGTTCTTTTTGTGCTTGCTGCATTGCCATGGATATTTCTCTGTCTAATAATCCCTGATCGGTATTAATGATTGCCTGACTTGACTGATCAAATATTTTTTCCAGGTCTATTGACTGAATTGATTGCCTGATCAGCTCAGACATTTTAACCATATCAATCGACTCCAGTGCTTTTAATGTATTTTGTTTTACGAGATCATTATTCAAAGAAGATAATGTAATACCCAGATTCTCCATTGAAGCATTGAGGGCGGTAAGCATTTTATTATATTCTGTAATGGTTAATGCCTCCTTTCTTTTCAAAGATGGAATGGTATCGGGTGCTGATTTCCTTTCATTCAGAATCTGGTTTACTATGGGCGTATCCTGAAATGAAAAGGCTATACAGCCAATAAACAGCATTGTAATAATTGCTCTTCGTTTGGTTGAAGATGGAAAGATTGATTTCATGGCGGTTACTTTAAGTTTAAAAATGATTATATGTTATACTTTCCATCAATCTACGATTATTTTCGTTTATCTATTTCTATAATTCGCCTGAATGGTAAATAATCTTTATGAATGGTTTTTAGTTGAACGAATCCAGATTTTCTGAATGCGTATTTTATACACATAACCATTCAAATAATTTATTACTTAAATTGATTATCTGAGGCCACCGCTGGTGGTTTTAAGCTATATTTGAAATCTACATTCACCAAACTATTCACCATGAAACAATTTCACCATTTTGTTCTTTCGGTTGGATTCTTTTTAATGAGTACGGCACTTTTTGCGCAGAAAAGCTATTTTTCTGACATCAGTGAAAGTTCATTAAAATTAACCAACGCAACCAGGGTCATTAAGCCCGAAAAATTCAGGTTGGTATCAGCTGAGATTCAGCAATTGAAATCTTTTCTCTGGTCTGCACCAAAGGAAAAGGAAATCATTTATAACCGGAATTCAGCGCCTGTTATGCAAGTTCCTATGCCCGATGGAAGAATGGCATCATTCAGGATCTGGGAAAGCAGCATACAGGAACCTGCACTGGAAGCTAAATTTCCTGAGATCAGGACATTTGCCGGACAGGGAATTGATGATCCTTATGCAAGCATCCGTTTTGATCTTACGCCCCGTGGTTTTCATGCACAGGTATTAAGACCAGGTGGCACGTATTACATCGATCCATATGCGGTGGGTAATACAGAAAATTATATCAGCTATTTCAGAAGAGACAACAGCAGGGCATCTTTTTTTCATTGTGATGTTACTGAAACAGCAACGACCAATCGTTTGCTGAACATTGCTGCACCCTGTCGCGGAACTGATCTGCGTACTTACCGTTTGGCGGTTGCCTGTACCGGTGAATATGCACAAGCTCCGGGTATTGCAGCAGGTACAAACGCGGCTGTTTTGCATGCTGCCATTGTAACTACGGTAAACCGTGTGGTGGGTGTGTATGAAGTAGAACTCGCTATCAGAATGGTTTTGGTAGGAAACAATAATATTATTGAATACCTCAATGCTGCAACTGATCCTTTCAATGGTAACAACAATGCCAATACGCTGATCAACGAAAGTCAGTCGGTTATTACAACAAATATCGGTGCTGCGAACTACGATATCGGACACACTTTCAGTACTGGTGGTGGTGGTCTCGCAGGTTTGGGTGTTGTTTGTAACACTACACAGAAAGCAAGAGGTATTACCGGAAGTCCTTCTCCTACGGGTGATGCATACGATATTGATTATGTAGCGCACGAAATGGGTCATCAGTTTGGTGGAAATCACCCGATGAATGGTTGCGGCGCTTCACCTAACAATACGAAATATGAACCAGGTAGTGGAACTACGATCATGGCTTATGCAGGTATCTGCGGTGCACAGGATATTCAGCCCAATAGTGACCCTACCTTCCATGCTATCAGTTTTGATGAAATCAGTAACTATCTAACGGGAACGGGTGGTAGCTGTGGTGTACTTACACCTACCGGAAACACTTTGCCTGTTATTGATCCGTTACCAAACAATAACCTGAGCATTCCACCGAATACACCGTTCACCTTAACAGGTACAGCAACGGATGCCAATGGTGATGCATTAAGTTATTGCTGGGAAGAATGGGATCTGGGTAGTCCGGGTTCTGGCTGGAATGTCGGCTTAACTTCCCCTGCCGGCAATACGGTTCCTTTGTTTAAATCAAGACTTCCGAAAGCCACTGGTTCAAGAACATTCCCTGATATAGCTGTGATACTTGCAGGATTTCCTGCAAACCCTCCGGCTGCAATGGGCGGTTTAAAAGGTGAAGTATTATCTCCGGTTGCCCGACCAATGAAATTCAAACTAACAGTAAGGGATAACCGAGCTGGTGGTGGCGGCGTTGCTTCTTCAGGAAGTGATGGTTGCCAGACAACTTCAGTATTCCAGGTTAACGTAGTAGGAACTACGCCATTCACGGTGGCTGTTCCGAATGGAGGTGAAACCTGGACAGGCGGAACCACACAAACCGTAACCTGGAATGTTGCGGGTACCAATGCTGCACCAGTGAATGCTGCAGACGTAAAAATTTCACTTTCCACAGATGGTGGTTTAACTTACCCTACTGTAATTTTAGCCAGTACAGCAAATGATGGTAGTGAAAGCATTACAGTTCCAGCATTACCAAGTACGATCACTACAGCCAGGATTAAAGTGGAAGCAGTAGGCAATATCTTCTTCGATATTTCAAACAGCAACTTTACCATTGATGTACCTCCGGCCGGTTTTACCTTTAATAATCCGGCTGCAGCTAATATCGCTTGCGCCGGCCCTGTTTCAGGATCCGTTACATTAGGTACTACTGCATTTGGCGGATTCTCTACGCCAATCAATTTAACGGCAGCTGGTAACCCAGCAGGAACTACTGTTTCATTCAGCCCTACCCCATTAACACCGGGTAATGCTACAACAGTAACATTGAATAATACCAATACATTATCACCCGGAACTTACAATATAACTGTTACAGGTACTGCCGGTGCTACAGTTCAAACACAAACTGTTTCTTACATCGTTGCTCCTGGTACGCCTCCGGCTATCACTTCACAGCCGGTTAACAATACTGTTTGTGCAACGGAAGATGCTCCATTTAGTGTAGTCGCTACCGGTAGTGGTCTAACCTACCAATGGCAGGTAAGTACTGATGGTGGTACTACTTATACCAACATCGCTGGTGCTACCGGAACTTCTTATACTGTAACAGGTGCAACTACTGCTCAGAATGGTTACCTCTATCATGTAATCGTTTCTGCGCTTTGCGGAAGTTCTACTTCCAATGCCGCTACCCTTACCGTGAATGCAGCTCCTGGCATTACTACTCAACCTATTGATGCAACTGTTTGCGCTGGTAGTGACAATACTTTCTCTGTAACCGGTTCTGGTGGAGGTCTTAACTACCAATGGCAGATCAGTACAGATGGTGGTACTACTTTCACCAACATCGCTGGTGCTAACAGTGCTACCTATACGCTTACAGGTATTACCATCGCTCAGAATGGTTACCAGTATCATGTAATCGTTACCGGTGCTTGCCCTGGTACCGTTACTTCCAACAATGTAACCCTTACTGTGGGTAACGCTCCAAGCATTACAACTCAACCTACAGACCTTACCGTTTGCGAAGGTGTGAATGCTGATTTCACGGTGGCTGCCAGTGGTTCTGGTCTCAGCTACCAATGGCAGGTAAGCACCGATGGTGGTACTACTTATACCGACATCGCTGGTGCTACTTCAGCTACTTACAGTGTTCCTGCTACTACTGCGATCAGTGGTAACCGTTACAGGGTGATCGTTACCAGCTCTAGCTGTGCAACGCCTTCTACCTCTAACGCAGCTATCCTCACTGTAAATGCGCTGCCTACCATTACTACTCAACCTACCAGCGCTACGCTCTGCGCAGGTTCTGATGTAACCTTTACAGCTGCTGCTACCGGTACAAACATTGCCTACCAATGGCAGGTAAGTACGGATGGTGGTACTACTTTCTCTAACATCGCAGGCGCTACCAGTGCGGCTTACAGCATTACTGGTGTTGCTGCTGCTTTGAATGCTTATCAGTATCATGTAGTGGTTAGCGGTACCTGCTCACCAGCGGCTACTTCCAATGCTGCTACACTCAACGTGGTTAGTCCGGCTACTGTTACTACTCAACCAGCCAACACAGCTGTTTGCGATGGTGGTAATGCCAGCTTTACTGTAGCTGCTTCTTCTGCTACTATTTACCAATGGCAGGTTAGTACCAACGGTGGTACTTCTTATACGGATGTTGCAGGTGCTACTGCGGCTACCCTTTCGCTCACTGCAGTTACTACTGCAAGCAACGGTAACCTCTACCAGGTGCTGATCTCTAATGCAACCTGTACAACACCAAACACATCTAATGCTGCTACTCTTACGGTAAATGCATTGCCTAACGTAACAGCTGCTGCCAGCGAAACAAATGTTTGTACAGGTACGCCTGTTACACTCTCTGCTGCTGGTGCAAGCACTTACAGCTGGGTTCCTGGTAACCTCACCGGTGGTACGGTTGTGGTAAATCCAATCGTGGATCCTAACAACCCTTCTGTGGCTGTTACTACTACTTACACTGTAACCGGTACAGATGGCAATGGTTGTGTAAACACCGCCAACATCAACGTTACAGCTAATCCACTGCCTGTTGTTACCCTTACTGCTACGCCGGCTATCACCAGCCTGCTGCCAGGAAGATCAGTAACACTCAAAGCAACGGTGACTCCTTCAACAGGATTTACTTTTGTCTGGAGAAAAGATGGTGTGATCATCGCCAACACTTCTGATAGCCTCGTGGTTACCGTTGAAGACGTAGGTTCTTACACTGTAGAAGCTGCCGATGCAGGTGGTTTCTGTAACAGAACTTCAGATGCACTCGTGATCACTGATTCAATCACCAACACCGTGTTCATCTGGCCTAACCCGAACAATGGTAACTTCACTGTTTCTTATTACAACTACCTGCGCAATACTAACCAGGTGATGAACAACAACATCACTGTGTTCGATAGCCGTGGGGCAAGAATATACTCTAAAAACTACGCTGTTAACCGCGGATACAACCTCATGAAGGTTGATCTCAGGAACGTAGCTTCAGGAGCTTACTTCGTTGTACTCAGAGATGGTTATGGTAACAGAATCGCCTCTGCAGGTGTTTTCATCAAACCATAACGTTAACGCATACACTTATAAAAAAAACTCCCGCTACGGCGGGAGTTTTTTTATTGTTACTTTTTATTTTTAAGGGCAACCTTATATTTCTACCTGGCAACCACAATCTTTCTATTCATCTTTTCCTTATTGCGCTGATTGGTGATTGATACGATATAAGTACCAGCAGGCCATTTACCAACAGATATATTCAATGAATTCCTTTGTGCAACTGAAGTAAAAAGCTGTTTACCTTCTGTTGACAATATGCTGATGTTAAAAAAGTCTGTCGCATTGGGAAGTGTAATCAATGTTTGATCAGTAGCGGGATTGGGGATTATCCTGATATCACCAGCACCATTCTGACAAGGAGAAGCCAACACCTCAAAACTCTTTCTTTGCCCATCCAGATCTTCACCAACTATTTTGTAAAACATTTGACCGGAGCCAATAAAATTATCTGTAAAACTATAACTATGTGGGATATCCGAAGTTCCGCCGGGAGCTGCTGAGGCCAATGTTGAAATCAGGTCATAATTAACGCCATCCATACTTCTGTATATGAGGAAGTGCCTGTTTTTAACTTCCGCCTGTGTAGTCCAGTTCAATTGGGCTTTCCCCTGGTTGCAACTAATTCTGTAATCGCTCATATAAACAGGCACGGTGGTCACATTCCGTACACGAATAATTTTACTGGGTGGAGTATTCGTCGCAATGTAAATATCTCCGTTGGGTGCTGCAGTGATATCTCTCAGTCGCCCCCATTGATTTACAAAAAAATCTGTTTCCCCTGTAATGGTATTACCTGATCCGTCAATAGTGATACGGCGTACTTTGGCCGTTTTCAGAAAACTAACCAGGAAGGAATTCTGAAATTCAGGAATGGAGGGATGTGTATACCAGATCATGTCGTTGGGTGCCCAGGTACCACCCGGCGCAACCAACCAGGAAGCCATCGGTTCTTTAACATTATTGGCAGTACAGAAAGTCGTTTCACCTGCAATATCATTGTCACAAAAGCCCTGAACAGTTGGCCAGCCATAATTTCTTCCAGCTTCAATAACCTGGAATTCGTCGTTGTTATTGGGACCGTGCTCTGTTTCATAAATCTTTCCATTGGGATGTAACAATAACCCTTGTGGGTTTCTGTGACCTAGTGTATAAACAAGGCTTCCGGGAATCGGGTTATCAGCCGGAATACTTCCATCCAGGTTTACCCTTAGTATTTTACCATTCAGGCTGCTGTTGTTCTGGGGATTTGCTGTATTGGCTGCATCACCGGTTGTCATGAGCAATGTATTATCGGGCAGCATGAGTAACCTGGAGCCGTTGTGTATAGAATTGGCAACAATATTTCCACCATCGATCAGCACAAACTCATTAATCAATGTATTACCGCTGTATGTAAAACGGGAAAGCCGTTCCCTGTTTAAACCTGCGCTGGTATAAGTGTACGCAACATATACGTAAGGATTATTGGCGAAATCGGGATGAAATGCCATCCCCAACATCCCCGATTCACTCACCTGCCATACATTTGCAGTATGATTCAGCAGCGTTGTTACACCGCCATTAACCGGATGTATTCTCAGGATCAGACCAGCTCTTGTAGTCATCCATAAAGAATCACCCGGACCATATTTCAATTCCCATGGGATTTCAGTGGTTGATAACAATGTAGAAGTCTCAAGTGTTGTGGTTCCGATATTGATCAGTACCGTTTGGCTCCTGATCTGGAATACAACTAAAAAGAGCACAATCAATAATGAATACAACTTTTTCATAAAAAGAAGTTTAATATTGAAAAGAATGGTTGAAAGCCGGTAATACAGATACTGCAAAAATGGTTCCAGCAGTGCCTGAATATAAAAATTACATTAAACTAACAGAATAAACAAACAGATGTTGCATATAAAAGCCATTGCATTTGATGCCGACGATACGCTTTGGGTAAATGAACCTTATTTCCAGGAAACTGAAAGAAAATTCTGTGCTTTGCTGGAAGATTATGCTTCGCACCATGCTATTTCACAGGAACTTTTCAAAACAGAGATCCAGAATCTTGCGGTATATGGATATGGTGTAAAAGGATATATCCTGAGTATGATAGAAACGGCTTTGAGGATTTCCAACAATACACTCAATGTTGAAATTCTGGATAAAGCGATTTCTTATGGGAAAGACCTGTTATCCCGGCCAATAGAACTGATAGATGGTATTGAAAAGGTGCTCCATACACTGAAATTAAAAGGAAAATACCGGTTGGTAGTGGCCACCAAGGGAGATTTGCTCGACCAGGAAAGGAAATTGAAAAATTCGGGACTGGAACATTTTTTCCATCATATTGAAGTGATGAGCGATAAACAGGAAGCAGACTACCAGAAACTGATCCGGCATCTGGATATTACTCCGCAGGAATTCCTGATGATCGGCAATTCGCTGAAATCAGATGTATTACCGGTTCTGGCAATTGGCGGACATGCCATTCATATTCCCTTTCATACAACCTGGGCACATGAAAAAATTGATCACAATGTTGAACACAATAATTTTATGCAATTTGAAAAAATTGCGGATATATTACCCCAGCTTATCTGATGAAACAATTGCTCAATATTGAAGAATGGTCAAGAAAAGATCATTTTAATTTTTTCAGGGAATTTGAAGAACCTTTTTTTGGTATTTGTGCATCGGTAGATTGCACGACTGCATTTAAATACTGTAAAGACAACAACATTTCCTTTTTTTTATTTTACCTGTATTGCTCCCTCAAGGCAGCCAATGAAACAACTCCCTTTCGGTATCGCATAAACGAAAATAATATTTTTGTATACGACCAGGTAAATGCTTCTCCTACCATTAACCGGCCCGATGGAAGCTTTGGTTTCAGTTACATGGATTATGAGCCCGACTTTACCCGATTCATAGAAAAAGCTAAGCTGGAAATAGAGCGGATTCAAAACAGTAAAGGGCTGATACCGGCGGTTTCCGGTGAAAATGTGATTCACTACTCCTCTATTCCATGGATTAATTTCACTTCTTTGTCACATGCAAGAGCTTTCAGGTTTAAAGACAGCAGTCCGAAAATTTCATTCGGAAAAATGACAGAAGAAAACAATCGGAAAAAGATGCCGGTATCTATTCATGCGCATCATGCACTGATGGATGGATATGATGTTGGCCGTCATTTCGAATTATTTGAAACCCTTATGAACAGCGATCCATCCTGATTTAAAATAATTTAACGCTTCTTAAAGAACCATACAGCTTAATTTTATTGACGATCTGCAACACTTATGCGTAATAAATCCACTCATATTTTAAATGCATCCTCCAACCTGCTGGGCATTTGTTTTATTGTGATTACTTCGTTGAAAGTGCTGAAAAAATCGGGCGAAACATTTATCGATGATGCTGCCATACTGGCCTTACTATTGTTCATGGCCAGTTGTATTTTCTCCTTTTTATCTATCAGAAATGAAAATGCCCGTGGCGAGCGCCTGGAGAAAATAGCCGATTATATTTTCCTTACAGGATTGATAGTGCTTTTTTTAACCACATTGCTTTTCAGTCTGAATGTTATCGATTAAGGATAAATACTGTCTTGCGCTCAAATTATTAATATCTTAGTGCACGTAAAGCTGGCTGGATGCCGGTGAAAAAACTGCATGAAACTCAATCAGCGCTTATTTCTGCCAACCGATAACATTGGCCTGATCCTATTCAGAATAGCATTTGGATTTCTGATGTGCTTTCATTGCATAGACTACATGACAGACGGATCTGTTTTTCGTTTATACATTGAACCTCCATTTACATTTAACTTCATCGGTTTTGATTTTCTACAGCCATTGCCAGGAAATGGCATGTATTACTATTTCGGATTAATGGCAGTGCTGGGGATACTGATCATGATCGGGTACAGGTACCGGTTAGTTACCACTTTATTTGCACTGCTATGGACAGCTTTGTATCTGATGCAGAAATCGGGATACAACAATCATCATTACCTGGTATTGCTGATCTGCTGGCTGATGGTTCTGATGCCGGCTAACAGGAATCTGTCTGTTGATGCATACCTGAATAAATCAATCAAAACCAATTACTGTGAACAATGGATTTACTGGCTGTTCATCATTCAGATCGGCATAGTTTACTTTTTTGCAGCTGCCAGCAAACTCACACCAGATTGGTATTCTGGCAAATTCATAGAAATCCGGTTTTCCCGCTGGAGCATGCACCCTTCTCTTGGATTTATATATGGAAACAAAGTATTTCAGTTGTTCATCAGCTATGCCGGTATTGCTTTCGATTTCCTGATCGTTCCGCTGTTACTATGTCGCAGAACGAGAGCACTCGCAGTCATTGCTTCTGTACTTTTTCATTTATTCAATTCCTTTACTTTTCACATCGGCATTTTTCCTTACCTGTCGATTGCGTTCCTGCTTTTATTCATCGATCCTGCAACACTCAGGAGACTATTCCTCCGACAACATACAGCTCCGGAAAAAACTATTGTCAATTTACAACCGGGGAATTACAGGATTAAACTTCTCTTCTTCTATTCATACCTGTTAGTACAGCTGTTCATGCCGATGCGCTATTTATTATATCCGGGAAATGTATTCTGGACGGAAGAAGGATACCGCATGAGCTGGAAAATGATGCTGAGAACCAAAAGCGGTACGGTTTACTTTAAAGTAAAAGACCCGATTACTAAACAGGAATGGAAAGAAGAACCCGGAAAAATATTCCAGTTACCGCATATGATGTGGTTATCGGGATCGCCGGATATAATCTGGCAGTATGCTCAGAGAATAAAAAGAAATTACCAGGCAAAAGGCGTCCCCAATCCAGAGGTTTATGCTATTGGTAAAGTAAGCATGAACCGGAAAACTGCCCAGGCACTGGTAGACAGTACCGTAAACCTCGCCGCCGAAAAATGGCGTCCTTTCGCCCATTCAGATTGGATTGTACCTTTTAAAGGGAAGTGAACTTTTAAAAACACTGATTTCTACTTTAAATAGAAGGATCATTGCAGTTCATCCGTCTAATTAACTGTATCATTTGATCACCGAAGCCGAATTAATATCAAGATTACAGCAGAAAGACGAATGGTCTTTCCAATACCTGGTAAATGCTCATAAAGACCGGGTATATGCTATTGTATTCAACCTGTTGCAGGATGAACATGATGCAGATGATACGGCACAGGAAGTTTTTATCCAGGTTTATGAGTCAATCCATACATTCAACCAGGATTCAAAACTGGGGACCTGGATTTACCGGATTGCCGTTCGGAAAGCCATCGACAAACTGCGCAGCAGAAAAGCAAGGAGCCGGCTTCATAAAATATTTCCCTGGTGGATGCCTACAGAAGATGGCAGTAAAAACAGTACTGCTTTTCATCCGGGAGTGATTGCAGAACAAAAAGAAAAAGCAGCCGCATTGATGGCCTCGGTGCGAAAACTGCCGGTTAACCAGCAAACTGCGTTTACCCTCATCAGGCTTCAGGGGATGAGTTATGAGGAAACAGCTTCTCTAATGAAAATGAGTGTTAAAGCAGTAGAATCACTCATCAGCAGGGCAAAAACCAATCTACAGAAAAATTTAGAAAACTATTATACAACACATAAATGAAACGGGAAAAAAACATATCACTGGAAGAGCATCTCAGAAGCATTGACAGCAGTATTCAACCTGTAACAGATGATTTCTTTTATACCCGGTTAAAAGGCCGGATGCAGCAAAAACATGAATTTGTGGTGCCGTTTTTTACTAAACCTGCTTTTGCTATCAGCAGTCTGTTAGTGATGCTACTGGTGAATATCATTGTATTGAATAAACAACAAAGCACTGATACACCGAAAAACCAGTCACAGATTGAACTATTTGGAAAAGAATATGATCTATTTATTTCAACACCTTACTGATATGAATACTATTATAAAAAATAAAATTATTTCGGCCCTCGTCATCATTCTACTACTAGCCAATACCGTTAGTATGGTTTACTTATGGTTGGATAAAAAGAAAAGCCATGAGAAACCAGGAGAAGCTCCTTTTGAATTACTGGTAAAAAAAACCGGGATGGACAAAACTCAACAGGAACAATACCGTAAGCTGGTGCATCAACACAGGAAAGAAGTTGCACAAACGAGAGACAATGTAAAAAAAGCCAAAGAATCGTTTTATGAATTGCTGCAGCAAAACAATGTTTCAGATAGTACCATCAATACTTCCGCAAAGCTTGTAGCAACGGAGGTTGAACAAATAGAGCTGATCAACTTCAGGCATTTTCAGAAAGTAAGGGCGATTTGCCGTACCGGTGAGCAACAGGAACAATTCGACGGCGTTATCAGAGAAGTACTTAACATGATGAGTCCAGGACCAGGCCATCCACCTACCAGAGGAGAAAGACCTCCCGGCCCGCCATTTTAACAACTGATCAAAAATGGATACCTTTCGGAAAAGTCATCTTGAAAAAACAGGTACCTATTCTGCAATTGATTGAAACTTTGCCGGAAAATGAACGGATTATTACGGATGTGTTAAGACAAATCATTCTCGAAAAACTTCCTGCTCATTGCAAAGAAAAAATATCTTTTGGTGTTCCTTACTTTTATGGAAATAAAGGCATCTGTATTGTATGGCCTGCTACGATTCCCCGTGGAGGCATTAAAGCAGGTGTATTGCTGGGCTTCTGGTATGGCAACCGTTTAAAAGACCGTGACCGATACCTCACGCATGGTACCAATAAACAAATATTTTATAAAATCTATAAAGAGCCCGAAGAAATAGATGACCGTAAGATCATCCGTTTGCTGGATGAAGCCATAGCACTGGATCTCAGCTTTTCCAAATCAAAAAAATAAGTTGATTCCGGGAAATTATTTTTTCACCAGGGTGAGTTTCTCAGCTGCACCGCTTCTGTTCATTTCAAAAACCAGTGTATCTGTTGTGAGCTTTGCGATCTTCACCATCATTTCTGTTTGTTTCTCTGGTGTGGTAAACAACATATCATTCTCCACTTTATAACTTCCTGTTTCTACGGCGCCATTGTAGGTAAAACTGTATTTACCTTTATCTTCAAATTCAAAAACTGTTCCCGGAGCATTATACGAAGAAGCAGATCCATCCACGAGCCATTCTACGCCTGTCCATTTCCCTTTGATCAATGCAGCATTTTTATTATCGGTGCAGGAAACAAAAAATAAAATGGATGATAATAGGAGCCCAAAAAAATAAGTTGATTTCATAATGGTTTGATTGTATTGATAAATATAATCAAAGAGTTGGGATAAATAAAAAAGCTCCCGCCTTTGGGGGAGCTTTATGTTTTGTGCCCAGGACTGGAATCCCTGCCTGATCGACTTGTCGGGCAGGCCTGCCTGAACGACTTGTCGGGCAGGCCCGCCTGAACGACTCAGTCGGGCAGGGAACCAACACATCCTTGCGAATGCTAAATGATATAAATAGAAATAAAAAAGCCCCCATCATTGAGGGAGCTCTATGTTTTGTGCCCAGGACTGGAATCCCTGCCTGATCGACTTGTCGGGCAGGCCCGCCTGAACGACTCAGTCGGGCAGGGAACCAGCACACCCTTGCGAATGCTAAATGATATAAATAAAAATAAAAAAGCCCCCATCATTGCGGGAGCTCTATGTTTTGTGCCCAGGACTGGAATCGAACCAGCACATCCTTGCGAATGGCAGATTTTGAGTCTGCTGCGTCTACCAATTCCGCCACCTGGGCTTATTTAGCCGGGTTGCAATATTACATTAATCGGGCATTCTATCCAAAATCCGCCTTAAATATTTTTTCTTGTAATAATAGGCTTTCAGTTTTTCCTGCATGGATGCAGAATTGTTATCGTTATAGGCAGTTAACACTGGTTCAATTTCAGCAAACAGTTCTTTTTCGTAGTTCATCACTTTGGTTCTTGTAACCGCTGGTTCGTCTTCATCAAGGCTTTCATTGATGTCCATCATTTCCATTAAAAAATCCGGAGGAAGATTATACTTCTCTTCTTCGGCAATCAGCTTTTTTTCTTGCAGAAAATACTCGATGGTTTTCTGTTCATCCTGGAAAATGTTAAAGGCCTTATTAATCGCTGCTGATTTCTGGAGTGCCTCTTCCCTGTCATCTTCGCTTGCATTGGAAAAAAAATCGGGATGATAACGCTTTTGCAGTTCAAAATATTTACGGGCCAGACTGCTTTTATCTACACGGGGCGCTACCGGCAACTCAAATAATTCAAAATAATTCATTTTGCAAATGTATACAGGCTGATAACAAATTTAAAATGTAAATTGCCGCCAAAAATAGAAACCTACATGTTAAAGATCGGATTGATAAGGGAAGGCAAAGTTCCTGCAGACAATCGTGTTGCCCTGACGCCTGCCCATTGTAAATGGATGAACAAGACCCAAACCAATGTTTCGGTTATGGTTCAGCACAGTGATTCCAGGTGTTTCTCCGACCGTGAATATTCAATGGCCGGTGTAGAGGTGAAAGAAGATATCAGCGAATGTGATATTCTGCTGGGCATTAAAGAAGTTCCTTTGGATATGCTGATTGAAGGTAAAACCTATTTATTCTTTTCCCATACAAAAAAACTTCAGCCTTATAACCGAAAACTACTCAAGGAGATCATTGCCAAAAAAATTACACTCATCGATTACGAATGCCTCGAACACGAAGATGGCAAACGCATCATCGGTTTCGGATTTTTTGCCGGTGTAGTGGGTGCACACAATGGCATGATGGCTTATGGTAAAAAAACCGGAAGCTTTTCTCTTGAAAGGGTGAATTCAACCAAAAATTTCCAGGACCTGATTCATACCTATTTCGGTTTAAAACTACCACCTATTAAAATAGCGGTAACGGGTAGTGGCCGTGTTGCACATGGTGTATTGGAAATCATGAACCTGCTGGGTATACACGAAGTTGAACCGGATGAGTATCTTGAAAAAGAATTTTCGTATCCTGTGTATGTTCATTTAAAAGGAGCAGATCTTTATGCTCATCAACAAACAGGAAAATATTCCAGGGATGACTTCCACCATCATCCGGAAAATTACCGTTGCACTTTTGATCAGTATATACCGCATACAGATATCCTGATGAATGGTATTTACTGGGATAAAAACATTCCACGCTTATTTGAAATGGATGCGCTTAAACAGCCTGATTTCAGGATACAAACCATTGCCGATATTACCGATGATATGAATGGTTCTGTGCCCTGCAACCTGGGCGATTCAACGATTGAAGACCCGGTGTATGGCATAGACAAAAATAGTTTTGCAAAAACTGCTCCTTATCAACAAGGTTCTGTTGATATAATGGCCGTTGGTAATCTGCCCAATGAATTACCGAGAGATGCCAGCAGGTATTTTGGGGAACAATTGATCAAGCATGTACTGAAAGATCTGATTGATGGCAACAGCAGCATCATCGACAGGGCTACCATCGTCAAGGAAGGCCAGTTAACGGAACATTATGCTTATATGCATGATTATGCTTACGGTAACGACTAAACTCAGCAATGGAGATAGTAATCTTTTAATAATGCGGTAAAAGCAGGCGTATAGTTTTGCGCTGCGTCTTTTATGTTGATTTCGGTTACAGAAAAATCCTTTACGATTTTCTTTCCTGAAAGCAGTATCGTCCTGAAAGGATTGTGCGCTGCTGTATGTTTCAGGTATAGTTTAACGTTAGTATACAAACCGAATCGTCTGGCCACTTCTTCATAATAATCTGTACGGCTGAAAGGCAATAGTACAGCGCATTTCCCATCTCCTGCTATATGATCAGACATGAATGAAATCAGTTCCTCCAGTGTGAGTGTACTGTCATGCCGGGCTGCATTCACCAATACATCCGGAGATTTAAGATCCTTTTCATAAAAAGGCGGATTGGAAAATATCAGGTCATAAGGTTGAGCTGGTTTCAGATCCTGAACCCTCCCCTGTTTTACGACTATTTGATTCTTCCAGGGTGATGCGGCTACATTCTCACAGGCTTGTGTAAACGCAGCTGGATCGAGTTCAATACTTTCAATCATTGCATCGGATTGCTGGGCCAGCATCAAACTCAGCAAACCCGTACCGGTTCCTATATCGAGCAGATGTAATGGCTTCGATTGAAATGTATTCAATTCATTGGCCAGCCATGCCCCAAAAAAACAGGCGTCCGTACACACTTTCATTGCGCAGCGATCCTGATGAATAGTAAATTGTTTAAACTGGAAGTATTGATTGGCCATCAGGATGTAAATTAACCAATTACCATTCGGCTCTTGCAGTAGGTGAAATGCCCAGGTCGGCAAACCTGCCTTCGAGGAATTTATAATATCCTGTGATGGCAATCATCGCAGCGTTATCAGTACAATATTCAAATTTCGGAATGAATACCCGCCATCCCTGTGAGTCGCCCATTTCCTGGATGGCTTTCCTTAGACCGCTGTTGGCACTTACACCACCGGCAATACAAACATCTTTAATACCTGTTTGAATCAGCATGCCTGCTTTAATTTATTCAAAAGAATACTGATGATGCGCTGTTGAACAGATGCACAGATATCGGCCATGCGTTCATCGGTAAATGCCTTCACTTCTTCTGGTGTTGCTATTGCAGTTTCTTTGTACACATTGCTTTTACCGGCATTCTGCAAAAAATAAAGAATCGAAGTTTTTAATCCGGAGAAACTAAAATCCAACCCGGCGATGGAAGGCTCCGGAAATTTAAAAGCAAGCGGATTTCCTTCACGGGCGTATTTATCAACCAATGGGCCTCCGGGATAAGGCAGCCCGAGCATCTTTGCTGTTTTATCAAATGCTTCTCCGGCTGCATCATCAATGGTTTGTCCGATTACTTTCATTTCGAGCGGCGATTCACACAAAACAATCTGCGTATGTCCGCCACTGACAGTTAAACATAAAAATGGAAAGGCTGGTTTCGGGTCTTCAATGAGATTCGCCAGTACATGAGCCTGCATATGGTGCACAGCAATCAAAGGAATATTCAATGCCAGTGAAAGTGATTTGGCAAACTGCGTACCTACCAGCAATGCTCCGATCAAACCCGGCGATTGTGTAAATGCAATGGCATTAAGGTCTTTAAGTGTGATGCCTGCATTTTTTACAGCCACATCCACAACCGGTACAATGTGCTGCATATGGGCTCTGCTGGCCAGTTCGGGCACTACACCACCGTACTGTTCATGTACTTTCTGGGTGGCTGTTACATTGGAAAGAATTTTTCCATCAGCACAAACAGCTGCTGATGTTTCATCACAGGAAGATTCTATTGCGAGTATAACTGGGCACTGTTACTGAATTGATATTTTGATGATTATTTACTTCTGATGGCCACTACCGGATCCATTTTTGCAGCCTGTGAAGCAGGAATGATTCCTGCCAGAATTCCTACCACCAAACAGATGATCACTGTAATGATTAACATAGGAACAGATATGAAGACCGGGAATTCGAGTGGCCCCGATAAAATCAATGTAAGAATATAAACAAACAACAATCCGATTGCACCACCAAGGATACAAAGAATGGCTGCTTCCAGTAAAAACTCAAAAAGTATGGTTGATTTCTTCGCTCCAATGGCTTTCTTTAAACCAATAACAGGAGTGCGTTCTTTTACGGTAACGAACATAATATTAGCAATGCCGAACATGCCAACAATGAGGCTGATGCCGCCAATAATAGCACCTACTACATTAATCGTTACAAAAGATTCTGAAATGGCTTTACTGAAAGCTTCAACACTGTTGAGTGAAAAGTTATCTTCCTGAGTAGGACTGAGTTTCCTGATCTGACGCATAACTCCTCTCAGTTCCTGTACCAATGCATCTGTTGTAACCTTGTCTTTTCCTTTCGCAATCAGGATAGGGTTTGCAAATTCCGGTTCGAAAATCTGGCGTGCAAATTTATTGGTGAGCATGATGCAATTGTCGTAATCCCAACCAATAAAGTTTTTACCTTCTCTTTTAATTACGCCAACGATGGTAGCCCGTTTTACCTTTTATCTCAACCTGTTTGCCAAGCGCACGTTCGGCAGTACCGAAAAGATTTTCTGCATTTACAAATCCGATGATACAATTATTGGTTCCATTGATGAATTCACTGGAAGAAAAAAAACGGCCGGCTTCAAATTGTAAAGGCTGAATATTGATCTGCGCTTCGTTGATACCATATACCCTCGCATTTTCGAGCAGATCATTTTTGTGCGAAATATTGGCCATCGTCTGGAGCAGGAAAGTAATTTCTCCGGTAAGCTCTGAACGTTCTTTGATAAGTGCCGCTTCTTCGATCTTCATCACAGGCCTTGCCCGCATCTTCCACATGGGTTGATTGGGGCCACCGCTGTAATCCCATTTATCGATGTAGATGGTATTGCTGCCCAGACTTTTTACTTCGTTCTGAATATTTAACTCAAGACTGTTTACGGTAGCGAGTACACCAATGATACAGAATATGCCGAATGCCACGCCGGTAAGACTCAATGCTGTACGCAGCTTGTTTACTTTCAGTTCCTGGAAAGTAAGTCGGAGCGAATTGAGCAGTATATTGAGTGTTTTGCGCATATAGCTGAACGTTATTTACCCCAGCCGAACCAATCGTTTCCGTTTGCATACAACATCAGCGCAAGCAGGAAAACCATGCCCACAATCTGTGCATACTCCAGGAATTTGTCGCTCGGTTTACGGCCGGTGATCATCTCTACCAGGGTGAACAAAACATGACCTCCATCGAGAGCCGGTATCGGTAATAAATTCATGAAGGCAAGAACGATGGAAAAGAATGCAGTGATCGTCCAGAAATGTTCCCAATCCCAGCTATAGCCTGAAAATACAGAACCCATCGCTTTGAAACCACCTACTCCTTTATAAGCACCGGTACTTGGAGAAAGAATCTTTTTAAACTGGTCGATGTAAAATTTAAGTTCGACACCGGCTTTTTTTACACCTGCAGGCAAAGCAGCAAGCACGCCGTACTTTTTGATATTGTACTTGTATATGCCAAGGCTATCAAATTGTTCTGGAGTTGCCGGTGCATTGAAGCCGATCTTACCATCTTCGGGCAAACTGGAAGCCAGCGTAAGGGTATCGTTGTTTCGTTTAACCATTAACGATACGGAAGAACCTTTTTTCCTTTTCTCCATAGACTTTCTGAAATTCATCATAGAAAAAAGTAGTGGTACTGTCGATGCCGATAATCTGATCACCTTTGCGTAAGCCAGCTTTATAAGCCAGTCCGGTATCCGGAACATTCATAACGAGAACGGGTACACGAGGGCTGATCATCGGGCCTTCAGATTTCTTTCTCTTTTCAATCAGTTCACCGATCAGGTTAACGGGCATGGGTAACTGCACTTTTTTACCTTCTCTTTCAACGGTAACGTGACTGTCTACAACCAGTACTTTCTTCAATACTTCACCATAATCATCTACCGGTTTACCATCTACTGCAAGGATTTTGTCGCCGTTCTTAAAACCCAGTTGTTTAAAAATGGGATCATTAAAGGCGATGCCGTATTTAAGTGATTCAACGGGTACTTTCTTTTCGCCCCAAACCACGAGGATCATGGCATAGATGAGAAATGCGAGGAGTATGTTCACGGTAACACCGCCGATCATGATGATAAGACGTTGCCAGGCTGGTTTGCTGCGGAACTCGTATGGTTGAGGAGGCAGTTTCAGTTGTTCTTTGTCCATACTCTCATCTACCATACCGGAAATTTTCACATAGCCTCCGAGTGGCAGCCAGCCAATTCCGTATTCTGTTTCTCCGATTTTCTTTTTGAAGAGAGAGAACCAGGGATCGAAGAAAAGGTAAAATTTTTCAACGCGGCATTTGAACCATTTGGCGGTGATGTAATGCCCGAATTCGTGTAACAGAACCAATATGGAAAGTGATAATAATAACTGTGCTGCTTTTAATCCCACACTAGGCCAGTCTATTGCTAATAATGTCATAATCTAAGGTGATGCTTTTTATTGATTTCGCTTCTTAAAGAATGTTGAAAATTGATATGCGGTAAAAGTGTGCGACGCAACCGGAGCCGGGTTTTGCACAGATGCCGATAACCTGATCATCATAATTTCATCAGCGATGCCGCAAAGTTACGGGCCTCCCCATCGCTGTCAAAATATTCCTGCAAGGTGGGTTTGCTGATAAAGCTGATTTCCTGCATGGTTTTTTCAACAACGGCTGTGATATCGAGGAAGCCGATCCTGTTCTTCAGGAATGCCCAAACGGCAATTTCATTGGCAGCATTGAGTACACAGGCTGCGTTTCCTCCTTTCTGCAAGGCTTCGATGGCGAGGCCAAGGTTGCGGAAGGTTTTATAATCGGGTTCTTCGAAATTGAGGGAAGGATACTTCCTGAAATTGAAGCGTGGGAAATCGTTTTTAATTCTTTGTGGAAAGCCCAGTGCATACTGGATGGGCAGTTTCATGTCGGGCAAGTCCCATTTGTGCTTTGATGCTGCCATCTTCGAACTGCACCATGCTGTGAATGACGCTTTGCGGATGGATGACCACTTCGATCTGATCGGGGTTGAGGTTGAACAGCCATTTGGCTTCAATCATCTCAAGCCCTTTGTTCATGAGGGTTGCAGAGTCGATCGTTATTTTGGCACCCATGCTCCAGTTCGGATGTTGCAGGGCATGATCACGCTTTACATTCACAAGGAAGTTGGGTTTCTTTACCGAGGAAAGGTCCACCACTGGCAGTGAGGATGATGCGTTCGATCGGGTTGCGGGATTCGCCTACCAGGCATTGGAAGATCGCTGAGTGTTCACTGTCGACCGGAATGATCGGAGCCCGGTTTTCGAGAGCCATCTGCATCACGATATCGCCGGCAACCACCAGGGTTTCTTTATTGGCCAGTGCTACAATTTTTCCTTTCGAAACTGCTTTGAGCGTGGGTTTTAAGCCAGCAAAGCCAACAATAGCAGCGATCATTATATCGTAGGTATCAAATTCGGCCACTTCTTCGAGAGAGGATTCTCCACCAAATACCTTGATATCGGTTGATGCAAGCGCCGACTTTACTTTTTCATATTTCTTCTCATCGCCAATAACAACCGCATTGGGCCTGAATTCCATGGCCTGGGTGATGAGTAATTCGTCGTTTGTATGAGCGGTGAGCACTTCTACTTCCAGCAGGGACGGATTAGCCCTGATTACATCCAAAGCCTGCGTGCCGATAGATCCTGTAGAACCAAAAATGGCTACCCTTTTTTTAGGGTTGTTTTCTGCCATAGACAAGTTTTATTTAGCTTTTTTTATATATGAAGGGCAATTTACAGCTTTAAATCGGGTATGATAGCCAAAAGAAGGCAAAAGATTCCAGCCGGCCAAAAACTGTGGAATCGGGTAAGTGGTGATCCTGGCCTATTGTATCGTAAATGATTGTAACCCTTCTGCTATTTTGCGGTCATTGGAAAGCCGGGGCACTTTGTTTTGTCCGCCCAGTTTACCAATGCTTTTCATATAATCCACAAAACCGTTCTTTTTAACTTCTGTGATTTTTAATGGCTGAAGGATATTACCACTGATGAGATCGTCGTAATAAACATTCTTTTTACGCAGGTTTTCGTCCATTTTCAAGTGCGAAGCTGTCCAGATTATCGGGCTTCTTTTCAAACTCGATGAACCATTCGTGGTAGCTTTTGCCTTTATCGGAACTAACGAAAGGGGCAACGGTAAATTCGGTGAGTTGAATGCCTTCTTCTGCTGCGGCTGATAGAATAGCCGATTCAACTTCCTCTACAATCACATGTTCTCCAAAGGCTGAAATGAAATGCTTGGTGCGCCCGCTGACTACCAAACGGTAAGGGCTAGTCGAAACAAATTTTACAGTATCCCCGATATTATAAGCCCAAAGGCCGGCATTGCTGCTGATGATGAGTGCATAATTTTCTCCAACCTTTACATCTTTCAAAGTAAGCCTGGTTGGATTCAGCCTTTCCGATTTCATCCAGCGGAATGAATTCAAAGAAAATACCACTGTTCGTATTGAGCAACATTCCCGGCTGATCCTGTGTATCCTGGAATGCAAAAAATCCTTCACTGGCCGGGAACAATTCGATGGTATCAATTTTTCGTCCAATGCTCTCCGTTAGTTTGGCTTTATAAGGTTCATAATTGACACCTCCCTGAACCATTACACTGAAATCGGGGAACAACTCTCCTACTTTCTTACCGGATTTTTCTATGAGCCTGTCGAAGTACATCTGCATCCATGGCGGAATACCGCTGATGAGGGTCATTCGTTCCCGGATGGTTTCTTCTACAATTTTATCGAGTTTCTGTTCCCAGTCTTCGATGCAATTGGTTTCATAAGAAGGAAGCTGATTGGCCCGCAGGTATTTGGGAACATGGTGGTTCACAATGCCACTAAGCCTTCCCGTTGGTATGCCGCCGATCCTTTCGAGTTCGGGTGAACCGCTGAGGAAAATCAGTTTGCCATCGGCGAAACGGGTATTGCCTGTTTCGGCCATATAACAAAGCAATGCGTTCCTTGCTGTATTGATATGATTGGGAATCGATTCTTTGGTGATGGGAATGTATTTTACACCGCTCGTTGTACCACTAGTTTTGGCAAAATAAATCGGCTGACCTTTCCAGAGAACATTGTGTTTGCCTTCTTTGATTTTTTCAATATAGGGTTTGAAAGCTTCATAGTCTCTCACCGGAACTTTCTTTACAAAATCATCATGTGATTTGATGCTGTCGAAAGCATGGTCTTTACCGAACTCTGTTTTGAGACCGGTTTTGATCAGTTGCTGGAAAATATGTTGCTGATCGGCCACGGCAGTTGCCATGCCTTTCTTGATCTGCCGGTGTATATAATTGGCAAAGGGTTTTGCCAGGAAAGATTTAATTTTCATTCAATGCACTATTGTCGAAACCTGTCTGATCTCAAAATTAATCAATAAATATTCATATCCCTCAATTACAATTACACTGCCATTCTTTATCGAGGTCGATTACGGTTACCACCACGAGTTCATTTTCATGCGGTGCAAAAACGATGCGTACGTTTTGTCCGTCGTGTGTTCTTCCTTCGAGTGGGTATGACTTCCCTTTGTTGCTTTCTTCGATTTTATCGTAATTGATGGTACCTTCTTCAAGGATTTCTGTTACTTCAGATTCGTCGATCATCCTGCAATCCATCCTGCAACGGGCATGTTTGCTGTAGCGGATTTTACCCGTTTGCCGGTTGAATGGTTCAGATGCCTCAATGGAGCCAGCTGGTTTTTCAATGGAGGATGGCTTAAGCTGCCCTCGCTGGTTCTGTTTCACCCAGAAAAGGAATACTGCTGCTGCAATGAGAGCGATGACCGGCAAATACTTCTTAAACATACTGCAAGGTAATATGAAATGCGGGAACCGGGAGCCACGAATTGTATGGATGGCTTTACTGAAAATCATGCTGTTAGGTGATCCTGTTCCCACGTTTCCAAAGGATTGAACACGTCATATAGACTGGTTTCTGCCCTGTTTTTTCATTAATTTTGCCGGATGAATAAAACGGTGGCATTGCATACATTGGGCTGTAAGCTGAATTTCAGTGAAACAACTTCCATTGCCCGTTTGCTTGAAAATGATGGATTTATCAAAAAGGATTTTGATGAAGTGGCCGATCTGTATGTGATCAATACCTGTTCTGTAACCGAAAATGCTGATAAGGAATGCCGACAGCTGGTTAGAAGGATTCAGAAAAAAGCTCCCGAAGCACTGGTGGTGGTTACGGGATGTTATGCCCAGTTAAAGCCGCAGGAGATTGCGAATATTCCCGGGGTTAACCTTGTATTGGGTGCAGCAGAAAAATTCAACATCAGTGCACACCTGAAAGAATTATCGAAAAATGATGCCGGCAAAATTTGCAGCTGCGATATTGAAGATGTGAATGTTTTTACGGCATCACATTCACTGAATGAAAGAACCAGGATATTTTTAAAAGTGCAGGACGGATGTGATTACAACTGTAGTTTTTGTACCATACCGATGGCCAGGGGAAAAAGCCGCAGTGAAAGTATCAGCGATGTTTTAAAGAGAGTGGATGAAATAGCCCTTGGAGGTGCGAAGGAAATAGTATTGACCGGTATCAACCTGGGTGATTTCGGAAAGGGGTATACCGGTGGGCGTAAACATGAAGAAAATTTTTTCGATCTGATCAAAGAACTGGATGATACAAACGAATATAGAACGGTTCAGGATTTCATCAATTGAACCCAACCTGCTCAGCAATGAAATGATTGAATTTGTAAGCAGGAGCAGCAAATTTATGCCGCATTTTCATATTCCATTACAAAGCGGAAGCAATAAGATATTGGCGGATATGCGTAGGCGTTATAAGAGGGAATTGTATGCAGAAAAAGTTGAACTGATTAAAAAATTGATGCCGCATGCCTGTATCGGTGTGGATGTGATTGTGGGATTTCCGGGAGAAACAGATGATGAATTTCCGTGAGACTGCCAATTTTCTTGAATCACTGGATGTTTCCTACCTGCATGTTTTCACTTATTCTGAAAGAGACAATACTTATGCACTGGAATTAAAACCGGTAGTTCCTGTGCATGTACGCAATGAAAGAAATAAAATTCTGCGCAATATCAGTTACAGTAAAATGCAGCAATTTACTGAACAACATATCGGGCAAAGCAGGAAAGTATTGTTTGAAAGTGTGAATAAAAACGGGATGATGGAAGGCTATACCGATAATTATATTAAAATTACCGCCCCGTACAGGAAAGAGTGGGAAAATACTATTGTAGACTGGAAAATCTGATCAGCTCAAACTCAGAGCTCATTCCATTTTTTGTGCGCCAAATATTTATTGAACAAAGCTTTGTTCCTGGGATCGCTTAGTGCTGCGAGATGTCTTTCATGGTGCATATCTGTTCCTATATAAGTATACAGATTATTCTTCAACAGGTATTGTGCAACCTTGGCGGCATCTTTTCCGTAATAGCCGGTTAGTGAAAGCAGGTTTAGTTGTAACTGGAAACCAAGATCTACTAAATGGTGATACATTTTATTAACGCCATAATAATAAGGGTATCTCTCCGGATGAGCCAGAATGGGTGTATAGCCAGCCATGATAATCGCAAAGGATAATTTTCCCGGATCATCGGGTCTTGACGCATATGAAAATTCTGTAAGCAGAATATTGTCTTTGATGGTTAATAATTTCTGTCCGCTATCGAGCAATTCGAAGAAATAACTATCCAGCATATACTCTGCTGCTGCACTCAGTTCAAATTTTATTTTTCTTTTGGTTAATTCATCCTGCAATTTCTTTTGGGCTTTACCGATTGTATCAGGATTATTGCGATACATATCGCCGATGATATGTGGCGTGGCGATAGATTTCGTAACACCCATTTTCATTAATCCCTGTATCAATGTAATGGAAGTATTGATATCGGGAGAGCCATCATCGATGCCCGGAAGAATGTGCGAATGAATATCGGTAGTAAGAGGGAAATAATCTGACTCGGCCCGCTCTTCTTTTTTCCTGAATAAAGAAAACATGCTGAAAATTATTTCTTGTTAATTATGAGGTGCCATTTACTTGCGGTAGTATTGATGCAATTTACTCAACGGTTTCAGTATAGAAACTATAAAAGCAAAGGGAATATTATTTCTTTTCATGGCAAGGTAATCGCGGCGATTGGCCCGGAGGCGCATCCGGATATTGCTGTTGCTCTGGCCTCCCCTTCTCATTTTCACAATGAGTTTAGGGATATACCATGCAGAAATTTTAAATTTATAGAGATACCTGGCCATGAATTCATAATCAGCAGCGCTGAAATAATGGGTTTCATAACCACCGTATTTCTGGTAGCAATTCTCTTTTAAAATAAAATGTGGGGTGAGCCGGCATCCAGCCGGTTTTGAATAAACTTCTCCGGTAAGGTTTCCCTTTCCAGATCCGGTAAATCTTATTGGTTTCCGTTGGATCTACATACTCCAGGTCGCCATAGATACTGTCGACCTTTTTCTCCTTAAAAGCTTCAACTATTATATCGATCACATCTTCGGAAGCGAGCATATCATCGCTATTGAGAATACCAATAACATCTCCGGTTGCCATTTCCATACCTTTATTGATGGCATCGTACATGCCCCTATCGGTTTCTGAAATCCATTTGGCAATATGCTTTTCGTATTTTTTAATGATGGCAATAGTATTGTCCTTTGATTTGCCATCGATGATAATGTGTTCAATATCATGGTAACGCTGACCAATAACAGAAAGGATGCAATCCTCCAGGTGTTTCTGAGAGTTATACGTAGCCGTTATGAGCGTCACTTTCATCCTTTCACTTTTTGTTTCCTGTACAATAATAAAGGTTTATTTGGGAAACTATACTGCCTGCTGTACTATTTTCTGCTAATGACAATATTTTCCATCACCAGCATATCCATATTTGTTCGGAGATAGCAATCGAGTGCTTCTTCCGGACGGTTTACAATGGGCTCATTTTCATTAAACGAAGTATTGAGCAGGATAGGCACACCTGTTTTCCTGCGGAACGCATCGATCAATCCATAATATCTTGGGGAAACATTGTTGTCGACTGTTTGAAGCCTTCCACTTCCGTCTGTATGCGTAACTGCCGGAATTGTCTGTTGCATTTCCTTTTTAATTGGAAAAACTTTTTCCATGAAAGGAACGGGTTCATCCAGTTCAAAATAATCTTTTACATACTCTTTCAGTATAGAGGGCGCAAATGGCCTGAAACTTTCTCTTCTCTTGATTTTTGCATTCAGGATTTCTTTCGCATCTGTTCTGCGTGGATCTGCGATGATGGATCTTCCGCCCAGGGCTCTTGGTCCGAATTCTGCCCGCCCATTCATCCAGCCTACCACACCACCGCCTATAAGGCAATCGGTAACGGTATCGAATAGCTGCTCATCTTCCAACTGCGTATATGCGATACCTCTATCATCGAGTACATTCCTGATTTCTTCATTGCTGAAACGACTGCCGGTGTATGCACTATAGATTGCAGGTTGCCTGGGTGTTTTTTCCAACTCATGCTGAACATATAAAGCTGCACCCATAGAAATACCGGCATCATGCCCTGCTGAAGGAATGTAGACATTTTTAAATCCGGTGTTCCTTGTAATTTTTCCATTGGCCACACTGTTTTGTGCTACGCCACCTGCAATACAAACACTATCAAGTCCGGTTTTCTTCTGCAAATGATTCAGTATGTGAAAAATGGTTAGTTCAGTCATTCTTTGAACCGAAGCTGCCAGGTCTTTGTGGTATTGTTCGAGCGGTTCGTCTTTCCTTCTCGGCTGTCCGAATTTTTCTACCATATAGTTACTGAACATGGGTGCAACTACAGGAATATGATCATCCCCATAAGAAATTACACCCGATGTTCCACTGCGGAAATACTTCAGGTTTAATTTAAACAAACCATCATCGGTGAGTTTAACAACATCCTTCAAACGGTCTACATATTTAGCTTCCCCGTATGGAGCCATGCCCATTACTTTGTATTCATCACCATAATGAGGGAACCCAAGCAACTGGGTAAATGCTGTGTAAAAAATTCCGATGGAATGAGGAAAATCTACAGACTGCAAAACTTCGAGGTGATTTCCTTTGCCGATTGCGGTCATAGTGGTTGAAAAATCTCCTGATCCATCAATTGACAAACAGGCTGCTTCTTCAAAAGGAGAAGCAAAAAATGCAGAAGCCAGGTGACTGCGGTGGTGTTCTATATTTTTTACTTTCCCAGCAAATGCTGATTCTGATAAACCCGAAATCTGGGCCAGTTCTTTTTCAATAGAAGCAACTTTTTTACTGTTACTCAACCTGTCTTTCACCGCTGCAAAACTTCCGAAAGGATGAGCTGCCAGGTACATAAGTTTATTGAAGAACTTAGCACCCGGATCTCGGCCAATAGCGAAATAATCTACCTGGCTGAACGAAATACCTGCTTCTTTGAGACAAAACCGGATCGACAACTCAGGAAAACCAGCCCAATGCTTTACCCGCCTGAATCTTTCTTCTTCAATTGCTGCTACCATTTCGCCATCAATAAAAATAGCGGCTGAAGAATCGGCATGGTAAGCATTGATACCAACAATAATCATAATCTTAACTTATATTAAACTTCTTGAATTAAAAACGTGTATACTTAACCGTTTGTCTGTGCTTTAATTTTGTTCTTTTTCTCAAACCAGAAGATCATCAGAAAAATGGCTCCGTATGCAAAAATATTAAACCATGTATGATGATCAAGACCCAGGGGCATTGGCCATCCTTTATTAATGGCAACGAGAAACAATCCGATACGAAGAACATTAATTGTCCATAGTAATAAAAAACCTCCTAAAAGCCAGACCAATGTTCTTTTCCACTTTATATGATTCGCCAGTGTATATGCAGCCCAGAAACTTAAAACACCATATCCAACACAATCATAGGCAATGATTACGCCTCTGGCTCCAACCACTCTTACAATGTATCCAGGATTATCAACCGTTTCGTAACCGAACCAGGATGCAACAACTGCAGCTCCTTTCATCAGGGTCACTTTAATAAAACTGATATAATCGAGGTATTTCGCAGCAAACTCACTATAGTAACCTCCCGGCGCACACAAACCTATCATAAAGATGGTCCCGTAGTAGAACAAGCCAAATAACAAGAGAAATTTTGCTACAAAAAACAGGAATGTTCTATTCTTTAAAAAATCCATATCAGTTGTGCTGTTCAGCTTGAAACATTAGGTTGTACTGTTTTTTTATCTTCTCTGTATCAATAGAGTTCTCCGCATATTTTGCTGCATTTTCACAACTTATTGCATATGCTTCTTGCGGTTGTTCTGCCCATTTTTGTAAAGCAGCTCTGATAGCATCTTTATTTAACGCTACATTTGATCCGGCGCCTGCTTCGTCAAGATGATTCCAGGGCGTATGCATACTGGTAATAACCGGTTTCCCTGCAGACAAGGCTTCTATAATGGAATGTCCGAAATTTTCACTTTCACTGGGCATAATAAACAAATGTGCTTTTCCCAGATAATTAATTACTTCCTGAGGATCGATATTTCCATGAAAAGTAACTTCAACATTAGAAGGTAGTTTTGCTATCTGCTGCAAACAAAGTTCCCAATATGCCGGATCTTTAACTGGCCCACAAATATGATAGTGTATTGGTAACGGATATTTTTGCAAAGCATCCAGAACCAGTAAATGATTTTTCATCGGACTGATCAATGCAATAGAGATAACCGACAATTGGTTCTGCTTTTGCAAAACCGGTAACGGTTTGAACCGCCTTGGAAAATTACCTGCAATAAAAATTCCTGAAGCTGAACTGAAATGATGTTTGATATAATCTGCTTCCGTTTTATCGGTAGCATGAAAAGCAATTCTTTTGGCAACACCCATTAATTTAAATAAGGCAAGAAAGCTCTTTTTCTTCAATGGTTTTTGCAGAAGAGCTCCGGGATGAAGCATGCCTCTTACTGATAATATTGTAGACGGTACTTTACAGAAAAATAAAGGCAGGATGTTAAACACGGGAGAGTACATCCCGATAATATAAAGCACATCAGGCTTAAATATATTCACCTGCTTTTTTAAGCTGCTGAATCTTCCCGAACCGGATGCATACCAAATTTTCGTGTATGCATTATAGTTAACCCATTGATCTTTAATAATATTCTCCAAAGGGATATTATTCAGATCTGTATCGGCACAAAAAATCCTGAATTCAATATTGTCTGAATACTCATTCACCAGGTTGGCTACAGACTGTACCGGCCCTCCAGCCCTGTATGCCGGGTAAAACCAGGGGATAGAAATGAATACTTTTCTTAATCCCATGCAAAATTGTACTTGAATTTATACTTCCATATCTGCAGAATTACAAAAATCAGGAAACAGGATTTTACGAGGTGACCTAAGATTGTTTGCAACTCACAATCGGGACGTATCGGATAGTAAAAAACCAAACTGGTAAATAAAATTAATATCGGGAATGACTTTCCGAAATAATAAAAATTCTTCAATATCTCACTAAAGAAGAGACCATAAAAAAACATAAAAATACAACCACCGAATATCCCGAAATTAACATAGGCATCCCCTACTGAACTCAACCCCATAGAGGTCCCTTTAGCAATGCGCATTCCGGAATACTTCATAAAAAATTCTCTGTCACCTGCATTTAGTTTATTCGGAGCCAGGATTCTGGGCATAATCGCCGCTTCTATAATCTGCATCATTTGTTCTCCATTTGCAAAAGGTTGCTTCGCAGGAATGGTATTCATTATATTGGTAACAATAAATCCCTGGTTGATTCTTACATTACTGGCGCCGAGTTTTTCTACACTGATAAAATCCTTTTTCTCCTGTTTATCTTCAACAATTTTTTGCAGCGTTTCTATGCCTGCATCCTGACCCTGTGACCAGGTAGCTTCCCTATAATCACCTTTCACCATTTGAATCAAGATTGCCAATATTATAAATCCTACTGCAAACAAACCCTTTGTTGTTACCGATGGTTTATATTTTATAGCAAAAACTGCTCCCAGAAAAATCAACCAGGTTAAAAGATCATGAAACATCGCATTACCCAGAGAAGAAGCAATTACTGATCCATAAACCAGGATGAGGAAAATCGGTTTTAACTTTTTACTACCAAGGATTATTAAAAAGGCTCCTACAAACTTAAAACCACCCAACAGATAAAATACAAAACCTACTTCTGATCCAAAAAATGAAGACACAATACTTGAAACAAATCCGATACCAATAAATATGTATGGAATATTCGGGTTTCGTTCTACATACTTTTTAATTCTTTCTTCATCTACCACTTCTCCTTCCAACATTCCGGCTCTGAGGTGAAGGCCGATGATAAAAAATATAACTGCAGGAATTACATAAAAGAAATAGTCTGCTTCAGGTATCTGCATTTTCAAAAACCCACGCTGATATTGATCTAAACCATTATAAGCTAAGGAAGGCCCGACAAACATTTGTAAGCACATAAATGATCCGAGCAGATACCGCACAGGCATAACCGAACCGAAAGAATAGAATAAAAGGATAAACTGGTATAAAGAAATCATTAAAGCTGAGTATGAATACCAACTCAGTCCGGGGAACAACAATCTTACGAATACCACAATTGCCAGGTATACTCCCCAATTGAATTTTACTTTAAATAAGGTGTACAATTAATTTCTTTTAATACTACAAAACAAAAAAACTTCAACCACTAACGCTACCTAATTACCGGGAATCAGTAAATCTGTTTCTACTATATGCTTCTTCTTATATTAAATCAGTTGAAGCTGGTGTTGATACTATAGATAAAGATTTCCTCCGTTTAAAATAAAATGCTTCAAAAATATAATATGATAACCATGAAACCGGTACTAGTATTAATACAGATATGATAAATACAATATTCACACCCCAGAATCCTTTCATATGCCAACTATTTATGAAATACTTGCTCAGCATTTCAGCCACAATCCAATGCCACAAATACATGCTATATGAATATTTTCCTATAAGCGTCATTACAGGACTTCCTAAAAATGCAGACAATCGGGAATTGCTTCTCAAAGCATTCAATATAATGATCGCATACCCCAGTGTAAGTAAAGGAAGATTAAATGTTCTGGATAGCAAACCAATCAAATCTGCTCTTTCCTGTAAACCGGCAGACATCAGCACTCTGCCTGAAAATGCGATGATAATTCCAATAAGGAATCCTTTTGTTGAATTAAGATACCAGGCTGATCTGTTATCAGTATAAACCTTTGCTGCAACTATGCCCATTACAAATTCGATAAGCCGGTTTAAAATTGAATAGTTAATGATATTATATTCATCCTTATTCGGCATCCACATAATAAAACGAAATGCTATGCAAAAAAGAATTACAGTTATAATTGTGCTCTTAAATGTAAAACGGTTTATACCCCAAACGATCAATGGCAATACAATATAAAAATGCCATTCTGTACATAAAGACCAGAAATGCGGTGCATACAAAGATTTTTCAGGAAATAAATTTTTTACAAAGAAAATATGGTGGGATGCATATTCCCAATTAAAAAGCTTCAGATTAAAGGATACAGCTGCAAGACCATAGACCAACACCGCAGCATAAAATGCCGGTGCAATCCTAAGCCATCTCTTTTTAATATAACCCAAGTAATAGCTGATGCTAAATTCGGGATTCTTAGATATATACATCAGGTACATACAAAATCCACTGATAACAAAGAAAAGATCAACACCGGTGCCAAAAAAAGAAATCAGCCTTGCCAGATCAACATTGGCAATGGTAAAGGAGGGTGAACCACAAAACATCCAGATATGCGCCCAAAGCACCCCTAAAACAGCAATTGTTCTGAACCCGTCTAAAACTTTAATACGCATAAATCCTATCAGGCTTATTTTTTATTTCTCTTTGATATGTTTATTGGTTCTATTCCTTTGAAATAGGGCGCTCTTGCTGCAATCAATCCATCTTCAGAATAGCTCTCATCTAAATCGGCACTTGCCAGGATAACAAAGTTTCTTTTCTCGAGGAAACCCAGGCACTGATAATGCAATTCATTTGAATGTGTTGAAATGAAAACATAACCAACCTTTCTATCATCAAATGTTTTCTCACTTCCCTGTAACATTTCAAATTCAAAGCCCTGAATATCGCTATGCAGCATATGAATAAATGGAATATTTTTCTCAGCAACCAGGTCATCAATACAGATCGTATTCCCTGATTCTGCCTGAACTGATTTTTTTCCAACAAATGCCTGGATAAATGTTCCCTGCATACCATTTAACTTAAAGTTTCTTTTTCCCTGTCCCATATTAAATGAATCAGGTTCAACAAGGTAATTTACAGCGCCGGAAATTTCTTTTTTAAACCACATCGAATAAAAGCTCCAGAAAGCCCCCATTTCTATCATAACTGAATTATCCTGGAGCGATTTCAATACTTCCATAAATACTCTTTCTTCCTGGGGTTCATGAACGCCTTTACTCAGCAACAGCATTTTCGAATACTCGGGACCGTAATAACTACCCAGGTAAATTTTCAACCCATTGTGCATGATCTGTTTCCCGCTCCTGATCTCACCCGCGTCGGCAACACGTGGTATATACTGGTTATCGGGAGAATTCAGCACATGGTCAATTCTTTTCTGCCATACCGGCGACATTTTGTAATTCCGGAATACATTATCAAATAAACCAGAAGAAGCAAGGTGATAGCCAATAAGTTTCCTTAGAAAAAGATTCTTTTTAGCAAAATTTCTAATGTATGCAAACATGTATAACGCTTTGGAGTACCCGAAATATTTTTAACTTTTTAATGCAAGGATATTTTTTACAAGCAGTGGATCAACATTTCCATGAATCATTGGACCTTCATACCAGTTTCTGTTAACAGGATCCGGACGAAATGGTGCATACAAATGATCAGGATGTTTTATCAAAGGTGCATTTCCCAGAAAACCGGCCCAATAACTGAAAGTGCTGCCATTCGCAGCAACCAGTATTTTGCTTTTACTTAGCAGGAGCAGATCAACGATATCGGCATTGCCTTCAATCATATTGATGTTATCTACTGAAAGAATCTGTTCAAACTCATGCCTGAAGCCATCGGTAAAAAGAGAAACCGGTAAGGTTTTCCCGTTTATCTTTCTGATGTCATTAATGATATCTATAAAGTAAAACTCTGGAGTACGTACATGACCCACTTTGCTGAAATCCTCTCCTGCTTTTAGCTTCCTGAAATCACCCATCCTGATGTGTACTCCGATTACCGGCTGCCGGTAAACTTTCCACTTCTTTCAAAATATCCGGATTAATTATTTCATTCAACAAATCGATTACCAGTTGACGATGTGGTTTGAGGTGAATAAAATAATCATGATACCTTGGAAGAACTTCATATAAAAATACTTTGCCTTTAAGGGCTTCTGCGGCTATCTTTTCAACTGGATGTTCTTTTACTGTTTGCCAGTTTCTGGACTTCAGTTTTATCCTGCATTTATCAATCCATTCGCCCAGAAGGTTTTTCTGGAACTTAAAATATCCTTTATACTTACGTTTGGATTTCTCTTTGCGCAGGTATGGACCGATTTTCAAATGATGATACCCGACAACAATTACCGGAAGGTTATTCAACTTAGCAAAAACCATTGCATTCATTAAAGGAAATAAATGATTTCCCAATCCTGCTTTTGGTAATCTGCAAACAACTAAACTCATATTAATAGCGATGACTTAATTCTTATTAACGATCGACTCCACTGCCAGGGCATTTCTTCCAATCGTATACCCATTGATGATTTCTCTGGATGAAATGTTCATCTGAGCTAAATTGGCTTCAGCAATTTCCTTTAAAAAACCGGCAAGCATTGTGGCATTCCCAGCTTCAAATACATAACCATTTTTACCTTGCTTTACAAGATCCGCCGCACATCCGCATTTATCGCTTACAATTACCGGCTTACCATTGGCCATAGCCTCATTTACCGCCAGCCCCCAGGTTTCTCCTGGGGCCCTTTCCTTGGAAGGCAGTACAAATACATTGGAGGCTTCGTAAACAGAAGGCATTGCAGACTGATTCTGAAAATCAAGGAAATGTATTTGTTTAAATGAACTGCATTTTGCCTTTAAGGCTGATTCCAATTCACCATTACCTACAAACAACAAATGAGCCTTATCTGTAAGTCCGGAATTTATAAAGGCTTCAGCCAGTAGTAGTGGATCTTTCTTAGACTCAATTTTTCCGGCAAACAAAAACAATATTTCGTTGTGCTGAATTTTCAGTTTATTACGCAAAACCAATGCAGCAGATTTGCATTCTTCTGTAGTACAAGTAAACCGTGAATTATCGATTGCATGCGGACTAAATATCAATTGCTTTGATTTCAGTCCGGCTTTCTGGTAATAAGCATAATTGCTTTTTCCGGTGTAAAGTGCAAAATCTACATATCGATAAATCCAGCGAAGAAATAGCGTTCGTTTTACTGATGCCAGAATTCCTGTCTTATCAAGCAGCGTTGAATCACCCCGGAACAATACAGGAATCTTTCCTTTATAATAACGAAGAATATTCAGGTGGCTTTTAAAAGCCCATCCATAAACCAATATTGAATCGGGCTGATATGCATTGATTTGCTGAATTGCAGTGGGATTGATGATTCCGGAAAAATGATGTGAGCCTTTATCCGTTGGATATTTTCCAGGAATTCATAATCATAGCCTTTTAGTAAAGGTATGTCCCATTCAATCACTTTACCGAATCCGGGATCGTACTTATCCTTTAAACAGATTCGCCCCAGGTATAAAAAACTTTTACTGCGATTTTGTTTCTTTTAGTAAGCAATTCAAATAAAGGAGCATTATACTGAATCGGGTGTGATGTTATAATTGCCAGCTTCCTCATTTTATTCTAAGTTCATTTTTCCCGACAGATGCTGGTATATATTCTCACAATAATAAGATGAAGGCTCATAGGAAAGACCTTCTCTCGACAAAGCTGATTCAAAATCAAAATCATTTAATTTTGAAAAATCCACAGGTATAATTTTCGGATAGGCGTTAAGTTTAGTGTACTCAAATGTAAATGTCATATCAGTTGAGAACCACACATCTAAACCACAGGCTACGTACTCAAAAACTTTATTTGAAACAGCGTGAACTGTATTTAATGAAAAGGGTTTGTAAATTACTATCCCAACGTCATATTTTTTCAAAACCTGAGGCAAAGATTGATAAGTGCAGCCTCCACAATACTTAACATTGGCTGCATTCGCATTTTCAAGGAAAGATTTTGCTTCTTCATTGATGTTGTGTGCATATATGTCGAGTGTAAAGTCTCCCTGATGACTCTTCAGCCAGTTAACAACTTCTTCCAGGTACATATTCTTTAACCCAAGGGATCCAACATAAACTAATTTAACCGGGCGTTTGTCCAGTGGGCCTTTCTTTGACAAATCTTCCCAAGGAACGAGGTGGATAGTTTGGCATGATATGAAAAACATCGGGATTCATATCCTTAAAAACATCAGGATAGTCTTCCCTAAACATTTTCATCCTTTCAGGGTTGGTTTGTGATATCCAGGAAAACTGGTTATACATTTTCAATTCTATCTTATGCATCCACTTGGAAAGCAGCATTCTTGTAGCATACTCATTAGGTGTCGCATATTCATGGTAATGAACCAGCAGCTTAACCTTCTTCCCTTTCAGCTTTTTATAAATCAACGCAGGCCATGAAGAGAGTGTTTCAACATATAAAATATGTTCAGGCGAGTACTTAATGACAAATAGTAAAGTTCCCAGGTAAAACTTTAAATAATTCCAATACCTTAAAATATTCGATTGATGTGTTTTTGCTGGTCGAAATATTTTCACCTGGTCATTCTGAACCACATATTCAGCTAAGTTTTTCTTTTCTTTCTCGATATGAGTTGAGATTACTGCCAGCTCTGTATGCTGAGCATTACCCAAATAATCCACCAGATTCATCACAGGTGGATAAGCCTCTAAAGGCAGAAAATGAATGATGCATACTTTTCTTTTCCGGCTCACTTAAACTACATCTTTAAAAACCATTTCAATTACTTGCTTTAACCTTGATGTATGGTCATAACCGCTCCTGATGCAACGTTCTCTACCATTCATTGCAATTCGCTTTCTCTCTTCTTCATGCAGTATATAATACTTTACTTTACTCAACATCTCTTCCTTAGAATTAAAAAAAACAGCTTCCTCATTTTCACGAAAAAGAGAACGATGCAGATCACTGGATTCACCTAACATAAATACGCCGCAGGCAGGAATTTCAAATGTTCTGCTATCCTGTTCATCCCGATTGGCATGGCGTAAAAAATGTAAAGCTATTTTCATCCCATTGATGGTTTTAATATAAGCCTCACCATAAATGGATGGTCCTCTGTAATATGGTTCAATCAAGCTTCCAGTTTTTTCCTTTCGACCAACCATCTCCAGTAACTGAAACCGGAATGTTATTCTCAATCAAATAGGCGACATATTCTTCTCTGACATCTTCATAGGTACCAATGAATCCTACGTTTGTATCATACTTTTCCTGATCCTCCGGCAGCTAATACAACTGGCCGGTGAAATGTTGGATCAAAAGAACGGTAACAAAGCTCAACTCTTCTGGCCCCAGCATTCAGTAATTCCTGCACATTTACTTTCCTTTGTACAAAATGGAAATCATACAACTTTGCTGTACTTAAACACAAACGCCAGGCATATTTGTAACGGCCCGTTGGGTCATCTGTTATCAGATTTACAATCTTTATACCAGGTTGAAGCTTGCGGATAATTTTTAATGTTCGTGTAGTAATAAAGGGCTTATTGTCTACCAGCAACATTTCAGGCTTATTATTCCTGATTTTATCAATAACCAGACGGTTTAGTTTATAAATGCCCGGACCAGCATTAAAATGATAATGAAATCTTGAAAACCTGCTTTTATATATCAGCGGATCGATATCTATACCTTCAATATTGTGCCCTAATGCAGCAAGTGTTTTAAACCGGCGGAATGAATTGCTTTGCTCACTTAAACTTCCTACATATAAAATAGATATTTTTTCTGGCATGCTGTCTGGAAACTTTGTGTTACTTACTTCTTAAGTTCAGCAAGGAAGTTGATGTTTTTGAAAATCTCTAATCTTTCATTGTATTGATGAATCTGAACAAGTCCATCCCTCACAATCCTGTATATATTGTACTGATCTTTCAACAGGTACCAGAAATCCTGAAAGTAAGTTCTTGAATCTATATTGCAACCCCCGAATTCAAACTGAATAAAATCAATTTTTCTATTCTTCATCATTTCAACTGCACCTTCCAGGCAATACAATTCATGACCTTCAATATCTAGTTTTAGAAAATGAATATGAGCAATATCATTCTTACGACAAAACTCATCTACTGTAGTAATGGATATTGATTCCTTGATAGACATGTCAATATTGAAATGCTCGAGCCTCCTTTGATAAACTGAAGAAAGCCCGGATAAATCTGAACGTTTGTACAATGTTCTTTCTTCCGACTTTGCTCCCAGTCCTGTATTAAAGGGAATTATCCTGCTTTCTTTTGCTGTATTCTTCTTTAATTCATTGAATATAACTTTCGATGGTTCGAAAGCATACATCCGGAATGGAAGTTGATTCATCGCCTTCGATAAATGAATCGCATACTTTCCAAGGTTAGCTCCAACATCAAACAAGACCAATGCTGTGCCGCTGTTCTTAAAATGAGTACTGATATAATCAGCTACAAACAGTTCTCCACTGTTACGAAATTTATTTCCGCCAGTACCATAGTTCATACCATATACACCTGCTCTGAACATCCACTCATACAAGGGCTGAAGAAATTTCCTTCCGGCAAAAAAATCGATAATTTTTCTCACGCTAAGCAAAATAGTTGTTCCGGTCGTTAAAAAATATTTTATACCAAATCATATAACTTAATGTTCTCCAATAAATAGAAATATCGCCTTTCCCTTGATAAAACTGATCTGCTAAACTTTTAGATTCTGTATGTTTCAATAGTGGTGTATGCTTGCACAAATCATAAAACATATCTTTACCAGTTGCATCTTCTTTTAATGCATGATCTATTGGAGAAGGGAATCCGAATTTACCTTTCTGCGTAAGTACCTTATCTGGTACAATTCCTTTAAATGAATTCCTCAACAGGCTTTTACTTTCCCCGGAAATAATTTCATCTGTTGAAAATCTCAAAATAAATTCAACAAGTTCATGATCAAAAAAAGGCACACGGGTTTCTACGCCGAAAGCCATGGAATTTCTGTCTTCATAATGCAGAAACGGAGGCGCAGACCAACTACGGTAATTATTGATCATGTTGGCGAAATACGGATCTCTATGATGGTGATAATAATGCGGAAAATCAGGCTTAATATTCAGGTGTGTTATTTTCTTACGAACCTGAGATTTTTTAATCTGACGCCTAATACCCAGGGGTATGGTTTCATACAAACTCTTAATGACCAGGTTTCTCAACGTTATAGATGAGTTTTTCCTGGTTTTAACTATATCTTTTACATAGCGACTTAGCTTAATCCGTGATATCAATTTTGCATGCTGGGCATGAACATGTGAAGCATATCCTCCGAACAACTCATCTCCACCTGACCCTGATAATAATACTTTAATTCCATTTTGACGGGCTATTTCACAGAGTTTGTAATGTGCATACATGGAACCGTCCATGATTGGTTCATCGTGATGATAAATGATATCAGAAATTTCGTCGAAGAAGCCTTTACCATTTAACATAAAATGGTGTGGTTTGATTTTGCTGCTGAATGATTCGACTTCTTTAATAAGGTTATTCTCCGGGTGAAAATAAGGCAGAATAGCTGAAAAAGTGTTCAGTTCATTTTGCTGCATGTTATTTAATGAAAAACAAGCTACTGATGAAGAATCAATACCCCCGGATACAAAGCAACCAACGGGAACGTCTGAACGAAGATGAATGGATATTGTTCTATTGAATATATCGATCAGTTCATCTTTTGCATTTTTATCAAAATTCATATTGCCTGGCTCCGGAAAATCCCAATAACTTACCGGGGCTTCCATTACACCATTTTTATTGATCCATGCATAGGTTGCCGGTAGCAGCTGATAAACACCATTGAACATGGTTTGCTCATCAGTATCAAGCTGCATGTTAGCCAGGAATTCATAAGCCTTTAACTCATTCACCTGTTCATTTGATGATCTGAAATTTATCAAGCGATTTTATTTCAGATGCAAACAAAAACTTATCGCCTGATTTCCTGTAATAAAAAGGCTTAATGCCAAATCTGTCTCTTGCGATCAATACATTACCTGATTGTTTATCAAATAACGCAAATGCGAACATCCCTCTCAAATGTGAGAGAAATTTCATTCCATAAACAGCATAAGCGGCCAGGATCACTTCAGTATCAGAATCAGTTTGAAAATTATACTGACTGCCTATTGCTTTTTTTATTTCAAGGTAATTGTAAATCTCTCCGTTAAACACAATGATGTTTCCTGAAGCATTGTCAATCATTGGCTGATTAGCATTCGTGCTCAGATCGATAATACTCAACCGGGCATGCCCGAATGCAATATGATCCTGCTTATGGTAAAATAAACCATCAGGTCCACGATGACTAATGCGATTCAGCATTTGTTCAATACTGATAGAATCCTGCCCACTACCTATTATCCCAGCTATTCCGCACATACTTTACTAATCCCAATACTCCTGTTACTATACGCTGCCAATTGCTCTTCTTAATTTCAAAAGCAAGTTGTTCAGCAGTGTTCTTCCTATGATACTTTTTTAATTTATCTGCGTCTGGGATACAACAGCTTTTTCTCCTTTGAATAATGCATACATTTCTTTGGCACTTTGTCTCTGTTTCATCCGGATTGCAGATCAGCGACATACCTGATTCTTCCAAAATATCTTTCTGTGCACCATCACAAACAAAACCAACAATGGGTTTTCCTATCGTAAAATATTCGAAAGTTTTTCCCGCTATACTGTAATCTTCACCACCCAAAACTTTAGCTGATGTGAGCAACAATGCATCACAACTTTCCTGAAAAGTAATGACGGCTGAGTGATCCATATAACCATGATGAAAACAATACTGTTCTAACCCGAATTCCTTTATCTGATCTTTCAACCAGGAAGGAGTATTACCAGCAAAATGAATTTCAATTTTATCGATCCACCAATGGATAGATGATCGAGCATATACCTGATGGCCTTCAGAAAAAAATAAGGCGAACGGTATAACCAGTCTTCCTTTCTTGGAACATAATTGAGCATCCTGTGTGGCATTTTTTTCCACCAGGGTTTAAATATGTCGTTTCTGGCTTCCGGGGAATAATAAAAACTACCTACATAACCTATCCGGATCGTTTTCTTATCCGAAACTGACAATGCCGGTTTTATAGCAAGTTCTCCATCATAACCATTGGGTATTACAACAACTTTCTCAGAACTAACTGTTTTGTGTATACGAAGCAGGTCATTCCTGGTTTGTTTCGTTGTAGTAACCGCAACTGTTGCTTTTTGCAGTACAGCAGCTTCCTGGCTCAGTTTAACCTGGTAATGGAAATAACTTCCATTGGGGGCCAATGCCCATTGAGACCATGCATCTCTGAAATCAATGATCAAAGGGATTTTGCTTTGCCGCAATAATTTTAACCATAGTGGCACCATGGCAAATGGCGGTATGGTAACATATATTGCTGCCGGTTGATATTTTCTTATTATTTCCGGGAGCCTCTGTTCAAGAGGCTTTCGCCATGTCTTTTTAAAATTCTCTGTTACCGAAAAATAAATCCTGAACCAGGATAAAAGCTTTGATTTACTTTTTGTTACTGCCCGACAATGAACCCGTTCAATGGCAATGCCTGCAGGTATTTCATTCTTTAGTGCAGGGTCAAGATGGTAACTACCTAATATTTCAGGGTAATCATTTTCTTCAACCGTAATTACGATTGGATTGATATTAAACTCAGGTAAATACTTTACAAACTTCAGAGACCTTTGCATTCCTCCGCTTGATAAAGGAGGAAATTCAAAAGCCACAAAAAGTATATTGGTTTTCAACTCCAAATTCCTACTCCTTAATTATTGCAGGATTTCCGTATAGCAATTTTTCCATTCGGCACTTTTTTTCCGGAAACCACTGCAGCCGCTCCAACAATTACACCATCACCCAGTTGCGTTCCTTTTAGAATGATCGCTCTGATACCAATCCAGGCATTGTTTCCAATAACTACAGGCGCTGTTATCACTTTAGCCTTCGTTGCTTCAGTTTGAATTGCCTGATTGGGAAAACCATCTTTCATTTCCTGATACCTGTTCTCAGCTTCTACAGCATGTGTATTGGTATCAAATATTATACAATCGTATGAAACTAAAATATTGCTTCCAAACTGAACAGACTGATGGCAACGAACCTGCGTTCCCTGATTGAGAAAAACATTGTTACCAATCGTGAAAGACAGAATCCGAACAGGATACATGGGCCCTGATGTTAACATTCTCTCCAAGTTGCACCTTTGCATTGTTTGCAAAAAAACCAGCTTTGTGATAATCCTCTTTGCAAATCATCAGGTAATTGCCGGCTGCTAAACATTGATCCCGTTGCTGAAGCTGATCATAGCCCCTTTTACTTTAAATGAATCACCTGTTTGAAGTCTTACTTCTTGATAACAGCAATCTTGCCCCAGTTTATTTCAGCATTGTTTCCGATGGTTAGCTCAGATTGAGTAACCCTAATGACTGATTTTTTTAACATACAGCCTTTTCCCAATCGAACGGTTGAATTTTTATCAAAACTTATAAAACTGAAGAAATCTGCATTGATCCGACCTTCCAGAACAAAATTAGCAGGCCGCAAAAAAGCCAGATTACAGTAAAGCCTGAACCGGAACCAACTCAATAAATTTTGCAGCATGATCGACTGTTCTTATTTAGACTTCAACGTTCGCAAAAAACGGGTAAGCGTAAACGGTATTAAAGGGTGATCCAATTTGGCTCCTACCCTTTTCTTCTGGAGTTTTTTAGTTTTATAAAACTCAGTATAGCGTTTGAATAATTTATGATATTCTTTTGCAGTTTGTTTTACATCATATGATTCAATGATCTTATTTCTGCAGTTAATTGAAAGTGATTTCAATAATGTTTTGTCTTTGCTAAGTTTTTCAATAGCATTAGCAAATGCAACATTATCGTCTTTCTGAGGACTAAATCCAATTTCACTGGTTACAATATCTGTAATACCACCAGGTAATTTTGTGATAACTGGCACCAGTCCTGCACTCATGGTTTCAAGCAATGATACCGGTGAACCTTCAAATTTAGTTGGAAGCACAAAAACATCCTGTTCGGCACAAAGATCCATTACCTCCTTGTTTGTTGCAGGCGAAACATACCTAACATTTGGTTGCTCGCCCCATGCATTCTTCAATGCCTCGAGTTCTGGGCCATTGCCAATACAAAGCCATTCAAATTTTACAGCTCTTTCAGTGAGCAACTTACTGATCACCGGCAAGTCATATATCCCCTTCCCGGATGTCATGCGTCCAAGAAAAAGAAGTTTGATCACATTTCCATTATCACTGGTATGCGTTCTGAACTTTTCAACTACCGGAACGCCATGCGGCAAATAAAAAATATCATTTATCCTTTGTGGAAACAGGCTCTTTAATTCTTCGAAGATGATTGAATTATGGCATATAAACACATCAACAATATGTGCATATTTTATCGCCAGTTTCACATTATAACTATCGTGTACCAGTTGATAGGTAGTCTGCTTTACCGGATAATGATCCAGCATCGCCATTTCATTTTCATAATTCAATACCAGTGCACCTTCATGATCTGGTACTAACTGATACAGATCTTTCAATATCTGGTAACTGTGCTGATCTCCACTGAATTCGAAGTAAAGTTCCTGGTCAACAGGGAAATGAATATCAGACCTGGTCATGGCCCATTCACGCTGGTGAATATGAATGACAATCTGCCTGGTATCTTCCTGAGGATAACAGGCCAGATTATAGTTAAGGGATGTAACACCTCCCATTTTATTATCAACAAAATAAATGAGTTCCACTAATTGAGTTTCTTATTGCTTATGATCATAGTTGATCAACCAACGGGCAACTTCAGCCATACCATTTTCAAAACTGATGCTGGCATTAAAACCAAGCTCCTGGATTTTACTGATATCTGCTCTCCAATTCAATGGATCCCCGGGCCTGACTTTCTGGTTAAACTGTATTTTAGGATTGGCTTTCAGTTTTAAAAAAAAAGTTTCTACTGCATCATTAATACTGGTTTCAATTGCCTGAAGCCACATTGTATACTTCTCCCTGCATAGTTTGCTTTCTGCAGCAACAAATCAAAACACTGCACTACATCATCAATATATATAAAGTCACGGCTTTCACTTCCCACTCCCCATAATTCAATAGCACCCGAATGTTCTGTGTACTTCTGATAAATATCCCAGAAAAGTTGCTTGCGCAATCCAGGCCCATAAATTGAAAATGGTCTTACCATACAAACAGGCAGTTGATAAATCTCACTGTACTCTCTGCAAATATTCTCCGCCATATACTTGTGCCATCCATAAGGTGATACGGGATGACATACCGCTGATTCACTAACGGGAAGGGATACAGGATTTCCATAAACTGCCGCACTGGAGATATGAAGATACCGGCATTCGGGGCGATATTTCCGGATAGCATCCAGGATTTCAATCGTATCAAGTGTATTAGACTGAAAATCTTCAAATGGGTTCTGAACAGAATAATTCACATTCCCATTTCCTGCAGCATTGATACAGAAATTAAAATCGACCTGAGAAAAAATATTTCTCCATTGTAATACTGATTTTTCAATCTGTATATATGTAAAAAAAGCCGTTCCCTTTTCAACCAGGTCGCAGCCATAAACTCTATAGCCTTTCCCGGTGAAATACTTTACCAGATGACTACCAATAAATCCTTCCGAACCGATGATTAATATATTCATAGGATTAATGTATGCCTCTGAATTTTCCGGCGTTTAATAATGAGTCAATGATTGCTGCTGCATTCACTTTCGTAACAGAACCATTGGTTACATCAATTACTTCAAGACCATTGATGGCTTCTACTTTTTCTTTGCCCCGCCTCGGTGTTCTGTCAGCATGCCAGGATTCAGTGAACAAAGCAAAATTGTATCCTTCCTCTGCCGTTTTTTCTGCAATCGGGCAACTGCTTCTCAAACTTTCATGAATAAAGTATGCGTTGTTTCCGGCAGTATTACAGCCGATAAAGAAATAGCCTCTTTCTTTTGCCAGCAATACAGCAGCTTTCAGGGAAGTGCCATAGAAATTCAGTGGTGTTCCTCTGCCTCTTACAAAATCTGGTTTGTAAGGAATGGTAATAGGATCTTCAAATCCGAAAAGACTATTGTATTCTGTAATGATGATAGAAGGCCTGATTACATTGATCTCATTCCATACCCAATAATCGTTCCCATCAATGTCTACACTCAAAATACCTACTTCTTCATTAAATCCAACTGAACGGATAACATCGTTGATATTCTCTTTTGTAATGAAACACTGCTTTGCCCGCAAGTCATAAAATGAATATAGCTGGCCACTGCAAATCTGCTGTACATTCTTTTCATCGCCATCCATTACAAAACCCGACCAACCGTTATTGATGAGTAAAAACCGGGTATTGGATTCTTTATAATCTTCAACACCAAACTCTATAAATGTTTTATTCTTTATTGGAAGTTTATCAACCAGGTATTGTATAATTCCATCGTCACCGAATTGAGAGAATACCTGGAACTCAACTTCTGAAAGATTCTCGATACGGTTCTTCTGACTGTTCAGAGTTGCCTGTATTCTTCCGAGATTGATTTTCGGACTCTTAATATTTGTATTCAGGTTTTTGCTGATTTCATAGGTCTCATTCAGCCGTTGGTTTTTCCTGATTAAAAATGCTTTTAGTTTGTTGAACATGAATTAATTTATTTGATAAGTTTCCATTCAATTGGAAAGTATAAATCGCCCCATCTGCCATCGATCGGAAATTCACTCGCCTCGTCCATACCTTCAACATTGATCAATGGAAAATGAAGTACGGTATCATAAAATTCACTTTTATCGGGCCTGCAAACAGCCATAGAAAAAAGATACTCACCTTTTCGAAGACTGTTCAGGTTCACCGGGATTTCAACTTCAAAATAGTTGTCGGCCATGAATGCTGGTTTCTTGTCGGCATAGTGCGTACAAAAAATCGGCTTGCTCCCTGAAATTCTCCAGTACAAAACTGATGTCGATCGAAAGACTGGTTTTACATTCTATCCCTACCAACACGGTGAATGGTTCTCCCTGTTTTACGGATTTTTTCCGCTCACCATTTTTGAGCACTTCCACTTTCACAATCCTGGCCTGACCGTTACCGGATCTTGTTTTATAACTCCGGATATCGGTCGACTGTTCATAATCGTGCAGGTATTCGTTAACGATAGTATCAGTTTCGCCGATATTTTTTACCATGCCGTTCTTCAGATAGATGGCTTTATTGGTAAGCGTTTCAATCGCATTCATCTGATGACTAACAAACAATACCGTTCGCCCCTCGTTCTTACTCACATCCTCCATTTTACCGAGGCATTTCTTCTGAAACTGGGCATCGCCTACTGCCAGTACTTCATCCACTACCAGTATTTCGGGTTCCATATGCGCAGCAACGGCAAAGGCTAGACGAACATACATACCGCTGCTGTATCTTTTAACAGGCGTATCCAGGAATTTCTCTATCTCTGCAAACTCAACAATTTCATCAAACTTTTTTCTGATTTCAACCCGGCTCATTCCAAGGATAGCTCCATTCAGAAAAATATTCTCACGACCTGTTAATTCGGGATGGAATCCTGTCCCTACTTCAAGCAACGAAGCTACCCGCCCTTTAATGCGGATGTTACCGGATGTTGGTTCCGAAATGCGGGACAAGATTTTAAGCAATGTACTTTTACCTGCTCCATTGCGACCAATAATACCAACGCGGTCACCCTGCTCTATTTCAAAATTTACATTTTTCAATGCCCAGAATTCTTCTGTTGAGCTTGTTTTGTTTGAAGAAGATTTTGAGAAAGCTGAAAATGCGTTTTACTTTTTGTGCGATTTCATCCCGTAAGGCAGTATAGCTTTCTGTTCCTTCATGTGAAATCAGGAAACTCTTAGAAAGATCTGTAACTTTTATAATTGAAGACACTATTTGAGTATTTGAAAACTGATTGAAAAAAATCAGAGATATTTTAAAATCTCCTGTGAATTGTTACCTACAACCACTGCATTGGGTGGAACATCTTTGGTTATTACAGCACAAGCTCCGATGATGGCGCCATTTCCGATGGTAACGCCTTTGAGAATGGTTGCATTAAATCCGATCCATACATCATCTCCAATGACAATATCTGCAGCCCTGTAATCTACATTGTCCTGCGGATGCTTTAAAAAAATATGTAAGAAATCCTTGTGCCTGTCTCCTGCATCCAACGGGTGTGCAATGTTATCATGAATATTCACATTGTGAGAGATCAAAACGCGGTTGCCAATGGTTACTTTTTTACCCGACCATATTCTCGATCCTTCTCCGATATAACAATATTCACCCTACACTGATATAGCCACCATATTCCATGATAAGCAACTCACCCTGTATATTGGTTTGCTTGCCTACATTCACCAGGGTCTTGTCTTTCTTATGATTGATAATACTTCCTTTTGTTGAAACAGAAGCTTCGGGATGTAATTGCGCAATACTATTGTAATGTTTACGCTTAATTCCAGCTATGCGTAACCGGTACTCTACTCTTCCGAGGTAGTACAGTTTGTAACAGATGTATCGTATGGCACGCATAAACATAATCAGTGTTTATTTAAATTGTACTCCATTGCGGATGAATAATAATATTTCCGTACTCAATACCTTCATACAGTGCCAGCTCAGTTCCGTTGTCATGAATCATAACCGGACAAACACTATTGATCACATCATATACTTTACCATCTCTCGTCCACAAAGCAAATACAAATGAATAACTGTTGGGGGCGATCAGGCTTTTGGGAAGACTAACTTCCCCGTAGTATTCATTATCCTTTTCGTTGAAATATCCAACTTCTTTTAAGATGGTAAATACCCTGATATTAAATTTATCTTCAAGGCCGATACCAATCTGTAATCCCATTGATTTTTCAGTAACCTTAAAACGAAACTTCAGAATGATCGATTCATCAAAATCAAAATCGGAAGTAGATTCAGCTTTATGATTGGTCACCTCGATGCTGGTAAAATAATTTTTCTTTTTACCCGTATCATCGGCTTTATAATTATTCTTTACATCATCACTGCGCAGGTACCTTTCTACTACTTTCTTAATATCTTCCTTCATCTTTATCTGTCCGTTCGACAAAAGAATACCGGTTTGACAAAGCTGTGCCACCACGCCCATATTATGACTTACAAATAATACTGTTCTTCCTTCATTGGTACTTACCTGCTCCATTTTGCCCAGGCATTTTTTCTGAAACTGTGCATCACCCACTGCCAGCACTTCATCTACTACCAGTATTTCTGGTTCCATGTGTGCAGCAACGGCAAAGGCTAACCGAACATACATACCACTGCTGTATCTTTTAACCGGTGTATCAAGAAATTTTTCTATTTCAGCAAAAGCAACAATCTCATCAAATTTCTTGCGGATTTCCATCCTGTTCATTCCAAGTATCGCACCATTCAAAAAAATATTCTCTCTGCCTGTAAGTTCAGGATGAAACCCTGTTCCAACTTCAAGCAAAGATGCTACTCTACCCTTGATTCTGATTCTACCACTGGTTGGTTCTGTTATCCTGGAAAGAATTTTCAGCAATGTACTTTTACCTGCACCGTTCCTTCCGATAATTCCTACACGATCGCCCTGGTTGATTTCAAAGCTGACATCTTTTAATGCCCAGAATTCTTCCTTGGATTTTTTTCCTGAACCTTTCATACCATTGGGAAACGAAAAAATACGGCGGGCTTTTCTGCTGATCACATCCCGCAATGCAGTGTACTTCTCCTTTTCCTCATGTGAAATAAGGAATCTTTTTGAAAGCTGCTCTACCTGGATGATTGATCCCAATGATTGATTTTTATTATTAATACTATCAACACTTAATCGCTTCTGAAGCAATCATTACCGGAATACCCTCTACAACCGGATATTTTAATTTGCCATCTGCAGTGAGAAGAAAATTTTTATCTGCACTCAGCGTCAATGCCTGTTGCGATAACGGGCAATGCAGCAATGAAACAATATTGAGATTATCAGATGGGTCTTTTGAATGAGCCGACATGAATTGACGCAAAGCATCTACATTGGCTGGCTCAGCAGACTTTAACTGATTTCACATAGATACTATCGCAAATATTCCCCATAGGAGGAATTACTTTAGCAATAAAACTTCCGGCGAGTGAAGCAGCACATAAAATTTTATTCTTTAGAGAAACATATTTAAGGTCTTCCTTTAAAACACCGATTCCCAACATACTATGTACACTATAACTGAAATTACCAAACTGTTCTTTCAGCATTTTCCTGTACTCGTTGATACTGTAATACCGCACATCCCAGGATTCGAAATCGTCGGCTGTTTTTAAACTTTTCTTGTAGGGCCCGAAATAATTATGAATGCCGTTCTTATTAGGGAATTCAAGTTTTGTAAACCCATTGCCCTTCAATATGCGCCTGATATGACCCAGGCATTTTATCAATCTTTTTTTATGGGTATGCTGAATAACACTGAACGACCAAACCAGGTCAAATACATTGTTCCTGAAGGGCAAATCCTGCAAATCGGCTACTACCGTGTACCCATAAACGCCTTTTGCCTTCATTGTTTCTCTGGCTGTTTTACAGAACTCTAACCGGATATCTGCACCAACAGGAATATATCCTTTCCTGCTTCCTGCCACCAGCCAGCGCCCCCAGCCATTACCAATATCCAGCATGATACCTGATGCTACTTTCTCTACCGGTAATTCATATTCGGGGTAGTCATTTAGTTTACCAATTCTGTCGATGTATTGCTCGCCATTGGTTGCAGCTATTTGTTGCTGTACAATCCAGGGCAAATTTCCAGTATAGTCTTTAGGCTCGGGTTGATAATCGAGCTTTTCATAAATCTTACTTCGTTCAAATGCTACTGACTCTTCCATGCAGAATTAAATATTATCGGCAAAAGTTTTTTCCATTTTCCTGAAATAGGTTATACCAAGCCAGATAAAACAGATCGTAATCACAATCGATACAAAAAAGGAAGGCCAGTGCATCGGATCACCCAGGATACACCACCTGAATCCATCAATTACTCCAACCATCGGATTGAGTGAATAAAGCATACGCCACTTCTCATTAATCACAAAACTGCTGAATCCAACTGGTGTAATGTAAAGTCCGAATTGAATAATAAACGGAATGATATACCTGAAATCTCGGTACTTTACATTTACTGCAGTGAGGTATAATCCTACACCGAAAGCACATAAAAATGCAAGTACAATAAAAATGGGCAGAAAAATAATATGCCAGGAAGGGATATACCTGAACCAGGCAAACATCCCCAACAGGATGATAAATGAAATGGCAAAATCTACAAGACTCGTGATCACAGAGCTTGCTGGTATGATCATTCTCGGGAAATAAACTTTCGTGATCAGGTTGGCGTTACCTACGAGACTTGAACTGGCTTCACTTAACGCATTGCTGAAAAACTGCCAGGGAAGCATCCCGGCAAAAACCATGAGCATATAAGGTGCATTACCGGGATTGTCGAGCCTGGCAATCCTGCTGAATACAATGGTAAAAATAATAGTTGTCAATAAGGGCCTGATAATGCTCCAGGCTGCACCTATCACCGTTTGCTTATACCTCACTTTTATATCTCTCCAACTCAGGATATAAAACAATTCCCTGTACCGCCAGAGATCCCGCCAGTAGTTTTTCTCTGAACGTCCTGGTTCTATCACCAGGTCCCATTGATCGGATTCCTGTTCTTTAACGGAATTAGTTTTGCTGTTCATTGTGTTAACGATAAAATATTACCGGGAAAATCATGGTTGTTCTATAATTGTTTCCAGCTTATGTTTATAATTCTCATAACTGAAATTAGCCATGAGCAGTTCTCTATCCGGAAGAAATTTTTGTTTGTTCTGAAGAATGCGTTCAATCGCCTCTTCAATGGCTTTTGTATCGAGTGGATCTACGAGAATACCAAGCTTTCCGTTGCACAAGGCATCTACAGAACCATCTTTGTTACCTGCAATGACAGGCAGGCCGTAGTACATCGCTTCTATGAATACTATACCAAATCCTTCTTTCATACTGGGCATTACATATATATCGGCCATAGTAAAGTGATCTACCAAAACCGCATCATCAATGAATCCTGCAATGATGACATGTTCATTCAGACCAAGCCTTGCAATCAGTTCATCGAGATGAGCTTTTTCCTGGGGATCATAGCTGCCCGCGATTAAGTATCGGATCTGGGGATATTGTTCCTTTACTTTTACCAAAGCATGTAACACCCTGTCGTATCCTTTATATCTTTCTTTTGATGACAAGCGTGTTAAGGTAAAAAGCACCTGCTCGTTACCGGTATATCCATATTTCTTTCTGAAAATTTCCCTGCCCGACTTTTCTTTTCCCAATGGCAGGAAAGGATCGAGGCAATTGTTCAACACCCGGCACTTATTGGCTGAGATATGATGAACTTTCTGAATTTTATCTGAAGTAAACTGACTTACCGGAATGATGGAATCGCAGCATTGCAACATCATTCTTTTGCGGCTTCCCAGTTTGCCCCATATTTCGATACCATGGGCAAATAAAATGATGCGTGTGGAAGGTGATATTTTTTTAATCATCCAACCGACAAGCAACAGGTTAATATGACTGAGAATAACAGTATCACAACTCCTTGCTTTCAATAAAGATGAAAGAATGAATTTTATTTTAGCTGTTCCGAATCCGCGAAACATTTCAGAAGGGAAATAGCGGTTTTCATCAGCATCCTTCTGTTTATCATACATCGAATAAATCAATGCAGTAGCATCTTTTGAAATCGTCATTTCATACAATGCTTTTCCGGCAACACGGCAAACTTTCTCGATTCCGCCCGTAGCAGCAAAAACTTTTAATGTTAGAAATAAGATTTTATTAGGCAATGTATTGAGTAAACAGTTTAAAAATATATCCCGCTAAATTGCTTTGCGGTAATTGAGAATGATCAGCGACATCATATGTGACCAATGCAATTTCCCTTCCATGAATTTCCTGTAATTGACCTGTGAATTTTTATTGCTGTTTTCCATCAGCTCTTTTACAAACAAGCTACTGCTTAACCATTTGGCAAAAGGGAAACTAAAACCCATTTTAGGCCGGTTCCAGATTTCTTCCGGTAAATTATCATAAAAAGTATTGATCAGGAATTGTTTGGTCCGTGGGCCTGTGTACTTTATTGAAGGCTCAACTTTATTGGCATACCTGATTACATCATCATCGAGGAACGGAACCCTGATTTCTACTCCATGAATCATACTCATCACATCAGAATCTCTCAGCAACTGGTTCTGCATGTAAAGGTTAAATTCCATCCAGCTTGCCTGGTTTTTTTCATCCAGTTTGTTGAGTTCAGTCAGAACAGGTTGTTCATTGAGAATCTTCCAGATTTCCTTCTCGCTGGCATCCAGCTGACGAGCTATTTCAAATGGGCTGTAATGCCCCCGTAAGAATAGATAAATCCCTTTGATACCATCCATGCGCAGATAAGACATCCTGTTGAGGCGCTTGAATCCACTTCGTTTACCCATGCTGGTTAGCATATCGGGAAGTTGTTGTAAAAGAATGGCTGCTTTTATCCTGTTGAAGGAAGGATAACCACCGTACAGTTCATCTCCTCCCAACCCCGACAGTACTGCTTTTAATCCCCTTGAGGCTGCATATTTGCAGATAAACCAGGTATTGATACCATCGCAACTCGGCATATCCATGCTGTTGAGAATACCGGGTAAGGATTCGTGAAACTCATTTTCTTTCAGCAGGTACTGATAGTTGTTACATTTTATTTGGTTGATAAGGATATCCTGAAACTTTTTCTCAGAATACGCTGTTTCTTCAAAATAAATGGAAAGAGTATTTAAATCTGTTTTTTTGTGCCGGGCAGCAAGTGTTGCAATAATTCCTGAATCCAAACCTCCACTTAAAAAAACACCTACCGGTGCATCTGCCAGTAAATGCCGTTTAACAGAATCGTCGAGTAGTTTTGCCGTTTGAATTTTAGCTTCTTCTTCATTGCTGAATTTATGGCTATAACTGTAATGCGCAAACGATTGCAGACTGATGTTTTTAGTGCTGCTTTCATACTTCAGGAAACAACCTTTGTGTAATGGTTTTACGGATGTGAGCGTGGTAACCGGTTCTGGAATATATCCATAAGCCATCAGGTAAACCGGCCAATCCCTGTTATTCTCCTGGGTTTCTTTTACTGGGGCGAATGCCCTTGTTTCTGAAGCAAAAATAAGTTTCCCATTGTTGTAAGAATAATAAAGTGGCTTAATACCAGCGGTATCCCTAACCAGGAACAACTCTTTTTCATGATTATCCCAAAGGGCAAAAGCAAACATTCCTTTCAGCCTTGCAAATGACTGAAAATTCCATTGTGAAAAAGCAGCCAGAATTACTTCTGTATCTGAATGATTTTTAAACTCATGACCGAGTTTGATCAACTCCTCTTTTAGCGTAAGAAAATTATAAAGTTCACCATTGTAGGTAATAAAATACCGGTCCTGGTATTTCATGGGCATGTGGCCTTCGCTACTGAGATCAATGAGCGCAAGCCGACGGTTTCCTAAAACAAGATGATCTGATTCGGAAGTATACAACCCTCCATCGTCGGGTCCTCCGTGCTTTTGCAAAAGGCACATTTCAGCAACAATATTTTCAATGTTGCTAACAGCCAGTTTTCCATCTACCATCCCAGCAATTCTACACATGTACTATTGCCGAACTGGTATTAAAGGTTTTATTGGTGTAATAGAAGTAATTCTTTTCAAAATTATTGTAGGTAGAGGTAAGTCCTTCTTCCAGATCGATAGCCGACTTCCATCCCAGCTTCGTGATTTTATCTACATTCAGCAGTTTCCTGGGTGTTCCATCGGGTTTTGATTCATCAAATACGATGTTACCACTATAGTTTACGATCTTTTTAATGATCGTTGCCATTTCCTTAATAGTATGATCAATTCCTGAACCCACATTGATGATCTCAGGAGATTCGTAACGTTGCATCAGAAAGTAACATGCCATGGCTGCATCATCTACATGCAGGAATTCCCTGCGTGGCTTGCCCGTACCCCAAACTGTTACAACTGGTTCATTTCTCAGTTTTGCTTCATGAAACTTTCTTAACAAAGCCGGAAGAACATGTGCATGCTGCAGATTGTAATTATCACCGGGGCCATACAGGTTGGTTGGCATCACACTGATAAAACGACTACCATATTGCCTGTGATAAGCCTGGCACATTTTGATACCTGCAATTTTTGCAATCGCATAGGCATCATTGGTAGGTTCAAGAAAACCTGTCATTAAATACCCTTCTTCGATTGGCTGAGGTGCATTTTTTGGATAGATGCAACTGCTTCCAAGGAATAAAAGCTTCTCAACTCCCCATTTGTAAGCCGAATGAATGACATTACTCTGAATGTTGAGATTATCGAAAATGAAATCTGCCGGATAAGTCTGATTGGCAAGTATACCACCCACTTTTGCAGCAGCCAGGAACACATAAGCCGGTTGTTCGTTTTCAAAAAAATCACTTACCTGCTTCTGATCTCTCAGATCAAGTTCTTCTGAAGTCCGGGTAATTATATTGGTGTACCCTTTCTTACTTAATAACCTCAGTATTCCACTACCAACCAGGCCATTATGACCTGCGACGTAGATTTTATCGGTAAGTTTCATTAATGAATTATTTAATCTGTAAGTTAAATTTTTTTTCTGGTTCAGAAAAACTCTTTCACCCCTGATATACGAAATCAGGCGGGTTCCAGGTTGCTTTTATCGAAAAAAGCACTTAATTGAACCCCCATACTATCAATCTGAACTTTTACCCGGTTCCCCAACACCTCAACAATTATACCACGATAATTCATAAGTATACCTTGTTTAACGGTTACTGCCGTATTTACGTGTAATTCCTTGTCGGCAACCTCAACATCTGAGAATTCCTGCAGAAATTTACGGATGGTGTTGATTTCAGACTCTTTTACAATAGCTGGCTTCCCCAACCAATGAACATAATTGATGATGCCATCAACTTTCTTCACTTCCCATTTCTTCACTTCCGCCACCTGTACAAAAACATAGCCCTTAAAAAGGGGTTCCAATACCTGCTTTTTACGGTCGCTCCACTGCTTCATAACCCTGTTGAGCGGACAATAATGAACAATGCCCTTTTCCTGTAACAGGGAGGCCACTTTCTTTTCCCATCTGGGCCTTGTATATACCACGTACCAGTTACTGTTTTCTTCCAAAGGGGCAAAGCTTCGCTGGTCCTCAGTTACATGGATTTTTGAACTGAAGACTCGTTTTTTCTAAAAAATATGATTGGCATCAATAAATCCTTATGATTTTCTTTTACCGAAAATCCATTGGAAAATCGATCTAAAACTCCAGATATTTTTAAACCCAGGCTGGCTTTCGTCCTTTATGTAATAACTACCTTCTTCATTGCCATAACCATAACCATATCCATATCCATAACCATATCCATAGCCATAACCATTTCCGTAACCACCGAATCCATAATTAAACAGAGAAATTCCCCTGGGTTTGATTCCATTGAATACAATACTCATGTTCTTGAATTTCTTCTCCCGGTTAAATCCATCAATCATCCGCATGAATACATTTGGCGTATGGTTGTGCCTTACCACGAAAATGGTGGTATTGGCGTACTCGGTTAATAATTGAGCATCGGTTACGGGACCAATGGGAGCTGTATCAATGATGATAAAATCAAATCTTTCGTTGAGGATTTTCATCATTTGAGCAAACTCGGGTCTGCCAATTAGCTCCGTTGGGTTGGGAGGAATCGGGCCTGCAGAAATAAGAAATAAATTATTAAATGCAGTTGGTTTGATGATGTCATCTATGGATGCTTTGTTCACGAGATAACTCGTAATACCTGGATCTCTTTTAATTTCCAGTTTTTTACTGAGTTTAGGTTTGCGAAGATCCATCTCCATCAATGCCACTTTTTTTCCTGTAAGGGTAATACTCATAGCCATATTGATGGCAACAAAACTCTTTCCTTCACCAGAAATGCTGGAAGTAATCAACAATGTTTTATTCTGTTCATTAAAACCCAGAAAAGTAAGATTGGTACGCAGTGCCCTGAACTGTTCTGCGATAACCGTCCGCTTACCCTCAGAAATAGCCACCTGGTCTTCTGATTTAGCCTGAACAATTTCACCGATCACCGGAACACTGGTTTTGTTTTCTATTTCTGTACGGAACATGATCTTGTTATTGAACTGTTCAAACGCCTGTACATAAAATAAAAACACAATCAACCCTATCAGAATACCTGTCCAGTAATAATTTTTAGGTATTGGTCTGATCGGACCATAAGAATATCCCTTCTCCAGCACCCGTAAATCGGCACTGGTTGATGCAGAAGACAATTCAGTCTCTTCTCTTTTTTGCAGGAGATAACTGTAAATATTGTTTTTGATCGCCTGCTGCCTGCTTCTGTCGAGCAACTCCAGTTCTTTCCTGGGAACGCCTGTAAGCAGATCATTGTACATTGAAATATTATCATCCACACTCTTCATCTGAATCAGGTAGTTGTTCCTGATATTGACAAGGTTCTCTTTTATATCCGTTTTAATCCGATCTACTTTTTCTTCAGATAAAATCACCAGGTCACTTTTATCGCCGGCTTCTTTCTTTATTCTATCGAGCTCAAATTCTGAACTATACAATTGTTCAAGCAGGGATCTGAGTATCGGATCGGCTACAAATATGAGGGAAGGAACTGTTCCTTTCGCTTTGGCTTTACTGTTGGTATATTTCTGGAGATCATCAAGAATCTGAAGCTGATTGTTGAGTTCTTCTTTCTTCTTATCCAGTTCTTTTACATTGCCGAAATAAATAGCTGCCTGGTTGCTGAGGTCTGTAACCTTTTCTCTTGATTTGTACTCCTGAATATTTCTTTCTACACTATCCAGCTGCCCGATAACGGTGCTCAACCTGTCTTGAATAAAAGCCAGAGTTTTGGTAGCAATTTCATTTTTATCTTCGATCCCTTCTTTGTTATAAACCTCAAATAATTTATTGAGGATATTGATCCCTTTTTCAGGAACCGGTGTTTCCATTTTAAGATCGATAACTGTTGAAGCAAATGATAAGGGTGTGGCTTTTAAAGTACCGATGATTGAACTGGCAGCAGAAGAAACATTATTAAAAACAACGAAATAATTTTTACCACTAATATTCCTGTTGTAATTGTAATTTATCTTAAGCAAGTAACTGGTTCTACCCACTTTTAATACGCCCCCGAAAGGAATAGATTGACCCGCTATTTTAACTATACTTTTGTTCCAGTCAATTTCAAAAAAAAACTTCCCCCCTTTTTCAATACTGTCTTTCTCGAGTGCAATAAACTGAATCGGTGAATTATCGGCATACAATTCTTCCCGCTGCACTTTCCCTTCATTGAATACTGTTGCGTAAAGATCAAGCGACTTAACTACTTCCTGCAGTATTGAAGAAGATTTCAATACAATAATTTCATTCTCCACAATTTTCTTCTCACTGAAGATATTCAATGCATCCAGTACTTTACTGTCGCCTGTACCTTTCTGAGGATCTTTGAGCAACACTTTAGCCGATGCTACGTATATGCGTGTCTGTGAGCGCAAATAGATATAAGCAATGAAAAGAGAAATTACGGTACAGATTATAAAAATTGGCCAGAAAGGGAGGTACCTGTGTACCACCTGTGCCAGTATATTGGTAGAGGGCTTTTCCTTAAAAAATTGTTCTTCATTCATATCTTTTCTTCAGGCGGAAGATTATCTGGTTAAGGCATTAATAATTATCACAATCATAGAAACTCCTGATGCAATCAGAGATAAAGTGGTTTGAAGCGTTCTCCTTCTTTCATCTTTATCAACATCGCTTTTATCTGTCATAACATATACGATGTCATTGGCCTGGAGATAATACCAGGGAGATGAAAAAACAGAGTGATCTTCAAGGTTAATATGCTTGATTTTTTTTACTGATGAACTGTCGCGAATGATCATGATGTCTTTCCTGTTTGCCTTTTCTTTTAAATCGCCACTCACCACCAGGGCATCAATGAGCGATATTCTTTCATCCGCCAGATTGATCACCTGTGGCCGCTGAACTTCTCCCAGTATGGTGATCTTCCGGTTCAGGTATTGAACATTGACAACCGGTTCACGCAGATAAGCCAACAGGTCTTTTTGCAATTTTTCTTTAAGTTCGATACAGGTAAGACCCTCAGCTTTTACATCACCGATAAAATGCAGTGTGATTTTTCCTTGCTCATTAACCTGGTATCCGGGAGTGGAAAGCAAAGATCCTGAACCATTGAATACCGCAGTTGAAGCAGCATTGAATTTTATATCCAGTTCCGAACTTAAACTGCTAACCGTAATTCCCAATACATCTTTCTTTTGAATTTTTGATTCAAATCCTGGCGTAACCAATCCGGCTATGGTGGTATCTTTTGAAAGCGTTTTAAAATAAGCAGGCGTCTCTTTGGTTGTTCTGCAGGATGCTAACAAAATGATCGTAATGAATATAACGATTGAAAAATTTGCTCTTAAGTACATAGTGGAGCGAATAAAAAACGACGAAAATAATTGCATAATGAAGAAAGGTTACAAAATCTATTCCTGCATTGGCCGGGGAATCGGCTTCAAAATTCGTTAAAATAAATCATTTGGCCAATTTTAACTGGCTTTCGCAATGCGCCATTACATTGACTTACAGGAAAATAAATCATGCAAAACAAAAAAGATGGCCAAGGCCATCTTTTTGTTTTTTAAAAATATTTAAAAACTTATTTCGGTTCTTTTTTTCTTGAATCGTAGGCTTTTTTTGCTCCCAAACCGATTCCTGCTGCAATCAGCAAACTAAGTCCCCCGTCGATCGGACAAGCGGGATCCAGTGGATCACAACCGGCATCTGGCAATTGAGCAAAAGTTTTCATCGGGTCAATCATATTAGCCAGCAGCACAATACCTAGCATCAAAAATAACTTCCTGTATCTGTTCATGGGTTACCTAACTTTTTACAAAAATAATGTTTTCAATGAATTAATAGAGAACTTTAAAGATTGTTTTGCTATTATTTTCATCTGTTAACTCAAGATTATAGTTTCCGTGAGCCATTCCTTTTAACAATCTTACAGGATATACGGAATTTCCGCCTGGATGGTTCAGTTGCTTTCTCATTAACGTTTGTCCGAGTTCGTTTATTATACTTACCTGGTAAACGCCTTTAGCCATATTGGTCAAACTAACCTGAATCAACCTGTCTTCTTTAACAGGATTTGGATATACTGTAATCATTCCAGGATCCGCTTCAATGGTCGCTTTTACTACCCTGCTGATCTTAGTATCTCCTGCCTGACCCAGGCTTCTAACCCTGTAGAAATTAGCACCTACAGCAGCCTGTACATCCAGCCAGCTATAACTTACTGAAGCTCCATTGTTTCCGGTGGCTGCTTTTGTTGCAACCTGGGTGAAATTCCTGCCATCTGCTGATTTTTCAATAGCATATTCACGAATATTCACTTCATTTTCAACTTTCCAGCTTACCAGCACATTTTTCTGCTGCTTATCTGCACGGATATCAGTAAAGGTAACCGGAACCGGTGCGAGCAGTTTAAATACCATTCTGAACCTGTTTGCATCATAAGAACCAGGCTCATTCACAACATTAAAGCTGATCCTGGTGGTATCTGAAAGGCTTACCGGAGTTTTGGTATTCAGGTAAACATCTTCCAGGAACGCTTCTACACCGTAATCGCCTACATTCTGCGGAATGAATTCAAACTGGTAGTTCTGAACCCTTACCTGTCCTAATTTATAGAAAATAGTGTCGGTCGCTTTCATTTCAGATTTCCTGTCAATTACCAGCAATTTATCACCTGCTGTTAATCCGAGTGTTTCTCCGAAAATTATTCAACTTGATTCCATCCTGGTCATCTATAGCATCTGCATAAGAAGGATCGTATTCATTCAATACACCATCAAATAATTTGCTGGTGCCATTGCTCACCTGGTAAAGATTGGTATAAAGCAATTTCTGAGGACCATTGTTAGTTCTGGTCACCAGGTTACTTCCGTCTACTTTGTGTGTTTCTTTTAAAGTAACTGTTCCTGCTGAACCTGATGAGTGAACAAAGAAACCAGATCCTGATTCAATGAACTTATTGCTTGTGTAACTGCCACCCGGAGGTACTGGATTATAAGATGGCCCTGAGAACGTTCTGTAGCCACCCAATGTACCCAGTTGCGGATCCCACAGATAGTATACATTCTGAATATTGGTAGCGTCTGGGAACACTTTACTGAAATCGATTGCTGAAGCATAAGGGTTGCCTACTGCTGCAAATTGTCCTGCTCCAACACCGCCTGGGAATACGAAGTTATTGGTGATCAGTGCACCTTTCTCCCTCAATACCGTTGTTGTTGGTGCCTGAGGGAATGTATTAACTGTACGATCTCCCCTGATAAAGGTCATATAAGCTTTACCTTGTTCAAACCTGCCGTTAGAAGGGGTTGGTGCAACAACATTAACTGTTGATACAATACCAACATACTGGTTTGTAGCAGGATTATACGTTTTCACAGATGAACCAGCTGGTGTGGAAAGATCAAATCCATCGGTAGACCATGAAGCCCTGTCGCTGGTGATCTGTATACCAAATCCTGCAGGCGTAGTTGCATTGGCAGTTTGATTTTCCTGCCATGCTTCTTTAATGGTTTGCAGGTTATGTTGTGTTGGAGGAGATAATAACCTCCAGGCACGAACAGCCATGATATGACGCTCTACCAATACATCACCGGTAATCTGGTTACCTGTATTGGTTCCGTTATTAGTGATATCTCCAACACTTGCTGTTGCTGTAGCACTTGATTTCAATGTGAGGTTACCAGCCGTTGCGAATGTTCTGTTGCTGCCAGTGAATGACAGTTTACCGGTAAGGTTAAGTGCACCACCCAGATTCACCGTTGCATTGTTGATGATCAGGTTTTTGATATTGTTACCAACAAATGCACTGGCTGGAATGGTTTGAGCCGATGAGCCAGCCATTTCAATCGTACCGTCGGCTACATTAAATGTACCTGCATTGGTAATCGTTCCATATATAGCCAGTTGACCAACACCGGTGATGGTTACTGATCCACCTGAAGCTATATTGATATTACCACATACCGGAGTATTGGTAGTAATGGTAGGATAATTTGATCTGCCTGCAGGTATTGAAACGTTGGTAGTTGAAATCGGAACTGCTCCGCACCAGTTAACAACATCTGTCCAGTCTGTATTCACACCTTTCCAGATCGGAGAACCAGCTCCGGTTGGGTCAAATTCATCACAACCCATATCAGGCGCAGTAGCATTCCTGGTATCTCCATCATAGTCTGTTGTATAACCTGGAATCGCAGCTCCACTCGCATCTTTATCACAGTTGTTGGCAGGATCAAGATGAAGATCATACGGAGGATCTACAAATGCAGTTGTACTGGCTATTGACGCAGTTTCACGTGGTGACATGCCTGCTATTCCCTGATATGCTACAATAGTTTGTGGCGCATTCGTTCCATCAAAATAAAGCAGGTTATTGGCCGAAGCTGTACCAGCATAGAATGAATTGTTATTAGAAGTTGTAGCATAAGTTACCAGAGAGTTAGTACCTCTTCTGAATGCTACTGCCCTGCCACCATTTGGAGTAGCCTGGTTATCAAGAATATTATTCCTCAGATTTAATGTTGGAGATGTTGCTGCAGTCTGACCGATCGCACTGGATCCGAAACCAGCACCACCAGCACCTTTCAGATGAATAGAATTGTAGTATATGTTCCATGTACCAACGGTTCCCGTAAACTCAATACCTTTTAATCCATCTGCATTGGTAACAACACTGTTAGCAGCCGGTGCAAAAGCTTTTGAATAATCGAGACCGATCATGTTATTATAAATATTACCGGTTCCTGATGTTAAACGGATACCAGCTGCATAAGATCCGGCAGTTGCACTCTGACCTGGATGCAGGCTATGAATTTTATTCCTGAAAATATTAACAGTTGTACCGGTTGCATTTCTGATACCATAAATAGTAGCAGATAATCCGGAACCAGTATACAATGAATCAATATTATTTCCACTGATCGTTTTAACACTGGCAGCTCCTGTATTGAGGTTAATACCCTGTATCACCTGTAAACCGGTAGATGCTCCTGTGATGAATAGTTTGCGGATAGTATTATTCGTTACTGTTTCATTCACTGCAGCACTCACATTACGATAACCGGTTACGGTCATTATTGCCGCACCTGCTACACCAGTTATGGCATTGGTGCTGATAAAGTTGTTATTAGCGGTGTAAACAGACAATCCCTGGTTAATGGCTGCTAATTCCATGTTGGTAGCACTGGCAATGACAGTATTTCCCGTGATGGTATTGTTGTTAATCGTAGAATTCGTACTTGCATTTGCATTCAGCAGGAACAGCGTGGTGGCAGTACCGTTAGTTTTAGTATTGCTGGTAATCGTATTACCATTCATGCTGAGATTGGTAGCACCGGAAATTGTTGCAATACCTGTAAATGCACCGGTAGAAGTAATCGTATTGCCGGTAAAGATATTATCATTCATGGCCACTGTAGCAACGATAGCATTGTTTGAAATCGCTACAAAAGGACCAGTTCCACCCTGTGTAATGTTCTGAACCGTATTTCCGCTCATGTTCAGGGTAGATGGAGTGGCATTATTGATAATGGCTGTTATACCACCACTGGTTACAGTACTATATGCTGCGGTAATGGTATTGTTATTAATGGTAATAGTATTGGATGCAGCAGTAGAACCTATACTGTTATCGATACCATATATGATTTGAGTTGTACCACCACCCTTAATATCGATATTGTTATTGTTGATAGAAGCATTGGCGCTGGTACCAGCCTGGCCATAAATTCCCCTGATAGTTCCTGTATGATTAACACCGGATCCATTGTTGTTGTTAATGGTATTGAAAGAAATATTTACACCCCATTGATTGTTAGCCCTGATACCTGCTGCGGCTTGTGTACCACCACCACCAAAATTAAGAATGTTGTTTCCTTCTGCAACACTTGTACCACCAACATCATTACCAGTATCTCCCAGAGTAAAAGGTGATGCAGCTGCAAATCCACTTAAACCGATACCATTGTTACAGTTAACGATAGTATTGCTATAAAATTTATTGTTAGAGTTGGTTCCTGCTGCTCCGGTAGGTGTTAACCCTGTTACAGCTGCTGTCGCAGTTGCATTGATAACAGCAATACCAGTTGAACCTTCAAACATCGGGAGTACATTAGAACCGTTATTAACTCTGTTAAGCGTGATGGTACAGTTGGTAATGGTATTGTTCTGTGCACCGTCTGAAGCACTGAGTTTGAATAATCCATAACCATATTCCATCGTGGCCGGATTGGTGGTATTCACATCTAACAGGTCAATCCCGTCGATGGAAACATTATCCACACCACGCAAACTGAATATACCATCAGAAGCATTGGTACTTGGTGTTGCCGTGCCACCTGTATAAGAACTCAGCAACGGATTAGCACCCACACCATTTTTAAGGAAACTGATGGTTCTGCCAGCTACAGTAGCATTTAATGCTACACTACCCAGCGCTAAACCACCTACAGGAACAGTTTCTGTATATCCTGCAGCGACATCGAAACGAACGTTACCACTGATTGTACGGGTATTAAGGTCGTTGATGGCACTGGCAAAAGAAATATAATTCGTACAGGATGCTGGTCCTGCACCAATGGTATAGTTACCATTGAGCGGACTATTATCAACAGTCAATACATGTACTGCAGAAGTTGTACTACATCCATTTGAATTGGTCACCTGTAATGTATAGTTCCCTGGAAGTGTAGTAGCAAAAGTTGGTGAAGTCGCACCTCCGATATCAACACCACCCAGTTTCCACTGATAAGAACTGATCACACCACTACCCGCTGCAGCAATGGCACTCAATGTTGTTGGTGTACCGGTACAGATCAGGTTACTACCAGAGATGCTTACGGTTGGAGAAGCAAACAGAGCAACTATCTCAGATGCTGAATTCGAACATCCGTTACCGGTAGCAGTTACAGAATAGGTACCTGCACCCTGTGAAGATGTTTGTGTTAAAGCTGTTCCTAATGAAATATTACCCGGGTTATAATTCCATTGATATGTAATCGGACCTGCCGGGTTGATGGTTGCATTGGCAGTTAATGTTGTAGAACCTGAAGCACAGAATCCTAAAATACCACTGATTGATACAACAGGCACTTCTTTAATGGTCAATGTTACCGAAGAAGTAGATGGAACACAAGGTGCACCATTAGGGTTGTTGGAAGTGAGGGTAAGCGTTACCGTTCCTGCAGTTATTTCAGCAGCACTTGGCGTATATATTGCATTCAGAGTATTGGCATTCGGATTATAAGTACCCGTACCTCCACTCCATGAACCTGCAGTTGCACTACCCCCTACTGCACCATTCAATGTATAGGTCTGGTTGGCACAGAAGCTGGCATTGGCTCCAGCATTGGCTGTTGGCGGTACCGGACAACCAGCGATAAAGAAGGTTGCAGAAATGGTATGACCATTTGCTGTCACATTCGTAAATGTATAAGTTCCGATCGGTCCTTGCGGAACACCATCCACCACTACATCCTGGATGGCAAAGCCTCCGTTTGGTGTGATCGTGAACGTTTGGTTATCACCGCAATTCACTACTACAGAACCGGATGGACTGATCGTACCGTTAGGTCCTGCTGTAGCTGTTATGGTATAAGTTGGTAAGGTAACCACAAATGGAGCGGATGTTGTAGGACAACCTGCAGCTGATGTAGCAGTTACGGTATAAGTACCAGCAACTGTTGCATTGAATGTATTGCCAGGAGCAGGAGCACCTTGTGAAACACCACCCAGGAACCATTCATAAGTAGCAAATTGTACCTGAAGCAATCGTTGCATTGGCAGTTAATACAGTAGGCGGTGCTCCGTTACAAACGGTATTAGCTCCGGTTATATTCACCGCCGGATTCGGATTCACCGTCATGGTGATAATATTACTGGTTGCAGGGTTATTGGTTGCACAACTACCTACATTCGAAAGAAGTATAACCCTCACCTGGTCTGTATTGGCTAGTGTGCTGGTAGTATACGTATTTAATCCGATGCCCGATGCTACGGTTCCTCCATTTACCTGCCAGGTATAAAACGGCGTTGTACCTCCGTTTACAGGTGTTGCAGTAAATGTAACCGAAGAACCGTCACAAATAATATTACCTGGATTGGCAGCAATGGTTACACCAACTGCTACAGAAGTAACGGTAAGCGTAGATGTAGCTGTTCTGTTACAACCAGCACCACCGGTTGCAGTTGCTGTGTAAGTAATACTTGCGGTTGGTTTGGTATAAACTGTTGAAAATACTTGTCCCGCAAGATAAGGAATGGTTGCTCCAGGATTGGAGAATAAGTCGGTTATCGGGCTCCAGGTGATCGGCGCCTGACCGGTTCCTTTAATATTAACGCTATCTATATACCATCCATTATAGATTACAGATCCATCAGAAGTAATTCTGAAACGAACCCTGAACTGGCTGAATGATTGATAAGCAGTCAGATCAATGGTTTCTTTTTTCCACAAAGAAGTCGCAGGACCTGTTCCCGGATCTGAACTTGAAGTTGCAAACTGTGCATCCCAATCGGAATAGCTACCGGTAGAGAAACTAACTACTCCATTATAAGTAGTTCCGGTACCTGAATAAGCTGAAGTCGGGAAAGTGGTCCAGTTAACACCGGCATCAGTAGAATATTCTACCCAACCGAAATCAAAGGGTGATCTTTCCAGCGCACAGATATGATAGAAACTTAAAGTAGGATTGGTTAAAGTAGTAAGGTTAATATTGGCATTGTTGCGGATATCACCATTACAACCATCAGTATATGTTAATTTAACCGAACTGGTACCCTGTGAGAAATAAGTTGTATTCCGGGCTGCTGTAACACCACTACCACCAACAACAAATTGTGTTGATCCGAAAGCAACTTCAAATAATTCAGTAAATATAGACTGATTGTTGAGCAAACCACCGGTTGCGGTAATCGTTGTGATAATCGGTGAAGCGCAAACATTGGCTACTGAAGGATTCACAACCAACGGGGTTGGAACTGGATTTACTGGTAACGTTCACGGTAGCCTGGTTCACACAACCATTGAATGGACCAGCAGATGCATCTGTTGCGGTAACTATATATGCGGTTGTTCCAAGAGGCGTTACTGTTTGAGCTGCACCACTTAAACTACCCGGGTTCCAAACATAAGTATATCCTGCATTGGCACTGGTAACATTCAGGTTCACGCTGGTACCTTCACAAATAGTGCCCGCAGGAGAGGCCGATAGGCGTAATGGCCGGAGGTGCGGTAACCGTAGCTGTTACTGCTGTACGGGTTCCTTCGCAGGAAGGCGTAATGTTCCAGTTATAGAAGAAATAATAAAATCCTCCAAGACTACCATCCGTTAAAGTAACGGCAGTTCCGATATTATAAGGATATGCGACAGCAGGTGAAGCACTGAAGAAATCTCTCCAGCAAGCAGCGCCGCTCACACTTTGATAAATGGTATAAGAGCCAGGAGGTATTGTCCAACCAATAGGCACCGTAACACCGGCAGGATTTGCTCCGGCAAATGTTACGTTAGTTGTGAAAATAGGCACACCACTGGTGCTGTTTCCTGGAAATAAGTTGATCGTGTTGGTTCCCGCTGCAGTTGGATACATCACCACAGAATTCAGTACAAATGATTCTGTAACTGTAAACTGAATACCACCTACTGTATTGGTACCATCTGCACCATCGGTGCTTGGTTTACCTCCGTTCACAGGAGTTCCGTTCACCGAAGCACTTACATAATATGTTGTAGTAGCACTGATAACCGGAGTAGTAAATGGACTACCGGTTCCGATGGAAGTTCCTCCTGTTGGAACATCATACCATTTAAGGTTGGTACCGGTTGCTCCCAGGTTCACTGTTCCTACACCACACCTTGTGCCCGGGGTTGTTCCGCTAACCGTTGGATTGTTTACCGTTACTATAACAACATTTGAATAACCTGGTGCTCCTGCACTACAGATTACCCTCAAACGATAAGAAGTTGTGACGCCGATAACACCTGTTGATGCACTGGTCGGGTTTGTTTGCCCTGCCAGTGGCTGCCAGATTGCTCCGTTAAAAAATTCCCACTGGTAAGCAATACCCAAACCAAATGAATATCCTACAGAAGAAAGTGTTACAGAACCAGAAGCACAAATACTGGTAGATGAAGCAGAGGCCGTTCCACCATTATTAGTAGTACAGTTTGGTGGCGTGAATTCATCGGCACCTACATCGGGAGTAGAAACATCCCTGGTATCACTGTCGATATCCCTTGTAATTCCTGCGATAGGTGTTCCAAGCGCATTTAATGAAGAACTACCCAATAAATGAAGATCTGTGGCACTGGTAAATCCGGGGTTGGTAGAAAATGAATTTGCATCCTGACCGGTTGCAGCTTGCAAAGCAGCCAGATTTGCTAATGTAGAACCAAGGAAACCAAGATTTGCACCCAGATTAAAATAATCATTATAATTTATAGCAGAGAAAACAGTATTGGGTGAATTACTATAGAATGAATAGCGGATATTGGCTGATTGCTGGTTGGAAAAGATGTTGTTGCGGATATTGTTACCGTTTCCAACTACAGGCCCAACCCAAAAAGCAGCACTGATACCTGAATTCTGATTGGTAGACAAACGCACACTATTGTAATAAATATTATAACCTCCGCCATCATCTAATGCGATACCAAATCCACCATCGTCAATTGAATTAGCACTGGTAAAACCACCAGCATGAACATCATAAATGAAGTTATTGGAAACGGTAAGACCTGTAGAAGCTGAGGATGAATTCAATTGAATACCATTACAACCCCAGAAGCTGGCAATCACAATATCGCTGATCTCATTAGCATCAATACTACCACCTGAAATGATACCACTTACATCAATACCCGATGCCTGGTTTGCCCCGCTACCGCTGGTTGAATTTACTCCACGGATGATATTGTCGGCAATAACCATATTCTGCTGGTTAAATACCTGGATGGCTTTCAGGCCAAATTTCTGAGCCGGGATAGTTGAACCTACTGTATTATTGGTAATGGTCGTATTCAGTTCATTACCTGCTGCAGGTCCATTTACGCCAATTCCATTAAACCCTGTATGAACCAGGTTGTTGTTATAAGTATTGTTTGAATTGGCAGTTTCTGCCTGGTTACCTACAGTAACACCACTCGATTGCATGATACAGGCATAAGAACTGGAAGTACCAGTAATCGTACAGTTACTGATTGTATTATTGGTAGCACCATCAGCTGCGGAAGCACTTCCCACCCAGATGACAGTAGAAGTAGTTCCTGTGCTGGTATTCGTAAACGTTAGATTCCTTACACCTGCAAACAAACCATTGATGGTTACATTATCGGCACCATTCAGTTTTACAATAGATGTTGTGAGGTTACCCGTTACCGTTACACCTGCAGCGGTAGGATTAACAGTAACACTGGTATAGTTAGCTGCTCCTGTTCCACTGCTGTTCAATACAGCCTGGGCAGTTTCTGTTGTACCGGGCGCTGCTATGCTGATGACAATCACGCCCTGGTGTGTACCGGCATTGATCGCATCAAACGCTGCTTTCAGGGTAGTCCATGGACCACCTACTGGCGCACCTCCGCTTGCAGTTAATGTTACCTGCGATTTGGCGGATTGAAACAGCCCAGCCATGATCACAAAGAAAATCAACAGGAATTTCGGAAGAAACACAGTTGTAAAATCACTTTTCTGTAAAGAGGCAAAGTAGATTTTTTTCATATCAATTATCACTTAAAAAATTTACAAAATAATACCGGCATTTCGACTATCCATAAAGGTTAGTAAACATGCAAAACAAAATAGTATACACAATGGTATACCTATCCAAATAATAAATACTGGTTTCAGTTGTTCCAACGGAACAGGTCCTTGAAAAGGGTTAATGATTAGTTTATAAAGGGATCCGGCAGGCTAAGAAATAGGCTTTCAAAGCAGGAATGAAAATAGTCTATTTTATTGGATTGTTAAATTATTTTTAAATAAAAATGATGGCCGGAAGCATTGAAACTGAGCACAATGGGGATAACTATGGGGATAGTTCAGGAAATTCAAAGGCCACCAGGCATATTTACCGGTGGCCTTGCTAATGTGTTGGAATTCATCTTTCGTCAGCAATCAGACGAATTATAGAAAAAAATTATTTGACAAGTAATTTTTCAGTCTTTCTGTTTCCCGAAGGCATTATATACTCCAGGGTATAAATTCCTGATGCCAGTAAAGAGGCTGTATAAAGCCTGTAAACCCCGTTCCCACCCTTGTGATACATATCCTTACTGTAGATCATCTGGCCCTGAGGATTGTACAACTGGGCTTTATACAAACCAGCCGGAAGATTGGTAAACTTAGCCGTCACAAAAGCCTCTGTTACCGGATTCGGGAAAGCGACAATACTGCCTTTTTCAGGATCGAGCCAAATATTCACTACTTTACTGTATTGAATATCTGTTCCTGATCCAATGCTTTTAATCCGGTAATAGTTATTTCCCGAAAATGGCATTTCATCTTTCAACAGGTATTTTTCAAGCTTCCCGGTATTTCCTTTCGCATTAATATTCCCAATGCGAATGAAATTTTTGCCATCAGCCGATTTTTCCACTTCATAATGACTGATGTTTACTTCGTTCTCCGTTTGCCAGTTAATGGATACTTGTTGATCAATCAAATGAGCCTGAATATGGGTGAATATAACCGGCACTACCCTCATCTGCCTGAATACCAGGAAGAACCTGTCCTGTGCCCTGGAACCAGCATCAGCATTTATGGTAAAATTGATATAAGTAGTATCCGACAAACTTACCGGTGAATTCAATCCGGTATACTTATCCACCAGGTAAGCATTCATTCCATTGAATTCAATATTCTCTGGTGCGAACTTTAATTGATATGTTGTTGCCCTGAGGTTATTAAATGTATAGAAAACAGTATCCCCATTGGAAGGAAATTTCCTTGCATCCAGCGAAAGTGAATATCCATTATTGCTGATGCCGAAATTTTCTCCGAAGTTGGATAGTTTTCTTGCATCGTTGGCATCGAACCCATTGCTGAATCCGGGATCGAATGCCAGTATATTACCATCAACAAGATTTCCATCATTGCTGTAAAGCCTTACCCTTAAGAATTTGGTACGGGAAACATTGCCTGGCCTGAATACCTGCTGACTGCCGGCAACTTTATTATTCTCTGTAAAGTTTACCGTTCCACCCGGTACAGAATAAACAAAGAATGCCTGACCCGATTGTATTTTGCTGTAAGGAACGGAAGCATCATAATTACTGGTTCCTCCAGGCCATGGCTGGTAACCATTTACACTGCTGATCAGTTGGAATGCACCAAATCCATTCGCACTTGGCATCAAAGGATCCCATACATAAAACTTGGTATCTAACCCTGTTGATGTAGTTAACAGGTTCGTAAACTCAATAGCAGAAGCATATGGATTACCCACGCTCTGGAATTTATTTGCTGTAACAACACTTGAAGGAGGCGCATCAGCTCCCGGCGAATATACCTTACCGGTAGATCGCAATATTGTTGTGTTAGCCGGCTGGTTAAATGCAGTGACACTTCTGTCGCCCCGCACAAAAAGCATGTAGCCTTTAGCGTTAGCAAGCTGATATGATAGTGTATTGGGAATGCCGTCATAACCATTTATGGCATCATTGTAATATTTCATGGTTGAACCTGCCGGTGTAGCAAAATCAAAACCTGCTGCTAATGCACCTGGTACATTACTGGTAATGGTTGTGCCATATCCCGGTTTAGGATTGCTCGCAGGACCCGAAGCTCCTTCCTGCCATGATTCATTTACTGTTTGACCAAAAGTGGGAGTAGACAGTAATTGCCATGATTTACCATGTGATACGCCTGTCGGAATAAATCTTTCCACAGTAAACCTGCCAGTAGCATTGTAACTGAAGGAAGCAGAAGCGCCTACCTTATCAATGCTCGCTGTTCCTGTTGCATCCGACCTTAAAGTAATGGTATCATTCACAGCAATCGTTCCTGCTGTTGGCTTCAGTGCTCCATTAATGGCAAACTCCTTATCAAAACTGGCAGTACCATTTGTTTTATTTACTTCCAGGATATTCATGGCTGCAATCGTACCGGTTGTACCGCCGGGGAATGACTGAGCGGTTGTTCCGTTCAACACCAGGGTTCCATTATTGGTTAATGTACCATTCAATATTGTATTTCCTGAAAGAGAAAGTGTACCGCCTGCATCAATCGTTAAACTGGCTCCGGCATCAATGGTAATATTTCTCGCAACAGGAGTACCATTTGTAATGACAGGATATGCAACTGGGCCCGTAGGAATCACCACATCTTTAATGGAAGTTGGTATTCCACCACACCAGTTATTAACATCATTCCAATCGGATGTCACACCCGTCCAGGTAGAAAATACAGTTGGATTAATAGTAACGGTGGCGGTTGTACTATAACCAGCCGGCAATGCCGTACAATTGGCATCACTCAATGCAGTAATACTATAAGTTGTGGTTACGGTTGGATTTACAGTAAAAGTATAAGGAGAAGCTGCAATATTATTAACGGTAACTGGCGTTGTTCCATCCGTATACGTTAAATTCCATGGCCCTGTTCCTGTTAATGCAATCGACATACTGTAATTGGCAGATGGACATCCGGAAGTAGTGCCGCTAAGCGTTCCCGTTACCAATGGCCTGATCACAATATCTGCAGTTCCGGTAGTGGTGCAACTGTTCGGACTTGTAGCCGTTGCCGTATAAGTATTTGTTCCTTCTGCAGTTGGATTGGCATATACGGTAGTCGTAGCTGTACCTGTATATGGTACTGTACCTGCTACATTGGTAAACAATCCTGTTGTTGGAGCCCAGGTAATAGGCGTTGTACCGCTGCTTCCTGAAACCACTACATTATCAATAGCCCACCAGAAATCCTGACGGCCAATATACCTGAAGCGAAGATAGTTTGTAGCCTGACCAACATAAGCAGTTAACGGAACAGAAATATTTACAAAACTGGTTGTACCACCGATTACTGCAGGCACAGTTGCGGTATATACACTTGCCCAACCACTGGTTCCGTTTGCCGATCTTTCTACGTTGATCGATTCTGGTCCGTCAAACGAAGAATAATGATGCCAGAAACTAACAGTAGCACTCGTGAATCCTACCAGGCTGAAAGGCGGTGTAATCAAACTTGTTTGTGTAGCTCCGCTCGCTTGTGCGTCACTGTTAGCAAGGTAAAACTGGGAATTATCATTACTCCGGAAAGTAACATTGATACCATTTCCGGGATTGGAATAAATATAGTTATTGGGGCGCAGTGTCCATAATTGTCCGGCTGCTACCGGTATCTGCCATCCTGAAGGCAGGCCTACCCCATTAAAATTTTCCGACAATACAACAGCCGACAATGAACCGCCACTGGCAGTTAACAATTGCGGTGCAGTTCCGGCACATTTGGTGGTGGTTGCCGGTGTTACTGTTACGGCTGATGGAGCAAAATTCACCGTTACGGTTACTGTTGCAGAAGTTACACATGATCCATCATTGGCATTCACCGTATAAGTAGTAGTGGATGCAGGTGAAACAGTGTGTGTAGCTCCAACCAGTGTACCCGGAGTCCATGTATAAACATAAGCTCCATTGGAACTGGTCACCGACAAATCGGTACTTGCTCCTGCACAAATAGCAGCCGGTGTAGCAACTGGTGTAATGGCAGGAGGCGTAATGATAGAAGCTGTTACAGCTGTTCTTGGTGAAGAACAACCATTGCTGAACTTCCAGTTATAATAACACATGAAAAAGGTCTGATCGAAACCGTTACCCGCAATACTTATATCTGTTGAATTATAAGGGTATGTTGCACCACTGATATTTCTGGTCAACCCGGTTGGCGGAATACCTGCACTGGCATACAAATAATAACCATTACCCGCTGGAAGCGACACGTTGATCGGAATGGTTTGTGCAGTTGCACCGCCGGCAACAGTTGTAGTATAAGGTATTGCAGCAACTACTGTATTACTGGAATTATAAATCTCTAAGGTTGACGCTTCACCGATGGCCAGGGGAAATACATCCACCGAAACCAGCGTTGTTGCCTGCAGTACATTAAAATAAACCTCCCATGATGTCAACTGTGTACTGATGGATCCTCCCTGTGAAGTAGGACTAACCGGGCCGCAGGTTCCGTTGCTTCCTGTGTAGGTAGCTTCTGCATAATAGGTTGTGGTGGTACTGAGTGAAGGTGTAGTATAACTTGTACCCGTTCCCAACGATGCGCCTCCACTGGAAGCAGCATACCAGCTGATCGTAGTACCCGAATTGCTGGTAGCCCCCAGCGTTAGTGTACCGGTACCACACCTGGATGCAGGTGCAGTAGTGAGAATCTGCGGATTGTTTACTGTAATAGTAAGTGTATTGGAATATCCGGGAGCACCTGCACTACAGGTTACCCTTAACCGGTAGTACGTAGTTACATTGATCGCAGGAGGATTGGCACTGGTTGGGTTGTTCTCACCAGCTATAGGGTTAAACAATACATTGTCTGTTGAAGATTCCCATTGATAAGATATTCCTACCCCAAATGAAAAGCCGGTAGAAGATAAAATCACGGAACCGGAAATACAGATGGTAGTGGTAGATGCTGAAGCCGTACCCCCAAGGTTAGCTGCACAAGGTGGTGGTGTAAATTCATCTGCACCAATATCTGGCGTAGTAGCCGAACGGGCATCATTATCATAATCCGTAGTGATGGATCCGATACCATTACCCTGATCATTCAATGGAGAAATGAGTTGCAGGTGAAGATCAGAGTTGGAAACAAAAATCGGATTTGCGGCAACAGAGTTACCATCCTGTCCGGTTGCTGTTTGCCAGGCTCCAATGTTTGCACGGGGAACCGACAGATAACCCAAAGATCCTGCAGAATAATAATCGTTATAGTTAATATTATTAAAAGCCGCACTGGTTAAACTGCAATAGATGGCATAGCGGGTTCCGCTGGTTTGCCTGTTTGAAAAAATATTGTTTCTTACATCTATTGAACCTCCCAATGATGTTCCGATATAAATGGAAGAACTAATACCCACTGCATTCTGATTAACAAATAAATGCACCGAGTTGAAATAAATGCCGTAGCCACCACCATTCAAAACCGCAATGCCATGGCCGTTATCCAATGCACTGGATGCTTTACCGAACCCAATTACTTCATAAATAAAATTGTTATATACTTTTAAGGTTGGTAGAATTGGTTGCCGATTGAAGTGAAATACCAAAAGATGGCGCACCTGATGTATTCGTATTCCGGATGTCATTAATTTTATTTGCATATATATTACCACCCGATATATTTCCACTGATGAAAATACCACCCGATGCATCCGGCTCAGAACCTGTACCTACTACACTGTTGATACCTGTAACGGTATTGTTATTAATAGTAAGGTTGGTTTGATTGGCTACAAAGAGCCCCCTGTACCCAAGCTTCCTGGCTGCGAGTGTAGAACCAATCAGATTGGTGCTGATAACAGTTCCTGATTCGCCCGTTGCAGGACCGTTTATGTACATACCATGATAACAGGTATGTATAGAGTTATTCTGGTAAGTGTTATTAATATTGGCCGCATCAGCTGTTGCAGTGATGAGTACACCACTGGAAGATGCAATGCCTGCAAATGTTGTAGTACCGGCATTACCATTGATGTTACAGTTTTTAATGGTATTGTTGGTAGAACCATTGGAAGCACTGAAACTTGCCATCCAGATTACAGCAGACGAAGTTCCTGTACTGGTATTGATCAATGTAAGGTTACGGGTAGTACCGCCTGAATTCGATCCATCAATGGTAATGTAATCTGCACCGTTGAACTTGAACAATGCATCCGTTGACGAACCGGTAACGGTTGCATTCACCCCGGTATTGGGTTTGATGGTAAGTGTATTCGTTGAATTGGCTGCAGGGTTTGAAATCAAAATCGGAAATGTTTCAGAAGGACCATATGCAGCATCAGTTAATGCAAAAACCACTGGCCCACTCAGGCAGGAATTGTTATAAGCATTGATCGCATCTGTAATGGTAAGGTATGTTTGAGCAGCTCCAACAAGATAGGTTCCTGCTGTAAGTGTTGTTTGAATTACATAAAAATCAGGTGTTGTTGGTGGTGTTGCAGCATCCGGCGGACTTGCAGTATAACCGCCCGCTCCGGCAGATGGTTTAGCAATTACATTCGGTGTAGAAGCATTGTCCTGTGCAACGATATAATAGGAAACAATGTTGCCTGGTATGGCAGTACCGCCGAAAGTAAAGTTATATTGATTCGCACCGATAGAAGCACCGGTTACACTGGTCCATGGACCAGAATTGATTCGCCAGTAAAGTACCGGCAATCCTGCACCTGAAGTTGGAACACCATCCAGATCGGTAATTGTTGCGGTTAATGTTCTGTTACCTGTGGCACAGGTACTCACCAATGGTGTGTAAGTAATAACAGGTGGCAATGCATCGAGTGAGGCATTGTTTTCGGCAATCTCAGCAGGAAGGAATGGCCCACCCTGTGTTCTGAAATGCTGTGCAAATGTTTGGCTGGAAGTAAAAACAAACCCTGTTACCAGCAGTAATGATTGCTGATAATAAATAATTCCGGTGTGGTTTGAGGTTAGCAGCTATGTAAAATTTTTTCATAACTAATCTAAACTTATTCTTTTTTCAGTGGTACAAACCGTATGATATACTTTTCTTCGTCTACCCACTCTTGATAGCAGATATAAAAAGAAAGTAAACACACGCTCCGGGTATTTGTAAAGGGATTTTTGGAAAAATAAATGAATATAGATGCTAAAATTATATTATTTATTTGAAAAAAGGAAGCAAAAAGCCGTAAAATTACCGGCAGCCCGAGGAAAATTTACCTGTTACAATGCAACACATCCGGTTTATCATATTGTAAACATAATGAAGGGATTTTAAATGAAAAACCCGGATCCCACCGTATATGACAAAATCCGGGTTTAAAACTATTTGAATAAACTTAATTATTTGATAATCAATAATCTCACGAGTATAACCTGACTACCTGATTCCAGTTTGAGCTGGTATCTGCCGGCAGCAATGCCCGATCCAAGTTGAACCGTTTGCCTGCTGGTACCCGCACTCATCCTGATACTGGCCCTGTACACAACCTGCCCGATATTGTTGATCAGTTGCATAGGTATAAAGCCCTCCATCCAGGTTATAAGCCTGAAGTTGCAAAACTTTATCTGTCAACCGGATTCGGATAAATGCTGATACCTGGCATCCGATTTAAATCCGGTAACTTTTACGGTACGGCTATATTGAACTGTTCCATCATTGCTGATGGCTTTTACCCTGTAAAAAATATCAGCTGAGCTGCTGTTATAATCAGTATAATCATAACGGGCATTACCGGTATTATTGTTAGCAGGTTGCTGATGCGTGAGTGAACTGAAGTTCCTTCCATCGGCTGAAACCTGCAATTCATAGGAAGCCATCGCCGTTTCTCCGGTAACCACTCCAGTTTATATTAATGGAATGCTTATCTGCATTGTTTCTTACCGCAAACAGATCAATGCTCCGAACCGGTACCGGTCCTGTTACTTTAAATACTATATAAAAACGATTGGCCGCTTTAGAAGCAGGGTCATTGGTGATGGTAACAGACAACTGATTATTACCTGAAAGGTTCAAAGCAGTTTTCGTTTGCAGGAACCTGTCGGCAAAATAAGCTTCCAGAACTCCGGTGGCCAGGTTCTCAGGTGCAATGGTGAGTTGATAGGTTTGTTCACGCAAACCTGTTGCATTAAACTGAACCGTATCAGCTGAAGTGAAATCTTTTCTTGCATTCACCGATAAAATATTTCCATTGGCAGCTATCCCGAAATTCTCTCCGAAATTCTGCAACTTAATGGCATCATCTGATTCAAATCCATTGCTGAAACCAGGCGAAACAGCAACAATATTTCCATCGAGTACTTCTCCGGATGCATTGCGCAATGTTGTTCGCAGGTATCCGTTAGCGATAGCATTAGCATACCGACTGCCTGAATAAGCAGATCACTACCAGCTACTTTATTGCTTTCATTAAAGGACACTGTACCTCCCGGTGTTGAATAGACGAAGAAAGCCTGGCCCTGATTGAATTTTTGTATACGTTACTGCTGCATCATAATTGGCAGTTCCACCCGGCACTGGTTTATAACCATTCACACTACTGATGGTTTGATAGCCGCCGTATCCATAAAAACTAGGCAACAAAGGATCCCATACATAAAACTTGGTATCAATACCCGTTGATGTTGATTGCAGGTTAACGAAATCGATCGCAGAGGCATAAGGATTACCCTACCGATTCGAGTTTGCCGGCTGCTACTGTTGTAGATGGCAGGCACATCGGCACCCGGACTATAAATTCTTCCCCTTGTTCTCAAGGTGGTAACAGTAGCTGCTGCTGCTGATGTCTGAACAGATCGATCACCCCGCACAAATATCATGTATCCCTTCTTGTTAGCAATTGGCAACGCGGATGTATTGGTTGAACCATTGTCAATGCCATCCCAGGTATTGGTAGTTGAATTGTATGTTTTAATAGATGAACCACCATTGGGCGTATAAAAATCATACCCTCTTGCATACTGCACCGGCTTTGTCGCTGGTGATGGTGGTACCGAATAACGGTGTCGTATATGCGAGCGGAGCATTGCCTTCCTGCCAGGCATCTCTTACCGACTGACCGAAAGTTGGTGTACTCAGCAACTGCCATGTTTTACCATGCGCAACTCCGGTAGGAATATATCTTTCCACTACAAAGCGGCCCGTACCGCCATAGATGATGCTGTTAGCAGTTGGAATGAGATCTACATTAGCTGTATTGGTTGCATCAGATTTCAATACTGCATCAAAAGATGAAAGCGAGAACCTTGTATTGGCTGCAATGGTAAATGCAGCTTTGATATTGATATTTCCGGCCAGGGTTTTAACTACCCCACCCGCTCCTGAAATGCGCAGGTTGTGGAATGTGAAGGCAGGAATATTTTGTCCGGCTGCTTTATTAAAATCAACCGTACTGCCGGTTACTAGTATAGTTATTGGTTGCGATCGATGGTGTGAAACACATTGGCAATACCAATGGTTCCTGTACTGCTCAAAATCCTGTCGCCACCGTTCGGTGATGAAGTAAGATTAAAATAATTTACCGGCCTTACTGTTTGTGCATCACTGGCAATACCCACCCCATCAAAAGTTACTGTACCACCGGTTAGGTTATACAGTCCCGTTAGTTCTGGTAATACAACACCATTTTTACCAAGTTTCAATTCGCCGCCCGGCCATGGTGAGGTTACCACTACCGTTTAAGGGTAACACTGAAATCTGCTTCCACTGTACCTGCTGCAGCTGAAATAAACATGGTACCGCCTACATTGAGATTACCCTGCAGGTATGTTCCTACCGTATTGCTGATGGTAAAATTATTGAGCTGACTTACAGATGAAGGCAGATCAACACCTGCTGCTGTTCCTGCAATCGTAATAGAAGATGTATTGTTTGCCGAAAGATTATTAGGCGTTCCGGCAATAGGATTGTTGATGGTTAATGTATTGGCACCAACCGTAAATGTACCGGCTGTTAAAGTGAGTACGCCACCTACATTCAGGCTCTTATTCAGGTTAACACCAAAATTATTGTTGATAATAAGGTTATTCATGCTGGTAACCGTAACCGTTACTCCAGGGAATGACTGCAATGCTGACCCTTTCATTTCGATGGTTCCGTTGTTCTGAATGAATCCAGATCCGGTTGTATAAGTTCCGGTAATGGTTAAGGTCGCACCTGCATCCACGATAAGCGACCCACTGGTTAACGTGAGATTATTAATGGTTTGATCGGTACTTACACGAAGGATACCTCCATTGATAGTAATCGAATTGGAAGAAGGAATTGTACCGCCGCCGGTATAATTCAAACGAAGCGTTCCGTTTGAAACAGTTGTATTACCTGTATACTGATTAAATCCGGATAATGTAAGTACACCTGTTCCTGTTTTAATCAGGGTTAATGTACCTGCCACTCCATTGTTCAAGGAACCACCAAAAATATAACCCGCTGAATTATTGATGGTGAGTGTAGCTGGAGTAGATCCGTTGTCAACCGTATTCAATAAACCTGCTGTACCGTTGGTAGAAAGTCCGCCAAGCGTAATATTATTTCCATTCAGTTTCAACTTACCGCTGTTGGCTGGCGCACTTCCCAAAGTAATGATATTCGGTGCCACCGTACTGAATGCACCGGCATTGCCTGCAATTAATGTTCCATTGGCAACGGTAATCGGACCTGAAAATGTATTCACCGTAGCAGCACCTGAAGGCGCTAATGATAAAGTACCACCACCGGTGAAAGTGAGGCTCTGCGTTCCCGTTAGTAGTACATTCAGGTTAATTGTATTTCCTGTACCCGCTGCCATACTTCCGGCTGCGGCCAGGTTAAGGGTTAAGTTTTTATTGCCCGAACCTACACCATTCCTGATTTCAAGGGTTTTGGTAGTAGCACTGCTCATATAATTGGCTATAAGCAAACTGCTGAAATTGTTACCGCTTACAGCACCTACATTGTTAACGGCAGATCCGTTCATACTTAATATACCCGATAAGGTTGTAGAACTGTTACCAATCGTAACGATATCTCCAATATGAGTAGTAGAATAAGTGTTGTCAAAATATATGGTTCCAACACTGTAATCTCCACCCACACTGTTCATATTGATACCACATCCACCTGTTGCAGCAGTAGATAATCCGGCCAGCGATGGTAAAGGAAGCAAGGTGCTGGTTGCCCGGAATCGAAGCACCCGGTGCTGTTCCTGTTTGCCAGTTAGAACCGGTTAACCAGGCAGATGCTCCAGGATTCGACCAGATAAAAGTAGATGGACCGGTATAAGCAACCACATTAAAAGAAAAAGGTGCACTGGTTCCAAGCCCGACCATTCCGGAGGTAGCCGTTGCCGTTAGTGGCCACACCGTTTTCAGGAACATCATAAAATGATCCGGGAATGGTGATAGAACTGCTGCCTGCTGCTATGGTGCCCGCCGGTACTCCCGGGAAGGTAAGAATGTTTGCCCCGGCCGTTTGAGCGAGCGTAATATTTGTATTACTGGTAACATTGATTGGGATTCATGTTAACCAGGTTGTCAACTGCTGTTACTGTTATCGTAAAAGGAGTTAAGGCAATCGGTGATAGCTGGTGTTACTGCAGTAACGACCAGTACTGTTGGCTCTGTAGATGTGAGAAAACTATTGATTGGTGTGCCATAACCCGTACCTGCTGCATTCGTCGCATATGCGTAATAGTAATAAACAGTATTGGGCAACAATCCACTCAGTATTACAGAAAAATCACCACTGGCAAGGTTAGACGCAGCTACCTGCGTTCCGGTACCTGGCGCAAAAGCGGGTACGGTGCTGTACTCAATCCCATAACCTGTAATAGCACACCACAACCGGCATCCGTTATTGTTCCGGGTAAGGTTGCTCCTGTTGTATGTAATAAATATTGCATTTCCGGTTGTAAGTACAGGAAGATTGTTAACGCCATTTGCTGTAACAGCTACATTGATGGCCGTTGCACCGCCACCACTCACCGGTATATTTCCGTTATAAGATTGTACATTGGTTGGTGCGAACCTTACATAAATCGTAGCACTGATGGCATCCGGCACTATAAGTATATCCTGCTCCTCCTCCGTTTACGAGTGTTACTGTATTCGTATAAGGACCTCCAATGGTTGTTGCAAAAGTAAAATTAGCAAGTGGGCCTATCACTACATTTGTTCCATTCAATACACTACCCGACAAACTGAATGAATTGGTGAGGGTAGCAGTATTGATACAGATATTACCAAAACCAGCCAAAGATCCGCCGCCGGATGGAGGTACTGAAAGCGTTGGTACAACATTCAATAAAGTAAAAGAACCTTCAACTCCATACGTTGTGCCGCCTCCGTTGGTGGCATAAGTATGAAAGTAGAAAGTTTGTCCGGCTGGTGCCAGCCCTGTTAAATTCACAGAAAAATTACCGCCCGCCAAATTCGATGAAGGTACAATGGTGCCCGTTCCGTTTGCAAAACCAGGTGTTGTACTGTATTCTACTCCATAACCTGTAATGGCTGTACATCCTATGCTGCTGATGCTTGCCGAAATGGTAGCGGCACTCGTTGTAATGCCACTTGATGTCCCGTTAGTAACAACAGGCATGGTGTTAACACCATTGCCACTAACCGGTACCGTTATGGCCGGGGCTCCTCCACCACTAACCGGAATATTGCCATCATAATTCTGAACCAGTGTTGGTGTAAACCTGACATAAATATTCTGATTCTGGTTACCGGGAATTGAAAAACTCCTGGTTGCCGCAAATGTTGCATTGTCTGTTGAAAAAGTATAACCAGTAAGCGGCCCAACCGTAACATTCGTTGCAGTGAGATTAGAGCCGGTTAAAGTATAGGCATTTGAACCAGGTGTTGTATTGGTGCATACATCTCCAAAACCCGTCAATGGAGAAGCGGAAAGGCTTGGCCCAACAACGACTGTTCCATTGAAAGTAAAATCATTGATACTGCATGTTCCTGAAGCATTTGATCCGCCCCATCCATAAACCCTGAACTCAATGGCTGCACTAATATTCTGATACTGTGCTGCTAAAAGAGAGATAGTAGATCCTGTTACAGATGGCGTACCAATATTAGACATAAAGCCATCCAGGCTTGAACGGATGGCAAAAGTGGTTGGACCGGTACCGGAAGCCTGACCGGTGTATACAAAACTTACAAAATTGATCAGGTAACCTGAGTTTGGGGTAAGCGTAAAGGTGAAATAATCATTCAGGTCCAGTGCCGCAAGGCTCCAGTTCGTAGCCGTATAACGATTACTACCGGCATTGGCACTGATACCCGGACCTCTTCCGATACCCGTTACGGTTATGTTGGCATTGACCGTTTGGCCCAATGTGAAAGGATTATAAGTACTTGGATTCGCATCGGTTATAGGGTTGGTAAAAATGCTTTGAGCAGCAACCCGATGACCTGCCAATAATGAACACAACAACAGGAGAATTACTGTAATTCTGAAGCTTCCGGATAATAAAGTATTAATACCCATTGCCTGGTAAATTTTTTTCATGTTACGATTTTAAATCTTGCGATCAGTTTGGCTGGAAAGGGGCAGGTATTTCGAAGGGTATTGAATTGGCCGCAAATTTACCACAAAAAACCTTGTAGAATGGCTCTTTAAAGGTTAAATAATCATCAACTTGTTCACAGCACATCCTGCTAAAACAGACCCATAGCTGCAGCATTTGGCTGCTTCTAAGTAATGAGATTCAACAGATAGCTACAAAAAAAGAGCCGTTTTTTGATGAACGGCTCTTTTTAAACTCAATGATGAATAAAAAACTATTTTACAAAACCTGAATTCGAATTGATTTAATCATTCCTGATTCATTGCTGATGCGCAACTGGTAATTTCCTTTACCCAAAGCTGTACCCGGGTCTATGGTTTCTGAAGAGAATTCACTATTGACCGTGACCCTGCCTTTGTAAACCACCTGACCGATTGTATTGATCAGATCATAATTATATATACCCGGTTGTTGATTCCTGAACTGAACCTGTATTTTATGATCTATTACCGGGTTCGGATAAACCGTTATCGAAGCATCAACTTTCTCAGGTGCTACTTTTACGATAGCGCTATATTGAACCTGGCCATTATTGCTGATGGCTTTGATGCGGTAATAATTAACAGCATTCAATGGTTTTGTATCTGTAAAATCATACTCGGTTCCACCTCCGTTGTTTAACAATGGATTTGATTCTCCGATTTTAATAAATACTCTTCCATTGGAACTCCTTTCAACTTCATAACGTAAGATATCCAGTTCATTTTCTACCTTCCAGTTTACAGCAATCGAATGGTCGGTATTCCTGCTGGCATCGATGTGAATAATCTTCACCGGAACCGTTTGCATCAGCCTGAATACAATTTTAAACCTGTCTTCGGCTGCAGAAGCCGGATTGTTATCTACTGTAAATGAAACAGTGGTTGTATCGAAAACACTCAGGATCGTATTTGTTTGCAAGTACTTGTCGATCAGGTAAGGAACCATGTTCAGACTTCCCATATTCTCCGGAGCGAATTTCAATTGGTACTGTGTTTTCTTCATGTTACGGAAACTATAGAAGATCGTATCCTTATCATTGAGCAACGCATGCGCTTCCAGAGAAAGCCTCATGCCATGCCTGCTGATACCAAAGTTCTCTCCACCGTTCTCCAGTTTTGCCGCATCGTCTGCGGTATAGTCATTGGAAAATTCATTGTCGATGGCTAGTACTGCTCCATCGGCCAGACTTGGCTGTCCGTTGATAACTGCATACAATGTTACACGAAGGAACTGCCTGTCGGCCAAACTATGCTGGAGTGTTGCAGGCGCTCTGAATAACACCTGGCTTCCAGCTAACTTAGCAGCTTCAGTAAATGTAACGTTTCCGCCACCACTCGGTAGAATGCACCATGAATGCCTGGCCGGATTGTATGGTTGTATAAGCCGATGCACTGCTGTAGTTGGCAGTACCGCCTGGATTTGGTTTCCAGCCATTGGCAGCGCTGATGGTTTGGAATGCACCATATCCCCATGAACCATAGAGCAATGGATCCCAAACATAGAATACATCATCAACGGCAGGTGCTGCTGGTTTGGTGATGTTCAGGAAATCAATTGCAGAAGCATATGGATTACCTACAGATTCAAATTTTCCTGCAGGAACAGCTGTTACCGGTGGAATATTCGCACCTGTTGTATACAAAGGTCCTTTCACCCGAAGAACGGTAGTTTCAGGATTCTGATTATAGGCTGTAACATTCCTGCTACCCCTAACAAAAATCATGTAGCCTTTCTTGTTAGAGATGGCCGTAGAAGTTGTATTGGGAACGCCTGCATATGTATTGCTGGCTGAAACATAAGTTTTCATGGATGGACCGGCTGAAGTATACACATCAAAACCAAGACTGGTTGCACCGGTGATATCACTAGTTATCTGTGTACCGAATCCGTTATAACGGTTCTGGTTAACTGCAGTTGCTGTATCCTGCCATGCCTGGTTAATGGTTTGTGCACCGCTGATCGGTGTAGCCAGGAACTGCCATGATTTTCCGTGATTAGGGAAGCCACCGGTACTGGTTGGAATATAACGTTCAACCGTAGCCGAACCATTTACCGTTTTACCGGTAACATTGCCCAGCCAGGCTGTTTCTGTAGCGTTTGATTTAAACGTAAGGAAGCCGCCGGTGTTGATCCTTAAACCGGATGCAGAGAAAGTCAAAGAACGGTAGATATCCAGTTTACCACCGAGTGTAACACCCGACGCATTGGCATTTCCGATCACGAGATTTTTAAGTGCATCACTCACAAACAAGCCGGCCGGTATGGTTTGTGCGGCTGTAGGATTATTCATCTCCAGGGTACCATTAGCACCATTGATGGTTCCCGCTGTTCTTGTGATAATACCGTTCACCTGCAGGGTACCTGCATTTAAAGTGAGCAATGGTGTATTGGCAGGAACGGGTGCGCTGAAAGTGATGTTGCGAACTGCCTGGGTTGTTACGATCGTTGGCATAAAGGTGTAGCCACCGGTGATGAATACATCAGTCGTTCCATCAGGCACAAAGTTCGCTTCCCAGTTGCTGGCCACCAACCAATCGATACTTGTTTTACCCACCCATGAACCGTAGTTGGGATCCACCCACTCATCGGCACCCATATCCGGCGTATAACCGTTACGGGTAGTAACATCAAAATCCTCTGTAATACCTGATATCGGGTTTCCCCTGTTTTTGAAATTGGTCACATTGCCTGCAACTGCAGGATCGATATGTTTATCAGTTGCGCTGATATATGCTATGGCAAAACCACTGATCGAATTGACATTTTGTCCAAATCCCGCTTGTATGTTGGCCAGCGCCGCACGGTTACTTCCAATATAACCATGATTAGCGCCGGATGTTCTGTAATAATTATAATCTATAGTCCCAAATACAGTATTAGCAGCAGTTGACATGATAGCAAATCGTTGGCCAGCATTTGATTGTTCATTGTGAAATATATTATTCTTAATATTCACACTTCCTGCAGTAGTAACAAAAGAAGTGATGTTGATTGCTGCGGGGAAGCCACTTACCGTCTGGTTGGAATTCAGGTGTACTGTATTGTAATAAATATTATACCCACCTCCGTAATCTACAATAATTCCATATCCGTTGTCTTCTACATCTCTTCCTCCGGTATATCCATAAGCCGCTACATCAAATACAAAATTGTTGAGTACGTTTACATTAGCAGCTGTACTGGAAGAGGCCAGCCAGATGCCATTGGCTCCATAGCCCAGTGAATTGGTATGTTTGATATCGCTGATCTTATTGCGGCTGATGGTAATATTGCTGGCAGTACCAAAAACAGAAATACCGGAAGTGGTAATCAATGAACTGCTGCTGGTTATACCAAAGATCGTGTTGTTACTAACGGTGGCGTTTGCCTGCTGATACAATTCAATGCCCGACCACCCGAATTTGTCACCCGCCACAGTTGAACCAATGGTATTATCAGAGATGATAGTACCGGTTTCATTACCGCTTGCCCCTACTACAGCTATGGCAGTCTGCGCTTTGGTGAGCAGGTTATTTATGTACGTGTTGTTGTTGTTGGCAGCTTCTGCAATGGCCCCAATTGTTGATCCGCTGGAAATGACAGAAGTAAAAGTAGTTGTCGGAGAATTTCCTGTGATGATACAGTTTTTGATATTGTTATTGCTGGCACCATTGGAAGCATTCACACTGGCAATCCAGATAATATTGGTTGTGCTGCTATTGTTGCTGGTATTGATCAGCGTGAGGTTACGGGTAGTTCCCCCTACGGTATTAGAACCATCAATGGTTACATAATCAGCACCATTCAGTTTGATGATACCTAAGGCATTGTTACCGGTAATGGTCGGTGTTTTGGTAGCCGCCGGTTTAATGGTCAATGTATTAGTCGCACTCTGGTAAATATTGCTGTTGATTACGATCGGGAATGTTTCACTGGGATAAGTGTTATCGATCAGTGAAAAAATTACAGGACCGCCGATGCAAAGTGAATTGTATGCATTTACCGCAGCCGTCAGCGTAGTATAATTTCCAGCCACACCTACCGTATAAGTTCCGTTCAGTGGATTGGATGCCACTACTGATGCATTGGCGGTAGCTGAACAACCGGTGCTGGTATTCGTTACCGTTACTGTGTAGTTGGTTGTGGATACTGCAGTTGGTGTAGATACCGGATTTGAAATAGCTGTATTGCTCAGGTAAGTAGCCGGGCTCCAGGCATAGGTATAACCCGCAACAACTGGTGGATAAAAGCCCCAGGCTTCATTGGTTACATTCCAAACGGCATTGTTGCGGCCAGCAGGTGGTAATGCCCAATGTTCCGGTACTGTTTTCAATTCCCAGCGTTTTAGAATACAAATTTCCATTATCATTTACGGTTGCGAGGGCAACTTCTATATGACTATCACTTTCGTATAAACGAATTTGTCCGGTAACATCTTCCGGCACTGGAACCTACCAAAAATCTAAGCTTATAATAATCAACTACCATCACCCTGTTAGGTGACGTGCCATTTACAAAATAACGTACATAACATCCCGGATGAGTAGTATGGATCAACTACCAGATCATCCCAGGCCATGGCGATAAGATGTATTCGGCGTAGTGGCGCTAGGCAATGTTTGAGGTAAAGCTCGAATTTGCAGTAAACGTTTGCAACTCAATATATCCATTTGTACTTACATAAAACTGGGTAACTGCTGAACCGTAAAAACTAAACGTAAACGGCAATGGCGATGGCAGCAGAAATCCTGGTCATCCTGATAAGTATTCCAGATAGTTGTTGGATGACCCGGATGGTGTAAGGGCACTGTAAGCAATGCTATTCACCGTATAATTTCCGGTACTACTAACCGTTGCCGTTAGTTGAGAGGCTGCATTCACACAAACATTCACCGGACTTGCCGATGCTGTAACAACTGGTGGCGGATTGATGGTAACAGTTGTTGTTGCCGTTGCAGAACAGCCACTGCTGAGTATAGGTATATATCACGGTATAAGTTCCCGCGAGTACTCGAAGAAGGCGTAATGGTACCCGTAGCTGCGCCAATGGTTAAACCAGTAGCCGGCGAAGTGGTATAGGTTCCGCCTGCTGGTCCGGTTCGTGTAACCGCCACCGTTCCTGCCGTACTCGTACAATAATTAGCAGACGGGTAACTGATGGTGGCCGGCGTTACAGCCGTAACAACAATTGCTCTGGTTGCAGGTGTTCCGGTACCGCAAAGATTGGTGGGCGTTACCGTTATGGTTCCACCGGTGGCGCCAGCAGAAAATACAAAGTTGTTGGAAGGCGTAGGCAGTCGTTGCAGTAAAGGTTACACCCGTACCCGAATAAGTCCAGGCATAAGTACTGGCTCCTGCTACCGTTGCGATTGAATAAGTTTGCGTACTACCCGGACAAACAGGCGATGTACCTGCAATAGCACCGGCAGCACCAGGCGCAACCGTGCAAGGCGACCAGGTAAAGGTCAACCCACTCGCCGGTACAATGGTATTGCTGAAACGAACGGTATTGGTATTAGCAACAGCTGCTGTTGTGGAAGCCCATGCTGTTGAAGATGTTCTTGCATTAAAGTCTGTATTGGCTGCACCCCTCAAACCTACCTGTGTTTCGAGGATGATCGGTAGAAGTAGCCGACAAACTACCATAAACTACCTGAAGTGTTTGAAGGTTGGCTACTCCACCCGCTTCATTGATGCGCATCTGGAAATTAAAAAGATCTGTACCGGTTCCACCGTATCTTTTGGCTTGTGTCCATTGAATGGTGAACACCCTGTTGGGTGCGGTTCCGGTAACAATACCTATGATGCTTGAATAAGGAGTAATGGTTGTACTCGTTCCTGATCCACTGGTAGCTGCTGCACTCATGGTGATGGTTCCTCCTCCGAATGCCGTAACAATGGTACCATTAGGAATACCCGTACCATTTAACCGCGTACCTATCTGGATATTGGCAAAAGAACTGACAGCCGAGAGTGTATTACTGCCACTGGTTCGGTTAGCCGTAAACGTTACAAAATTCTGATCATTTAGATCCGCATTAAAACCGGCAAAACCATTGTTATTGGCGGTACCATTCAGGTAAACGCCGGTATGATCAGAAATAGAAACCCATGAACCACCTCCAAGTTGGCCAGTCATAGTAGGATTGCCGTTACTGAAGCAGAACCAGGCATCCGAATCGAGACCGATCCTTCCTGTTCCGGCAGCATAAAGGGTTCCGTTGATATGTAAAAGCAAAGGGCAGTCTGAAAATAGCTGTTCTGTCATCCCATCCGGTTGCGAAAATACTGGCGGGTGTGGTGGTTGCCAGTCCGGTTGTATCTATAAAACCGGAAGTGGCTGCTGTATATGTTCCGGAACTCTGTGAAAAACTATAATAAGTTGAAACCAATTGAGCATTGGTTTGCTGAATTGAAAAACAACAAAATAGTACTATCAATGGAATGCTGTTTCTCATCCATTTTGTAGCTGGTAAAAAATAATTCATAGAGTTCCCCAAGTTTTAAGATGCAATAAAACCAAAAGCATAATACTCTTAGTGTATGTTACGTATTTCAATAAATATCGGATCAAACTGAATGGATTCAGGAAGAGGAAAAAACAATCGGAATTTTATCGGATGATATGGATATACAGGTTCAGACTGCAAAAAGCAGTCGATCGTTGCACGAAAAATACAAAATAAATCTGTTCCTGCATAGCTTTTCAGCAAAAAAACCGAACAAATATCTATAGGTATTTTCAAAACGAAAAAAAGGCGCCCTGTCGGACGCCTTTGATTAATAGTGAGTTATATTATTTATTGAATAAATACCTGTTTTATGATGGCTTTTGCCTTTTCTGCTGAAAGCGTCAACTGATAGATCCCTGAGGTTAATCCTGCCGGTAATTTGAATACTGGCAACCTGGTTAACGGAACTGATCGTGATGCTTCCATTGTAAACCGCCTGGCCAAGTTTATTGAACAACTTAACCTGATAATTGCCCTGCGGTTGATTTTTGAAGCTGATGTTCATCTGATCACCTGTAACCGGGTTTGGATAAATATCAATGCTCTTTCCGGTTTCAAGCAGCTATCAGCTCTTCGGTTGTACCGTTTTTACTGATGAGCGGAGTTTCCACCTTTTGAAGGCTGAACCATCACTGTATTGCTGTAGAAGAACTGTCCGTTTGTTCTGAGCGCTTTCACCCTGTAATAATTGGCGCCTGAAGTAGCTTCATCATCGAGGTGAGCATAGCTTGCAGTAGAACAGTTGTTTGCTGAAGGATCTACATAAAGAATCCTGTTGAAATTTGTTCCATTGTTGCTTCTTTCCAGTTCATACTTAGCCATATTCGCTTCATGAGCAACCTGCCAGTTAACCTGTACATTGGTTGATCCTGAAACCCTGGTGGCAGTGATGTTGGTGAAAGCTGCAGCAGCCTGTTGCCTGAATACAATGCTGAACCTGTTGGCCGCATAAGCACCCGGAATATTCACAATGCTGAAAGGAGCATCACTTGAATCACTTAATAAAAGCGGTGTAGTCGTTCTCAGGTAATTGTCTACCAGGAAAGCCGACAATCCTTCGATATCCATGTTTTCGGGGATAAAGCGGAATTTGTATTGTTGTGCTTTAACACCGGTAAGATTGAGATTGATGGTATCAGCTATCAGCAACTGTTTGTTTCCTGTCTACCACCAGCAGTTTATCTGTGTTTTTGATCGACAGATTTTCACCGAAGCTCATTCCTTTTTTGGCATCATCACCATTAACATGCATTGCTGAAATTATCGGCATACTGATTCAATACACCATCCAGCAAAGCCAGTGAACCATCATGTATTCACGCCGTATAAAACGGTGCGGATCTGTTTGATACTATTGTCTCTTGCTGCTCTTGAAACAGGGTGCAGTACCGGTAGATTTATCATTCTCCTGCAGGGTAATGGTACCAGATGATCCGGTAGCAAATACCATGAAGGCCTGACCATTCTGAATTTCGTTGCAGATAGTTCCTGCTGAACCATAGCTGCCACCGCCTACTACTACTTCATAATCACCTGAACCATTCTTGATGAAAGTCTGGTAACCACCCAGTGTACCCAGGTTCGGATCCCAAACATAGAATTTATCATCTACACTGGTTTTCGAAACATTTCTGAAATCGATGGCAGATGCATAAGGATTGTTCACCGCTGCAAACTGGTTTGCATTCACGGTTTGCGGAGAACGGTTACCCATGATCAGCGATCCCCTGCTACGTAAAATAGTAGAAGTAGCTGCCTGACCGAAAGCATTAACGGTTCTGTCGCCCCTGATGAAAGTCATATAAGCTGTATTCGCCGCAAATGGTACATTGGTAGACGTAACGGCTGCCCATGTATCGGTTGCAGGAACAAAGGTTTTGATGGAAGGTTGTGCAGAATACAGATCAAATCCATTCGGGAAATTCGGACCTGTCATCTGGATTCCATATCCTGAAGGTGAAGTAACATTGGCAGCCTGACCTTCCTGCCATGCCTGGTTGATGGTTTGTGTACCGGTTGTGGTTACAGATAAGAACCTCCATGCCCTGCGGGCAGAAATGTATCTTTCCATCTGCACATTACCACTGATATTACCCAGGGCATTGCCCGAACCATCCACTGGAATTTCGGCAACCCTTGCACTACCGGTGGCGGTAGAACGAAGTATGAGGCGGCTGTTGGTGGTTAAAGTTGCACCTGAACCTACGGTTACCGTTCCATAACTGCTTCCACCAGGGATTTCCATATCGGTAAGCAATGTGGCCGATGCGCCTGTACCCAGGGTGAAGTTCTTAATGATCCTTCCACCTGCTGTTAAGAAAACCGGTGCATTGGTACCGTTGATGGTTAAACTGGATGTGGCAGAACCTCTTAATGAACCGCTCGACCTAACCAGCGTATTCACTGCAAGTGTATTGCCATTGATGTTAAATGAACCTGTAGTAAGCCTTAGCGTACCATTTACGGTATACGTGCTGGCTGCATTGAACAATGTAACACCCGATGTATTGGAGATCGTAAGATCATTTACGGTAGTAGGTAACCCATTACCGGTATTGGTAGAACCTGTACTCAGGTAAATATAATTGGCTCCTGTGCTGAAACTGCGGGTTGTGGTAGTGATATTACCTGTACCTCCGGAAGAAGTAATACCCTGGTTTGAACCCAGACTGATGGTTGCACCCGATTTCAGGTTAAATGAACCGGTACCTGAAACTACATTGGTCGCACACACCATCGTTGCTCCACTGTTTACATCGAATGCTCCATTGGTAGTAATACCTGCACCCGGAGTTAAGGTTACATTAGATTTTACAGTGGTAGTACCCGAAATGGTAACAGTTCCAGTTGTGATACGATTTGCCGTACCCGAACCCGAGCTGTTGGTCAGAATCAGGTTACCATAGGTTGGCGTATTATAAATGGTTTGAGTAATCGTATTGTCTCCATCATACTCAATGGTACTTGTTGGAGAAATCGTCATGGTAGTGAATCCGCCCGGGAAATTACTACCCGGAACAACAACTCCTCTACCACTGGAAGGACTTGGTATTGACTCATCATTACCCAGTATCAGTTTAGAAGTTCCATTCATGGTAAATGAACCACCCGAAACATCCCTGATCCACTGGCTAGTTGCCAAATCTAATACAGATGAACCGTTGATTGTTAGGCTATTATAGAATATTATCTGGAGTATAAGTTCCGGTAACATGACGAACGATCGGGTTGTTGGTATTTCCTACGATTACATCATAGAAATTAGAGAAGTACATGTTGTTGTTCCAGAGAACCTCCTGCAAACCGATGCCATCAAAGATAACCTGGCCAGGGCGTGTACGAACCTGAAATTACGTTTGTACGACCCAGCAGCAGATCAGCCCTGAAAATCAATTTGCTGTTTGCGGTACCCAGGAAGATAACTTGCTTTTCCAGACCCACTGGACTGACGCATTGGTACCGATGGTAACATTGCCTTTGAAATCTACAATTCCGGCTCCTGCTGCGGAGAATTCGCCGATACCAACCCTTGAGCTATTGACTGGCTCCGCTGCGCAAATCAATATTTGCATCCCCATTTATGGTGAGGGTATATCCTGCTGTATGCAGAATACTCAATGCGGCATTTTCTGAAGTTAAATTCAGGTTGTATACAGCAATATTTGCACTGAGCGCTATGGTCACACTCGCATTGCAACGCATTGTCAACATTGGTACAGGCAGTGGGTGCCGAACCAGATGCCACATAAGACCCTGAACTGGTAGACCAGTTTGAAGCTGTATTAAAATCTAGTAGTAGCCGATCCGTTTGCAATTACACTACCGGTTCCAGCCCAGTAAAGTGTTGGATTAGATCCGCATGCTACGTTGGTTAAAGTAGTGGCTGACCCTGTTAAAGGAGAAGTTGTATTGTACATTGGAGATGGTACCGCAACTTCCGGTATTGTAAGCATAAACCCAATAGTAATAAGTAGTGCCCTGGAGCAAACCATTTGAACTGAAAGTACTATCCGGACCAGAGTATTCAACATAAGTACCGGCACCCAATACAGTAGACCCTACTGTATAAGTAGTACCATTTGTACGGACTTGTTGGAGCAACGTTTGTTGTTCTTCTTACTACCAGGTATTGACTTGCCGTTGCACTGGCTGAGAAATCAGCAATGAAACTGGTTACACCGATGGTAGAAAAAACCAATGAGGTTGGTTGTGTTGTAGGTGCAACAGCCGCTGAATTAACAATAAGCGCTACATAATCTGATTCCTCTGAACCACAACTATTGGAAATTTCGCAGCTATAATCTGAAGCTGCATCACCCAACACCACACCGGTAATGGTTAGTGATGATGATGTAGCACCTGATATTGTACCTCCGTTAGAGAGTGCTACTACCATTTTTCTTCCACTGATAAACCAATGAACCACCAGTTCCTGTAATGGTAAATGTTACAGTACCACCCACACAAGTTGTCTGATCTGTTGGTTGAACCGTAATAGCAGGCGCAGCACTGATGGTTACAACAGCGCTTCCGCTCATATTGGCAGAACAACCTGTTGTAGCATTGGTTGCTGCAACGGTATAGGTAGCACTGGATGTTTGTCCGCCAAAACTTATGGCCGAACCTGTTCCTGCTACTACCGTACCTGATGGAGAAAGGGTATAATTAACACCCGATTGTGATCCGCTTAATCCAACATTAACACTGCTACATGAAGTACCACCACCGGTTACATTATAAACGGTTGGTAAAGGATTCACGGTTAATGTAGCCGCTGTTGATGTTACAGATGTACAATTGGTTACTGAAACAACCACATCATAGTTGGCAGCATCACCGGCAACTACTGATGGAATGGTATATGAACTGGAGTTGGCCCCTGTAATGTTGGAACCATTTTTTCTCCATTGATAACCTGGTGACGAACCTGAAGCGGTTACGCTAAAGGTTACCGACTCCCCTACGCATTTAGCCTGGGAAGCCGGATTTACTGAAATACTTGGCGCAGTACTTACTGTGATTACAGCAGAACCAGTCATGTTCCTGGTACAACCACCTGTTAAGTGTGTTGCCACAACTGTATAGGTTCCGGCTACTAATTGTGCACCAAAGCTGATGGCAGCACCGGTGCCGGTAACCGGAGATGCCTACCGGAGTCGCACCGCGGAATAAGCTGGTATTCAGCAGCTAGCCTGAGAATTGCTCAATCCAATTGCTGCACCCGGGCCAGTGCTACATAGTAGCACCACCACCCGTAACAGCATATTGTGTTGGCTGACTTACAACTGTAAGCACAGCAACACTGGAAGTTAAGGATGCACATGAACTTACGGATATCACTACATCAAAGTTTCCGGCATCTCCCGCTACAACTGAAGCAATGGTATAAGTAGAAGCGTTTGCTCCGCCTATATTAGTGCCATTTTTTCTCCATTGGTAAGAAGGAGATGTTCCTGCGGCCGTTACACTGAAAGTAACCGATGAACCCACACATTTAGTTTGTGAAGCAGGTTGAACGGAGATTGATGGCGCTGTATTTACTACAACCACCGCAGATCCATTCATATTTCTTGTACATCCACCTGTTAAATGAGTTGCCACTGCAGTATAAGTTCCTGCTACGGCTTGTAACCCAAAACTCAAAGCTGCGCCTGTTCCTGTTACCGGTGAGTTCCTACAGGTGTTGCCCCGCGGTATAACTGATATTCGGATGAAGTTTGTGAATTATTTAATCCAACTGCTACACCAGAACTGGTACTGCAAATCGTACCACCGCCGCTCATATTGAATTGTGTAGGCTGATTAACAACTGTTAATACAGCTGTTGAGGATGTTAGATTACTGCAACCGGTAACAGAAATAACCACGTCAAAATTTCCAGCATCACCTGGATTTACAGAAGCAATGGTATATGATGAAGAAGTTGCTCCGCCTATGTTTGAACCATTTTTTCTCCACTGATAAGTAGGTGAAGTACCCGCTGCTGTAACACTGAAGGTTACACTGGATCCCTGGCATTTTGTTTGGGAAGCAGGTTGTACCGAAATGGAGGGTGCTGTATTAATCGTTACTACAGATGAACCGGTTTGTGTTCTGGTACATCCTGTTCCTGTATTGGTTGCTACAACTGTATATGTTCCGGAGACAATCTGATTGCCAAAGGCTATTGCCAGACCAAGTCCGGTAACAGGAGCACCCGTTGCCACACCATTTCTATATAGCTGATAAGATATGCCTAATTGAGAGCCGCTTAACCCAACTGCTACGCCCGAACCGCTGCTACATGCTGTTCCGCCACCTGTCATTGTATAAGCATTGGGAGCAGCGTTTACAGTAAAAGTTCCTGCGCCATTGGCTGTTCCACCCAATGTTGTAACGGAAACGGTACCGGTTGTGCCTGAACCTACAACAGCCACGATCTGTGTGGCCGTATTACTAGTTATCGAAGAAACCGCTGTACCTCCAATGGTCACAGCAGTTGCACTGGAAAGATTCGTTCCATCAATGGTAATGGAGCTTGTAAGCGCACATCCACTGGAAGGCGAATAACCGGTAATGGTTGGTGCCGGTGGAGCTACATATGTTAATGATACATTGTCAACAGCAGGATTTGCATGCGGACTGCCACCATCGGATCTGAAGGTAAAAACCAATCTTACAGTAGTACCTGCAAGCGCTGTCAGATCTACATCCGACATGGTAGTAAATGATGCATAAGTCGTTGCCGTATTTGAAAATATCTGTGTATAACCTGTTCCAGGAACAGTTCCGGAAACAGGCGTATTGGATGTTGTAGTTGTATATACCCGAATGTAATCGATCCCCATTATCAGTAGTTGGCATCCTGAGATCGAACCTGAAAGTAACACTGGTTGCTCCTGTTGGAATGGCTACGTCCCTGTAGAAATGCTGCACACTACTATTATTCGCACCGTTGTAATTGGAAGCACTTCCTACATAGGCTGCTTTTGTACTTCCGCCGGCTGCAGTTCCTACCTGCCATTGACGGGTATTGCCCGGCTGTGCAGTAGACCAGTTGTTGGCTGCAAAAGTGGATGTTGCATTTTCAAAAGTACGGTCGGTATTGTTAATCAACTGAACCTGTGCCCGGGTTCCCAGAAAAAGGAAACCAAAGAACATAAACAGAAGAACCGACTTAAAAATTGTTGATTTCAGCAGCGGTTGATTAACCTGCAGATTGCTGGAGTCAGTTGAGGGTAATGATGTAAGCATTGTCTTTCGTTTTCTACAGTTATGGAACTGTATTGTTTGGATAATGGAATTAGGTAACCCGAAACACCCAAATTGGCACTACGGGCTACCAACTATAACGAAAGCCTAGTTCTTTTATTACACGCTGTAATATAAATACTACAGGAAAAAGTAAGAAATTACTTAAGTAAAAAGTCAAAAGGTAAAGATAATATAATAAAATTATATATAATTTCATTTTAAACAAGTTGTGAACCTTATATTGATTTTTTATTTTATATTAAATTCAAGCCAAGATATAGAGATAAAAAAAGAAGGAACGTTTGTCCCTTCTTTATCTGAAAATCAGCCTTTAATAAATTTAAAGTACCAGCACTTTGAGAGAAGAAATGGTCTGATCTGCCCCTGTAACAACCAATTGATAGTTTCCTGCCGGAGTATTTCCTAATGGGATCGATCGTACCGATTGACCATTATTAATGCTGAATTCTGTCTTAAAGACAACCTGTCCGGCCTGGTTAATCAGTTTCAATCCATACTTACCAGCCGCAAATTGTTCGGTACGGATATGCATGATTTTTTGCTGAACCGGGTTCGGCGTAACCATCAAACCTGGAACTGATTTAACCGGGTTAACCCTGACAATATTACTATACTGTATGGTTCCATTCTGACTGATGGCTTTGATCCGATAAAAATTAATACCGGTAAGTGGTTTTCGGTCGATAACAGAATAACTGGCAGCTCCACCAGAATTGTGATGCGGCAATTGGCTGGTTAAAGCAATGAAGCTGGTTCCATCCCCACTCCTTTCAACTTCATATTTTACCAGGTTAATTTCGTTCTCCGATTTCCAGGTAACAACGATCTCATCAGCATTCTTTCTGCTGGCAGCAACTCTCAGTAAAAGTAACCGGCAATACCACTGTCGGGCGGAAAACCAGGTAAAAACGATCTGCGGCGGCTGAAGCGGCATTGTCTGTTATGGTGAAATCGATAAAAGTACTATCGGTCAGACTTACCGGCGTTTCTGTTTGCAGGAAGCGGTCAATCAACCAGGCTGATGCAGTGGTGTTACCCATGTTCATCGCTTTAAAGCGGAACTGGTAGGCTTGCTTACGCAGATTTGAAAGAGAATAGAAAACCGTATCATTTCCTGTTGGCAAACTTCTGGCCTCAATGGTAAGCATTTTATTATTGCTGCTGATACCAAAATTCTCTCCGCTATTTGCAACTTTCAAAGCATCATCACTGGTATAAGCGTTGGTATAATCTGTATCAAAAGCTGCCACATTACCATCAGCGATTTTAGCTTCTGGTCCGGCACCTGTAAACAGGAATGCCCTCATAAACTGCCTGTTTTCGAACCTGGCAGAGGGCTGCCTGTATAATAACTGACTTCCGGAAACCTTGGCATTTTCGGTAAAAGAAATATTACCGCCACTGCCTGGTCCGGTTGCATGAACGAGGAATGCTTGTCCGGATTCAATTCTTGTATAAGGATTACATCCGCAGTAATTACTGGTTCCTCCCGGTATCGGGTAGTAGCCATTGGCGCTGCTGATGGTTTGAAACCCACCCAATCCCCTTGTTCCTGGCAACAATGGATCCCAAACATAGAATACATCATCAACCAGTGCACTGGATGGTTTATTGATAGAAAGAAAATCGATTGCAGATGCATATGGATTTCCGATTGATTCGAATTTATCGGCAGGCACGGTGGTTACCGGAGGCAATTCACCTGCAGTAGCAGTATATAATTTTCCTTTAGCCCTTAATACAGTAGTATTGGCAGGAGCTGAAGAAGTGATAATGGTACGATCTCCTCTAACAAAGATCATGTAGCCTTTTTTATTTTGTATTGCCTGAGTGGTCGTATTGGCTACTCCTTCCCAGTTATTGGTAACAGGATTGTACGTTTTCATTGTTGCCCCTGATGGAGTATACACATCAAACATTGCCGGCAATGGAGAAATATTGCTTGTGATCTGTGTACCATAACCACTGTACCTGCTCTGGTTAGGAGCAGTGGCGGTATCCTGCCATGCCTGGTTGATGGTTTGAGTTCCACTGATCGGTACTGCCAGGAACTGCCATGATTTACCATGTGCAATACCGGTAGGAACAAACCTTTCAACCGTTGCGTTTCCGGTGATCGTTTTACCGGTAACGTTACCCAGCCAGGCTGTTTCAGTTGCGGTAGATTTGAAAGTAAGGTGATCTCCGGTATTGAGTTTCAAACCGGATACAGAAAAATTAAGGGAACGGTAAATATCAACCGCACCAGCAAGGCTAACTCCCGCAACACTGCTGTTACCTATTACCAGGTTCAGACATTTGTTTTCATGGAATAAACCCGCGGGAATGGTTTGTGCATTGGTACCATTCATTTCTATAGTTGCTGCTGAAGCTTCAATGCTACCACCTGTACGGGTAACATTTCCATTTATTTGTAAAGTAGCACCTGCAGTAAGGGTGAGCAAAGGTGCTACACCTGGTGCCGACATTGCAAGGCCATTGATTGCCTGAACATTGGTTATTTCCGGCATGAATGTATATCCACCGGTGATGCTTACATCCGTAGATCCATCAGGTACCACATTCGATTCCCAATTGGTTGCATCCATCCAGTCGGTAGAAGTTTTACCTACCCATGATGCGGTGCCAGGAGCTACAAATTCATCACAACCGATATCAGGAGTCAAACCGTTACGGGAATGATTGTCGATATCATTCAGCACTACAGCTGTTATTGCGCCTCCTTTATCATTCAATGAAGTATTAGAAGCTGGAACAAGGTGCAGGTCGGAAGCAGAAACAAATACAGGCGTGATATTTACGGATGCTGCATCTTTACCAGTTGCTGTTTTCCAGGCAGCCAATGTGGTTTGAGCAGTGTTGCTGATCATACCAAATGCTTTTACACCCGATCCGGTAGGATTGATATCGTAATTATTATTGTTCAGAACAGTAAACTGGGTATTGTTGGTAGATGCCATCAATCCGATGGTGCCATAACCCAATGAAGCCGATCTGCCAAGATAATTTACCATCATGTTGTTCCTGATATCGGCGAATCCAGCACCCTGGATACGGATACAGGTTGAAATGGCATTGTTCTTATTCAACGTATTGGTAAAGCCCGGTAGTACCGCCGAGGTAAATCGAATTGTGGTAAATCTGGAAACCGGATTGTGTACCCGACATTAATATACCACTTGTATTGTTCAACGTTACAGATGCATTGGTATAGTCATCTCCATCACCCGACAGATTTGAAATCATGTTATTGGCAATGCGGATGTTTGCATTGTTCACCCCGGTATTTGCATAAATGCCCTGAGCGCCAAATCCTGCAGTTCCGGTATAATTGAGGTTGCTGATAATATTCTCAGTAACCACAGCATTCTTCACGTTTGCAGATAACCAGATACCTTTATCGGCTGCATCATCTGAACCATTGAAGTTACCGATGCGATTACCCTTTACCGTTACGCCATCAAAACCCTGAATGAACAAACCAGCAAACTGAATGGCATTACCACCTGAAGTATTCAGGTCATTTGATTCGATGTATTAAACCAGTACCGCTTCCTCCGGCTACTGCATTGCAATAAATACCGTAAAATGCTTTCTGAATATTATTATTCTGTATACTGATATTGCTGAAATAACCTGCAGTATTAATGGCCGCTCCATCCGAAACAACAATTGCATTCGAGAACGGTGTTCCATTGATTACGATACAATTCTTTAAAGTTGTATTGATTAAAGCGAACGTACTGGTTGAACCTAAAACCAATGTTCTTGCTGCCGATGTACCTAAATTGGTAATGGTCAAGATTACGGCTGCTGCTTCCGTTATTGGAACCATCGATGGTTACATAACTACCCAGCACTTTAAACAGCGCATTGCTGTTCACCGTTCCTGAAATGGTAGCATTTACACCTGGAGCAGGCTTGATGGTTAAAGTATTCACCGCACTTGCTGCTGTATTCCTGTTGATGATAAGCGGGAATGTTTCTCCGGCGCTATAGGTTGCATCGGTAAGCAAAAAGGTTACAGGCCCTGAAATACAAACTGAATTGTATGCACTGATGGCAGCCGTAAGTGTAGCATAATTTCCTGCAGCACCTACTGTATATGTGCCGTTCAAAGGAGCAGAAACAGTTACTGTTGTGGTAGCATTGTTTGAACAGCCGGTACCCGTATTCGTTATAAGTACATTATAGTTGGTTGTTGCAGTCATTGCATTGGCAACCGGGTTGCTGATGCTGGTACTGCTGAGGAATGTAGAAGGCGTCCATAAATAAGTGAGACTTCCTCCTGCCGGTGGATAAAATCCCCAGGCTTCTGCCGCACCGAGATTAAAGATTTGTTTGTTGCGACCTGCAGGTGTTACTGCCAGTGTTCCTGATGGATTTTCAATCCCCATAGTTTTAGACAATGAAGTTCCATTGTCATTGATGGTAGTTGCTGCAATTTCAATATGACTATCGGACTCGTATAAACGAATTTGTCCGGTTACATTTCCTGTATTCGATGGCAAACTATAAAAGCTGATGCCATTGTATTCAATCACCATTACCCTGTTAGGTGCAACACCGTTTACAAAATACCTGATATTGGCTCCTGCATTAACAGAAGGATCGAGGATCAGATCCTGCCAGGCCAGTGCAATGATGCTGTTTGGAGTGAGTGCGTTGGGCAATGTTTGAACCACATTTGAGCTGCTTCCGGTATTTGTTTGCAATTGAATATATCCATTCGCAACAACATATAACTGGCTTACTGCACTGCCATAATAATTAAAAGCAAAAGGAATGCTGATGGCTGAAGAAACCGCTTCATCTGTAAAACTATTCCACAATGTGGTAGGCAGACCTTCAGGTTGAAGTACCTGGTAAGTTAATGACTGCAGTGTATAATTGTTACTGATCGCTCCGCTGTTGGCCTGGAGTTGACTGTTTTCACCTGTACAAATTGCTGAAGGCGTTGCAGTAGCTGATGCAGTTGGCAGATCATATATAGTTACATTCGTAACAGCAGTATTGGTACAGCTGCCATTGCTGAATGTATAAGTAACAGTATAGGTTCCTGCTGTACTGGTTGATGGTGTTATTGATCCATTAGCGAGGTTGATGGTTAAACCAGGGCCGCTGATGCTGTAGGTACCACCACCTGTACCGGTTTGTGTGATACTGATGCTGCCTGCAGTACTTTTACAATAAGAAGCTGAAGGGTAAGCTATAGTTGCAGAAGGTTTGGCATTTACTGTAATGGCAAGCGTTGATGCGGTACCGTTACCACAGAGATTACCAGGGGTAACACTCAATGTACCGCTGGTTGCACCTGCTGCAAATGCAATGATGTTCGATGCTGCTGTTGTTACAGTGGTAAAGGTAGCTCCCGAGCCGCTGTAACTCCAGGTATAAAAACCTGCACCGGCAACCGGTGCCAGAGAATAAGTCTGGGTAGATACTTACACAAACAGATCCTGCACCACTGATAGCTCCTGCTACCCCCGGAGAGGTAATGCATGGAGACCAGGTGAAAGTAAGTCCGCTTGAAGGATTTATTGTATTGCTGAAAGACAAAGTATTTGTATTGGCTACTGCAGCGGTAGTAGCCGACCAGTTGGTGGTGGTTGTTCTGGCGTTAAAATCTGATGAAGTTGCGCCCCTCAATCCAACCTGAACGTTTAAAGTTGTGGTACTGCTGGTTGTGCAGGTACCATAAATTACCTGGATGGTTTGCAATTGTGCCAATCCACCACCTTCATTCAGTACAATCTGGAAGTTGATGTTTTCTGCCAGATACCAGGTTGTTTCTTTTAACCTGCGTCCATTGAATTACAAACTGACGGTTGGGTGCAGTACCTCTTTCAAAAGCGTATACGCTTGAATGTGGTGTTATGCTGGTAAGTCCGGATGCAGTTGCTGCACTCGTCATTGTGATCGTTTGAAGTCCGGCATCAAAAGCCGCTACCACTGTACCATTGGTGATGCCTGTACCATGCAATCTTGTTCCGATCTGTATATTGGCAAATGAAGTAACACCTGTAATGGTATTGCTGCCATTGGTAAGTGTACCGGAAATTATGGTAAAAGGTCTCTCTTCAATATCTGCATTAAAACCAGCAAAGCCATTGTTGTTTCCGGTTCCATTCAGGTAAATACCGGTTGGATCTGTAACGGTTGCGAATGAACCACCAGCATAAGTTCCTGTCATGGGAATCGGGCTGCTGGTGCTGAAAGCGATCCAGCCATCCGAATCAACTCCTAATCCTGAACCAGCAGGATAATTGGTTCCATTGTAATGAAATGCAAAAGGCAATGTATAATTACGATACGTTGTATCATCCCAGATCACATTAAAGATATCTGCCGGTGTGTTAGAAGTACTTGAAACACCGGGCGTATAAGTTCCCGACGATTGTGAAAATATGTAATTGGAAACCTGGGCTTCTGCTTTCGCATTGATTCCAAAAAACAAAACAATCAATGCAACCCACCTGCTGAATGAAATGTTCAGCATCCTTAGGTGTTTGGCCAGTAGTGTTAGCGTAACGAGGTAAATTTTTCTTCATCTTCTGCTTATTTAAACCAGTTTTGATTAAATAAGTGTATCATAAATACACGGGGTTAACGGCATTCCGGGGGATATGAGGATGAAGGTTGAAGTTGTATATAAGTTGGCGAAAACTAAAACTTCAGAGGTATCAATAATAATAAAGGAATGTGTACGGAAATTCTCTTAAGATAGTGGAGCTGAGAACTCACTAGGAAGGTGCTCAGGGGTTAAGTGCAAAACTATACATTAAATCCGGATTTTTCAGCATTTTTTACCGGATATTTTAAAAAAAACTTATTTAAACCATCAAAAAAGCTGATTATTTGTCCACAACGTATGTCCCGGGATTTTATTATGCTTTTGCTGGACTTTTTTTATAAAAAGAAAAAAGCGCCATTGCTGGCGCCATTTCAGTTTGGTTCGTGTGTAGGTTAGGGTAATACGGGCCCTTAAGGTATAAATACCGGCAAAACAGTTGTTTTTCCATCTGCCGAAGTAATGCTCATTTTATAATTGCCTGATGGGAACTGGTTACCCAAAGACAATGTTTTGATTTCTGCTGCTGAATTAATTTTAACCTGAGCCTGCTGTACCAGTTGTGCACTGGTATTGTAAATTTTTACAGTGTAGGTTCCTGCAGCCTGGTTGGTGAAATGAATGCGTGCAATCCTGTCGGCAACCGGATTCGGATATACTGTAATCGTTCCTGGCGTTTTAACCGGTTCAACTTTTACAATATTGCTGAACTGAATATATCCGTTTGCACTGATCGCTTTAATTCTGTAGAAATTGTTTCCGGTGAATGGATGCTGATCGATTTGCTGGTAATCGGTATTTCCACCATTATTGAGTTTTGGCAACACATCAGCAATTGATGTAAACTGACGACCATTGTCACTTCTTTCGATGCTGTATTTTTCAATACCAATTTCATTGTCTGCTTTCCAGTTTACAGCAATCGTAGCATCACTGTTACGGCTAGCCGAAAGTTTAGTGATGATCACCGGAACAGTTCTCAGTGCTTTGAAAACAACATAGAATCTATCAGCAGCAGCAGAAGCTGCATCGGTAGTAACAGTGAAATCCACAGAAGTGATTCCGTTCAATGCAACCGGTGTGGTGGTATTGAGGAACTTATCTACCAATTTGGCTTCAAGACCTGCATTGGCCATATTCTCAGGATTGAACCTGAACTGGTAAGTTTGTCTGCGTAGATTATTCATCCTGTAATAAACAGTATCGCTGCTGTTCACCATTTTCCTGGTTTCGAGCGCATAATTGTTGCCCGATTTTACCACGCCGATGTTTTCACCTGTATTCATGATTTTCAGGGCGTCGTTGGCATCGTGATCATTTGAAAAATCATCATCCAATGCTACCACGTTTCCATCAGACAAAGGTGCATCGTTTGCATTTCCGGCATGTAAAGCAAGGCGGAAGTATTGCCTGTTGGCCAAACCTGAAGCATTGTTTGCATTTCCACGGAATACCATGTTATGTGCATTTACTTTACTTGCTTCAGTGAATGTTACGGTTCCTCCTGCATTGGTTGAGTAAACAAAGAAGGCTTGTCCGGATTGTATTAACTGATAAGGAGTGTTGGCATCATAATTTGCCGTACCACCCGGAATGGGTTTCCAGCCATTGGCCTGACTGATGGTTTGATACCCTCCCAGCCCGTTGTAATTCGCAGTAAGCAATGGATCCCAAACATAATATTTCTCATCAACTCCTCCGGTTTTTCCAACCAGGCTGAAATCAATGGCTGATGCATACGGATTACCGACTGCTTCAAATTTATCGGGCATTACAGTAGTTGGCGGTGGTGCATCAACAGTTAGGGTTGAAGGAATATACAATTTACCCCTTGCCCTGAGTATGGTTGCATTCGCAGGCTGATTGAAAGCAGTTATGCTTCTGTCGCCCCGAACGAATATCATGTATCCTTTCTGGTTAGTAATGGGTAAAGATGTTGTGCTGCTGATTCCATCCCAGCCATGTGTAACATGATTATATGTTTTCATCGATGGGCCAGGTGCAGTGAATACATCAAAACCCAATGCCGGTGTAGTGGCGCCAGCCAGGTTGCTGGTAATCTGTGTACCAAAACCTGGTACCGGATTCGCATTCGGCGTTGCTGCTCCTTCCTGCCATGCCTCTTTCACAGTTTGTGTGGTATTCAACGGAACAGAAAGGAATTGCCATGATTTAGCATGTTCGCCCGGATTCACACCGGTAGCAATGAATCTTTCTACAACAAATCTTCCGGTGCCATAAGTGATGGCGTCGTTGGTATTGATTTTATCAACATTCGCTGTATGAGCCATACCCGACTTCAACGTAATATCTCCTGTTGCGAGATTCAACTTACCCGCAGTTAAAAGCGATAATTGTTTATCAATGGCGAGGTTTCCATTTACATTTACTCCCACCGTATTATCTACATTAAAATTGTAAAACTGTATACTGGTACCTGTAGAATTATATTGTTGTGCTACAGTTCCATTCAATAATAATGTACCATTGTTATGACTGAAAGCACTGTTGCTGTTACTGAAGTTACCCTTCACCGTTAGTGTTCCGGCCGGTGCTGTTTTAACCGATGTACCAGAAAGTGTTAACCCTTCGTAATCTATCAGGTTGGTAATGGTTTGAGCAACGGTTCCGGCAGGACCTCCATAATACTCAACAGTGGAGTTTGGTTCGAGAACTATAGACGGACTATTTGTATTTTCAATAGAAGTCACCAATGAACCGGTAAAACCTGCTGCGTTACCGATTTTAAACACACCGCCATTCTTTACTGTAAAGGTTCCGCCTGATTGCATCTTAACGCCTGTTGCAACTGTTGGGTTGGCAACATTACTTCCGGAGACATTCAGGTTATAATAAGTTGGCAGATCGAGCCTGATGTCTTCGGTTGTACCTGCAACATTATTTGTAAAATCAACCGTTGTACCTGTACCTAATGAATATGTACCTAAGGCATCGGGTTTAATACCGGTACCGGCTGTACGATAAACAGAAGTTCCTGTCATGGTAAGATTGGTACCTGCACCACCGAATACATAATTCTGTGCATCCACGATGGCCGCATCTTTAATCTGTATTGTTCCTGTTACAGATGGAGTGGCATTATTCAGTGTTTTAGTACCACTGGTTGAGAAGGTAAGATTCCTGTAATTTCTTCCACCACGTAATAACTGATTACCTGAACCATACAATTCAATTGTACCTCCTGTTATGTTATAAGTCGCGATATCAAATTCAGGTAAAATAGTATTCAAACGGGCAAGTTTCAAAAGTCCTGCTGAAATATTAAACGGACTGGTATTGCTGTGCAGTCTGAACGTTCCGGCATCATGAGTGCCTGCAGACAGTGTGTAGGCTGAAGAACCTGCACCCTGCACAAATACATCCGACAATTGGGTTAATGTACTGGCGGCTGTTTTTCTCAGCTGGTAGAATGTTTCTCCACCAGTTGTATTGATCGTTTGTGTTGTAGTACCATTGAAGTCTACAATACTGTTTTGTTCATTAAAACCTGATTGGTTGTAATTCGTCCAGTTTCTTCCCAATGAAATGGTTCTGGTACCACCAATAAATATTGCAGCACCGGTAATGGTAATATCATTTACTACGGTAATATTACCAGTTGGATTCTTATTATCTGCATTACTCAAAAGAAGATTTCCATAAACTGGTATATGATGAACTGTTTGACCAATCGGGGCATTGTATTCTACCGTACTGGTTGCATTAAAATTATAAGTACTGTAGTTTGCAGGGAAATTACTGGTTCCCACACCGCCATTGTTTCTTCCTATTTTTAAAGTAGAGCCAGCCGCAAGATTGATACTGCCACCTGCGCTGTTCCTGTTGATCAGTTGTTGAGCGATGTCCAAAGTTGCATTGGTATTTACATTCAGGTTACCAAAATTTCTGAAACCACCTGAACCTGATCCCGCCAATACAACTACCGGTGCATTTGTTTCACCAACTTCAGTTGAAGTAGCAGAGAGATAAATAACCTGGCTTCCTGAATTCTGCGTTACTGTTTGTGTTCCTGTACCATCAAAAATTACCTGTGCCGGTTTGTTGGAAGCATCATTTCCGATACCACCAAGGTTGGCATTTCCCTGCAGATAAAATTTGCCGGTATTATTGGTTGATGCATACAATGGCATCACCTGGTTGGTAGACGCTGTACCCACCGTAGTTAAATTACCTCCGTAGCGTACAACACCACCAGTAGCCACACTGATTTGTGTGATTGAATTGGCAATGGGTATACCGCCACAGTTTGTTGTTAAAGATGTATTATTTAAGATATTTAATGTTCTTGTTCCCACATTCAACCGGAAGGTTGTTGGTGTGAAATTAAAGAACTGATCTCCTGTTAAATTAGTTGTAAGTGATTTAATGGTTACGTTGTTATTAAAATCAATCACTGAATTGGTACCAAAAATGAAAGATGAAAAATCCACATTCATCACAACATCGTTACAATCTGAAGGCACACCTTTAGGCAACCAGTTTTGTGGATTATTAAAATTATCATCTCCTGTACCGCCGGTAACACCATCACCATTCCAGGTTTTGGTAACTGCACCTTGTGTGATGGTCATTGCTGAAGCTGCAGAGTTACAACCATTGGCGTCAGTAACTGTGAGGCTGTAATTGGCCGGATAAGCAACAGGTGTAGCAGTAGGATTGGCTGCAGATGCAGAACTCAATCCGGTTGCAGGTGACCATGTATAAGTATATGGACCTGTACCGTTTGATGCTGCCGGCGTTCCACCAATTACAGTTGATGTAACTGAAGTACAGAGTACCTGGTTTCCACCGCTATTGGCAACCGGTAATGGGTTTACAGTAACGGAAACAGCTGTGGTTGAAAAACAACTTCCTGCTGTTGCGGTTATAGTGAAGTTCGTTGTTTGTTGAGTACCGGTATTATTGGTAAGCGTACCTGCAATTGTACTACCCGTTCCATTGTTGGCGATGCCGGTTAAATTTCCGGTATTATTTCTCGACCAGCTGAAATTGGTACCGGGTACACTATTCGGATTGGTAATAGTAATAGTACCGATTGCTGATCCTGAACATCTTGTTTGTGTTGATGGAGTAGCATTTACTGTTGGTCTTGGGTTAACCGTAACCGTTACAGTAAAGGTTATAGTACATGGCGGTGTTGAACCATACACAGGAGTAACTGTGTAAGTAGCTGTTTGTGCTGTAGCTGTATTATTGGTAAGTGTTCCGGAAATACTGTTGCCTGATCCAGCTGCACCACCGGTCATGCCACCGGTAACTACAGGTGCCGACCAGCTATAACTTGTTCCTGATGGGAAACCCGATGGCGTTACCGTAAATGCTGTACCACTACATCCGGTTGTACTGGTAGAGCCTATCGAGCTGGTAGGGTTTACCGTTAGTGTAACTACATCACTGGTAACTGTACAACCACCAGACTGCATAATCACTCTGAACTGATGTGTTCCAATAATAGAACTGAATGATGCAACAGGATATTCAGTTGCATTCGCCGGTAATCCTGCACTAGTCCATGGACCAGCATTGGTAGAATACTGCCAGTTAAAAGTAGCTCCGCCTGGAACTGTATAGTTATAAAGATCAATATCATGTTCTCCACCTGGGCCTATTTCGCCACAAGTGATAATGGTTTCACTGTTATCATCAGCCACTTGATTAAAACTGATATTCGGAGCCGTAGGAGGATTAGAAAAAACAATATTTACGGTTGACTGTGAAGTACAGGTTCCGTTGGTGATTGTCCAGCGCAACTGGTATGTTCCTGCACCACCAGCACGGGTAAACGTAGCTGTAGGGTTAGTTGTACTGCTGAATTGTGCCAAGGAGGTATTCGGTCCTGAAACTACAGACCATGCGCCGGTTCCTACAACGGGAGTATTCGCTGCCAAAACAACATTGTTAGCTGGCATACAAACGCTCTGATTGCTTCCAGCAACTGATGTTGTTGGTACCTGGGTTACAGTCACTGCTTTTGTTCTTACAGCACTTGTTCCACATGAATTACCTGCAGTTACGGTTATATTACCGTTATCACCAGCGGCGCCGGCTGTAACTGTAATGGCAACGGTACCCTGTCCTGCGGTAATTGTCCATCCTGCAGGAACAGTCCAGGTATAAACGGTAGCATTGGGTACTGCTGTTATGCTATATGCGTTACCGGTAGTGTTTGAACAGGCAGCATTGGCGCCTGTTATGGTACCAGGTGTGGCCGGTACCGGAGGATTCATTGTAACTGTAAGACTTCTGATAGAAGCATAGTTAACAGTGAGCACCGGTGCATTGGCCGCTGAAGAATAACCAAAGAAATTATACGTTGCAGTTCCTCCTCTTACCAATCCCATTCCGATCCAACCCGGAGCTGCAATCCTTCCCTGGATATCTGTATTGGCCGTTGCATTCAGGTTCAGGGATATCTGACCTGTATTAGCCCATGTACCAGAATTATAATTTGCACCGCTTCCGCAGGCAGTGTATAATGTATTAGCGGCAGTACTAACAGGATCATTTCCTCCCAGTGCGTTAACCGTATTGGTTGCACCCGAAGCAGAACTACCGTTATTGGTTAAACGAAGTATAGAAGATGTGATGGTTGATCCTGTTGGAATTCCACTTAACGGGAATTTAAGGTATCCCCTTCTTTCTGCTCCACCACCTTGCACTGAAATATTATCGGTTGTTTTCGGACCGTTATTATCTGTCCAACCTGTATTGTTGGTAGCTGCTACCGGTTTAATATTGATTACCTGAGCCACATCACTGCTTCCGCAGGAGTTTACAGCAGCCACTGTGAAGTTACCGCCAGCAGCACCTGTAGTGACTGTGATTGAATTGGTGCCCGACCCTGAAGTGATAGACCATCCGGCAGGAATCGTCCAGTTATAACTGGTGGCGTTCGCAACAGGTGTAACACTATAAACTTGTCCGGTTGTGTTCGGACAAGCCGGTGATGGTCCAGAAATTACACCCGGTGTGGCAGGTGCTGCAGGGTTAACCACCACTGCTTTGATCTGAGCTGTACTTGTACCGCAGCCATTGCCAGCAGTTACAGTGATATCGCCATTCTGACCAAATGAACCGGCTGTAACTGTTATAGAAGTTGTTCCTGCACCAGCGGTAATTGACCAACCGGTTGGAACAGTCCATGTATAGGTTGTTGCATTGGCAACAGGAGCAATCGTAAAAGATAAACCAGTAGTTCCGGCACAAGCCCCGGCTACTCCGCTGATCACTCCCGGTGTTACAGGAATTGCAGGGTTAAGGGAAATTGCTCTTGTTTGAGTACCGCTGTTACCACATGAATTTGCTGCATTCACAGTTATGTTACCAGCAACTGTTCCTGAAGTAACGGTGATGGATGTAGTACCTGCGCCTGCAGTGATCGTCCAGCCGCCTGGTACAGTCCAGTTGTAAGTTGTTGCATTGGCAACCGGAGCGATGGTATATACCAATCCTCCCGTTGAAGGACACACAGGTGAGCTACCCGAAATTGATCCCGGTGTAGCGGGTGCCGGTGGGTTCACATCCTGTGAAAGAACAGATGAAGTAGAAGTCGTATAATCAGCATCTCCTGAATATACGGCTGTTAAACTATGTGATCCTGTTGAAAGAGTTGAAGTACTGAATGTTGCTGAACCAGCAGTAATTGTTGCTGTTCCTAATAAAGTAACCCCATCAAAAAACTGTACTGTTCCGGTAGCGACAGCAGGGTTAACCGTTGCCGTTAGTGTTATTGAAGAAGAGAAACAAGATGGGTTGATATCTGAAATAAGTGATGTTGTAGTAGAAGCCTGACTTACTGTAAAATCGTTTGTTACAGAGAAAGTCAATCCCGATGCATTGGCCATCAGTTTCTTTACACCAGCGGCATTGATCTGCAGATCAGTGTAGGCAATGGTTCCGTTACCGGCAGCCGTTCCAATATCGAGGATTGTTGTCCCTGATAAAATACCTGTACCGGCAGAAAGTGTAATGGTAACATTTTTGCTGGCACCCAGTCCATTGGTACTCGGATTACCAAACTGGTCTTCTGTTATCACTATTGGTTGCTGAGCAAAAATATTTCCAACAACAGCTCCCGATGGTTCAGTGGTAAACACCAGAACGGCGGCATCTCCCGGCTGTTGTGATAAGCTTCCAAAATCAGTTCCTGAAGATCCATCTGTATTGCTGGTAGTTATAATGCCGGTAATGGTAGCTGTTCCCGGGTTTGCAGTTGCAACATACAATTGTCCTGATGAAGGGATGGCAGCACCATCTGTGGCCTGAACTTCTATACCTGAAATGGTAATTACATCCAGGGATGATATAGCAGTAACGTCTATGGTTAGGGTAATTTCTGTTGAGCTAACGGCAAGGGATACACTACTAACATCTGCTCCTGTAGCTGCAACAGCACCAGAAGCTGTATTAAAAGTCCAGCCTGCGGGTGCAGTTATAATAAGTGTTTTAGCAGTTCCGCCGGTATTGACAAAATCATCAGCAGCAGACTCGCTTATGATGATATCACCCAATGGCGAAAAAACAGGAGCACTTGCATTGGCAGCTTTATCGGCAGATATCAAAGTACCGCCGGTTGCAGGAGTTACAATAACATCAGCTTTCAGGCTGAATGAAAGCAACAACAGCAGGCTGATGATTCCCGTTAGCCTCACTTTATTAGCGAAAGCTTTAGATGCAGTTGAATTTTGTAAACGTGTTTTCATACCCTTATCATTTAATTACCCGGTTAATTCCGGTAATTGATTTACAAACTGAATTTGTAAGGCAGTTTTTTCATATTCGGTATACAACCGGAAATTGAAAATCAACTGTTTGCGATAAGTTAGGGATTAGCGAAACAGTGGTTTAGCTAAGAGATGGATAAGGGTTTATCTACCAAGAATGATGGATGCGTGTTAACGGAAAACGGTTTTGAGGAAGAGGAAATTTAAAGGTAGTACGGACTTTTCAGAGATGAAGGAGTGAATAGTAATTTTACTATTTGGTACAAATATAGAAAATTAAAATCCAGAATTCAAAGCATTTCAAAAAGGAATTTTGAAAATAAATTTTAAATAATTTATAACGCCACTCATAATCAGTTGATTCAGCAATACTTTGTGGATAACAACGCTCAGGTTACAGAAATAAAAAAATGGCATTTAGAAAAATGCCATCGTGAGTAGGGATTAAAAACGGGTTAGTACCTATTATAAAACATTGATTGTTTTTACAGTGATGGTGTTAGCCGGACTGATTATTTTAAGTCGGTATACACCTGGCGCAACAGTTTTTGGCAGATTAATAACCTGTACTGACTGGCCTGAACCTGCCTGTATTGACGATAATGGGATCATATTACCATTTACCGTATATAACATCAGGCTATACTTACCTTCTGTTCCTGCAGGTAAAATCAGGTTGAGTTTTCTGTCGGCTACCGGGTTAGGATAAACGATCATCTCACTTACAGGAGCGGCGATACTTACTTTCTGGATTGAAGAATAAATCACTTTACCTTCCAGCGTAGTCGCTTTTATTCGGTAATAATTATCGGCCTTTCTTGAAACAAGATCCGTTGCATTATATGTTTTACTTCCTCCGGCATTTTCAGGCGCTACAATTTGTATTGAACTGAAATGATTGCGGTCTGTAGAATGTTCGATATTGTAATCAACTATTTCTGATTCGTGTTCAACGACCCATTGCAGATGAATGGCTGCACCGGAGATTTCTACATTAAATACTCCGATTGTAGGCGTTGGGATCAGTGCCCTGTTTCTGAAAACTACACGAAAGCGATCGAGTGCATAAGATGCAGCATCGCTGGTTACATTAAAATCATACGTATTATCACCATTCAGAAACAATGCGGTTTTTGATCCGGTAAAAGCATCTTCGAGGAAACCTAACAGTCCCGGGTGCTCGAGGTTTTTCGTACTAACGATTAACCTGTATTGCCTTTGCAGCATATTCCACATGCAGAAGAATGCGGTATCTTTTACATTTACTTTTTTACGTTGTTCAATTGCCAAACGGGTGCCTGCACGGAGGATACCGAAATTCTCCCCAAAATTGTTCATTTTAATAGCATCGTCGCCGAGACCATTGGTGAACATATCATCGTAATTGGTGAGGTTTCCGTCGACCATCCTGGTGGTGCCATTGGCTTCCAGGTGATATAAATTGGCGGAGAGAGATTCTTCAAGACCCTGCTGGCTTGTATTCTGAGCGCCGGATTGATGTGCAGTGATCAGTAGTAATACAGCTGAGATCAATGTTTTCCCACGCTTTTGCAGTGTAGTTAGCTTTTTCACGTTTAGTTTTTTCAGATTAGGATTTGGATACTACCCTAAAACGCAGGACGAAAATTTCTATTGTGTTCGGGACTAAATACAGGCAAAAAAAAGTTCATATGACTTAACTTTTAGTCAATTGAAGAAAAACGCCATACACTTATATATATACTAGTACTTCAGTCTGCCTTCTTAGTGTTTCAGAAAAAATAGCCGTATTTTTTTTATTTTTTTTTGTTTGAGTAAAAACGCCCCCTTATCTTTGCCGTCCTTAAAACAGGAAGGGAGTTTAGCTCAGTTGGTTTAGAGCATCTGCCTTACAAGCAGAGGGTCGGCGGTTCGACCCCGTCAACTCCCACAGAGCCTCACAATTTGTTGTGAGGCTTATTTATTTTTCCACGAATAAAAGATTTTAGCGCTGTTCTGTTTTGAGCATCCCGATTTACAATCGGGAGGGTCGGCGGTTTCCCGATGATTCGGGATCAACTCCCACAGAGCCTCACAATTTGTTGTGAGGCTTATTTATTTTTCCACGAATAAAAGATTTTAGCGCTGTTCGGTCTAGAGCATCCCGATTTACAATCGGGAGGGTCGGCGGTTTCCCGAAGATTCGGGATCAACTCCCACAGAGCCTCACAATTTGTTGGGAGGCTTATTTATTTTTTCCACGTATAAATGATTTTAGCGCTGTTAGGTTTGGAGCATCCCGATTTACAATCGGGAGGGTCGGCGGTTTCCCGATGATTCAGGATCAACTCCCACAGAGCCTCACAATTTGTTGTGAGGCTTATTTATTTTTTCCACGTATAAAAGATTTTAGCGCTGTTCGGTTTAGAGCATCCCGATTTACAATCGGGAGGGTCGGCGGTTTCCCGATGATTCGGGATCAACTCCCACAGAGCCTCACAATTTGTTGTGAGGCTTATTTATTTTTTCCACGTATAAAAGATTTTAGCGCTGTTCGGTTTAGAGCATCCCGATTTACAATCGGGAGGGTCGGCGGTTTCCCGATGATTCGGGATCAACTCCCACAGAGCCTCACAATTTGTTGTGAGGCTTATTTATTTTTCCACGTATAAAAGATTTTAGCGCTGTTCGGTTTGGATCATCCCGATTTACAATCGGGAGACTCGGCGGTTTCACGATGATTCGGGATCAACTCCCACAAACCCCGCATTTCAGTGTAAGGTTTTACTTTTTATATCATAGCTGCCTGCCCCGTATTTCTGTTATATAGCATTCCAACATTGATATTCCTGAAAAATGCTACTTTTGTACTTTGATATATGTCAGCATTTCCATCATACAACACTTCTACAAAGCAGGATATAGAAACAGATGTTCTTACCCTTACGGAACCACCCTGTAGTTTACTCGTTTGGAACGACGATGTAAATACATTTGAGTGGGTAATAGAAACCCTGATAGAAATCTGCGGCCATTCACAGGAACAGGCAGAGCAGTGTGCCTTCCTGATTCATAGCAAAGGCAAATACGCTGTTAAAAATGGCAGCTACGACGTTCTGAAGCCTCAATGCGATGCGATAACCGATAGAAAAATCGGTGCCACCATTGAAATCCTCGCCTGATTTACGGCCGCTGTGAAATCCTATTTAATTCTTTAAATTTTGTTAAAGCCCTGACTCAGGTGCAGCCTTTTAATTCAAGTGCTGGTCTTGGGTAAGTCAAAGCATAATTTAAAAACCCTATTAATTAACTAAAATGAAAAATGAAATGACAAAGAAATGTATCCTGTTTGGTTTAGCCTCAGTAATGGCATTCGGAACGTATGCTCAGAAAAATACCTTATTGGTTGGTGGAAATGTAGGCATAAGCAGTTCAAAAAATGAAAACACGCAGTTTGAAACCAAGAATACTGCTTTTACATTTGACCCTTATGTAGGCTACCAATTCGATAACCATTGGACAGCCGGTGCAGTAGTTTCAGTAGGAAGCAACAAGCAGACAATCAGTAGTTCACCTGAAGAAGTTGATAAAACAACCGCTTTTGCTGCCGGTCCGTTTATCAGGTATACGCATAAACTATCTGATGTTTTTATGGTTTACGGACAGTTGCAGGGACTATTCGGTGGATATAAAAATACTTCCAGTCTTGGAAATGTATCTATTACCGATAAAGGCTCTGTTTTTAGTGCTACGCTATTCCCTGCCGTTTTCATCAACCTGAAAAACAATTTTGGTTTGAATTTCAATTTCGGTGGCTTGACTTATGGTAGCTTAAAACCAGACGGAGGCAAAACCAACAGTTCTGTTAATTTCAACTTCGGTCAGGTAGCAAACATTGGTATTTCTAAAAACTTTTCTTTCAGAAAAAAATAACTAAATCCCAAATGAAACTAAAAAAGGGTTACCTGCTTCGGGTAACCCTTTCCGTTATTAAGATATTCTATCGGGAGAATTTTTCTTTTAATAAAGCCAGGGCATCTTTCATCGTTGGTGGTTCCTGTTTGGCTGCTGACTGAGGTTTCAGCATTGGTTTAGATTTTGAACGAACAGGCGCTGTTTCAGTTTGTTTGATGGACAATACAATTCTTTTTCTTGAAAGGTCGACTTCCAGCACTTTTACCTTTACCTGCTGGTTAAGTTTTAAAACCTCTGAAGGATCCTGTATAAAACGATGGGCAATCTCAGAAACATGTACCAATCCATCCTGCTTCACGCCTATATCCACAAATGCACCGAACCTGGTAAGATTGGTTACGATGCCGGGTAATTCCATTCCTACCTGTACATCTTCAATGGCGTATATGGCAGCAAATTCAAACAACTGTACTTCTTTCCGCGGATCAAGTCCAGGTTTTTTTAATTCGGTAATGATATCCCTGATAGTGTGTTCACCGGCATTCTCTGAATGGTATTTTTTGGTTTCAACTTTCTGCAGCAATGTTTCGTTTCCGATCAATTCAGCAACCGGTACCGAAAGATCGGTTGCCATTCTTTCAATTAATGGATATGCTTCGGGGTGTACCGCACTTGCATCAAGCGGATTAACGCCTCCGGTTATACGCAGAAATCCTGCACATTGTTCATAGGCTTTCCCACCCAACCGGGGTACTTTCAGCAATGCTTCCCTGCTGCTGAACTTTCCTTCCTGGCTTCTGTACTTCACAATATTTTCTGCCAGCCCGGAGCCGATTCCACTTACATAAGCCAGCAACTGACTGCTTGCTGTATTTACATTCACACCTACACTGTTTACACAGCTCATAACAGTCTGGTCTAACCGCTCTTTTAACCTGGCCTGGTTTACATCATGCTGGTACTGACCTACCCCAATACTTTTAGGATCAATTTTTACCAGCTCTGCCAGTGGATCCATCAATCGCCTGCCAATACTAACCGCTCCCCTCACCGTAATATCATGATCGGGAAATTCTTTACGGGCAACTTCTGAAGCCGAATAAATGCTGGCTCCATCTTCATTCACGAGATAAACCGGGATGTCGAGTTTCAATCCTTTTATAAACTGTTCTGTTTCTCTTCCTGCTGTTCCATCCCCGATGGCAAATGCCTGGATAGCATGTTTATGTACCAGTTGTTTTATTTTATCGGCTGCTTCCTGTAACCTGTTTTTTTCATGAATAAATATCAGTCCGTTTTCGAGTAACTCTGCCTTCTCGTCGATGCAAACCACTTTACATCCTGTTCTGTAACCCGGATCGATGGCCAGAATCCTTTTGCTTCCGAGTGGCGCACTCAACAGCAACTGTCTCAAATTTTCTGCAAATACATTGATGGCTTCTTCATCGGCTGCAGTTTTCAACGCCGTGCGGAATTCCGTTTCGAGGGAAGGTTGCAGCAATCTTTTATAACTGTCTTTCACTGCTTTTCGTACATGCGTTGCCGATGGGCTCATCCCTTTGAGGTATACCGATTCAATTAATTCGAGCGCCAGTTCCTCTGACGGTTCTATTGATATGCGTAGAAAACCTTCAAGAAAACCTCGGAGCAGGGCCAGGGTACGATGTGAGGGAATGCTGCTGATTTTTTCTGAAAACTCAAAATAATCACGGTATTTGGCTGCTTCCTGTTCTTTCTCTGCATCGATTTTACTGATGATGTCAGCCTGCTCCCTGAATAATCTTCTTAGTTTATCCCTTACCGTTGTGTCTTCATTGATCAATTCTGCAATAATATCTCTTGCCCCTTGTAAAGCCTGGTCAACCGAAGTAATTTTTTCATTGAGGAATGATTCGGCTGCAACTTCAGGAATAGCATCTTCCTGCAAAAGGAGCAGGTCGGCCAAAGGTTGTAATCCGTTTTCACGGGCGGTATCAGCTTTCGTTTTTCTTTTCTGCTTATAAGGCAGGTAAATATCTTCCAGTTGTGCAAGTGTGGTTGCTGCATTGATCTTTGCCTGCAGCGCTTCAGTCATCTTGCCTTGTTCGGTAATTGTTTTTTCGATGAATGATTTCCGGTCGGCAAATTCCTGCAATGCTTTCTGTTCTTCCTGTATCTGTTGAATCTGAAGTTCATCGAGGGCACCGGTTTTGTCTTTGCGGTAACGGGCGATAAAAGGGATCGTTGCTCCTTCAGCCAGTAATTCAAGAACAATTTCTACCTGCTGTTTTTTTATATTTAATTTTTGCGCAATGGGTTCTATAAACATGCTTTTTTATTTGGGGCTGCGAAAATAGGAAGATTCAATCTGACAATACTTAAGAAATACCAAATCAATTATGCGTTGCTGAAGGTTAATTTTTTTTCAGGGTAACTGGCTGCAAAAGAATAAAGACTATTGCGGATAAAATCATTGTCGGCATAAGGATGAATCTTCTCTTTCAAAATATAAGCAGAATCTATTTTTTCATCTGCCGGAAGATATCCCATGCCCCAGAAACTACCTTTTTCAATGAGCAGGTACAATCGTTCTGTTGGTTCTTTGCCTTCATCTACAATGGCAAAAGTGGGCAATTGTTTTTCCAGTTCCTGCAAAGCCTGGTTCACTTTTTTGTTGTAGCGTACCGGTGAATCTAGGTGTTCAAAGTCTTTCTCGGTAATGGCGGTTTTATCTATAAAACAAAGTTTGTGATTCAGTTCGAATTGTTCAATGATTTTCCTGAGCATAACCAATCCTTCATGTAAAAGATTGAATCGGTACAATGCCGGAAAGTGTTTCTTCCGTTTGTCAATCGCCAGTCGCATGTATCCCCTGTTGTCTTCAAAACAATACAATCCATATTGCTGTACAGGTTGCTTCTGACTATAATTGTATTTCGGCCAGAGCCGCCTGATTTCGGTACTTTCCAGCACCAGTGCATGCAATTCACTGGCACAAACGGTATGACTGATGTTTGCAACCAGCCTTAGAAAATGCTGGCGTTTTTTCTCACCATCATTGTGTGTAAAATGACTGCTTACCCTTTTCCTGATATTAATGGCTTTGCCTACATAGATGATTTTGCCTTTGCTGTTGTGGAAATAATAAACACCGGGCGCTGCGGGCAACTGATCAATCACTGATTTATCGAGTTGCATCGGCAACCACTGATCAGCTGATGTTTTCTTCAGCATTTTATTAATATGCTCCAATGCTCCGCCTGCCAGTAACTTATCAAACAACACAACCGTAGCTGCTGCATCACCTTTGGCTCTATGCCTGTTTTCAATACTTATATTCAGGTTGCGACAGAGGTTACCCAAACTATAAGAAGGCAATCCCGGAAATACTTTTCGGCTAAGCCTTACCGTGCATAATTTTTTTTCATTCAGATCGAACCCGGATTGTTTCAGGTGATGCTTCAGAAAAGAAAAATCGAAATTCACATTGTGTGCTATAAAAACTTTTCCCTGTAATATGTTGTAGACCCTTTCTGCAATGTCAGAAAATACAGGAGCGCCTGCCACCATACTTCCCGAAATACCGGTGAGTGCAGTGATGTACAATGGTATATTTCTTTCGGGATTGATCAGTGTATGAAAAGTTTCCACCACCTGCACACCATCATGCACAAAAATGGCCAGTTCTGTAATGCCATTGCCTACAGCATGACCTCCGGTGGTTTCTATATCAACAATTGCATACATGGATGTAAAACGTAAATTGAAGGATTTAATTTTTCCTGATGGTTACAGGCGCTAAAATACTAACTATTTTAGTTTTGCGGCAAAAAATATAAGATATGCGCTATCAGCCGAATGGGCTGCATTTCGTACCTTCGCCATCCTGAAAAAATTAATGCCCGGCATGGAACTTAGTAAAAATTTTGAACCGCAATCGATAGAAGATAACTGGTACAGTCATTGGCTCAGCAAGGAGTATTTTAAAAGTACGCCCGATGAAAGAGAGCCCTACACCATCGTCATTCCTCCTCCGAATGTTACCGGTGTGTTGCATATGGGCCATTGCCTCAACAATACGATTCAGGATATCCTGATCCGCAGGGCGAGGATGCAGGGTAAGAATGCCTGCTGGGTTCCGGGAACGGATCATGCATCCATTGCTACAGAAGCAAAAGTGGTAGGCATGCTGAGGGAAAGAGGTATCACCAAATCATCGCTTACCCGGGATGAATTTTTGGGTTATGCCTGGGAATGGAAAGAAAAATACGGCGGCATCATTTTGCAGCAGTTAAAAAAACTGGGTTGCAGTCTGGATTGGGATCGTACTTCGTTTACGATGGACAAAGATTATTACGATTCTGTGATCAATGTTTTTGTTTCATTGTACCGCAAAGGTGTAATCTATCGTGGAAAGCGAATGATCAACTGGGATGTAAAAGCGTTTACGGCACTGAGTGATGAAGAAGTGATCAGGAAAGAAACAAAACAGAAGCTTTACCATATTCGATATGCGATTGAAGGATCCGATGAAGGGGTTGTGATTGCAACGGTTCGACCTGAAACCATCATGGGCGATACGGCGATCTGTGTTCATCCGGATGATCAGAGATACCACCACCTGCATGGAAAATTTGCAGTGATTCCGTTGATCAACCGTCGCATTCCGATCATTACCGATGATTATGTAAGTATGGATTTCGGAACCGGTGCATTGAAAGTTACGCCTGCGCACGACATGAACGATAACCAGCTCGGTATTAAACACCAACTGGAAGTTGTAGATATTTTTAATGAAGACGGAACGCTCAACGAAACAGCACAGATTTATTTAGGGCTCGATCGTTTTGATGCCCGCAAAAAAATTGCGCTTGAACTCGAAGAAAAAGGATTCCTGATTAAAACGGAAGACTATACCAGTGAAGTGGGTTACAGTGAAAGAACAGATGCGGTAGTAGAACCGAGGCTTAGTTTGCAGTGGTGGGTAAGCATGAAAGATTTGTCGACTCCGGCTTTAAGAGCGGTGATGGACGAAGAAATAAAATTCTATCCGCCCAAGTTTAAAAACCTCTACCGCCACTGGATGGAGAACATCAAGGATTGGTGTATCAGCCGGCAGTTGTGGTGGGGACATCGCATTCCTGCATGGTATGATGCCGATGGAAAATTTGTGGTTGCTGCCAGTGAAGCAGAAGCAAAGGAAATGTTTGCAAAAGAATTCGGCATCAGCAATGCTGTTTTAAAACAGGATGAAGATTGTCTGGATACCTGGTTCAGCAGCTGGTTATGGCCATTTGAAGTTTTCAAAGGATACAGCAATCCAGGCAATGCAGAAATAAAATATTATTACCCCACCAATACATTGGTTACTGCACCCGAAATTATTTTCTTCTGGGTAGCACGTATGATCATGGCGGGCTTTGAATACATGGATGCCAAGCCATTCCAGGATGTATATTTTACCGGTATTGTAAGAGACAAGCAAGGCAAAAAAATGAGCAAGCAGTTTGGTAATTCACCAGACTTACTGGGACTTATTGATCAATATGGCGCTGATGCTACCAGGTTCGGTATTATGATTGCCTCTCCTGCTGGTAATGATATTCTGTTTGATGAATCATCATTGGAACAGGGAAGGAATTTCAATAACAAAATGTGGAATGCCCTGAAGCTGCTGAAAATGTGGGAAGGAAGGGTGAGTAAAGAGGTAAGTGCCGATGATGCTTCTTTTGCCATTGAATGGTTTCGTCAACGGTTAAACGAAGTTAAGATTGAAGTGGATGGCATGATGCAACAGTTCCGGTTAAGCGAAGCATTGAAAACCATTTATTCACTGATATGGGATGATTTCTGCAGCTGGTACCTCGAATGGGTTAAACCAGGTTTTGAACAACCGGTTTCAGAAAAAGTATACCAGCAAACGACTGCATTCTTCACTGAGTTAATGCAATTGCTGCATCCGTATATGCCATTTATCACAGAAGAGATTTATCATCAGCTGGAAGAACGTACCGATGATCTCTGTGTTAAAATACAAACTCCGGGCGTATCCCCTTCTGCTGAAATATTGCAAAACGGAAACCTGCTGAAAGAAGTGATCAGCGGATTGCGTGACCTGCGCAATAAGAACCAGGTTAAACCAAAAGAAACGATTGAGCTGTTTATACAAACTGACAATAAAAAAGTATTCAGTGCGATCGAAAGCATGTTGATCCGCCAGGTGAATGCTTCTAAAATTTCCTATACTGAAGAAGCCGTTGCTGGTTCAATTACATCAGTTATCGGTAAAGACAAATTTTATGTAATTACTTCACAACCGATCAATACTAGCAATCAGAAGGATGACTTGCAGAAAGAACTGACACACCTGAAAGGATTTCTTTTATCGGTAGAAAAAAAGCTGGGCAATGAAAAATTTGTTCAGAATGCAAAACCGGAAGTGATCGCTATGGAACAGAAGAAAAAATCGGATGCGGAAACTAAGATCCGGGTAATCGAAGAAAGCCTGGCTTCATTATCCTGATTGATGGGATAGAATTCAGATGAATCAGATTTAGCAAAAAGTTAAAAACAGTTTCATCTGTGGTTTCTGTTGTATATTTAATTCAACTTAATTGTAAAAACAATGCGCTATTTTAAAGTACTGGTACTGACACTATTGATTTCCTGCAGCTTTTCCTATGCACAAACAAAACCTGCTGAACCTGTAGTTACACCGGTAAAAAAATTCAAAGCGCCGCCTTTAAAAACACAGTTGTCTATTTACAAAGATTCCGTTTCACTATCTGTTGAAGAAGCTAAGAATGTAATTGCGGCTGCATTGAAAGTAACCGATGACAAAAAGAATGATTACAGGATTACTTATTACAATTTCCTTTATCGCAGAAGAGTAGTTACGGAAGATGAAAAAACCGGACAAGCCATTCCAACGGAAGCAGTGGTATCAGATGATTTTAGTGTAACTCCCCTGCCTGCATTGTGGATCAGTACCATCAAGGATCAGTTAAGAAGTGGTGAAGAGTTATTCTTTTTCGACATCATTGTGAAAGATGCACAAGGAAGAGTGATGTATGCACCCAACTTCAGGATAAAGGTGAAATAAAATCATCACCATACCAACTGGTGAGTTTGTTTGATTACGCCCATTACAAAAACACTCTGCACATTGCCAACATTGTCGAGCTGACTTAACCTGTTTACGTGAAAGTCGTAATAGCTGTCCATATTCTCTTCCACCACTTTCAGCATAAAATCAAATTCGCCACTGATATTATAGCATTCAATCACTTCATTCAGTTCATTGATTGCTTTGATAAACCGTGTACCTGCATTGCGGTTGTGTTCCTTGAGTGATACATAACAGATCACCATCAATCCTTTTTTAACTTTAGCATGATCAACCAAGGTAGCATATTGCCTGATCACCCCCGATTGTTCCAATCGTTTGATTCTTTCATGTACAGGTGTAGTACTGAGGTGAATCTTCTGCGAAATTTCCTTTACGGTGATGCGGGCATTTTCCTGTAATAATTTCAGGATGGCATAATCATTTTTATCAAGCACGGGAAGTGCAATAGCTGTTTGTTCTTTTTGAGCTGTTTTTTTCATCTTTAAAAGCTATTTTATTCTATTATTGATAATAAATATACGCATTTATTCCAAAATAATAAATAATATCAGAATATCTCACTACAAATTGTAAGTTTGCTGTCTAAAAATCATATAAATGTCAAACACATTAACTTCCATTGATTTCAACCTAAAGTACAAGGTAAAAGACATGAGCCTCGCAGAATGGGGCCGTAAAGAAATAAAACTGGCTGAAGCTGAAATGCCGGGTCTGATGGCTATTCGTGAAGAATATGCTGCCAGTCAGCCTTTGAAAGGAGCCCGCATCGCTGGTTGCCTGCACATGACCATTCAAACTGCTGTTTTGATCGAAACCCTGGTTGCCCTGGGTGCAGAAGTAAAATGGAGCAGTTGCAATATCTTCTCTACACAGGATCAGGCTGCTGCTGCGATTGCTGCTGCCGGTATCGGTGTTTATGCCTGGAAAGGTCAAACGATTGAAGAAGCAGATTGGTGCATTGAACAAACATTGTTCTTCGGTAGTGCCGACAAACCTTTGAATATGATCCTTGATGATGGTGGTGATCTTACCAACATCGTGTTTGATAAATATCCTGAACTGATTCAGCATATTAAAGGATTGAGTGAAGAAACCACTACTGGTGTTCACCGTTTATACGAGCGCATGGAAAAAGGTACTTTGCCTATTCCTGCCATCAATGTAAACGACTCAGTTACCAAATCTAAATTCGACAACAAATATGGCTGTAAAGAATCACTGGTAGATGCGATCCGTCGTGCTACTGATGTGATGATGGCTGGTAAAGTTGCTGTAGTTGGTGGTTATGGTGATGTGGGTAAAGGTTCTGCAGAAAGTTTACGTGGAGCAGGTGCTCGTGTAATCGTTACCGAGATTGATCCGATCTGTGCTTTACAAGCTGCAATGGACGGTTTTGAAGTTAAGAAAATGATCGACGCAGTAAAAGAAGCTGATATCATCGTTACTGCAAGTGGTTGCCGCGACCTCATCACTGAACAACATTTCAGGTTGATGAAAGACAAAGCGATCGTTTGTAACATCGGTCACTTCGATATCGAAATCGATATGGCCTGGTTGAATGGTAATTATGGTAACACCAAAAATACCATCAAACCACAGGTTGATTTGTATACCATCGAAGGTAAAGATGTGATTATCCTGGCTGAAGGCCGCCTGGTTAACCTGGGTTGTGCAACTGGTCACCCAAGTTTTGTAATGAGCAATTCATTTACCAACCAAACACTTGCTCAAATTGAATTGTGGACCAACACAGACAAATACGAAAACAAAGTATATGTGTTGCCTAAGCACCTCGATGAAAAAGTTGCCCGTTTGCACCTTGCTAAAATCGGTGTGGAACTGGAAGTACTTACTGATGCTCAGTCTTCATACCTCGGTATCAGCAAAGAAGGTCCATTCAAAGCTGAAATGTACCGTTATTAATCTTTTATATTCCCGAAAAGGAATTCAATGTATACTGAACCCTGTCCTGGTGGCAGGGTTTGGTTTTTAATTCAGATCCAGTATTTTCTTTTGAAATTCATTCAACCCAATTGCATCCAGCAGCAATCTTTACAGCTTTTTTGTTTTGAAATAAAAAAATTAAACAAACCTGCTAAAAAAAGTTTTCAACTGATGCAACCCTTCGTAACCTATTCAAGTCTTGGTGGAGATGTCTACAATTGGTGATGAAAAGGCTTTTAAGGCCATATACGATAAGCTTGCAGGCAAAATGTACAGTTTATGCCTTCGCTATGCCGGCAACTCTTATGATGCAAACGACTTCTTCCAGGAAGGCATAATCCGGGTATACAAAAATCTTTCAGGTTTCAAAGGATCAGGATCTTTTGAAGGATGGGCGAGAAAAATTTTTGTGAACACCTGTCTCGACATGCTCAAAACCAAGCAAAGAACCGTATTCGATCCGCTCAGTGATGATATGCAACTAACCAGTTCAACCATCCAGGGACTGGAAAAACTATCGCAGGCTGAATTACTAAAAATGATTCAGCAACTGCCGAATGGTTACCGAACGATCGTAAACCTTTACCTGGTAGAGGAATACAATCATAAACAGATTGCAGAAATGCTGGGTATATCAGAAGGAACCAGTAAATCTCAATTATCGAGAGCTAAAACAATCCTGCAAAGAAGTATTACGGAAATTAATGGAAGATAACGCTAACATATTGAAAGAGCTTCAGCACCTGGAGGTACAGCCTCCCGAGGGATTGTATTCCGCTATCTGGAATGCAGTTTCGGGGGAAGGTAATCCAGACACCTATTCACCTATCCCCGACCTGGTTACCACAACACCTGAAACAAAAATCATTAACCTGGATATTCCGGTTCAATTTATTCAGTTAAAGGATTATATAGCTGAAGATGCTCAGCCTCCCACATTTGAAAAAGTATTTCAATCAAAGGAAACAATAGTCAAACAACAGGATCGGTCGGGATTAAAATACAATTGGCGGAAAATTGCTGCCATCTTTGTATTGCTGATATCTACAGGCATTGCCATCATTGTTTACAATGGTAAAATGAATAAAGGGAATGATTCACTGGCCAAGAACTTTATAGCTAACAGCGCAACGATCGATAGTGCAGCTTTGAATGAACACGCAAAAAGCCACGGAAACGATAAGAAAAAAGTAAACAGGGAAGATATTGAACTCAATACAAAAGCGTCTACACATATCAGTAAAAATGTGAGCACTGCGTTTACAGATGCTGATTTTATTTACCTGTTGACTAGCTTTAATCCTGATACTGCCGAATTACTGATGCAGGATCTTGCCAACAAATCGCTTCTCTACCTGAACAGGTTCTCTTATGTGAATATTTCAGATAAGATGCGGGAATTTCTTGAAACACTTTATAAAACAAAGAAAAATAAAAAACCAACCAGGAAGGCAAGAAAAGCAAAACAAAAACTCGAAAAGTGGAAACAGGCAGATGAAAATTATTTTGATAACGAAGTCAGCAAAAATCCACTTGACATTTTAGATCTTTCTGAATTTATTCTAAAATAAATGATGCGCATTATACTACTAACGATATTGTTTTATTTTACAGGCACTGCTGTACACAAAGCTTCTGCTCAGGCAAAACCCGAAATAGCAGCTGAATCATTCACATTGGTATATGATATAATCATCAGTACCCCTGGAAAAAAAGCCGGAATAGAAGAAACCTACAATGGCGGGATCAGAACCATCATGAAATCGGGTAACCATTACCGCTTGCGACAGGTAAGCCTGATGCGTATTCAGAATCTTTACTTCTATGATGCCGGAAAAAAAGAACAGCAGATTATCCTATCGAAGGAATCTGGTCAGCGTAAATACCAACAGCACATTTCTACATCAGACTGGAACAGCATGAATGCGAAATACGACGAGGCAACCTATACTCAAGCGTCAGAAACATTGCATCTACTGGGTTATACCTGCAAGAAAATGACCATTGCTTTAAAAAGCGGACAATTGATTACTGCTTATTACAGCCCTGCCATGCCTGCATTACACAAAGTAGTGGAACCAATGTTTGAAAAAGTTCCGGGTATGGTATTACAATATGAGATCAGCAACGGCAAAGGCACAATAAAATATGTGGCATCGAAGATGATCAAAGCATCCATAGATGAACAGGTGTTTAAAAAACCCGGGGCTGATTATCCGCTGAAAAAACGCTCTGCTACAATTAATCGATGAGGTTTTATTCGGCCGAGCTTCCTTTTGCCCAATCAGTATCCTTTCTTTTGCTCTTCTGATAAAGGCCCAGGGTTAAGTATTGTTTTCTACGGAAAGAAAGAAAAATACCAGCCATCACCAATAGATGAATGCTTCCGAATGAACCGGAAAACCGAATGATGCCGGAGTTCTCTTTCTGAACAATGTCTTCCACAGCTTCCACTACAACTTCCTGGTTAATGAGCCAGGCCCAGTGCAGTGATAAGAAATTCTTTGAAGTCCACTCTATCTCTCCGTATTTTACAACAGTTTCAAATCGGGTAGAACCGGAAAACGGAAAAAAAACGGGCAATGCTATTTCACCGATCTTTTCTGCATCGGCTTCACTGAAAACGGTATAACAGGATGGGATACCCGCTTTACGTTGTATGATAAAATTATCATCCAGCGCTTCAATATGGATATACCATTTATTCTTTCTGCCCTCTTCAATAATTCCAAACAAAGTATCATCCAGAAAAACTTTGTACCCATTTTCTATCTGGCTTATTCTGTACTCATGATCCTGCATCATATTTCACCGAATTATAAAAAAAGCAACAAAAAAAGAAGGAGCTGTAAGAATACAGCCCCCGCCAATTCCTAAAAGCTGCATTATACAGCTGGCTTATAGATTGTTTCTGAAGAAAAAGGGTTGCATGGTATTAAAATTTTTCTTCAATAATCCCCATTTTCATGGATGAGTAATTTTAAAAGCTTTCATAACTTACCGACTGAATGAGCAGTCTCTACATCAATATACACAGTCACCACTCCCCTGCACCAGGCGAAAGGTGCATCCGGAGTATTTATCGCAACTTTTCTGAAAATACAACTTCAGTTCCGGTTTCAATGGGATTGCATCCCTGGCATATCAAAGCAGAAACGGCAGCAGCGCAATTTGTGGAATTGCAACAGGCAAGCATACATGAAAATGTGTGGGCGATTGGCGAATGCGGATTGGATAAAGCGATTGTGACCGATATAAAATTCCAGGAGAAAATTTTTGTGCAACAACTGTTATGGGCAAACGAAATCGGTAAGCCATTGATCATACATTGTGTTCGTGCCTATGATGAAATACTGCTCTTACTCAAAAAACACCAGAACAAAGTGCCCGTTATTTTTCATGGGTTTAATAAAAAGATGGATACTGCTCAGAGAATCATACAGGCCGGTCATTGGCTATCTTTTGGCGCTGCCCTGCAACATTTCCGCACAAGGGAAGTATTTGAACAGCTTCCGTTAAATCATATTTTCCTGGAAACGGATGATGGCAACCTGGATATCCGAACGATCTATCAATTGGCAGCTTCCATCCGGAATATTACAGAAGAACAGTTAAGTTTGCAGCTTCATCAGAATGTAAAAACTGTTTTCAATACTGATATAACATGATGACCGATATTTCCTGGCTGGGCCGTACGAGTTTACTCATCGGTGAAGAAAAAGTAAACCGTTTAACAAAGAAGCATGTAATGGTAGTAGGCATGGGAGGTGTTGGTTCCTTTGCCGCAGAGTTTATCTGCAGAAGCGGCATTGGTAAAATGACAATCATTGACGGCGATGTAGTTGATCCAACCAACCGTAACCGCCAACTACCAGCACTTTCAACCAATCATGGTGTATCGAAAGCCGATATCATGGCCGAAAGATTGAAAGCCATCAATCCCGAACTCGAACTGATCGTAGTAAAAGAATTCATCAATCCGGAAATGGTAGAAAAAATTCTTGCGTTTGAGCCTGATTATATTGTGGATGCCATCGACAGCATCACACCCAAACTTACTTTTCTGCGCATGGCTTATGAGAAAAAAATTCCGCTGGTAAGCAGTATGGGCGCCGGCGCTAAATTAGACCCAACAAAACTTAAGGTTATTGATATTTCAAAAACCTACAATTGTCCGTTTGCTCAACAGGTTAGAAAAAATTTAAAGAAGCACCATATCTATCGTGGTATCAAAACAGTGTTCTCTCCTGAAGAACCGATCAAAGAAAGCCTGATGCTCACCGATGGAAAAAATTTTAAAAAATCTGCATACGGCACGATCTCCTATCTGCCGGCCACATTCGGTGCAGTTGCTGCATCCGTAGTAATCAGGGACCTCATAAAATAAAACCTGTACTATAGATTTTCAATTCATAATGAAATCTTAAAACCTTTCTTTTCACTTAACAGCAATTGCTAAGAACGTTTTCGTTTACCATTTTGTTAACGGGTGCGCTGCTATTTTTGAGCAACCAAAAAACATAATATGTTACAACAAAAACCTTCAAACGCATTTATTGCTGCATCATGGATTGCACTCGGAGCCGGCATGCTGGGCTTCCTGATCGGTTTATGGAGAGTAGAAATGCAGTTGAATGAAAAGGGTTACTATTTTACTGTTTTAATGTTTGGATTGTTTGCAGTGGTTTCGGTACAAAAATCAGTTCGTGACAAACTGGAAGGGCTACCCGTAACCGAAATCTATTATGGTCTGTGTTGGTTTGCCACCATCTTATCCATTGTTCTGCTGGTAGTCGGATTATGGAATGCAGAAATATTACCAAGTGAAAAAGGTTATTACTCCTTTGCCTTTTTACTGGCACTATTTGGTGCCATTGCGGTGCAGAAAAATATCCGCGACAGCCGCAACAGCAACGCTTAATTTTTTAAGCCGTACCCTATCTTTCCCTAAACACATTAACTTTGAACATGTTAAATTCTGCCATGACAAAACTTTCTGTAAACATCAATAAACTGGCTACCCTTCGCAATTCCAGGGGTGGCAACAATCCCGATCTGCTGAAAGCCGCCAGAGACATTGAAGCTTTCGGAGCCGATGGCATTACGGTTCATCCAAGGCCAGACGAAAGACATATCCGTTACCAGGATGTATATGATTTGAAAAAAATAATCAGCACAGAGTTCAATATAGAAGGTAACCCCACTGAAGATAAGTTTACAGAACTTGTTCTGGCCAACAAACCCACCCAGGTTACGCTTGTTCCGGATGCAACCGGACAACTCACCAGCAATCATGGGTGGAATACCATTGAACACCAGGACTACCTGAAAAGCATAATCGCAGTTTTTAAAAATGCCGGTATACGTGTTTCTATTTTTGTAGATCCGGTAGAAGAAATGGTGGCAGCTGCCAGTACAACAGGTACCGATCGGATCGAATTGTATACTGAAGGTTATGCCAAAGAATATGCAACCGGTAATTCGAGGAAAGCGATTGAACCCTATATCAAAGCGGCCATCAAAGCCAATGAAACCGGACTGGGCATTAATGCCGGGCATGATCTCGACCTGAATAATCTCTGCTACTTTGCACAACAGATTCCTGGATTACTGGAAGTATCCATCGGCCATGCCCTGATCTGTGATGCTATTTACCTGGGTTTGGAAAATACAGTACAGTTATACAAAAGGCAGCTCAAATAAAGCTGCCTTTTAATCTTTTAATTTCTTTTTATTTACTTCAGTAAACTTTCCAGTTTGGCGTCCAGTGCTGGTCCACGTAGATTTTTAGCAATCACCTTACCGGAAGGATCGATGAGGAAGTTTTGCGGTATACTTACAATCTGAAATTGCTGAGCAACACTGTTAGCCCAGCCTTTAAGATCGCTTACATGCGTCCACGTTAGTCCATCCATATTTATGGCATCAATCCAAGCCTGTTTGGCTTTGTCGAGTGATATGCCCAAAACGGTAAAATTCCTGTTTTTGTATTTATTGAAGGCAGAAACTACATTCGGATTTTCCTGACGGCAAGGACCACACCAGCTTGCCCAGAAATCAACCAACACATATTTTCCCCTTAGAGAAGAAAGTTGAAATGGTTTACCGGTTGTGTCTTCCTGGGTGAAATCGGCCAATACTTTTCCCATGGGATTCTTTTTGGCTTCACCGATCTGCTGCGCTACATAATTTCCTATGGGTGATGTTTGTGCTTCAGGCGTGAGGCCCAGATACAGTGATTCCATCCTATCACTGTTGGAGGATAATTGATGGTACCTGAAGATGGCCAATGGAGATACATAAGATGCCGGATGTTTTTTTACAAAATCTTCCAGCAATGCTGCACCATTAGCAGCAATGGCAGAATCAGCTTGTTCCTGCTGTGCAAAATATTTTTCGAATGGTTTGGTGATCGACATATACTCATAAAACTCATCATTGGTAACAGAACCTTTAATAATGGCTTTATCCAGCTGGTCCTTTTTAGCAGTCACGGTAACATTGCTGTTGTCGAGAAAAATCGGGATATAAGGCGCTGTTTTGTTAAATGAAATCAACTTAAAATCCGGGTAGTCGAGTTTGCCTTTGAAAGAAAATTTTCCGTTGATGACTTTTGAACTGAGTTCAGGCATGCCGTTATTGCCATTTAAAAGATCTACTACGGTACCTTCCGGATAACCACTAACTGTACCGTTTATCTGGTATCCTTCCGGTTGTTTAACGACTGCAGGCTTTTTTTCTGCTGTTGTTTTTGGCTTTACCTGCCCAATAGTGATCAATGGAAACATCAATAAAATCAGGATGAGTTTCTTCATATGTTATGCTTAAACCTTTACTTATTTGAACGGTTATTAAGATCACGCAAATTAAGGTGTTTCGTGGTTTTTACCTAACCACTCCTTTCATTTAACAAGTAAAAAGGGATTTCTGAAAATTACCACCAATTGGTCAGGATGCCGGGTTTCCGCTGTGTTTTTTCACCTGGTGAATAAATCCGAGCAGGGAGGCCATATCTTTTACCCCGGGCTCTTTTTCAAAATAACAATTCAGGTCGATCCCATAAAAATCGGGATGCCTGAAACTACTGAGCTTCTCCGCATCTTCCGGCTTGATTCCACCACCCAGGAAAAATGGCTTTTCTATACTTGCATTGGCGAGTTTCGTCCAGTCGAACTGGTCGGCCAATCCGGAAAAATCCTTCTTCATAATACTGTCAAATGAGTAATAATCGCAGGCTTCGTCAAATTCATTCACTATCATTTCCAGGCTGTCAGCATCAGAACGGTTGATATAAAAAGTTTTGATAACCTCTAGTTTTTTGGACAATTCCCAACAAAACTCAGCAGGTTCATCACCTTCCAGTTGTATCATATCTAAACCATATATTCCGGCTATATCAATTATTTCATTCCGGGAAGCATTGGAGAAAATACCCACTTTCCTGATATCAAGATCTGCGGCAATCAGTTCTTCGCCGGTAATCCGGCCATCCAGGTACTGGGGAGATAATTTGTTAAACACCAATCCGGCAAAATCTACATTCATGCCATCAAGCTGCACCAATTGTTTCATGCTGGTTACACCGCATACTTTTATATTCATAAAACTTGTATTTATGTAACATAGGGCAGTTTGTAATCAATTTTATTTTCCTTGCTGATTCAGCGCTTTCATAAATATGCTGAAGGCTTCTCCGGGATCGGCATTTTTCATAAATGTTTCACTGATCATAAAACCTTTGAAACCCTTGTTTGAAGCATCCAATATATTCGCCGGATCGGTAATGCCACTACCCGCAACTGTTAGCCTGTTTTCGCTGATGACACCCGACAATTCCTTTGCTTTTTGTCTGTCGGCTTCAAAGTTGCTGATATTACGGTTATTGATACAGATTACATCTGTTTCGCTGCAGATATATCCTGCTTCATCGGCACTGTGAATTTCAAGAACCGTTTCCAGCCCAAGTGATTTTGCCTGTGCTGCCAGTTCCTGTAGTGAAGCCGGTGTATGACAGGCTGCAATCAGCACAACTGCATCTGCCCCCATTGCTTTACTGGCCACTACCTGGTATGGATCGATAATAAAATCTTCCCTGATCAAAGGAAGGTTTACAGATCTTGCCAATACAATGTCTTCTGTGTTCCCACCGAAAAAATGATTGTCGGTATACACAAATACGGCACAGGCGCCATGCTTTTCATACGCATTCACCACTTCATCGATTCCAGCTTTCTGGTTGATGAATCCTTTTGCCGGCGTCTTTCTTTTAAAACCTGCTATCACTGCCGGCCCAGGGTGGTTTTGTAATGCAGCAACCAGCGACAAACAATTCCGGTCAAAGTAAGCTGAATCTTCCAGCTCGCTTTGCTCAACCATGAGTTTTCTTACAGCCAACTCTTCCTTCTTGTAAGCAATAATTTTTTCAAGTACGTTCATTTCCAGGTAATTTTTATTAAGAAAATCCTGGTATTATTCGGTATAGTGGTTCAGGAAAGATAAGCATATTTCATGCAATAAAAATTCTGCGGAAAAATTTTATCTGCCCTGTTTGAGCCAGTTGCTGAGCATCGTTTCACCATCTGGTGTAAGCACACTCTCGGGATGGAATTGTACGGATTGAAGATCGTAAAACTTATGCTGCATAGCCATGATATAACCCTGTTCATCGATGGCAGTCACCTGGAAATCCCGGGGCAATGAATCCCCATCTACTACCCAACTGTGATACCTTCCTACAAGCTGGTTGTTATCAAGATGCTGAAATATATTATTGTTCCGATCAAGAATGCGGATGGGCGTTGCTACGCCATGAAATACGTTTTGAAGATTGATCAGTTTTGCCCCGAATGCTTCCCCGATTGCCTGGTGGCCAAGGCATACACCCAGTATGGATTTAGTAGCAGCATATTTTCTGATCAATGGAATGAGCAGCCCTGCTTCGGAAGGAATTCCCGGCCCTGGTGATAGTATGATTTTATCAAAATCGGCTACCTCTTCCAATCTGATCTGGTCATTTAGCCTAACCGTCACTTTTGTATGCAGGATTTTTTCAACCAGGTGAACCAGGTTGTAGGTAAATGAGTCGTAGTTATCGAAAACCAGAATTTTTGCAGACACTTGTTTAAATCCCTTTGGCGGGTTTACCTTTGAAGAAGCAATTAGGGATCGAAAGTAAATCAAATTTTCAAATCCATTCAATCAATATAAATGCAGATCGAACAGAGAGAAACCGGATCCAAAGGTGCCTTTTTCATCAATGTAAATGGTGACCAGCTGGCGGAAATGACTTATTCTTTAACTGATTCCGATATACTGATCATAGATCATACGGAGGTGGATGATTCATTGCGTGGACAAAATATCGGCATGCAGCTTGTTGAGCATGCAGTGGAATATGCCCGGAAAACAAACCGGAAAATCATTCCGCTCTGTCCTTTTGCAAAATCTGTATTCGACCGTAAAAAGGAATTATTTTCAGACGTACTCCGATAAAAATCAAGATTATGATCATAACTATTTTTGGCGCTACCGGCACAGTAGGTAAAGAACTGGTGAAACAGGCATTGTTTAACGGGCACCAGGTAAGGGCTTTCGGCAGAAATGTTTTTACGGCCGGATTTCCCGAAGACAAAAACCTCGAACTCATCCAGGGTGCGCTGTTCGATGAAACGCAGGTATTCGATGCCGTTAGTGGAGCAGATGCTGTACTTTCTGCCATTGGTGGTGGCTTCGACGGAACCGACAAAGCCCGCTCCCTTGGTATAAAAAACATCATTGAACAAATGGTGAAGGCAGGTGTAAACAGGATTGTTGCATTGGGCGGTTTGGGAACATTGGAAAACGAAGAAGGTAAACTCATCATGGATCATCCTGAATTTCCTCCTCAATACCTTCCCGTTAGCCGTGAACATTACCAGGCTTTCCAGTTCCTGAAGGCATCTCCGCTTGCCTGGACCTTTGTTTGTTCACCCGATATTGTAAATGCGGGAGCAACCGGATTATTCGTTACAGCAGCCAATGCAGTACCTCAACCTGATCTCGGTAAGATAAATGCCGGTGACCTGGCGTTGTTTATGCTGAAGGAATTATCAGCCAATGAATTTGTACTATCAAAAGTGGGGATTTCTACTACTGAATGATTTAACAATTGAAACAAGCATTTTAAGATTCGCTTAACAGGATTATTTACAGCTTTGCGCATCTTTATTGCAAGATTGAATGAAAAAAATTTTACTGTCCATATTGATTGCGGGTCCTTTATTTGCTGCTGCACAGAAGGTAGATAGTATCTATGTGAATCTTTACACCGACAGTTTAAAGAAAGGGACTTATAATTATATCAATATTGATGGACTGATGTCGAATGGAAGGTATCTTCCTTTGGATACCAATCACCTGATCTTCAGCAGTTCTACCGGTAAATTTTATGGCAATAGTTTATTGCTGGATGCAGATTGCAAAGAAGAAAAAGTAAATATTAAAGTCAGGCTGAAACATTCTGAACTGGTGAAACAGTTTGATGTTTACATCAAGAAGAAACCCGATGATGAGCGATTACCAACTGCAGATGAATTGCTCCGGAATATGCAACAAACTCAAAAGAAAAAAAAGAATACGCATTGACGCTGCCTTCGAACTGATAAAATAAAAAATGCCGGAACTAATCCGGCATTTTCATTTATAGCTTAAAATCAATTATGCAAACTTCTTCGCATCTTCCAGGAATTTCGCCAGACCGATATCTGTCAGCGGATGTTTCAGCAAACCGAGGATAGAATCCAACGGACAGGTACAAACATCAGCACCGGCTTCTGCACATTTGATGATATGATTCGGATTGCGGATGGAAGCTGCAAGAATTTCTGTACGGTAACCCTGTACACTGAATATCTGCCTGATCTGGTGAATCAGTTCCATACCATCCCAGCCACTGTCATCAATGCGACCAATGAATGGTGAAACATAAGAGGCACCTGCTTTTGCAGCCAATATGGCTTGTCCGGCAGAAAACACCAATGTACAATTGGTACGGATACCATTTACAGTGAACCATTTGATCGCTTTGATGCCATCTTTGATCATCGGCACTTTTACTACAATATTTTTGTGCATAGCTGCCAGTACTTTTCCTTCGGCAACGATACCATCAAAATCGGTTGAAATTACTTCAGCACTGATATCACCATCTACCATTTCGCAGATTGTTTTATAATGCTGCATCACAGCTTCCTGTCCTTTGATGCCTTCTTTGGCCATCAGGGAAGGATTGGTGGTTACGCCATCCAGGATTCCCAGGTCATTGGCTTCTTTTATCTGAGCAAGATTTGCTGTATCAATAAAAAATTTCATAACAGAGTGTATTTTTTTGTAATGGTTTATACAATGGAGAAAATGAATCGCCGCAAAGGTAGCAGGCAAAAACGTAGCCTCCATACTATTGAAGGGAATTTTTTACAGATTCAGTGCACAATTTGTAATAAGGATGAAAACCAGGCTTATTAAAGCAAGCTTTACAGGCGGGGGAATAGCAGAAATAAAAAATGGCAAGTTACTTACATCGCACCGCTCAACCATCTACCCTTGCTACCTTCCGGTCCTGGGGGAGTTCAACAGGAGCTGGTCGTATAAGACTTGCCGGTGCAAATATAGGTTACCGCTATCAAATATGCTTTCGAATTCTATTTTTTTGTTTAGCAGGAAAAAGTTAAAGAATATGACTTAAAAACTGAATCCAGGGCGATCATTGCGGGAATTGATACTGCTGACGCCAATTAACTGATCATTGCGATCGGTGAATGACTTATAGTAAATAAGAATGGTATATGAATTTTCCGTTTCCCAGTAATTGCCTTCCAGCTCTGTTGTTCTCCTCGTTGGATCAGCAGGATCCACAGACATATAGGTATAGTTATAATATCCCTGTTTCAGGAATGCAGTGGATTCATAACGCCCTTTTTCGGGATTATAATTCATTTTCCACTGATCGGTAAGTTGAAAACCAGTGAATCCACCGGCGAGATAAATTTCTTTATTCGGATACGGGTTACCGTCGGGCCGGGCAAAATTAAAATGTATGGTCGCATAATCACCTTGCCAGAAAGGATTGATGCTTTCATATGTACTGATATTGTACATCCCGTTCAAATCGGGGAAATAGACATATCGCTGCCCTGTTCTGTCTACATCTGTTTTAAGATATAACTCTGTTGTAGACTTTGTATAACGCCCGCTATCAACCCGATCGCTCTGTAAACGAAAACTCCTCAGGTCAAGCCAACGCCATTCTTTACCACCTGGGAAAGTACCTACATTCTCCATATTATACTCAAGCACGTTTCCGCGAACAAAAGTAGGAATGATGTCTTTCTGAGCAATATCCCAGCGGTTGTTCTGAAGGATCACCGCTTTTACCTGTTGTGCAGCGCTGAAACTATTGAGTCCTTTGATATTAACGGAGAAGCGTAACCGCTGATGCGTATTGAACAATTCGGGTGTAAATGGTTGTACAACGGTGGCTGTAATGGCTGCTTTCTGATCAATCACCAGCATTTGCCTGGTAAAAACTGTTTTACTGGTATCTCCATCCAGAAAAACTTTCAGGAGATAATTCCCCGATTTTACCGGCTCGCAATTTCGCTCAGGAAGTATGGCCTGGTAATGAGTATATCGGGTAAATGCGATGGATGAATAACGGTAAGTATTGATGCGGTTTTGCGTAAATCCTTTTAAATAATCAAACGGACTTAAGTTAACGGGGCGCCAGTTGTAATCGCACAACACATAAGTATAATAGTAATTTTTAACATTTCCTTCCATGTCATCGAACTCCAGTTCAAGGCGGGTATTGCCATTGAGGACATATACCGGTAATCCCTGCTGGTTGCCATATTCAAACAACTGTGCCGTTTGAATATATGGTTTAAATACCTGTTCCACGGGCTGTGCCTTAAGTACAGCTGCCAATTGCATGAAGAATAAAATGGCACAGATGCGTGTGAGAAGAGAATTCATGTAACGTTTTAATTAATTACTTTTGAAAGATACCAAAATTATACCGATTGAATGTTCCGTTCTTCATAGCCAAAAGGGTTGCTTTTAAAAACAGGCAGACATTTTCACGCTTCATCATCCGGTTGGCCATTGGTGCAACAGCGCTGAGTGTAACAGTGATGATTGTGGCATTGAGTTTTGTAAACGGATTTCAACAGGTTATCAGCAATAAGGTTTTCAGTTTCTGGGGACATATCAGGGTACAGCAGAACCTCGATGATAAAGTGAGTGTGGCCGAAGAATTCCCGATCTCCCGTGATTCATCGGTGGAGCGTTACCTGCAATCACTTCCGCAAACTGTTTCTGTTGAAAGATATGCCACCAAATCGGCCATTCTTAAATTTCAAACCGGCATTGAAAGTGTATTGCTCAAAGGCATCGACAGCAGTTTCAACTTTAACCGCTTGCAATCTTTTTTAATAGAGGGCAAATGGCTTTCGTTCAAAGACAGTGGTTACAGCAACGAAATCAATTTAAGCGCCCATACAGCACGACAGCTGGATATCAAAACCGGCGATAGTTTACTCGTTTTTTTCTTCCGCCAGGATGGAAGCAGAACTGCACGGCGTTTAACCGTAGCCGGTATATTCAAAACCGGTATTGAAGAATATGATAAGAATTTTGCCTTCAGCGATATTAATCTCATCAGGCGGCTTAACAACTGGGAGCCCGATCAGATCGGGGGTTATGAAATTTTCCTGAAAGATTACCGGCAGACCGACAGCCTCAATCAAAAGATTTACGACGAGCTACCGCAAAGCTGGTACAGCCGCAGCATACGTGAAATTTATCCGAATATTTTCGACTGGCTGAGCCTGCAGGGTCAACTCAAAAACATTCTGCTGGTGATCATGATGATCGTGGCGGCAGTAAACCTCGTGACCTGCCTGATCATACTCGTTCTTGAACGCACCCGCATGACAGGCATCCTTAAAGCAATTGGTGCTGCTGATTGGGATATACAGAAAGATATTTTTATACCATACTTCTTACATCGGCATTACAGGTATTGTTCTGGGAACTTTTTTTGGTTTGCTGATTTGCTGGCTACAGGAAAAAACAGGATTTATTCCATTAAATGAAGAGGCTTATTTTATGTCGAAAGCGCATGCGCAGGTAATCTGGTGGCAGGTTGTACTGGTAGACCTGGCAACGCTTGCAGCCTGTTTGATTACTTTGATCATTCCTACCCTGCTGATCAGAAAAGTTTCTCCTGTAAAAGCGATCCAGTTCAGGTAATTAAATTTTGCTGATTTCTTTAAGGCTGAATAAAACAATACCGGTGGCAACAGCTGCATTCAGCGACTCAGCCTCACCGTAACCCTGGATGGTGATTTTTTCATTCGCGAGTTTCAAAACATCATCAGATATTCCATTGGCTTCATTGCCCATGATCAAGATAGCTTCATTGCGTTTCTCCAGTTTATGAACAGGCTTACCTTCCAGTGTGGTCGCCATTATGTTGACAGATTGATGATCCTTTAACCATTTTTCAATATCTGTATAGATCAGGTTCACCCTGCCCAGGCTTGCCATAGTGCTTTGCACTACTTTGCTGTTGTACATATCTGCCGTATGGGCAGAGCATACGATATTGTGAATGCCAAACCAATCGGCAGTCCTGATGATCGTACCTAAATTTCCCGGATCCTGAATTCCATCTAAAACGAGTGTAATATGTTGCTTCAACTCAAATGTGGGTTGTGATGCTTTCTTTTCAAACAGGGCTACAACCTGGTTGGGCGTTGTATAGGCGGCGATCCTGCTCAATGCAACCTCATCGATGATTTCAAGTTTTGCTGAAGCTGCTTTTTTCGTCTCTGCATCGATGTTATCTGCCCAATCTTTCAAAGCATAAATGGCTTTGCAGCTGAAAGCAGCTGAAAGCAATAGTTCCCGTACAACCTTTGGACCTTCTGCCACAAAGCAGTTGTATTCATCCCTGAATTTTTTGTGCTGTAAACTTTGAATATATTTGATGGTTGGTTTGCTTAACATCTCCTGAAATTTATGCCCGACAAAAAGATAATGGTGAATAAAATGCTTCGTTTAACGGGATTTGTTATGCTCCTGATGGCCTTGCTCAGTTCCTGTGGCAAACCATTTGTTTCAAAAGCGCCGAAAGACAAATATTACCATTATCAGAATAACATCGAAATTAAGCAAGGAAATATTACCAAAGCAGAAAAAACAGCCTTGCTTCAAAGATTGAATGGTCAGCTCGACGACAGTTCCCGCATCCGAACCAAGCGCAGGTGGGTTTTCATTAATACCCTGAAAAAGCCCCTGGTATATGACAGCAACTATACTGTTTCCTCGGCAAAAAGCATGCTGGCTTCTCTTTTCCATCTCGGCTATTATCATGCAAGCATCCGGCATTATACAGATAGTAACGGAAAAAAAATTACCGTCAACTATGATGTATATCCTGGTAAACAAACATTGATAGATACGGTGAATTACAAATTAAGAAAACCGGATCTTCAGAAACTGGCCATACAATGGATGCCACAATCTGCGCTGATTAAAAATCAACCGATCACTAAAACAGCTGTGTTGACAGAAATCAACCGATTGGTAGATAGTTTCAGGAACAATGGCTATTATAAATTCACTTCTGCCGAATTAAGAGTGCGTGGCGATACTACCATCGAAGCGCTCACTTTTGTAAGTGATGACCCATTTGAACAGTTACGCATACTCGCAGAATCTCAACAAAAAAAAGATTCACCAAGGATCAGGCTGCAGGTAGTACTGAATACAACAAACGACAGCAGCAGACTTGAAAAATATTATATCAGGCGGATTTACATTTTACCCGACTTCAGGCAAGGTGACAGCAAAAATGATACGACCAATATAACGGTAGAACGTACACGAAGTTTTATTATTCAGTATCATGAGCAGTTGTATAAAAACAGATTGTATGCCCGGAACATTACATTCAGGCCAGGACAACTGTTCAGGCAGGTTGAATATTACAAAACACTCAATAATCTTTCTAAAACCGGTGTGTGGCAAAGTGTAAACATCCAGGTGGAGGAAGTTTTAGATACTCCTAACCTCGTCGACCTCATTGTGGAAATGATCCCTTCCCGCAAATTTGGTTTCGAAACTGCTTTGGAAGTAAGTTACTCGGCTGCCAGTAATACCAGCAATGTACTGGCGGGAAATCTTTTCGGATTATCGGGCAATATATCGTTGCTCAACCGAAACCTGGCCAAAGAAGCCATCCGCATGACACAAAACATCAGGGCGGGTGTTGAACTGAACAGCAATAACAGGGGTTCCGGTGGGAAACTGATCAACTCCAATGAACTGAGTTATGGCAACACCACTTCATTCCCAAGATTGCTCTTGCCGAAAATTCCCAACTTCTTCAGCAGGAACCGGCAAACAGCCAATAGTCGCGGAGAAACATTTATCAATCTCGGACTTGCTTATAACAACCGATTGAATCTATTCAATCTGCAATCAGTGAATGCCGGATTTGGATGGAGTGCGACCAATAAAAAAGGATGGAAATGGACCTGGACCGGATTAAACATCGGCTTCAGCTATTTATTCAATGAAAGCGATAGTTTCAAAACCATTCTGAAAGAAAATCCATTCCTGCAGTTTTCATATAATACTGCTTTCGTAACGGGAATGGCTATAGGCTTTTCAAAAAGCATTCCTAATCTCAAACATTCACACAGCCAGCTCAGAGAATTAGGCACTCGTTTTAACCTGGAAGAATCCGGATTAACATGGGGATTGTTGCCTGTATTAAATAAATACAAACGCCGCTATATAAAAGCAGATGCAGAATTGAAATACACGGTCTCTTATCCGAAAACAGTACTTGCTTTCCGTGGATTTCTGGGGGTGGGCGTGCCTTTGCTGGGTATCGATACCAATCGAACCCTGCCTTTCTTCAAACAATATTTCAGTGGAGGTAGTAATAGTATGCGTGCCTGGCCGGTAAGGGGTTTAGGACCCGGAGGAAGAGCATTGGTACCTTTTTCATCTACCAAAACTATCTTTAATGATCGTACGGGAGATATGCAGTTGGAACTGAATGCAGAATACCGCTATACCATTGCAAGGATAATCCCCAATACACTAACATTGAAAGGAGCCTTGTTTGCCGACATCGGTAATATCTGGAACCTGAGAAGTACCAAAGACGGAGGAACGACTGACAGTGCACAGTTTAAATTTAAAAACCTTTATAGTCAACTAGGTGTTTCAGCAGGAACAGGCCTGCGGCTGGATTTCAGTTATTTTATTCTGCGGCTGGATTTTGGTTTCCGTTTCAAAAGGCCGGAATTATTCTACGATAACAACGGATGGAAAGCACCTAAAATAGGCTTCGATGATTTGTTTCAGAAATTGTTTACGAGAGGAAAAGATGATGAATACCGCCGCTGGAGATATGAGAATTTCAACTTCACCATCGGAATCGGCTATTCGTTCTAGTTATCTTAATCAATTATATAATCCCCCAGCCATCGCCTTTTTCAGCAGCATCTACTGAAAACTCACCGATCCTTGTCCGGCGTAACTGCGATAAATAAGCTCCACAGCCCAATGCTTGCCCGAAATCATGCGCTATACTCCGTATATACGTTCCCGTTGAACATACAATCCTGAAATGAACAACAGGCAATTCAATAGTGGTTAACTCAAATTCACTGATCCTTATCTTACGTGATTTTAGTTCAACCTCCTCTCCTCTCCTGGCCAGTTCGTACATCGGCGTTCCCTTTATTTTAATGGCAGAATAGATGGGCGGGAACTGATCAATTTCACCGGTAAATTTTGCGGTAGTAGCGTGCAGCTCTTCAGCATTGATCATACTGAAATCTTTCTGCTGTTCCGGTAAACTCTCCAGGTCGTATGTAGGTGTTACAGCACCCAATGTAAAAGTTCCGGTATACTCTTTTTCACTGGCCATGTACTCATTGATTTTCTTCGTGAATTTTCCGGTACAAACAATGAGTAACCCTGTAGCCAATGGATCCAGTGTTCCGGCATGACCCACTTTCTTGATACGTAATCGGTTCCTGATTTTGCGTACAACATCGAAAGAAGTCCAGTGAAGTGGCTTGTCTATCAGCAACACTTTACCTGCTTCAAACAATGCTCTTTCAGCTTCATCAAGCGGCGTTACTTCTTTTCTTTGAGGTTGCAGCAATCCTGTTTGCTCAATATGCTTCTGGCGGTATGTTTCTTTCCTGGCCAATATCAATTTTTCTGCGAAACTAAGCTTTTAGACATGAAGATCAGATGGCTTGCCGTTTTTTAAGTTCCAGGTATTTGTTTACAGAATTAACAGTGAGATTTTCGGGAGAGGTAAGAACTGATAGTATACCATACTTCTGAAGCTCTTTAACGATCAGCCGTTTTTCAAAACTGAACTTTTCTGCAATGGTTTTTACATATACATCTTCCAGGCTTTTGGCTTCTGCATATGAAAGCTTTGTAAGTTCTGTATTCTCAAAGAAAACTACCAGTAACAAATGATGACGGGCAATGGAACGGAGATAATTGAGCTGACGTTTCAGTCCGTTCAGTGATTCAAAGTTGGTATAGAGGATCAGCAGGCTGCGTTGTTTGATTTTACTTCTCACCTGCATGTACAGCATTTCGTAATCACTTTCGAGGAATGCAGTTTGTTGTTTGTATAAAACTTCGAGTATCTTATCCCGTTGTACAGGATTACGGCTGGCAGGAAGGGTTGCGCCCATTTTATCGGCAAATGTAAAAACGCCGATCTTATCCTGCTTCTGTAAACATACATTAGACAATACCAATGTACTGTTGATCGCATAATCCAGTAATGTCAATCCCCCGAAAGGCATTTTCATCAACCTGCCTTTGTCGATGATACAAAATACCTGTTGTGATTTTTCATCGGTATAATTGTTGATCATCAGGTTCCCTTTCCTGGCAGTAGCTTTCCAGTTTACCGCACGAACATCATCACCGGTTACATATTCTTTGATCTGCTCAAACTCCATGCTATGGCCCAATTTGCGCAACTGTTTACTACCGTGTTCATTGATCATTGCTGCCTGAGCTGATATCTGGTACTTGCGAAGTTGCTGGAATGATGGATATACCGCTACATCCTGTTCGGCACTAACGGCAAATCTCCTGGTAACAAGGCCCAGCATCGATTGAATGAATAATACAATCTGTCCGAATTCATAAACACCTCTTTGTGTGGGTCTGATATTGTACTGCAATTGTTTCTCCTGCCTTGCATTGAACACTTTATACATGGAAAAGGCCCGTTCCTGGAACTGTTCGGGTAACTCATCTATTATATGTACCCTGATGGTGAAGTTCATGCGGTTTACAATCCTGATGGAAACTTTATTCTGATCTCCGTTGCTCAACCTTTCACTCACCGTTCTTTTTGCTATCGGCGACCTTCCCAACCAGAAAAGAAAAACATAATCCAGTAATAGCAAAATCAGGAACGCATAGAAAATAATTTTTGCCAACGGATATAAGGCGGGAATTAAAAACGAGACCAGAAACATTACAGCACAAATTCCTGCTGCGATGTAAAACCGCAGCGGCAGAAATAAATCTCCAATATATTTTTTTATAAAATCCAAACTGATTTCGAATTTGACTGTTGTTTCTTTACAAATTAACGAGGCACTTCAACGGTCTTCATGATGCTTTCAATCAATTCATCCGGACTGATACCTTCCATCTCTTTTTCTGGCGTCAGCATGATTCTGTGACGAAGCACATGTGGCGCCATACTGATAACATCTTCCGGTATCACAAAATCGCGGCCATTGATGGCAGCAAAAGCTTTTGATGCTTTGAGTAAAGACAAGGAAGCCCTTGTTGATGCACCAAGAAATAAGGATGGATTGTTCCTTGTTTCGTTGATGATCATGGCGATGTATTCCACCAGCCGTGGTTCTATGCGCACTTCACGAACAATATTCCTGAAACGCCCGATCGCCTGTGGGGAAAGAACTTTATTCACTTCCTGTAACAATTCATTTTGCGAACGGCTTTGCTGATTGCGCAGAATAGAAATTTCTTCCTGCAGCGTTGGATAGTTCACCTGAATTTTAAACAGGAAACGATCCAGTTGTGCTTCGGGCAACCGATAAGTTCCTTCCTGTTCTACCGGGTTCTGTGTTGCCAGTACAATGAAAGGATGCTCCATAAAGTGCGTATAGCCGTCAACGGTAACCTGCCGTTCTTCCATTACTTCAAACAAGGCCGCCTGTGTTTTTGCCGGTGCACGATTGATCTCATCAATCAAAACAATATTGCTGAATACGGGCCCTGGTTTAAAAGTAAAAGCCGCTTCTTTAGGATTGAAGATGGCCGTTCCGATTACATCACTCGGCATCATATCGGGAGTAAACTGTAACCTCGAAAACTTCACATCAATGATCTTCGCAACGAGCTTTGCGGCGAGTGTTTTGGCAACACCGGGCACACCCTCGATGAGGATATGACCATCACAAAGTAACCCGATGAGCAACAGGTCTACCATCTGGTGCTGACCAACAATAACTTTTGAAATTTCCTGCCGGATATTACCCAGTGCTGTATTCAGCTCTGTGATATCACTGTGTTCCTGGAATAAATTTTCTTCCATTATTTTCTGATTTTATAAAATTGCTGAATCTGTTCGTTTAAAGTTAATAGTTCATAATCATCCACCGTCGCTTTAGCTGAAACGGTGTCGATCGCTTTGTACAATGCGGTGGTTTTTTCAAGGGAAACGCCACTTTTCCTGCTCAGAGAATTAAGAAAATCCTCACTGCCCGGTGTGCCAGTAAGGAAATAATGACTGCGGATATGTTCATTAAAATAGGCAATCATTTTATCAGACAGGTTTTTATTGTCCTTTTGCTGAAGATACAACCTTGCAATCGTTTCTGTGAAAGCTACAGAACTGTTTACATTAGGTTTTAACTGACGGATGATGCGTTGTTTTCTTTTTCCACTGAATAAAATATACAAAATCAATAAGGCCAGAACCAGCCAGAATGCTGAGGCCAACGGCGGATACTTCATGATTTCGCTGAAACTGGAGAAACCCTTGCTGCTGTTTTCATTACCGGATCCTGCCCTGTTCTTTTTGGCATAATATTCATTCCAGTAAATATTTGCAGGATTAGATTGCAACAGCTGCAATAACTGTTGCATATACAGATAGTTCTTTCCTGTTAAAAGAAAATAATTGCTGAAAGCCCTGGCATCGGTATGCAGTAACATTCTACCCTTACCCCAGTAAAACATAATACAATTCGGGTCGCCATTACTATTATATCCCAATACCCTGCAATAACCCTCGTTGATTTCGGAGAATCCGGATGAAAAAGGTAAATAAAAGTACCTGAATATTTCTCCGGATACATTTACCTGTGGAATCAAACGAACAGAGTCATATCTTAAACCCGGTTCCAGAATAAAATCCAACTTCCCTGTATTAATTGTTTTACAGTACAACCTTTTTAAGAAACTACTATCAATATTAGACGAAGCGAGGAAGAATGTATTGCCATTGTAAACGTAATCCAGAATGGCATCCGCATCCAGACTATCTGCATAAAAATTTTTGCTGATCACACAATACAAAGCTCCTGAATCAGACATTGAAATCATATCTGTATAAGCAGAATACTTTGTATGATGAATAAAATTATCCGGAAAACTATTTTGCAAAATACTGCTGGCAATATAACCGCCAAAGGGTCGCTTGTCGGAAGGCAGATAAGTTTCCCGCAGGTCTTTACCCGGATCATTGCTGCGGGAGCAACTATTCAGCAGAACCGCGATCAAAATGATATATAAAAATAGTGAGCCCCTCAAGTCATTCAGATTTTTGCATTGAACCCGTTAAATAAATTTGCTATCTGCCCATATTGTTCCTGGTTGATATCGATATGGCCATACCACACATAATCATAATTCAATACAAGTGCGGTAAAAGGCTTTCTTTTTTCAGCTTCAATTTCATTTACATACTGGTAATTCGTTTTCTCGGCCGCCAATGACAGAGATCCTTTTTCGGATAGGCGTTGCAGTGTGTTTAAAAAATGAAAACGTACGGCCAGCCTGTAGTCTCCCTTACCAACTGCCTTACTGATCATTGATGGATAATCGGAATCATCAGGCAGTTTGTCTTCCTCACTGATTTCATTTACAGTTTTTGCCGAAACATTTCTGCTGAACACGCCATTACTGAGGAATATCCTGTACAGTATAAACAATACAAATGCGATGGCAAGTCCCCAGAAAATAACGGATGCTCCTGAAGACGATAAAAAATTCTGCAGAAATGAATCACTACCCGAACTATCCACTATCGGTGCAGACGACTGATCAGATTTTTTCTCTTCATGGGCTTTGTGTAATAAACTATCCAGTTCATTGATATAGGCCAGTTCTTTTTTCCAAGCCCTGATGGTATCAGTGGGAATGTTCACAGAACGAATGTATAATGTAGTATCACTCTGAATATAGGTTTCATAGGGATCTGTATCAACCGCTTCCGTTTCTTCACTGGCCGGAAAATGTGCCTCCTGGTTTAAAGGCTTATCATTCATATTGGTTTCACCTTCCAATAAAGATGAATCGGTATACTCATAACCGGGTTGCTGGGCAACTACATTAATGGCAGCGCCGAGCAACAGCAGGAATATAAAAAGCCCTTTATACATCTTTATTGTTTAACCTGGAAACGATCCCGTCGTCTTTAATCAACCGACCCTTTTTAGAAAGCCGGATGGGATAAATTACAAAATACCAGAGGATGAGCAGAAATGAACCAGTAAGTATGAGTATACTAACGGGAACGGGCATCCCATTGGAAGCTTTGCTGTAAGTCTGACTCATCAGCCTGGTGATATATCCTTCAAAAAAAGCGGCAAGGATGAAAAATGGTATTAATGAAAGCAGAATTTTTACAGCATCTTTAGCATTGCGTTTAAAAGATTCGAATCTGCTGTAAGTTCCCGGGAACAGGATTCCGTTTGCGAGTACAAATCCGGCTGCGCCTGCAATGATGATAGACGAAATTTCTATCACACCGTGAATCCACACTACCAGGATTGAGTTAATGCCCAGTTCATTGGCAAAAAACAACTGATGAAAACTGCCCAGCATAATGCCGGTATCCCACATCATTTTAAGCGTAAAAAATCCCAATGTAAATCCACCCAGGAAGGTTCTGAAAGCAACCTGGATATTGTTAAAAGCAATTTCAATAAACATATTGAATTGCGACATAGAACTATAAACACCAAATGGATTTCCATTGGCAATATTGTCTTCCGTTCTGTTTACATAGGCATCTCCCAAAACGCCACGAACAAAATCAGGATCATTGGCTGATGAGAGGTATCCAACAACAACGAACAGGACAAAAATGATCGTAGTAAAAAGAAAAACGCGGTGATACTTTCTGAAAATCAGCGGGAGTTCATATTTCCAGAAACCGAAAATGCGACTGTACTTTTCTTTTTTATTGCGGTAGATGCTCTGGTAAATAGATGCAGTGATGCCATTGATCCAACGGGTTGCTTTACTTTTCGGATAAAAAGTTTTTGCATAAGACAGATCATCAATCAATGTTATAAACCGCTCAGCTGTTTCATCAGGATTCCTGGTTTCTTCATGCTGGTAAGTTTTCCATTTTTCAGCATTCTTCTTAATGAACATTGCTTCTCTCATGATACTGCGCTGTTGCATCCGCAGCTCATGGTTTCACTGCAGGCAAATCCGGGCGCCGGATTCTTTTTCTATTACAATATGCTGCATTTTTGATAAATAAAAAAATATGCTTTTCGTGTTGGTTCATAGTATATTGCAGTTACCATGTCTGTAATCAGAATTACAACGGCATTTAACATCGACCTTGAATTTGAACTCGCTGCATTTCATAAAAGGTTGCTGGCATACCTGGTAGACTATGCCCTGCTGATCATATACCTGTTCAGCATGAAATATGTTTTGTATGAAGGTTTTGAAATAAGTATGCAGGAGAACATCGGTCTCGACATATTGGTTGTTTCACTGCCTATGTTATTGTATTCCCTGCTGATGGAATTATGGATGAACGGACAAACCCTGGGAAAAAAAATAATGAAAATCCGTGTCATCAGCCTTGATGGCGGAGAAGCAACGCTCGGGCAATACATCACCCGATGGATCACCAAATTTTTTGAATGGCCGTTTTTATTCGGCTATGTAATATTAACCGGAACTACTTTGATGTTCTATATTATCATCACGGGTATTTTCGGCATTGCAGTACTCATTACCATTGCTGTAACACCCAAGGGGCAACGTTTGGGTGATCTGGCAGCAGGAACGGTAGTGGTTGATACAAAATCGGCCATGAGCATAGAAGACACTGTATTCATGGAAGTTCAGACGCAGAATTACCAGGTGACTTTCCCGCAGGTAATGCGTTTAAGCGATGGCGATATCAATACCATTAAAACGGTTCTCACACAGGCACGAAAAACCAACAATGATGAAATGTGCTACCGTGTTGAAGCCAAAGTAAAAGAAGTACTCGGCATACAATCCGTTTTATACCCTACCACTTTCCTGGAAAAATTACTGGAAGATTATAATTATCTCGCCACCCGGGAATAATACTGTTTATTGTCTGGTTGCTATTGCCGATAGCCCGATGATGATTGCAATGGTAATGAATACAAGGGCAATGATGGTGAAGATACCCGTTATTTTAAAATACTTTGTCAGTTTAGCCAACCCCATATTAAACAATTCCTGGTCATAACCTGCGATCGAAGATTTTAGTTTACCCGTTGCCGATAGCAATGTTGTATTGAGCAGCAGCGACAGCAGTGCAGCAAAAATAGCTGTGGTAAAGGATGAGATAGCATCCGGGGCTTCAGGAAATTTTACTGCCGTATATATATTCGATGAAAAGGAACATACCATCGCCAAAAGGCTCAGGATGGCATTCCATCTTGCCCATTGAGCTATCTGCGATAATTCATTTAATCCTTCATCATTCAGCTCAGCCTGCGGTTGAATATTATTTAATAAATCTTCTGTCATGCTATCAGTTTTGAAATGATTCCCATCAGGTTAATCAACAGAATTAAACCGGAAAAGATGGTCGTGATGATAAAGTAAATTTTCAAAGATCTTAACCCATCGTTTACAAGCGTGGCAGATTCAGTTTCAAACCCTTTTTTAATGCTGACCGAAAACTTAAAAAGAAAATAGTAGATCGCAGCAATGATTGCAATCACAGCTATAATCATACTAAAAAAAAACCAGAACCTCGCCCCACTACTTTCTCCGATACCCATTTCACGATTCAGGTAAAAGACCATTTTATCTTTGGCTGCAAAGAGAAAAATAAACAGCATGGCACCGAGCGAAAAAACAGAAACGGAAATAAATTTAGTCCACCTGCTTGTTTTGTAAAGACTGGTTCTGGATTCATCATCGAGTTTTAATCCAAACTCAGAGAGACTATCTTGAATTTTTTGTTCCATGTAAATAGGATTAATAAAAAAGCTGTTGATTGATCAACAGCTTAAATATAATAAACAGTTTGAAATGATTAGTAAGCCCGGGCAAATAAAACTCTTTGCGTGCTGGCATTTCCTGTCAATATGCATTTCCCCGCTTCCTGTTCATTGTTGAGTGGAATGCAGCGGATAGTGGCCTTGGTTAATTCTTTTATTTTTTCTTCGGTATCACCCGTTCCATCCCAATGAGCAGCAACAAAGCCTGCTTTCTCATCCAGCAATTGTACAAACTCATCCCAGCTATCGGCCTTGCGTATATTTTCATTGCGGAAGTTTAAGGCCTTGTTGAAAATATATTGCTGAATTTCTTCAAGCAGATTTTTGATGTACTCACCCAGTCCATCAATTGAAACCGTTTTCTTTTCTTTCGTATCCCTGCGGGCAATTTCTACCACATTGTTTTCAAGATCACGCAATCCCAATGCAACCCTTACCGGAACTCCTTTCAATTCATACTCTGCAAATTTCCATCCTGGTCGGGCATGATCACTGTTGTCGTATTTTACTGAAATGCCCAGCGCTTTGAGTTCTTTGGTTATTGCTGCAACTTTCTCATCTATCACTGCTTTGCTTTCTTCTCCTTTATAAATCGGAACAATCACAACCTGTAATGGAGCAATCCTTGGCGGCATGATCAAACCCTGGTCATCGCTGTGTGCCATGATCAGTGCACCGATCAGCCTGGTAGATACACCCCAGCTTGTTGCCCAAACATATTCCTGCTTGTTTTCTTTGTTCAGAAACTGTACATCAAATGCTTTGGCAAAGTTTTGTCCGAGGAAATGTGAAGTTCCTGCCTGCAACGCTTTTCCATCCTGCATCAGCGCTTCGATGCAATAAGTATCTTCTGCTCCTGCAAATCTTTCATTGGCCGTTTTAACTCCTTTGATCACCGGTACTGCCATATAGTTTTCTACAAAATCTGCATATACATCCAGCATCTTACGGGTCTCTTCTACTGCTTCTTCTTTGGTAGCATGTGCAGTATGACCTTCCTGCCACAGAAATTCTGCGGTACGAAGGAACAAGCGGGTACGCATCTCCCATCTGACCACATTGGCCCACTGGTTTACAAGAATAGGAAGATCACGGTAAGATTGTATCCAACCTTTGTAAGTATTCCAGATGATGGCTTCACTGGTTGGCCTGATGATCAGTTCTTCTTCCAATTTTGCATCCGGATCTACCATCAGTTTTCCTTTATTGTTGGGATCCGTTTTCAATCGGTAATGCGTAACGATGGCACATTCTTTGGCAAATCCTTCAGCATTTTTTTCTTCTGCTTCAAACAAACTTTTTGGCACAAACAAGGGAAAATAGGCATTCACATGGCCTGTTTCCTTAAACATCCTGTCGAGTTCATCCCGCATGTTTTCCCATAAGGCATAACCATAAGGTTTAATCACCATACATCCACGAACAGCTGAATAATCTGCCAGTTCACCTTTCAGCACCAGGTCGTTGTACCATTGAGAGTAGTCCTTTTCCCTCGAAGTAATTTCTTTGCTCATATAATGCTTTTATCTGTCTCTGATTAAAAAAAGAAGTTCTTGTTTCAGCGGAATTTTCAGCCTTTTCAAGCCCGGTTTTACTTTAGCACATCTTTAACAGCAAACCTTTCTGAATGAACGTCTTACCCATATAGCTTTGTGCAGTAACCTTCGCCGAAACCGCACAAAAGTAATAACTTCAAACTATAATCCTTTTAATCGTTGCGCCATGAATCTTAAAATTTTACTTTTCCTTGCTTCATCAGCGGTATTTGCCAGTTGCAGCAATAGTTACAAGAGTACACAAACACCCGATGATGTGTATTATTCCCCGGTAAGAAATATCGAAGAAGACAGTAAGAAAGAGGAGGAAACAAGGGTAACCCGTTACAGAAGTTCAGAAGATCGTGAAATAATCATGTCGAGGTACGACAGGCGTTGGCGGGATTTTGATGACGATTTCAATTGTCATTACAATCCTTACCGTTATGGTTACAGTTACGGCTATTACTACAATCCCTATTATTACCCCGCTCCTGTTTTCATCAGCAATACACCGATCAGGAATCCAAAAAACACAACGCCGAGGATGACCAATCTCGGCAGTTATCAATACAGTGCTACCCGATATGTGGATCCGAAAACAGGAACCGGACAATGGATCTACACCGGAAGAAAATACAACAACAGCAATAACAGCAACAGCAGGCGCATTATTACTCCATCGTACGATAATAACAACAATTCAAATAACCGGTCAGACAATAATACCAGGTCTTATACACCTTCAACCAATTCGTCTTCCGGTGGAAGCAAAAGTTCAGGCACTCCTGTCAGCCGTCCGGGCAGAGGTTAAACTGCTGCCAAACCAATCTGCTCAAATGAGAAAGCCGGTTTCATTTATCCGGACTGTACCGGAGTGTACGTCCTTTATCAAATTTTTCCAGATATGAAAAAATATTTACTCGCCCTTTTAATTCTTTCCAGCACGCAACTAACGGCACAGGTACCCGAAGATGCATTGCGTTTCAGTTGGTATCCGCACAATGGAACAGCCCGTATCATGGCAGTTGGCGGTGTGATGGGTTCCCTCGGTGGTGATATCACGGCAACTTATGTAAACCCGGCGGGGTTAGGTTTCTTTAAAACAAGAGAAGCGGTATTGTCTGCCGGATTGTTGAGGACAGATTATTCAATCAATTACCGCGACAGTAAAAATGAATACAATAAGAATAGTTTTTCATTTGCGCCAAGTGGTGTAATTATTGGTGCACCTAACCGTTACAATAAAACGAAGAGCAGTGCATTCAGTATTGCTTTCAGTCAGCAAGCCAGTTTTAAAAATGATATCCGTTACAGCGGATTTAATAACTACAGTTCTTTCAGTGAACAATTTGCCGAAGAATTTGCCAAAAGCAACCAGAGCATTTCTGATGTTCTCTTCAGTAATTCATCCATGCCTTATACAGCAGCTCCGGCCTTATTCACTTACCTGATTGATACAGTTAGAATAAATGGTTTGTTACAGGTTAAAGCGGCACCGGAATACCTGCTGGATTCGGGCAAAGCAGTTTTCCAGGATATGAATAAATCTACCAGAGGAGGTATTTATGAACTGGCCGTAGCTTTTGCAGAAAACAATAAAGACAAATGGTACTGGGGTGTTACATTGGGTATTCCGATCATCAGTTACCAGAGTACAACGATCTTCACAGAATCTGATCTTTCCGGAGATACATCAAACCGTTTCAATTCCTTCAGATTTACAGATGATTTTAAAACAACCGGTGTTGGTGCCAATCTGAAATTCGGTGTTATCTATCGTCCGCAGGATTATATCCGGCTTGGACTGGCTGTACATACGCCCAGCATTATGTCACTAACGGATACGCGTAGTACCAGTTTAGTAACTTCACTTGAAAATCCGGTTAAAGAGTTCAATGCCAGTTCAAACTTATTTACTAACGGAGAGCCAGGTGAAAGTAAATATTTTCAAACTACGCCATGGAAAGCCATCCTGAGTGCTTCTTATGTATTCCGTGAAATAGAAAACACCAAGAAACAAAGGGCATTTATTTCTGCTGATGTTGAATATGTGCATCACCGAGGAAGCAGGTTCCAGAGTTACAATGAAGAACCAACAGAAGAAGAAAAAGCTTATTTCAAATCGTTGAATAAAGTGATTAAAAACGATTACAAAGGAACTTTCAATTTCAGGGTTGGTGGAGAATTAAAATTCAATACGATCATGGGCAGACTTGGATTTGCTTATTATACCAATCCTTACCAGGATGCCGCATTAAAAGCCAACAGGATGATGCTGAGTGGTGGACTGGGTTACCGCAACAATGGATTTTTCATCGATCTTACTTATGTACACAGTGTGCAGAAAAATGTTGATATGCCTTATCGCCTCGAAGATCGTGACAATACTTTTGCCAATCTTAACCAGACACAGGGAAACATCATTGCAACATTTGGTGTGAAGTTTTAACTAAACGGATCTATTTGATTTTTTCGTGGATAAAAGCCAATACCTCATCGTATTCCGGCCTTAACCATTGATATTCTGGATCTTTTTTAAACCAGGTGAGTTGCCTTTTGGCATAATGACGGGTATTCTGCTGAATCAGTTCTACAGCACGTTCCAGCGAATGTTTGCCGCCAAAATAGTCAAACAATTCCCGGTATCCAACAGTTTGCAATGCATTGAGGTTCCGAAAAGGATAAACTGATTTCGCTTCAGCCTCCAGGCCATCCATCATCATCTGTTTCACCCGTTGATTAATGCGGTCATATAATATTTCCCTGGGCAATTCGAGTGCAATTTTTATAATGGAAAAATCACGTTGGGCTTTTTTCCCTTTTTGCAAAACAAGAATCGACTGGCCGGTTTGTTCCATCACTTCCAGTGCACGCATCATACGCCGGGGATTGTTACAATCTCCTTCTTTCCAGAACAATGGATCTTTTAGTTGCACCTGCCATTGCAGCCACTCCATTCCTCCTTTTTCATACGCTGCTGTGATGTTATTTCTAACAGATTCCTCTGCTGGTGGAATTTCATCCATGCCTTCGCAGAGCGCTTTCAGGTATAATCCTGTACCTCCGGTTACAATGGCAATATCATTATTTAAGAAAATCGTTTTGAGTGACCGGAGTGCATATTGTTCAAAATCGGCGGCCGACAGCTCTTCGTGAATGGAATGAGAATCGATGAAATGATGCTTTACTTTTTCCAGTTCATCAGCAGATGGTTTTGCCACCCCGATGGAAATCTCACGGTAACACTGACGGCTATCCGCAGATATAATTTCTGTTGAAAAGTATTCAGCCAGTTGAATGGCGAGGGCTGTTTTTCCAACCGCAGTCGGGCCAGCGAGTATAATGCAGGTTTTTTGCATGATCTGGTGCTGAGTTTGTACAGAACTCTACAACAAATGATTGTTAATTTATAGTGGGAGATCAGAAACCGTCATTGGCTTCATCGGCTACTACATCATCTTCACCCTGTGCATCTTCTTCTCCATCTTCACCTTCTTCACCAAAACCATCTTTCATGGCATCAGGCTGCAGATCATATTTTTCTTCCATTTCTGCCAGCCTGCTGTCGATGATTCCTTTGGTGCCATATTGTGATGGAGCGATTCCTTCAGTGCGCACGCAACTTGGGTATTCGAGTTTTTTATTTTCTTCTTTATCTACATTGATGAGTTCAACCATGAAATGCCAGTTCTTATTGAAATCGTATTCGTAGATAAATTTCTGATTGGGATCTGTAATCTGGCTGCCGATATTCACTTCACTCATGATCAGAGGTTCAGCCTTGTAGGAGCGATCATATTTTTCCAGTGTGATTTCCCTACCCTGTTGCCAGGCATCGTTGCTTTTATAAAAAGTCGCTTTGTGCTTATTGTCGAACTCATAACTTTTCAGGATTGCATTGTGCAGATCAAAAAAAGTTTGCTTATGCCTGATCACGATGTCCCTGTAGGTACTTTCGTCTTCTTCCCAGTATACCCTGAATTTTAGAATTGCCATAGTCAAAAATAGGGAAATTATGGTTTACCCGCAAGTGAATGAACAATTAATCGCAATGTATAGACTTATTGTAAATCAGTGCCAATCTGCAAATTCCTGTTAAAAATCAGGCGTCATTTAAACACCTATGCATGCGTTAATCCGAGTTCTTTTCCTTTTTCAATCATGAAAGCATGGGCAGCTTCAAATTCATTCGGAATTTCTCCATCGAGAATGGCTTCACGGATTGCGTTCTTAATAATGCCTACCGAACGGCCCGGAGAAAGTTTAAAATATTCCATGATCATTTCTCCACTCACCGGTGGTTGCCAGTTGCGTACATGGTCTTTGGATTCAACTTCAGCGCACCTTTCGAGCACCATTTCAAAATTCTCGAGGTAGCGCTTTACTTTTTGTTTGTTCTTGGAAGTGATATCGGCCCTGCAAAGCATAAACAGCGATTCAAGATCATCGCCGGCTTCAAAAATCAATCTGCGTATAGCCGAATCCGTTATATTCTCTTTGGTCAGACTGATCGGGCGCAAATGCATTTCAACCAGTTTTCTTACAAACCGCATTTTTTCATTCATCGGCAGTTTCAGCTGCGTGAAAATTTTCGGCACCATTCTCCCACCCAAAACTTCATGGCCATGGAAAGTCCACCCATGCCCTTCTTCAAATTTTTTGGTGGCTGGCTTGGCTATATCATGCAAAACAGCCGCCCAACGAAGCCAGAGATCATTGGTATTTTCTGCAATATTATCTACTACCTGTAACGTATGATAGAAGTTGTCTTTATGTCCTTTACCATCGATGTATTCTGCACCAGCCAGCGCTGTCATCTGCGGAAAGAAAATTTCCAACAAGCCGGTTTTGTACAAAAGATCAAAACCCACAGAAGGCTTTTTACTGAGCAGAATTTTATTCAGTTCATCGGCAATGCGTTCCCTGCTGATGATGCGGATGCGTTTGGCAATCTTTCCGATCGCTTCCAGCGTACCGGCTTCAATATTGAATCCCAGTTGTGAGGCAAACCGGATTGCCCGCATCATCCTCAACGGATCATCACTGAATGTTTCTGCAGGCGCCAATGGTGTTTGAATGATCTTTTCTTCGATGTGCTTCAGTCCTCCGAAATGGATCCAGCAGTTTTCCGTAATCAGCTTCATTCAAACTGATGGCCATCGCATTGATGGTAAAATCACGCCGGTTCTGATCATCTTCCAATGTACCCGCTTCCACCAAAGGATTACGGCTATCGTAGTTGTAACTTTCTTTGCGGGCACCAACAAATTCTATTTCGAGGTAAACCGGTTCTTCTGCACTTTCTCCGCAGTTTCATTGCTGAGAGCAGGTATTTCAATTCTAATCTGTGCTGTGCCGAAATTCTTAAAAAAATTCACCTGCGGAACCGGATTGAAATGCTTTGCTGTTTCATGCGCCAGTGCAATTCCATCACCGATACAAACAACATCAATGTCTTTTGTTTCACGCTCCATGATCTTGTCCCGCACAAAACCACCGATTACATACGAAGCGGTATGCAGGGAACGTGCAGCAATGGCAATTTTATCTAAAACCTCCTTTTCGAAAGCAGTGCAGGAAATATCCATAAACCGCAAAAGTAAATGATTCAGTGCTTTCAGCCTTTATTCAGCTGATCGTTTGAGATTCCGGCATTAAAGTTGACTATATATACTTCCTTAAAAAATAACCGTTTTTGAGACTAAATTTGTCAAATTGTCTTTCTAACTAAAGAATATGAATAAAAATATGTTTCTACAGGGATCAGAAGAGGAAATGGAGTTTATGCCAATCATCCCTTTAAATGAAGAGGAAGACGCAGGATCAGACCCACAGCCGATACCCGATGAATTGCCCATACTGCCACTCAGGAATACAGTATTGTTTCCGGGCGTGGTAATCCCCATTACTGTGGGGCGTGATAAAAGCATCAAAGCTGTTTCGGATTCGTATAAGTCTGACAAATTGGTAGGCGTAGTGGCACAAAAAGACAGTAACATTGAAGAACCCACTGTCAGCGACCTGGAAAATATCGGAACTGTTGCAAAAATTGTAAAACTGATCAAGATGCCTGATGGCGGTACTACCATCATCATCCAGGGACGCAAACGATTTAAGATAGAAGAAATCACTACCGATGATCCTTATTTCAAAGCAAAAATCAAATTGCTTGAAGAAGAAGTCATCAGCGGTGATCCCGATTTCAATGCCATGGTGAGCAGCATCAAAGACCTCGCAAGCCAGATCGTTAATCTTTCGCCTAACCTTCCCAGTGAGGCTGCCATCATTCTGAAAAACATCGAAAATCCTTCCTTCCTCGTTCACTTTGTGAGCAGCAACCTCAACAGCGATCTGAAGGAAAAACAAAAGCTGCTGGAGATCAATAACCTCAAAGCCAGAGCCGAGTTGCTGATGAGCCTGATGCATACCGAACTTCAGTATGCCGAACTGAAAAATAAAGTAACCAATAAAACCAGGGCTGAACTCGATAAACAGCAGCGTGATTATTTCCTGCAACAGCAGATGAAAGCCATCAAAGATGAACTCGGTGGCGAAAATGTTGCGGAAGTAAAAGAGATGACCAAGCGTGCAGAATTGAAAAAATGGCCCGCAGCTGCAAAAGAAATGTTCAACAAAGGTGTTGAGAAGCTGGAGCGCATGCATCCATCCACACCAGATTATTCAGTGGTGTACAATCACCTCGACTTACTGCTTGATCTGCCCTGGGAAGAATATACAGAAGATTCATACGATCTTAATAAAGCCAGAAAAATCCTCGATCACGATCATTATGGAATGGATAAAATCAAGGAAAGAATTTTAGAATACCTGGCCGTTTTGAAACTGAAGGGCGATATGAAAAGTCCGATCCTTTGTTTTATCGGCCCTCCGGGCATCGGAAAAACAAGTCTGGGCAAAAGCATCGCCGCTGCCATCAACCGTAAATATGTAAGGGTGAGCCTGGGTGGTTTACACGATGAAAGCGAAATCCGTGGTCACCGCAAAACCTATATCGGCGCTATGCCCGGAAGGATCATTCAATCCATCCGCAAAACAAAATCGAGCAATCCTGTGATGATTCTCGATGAGATAGATAAAGTGGGCAGCGATCACCGCGGCGATCCATCTTCTGCATTGCTGGAAGTACTGGATCCCGAACAAAACAATACTTTTTACGACAATTACCTTGAGCTCGAATACGACCTGAGCAAAGTGTTGTTCATTGCAACGGCCAATAGTCTGAGTTCTATTCAACCGGCATTGAGAGACCGCCTTGAAATCATCGACCTCAGTGGTTATGCTGTGGAAGAAAAAATTGAAATTGCTAAAAGGCACCTCTTGCCAAAGCAAAAGGAAATGCACGGACTTTCTAAAACCAGTTTCAAGATCAATGACAATGTAATTGAAAAAGATTATTTCAGATTATACCAGGGAAAGCGGTGTAAGGGAACTCGACAGGATGCTGGCCAGTATCATGCGTTACCAGGCCAAAGAGCTGGTGGTAAAAGGAAAACTGAAAGCGAACATCAGTACGCAGGATATTGAAAAAATCCTGGGCAGATCTAAATACAGCAATGAACTCTATAAAATGGCCAATATGCCGGGAGTGGCGGTTGGACTTGCCTGGACTTATGTTGGTGGCGATATTCTTTTCATTGAAGCGCAGTTGAGCGAAGGCAAAGGCGAACTTAAACTTACGGGGAACCTGGGCAATGTGATGAAAGAAAGTGCCAGTACAGCTTACACCTGGATCCAGGCCAATGCCCGTAAAATCGGCGTAAATCCTGAATTCTTCAATAACAAAAATGTACACATCCATATTCCCGAAGGAGCTGTTCCGAAAGACGGGCCCAGTGCAGGTATTACGATGATGACTGCGTTGGTAAGTGCTTTTACGGGTAGAAAAATCAAACCTTATCTGGCCATGACCGGCGAAATAACCTTAAGAGGACAGGTATTGCCCGTGGGCGGTATCAAGGAAAAAGTACTGGCGGCCAAACGTTCGGGTATAAAAGAGATCATCATGTGCTGGCAGAATGCCAAAGATGTGGAAGAAATCAATCAGCCATTCATCAAAGGCATCAAATTTCACTATGTAAAAACGATGCAGCAGGTTTTAGACCTGGCTTTAACATAATTAAAAGGAAACCTTTTTAAACTTTTTTGCGTATATCCTTCTAATTAATCAACTGATTTCATGTTGGTTGTTTTAAGGGTTAAAGAGAATTCCCCCTGACTCTTCAGGGGGAATTTCTATAAAACCCGGTACAGTATTTCATTTTCTGCAAAAAGATATTATTTTTGTATCCGTTCCCATTGCGGAACCTCCTCTGATCCCATCAATTCTTGCAAAGCCAACTTTCCCCACAACATTGTTGTTAATGTAAAATCCGGCAAAGAACTGCCCGGAAATGCATCATAAACCAGAATAATTTAAACCTATGCAGGAAAAATTTATAAGCCGCAGAAAGATGATGAAAACTACGCTCCTTTCTTCACTTATGGCCCTTGCCCTTTTTGGTGCAGGCAATAGCAGTTACGGACAGGCTTTCTGCGACGATGAAGTCGTTTACTGGAATGAAACTTTCGGAACAGGAACAAACCCTTCGCCGCATCCAGACATTATTCCCAACAGTCTTACCTACCAGGAAACCGGCATATTGGTGAATGAAGGAACCTACAGGGTTATCAATAATTCCGAACAATACCCGGGCTGGCACAATGCTCCGGACCATACAGCCAATGATACCGATGGAAAAATGCTGGTGATCAATGGTCAGTCTGAAACATTCTTTGCGCATACTACAACAGTTCCGGGAGGTTTTGCAGCGGGCAACTATGCCGCCAGTTTGTACCTGATGAATGTAAATACACCGGGTACCTGTGCACCCGACCCACTTCTGCCGCTGATCAGTTTCAAAGTAGAATACCTGGATGCCGGAAATAACTGGGTTCAGCTCGGCAACTCACCGGTTAGTTCGAACCTCGTGCCACAATCGGCCACACCAACCTGGGTTTCATTGGGTGGTGTTTTTGTATTGCCAAACACTGCACCTTTTGTGGTGACGCAGATAAAAATTACATTATCGGACGGTATTTCCGGTGGATGTGGCAATGATTTCGCTATAGACGACATCAAACTGGCTACCTGTCCTTCAGGTTCTCCGGTACCGGTTGAATTCCTCCAGGTATCGGCCAGGCAGAAAGGCAGTGGTGTAAACATCAACTGGTCTACTGCTTCAGAAATCAATAACAAACTATTTCATTGTTGAACGCAGTGCAGATGGCAGCAGCAACTGGTTAAACGTTTCGACTATCCCTGCCCGTGATAATGGCATCAGTCAGTTCATCCGTAAATATGACGCATATGATCCAAGGCCTTTAAATGGTAGTAATTTTTACAGGATCAGGCAGGTAGATAACGATGGCCGGTACAAATTCTCTTCTATTGCAGAAGTGAAGATTAATTTCACAGGAATTGCGGTTACTGTACTGAACAATCCATTCAGTAATGTACTGAACATTGATTTTATGGCTGAGCGTGCACAACCATTGCAATGCCGGCTTAGTGACCTGAGTGGAAAAATCGTCTACCAGTCAACGATAGTATTGCAGAAAGGATACAACCGTAAAGCACTGAATAAATTCGGAACCATTGCTTCCGGTTTATACTTATTGCAGATTACAGATGAGAATGGCAACCTGGTTAGTACCCAAAAATTGCTGAAACAATAATTACAGAAAATTGATTGAACTTTTTATAAAGCAGGTGAAGGCCTGCTTTTTTTTATGCCTGGTTTCTTTCCATCCAGTCTTTTTCTTTGGCAGTAGTGAGTGCCTGCAAAACTCCGATGAGAAAAATTCCTGCTACATTAGCCACCAGAAATATCATGTTGTAAGAAAAATAACGGCCTATATCGGTATATCCTTTTTGAAAGAAGGTAATCATATCTCTTCCCAAACAAAATGCCCAGCAGGCAAGTGCCGTGATGAAAAATACATTTGAAATTATCCTGACCGATTTGGATGGATGAAACTTTGATCGTTTAAAATAAATCAGGTATACGCTGATAAACAATGCTGATGGTACCAGGAGGATGAAAACAATGTAGATATAAGTAAACCAGGGTATAAATTTAAACAGACCAAAGAAAAAACGGAGACCCGTCAATACTAATAATATTGAAACAATAAAGCCAATGAAAACGAAGAACATCGTTCCAAAAAGCCGTAGATACTTTCCCTGCTGATCTTCCATGGCTGCAAGTTAGCCAATTTCAGTCAGCCTGAAAAAGTACCGGCTGATTCTATGAATCAGCCGGCATATACATTAAAAATAACTGAGATTGGTTTTTGGCGTGAGTGCCAGTAAGGACTCATACATCAGTTTGATGGTATTTTCAATATCATCTTTGTGCAACATTTCAACCGTTGTATGCATGTAACGAAGTGGAATAGAAATCAAAACCGAAGGGCAACCATCATTGGCATAGGCAAATGAATCGGTATCCGTTCCGGTACTACGACTTACCGTGCGCAACTGGAATGGAATTTTTGCTTTGCCGGCGATATCCTGAACAAAACTGAGCAGTTTATTGTGTACAGCCGGACCGTAACAAAGCGACGGACCTTTACCGCAGGAACATTCTCCTTCTACAATTTTACTGATCATAGGTGTGGTACTGTCGTGCGTTACATCGGTGATGATGGCAACATTGGGCTTGATGCGACGTGCAATCATTTCGGCACCACGCAAACCAATTTCTTCCTGAACGGCATTCACCACATACAATCCAAATGGGAGTTTCTTTTTATTTTCTTTCAGCAAACGGGCAACTTCTGCAATCATGAATCCACCGATACGGTTGTCGAATGCACGGCCAATGAGGTAACCATGGGCCAGTTCATCATATCCTTCTTCATAAGTAGCCACTGCACCGATATGAATACCCAGGGCTTCTACTTCCTTTTTATTTCTTGCTCCACAATCGAGAAACAGGTTGTCTACTTTCGGTTGTGGTTCTTTTGAATCAGGATTGTTGATCCTTGTATGAATGGCAGGCCATCCGAAAACAGCCTTCACAGCTCCTTTTTTACCATGTATCAATACTCTTTTGGAAGGGGCGATCTGGTGATCCACACCACCATTGCGTTTCAGGTAGATCAGTCCTTCCGAAGAAATATAATTCACAAACCAGCTGATTTCATCTGCATGCGCTTCGATTACCACTTTAAAGGCAGCACCGGGATTAATCACCCCTACTGCTGAACCATAAGGATCGGTAAAAATTTCGTCTACATACTGACGTAAGTAGTTGATCCAGATTTTTTGTCCACTGCTTTCAAATCCCGTTGGAGAAGGATTGTTGATATATTCTCTCAGGAATCCGTAGGATTTTTCACCCAGAATGGATTTGCTTCTTTTTGCTTTTGCCATAGTAAGATTTTATCCGGCAATTTAACTAAATACTTGCTAAAAAAGTTCCGAGTGCTGTAAAGAGCATCATGCCATCTACCAGGAAATAATAGAAGTAGTAACCTCTGTCTCTAAGTGAAAGTCGGTACACGATCAGCATAGAAATTCCTGAAACAATGAATGCGATCATCTGCCGGTCGGTACTGTAGAAGTAACGCAACAGAATCCCCGAAACAAGAAAACCTGTAAAAACCACGGCCATAATAATGCCGAGTGACCGGCGGCTCACATCCGTAGCCAGGCTGTGCAGCGCCTTGATTTTATCGGCCCGTGCATCTCGTGAATCGAAGATGATGCAGAGCATAAGCATAAAGAAAAAACGGGTACAGAATAAGAGCAAAAGGTTTTTATTACCCAACTGCACCTGTTCAAACAATGGAATAAAAATAGTAACGTAAGTCCAGGTGAAAGCGAGGAGCAATGTTTTTAAAAAGCCTGCCCGCTGAATCCAAGCCGGCAGTTTTACAGGCCACAATGGAACACTATAAGCCAATGTTAATATACCAGCGGGAATTAAATAAGGAATGACTCCCGGTAAGTAGTAAACGCAGATGATTACAATGATACCTGATGCAAAGCAGATCAACAGGTTGGGTAAACTTTTATCGATAAACGAACGGAGGTTTAATTGCTTTGCATTGTGCCAGCGGGCAATGGCCCAGTAAAAATTATAACTGCAAAGTGTAGCGGAAAAAACCAGCAGGTAAGAATAATGATCAACTGGCTTATCTAATAAAATAGCGGCCTGGAAAGCCAGCGACAAAGCACAAACAGCAATAAAAAGAGAATAAGAAAATATGAACCTGATCCAGTTCATCAGAAACACCTGAACAAAACAGGATTGGGTGTGGTAATTACATTGCTTTTGTTCTTACCATAATCTTTTACATAGATATCATAAAAAATGGTATCAGTGGCGGGTATTCCAGGAACACAGAGATGCTTGAGGTTGAGATTTACTTCTACGTCGCCGCTGAAATTTTTTCCGGCTGCAGAACCCAGATCTGGAAACTCCAGTGAATCAAGATCACCGGTCAGATTATTTTTCATATAGATATATGAGGTATCATTGTTTTTTATAGGACCGAAATCTCCTTCTGCATCTGTAAGCTTAAATGTTAGGACCGGTATTGCCGAAGTGTTATTATCAACATCCGTAAAACTGATGGATTTATACTCAATTTTCGGAGTAGACTCAAATTTATCCTTGCTGCACGATGCCAGCACTGTCATTGCAATCAAAACCATCAACCTGTAGCGCATAGTAGTCATTTGAGTTCAAATTTACTGAAGCATTTTTATATAACAATCTTAAAATAAAGACGCAATTTTGCAACGAAATGCTGCTCGAACCCATTCATACTGATCTGAGGGACCGGATATTTGACACTGACGCTGAGTCGTTTGAAAACCTGGCACTCAGTATTTTCCTTTACCAGTATAGCAATAATGAGCTTTACAGGCAATATTGCAATGCCTTGAATATTCGCCCTGAAATGGTGAATAACCTGAAAAACATTCCCTTTTTACCGATTCGTTTTTATAAATCACATCCTGTAGTCTGTGGTGAATTAAACGATAACCTTCTTTTTTTTGAAAGCAGTGGTACCACCGGATCGGTAAACAGCAGGCATTATGTAAAAGATCCTGGCCTCTATGAACAGAGTTTTCTTAAACACTTTATACAGCGATACGGAAAGCCCGAAAATTATTGCATCCTCGGATTATTACCCTCCTACCTGGAAAGAAAACATGCTTCTCTTGTTTATATGACCGACCGGCTGATCAAAGAAAGCCATCACCCACACAGTGGCTTTTATTTATATGATTTTGAAAAACTGTATGAAAGACTGGTTCAGAATGAAAAAGAAAATCAACCAACCCTACTCATTGGCGTTAGTTATGCACTGGTGGATTTTGCTTCCGCTTTTCCAATGGAATTAAACAATACCATAGTGATGGAAACCGGGGGAATGAAAGGCAGACGTAAAGAACTTACCCGTACTGAATTACACGAAATTCTTTGCCGCCAATTTAAACTGAAAACAGTTCATTCAGAATATGGCATGACAGAATTATTGTCCCAGGCATATTCACCGGGAAGCGGTCGCTTTCATTGTCCATCCTGGATGAAAATAATGCTCAGAGCCGAAGACGATCCATTGGATACTATTTCTCCCGAACCAAACAACAGCTATATTTCAGGTGCCGTTAACATCATAGATCTGGCTAACCTTTACAGTTGTTCATTTATTGCTACAGAAGATACCGGTAAATTATTTGCAGATGGCAGTTTCGAAATCACTGGTCGCCTCGAAAACAGTGATATCAGGGGTTGCGGGCTTATGTTGCCCGATCATTAATATTATTGTACAACCATCATCTTTATAGTTTCCGTTTGATCGCCATACATTACTTTAAGTACATACATTCCTTTAGACAGTTGTTGAACTGGTATACTAAGAAAGGAAGAAGTTAGCTGATATTGCCCTTGTACAACCAGTCTTGCACTCATATCCGTAATCCTTACCTGAATTTTTTCTTTATCAAAATGATTAAACATCAACTGCGCATATCCGTTAACGGGATTGACCAGTAATTTTACTTTTAATACCTCATCAAACTTTACCATACAGGTATTACTATAGCCAATTGATGCGGATTTATAAACCAGTTTAATCCTGAAGTATAAGGCTCCGGCTGCTTCCGGTACTGGTTCATGAAATACATATTTATTTAATTGTGTTGGATGAACTGTAGCCGAACGGGAAAAATGAATTCCATCCTTACTGGTTTGAACTTCATAATAATCAAGGTTCGTTTCATCAATTGCATTCCAGTACAATTGAACACCCTGTTCCCCTTTTACCAGTTTCAGTTTAACAGATTTTTCGGGCAACAGGATTGCCAATGTCAGTTTCCAGCAATCGCTGTGAAAATACGGTGTGGTATTATTTGCGGGGTATCCATCCCCACCAAAAAGCCAGAGATTACCCGGCTCATCCATCCAAACGACTGGCTTTTCTCTTGCACCGGGTTTATTTGATGCATGGGGAACTCCCAGTGAACCATAAACGCCGTTTCCAAAAACCGCCTGATCGCCATTGATAAAGGTCCAGCTATTCGTATAACTATTATAGAGCCATAAGGCATTCAGTTCTCCATAGGCATTGTCTGACTGTCCCCTGCCACCAAATACCCAGCAGTTGCCTGCCCTGTCTGTCCAGGATACTGCATTCAGGATAGCCCCGGGTCTTGTACTTCCATTCATCCTTGAAATACCCTGGTAAATAGCCGCACTATAGATTGTACTGTCACCATGAATCCAGTTCCATTCCTGTGTTACGGGATCGAATTTCCATAGATCGTTGAGGGCACCTAACGTTGAAGCATACCCTAAGCCACCCAACAATAACAAATTGCCATTGGGATCAGACCAGCAGCTAGCGCCTGTTCTGGCCCCGGGTTTATTCTGTGCAGATGAAACTCCCTGAACACCGTAAACTGATTTGGATTTGATTACTGAATCACCACTGATCCAGGACCACATATTGCTGCTTATATCATACTTCCAGAGATCGTTGAGGTAACCTCCTCTGCCGGCAACATCATAACCATTTCCGCCGAAGAGCCAGAAATTACCCGACTTATCTTTCCATTGAGCTGCATTGCAACGTGCACCCGGTTTATTGGTTGAAGCAGCGATTCCTTTGTTGCCATAGACTCCTTTTGAATTACCGGTATTGTCACCATGTATCCAGGTCCAGCTATTACTATTTACATCATACTTCCAGAGATCATTGTAATAATTATTTCCTGTGCCACCGAATAGCCAGAAATTTCCCTGGTTGTCGGTCCAACTGCAACTGAGTTGTCTTGCTCCGGGTTTATTATTACTTGCGGCAATACCCTTCGTTCCGTAAACATTGTTTGCCCAGGGGAACTGAGCCCCTTTTATCCAGGTCCATTTATTTGTCTGCGGATCATACTTCCACAAATCACTCAAAGCGCCCCAGAAGCCACTTACGCCGTAACCCACTCCACCGAATAACCAGAAGTTTCCTGCTTCATCTTTCCAGGATGCGCATTCGGATCTTGCACCGGGTTTATTGGTAGAGGAACAAATGCCTGCAGTGCCATATACACCGTATTGGTTGGTGATATGGTCGCCATTCATCCAGGCCCATTGATTGAGTTGTGAAAATGCGATTGATGGATTAATCAGCGATATTAGTATGCTGCATGCAATGAAAGATAAATAATTTTTCATCAGGATAGGATTGGTAAAGCTGGATAAAAACTGCTTGCAGCGGGCCTTTACCGGGCTACACAACACGCAGCATAACAAATTTCTACATTGTGTTAAAGTAAAAAAATAGATGTATGATGATTCTCTTGTAGAAATATGTCGAACCCGATAATTTAAATATTCTGATAATCAACCAAACACTAGGTTATCTTGAATATGTTTGTTTAATTTTCGATGCAGCACATTCCTAAAGAAAATTTACAATGAAATCATTCCTGCTCATAGATGATCATGTCGTCGTACGCTCTGGCATTAAAAGCATGCTTTCTGAAATGTTTAAACCTGTAGAAATTTATGAAGCAGAAACAGGTAAAAAAGCACTTCAGGTATTGAAAGAAAAAACAGATAGAAATAATAATCCTGGATGTACATATCCCCGGAACTGATACACTCGAACTGGTACAACAGATTAAAGAAACATTTCCTTCAACCAAAGTGCTTATTTTTTCTATGAGTGCAGAAAAAATACATGCACCCAGGTACTTAAAATCCGGCGCCCGTGGCTTTGTATCGAAAGAATCAAGCATGGAAGAATTACTCAAGGCTATCAACATAGTTTCTGAAGGCAGGCGCTATATCAGTGACACGCTTGCCATGTTACTGGCTGAATCTCCTGATGCAGTTAAAGAACAAAACCCTTTCAGCAATTTATCACCCAGGGAAATGGAAATTGCCACCTTGTTATTAGATGGAAAAACGGCGGGAGAAATTTCTAAAATGCTCAAACTGGGCGCTTCCACCATTGGTACCCACAAAGCAAGAATGTTTGAGAAACTTGGGATCAGCAACCTGCTTCAATTAAAGGAAATTGCTGAAGTGTACCAGTTATAATACAGCTTATCTTTTTGACGGATCAATATCCCTATTCCGTTGCAGCAATGGTTCAAATGTTGCTGTATCAACAGGCTTAATATAAGGCGCTGTTTTGGCTGGATACTTCAATAACTGTGCAGACAGGCCGGTGTGGGCGCTTTTCAAAACCTCCGCCACAATTCGGACAAACATTCTGCAAAACATTATTAACGCAATGAGAACAGAAAGTACATTCATAGGTACAAATCATTGCTTCTTTACTCTCATTGGGAAGTAGCTTTCCGCAATTTTCACAAACAGGCCGTAATTCGAGCATAGTAAAAATTTAGAATAATAAATTTCATTATTAAAACTGATATTCTGAATACGGTGTGATTGTATTTCTTTTTCAAACTCCTCTTAGGTATTGCAGAAAACAACTTACTGCTGTAAGTAGTTGAAACAAAGGCATGACCAGCTTTTATTATTCTTCAATAATTTTTTGTAGAATCTATGCTCTATAGAAAACAAGTATTTCAGCCATCCTGTAATTCCGATAATCGGCTACAACTCATCGTTAACAGTACATACTGACATTTGTTGCTAACAAATAGGTACTGGCTTCTGACACAACTAAAAAAATCCACTCTATGTAAACCAACCCAACCAGTTAAGTTTGTTAAGTGTAGTTTTAGCAGCATGCCAGGCAAAAGGCATGCTGTTTTATTTTGTGCTTATAAATTGATTCTCCACCCTCCCATCAGCCATCGACCGGGCATCGGCGCGCCCAACAAATCACTGAACTGTTTGTCAAATAAATTATTGGCTTCCGCAAAAAGGGAAGATTTAAGCCTGGGATATAATCCATTCAGTTCTGGCATTAACAACCACATACTCTTTTGAAACTACGGCGTTGATGCCGGGAGCAGACAAAGCTTTGCGTGACTTATAGATTCCATGTCACTGACGCAGCAAAATGACGTGTTCTGTAGGATACAGAAAAGTTACCCAGGAATCTGGCATGCGATGATATGTAAAATGAAATTACTGAATCACTGCTTTTACTGTTCAGCCAAACAATACCTGTTGTTAAAAACAATTTCCTTTCTTTCTTAAAAGTTTTCTGGTAACGGAAATCGGCTTCAAATCCTTCTGTAACGTACTGATGCAATATTCTTAGCCAAAGCATAATTGCCTGTCGGTACCAGGTTCTGCTTGCGTGGCATCTGGCTGTAGGGAGTAACCACCCAATCAATCAACCTGTTCTGATCCCTGGCGAAAAATCCGGCAGATATACTGATGTTTTTTTCAGCGAAATAATCTGCACCCACTTCATAACTGAATGAACGTTCTGCTTCAAGATCAGGATTACCGATGCTTCCACTGTTCACTATTGTTTTGTTATAGTTGTTGAATCTTTCAGTAAAATCCGCTTGTCGGATCGTATTACCGGCACTACCCCTAAACTGCCATTTTCCTTTGCGATAGGAAAGGTTTAGCTGCGGTATAAATGAAGTATTGCTATTCTGCGTATAGTCGACCCTGATAGCTGGCATCAGGTGAAAATATTTACCCAGCTGATGGTTGTACAGAACAAAACCTGCCAGCTGGTTCAAAGCGTGATTTCCCCTGTCGTTCGATTGTATGGCCCTGTGCTGAAATTGCGCCCCGGCGATCAGGCTGTTCTTTGTTGAAATTTTCTGTTCAATCCGGCCACTAAACTGCCACAGGAATGATTCATTTTCATTGGTTGAACCAGCATTATTGAAAGTATACCGATCCAATACTTTCTTATATCCTGCATCCAGCACAATCCGGTTGCTGTTGCCCTGGCGGGTGAGGTTGAGTGCATTCCAGAAGGTTTCCACTACTTCACGGGCTGTATCAGATTTAAAACTGGTATAAAAATTCTGTGCACTGAAATTTCTTTTGTCATAAGACGCCCGAACAGATAAGCGCCAATGCTGGTTGAATGAATGGCTTGCAGAAACGGAAACAGTATTGTTATTAAAAAATCCCCTGGTGCCTCTCTGCGGTTGTCCGTTAGCGTTATTGGAAAGAAATCCTGCACTCAATGCTGTTTTCGATAGCTGATGAAAAACGCCTGCATTCAGCGACCACAAACCATATTCTCCTGCAATGCCCTGAAGAGAATATTCTTTCTTTGTTTTTCTATTGGTTGCTGCAAATGATTTGCTGATGATGTGTACCACACCACCCACTGCCTCACTTCCGTAAATTGCAGAAGCGGCTCCCTTCAGTACTTCCACCCGATCGATTTCGGAGGGGGCAATAGGAATATAGCTGTTGAAATGACCGGTGTTCGGGTCGTTGATGCGCAATCCGTCCAGTACAATCAATACCTGCTGGAAGGTTCCGCCGCGGATGATGATATCCGACTGTGAACCCATCGGCCCCCTGGCCTGAACTTCAATACCCGGGATATAACGGATCAGTTCATCGAGTGAATGAACGGGAAGTGCTGCAAAATAAGTTCCATCAATGATGGTAATATTACGTCCGGTTTGCGCCACCGGTTGAGGTTGTAATGAAGCAATCACCGTAACGGGTGAAAGATCTTCCATCTTTTCCTGGGCGTTGGAATATAAAACAACCAGTACGAAAAACACCGATAAATAAAATCTCATAATCTTTAGAATTGGCAGGATGCAAAATTGTTAGTGCCAATTTTCCGGAATGTCACGGGGTTGTCAATTATTATCAGGATGCGTCATTCCTGAAAACAAAAAAGCTGTTTCATTTCTGAAACAGCTTTCGTGAACTGGCTGGGACTCGAACCCAGGGCCCATACATTAAAAGTGTATTGCTCTACCAACTGAGCTACCAATTCTTCTCGCCTTTTTTAAAGGGAGTGCAAAAATAAGGCAAAAACAATTCGTAAAAAATTTTTTTGAAAAAGTTTTCCTCAATATTATCCTCATTTCGCAAGATTTCTTTGTTAACAGCAGTTTATCTGGCTTATTTTTGCCCATATTTTTTAATATGAGCGATTTCTTTAAAAATAAAGTGGTAGCCATAACCGGTGGAAGTGATGGGATTGGAAAAGCCCTTATTGAAATGCTTCTTCCAATGGGAGCTAAAATAGCCACCTGTGCACGCAACCAGGATAAATTATATGATCTTCAGCTCCGTCATTCTAAAGAGCCTTTGCATTGCATAGTTGCCGATGTAAGCAATTACAATGACTGCAAACTCTTTATTGATTCTACCTTCAAGCAGTTCGGGGGAATTGATATCCTGATCAACAATGCCGGTATTTCGATGCGGGCTTTGCTGAGAGATGCAGAACTGGAAGTGTTTAAAAAAGTGATGGACATTAATTTTTTTGGTACGGTTTATTGTACCAAACTGGCACTCGAATCGATCATCGAAAGAAAAGGAACCATTGTAGGTGTATCTTCTATAGCGGGTTACAGGGGTTTACCCGGCAGAAGTGGATATTCGGCCAGCAAGTTTGCGCTCAATGGCTGGCTGGAAGCTGTACGTACAGAATTGCAGGAAGATGGGGTGAATGTGATGTGGGTTTGTCCGGGTTTCACCAGGAGCAATATCCGCAATGCTGCATTAAATGATAAAGCACAGGCGCAGGGGGAAAGTCCGCTCAATGAAGCCAACCTGATGAGTGCCGAGGAATGTGCTGCAGCCATCATAAAAGCCGTTGAAAAAAGAAAACGAACACTTGTGTTAACTTTCAAAGGCAAACAAACCGTTTTCATCAACAAATTTTTTCCTTCCTGGGCCGATAAACTAACCAGGAACTATTTTTTCAAAAACGGAAAACTGGTAAAATAATCCATTCAAAAAGTAAAGTCTGCAAAGTAGGAATATGCCAATACTAACCCTTACAAGTGATATCGGGGAGCAGGATTTCCTGGCCGGCGCCATCAAAGGTCAGCTGTTACAACAACAGCCCGGTCTGCAGATTGTAGATATAACGCATTCCCTTTCTCCCTTTAATTATCCGCAGGCAGCCTATATCAGCCGCAATGCTATCCGCAATTTTCCGGCTGGAACTTTTCACCTGGTACTGGTAAATATATTTGATGAAAAGCCCGAACATATGTTGCTGGTAGAACACAATGGACAATATATTGGCTGTGCAGATAACGGACTGATTACCATGATACTGGAAGAAGTACCTCAAAAAGTAGTTGGGCTTCATTTGGGTAAGCTCAACCAGAAAAATACCCTGTTCTGTACCAGCATCTTTGCCAAAGCCATGGGCGAAATCATTTCCGGAAAAACAATTGAAGAAGTAGGTGATCCTTCAATTTCCATCCAGGTAAAGAATCCATTGAAGCCAATGCTTGGGAATAACTGGATTGAAGGACAGATCATCTTTATTGATAATTTTGAGAATGTGGTGGTCAACATCAGCAAGGAAGAATTTGAAGAACAAAGAAAAGGTCGGAGCTTTACCATCGTATTTAAAAGAGATGAAGTGATCGACAAAATCAGCGATACTTATGCAGATGTTCCCGAAGGTGAAAAGATGGCCATTTTCAATTCTGCTGGTTACCTGGAAATTGCCATCAATAAAGGAAATGCTGCAGGCCTGTTCGGACTTGCAGGGATTTTCAGAAAAGCAACAGCAACTGGCACAACAGCAATTCCTGAATAACCGGCTGTTTTATCAAACCGTAAAAGTTTATTTTCAATAATTTATTCATCCCCAAATTTTTCAAATGAAAAAAGCAATCATCACTGCATTTTTTGCCTTCGCTGCGGCAGGTATCAATGCACAGGTTAAAATGCCAGCGCCCTCTCCTACACAAACCATCAAGCAGGAGTTTGGCATCGGTTCAATTGAACTGAAATATTCAAGACCAAGTGCGAAAGGACGTAAAGTTTTTGGCGACCTCGTTCCTTTCGATAAATTATGGCGTACTGGTGCGAATGGCGCAACCATTATCAAATTTTCTGACCCTGTAGAAATAAAAGGTAAAAAAATCGACACCGGTAGTTATGCACTGTATACCATTCCTGGTGCAGAAACATGGGAAATTGTACTGAACAAAGGAACCAGCAATTGGGGAACCGGCGGCTATAAAGAAAGCGAGGATGTAGCCCGTATTAAAGTGGATACTAAAAAAATGGGTAGCTCACTGGAAACATTTACCATGCAGTTTGCCGATGTAAAAGCAGAATCATGTGAGCTCCACATCATGTGGGAAAAAACAGCTGTAGCCATTCCTTTTACCGTTAACATCAGGGAAAAAGTGAAAGCCAGCATCGAAGCTGCGATGCAAACAGAAAAGAAACCCTACTGGCAGGCAGCACAGTTTTACAATGAATATGAAAAGAATCCAGCCAAATCACTGGAAAATGTAACCAAAGCCATTGAAGCCAATCCGGATGCATACTGGATGTGGTTATTCAAAGCAAAAGTGCAGCAGGAAATGGGCGACAAAGCAGGTGCCATGGAAAGTTCTAAAAAATCCCTGGAACTGGCCACCAAGGATAAAAATGATGATTACATCAAAATGAATGAAGAGCTTCAGAAAAAACTGAAGTAATACAGCAGATAACTCAAAAGAAAAAGCCCCGGTAATGAATAACCGGGGCTTCTTTATGAATAGGTTTTTTAAGCTCTTTGTTTAGCAACTTTGGCCGGTGCCTTTTTCTTCACTTTCTTAAGTGCGGCTTCAATTGCTTTACTGATTTCTTCGTAAGTAGGTTTGGTTACCAATGTACCATTCACAAAAAATGTGGGTACAGTTTTCACGCCTCTTTCAATACCTTCTTTCAGATCGCCCTGAACCTGCCAGCCATAAGTGGCATTCACCAGGTCATCCAGGAAACGCTTATTGTTAACACCTGCTTCTTTAGAATGCAGTTTCAAACTGGTAGTTCCCAGGTTACGTCTGTTGGCAAAAAGAATATTGTGCATCTCCCAGAACTTACCTTCCTGCGCTGTAGCCACAGCAGCTTCACCTGCTTTCAAACTACGCTGATGTATTTTGGTTTGGGGAAAATGCCTGAAATTAAAGCGGATCCTTCCATCATAGTCCAACAACAACTTTTTTACAATCTCATTGGCTTTTGCACAAGGCTCACTCTCATATTCTCCAAATTCTTCAAGGGTAACTTCTGCTTTCGGGTTTCCTACAAAAACGTTTTTTGGTTCGATGATTTCTAACGTTTCTTTTTTAAATGCCATATAAACTCCTTTTTCTTTAATACCGGTCTTCGGTCTGTTTGTAATATTTTCCGGTCCAATAAACGGAATCGGCTGAAGGTAATGCTTTTTAGAGTCTTGCAGAAACCATGCATCCTAAATTCCTAAAAAAGGTAAATTAAACCTTGTTTATCAACCTCTTATAATATATGTAATTTTTTTTGAACGTATTTTTACGCCGGGATAGAATTCGTTGCTTCATTCCTGAAAACAACCGTTCCATCAAAAACATCCACCAGTACCGGTTTGGTTTTATCGATATCCCCGGCCAGGATTCGTTTGCTCAACTGGTTCACAATTTCCTTCTGGATCAGTCTTTTCAATGGCCTTGCTCCGAACTGCGGATCGTATCCGTTTTCGGCCAGGTAATCGAGTGCATATTCACTGAACTGCAGATCGATTCCGTTCTGTGCCACCATTTTCCTGAGTGTTTCCAGTTGGATGGAAATGATTCCCCTGATTTCTTTTTTCATTAATGGCTGGAACATGATGATCTCATCAATCCTGTTTAAAAACTCCGGACGAATCGTTTGTTTCAGCAATACCATCACTTCCTGTTTGGTTTTATCCACCACTTCCTCTTTGTTCTTCTCAGATACATTTTCAAAATTGTCCTGTATCACCTGGCTACCCAGATTGCTGGTCATGATCACAATGGTGTTTTTGAAATTCACCACACGGCCTTTATTGTCGGTAAGCCTTCCATCATCCAGTACCTGCAGCAGAATATTGAATACATCGGGATGTGCTTTTTCAATTTCATCGAGGAGGATAACTGAATACGGTTTACGTCTAACCGCTTCCGTTAGCTGACCACCTTCATCGTATCCAACATATCCGGGAGGTGCTCCAACGAGTCTGCTCACAGAATGCTTTTCCTGATATTCACTCATGTCGATCCTCGTCATCATCGCATCATCGTCAAACAGGTATTCGGCAAGTGCTTTAGCCAACTCCGTTTTACCTACACCGGTAGTTCCGAGGAAAATAAAAGAACCAATTGGTTTCTTTACATCCTGCAAACCTGCCCTGCTTCGACGGATCGCATCAGATACTGCTTCAATCGCTTCATCCTGCCCCACTACCCGCTGATGCAATTCATCTTCGAGGTTAAGCAGTTTTTCTCTTTCGCTCTGCAGCATTTTACTAACAGGGATGCCGGTGGCTTTTGCTACACTTTCGGCAATATCTTCTGCATCTACTTCTTCTTTCAGCAATCTTTTTTCAGAAAGTTCATTGAGCTGTTTGGTGAGATCTGTAATCAGTGTCTCCTGCTCCTTTACTTTACCATAGCGGATTTCAGCAACTTTACCATAATCACCATTGCGTTCTGCCTGTTCGGCTTCCTGCTTTAATTGTTCAATCGACGCTTTGCCATTCTGAATTTTTTCTACAATTTCTTTTTCCTGTTTCCATTTCGCCATATAGGTATCCCGTTCAACCGCAAGATTGGCGATTTCGGTATTCAACTCTCGCAACTTCACATCATCCTGTTCTCTCTTGATGGCTTCTCTTTCGATTTCAAGTTGCCTGATCTGCCTTTCCAGTTTGTCGAGTTCCTCGGGCATTGAATTCATCTCCAGCCTTAATTTGGCGGCACTTTCATCAATGAGGTCGATGGCTTTATCCGGAAGAAAACGATCGGTGATATAACGATTGGATAATTCAACCGCTGCAATGATCGCTTCATCTTTGATCCTTACATGGTGATAAGTTTCATAACGATCCTTCAAGCCACGCAAAATGGAAATCGCATCTTCAACGCTGGGTTCATCGATCATCACTTTCTGAAAACGACGTTCCAGTGCTTTGTCTTTTTCAAAATATTTCTGGTATTCGTTCAGTGTTGTAGCACCAATGGCCCTCAGTTCACCTCTTGCCAGTGCTGGCTTGAGGATATTGGCTGCATCCATTGCTCCATCACCTCCACCTGCGCCAACAAGCGTATGTATTTCATCGATAAATAAAATGATTTCCCCTTCACTACCGGTAACTTCCTTCACCACTGATTTCAATCTCTCTTCAAATTCACCTTTGTATTTTGCACCGGCAATGAGCTGGCCCATATCGAGTGCATAAATGATTTTAGATTTCAGGTTTTCGGGAACATCGCCGTTTACAATGCGCATGGCCAATCCTTCTGCAATGGCAGTTTTACCTACGCCAGGTTCACCTACCAGTATCGGGTTATTCTTGGTACGTCTGCTGAGGATATGCAGCGTTCTGCGGATTTCTTCATCCCGGCCGATCACCGGATCGAGTTTCCCCTGGCGGGCCAGTTCAATCAGGTTCTTGGCATATTTATTCAGTGCATTAAACTGAGTTTCCTGGGTTTGAGAAGAAACAGTTCCTCCTTTCCTCAGATCTTTGATTGCTGCTATCAGGCCTTTTTCGGTTAGTCCGGCATCTTTTAATAAACTGGCCACTACATCCTTTCCCTGAACAATGGCCAGCAAAAGGTGTTCTGGTGTAACGAATTCATCACCGAAGGTTTTTAAAGTAGCGCCTGCTCTTAACATCACCGCATTGGCTTCACGGCCCAATGCCTGCGCAGGTTCTGCGCCGGTAACGGGTAATTTACGCAGCAGTTCTTCAAGTTTGCTGTCTACAAGGTTAACGGTAACATTGTTCTTTTTGAGCAGGTATTCAACCGGAGAATCCTCCATCATAAGCAAAGCTTTGAGTATATGCTCAGATTCAATGGAAGGATTTTTGGCATTAAAAGCCAGCTGTTGTGCGTTCTGCACAACTTCGGCCGCTTTTATAGTGAAATTATTGAGATTCATAATGAATTAAATTTGATGTATGCTTAATCCTAATGATCAAATCCCTGTCCAACTAAAAATTAATGAAATAATGACAGTTAAAAATAGCCGGAACTGCCTGTATTGCTCGATTTTACTCATTGCTATGCTATTCTTTCAGGGAGTAGCAGCACAATCGAACTTTAAACCAATCGATCATTGGCTGAATGCTAATCTTCAATCGCTCGGAGGCAGGGCAGTAATGCTCATATATAAAGACGGGAAAATAGTGTATCAGAAAGCGGTGAATAATTTATCGGACCGACAGAAAATCGGACTAAAATTAATGGCCCGCAGGCAGGGAAAACCAACCGATGAGGTTCTTCAGGATCTGACAGAAAATACTAAAATCAATATCGCCAGTTGTTCGAAATGGCTGAGCGCAGCGTTGGTAATGACATTTGTAGATGAGGGCAAACTGGCATTAAAGGATAGTATAGGAAAATACCTGCCCATCATGAGTTTGCATGGAAAAGGATCCATTACCATTGAACAATGTCTGTCTCATACAACCGGCATAGAACCTGGAAATATGAAAGATGAAATCAAAGAATTTACAGGCGCTGCCAGCATGGATGATGTCATGCAGCTGATTGCCGATAAGCCGATGGAAGCTGCCCCGGGCAAATCCTTTCATTACAGCAGTGTAGGTTTGCAGGTAGCCGCTGCCGTTATTGAAAAGATATCAGGCAAAGATTTTGAAACCTTGTTTGCTGAAAGGATTGCATTGCCCTGTGCTATGAGCCAGACCGATTTCGGACATAAAACAATCCCCTTGCCTGCAGGGGGTGCAAGGAGTACTGCTAAGGATTATCTCAATTTCCTTACCATGATTCTCCACAAAGGTAAATTCAATGGTAAAGAGGTATTAAAAGAGAAAAGCATAATTTTGATGCAGCAAAACTACACCAGTGGGCTTGTAATTAAACATTCTCCCGCTGAAGCCGGTAAATGGGGTTACGGCTTTGGTGAATGGGTGATCAATGATTCGGATAATGATAATAGCAGTGATGCTGTTACGAGTCCGGGCTTATTTGGTAGTTTTCCTTATATCAATAACCAACTGAATTATGCAGCTGTACTCTTTACGGTTAATCTGAACAATAAAGGACGTCACGAAAGGTATAGTGAATTAAAAAAACTGGCAGATGATGCCATCCGGGAGTAAGACTTTTAGCCGGGAAATGATCCTTTAAGATGAACAAAAAATTAACTGCTATCCTGCTGATCATGGCATCATTGCATGCGCATGCTCAAAAATCGAACAAACTTTTCAGTGGAATGTATATTCAATGGGGATATAATAAAGAGTGGTACACCCGCAGCAATATCCATTTCAAAATGGCCAATGGCGATAACTTTATCTTGCACAAAGCAAAGGCACACGACAAACCCGATCTTGATGCTGTTTTAAAAAAACCACTGGAAGTTTCCATTCCGCAATACAACTACAGGATCGGCTTTTATATCAACAAGGCCAGAACAAAAGCCATTGAACTGAATTTCGATCATGCCAAATATGTGGTTACCGATAATCAGAAAATACATGTAACCGGAAGAATTGATGGAAAGAATGTGGATGGAGACAGCATAATAACCAGTAAGGATTTTCTGCACCTTGAACATACCGATGGCGCCAACTGGCTTCATTTCAACTATGTTCAGCAACATACCTTATATACAACCAAAAAAAGTAAAAGACCGTTGATTAATGTAATCTGGAAAGCAGGTGCTGGTTTCAATATTCCCAGAACTGATTTTACCTGGAAAGGCAACAGGCTGAACAATCATTTTCATATAGCCGGTTATAACTTAGCTGCAGAAGGCGGAGCCAGAGTTTACCCTTTCAAAAGATTCTTCCTTGAATTTACCGGCAAAACCGGTTATGTTCGCTACATTAATGCTTTGACCAATACAGATGGATCCAAAGGGAATTCGGTAAAACACGGCTTTGGTTATTTCGAAATGATCGGACTGATCGGATATGATATTCATTTCTGATTACCTGTTAAAAAGAAACGTACATCATCCAATACAAACTAACTATAAGGCATGTACGAAAATAAAAAACAAAAACTTGCACCCCGAACGGTTTACCTGAAACGAATCAGGAAGAACGCCCTGATGGCAGGCATTGTGCTCTTTTTCAGCCTGAGTCTTGGTGTTGTGGGTTATAAACTAACCATCCCGGAAATGGGCTGGTACGATAGCTCTGCTGAATGCTTCCATGATCCTCAGTGGCATGGGACCGATCATTGATCCTACCATAGAGCTCAGTCGAACCGCGAAAGTATTTGCATCTGCCTATGCCCTATTTCAGCGGCATCACTTTTCTATCTACATTCGGATTACTGATTGCGCCGGTTGTACACCGGTTTTTCCATCGCATACACCTGGAAGATGAAGATTAAAAACTGATTTATTCTTCTTTCACGAAAACAGCTTTTGTTCTGTCGGCTTTGTATATTTTATTGTAGAAGGCTGCAAATTCTTTGTACATAGAAGCCGGAAAATCTCCTTCATTTCTTTCCATAAAGCGTGAGTAAATAATTTTACCATTACTGAATGTTGTGTGTACTACTGTACTTCCCGAAAGGAGATTCTATGTTAACCGCTGAGGGTAAGCTCTCAGGTTTATAACCTGCAGGCAGATCAATGACTATGCTGTCTGAATCAGTATAGCCAAACATTACCTTAATATTGGTTTTCCTTTTTGCCTGTTCATCAAAACTACGGTTGTTGCGATTCATCAGGTTGGGATTGACGAATAAACGTTTGCCTGTTTTGCTTGCAAAATTATGTACTGTAAGATCAATTGATTCTTCTACAACCGGCAAGCTGCTTTTCTTTTCTGCGTAACTAAAATCATTGATATCAAATGAAGGAATATCCATCCGCTCTTTCATATCCTCCAGCATTTTTTCACGGGTAAGTTCATGCATCACTGCATGATAAAATTCATGTTGCCAGGCTTTATAATCCGTTTTTACTTTTGCTTTCAATTCTCCATTGTCATCAATGACTCCGGTAATGCGGCGCAATTGTACATTATCTGTTTTCGAGTAACGGGGAGTATTTACAATCTGCCCGCCATTTTCATCTATGAGCAACACAGGTCTGTTGCTGTTTGAACTACCGAGATATCCCGGAGGATATGATTGGCTGGTACATTCGAGCCAGGTGGTATCTTTTCCTTCAGGTACACAAAGGATGGCATGATTGAACTGTGTGGAAGGAAAATCGGGCATTACCCTGTTGAGGTTACCACTTGAATGCAGTAAGGTGTAATAGGATTTAATGCCTGCTTCTTTCAGTAACGCATACATGTAGTTACTCAGTGCTTTACAATCACCATACTTATTCTGCGCTACATATTTTGCATCAAAAGTCTGCCAGCCACCAATGCCCAACTGCACGCTTATATATCGTGTATTCTGCTGCAGATACTGGTAAGCTGCTTTGATTTTCTCTTTATTGCTTGTAAGCGGATCGGTTATCCGGTGAATATCCTGCTTTACATTATCGGGAAGCTGGTCCCGGTTTTCGTTGAGGCGGTAAATAAATTTTCCGTAATTCTTCCAGTCGTCCATATTGCCATCATAATCCTGCACCTGGAAATCGGCAGGTGCCAGGAATACAGCTGGTGTAAATTCATATCCCGCAGGCATCAGGTATTCAGCTGCATAGGCAGGATATTTCTTTAGCTATCCATTTATACATCTTTTTCCCTTTTTCTGAAACGATTTCAGGCTTATCCGGATACTGAAGTGGTTTATAGCGAAGGCGGTAATTCTCGGGTGTTATCACCTGGAATATGCTTTGCTCAACTGCGAAATGCGGACCTTCCACCGGAATCCATCGGGGCAGGTAAAAAATACCATTAAACTGAATTTCAGATTCATATTCTATCGTATAGGGGTAACTGTTATAATTAAAATTATGCTGCTTAATACGACTGTCATCTGCCAGACTGTTTTCATCGGTATTACTGTAATCCCTGATATCTGATTTTTTAAGTGATTTGATTTTCTTTCCCAATGCATCATACAGTTTCCCTTCCACTGATTTAAACGAAACCAGTTTATCGTAATGCTCATTGAATTCTGCCCATTCATCGCCGGCTTTGTTCAGAATGGTAATGGCATACCTTTTGGTTATAGTGGCTTTACCGATGTCCTTTATCTCAATGGTTACTTCCTCCATCCGCTTTACCGCATTGGCATTTTCGAGGAGTTCCGGCGATAGCGTAAATACATTATAATCATTCTGTGCAAATAATGCATTACCTGAAAACAAACAGAGAAATAAAAATGTGAAACGGTTCATTGCTTATTTTTTCTTTTTAAATACAATCTGTTCGGCATGTTTTTTAACAATATAATCATAGAACCCACGGAGGTATTCATAATCTTCCGGTAAGAAAGTAGCCTTGTCAAGCTTAAGCCTGGAGCGGAAATTAATCTCGTTGTCATTCTTTGAGAAAATATATTCAAACATACCATCACTTTCATTCAGCAATACTTTTTCAGATTTTGGCATTTCATCTACAACATAACCTTCAGGAATTTCAACTTTCAGGATATAAACTTCATCCGTTAAATAAGGCATCTCTACAGGATACATCCTTTCAGCAGATTTAAAAGGATTCTCCTTAAAGCCCGATGCAATCATCGGATTAAAATAAATGATATCAGGATTTTCAGATGGAGTATAACTCAGACTGCAGGTTAATTTTACCAATTCTGACTTCTGATCCATACCATCAAAACTGACTTCCTTTACAGAATAGTCTCCGGTATAATCCTGCTCTACACTTTTTACCAGTCCGGATTTTCCTTTCTCCATCATATAACGCCTGATAGCAGAAGATTCAATGCCACCATAAGTACAGGAATAATTGCCCACCCAACTCCCGGGCTTAGCCTTATCTCTGAAGAGCATGACACTCGAAATTTTAGATTCACTTAATGTATCGGGAGAGAAATACAAAGCAGGTACATTTTTGTTAATGGCCCTGGCATGCCCATTGTAAACATAACCCGGCAGTTTGCCGAATCCGAGGTATGGCTGGGAAGCATCAAGGTAATAATTGTATCCATCGATTGTTGCCTGGCAGATGACATAATTAAATTTATCCATCAAAGGATACATTTCGTTCGTATGTCCGTTATTGACTGTGCTCAGGATTACCGGAGAAGTTTCAATATCCTCATGTTTCATCATTGTTATGAGTAACATATTGATCTCCTGGCTGAATCCTGTTTTTGATTTGAATACTTCTTTTGGTGATTTGGAAAGATAGATTCCACCCCTTCCTGTATTCCTGATATTCTCCTGCACGTATTTATAAATACGCATGGCTTTGTCTAACGGCGTTGCAGCACCGGCCATCAGGTCACGCATTTCTGCATCCAGCCAGTTGTTGGGCATTTTAAGTCCGGCTGCAAATGACTCATCATTCATCAGGTCTTCAGCAGCAGTAAACCAGTTTCCCATAACCGGTTTTCTGGGTTGATCTTTGAAATTATAAGCCGACAACTGAAAAGCAATTCTTGAAACATAATCGTCCAGAGAACTGGTATATTTTTCTTCTTTAAGGGGTGGAACATTTTTCATTACCCATCTGTATTGATTCACATCATCCGTCATGGTAATCGTTTCATCCCTTTCCCAACCATTATTGCCGGGAATACGAATCCTGAACGATTTGCGAACTGGTTTTCTTATCCTCAATATCAAATTTCCTGTAACCCTGAGAGAATGGATACATATTCAAAAAAAGAAGGCATTTCAACTTTGTACTCACTCCAGATTCTGGGATATGAACCCTGGAAAGTCCATGGTTGCAGATTAAAAAGAAAATCCGACTCAACAGTATAACTATACTCAATAATAGAGCCGGCTTTAACTGCAGGCATAGTGAATTTTCTAACTAACCAGTTTTTGCTTTTCTTTTCTTTGAACACAGCATCATCTGATAATTTGGTTTCAACTACTTTTCCATTCTCAAGATTATAAGTGTAGGCTTTGAGTTTATCCAGTTTTTCTTCTTTCTGATTCTTGCTCGACATATACAAAGGAATTTCAACTGAAGCGAGATCGAAACCTTTGTTGTTTAAAATCAATACCCGACGATGCACTTTATATATCAGGCTGAACCAACCATCGGTATTGCCTTCAAAAGCACTCGAACCGATATCGGCAATAATAACAGCGCCCTCAGCCGTATCAACGCCTAAATTTTTAGTTTCAAAATCAGCAACTGATACTTTGCCAAATTTAACAGGAGATTTATCCTGTGCGCTTGCTAAAATAGAAAGCAGGAATACTACCGGGAGTAGCAGCATAATTCTGGTACGCATAGATGTGCAGTTAATTGGTATGAATAAGGATTAATTCTATGTTTAAAGTAAGCATTTTATTGAAATTGCTGTTGGTTTTTAAATTATTTTTATCGGGATGAATTTATCAGAGCGGAGCCGGTTTATAAAAATCACAGCGCAATCTCTCGGATTTGATTTTTGCGGAATAGCCAAAGCCGCATTTCTTGATGAGGATGCCTGGCGGCTGGAACAATGGCTCAGCAAGGGTTTCCATGGCTCCATGCAATACATGGAAAATCACTTCGACCTCCGGACAGATCCTTCGAAACTGGTTCCGGGCGCCAGATCGGTGATTACTTTGCTCATGAATTATTTCCCTCAGGAAAAAGTTTCCGCCTCAAATCCCAAAGTTGCCAAATATGCCTGGGGTGAAGATTATCATGAAGTGATCAGGGCAAAACTGAAAACCTTCCTCATGAAAATCAGGGAACAATTCGGGGAAATCGCCGGTCGTGGATTTGTAGACAGTGCGCCTGTGCTGGAACGTGCCTGGGCAGTAAAGTCGGGACTTGGATGGATCGGTAAAAACGGCAACCTCATCAACAAACAACAGGGTTCATTTTTGTTTATTGCAACATTGATAACTGATTTAACATTGCAACCCGATGATCCATTTGCAAAAGATTATTGCGGTACCTGTACCAGATGCATCGATGAATGCCCGACAGAAGCAATACTACCCGATAAAACCATTGATGGCAGCAAATGCATTTCGTACTTTACGATTGAACTGAAAGATGCGCTGATTCCCGATCAATGGAAAAACAAGTTCGACAACTGGCTGTTTGGTTGCGATACCTGCCAGGATGTTTGTCCATGGAACAGATTTTCTGTAACAACGAAATGAAAAAAAATTTCAACCCATTCCCGAAATACTGGGTTTTACAAATCATGACTGGGAAGAGTTGACAGAAGAAAAATTCAACATCATCTTCCGCAATTCTCCCCTGAAACGCAGTAAATACAAAGGGATAAAAAGGAATCTTCAATTCATCAACCCCGATGCAAATGAACCAGAATCTGCTTAAACTTACCGGCATTGCCGCAAAAGAAACAAAGACAATTATCGGACTGATGAGCGGTACCTCTCTCGATGGACTCGATATTGCTTTATGTGAAATCAGCGGTCATGGGGCCTGGAAGTAAACTGAAACGGATCGGGTTTACCACCATTGAATACAATGATTCATTCAGGAATAATATCAAAACGATCTTTTCCAAACAACAGGTAAATCTTGAACAACTATGTGTGTTAAACGAATGGGTTGGTTTGGAACATGCAAGAATGATCAATGAACAATTAAAAAAATGGAATACAACTGCAGATAAAATTGATCTGATTGCCAGTCACGGTCAAACCATTTATCATTCTCCCAAAAGCATGCGTCCTTCTTCTGAATATGGCAATGCTACCCTTCAGATCGGAGATGGAGATCATATTGCAGTAAACACCGGCATCATTACCATCAGTGATTTCAGGCAGAAAAACATCGCTGCCGGCGGAGAAGGCGCACCACTCGCTGCTTATGGCGACTACCTGCTTTTCGCCAACCCCGATGAGCCAGTAGTACTGCTCAATATCGGCGGCATTTCCAATGCAACTTTTATTCCGGCAGGAGCAGCCTTTAAAGAAATTGTTTGTACAGATATTGGGCCAGGCAACACATTGATGGACCAATGGATTCAACAACATACCGATTGGAAGTTCGACAGAGATGCATACCATGCCAAACAGGGAAGCATAAACGAAGATTTATACGCTGCACTCAAAGCGGATCCCTTTTTTAATCTGCCCCTTCCGAGAACGACCGGCCCCGAGTTATTTAATTTAAATTATATACAGGATTCAATAAAGAAAGCTAACCTGGAAAATTTAACCTGGCAGGATGTATTGGCAACGCTGAATTATTTTACTGCTAACGTGATCGCTGATACGATCATAAAATTTTCATCCGATAAAGTAAAACCAACCATACTGATCAGTGGTGGTGGTTTGCACAATCCTTTGTTGCTGGAAAACCTGTACCAATTTTTACCTGGCTACACAATCGGCAGCACTGCCAATAAAGGCATTAATCCGGATGCAAAGGAAGCCATTCTGTTTGCGCTGCTTGCAAATGAACTGATCAGTGGAGAACATAGTTTCGGAGAAGGAGCGCCGGGTTTTCCTGCCGTGGGTATGGGTAAAATCAGTTTTCCTTTTTAGCACTGATTTATTTCTCAGCATATTCTTTTAATGCCTCAAGAGAAGCCTTGTAACCAGGGCCTGTCACCTTGTCAAAAAAGATTCCTGCAAACTTTTCCCATGGATACCATTTGAGTCTGGAGGTTGCTACCCATTCAACCTGGATACCGCTGCTGTCTTTAATTCCGTTCAGGTTGAGCATATTCATGATTTCATTCTCACCGGTTCGTTTCAAAGAAAATCTAACACCTGAAGGAGTGGATTCTTTAATTATCAGCGTGTTCTCTTTACCGTTAGTGCTCCATTTAGCACTTGCATTCACTCCCGAAGCCGGTGAAGAAAGTTCTATCCCACTGTTCTTATCTGTGAACAATGGATGCCATGATTTCCATTCATTCAGATCAGCTAACAAACCGGCTATTTTCTCTTTGGGCGCATTGATCATAATGGTATTAGCCGTCATCACATTAGAAGGCATCAAAAGAGAAACCAGTGTAATCAGTACAGCAAAACCTATCAGTACAAATAAAAAACCTTTAATCATTTTCATATTACTCCCATTTAAAAACTTTCACGGCTACAATATAAGCTCCGATTCCCCAAAGCAATAAGATACCTATTTCCAAACGAACATTCCACAGGTGTTGTCCTTCAAATGCAACTTTGCGCATCGCTGCATTGAGGTGTGTCAACGGCATTGCCCTGGAAATCGGCTGCAGCCAATTTGGAAATGCATCGATACTGAAAAAAGTTCCGCCCATTAGAAATTGAGGAAGGGTGATCAGGTTTGCCAGCGGAGGAATTGAACTGTCGTTCTTTGCCAATCCGCTCACGATAAATCCGAATCCCATAAACACCAATAAACCGATAAAACTCAGGAGCAGCATTTCAAAGAAAGTCTGTATGCCATTGATCAGTGTAAATCCGAAAAGATAATAACCGGCCAGAATGATTACAACCGCGGTGATCATCTGGAAAATAACCCGGCTCAAACCTTCGCCAAGAATGATGAAAGTGCGGCTGATAGGTGTGGCAAAAAATCTTTTCAGCACCATGGTATTCCGCAGATTGAAAAACATGAAGGCGACTCCGAAAACGCCTGAACTGAGCAACGAAAACCCTAGCTGACCCGGCAGGATAAAATCGATGGTTTTGTATTGCCGTACTTCCTTTACATCTTTCTCCGGATCGAAAGGGAAATTCGCATAGGCGGGCCTGTTAGCGTACAGTTTATTGCTGATGGTATTGATTTCACTTTCGAGGAGGGCTTTGAATTGCGGCCATTTATCATTGCTCGAATTGGTCGATTTTAATCCTACTGTAAAAGGCATCAAAGCTCCCGGATCATTTTTATGAATGCTGAGTACACCGGTTAATCGCCCTTTGGTTAAGTCTTCCTGTAATTTTTTATCGGATGTATATTCAGCCAGGATGATACTGGAGGATTGGCGCAATTTCTGAAAAATCAGGTTGCTCGTATCTGATCCTTTCTCCAGCACCAGTTTGAATGTTTGCTTGCCACCACTATTACCAATGAATCCGAAAACAAGGATGAAGATAAAAGGGAAAGCAAAACCAAATATAACAGCAGAAGGGCTGCGGGTGATCGCCCTTAAACTGGCTTTGGTTATTGCCCACATCGCCCTGAACTGGTTGTACTGCATGTAAATTTAATTTCCGGGCAAAGCTATCCAAATAAACTTAGAATTGGAAAGTTGCGACAAATGTCGTAATTTTAGCGTCAATTGTCGCAATGAAAAGAAATGAAAGAAATATGCCTCAGAGGAAAAATGCCCTGCCAAAAGCAGCGGGAACCAGCAGGCCATTGCCCATGGTAAAGGATTTCACTTACCAGGAATTTAAAAAAATAGCAGATAAAGCTCCTTTCACACAAACAGAATGGGCCGACATCCTGCACATCAGTGAGCGCACCCTTCAACGTTATGCAAAAAACAATGGCATCTTTGCGCCGATCAATGCCGAAAGAGCCAGCATGCTGGAGAAGTTGCTCCGGGAAGGCAAACAGACTTTCGGGAGTTATGAATTGTTTTATCAATGGCTGAAACGAGGGCAGGAATCATTGGATGGTCCACTATCCATACAGTCCCTGACCAGTTTTGAGGGCATTCAGAAAGTGCAGACTACCCTATTGCGTATTCAACAAGGTTTATTCGCATGATTGTTTACAGAATTTCATCCACTACTTTCAGTCAGGATATTTCGGGTACCGGGGCTAAACTTTACGGCGCCCGTTGGAATTCGAAAGGAAACCCCATGCTCTACGCCGGGAGCAGTATCTCTTTATCGTTACTCGAAATGCTTGTTCATGCACAGTTCAGGGATTTTTCGATTGCTTTAGACCTTGTTTATATACAGGTTCCCGAAACCATCAGTATCCGGGAAATCAATTTATCCAAACTCAAAAAAAACTGGCATACCGATGAAGCATACACGAGATTTATCGGTGATGAGTTTATTAAATCACAGAAATCCGCACTTTTGAAAGTTCCATCAGCAATAGTTCAGGAAGAATTCAATTTCCTGATCAATCCTTTGCATGATGAATTCAAAAAAATAAAAATCCATAAACGGCTCGACCGCTCTTTCCTCACCGAGCGGCTTGCGTGATGCGCTGCGCCTATGACCGCATCGCCGGCTACTTCTCCTCCTCGCTGCTGGAGGTCGCAGGCGAAGAGATCGAATCAGTCGGCAGGCATGGTGCGCATCGTCTGCAATTCGCATCTTGAGGCAGCGGATATTCTTACGGCACGCGCCGCCGCCAACGCACAGTGGCAGGAATTTGCGGGTACGGCAGCCCGAGGCGTTGGTGGAAGGCATGGGAGGCGCCGTGGTGCGCAGCCGGTACGCGTCGCCTGCACCAGTTGCTGCGCAGCAGGCAAACTGGCAGGTGCGTGTGCTGCCCGACGAAGCCTTCGGTCTGATGCACGGCAAGGCAGGCGTCATCACGCAACTAGATGGCGGCAAGAGCGCCTTCCTGGGCAGCGCCAACGAATCGCGGTCGGCCTGGCAGGTCAACTATGAACTGATCTGGGAAGACACTTCGCTCGAAGCCGTGGCGTGGGTGCAAACGGAGTTTGATGCCCTGTGGAGCCATCCGCAGGCCCGCCCCCTTGCCGATGCGATTATTCAGGAGATGGAGCGGCTCGCCGACCGCAGCGTCATTGCGACAGTCGAAGCATGGCAGAACGAGACAGCAGATACAGGAGCCAATCCTGGGACGCCAAACCCCGCCGCACCGATCATCGAGACGCCCGTCTATCGCAGCGAGGTCGGTCTGTTGGCAGCATCAGAAGTACTTCGTCAAGACTGGTCTTCGACGAACACATCGAGCCCAGCTGCGGCAAGGCGCGTTTTGTGCTCGGCAGATCAGGTGGGGCTTGGGCAAAACCCTGCAACTGGCAATGGCGGCGCAGTTGATTGCGCTTTCCGGCCGCGAGCCCATTCTGATCATGTGCCCCAAAGCGCTTGCTGCAGCAGTGGCAGAACGAGATGCGCGATCTGCTCGACCTGCCGTCGGCGGCAGTGGGACGGCAGGCAGTGGGTCGACGAGACACGGCACACTCTATCCACGCCGGCGGTTCCGAGGGTGATTCGCAAGTGTCCGCGGCGGGTCGGGCATGGTCTCCAGCGGTCTGATCAAGCGCACATCCGCGGTCTGCGACCTGCTGCTGCAAGCAGCGTTACGCCTGCGTCATCCTGGACGAGGCGCACCATGCGCGCCGGCGCAACCTGGGCGATCGCCAGGATCGTGAGATGCGCGCGACGCCGAACAATCTGCTGCGCTTCATGGGCGAGATTGCCGAGCGCACGCCAAAGCGTGCTGCTGGCAACGGCGACGCCGGTGCAGACTGCGCCCCGTTGAGGCGTGGGATCTGCCGGACATCCTCAGCGCGGGGCGATGATTCTGTGCTGGGCGACACGAAACAGCCGCTGGCGCCAATGCCGAAAAGCGGCGTCTGGACCTGGTTATGCATGGTGCGCCACTGCACTCTGAGCGACACCGCACAATGGGAGTGGTTCTGCAACCCGATTCGCCTGCCCAAGCGAGGATCGACGGATTTCGACCGTATTCGGCGCGAGTTCTGGTCGTGCCAGTGAACAAGGCCGTTATCCCTGCCAACTTCTACGCTGGGAATGCCACAGACCCACCAGGCGAGCATGCTGGCGCGGCTAGTTTTCCCGAGCTCGTGCGACGAGCACAACCCCTATCATCCGTCGCATCGTCCGCCGCACGCGCCAACAACTGGAAACGCTACGCGACCCGCTCACGCGTGAACCGTTGCTAAGACGCATCGGCGTCAAACTCTATGGCGAAAGCGACGCCGATGCAATCGTCCTGCCGCACCTATCTGCGCGAGGCGTACAATCACGCCGAAACCTTCTGCAAGTTGCTCGGCGAACGCATGCAGGCGGCAGGCTTCCTCAAGACGCTGCTCCTGCGCCGCATCGGCAGCACGATCCATGCCGGGATGACTGACCGCGCATGCGCATGCTGGACGGACTGGGAGCAGTATCGAGGACCGAGGAGGATGAGGAACTGGAGAGCAAGAACGAGGTATCGGCTCAGCCGCCGCTGGCTGGTGCCGGTTCCTCTCGCGCGCTGACGCCAGCCAGAGCGGCAGGCTGCTGGTGCGCGTACGATTGCAGCGTGCATTGGAGGCCAATCAGGAGCGCGACCCCAAGGTTGCAGGCGTGGTCGTGCACTGCCTGCGCGAACGCGGGGGTGGCTGGAGCTCGGCTGCATCGTCTTTCAGCCAGTACCGCGACTCCATTCCAGTGGCTTGGCCGAGCAATTGACCGTCGAGTTCCCCACCGAGCCGATCGGGCTGTACTCCGGGACCGGGGTCGTCGGGCCTGATGCACGAATGGCCAGCTGGACGCCCACGGCGCGCGACGCCGATCAGCAAGATGGTGCGCCGCATGGCCGAGTATGCGGTCGCTGCTGGGCACCGACGCGGCGTCGGAAGGGCTGAACCTGCAGCAGACTGGCGCGGGCTCGATCAACCTGGACCTGCCGTGGAATCCCACCCGTCTGGAACAGCGCAAAGGGCCGCATCCAGCGCATCGGCCAGATCCACGACACCGTCCAAATCTACAACATGCGCTAACAGGGACTCCGTGGAGGATCGGGTGCATCAACTGCTGTCGCTGGTCGGCTGCAGGGATATCTTCCAGCTCTTCGGGCAGCTTCCGGACGTGCTGGAGAGACGCCTGGGTAGCCGAGGCGATGGGTGATCGGCAGGAGGCAAAGCGTGTCATTGACGCAGTGCCGGTCAAGCATCCCTTTGAACTCCCGGTACACAAGGGTCGACGCGATTGACTGGGAGTCGTGCCGCACGGTGCTTGACGCCTCGGCCAAGCGCGCCGAGCTGAGGAAGCCGTGGGGTAGGCGCGGAAGACGCGCCATTTGGGTCGCTGCGAAACATATCGTGGGCGAACGGCAGAACCGCACCATGGGTTCGCAGCGAGCAGCAGAGCACAGGACGATTATATGAACGAGAACGTCCAACGTGGGCCTCGACGTCACATTCCCCAGGCCCCTACCCCGAACCATGAGAGTCCCCCATGAAAGCGACTGAAGCGAAGCTGCTGGAATTCCTGAAAAAAGTCCGGCCAGTTCATCATCCCCATCTACCAGCGCACCTATAGCTGGGGAGAGCAGGAGTGCCGCCAGTTATGGGACGACATCGTGCGTACCGGGCGCGATGACAAGATTTCTGCGCATTTCGTTGGTTCAATTGTCTATGTGGAGGAGGGACCCGGCCTGGTCGGCTCGTCCATCTCCGCTCAGGGTAATCGACGGCCAACAGCGATTGACCACGATTACCCTGCTCCTCGAAGCATTAGCGCGGCGACTGGGCGATCGGGCGTTTATGGATCGAGTTCTCGGCTCTCAAGTTACGCAGCTACTACCTGCTCAATCCGTTCGAGAACGGCGAGCGTCACTACAAACTGATTCTGACCCAAACGGACAAACCATCTTTGATCGCTTTGCTGGATCAGCGCGGTAAGCCAAAAGAGCATTCGGTCCGCATCGAGGAGAACTTCGAGCTATTCAAGCAATGGCTGAACGAGGCCAGATCTGAACTGGCAGGCGATCTGTAGCGAGGCGTTGGCGAAGTTGGTAATCGTGGAAATCTCGCTGGATCGGAACCAGGACAATCCACAGTTGATTTTCGAGAGACTCAACTCCACGGGACGCGAGCTGAGCCAGGCTGACCTTATCCGCAATTATATTCTCATGGGGCTGGAAGCCACGCTGCAGATGAGACTGTACGAGCACTACTGGCGGCCGATGGAGGTGGACTTTGGGCAAGAAGCCTATGTGACACACTTCGACAGTTTCATGCGGCACTATCTGGTCGTCAAATCGAAGACGGGCGAGATTCCCAACATCGACAAGGTCTACGAGGCTTTCAAGCGATACGCTCAGTCGCCGGAGGTGAAGGGGGTTGAGGCGCTGGTGGCGGACATTCGCACGTATGCCCGCTATTATTGCGCTATGGCGCTGGGTATGGAGAAACGGGCTGCTCTCAAAGCTGCATTCCAGGATCTACGCGAGCTGAAGGTCGATGTGGCATACCCCTTGCTGTTGGAGTTGTATCAGTGACAACCTAAGCGGCGTCCTGCCTGACAAGGAGCTACTAGAGGCTGGTGCGGCTTGATCGAGAGCTACGTGTTTCGGCGGGCGGTGTGTGGCATCCCAACCAATACATTGAACAAGACCTTCGCCACTTTCAAGGCAGGATTGAAGAAGGATCGCTACCTGGAAAGTATTCAGGCCAGCCTGCTGTTGCTGCAATCCTATCGGCGCTTTCCAAGCCGACGACGAGTTTCAAGCGGGAGATTCAGACCAAGGACCTTTACAACTTCCGCAGCCGGAGCTACTGGCTGCGTCGCACTGGAAAATCACGGCAAGAAGGAACGCGTGGCGATCGACGAATACACTATTGAACACATCATGCCGCAAAGTGAGCCGCTGCCTCCGGCTTGGCGAAAGGAATTGGGGCCGGAGTGGGAGCGTATCCATGCGACCTACCTGCACACGTTAGGCAATCTTACGCTGACAGGCTATAACTCGGAGTATGGCAACCGGCCGTTCACAGTGAAACGGGACAGAGAAGAGCGGATTCAAGGACAGCAAGTTGCGCTTGAATAAGGGGCTTGAGACATCTGGAACATTGGGATGAGATGGCGATTTGCCAGCGCGTGGTGAGCAAACTGGCGGCGCTGGCCGTGAAGGTTTGGACTGCGCCGCAGCTAACGCCTGCGGTTTTGGACGCCTACAAGCCAAAGGCGGTAAAGACAGGTTTCACCATTGCCGACCATCCACATCTGGCGACAGGACCACTGCGCGATGTTCGAGACATTCCGCAAAGAGGTACTGGCACTCGATCCCTGCGTCACCGAAGAGTTCCTGAAGCTGTATGTGGCCTACAAGGCAGAAACGAACTTCGTCGATGTCGTGCCACAGGCGAAGCGGCTTGCGACTCTCACTGAACGTCGCGTTTCACGAGATCAACGATCCCAAAGGTATCTGCAAGGACGTCACTGGGTTGGGGCGCTGGGGCAATGGCGATGTACAGGTTGGCCTGGAGAGCGCCGAAGAATTGCCCTATATCATGACCCTTGTGAGACAGGCACTAGACAAACAATTTGGGCAACGGCGAAAACGCGTAGCCGGCGGCGTCGCGCCAGCCGGTGATGACAGGAGTCGCGGAGGTAGGGCAGGTACACAGACGATAGCGTCACAGCTGCCAGTTGTCCGCCGGGCTGGCACGCTTCTGGGCCTCCTGCAGGTCAACCTGCGCGAGGCGCACGTAGATGTTGACCGTATCGAGCTTCTCGTGTCCCAGCAACGCCTGCAGTTCCAGCGGGCTGCCGCCGTTGCGCAGGAAGGTGATGGCGAAGGTGTGGCGGAAGCGGTGCGGGTAAGCGTGCTCCACGCCGGCGCGCTTGGCGCACGCCTCGATGAAGTTGCCCAGCGTGTACCTGTCCATGTGAGCGCCCGTGCGTGTGGCGAAGAGCGCGTCCGGCGCCTTCGCCGCGGGCTTGCGACCGGCCAGGTACTTCCAGATCGCCTTGCTTGTCACGGCACCGACGTAGACGAAGCGGTCCTTCTTCCCCTTGCCTTCGCGAATGCGGAGCTGCTTGCGCTCGGCGTCGAAGTCGCCCACCTTGAGATTGCAGAGCTCGGAGCTGCGCATGCCGGTGTCGACCAGCGCAAGCAGAATGGCGCGGTCGCGCAGGGCGGTCGGACGTGTCGAGCAGTAGGGCACGCCACCGGGGCCGGGGCGCGGTGCGTTCTTGCCGCTGGAGGCCAGCAGGGCGGTGATTTCGTGGCGGCTGAAGGGCTCGACCGGCGGGCGGCGGTATTCGGGCTTCTCGATGCGCCGCACGATGTGGGGAATCTCCAGTTCCTTCTCAGCCCACTTCCAGAGTGATGAGAGCGCAATCCACACGTTGATCATGGACTTGGTGCCCAGCTTGCGCTTCGCCTTGACATCGGCGAGGAAGCGGCGCAGGTCGTCGGCGCTGATCTCCTCGATGGGGACGTCGGCGCCCAGGTATTTGAGCAGGCGGTCGAAGGTCAGCTGGTAGTCGCTGACCGTGTGGTGACTGAGGTTGATTCGCTTGTCGAGCCAGTAGCCGGTGAGAGCATCAGCAATGCGCATTATCCGTACCTCCGTGGGGTATCTGATGAGTGATAATCCGAGGTGTGATGGTGTGATAATCCGGCCCCTGAAATGCCGGAGACCGCACGGTTAGGGTTTTGAACCCAACCGTACGGTCTCCCGTGCCTGCTCTTCACTTGTGAGGTGGGCGAGATAGGATTTGAACCTACGACCTCACGGATGTGAACCGTGCGCTCTAACCAACTGAGCTACTCGCCCTAGATGTTGATTCAGACGGCGCACCCAAAGCCAGTGCCTTGCATCCCTCGGCGCTGCGTGCCAATTGGAATACCATGCCCTGTACGCTGCACGCAGAAACCGTCTGCGAGCCTTTCGCACTAGCACAGTCCGATCATGATAGCCCGCACCATGCCGCGCACTAGGTGCGATCTTCTTCACCACCGGCACTCGTCGCAGGCCTCCTGGGCGGTTGGACTGCATCTCGCGTGGACGGCTAGACATTCGACAGTCTCCGCACGTCCTCGGCCCTCGAACAGACCGATTGGGTTGAGATGGCGTCTCGGCTTGTTGGCGAGGAAGTGACTCCAGATGTCTTCCTCGGCTGTGACCAGCGAGACACTCCTGAGAGAGTAGGACAGTAGGACAATAACGTCAGTGAGTCAGGCGTCAAAACTGTCGCACTGCCCTGTCGTCTTACTGCCCTGCCGTCTTACTGTCCTAGCGTCTTGCTGTCCTGCTCTCAGCGATCAAGGGATTCGGGTCGCATGCACAGCCGTTGACCGTTCAACGCCTGCTGAAAGTAGATGCAGAGCACGATGTAGGCAGGACGCCAGTACTTCTGGTCAATGGGGCTGGGCTCCATAATCGCCCACCAATATTGCTCCTCATCCTGCGGGTTGCCATCGTTGATCCAATCCAGGTTGGGCATTGTAATCAGGCTCATCAGGCCGATCCAGGTTGCCAGTTGGCAGCGGCATACTGATAGGCACGCGCTTCAGATATTCGGCCTGTACCACATCCGTCAATCCCGGCATCGGCGCCGTGCCATTTGTACGCCGGCATTCACCGAGTCAAAGGTCCAGCCAAATTCCAGCAGCACAATCTTTTTGTTGGTATCGCCATACGTTCACCATAATGGCGCGAATATCTTCGACATGGCGGAAGGCAAAGAAGCGGTAGCCGCCATATTTCGGCTTGTTGGCAGCCGCTTCGGCTGGATCCAATTCGGGCGGTGCGGCAAAACCGGCGCCATGCACCCCAAGCATGTCGAAATAGCCGTTGCTGCTGCCACCCATGGCCTGATACATGCTCGTCATAGAAGATATCATCGGGCATGGCAACATTGCTGTTGTCACCCGTGGGCGCCATGCCGGCGCTGATCACAATCGCGTTGGGATGCACGGCTTTGATTGCTGCATAAGCCTTGCCGCAGAAATGCCGACATACTCGGCCGGATTTGGGCGATTGCCGCCCCACTCACGGGCCAGATTCGGCTCATTCCAAATTTGGAAGGCCTGGATACAGCCCACGGCCTGCTGGCGTGCAGTTGTAGCGCTGGCGCCACGGCACCCAGCAAAGGCAGCAAAGGCATCGCCATTGCCGGGGCGGCGCGCCTGCCCAGAAGTCTGTCTAGTTCGGGATCCATGCTTAGGCGCGCCAGCAACTTCAAGCCCCTGTCTGATTCGACATGCGTCACCACGCGATCGGCCATCGTCCAATCGAATTGACGCCGCTGCCCGCGCCTTCAATCGTCTCCCAGGCAAAGGTTTGCTTCACCCAGTCGAAGCCGGCTGATCGCGTGAACAGGTCGAGGTCGCGGTCCAGCCAATTCTCGGCCCTCCACCACAGAAAGGCCTGCGCGCCCCGATTCTGGGCTGACAGCATCGTGGCCCCAGGGGCGGGAAGCACGACTACTGGGGGCAGGTGGTCGCCGTCGCCTGATCCGGGTGCAGGTGCGGGACGTGGGCGCGGCCGCTTGGACGGATTCACGAGATCGTCAGAAACTCAGCGGCTAGCCCAGCCCAGCGTCTCGTCCATTGTGCGCCAGCCTCGTACCCACGTGCCCGTCGGCAGTCTTTACTGACAACGGTCAAAGGTCTCGCCTCGGTCGGCCGTGCGCGTAATATTCGGCGGCCGTGGCACTGGTCGCGTCGACTGCTGAGCAGATTGGTGCCCACCAGTCGGCATCGACTCAGTCGCCTCCGGTCGTAGGCTCCGCAGCGTACGCCGGCTGCGGGCGCGTGCAGGTGCAACCACAACCGGCGCCACAGGCTGGGCCGCCTGTGTCTGCTGCGTGGCTTGCGCGTTCGAATCCAAAGTGTGGTGGAATCGGCCGTCTGGCTACAGCCGGTCGTGCCCGCCAGGTGTCTTCGGTGGGGGTCGGCGTGCGTTCCGAGTCGCTGCCGCAGCGAGCCAACAGCACGGCCAGAACCAGCAACAGACAGCGACGCAATACTAGGCCAAGTTTCATCCAACGCACTCCATGAACAAAGGATTGTTCTGCGGTTGGGTTAGCACTGCGCCTTGCATTCAGAGCTTATAGAGATGACAATCAAACATGGCCCGATCTACTGCAGAACACAATACTGCGAGCCCGTGCCATGTCCAAATGACGTGCCCATCAGTTCAGCCTGCAAACGCCGCAGGTCTTGCCAGAGCAAAGTATAGACTGAGACGCAATCAACGCCCTGTGAGCTCCTTCAGCGCGCCGTACGCGGGGCGGCCCAGCACTGGCCATTGGTGCGCATCTCGCCAAAGCCATAGTTGAGGTTCCACAAAAATGCGCACCCCCCACGTAACCGCTATCCGCCCATCATGCGGAAGGCATTAACCGTGATCCATGTCGGCCTGCTGCGGCTTCGCTGACTGCGGCGCCCGCGTATTCGTAGCCCGGATGAGGCGAGAGCGACTGGAAGCCCAGCCAAACTCCGTGGGCCACAACTTCGTTGGCCCCGTCGCCATATTGCGCCATCACCGCGCGCGATTCCTCAAGCGTGCTCAGAAAGTAGAACGAACGGTGATTGGCATGCGAGAGCGCCGTATACGCGCCGATTCCCAATCGCGCATGCGCACGCTGGGCGGATTGGCAAAGCCACTGGGGTGGATGCCGACAGCGTCGCTGTAGCGGGCCAACCCGTTCTCGTACATGCCGCGCAAATAATCAATGTCGTCAAAGGCAACATCGCTGTAGCCGGCAGGCGTCGTCGCACCGCTAATGACCACCATACTCGGGCACGCGGCCTTGATCGACGCATAGGCGCGCTTGAGCAGATCCATATAGAGCGCAGGGTTCAGGTCAAAGCCTTCCCACTCGCGGCGCAGATTCTGCTCGTTCCACACCTCAATCGCCTTGAGTGACTGGCCGCAGTAGCGACCAGCCATTGCACCCACAAAATTGGCGTAGGTCTGGAAGTCTTCGGGTGGGCCATTGGTCCCCCCCTTGGTCGGGCGGCGTCCAGGCCGGCGACGTCACCACACTGAAGGCCACGTTAACGGCCGCCCCATTCATCTGGTTCACAATGGCGTCCATCTCCTGCCAGTTCACTGCCCCGGGCGCTGTCTCCACATATTCCCAGCGCACTTGCTGCTTAACCCACGTCGCGCCCAGGTCATTGAGCAAACCCGCTACACCCGCCTTGTCACCCTGCCACATGTTGGCCGTGAGGCCATAGGCGAAATTGCCGCCGCCCAAAGGCAGCGGCGCAGATGCCACAGCCGCGCCCACAGCAGGCGCGCTCGCAGACGCAGCCACTGCCTCAACCTCCGCGACAGGCGGCGCAGGGATATCGGCGTCGGCCAATGTGGCAATACGTTCAACCGGGCCGGCAGTCGTCACCAGCGCAGCGGCAACCCAGCCCGCCTGGCCCGTGGGCAGATCCACGCGATACCAATCGCCGCCCGCCGTCACGCCCGTAATCGGCAGCGCCGTCCCCTGTGTGACGCCGCTCATGCGCGCATAATTGATGCCCGGCCCGCCGCGCACATTCATGGCTGCCGGCACTACGTAGGCAGTCGGTTCATCCAGCGTCACAGGTGCGGCAGCAGATGCGCTCGTAACAGCCACAGCGGCAGGCGCACCGGCAGCGGGACTCGCAATTGTTGCTGTACTTGCGCTCGTGCCTGTTGTTGCAGCCAGAGTCGCCGCAGGCGCTGTCACACGCGTAGACTCATTCGCCCTGGGCGTGGGCGTAGGCAACGCCACAGCAGATGTTGCGGCCGGCGTAGCCGCGCTGCGCGCGACACCGGCCAGCCCCCCCATGCCAGGCAACGCAGGCAAAGCAGGTGCGGCGCTATCCACTTCAATGAATGAGGCGGCCACCCAGCCCTCCACGCCCAAATCCGCAGCCGCCACGCGCAGCCAATCGCCGGCGGCGCTGCGCTCAAGAATGCTGACAACGCCCCCTGCGGGCAGCTTGCCCACAACCGCAAAGGTTGCACTCGGACCGCCGCGCACATTCAACCGGCCACTCGTGAGGATCACCGTGCCACGGCTCTCCTGGGCGTGAGCGGGGCGCAGAGGTAGTGCGACGGCAACAACCAAAATCAGCAGAGAGGCAAGCGCGGAAAGCAAAGCGGCGCGCAGCTTGTTGTGGGGAGCAGCGATCAGGGACATGGTTCCGTATTCCAGATCAAAAGTTGCAGGTTATAGATTATAGGCTAGAGCCTTTAGTTTTCAGGCTAAAGATCTCAGGAAAAGGTGATGGGGAGTTTGGGGTGGGAAGCGCACTGCACAACGGGCAGTGTAGATGGCGCACAGCGTCGCGCTACGCCGCGCCGAAAAGAAAAGACGGGAGAGACGCGGCGGTACCGCCGCGTCTCTCCCGTTGCTCATCGGCTATCGCCTATTTGGGCATTGCTGCGAGCGCATTGTAGGCGGGCAGCGGCTCCCAGCCGGGGCCAACAATGCCCCACTGCGCTTTTTCCGTGCCGTTGGCCACCACGCGGAAGTTCAGGTTCCACAGAATGGCCGGGCCAACCCAGCCCCACGACTTCATCATCTGGTAGGCTTCCACCGTCCACGTCGCCTGCTCGTTCATGTCGTTGTCGTCGGCGTAGCGGTAGTTCGGGTTTTGCGCGCCGCCTGCCGCCCAGCCGAATTCGGTGGGCACAATCGACTTGCTGCCTGCGCCGTAGACATTCATGATGTTGCGGTAGCCTTCCATTGTGCTGCGGAAGGACCACGAGTGGTGCGGCGAATCACAGGCGCCATTGAAGGAGTTGCCGGTCTTCTGAATCGCCTCGCAAGCACCTTCCCACGTCACCGACGGCGGCACGTTGTAGCCACTGGGATGGGCGCCCATAGCGTCCATATAGTTGGCCGCACCCGCCTTGAACATCTCTTCGGCATAAGTGAAGTCATCCATAGCCAAACCGCCATTATTGCCGGCAGGTGTGAGCGCACCGCTGATCACCCACATGGACGGGCAGGCGTTCTTGATGGCGTTGTAGCCGGCGGCAAGCAGGTTGACATACTCGCCAGGGTTGAGCGGCTTGTTGCCCCATTCATAGTGGAGATTCTCTTCGTTCCACACCTCAATGGCCTTGAGCGGGCCGCCGCAATACTTGGCGGCCAACGCGCCCACAAATGCACCGTAGGTATTGGGATCCGCAGGCGGGCCGCCAACGCTCAAATCGGCGCCACCTTCGCGCGCCCACGGCGGCGCGTTCATCACGCTGAAGAGCAAATTCACACCGCTCGCGGCGGCAGCGTTTACAATGGGGTCAATTGCACCAAAATCAATGGCGCCCTGGGTATCCTCAAAGCGCTTCCACTCCACCTGCTGCTTGACCCAATTGAAGCCCATGCCCTTGGTCGATCCCATCACCTGCTGGATCATGGCGTCGCTGGTGTCCACCATATGCGCCTGTACGCCATAGCCAAAGGGCAGCGCGCCGGCAGGGGCCGCCGCGGCGGCAATCGGCGGTGCGGCGACAGCAGCAGGAGCGGCCTCTGCAGCGGGAGCCGCGGCTTCAGCGGGAGCGGGGAGCAGCAGCAACCGCGGCTACAGCCACAGCCGCCGCCTCAGGAATGTCCGTGGCAACGGCCACCTTGTCGAGCGCGCCTGCGCCGGTGACAAGCTGGCTGATGACCCAGCCCCGCTTGTCGCTGCCCAGGTCAATCTGCCACCAGTCACCGGCATCATTCTTGCCGGTAATGCGGTAGTTGGCGGCGGGGTTCAATTGACCCAGCACGGGATAAAGCGTGCTGGGTCCTTCGCGCACGTTCACAACCTGGCTTGTGCTCACGCTTGCATCGGTCACGGCTGCGGCCACAGCGTCAGGCTGTGCCGCTGCCGCAATCGGCTGCGCCGCCCACCTTGCTCGAGACAGAGATCGGCAGCACGGCGCCGGTTGCCGTGCGCAATGTCGCATCCACACGCACATCACCTGCGGCGCGCACGGGCAGCGAAATCGAGGCATTCTCCAGCGGGGCGGACTGCTCGGCGAGCAGGCTGCCATCTGCACTGAAGACCGAGTAGGCCACGCTCAGCGCCGCTTTGCTTTCGGGCAGCACGGCATCCTGTTGAAACTTGAGCAGTGTGTCCCACATGGCCGGGTCAATGTCACCGGTGGGGCTGGCCTGAATGGTGACGTTGCGCACATTGTACTTTTGCAGCAGACTCAGTTTGTGGGCCAGGCTGCCTGCATCTTCGATATAGACCGTGCGCTCCAGCCCCTGGTCGTCCACATAGCTGTAGCGATACATGCCCACGGTGTCATCCCAGGTGACGGCTTCCATGAGGCGCGGGCTGGCAAGCGAGAGGTCGATCTGCTCGCCATTGGCCGTGGCCTGCACCTGCGCAAGCAAGGGTTTGAGCGCCTCCTGATAGCCCTTGAGCAGCAGGTAGTTGCCGCTGCGCTCAACCGATTGGGCGGGGAGTTCAATCTGCAACCGGGTGGGGTCCACCTCGCCAGTGGCGTATTTGAGCAGCGCGTCCATCTCACCGCCCGCCTGATAGGCGCGCGGGTCAACCGGTGCGGGCACAATCAGCGTATCCACCATGTTGCCCAGGGCGCGCCAGTCGTAGCCCAGTGTGTCCCACTGTTCAGCCGAAATCTGAATGGGCGCTTCCACGCGCACGCCCAGCGTTTTGCCATTGGTGTGCAGTTCGTCAGCAAGGCGGCTGATGAGGTGCGCAAAGTCGGCGCGTGCGCTTGGCTTGGCATCCACACCGCGATAGTCCACGATGATGCCTGGGTAGCCATTCTCCACAGTGGTGCCCACAACCGAGGCGATTTGATTGTCCTGCTGGCCGGGGTCGAGCAGCAGATTGTTGATGAGGTCTGTGCGCACCACCTGGCCATCCCAGTTGCGGATGACAGGGAATGGTGGTGCCGCTGGTGTTGGCAGGGGCCACACCGTCCAGCGCGCCGTCGCCACGCAGTTGCAGGCCGCTCTTGGCCTCATAGTTGACAACTGCGCCCTGCGGCTTGTCGGGCAATGCGCCCAGGTCAATTGTGGCGGAGGGGACGCCGCCCGTATTCTGCATCACCATGAAGTTGGGCGGTACAGCCGTAAGCGACGACTCGAGCGCGTCCTCGTTGGGGTTGCCTGTGGTGATTACCGTGCTGGGCACGTGGCTCCAGCGCAAACCATCCCAACTGTAGAGGCCAAGCGTTTCATACGCGCCGCTGTCCGTGGGGATGGGCACATGGATGGCCGTGATCGCAGGTTGCGTGCCCGAGGTGTTGATCTCGTAGAGCGGGCTCTTGGGTACGAGGTTGGTAGGCAGCGCCTCGACGGCATTGTAGAGATCAGTGCCGGCATTGCCCGCCAGGAAGTCGGCACGCGGGACGCTCGTCACCTCGGCAGAAAAGGCGCTCTCGACACCCTCATCGGGAAAACTGACCATCGTCCCGTCAGGATCGCTGACTGCGCCGCCGCTGGCGGGAATGCGCGTCATCGTAAAATCCTGCAGGCGGTCCAGCAAGCGGACAGGGGGCAGGAAAGCGCGGCCACCAGGAGGCCTGGGATCACCAGAAAGGTGATCAGCCAGGCTGCGGGGCCCTCCACCAGCCGGGAAAGGCCGCCCGACGAAGTTGACCGTCGATCCAGTCGGGAATTCTGCATACAGGGTACGACTCCTTCGTCAAGAACAAAAGACGCGTCAAGAAAATGCCGCGACATAGCAAACCAGGTACAAGCCTACGCTACCGCCCCACACTGCGGTTGTAATATCGCAGGGATTCTGAACGGCGCATAAGCAAGCCCTTAAGAACCCATGAATGTGCCGCGCAAAACGGCGCCTGCGGGGTGCAGGCACGTCACATCATAGCATGGCGCTGAAGTGAGCCAAAATCGCCCTCGTGTAGCGACAACCAAGTTGACGCCAAAGCAGGTCCATTGCGCAGCGTAATCGCGCGCAAGTCCGCCTGATTATCCCTCACAAAGCCCCACCCAAGCCGGACCACTCGCGGCGCGCGCCAAATGGCGCGGCGTAAGCGATACGGGTATATGAACAACAGCAACAGTTCAACGCAAAGTCGCAAAGGTGCGCAAAGCAACGCATAGGAGAAGCTACGATCTTTCTGTGCTATTGCTTTCTGTGCTATTGCTTTCTGTGCTATTGCTTTCCTTTGCGTTTCTCTGTTTCCTTTGAGCCTTTGCGCTGAATTGTTGCTGTTGTTCTCAGTCTAGAAGCCCTGCAGCTTGCTCAGGTCGGCAACGGCAGCGGGCAGGGCGGCCACCTGCTGCACCAATGCGAGGCGCGCCGCACGCAGTGTTGGCTCCTCGGCATTCACAAGCACCTTCTCGAAGTAGGCGTTGATGGGTCCCTGCAGGGCACGCAGTTGATCACTGAGGATGGCAGCGGGCTCGTCCACGGCGGCCAGCGCCCGGACTGCCTGTGCGGCGGCCTCGTGCCAGCGCGTGCTCCACGGGCTCAGCGTAGGCCGCTGCGTTGAGGGGCAGCCGTTCGGGCAGCGTGCGCGCGTAATGCGCGCCGTGCGTGCGTAGGCGGTGAAGGTGTCGCCCCAGTCGGGCTCGCGCACCATGACGGCCAGCGCATCGGCGGCGCGGCGCGCGGCTACGGGATTAGCGGCGCGCACGGCAAGCACGGCATCCACCACGTCAAAGGGGTAGCCCTGATCGGCCAGCACCCCTTGCAGGCGGCGCGCAATGAAGGTGGCTGCCTCGTCCAGACTGGCCTCGGTCACCTCAACGGGTTGCAGTGCGGCTGCCATTTGCAGCCCGGCGCGGCATGTCAAACGAGGTGCCCGTTTCCAGCAGGTTGTACACAATACCCAGCGCGGCGCGGCGCAGGCCAAAGGGGTCGGCGCTGCCTGTGGGAATCGCGCCCACGGCAAAGAGCCCCACCAGGCTGTCGAGCTTGTCGGCCAGCGAGAGCGCGAGGCCGGCGGTGGTGGCGGGGTTGGCATCCCCCGCGGATTTGGGCAGATATTGCTCGCGCAGCGCCGTGGCCACTGCCACCGGCTCGCCACCGGCGCGGGCGTAGATTTCGCCCATCACGCCCTGCAGCGAAGTCATCTCGATGACCATGTTGGTCACCAGGTCGCTTTTGCTCAGTGCGGCGGCGCGCGCCACGGCCTGCATTTCCTCGGCCGTGGCGCCCAGTGCCTGCGCCACCTGCGGGGCCAGCACCTTGAGGCGCTCCACCTTGTCGAACATGGAGCCAAGCTTTTCGTGGAAGGTAAGCGTGGCGAGGCGCGGCGTAAAGCTCTCCAGCGGGCGGCCTGTGTCCTGCCGGAAGAAGTAGGCGGCGTCGGCATAGCGGGCGCGGATGACGCCCTCGTTGCCCTGGCGCACAACCTCGGGGCGCGCCAGTTCGTCGGCATTGGCCACCGTAATGAAGTTGGGCATCATCGCGCCATCCTTCTTCACGGGGTAGTAGCGCTGGTGTTTCTTCATGACGCCAATCAGCACAGGCTCCGGCACGTCGAGGTACTTCTCCTCAAAGTGGCCGAGCACGGGGAAGGGGGCCTCCACCAGGTCGGTAATCTCATCGAGCAGAGCGGGCTCATCCGGGGCAACGGCGCCGATCGTGGCCGCTGTCTGGTGAACAAGTTCGGCCACGCGCGCCTTGCGCGCGCCGCGATCCAGGATCACGCCTTGCCGCGGCAACAGCCTCTTCGTAGGCATCCGCCGAAGCCACTGCAAAGGTAGTGAATTCACCTGCGGGCAGCCGCGCCGCAGCATCGCGGAAGCGGGGACCGCGACTCGTGCGGCCACTGGTTGCACCCGCCCACTGCAAGGGAACCACCTGGTCGCCGTACAACGCCACAATCCAGCGCAGCGGACGGGGATAGCCAATGCCGCTGCTGTTCCAGCGCATGGTCTTGGCCCAGCGCAAGCCATCCAGCAATTTGAGCAGGAGTTCGGGCAGCACAGCCGCCGTGGGGCGACCGGCCACGCTGCGTACGGCGTAGACATAATTCTCACGCGTCACCAGATCGGCCACATCAATCCCCTGCCCGCGCGCGAAAGCCCTGCGCGGCGGGCGTGGCTGCGCCGAAAGCATCATAGGCGCGGTCCAGCGTGGGGCCGCGCTTCTCCACCACCTCGTCGGCCTGCATGGGGGCCAGCCCCTCCACGCGCGCGACGAGACGGCGCGTTGTGCCGGTCACGCGCAGGCCGGTATAGGCAAGCTTTGCCTCGGCCAGCAGCGCGGCCAGCTTCTCCTCAATCTGCGCAATCCCCGCCACCACGTCGGCGGGGGGCAATTCCTCGGAACCAAGCTCGAGCAGCAGCGTTTGCGGGGCGCTCACTGCAACAATTTGCGTTGCCGAAGTTGATGCACGAACCGCTGTGTTCTCGGCGTCGCCGTTCCGCAGCCAGGGATACTCATTCGGCCGCGCGCTGCTTGACGTACAGCTCGGCCACGGCGCGTGCCTGGTTGCGCATGGCGGCAAAGAACTTGGCGCGCTCTGTTACGCCAATCGCGCCGCGTGCGTCCAGCAGGTTGAATGTGTGGCTTTGGCGCAGGATGAAATCGTGTGCCGGCACGATCAGCCCGCGCTTAATGCAGGCGTCCGCCTCAGCACGGTAGATCTCATAGAGTGTCTTCAGGCGATCCACATCGGCCAGTTCAAAGTCGTAGATGCAGTGCTCCACTTCGGCGTCAGCGTAGATTTCGCGGTAGGTGTGAACGCCGTCCACCTCCACATCCCACACCTGCTCCTTGTGCTGCAAGTACATCACAATACGGTCAAGGCCATAGGTAATCTCAACACTCACGGGGTCCAGCGGCAGGCTGCCCGCCTGCTGGAAGTAGGTAAACTGGGTAATCTCCTGGCCATCCAGCCAGACTTCCCATCCCAGGCCCCACGCCCCCAGCGCGGGGGATTCCCAGTTGTCCTCCACAAAGCGCACATCGTGGCGCGTCAGGTCCAGCCCAATTGCCTCCAGGCTGCCCAGGTAGAGCTCCTGAGGGTTGCCGGGGTCCGGCTTGAGGATCACCTGATATTGGTTGTGCATCTGCATGCGATTGGGGTTCTGGGCATAGCGGCCATCGTCCGGGCGGAAAGAAGGCTCGACATAGGCCACGTTCCACGGTTCGGGGCCAAGCACGCGCAGCACCGTGGCCGGGTTCATGGTGCCCGCGCCCACCTTTTCGCTGTAGGGCTGCCAGATTGTGCAGCCGTGGGCCGCCCAGTATTCGTGCAGGCGCAGGATCATCTCCTGCATGGTAAGGGCTTTGTCTGTGCTGCCCTGCGTTCTTTCAGTCATTATGATCAACTCGTTTGATACATGGCGCCCTCAACAGGCGCAGGGTTTCAGGGTGCATAAATGCGAATGACCGGGCCGCTTTCGTACCAGGCTGGATCAAATTCCTTGACCAGCGCACTGGTGGCGAATAATTGATTGTAAAAGGCGATTTCGTCTGGATAGCGCTCCGGTTCGGCAAAGTATCGATCATAGATTGCGCTGCTGGCAACCACATAATCATACCCGAGGTTGCGCAGCGCGGAGGAGATCACCCGTGTCCGCGAGCGAGCGAATGGCTTCGGCAGGCGGAAGGAGAGATTATCGAGCGGTGCGCCGTAGCTCTCCTGCAGGAGGCGGCTCGCGGGCGGCAAGTGCGCCGCCATCCACGCACGCGCTTCCAGGCGCGTGTTTGGGCCGGCATCGCGCACGTCCATCAGAATCGTCTTCCCCAGTGGCCACGCCAGCAGCAACAGCACGCCCACGCCAAAGTAGGCCGTTGCCAGGCGGGGGCTGCGCCGTGCAGCCCAGGCTCGCGAGGCGGTCAAGAGTGACCGCGGCGGCCAGCATCAGCACCGGCAGAATCGGGATGATCCAGCGATGCCAGTGCAGGGGCGAGAGCGAGACGCCCACAAGGAAGGTTAGGGCGAAGAGCAGCAGGAGTAGCGGACGCAGCGCACGTTCAACCACAAGCAGGATAATACCCGCCCAAACGGCGATTGCCAGCGGCCACTGCACCGACTGCACCAGCCCAGTGGTTGCGTACCAGCGCAGGTTGCCAAAGAAGGAAAGCCCGTCGGCCCCCATGTGCGTGCTGCGCGCCTCGGTGCGCAGGTCAGTCACCACTTTGGCAAAGTTGGGCAGCAGCGTGGGCACCGAGAGCAAGAAAATAACAGGCACGGAGAGTAGCCCCAGGGAACGCGCCTTGCCAGGCAAAGGGCTGCGCCCCCAGCGTGCGGCTGCGCAGGTAGAGCAGAAGATCGACGGCCAGCAGGGGGGCGACGAGCGCAACCATGAAGTAGCGAGCGGCAATTGCCAGGCCAATTGCCACGCCCGCAGCGAGGTGCAGCCGCCACGAAGGCGCATCCAGCAGGCGCAGGATCAGATAGAGCGCAAGCATGCCGAAGGCGGTGGCGGCGCTGTCGGTGCGCACAAGCCGTGCGTGCATCACCACCAGTGGGCCAAGTGCGAAGAACCAGCCCGCCGCCAGCCCAATGCGCCAACCACTGGCGCGCCGGCCAAAGGCACGTTTGCCCACAAGAGCGGTGAATACAACGCCGAGCAGGCCATAAGGCAACCGTGAGCAAACGGCTCAGATAGTAGTAGTGCCACGGCGTGGCCGCAAAATCGGCTGCGAGATTCGGGTCGGGGCGCAGCAACATGCCCTGCTGCGTGGCTGCGTGCCAGAGGTGCGCGCCCAGCGCGAGCGGGTAGATGAGCGTGGTGCCGGGGTTGCCATAGAAGCCGGGGTCGAGGTTGCCCGATGCGGCAATGCGCATTGCCGATTCAACGAAAATCGGCTCGTCGGTATCGGGCAGCAGGGGCAGCATGCGCATCAGCCCGGCCATCAGCACCAGAAAGGTGGCCAGCAGCAGTGTAATCAAATGAATACGGGGCGTGGGCGCCTTGGCCGGCAGAATGGTACAGCCGATGGCAGTGACATTATCCATGCGCAGCAGCCCTTACAGCGTCCGCAGCGGCGCGGGCAAAAAGGTCAGCACAAAAATGAGAATCATGACAAAGCCCAGCGCCTTGCGCCTGCCGTCCAGTTCGGTCACGTCGTCCAGCGCGGGTGGGTGAAACGGGCCAATGACGAAGAAGATGAGAATAAGCCAAATGAACCAGCCGGTGTAGCCTACAGGCGCAAGCCACGGCGCGAACTGCTGCACGACAGCCAGCCCCGCCACCGCCGACGCGGCCAGCAACGCCACCGCAATCAGGTTGAAAGTGCGCGCCTTCTCGCCAAACATGGCAAAGACGGTGTGGCCCCCATCCAGTTGGCCCACGGGCAGCAGGTTGAGCGCCGTGACGAGCAGGCCGATCCAGCCCGCCAGCAGCACCTGATTCACAACCACATCCTCACCGGCGGCGTTGGGCAGCCATTTGCCAAAGACGAGGAACTGCGCCCCCAACGTAAAAAGGCTGTTGCCAAAGTAGGTCATGCCGGGTGTGGGCGGCACAATTTCGGTGTGTGCCATGGAAAGGCCCAACATAAAGATCGGCACGGCCAGCACCAGCCCCGCCAGCGGCCCTGCAACGCCGATGTCAAAGAGCTGGCGACGGTCGCGCACAGGCTCACGCAGTTGAATGAACACGCCCAGCGTGCCAAAGCCAAGGGGCATGGGGATAAAGTAAGGCAGCGTGACGGCCACTTTGTGGAAGCGCGCCGCAAAGTAATGGCCAAATTCGTGCGCCGTGAGGATGGAGAGCAGCCCCAGTGCAAAGGGCCAGCCCTGCAGCAGAATAGCGGGGCGCAGCAGATCCCACGGTGAGGTAGCCTGAAGCGCGGCGTCGCTGTAAATAGCGCCCACAAAGAGCGTGCTGAGCACTGTAAGCAGAAAGAGCACCACGTGCGTTGCCGTACCGCGACGCGGCGCGCCGCCCCAGCCCCTGGCCAATGCGCACAATCACATCCGCGGCATCGTGGCCGGCGTCTGGATCAGGGCGCAACAGCGGCGTGTAGCCGCGCTGGTTGAGCTCGCGCAGCCAGCGCGGAAAGACCTCGAAGCTGGGCCGCAACAACTGGCCGCGCAGCACCACCAGGCCATCGCGATCGGGGTCAATGGGCATCTCAACGGATTCAACATGCAGGTCGCCTGCAAAAAGGGCAGTGGCCTGCGCTTCCAGCAGGGCCGCCTCGCCGCCATGTTGATCTGCGCGATCGGCATCGTCGAAGAAGGATTCGCTGCGTTGTGGGTCAAAGGGCACCGAGACGCCCTGGGTTGATTCGCTCATAAGGCTTCATTCTAGCGCCCAGCGGCTGTGGAATCAATTGTATGCGCTGCGCGAACAGGGAATGGGTAATTGGTTGATTGGTTAATTGGGTAATTGGTTAATTGGCTAATTGGTTAATTGGCTAATTGGTTAATTGGTTGATTGGTTGACAAGTTAGCTACTACTCCGATCAACCAATTAACCAGTTACCCAATTGCCCAATTACCCAATTAACCAATTACCCAGTCCATCCACTCCACGACTCTCTCAA
>JBAOHS010000009.1:0-220273 GCA_037045295.1 Ferruginibacter sp.
GAATAACCAAGCATACTGGCACCACTTTTATTGGCTGAAAGGAAACGACCATTTTCTGCAAATAGAAAAATACCATCTGCTGCCTGTTCTACCAGGGTTTTGAACTGGTTGTTGTGGTTTCGTTCTTTTTCAATGCGGTCTGTAATATCGACCAGGATATTGATTCCGCCGGTAAAGTTTCCGTTTTCATCAAAGACCGGACTAGGATTCTGCCGTACATAACGGTAAGTGCCATCGGGACGCTGAATGATGATTTCTTCTCCTTTCACAGGTTGTTTTGTTTTAACTGCATTGGCCATGGGAGTATGATCATTTGGTATCAGTGTGCCATCCGGATGGAATGCCTTCCAGGAGCCACACCAGAGTTCTTTTCCTTTTTCAGGATTTCTACCCCATAGATTAGCGGCGGCTTTGTTGTAATAAGTGATATAACCTTTCGGATCGCAGGTGTATACCGGTTTCAGAATGTTTTCGAACAAATGATTGAAGGGTGCAGCAGTTTTCATTTTGGTTGGATTGAATTGATGGATTGGGCTATGGATTTGAGTAAGGAAGGAATACTTTCAAACTCATGAAATTTGTCGATAATAAAATCTGCGTTTTTTTGAATGTAACAATCGAAATTCATAAATACTGCTTTGTAACAAAGAATGACAATCAACACCTCCTCATTTCTTTTTTTCATTTTTTTATACAAATCAGTTGACTGATTTCCCGGAAGGTAGGCATCCATGATAACCACATCGGGATCAATTTTTTCAAATAGTTCTATTGCTTCAATTTGCTTTGACGTACAATGTAATTGAACCCCTTCACCGGAATCCATAATAATATCCTTAAGCCGCTCGATGAGTAATACTGAGTTTTCAACTAACAGGATAGTCATTGGGATTTGGGATAGATTTTCATAACAAAGTAAGGTAATAGAACGGGCCTTTGAAATAGCCGTACATATACAATTTTGCTAGTAGGAATTTGTAAGGGGGGTAGTTTTAATACTACAAAAGGTAGCACACAAGTGGCTATTAATACAAACAGGCTTTAAGGTTATTTTTCAACATCCCGGATGATGCGCTGACTGATCGCATAACGGGTTAGTTCTGCATTGGTGTTCAGGTGTAATTTTTCCATTATCCTGCTGCGGTGAGTGCTTATTGTAGACATAGCCAGGGAGAGCATTTCGGCGATCTGGGTGATGGTTTTTCCCAGGGCGAGCAATTTAAAAATTTCAAATTCACGATTAGAAAGCAGTTCATGTGGGTTTTTCTCATCTTTTAAATCGATCAGTTTTTCGGCAACCTCCTGGGTAATGTATTTTTTTCCCAGGCTTATCCTGGTAATAGCTGAAATCAATTCATTGGGTGCTGAATTTTTGTTCAGGTAACCGGATGCTCCGGCCTTTAAAACCCTGACTGCATATATTTCTTCCGGATAAATACTCAGGATCAGAACAGGTAATTCGGGCCTGATCAGTTTGATTTGTTCCAATGCTTCCAATCCACTTCTCCCGGGCATGTCGAGATCTGAAATAACCAGGTCGTACTCATTTAACATGATTTCTTTGATCAGCATTTCACCGTTACTTACTTCCTTGATTTCTATAGAAGGATATTCGTCTTTCAGGATCTGAACCAGGCCCACTCTGATAATACTATGGTCGTCGGCCAGAATGATTTTTCTAATGTTCATAAAATGGGTTAGTTTTCTTTAACTGGTTACGGGTATTTCAATAATAATTTTAGTTCCGGCCCCTGGTTCAGATACAATATGAAAATTACCTCCAACACCACCTGCTCTCTCTTTAATGCCCAGTAAACCGAAAGATTTTTTAGGGGGCTTTGCATTGAGGTCAAATCCAATTCCATCATCCTCCACTTCGAAATGAAGCTGTTCATTATTTAGTGTAAGCGTTGCCGTTACTTTGGTTGCCTGTGCATAACGGGTTATATTGGTAAGTGCTTCCTGGTATATTCGGTATACACAGGTATTTATAGGTTCTGATAATTTCAACCGGGGGATATCACTGGTAAAAATTGCCAGTATACCGGTATTCTCGGTAAACCTGCGACTCAGCCAGGCCAGTGCTTCGGGCAGACCATGTTCATCAAGAATACTGGGTCTTAATTCACTGAGAATTCTTCTGATCGACTGATTGCTTCCATCCAGAAGGTGAATAACATTTTTAAGTTTTGTTTTTAACGCTTCTGCATCATCCGGAATTTTTTTGTCAATCCAGGAAATATCCATTTTAATAGCAGTAAGTTGTTGCCCGAGTTCATCGTGAATCTCACGGCCGATTCTTTTTCTTTCTTCTTCACGTATCTGCAAAAGGTGCGCTGTTAACTGTTGCAGTTTTTCGGTTGTCTGCCTTAAGTCGTCATGCGCTTTAACTTTTTCAGAAAAGTCGATTCCAACACCCATCAGGCAGGGTTCATCTTCAAAATCAATGACGATAGCAGTGAAGTAATAAGGAATGGTGCGGCCCGATTTGGTGAGGTAATTTGCCTGTGCGTTTTCTTCGCCGGTAACAAAAGCATTGGAGATTTTTGCTGACAACCATGCTTTTTCTTCTTCCAGGAAGAAATCAAGCGGGTGCATTTTACTTACTTCTTCAGAAGTATAGCCCGAAACAATTTCAAAATTTCTATTCCATCTTTTAAATTTCCCGTTCCTGTCATAGAGATAAAATATACCGGGTAAACTATTGAGGATGGAATCGGACAAGTTTTTTTCTTTGATTATTTCCTTTTGTACTTTTTTAAAGGCTGTAAGATCCTGCACAGAGCCTATCATACGGTAAGGCTTACCTGCTGTATCATAAATGATAAATCCCCGGTCGAATACATGCATGATTTCGCGGTTCTGTGTCAGGTAACGGTATTCATCCGACCAGGATTTTTTGCCTGTATCGATTGCATCCTGAATTCCTGTAATAATGCGCTCTCTGTCTTCGGGATGAATGCCTTGCCTCCAGGCTGCTAAACCCGGACTTATTTTTTCAACTGAATATTCAAAATGGTTATAGTAATTATTATTCCACCAGAATTTATTGCTGATAAGATCCCAATCCCATATCACAGCATTGGTAGCCTCGACCAGCATTTCAAAGCGTTCATTGGCAACGATAATTGCAGTTTCTGCATTTTTGCGTTGCTTTTCTTTTTCCATGTTTTCCAATGCAAAAGCCACATCTCCTGTTGCTTCTTCCAGTAATTCAATTTCTGATTGGTCGAAAAAATATTTTACGCCGGAATAAAAGGTAAATGCCCCTACAACTTTACCGAATTTAATGATGGGTAAAGACATACAGGATAAATAACCCCGCTCCAGTGTTCCTTCACGCCAGGGTTCCATGTTCACATCTGTTTCAATGTCGTTTGAAATAATATACCTGCCTTCTTTAATAGCTCTGCCGGTAATGCCCTTTCCCTTTTCAACATCTTCGAGGGAAATGACTTTTACTTTGGTAAGATAATCCTTCTCTTCTCCGGCATACATAACCGGAATAACCTTTCCTTTCGATTCATCGATCATTCCGATCCAGGCCATCCGGAATTCCCCGAGTTTAACAGCTATCCTGCAGGCTTCACTGAAAAGAGTTTGCTCATCAGTTGTACGAACGATCATCTGGTTTACCTGGCTGATAAAGAAATATAGCCGGTTAACTTTCAGAATATTCTCTTCTGCTCTTTTATTTTCAGTAACATCCCGGATGTACACTGTGATCCCTTCCGGCGACGGATAAATATGATTTTCCTGCCACAGATCCAACGGTGCATAGTAATCGAAGTTGTGCTCATAATGCTGCGATAGCATTGCCCGGTGAAAAGCATGGTAGGTAGCCGAATCGACAGCCTGCGGAAACAGATCCCATACATTTTTGCCGATCATATCTTCCTGTTTCATTTTCACCAGTTTGGCTGCGCTCTTATTTACATAAGTGTATTTCCAGTCTTTATCGAGTGCAATAAATGCATCTGTGATGCGGAGCATGGTTTTCTCCAGTGCATTCTTCGATTTCAGCAATTCACTGGTACGATCCCAAACCTTTTCCTCAAGTTCATCGTTGAATTTCGTGAGTATAGCTTCTCTTTTCTTTTTCTCCATGAAATCATTCCTGATCTTATGCAGAAAAAAAGCAAGGATCAGCAACGTTAATCCTACTATTGTAATAAGTATATTAAAATGCTGTGCTGATTTTTCTTTGTATTCTTGGGTTCTGAGACCCAATAAATCATTTTCGATCAGTTCTATTTTATGAATCTCACGCCTGATTTGTATTGTTAGGGTATCGAGGTATTTATTCTCATCCGAAATTTCATCATTCGGCCCTTCAAAGGGTTTGGAAGTTAACTCACGGCAGATACTTAGTAAGGTTTTTAAGTTTTTGGTGAGTGTATCTATATTGCGTTGCTGAACAATATTGTCGGCCGTTATTTTCTTAACCGTATCAATCTGTGCTCTGATGGATGAATCAGCACGATGTATTCTGGGAAGTAAACTAATGTCATTTGAAATTAAATAACTCTTTGTGTACGAGCCGATATTGGCCATATTGGTGCTGAGCTTCTGGAACTGAAGCAATGCTCTTTGTGTATGAGTAACCATCCTGCCCGACTCTGCAACCTGTCTTGATTGGTTAAGTGATATACCTACGATTATAAAGATCGCAAGTAATAACAACATTATTACCGATACCAGTACCTGGTCTGTTGTAGATTTCAGTTTCAATAGAACTGGTTTAAAGGTGTTCCAGGGTGTTCGGGTTATCAGACAAAATAATCAAACAATGTTCAGACAGCAACCGGGGAAAACCCTGTTTTTTTGATAAATAGCCCCTTTTTATCAGTGTTGTGATATATGACAACAAATTAGATAAAAACGTGTAAATACCAGCTTTATCAATGTTTAAACAGTGTATCTTTTTATTAATTGATAAAGAAACAGCATCGGTTCAGCAGATAAAATGATTTATAAAAGGTATCTGTATGATAAATGTTAGTAACAAATTCAATCGTTGTGTTTCCTGCTTATTTTCCAGATTTCTATCCAGCCAACTGAAATAAGTGCAACTGCAATGGTTATCAATATTTGTTTTACAGAAATGAGTTCCAGATTAAATATTCCCCTCATATACGGAACATAAAGTATCAGGAAGATAAATATGGTAGTTACCGATAGTATTAAGTACATCAGGTTGTTTTTGTATCCAATCGTTTGCCAGAATGAATACTTGAAAGATCTGTTGGCAAGTGTGAGAAATATATTCGAAAAGAGAAGCGTTGTAAAAACTATGGTGCGTACTGTTTTTTCACTCTCACCGATCTGCATAAAGTAATAACCTGCTCCGAGGCAGCCCGCTGTAATCAATAGTCCCTGAATGATACTCAGGCTCAATTGTCTGAACGAAAGAAAGCGGTAATGATTTTTAACCGGAGGGCGGTTCATTGTGCCCGGTTCCATCGGTTCATTTTCATAAATGATAGAACAGGTTGGCCCCATGATCAGTTCCAGGAAGATTACATGTACGGGGGAAAATAGCTGGGCATATTGCCAGGATAAAAACAAAGGAACCGCAACGATCAGGATGATGGGTATATGAATTGAAACAATGTATTGAATGGCTTTTTTCAGGTTATCGGAAATTTTTCTTCCCAGGGCAACAGCTTCGGTCATGTGAAAGAGATCATCGTCTGCCAGTATCAGGGATGCCGCACTTTTAGCTACTTCGCTTCCCCTTACGCCCATGGCAATACCGATATGGGCTGCTTTTAAAGCCGGGCCATCATTTACACCATCGCCGGTCATTGCAACAATTTCGCCATTGTCTTTGAGTGCTTCAATTACTTTCAGCTTTGCTTCCGGGAACATACGGGCATAAATATTAACTTCGGTTACCCTTTTACGTAAGGCTTCTTTGTTCAGCAATAAAACTTCCTTACCTGTAATTACTTCATGGTTGTTTTCGAGATTAACCTGTTCAGCGATTGCAAGCGCCGTTTCGGGAAAATCGCCTGTTATCATTTTTACAGAAATGCCAGCTTGCCTGAATGTATCCAGTGTTGTACGTATATTTTCTTTCGGAGGATCCTGGAATATCAGTAACCCCAGAAACTGAAATACAAATTCTTCCTGTGACACCGGCCAGTGTGCTTCTTTCCAACTACCTTTCCCCACACCCAGTACTCTGAACCCTTTAGAAGCATATTCTTTTGCCACGCTGGTGTAATGAGCTGATTCCTCAGGAGTAAGCTCCGATTGCCTTAAAATGGCTTCAGGAGCCCCTTTTACAGCAATGATCGTTTCACCGGAATGACTGAATATATGTGTCATCATCGGGGGATTGCCGCTGATCGGATACTCATGAACCTGTTTGTATTCATTTCGTTTATCCCTTACCGTATTTTGTTCATATAACATGATGTATTGCCTTCTCCATCGGATCAAAAGGATTCGTTTCACTGCTCCACATGGCGAATTCAAGCAACTGATCATACTTGTTATTTTTACCTGTAACAGGAGCTGTTGCAGTGTTTGAATCTGCATCATACAAAAAAGCAATGCTCATTTTGTTCTGTGTAATGGTTCCTGTTTTGTCGGTACAGATGACCGTGGCTGAACCCAGCGTTTCAACGTATTGTGGTTGTTTTACGATAATATTGTTTTTAAGCAGCCTGAAAGCGCCCAATGCCTGGAAAGTACTGAATGCAACAGGAATTTCTTCGGGAAGTACACTCATGGCCAGCGTTAGTCCCTGCAGCAAAGACTGAACCCAGTTTTCCGATTGCAGATAATTAACGGCTACTACCAGCAGAAATGCAGCTCCTCCCACCCAGGCCATTGTTTTTACAAATGAACTTATCTGAAGTTGTAGTGGTGTTTTTACAATACTGATTTCTTTTAGGGAGATGCCGATTTTGCCAAACATCGTTTCTCTGCCAACCGCATTTACTTTAATAACGGCACTACCACTGCTAACCAATGTGCCTTTGTAAACAACGCTATTATCAGCTGCCGTTTTTGTAACAGATAATGATTCACCTGTGAGCATTGATTCATTCAGTGAAAAATCATTTGCCTGTAATATGACGCCATCAGCTGCTACAATTTCTCCTTCTTCCAACAGCAGTATATCTCCATTAACAATTTCTTCAGATGAAATTTTAATGTCTTTTCCCCTACGCCTTACCGTTGATCTGGCTGCAGCCAATTGATTCAAAGCCCTCACAGCATTTTTACTCCGGTAATCCTGGAAAAGGGAAATGCCCGCAACGATCAGGATTGAAATGAGCATAATTATTCCTTCTTTCATTTCACCCAGTAGGAAATAGATCATACAGGCGACTAATAAAAGGATGAACATTGGTTCTGTAACAATGCCTTTCAGAACATCCAGTAATACCCGGTCTTCTTTTAAATCCAGTTTATTGGTTCCATGCAATGCTCTGCTTGCCTGAACCTGTTCTTCATTTAAACCTGGTAGCTGCTCATTCATCAGTGACGTTTTGAAACGGGTGGTATCAGATTAATACCACCCGTAAAATGATTAATCATTGTCGGCTTCTTCGCCTTTATCTTTTATTTCGATGCCGGTTGCATTTATGCCTGCAGCAGAACTGATTTCTGTATGACGGATTTGTCCGCCAAGGTAACCTGTTCTGGCCATGGCTGCAAAACATATTAAAGCAAACAATGCTACCATATGATTGAAAGCTGGTTTAAAAGTTTTTCTTTTGAACTGAATGATGAGCGTTATCAATGCCGTTAAACCAGTTGTCATCATCAGCCAGATCGCTACAGTAGCTGCTGATTCATGTGCTTCGATCATCGGTTCTGCAATGCCATTGATTTTTTCTACTGATTCTTCAGCCGGTTCACCGGTAAGATAAACGGGGATGGCAATTACGGCCATTATAAAGAGCACTGCTAATGCACTATTGGAAAGCTGATAATTTTTACGAAATATTCCTGCAAGCAGGAGTCCGCTGCCAATCAGGGTTCCGATGATCGGAAAATGATTGAGCAGCAAATGAAGGTGTGTACTGTTCATTGCTGAAAATTTAATGTTAAGAATAAATGTCTTTGATTAAGTATTCAGCAGCATCTGGGAGGTTGCCAGATGTCTTCCGGGAAGTTACAGATTACGCCATCTGGTTTTTGTTCAGGAAATTTTATTTCAATTATAAATTCAGGGGTGATAATATATTCTGGAAACATCAAAGGTTTGATCGAAAAAGCCGGATTAAAATCTGATGTATGTACGTTATTAAAGGGAAGTTCGGCATCTTGTGGCCCATCGTTGTCATTGTCGTGTGCAACACAATAGTGTTTATAAAGAAAACTCAGTAAGGATATTTTGTTGCTTTTTTGCCGGTGCTGAACAAAATGTTCTGCCATGTCGGGCAGTTTGCACAATTCATGTGTAATACCCGATGATAAAAGGTAAATGACAATAAAAAAAAATGATATGGTTTGCCTGGTGTTGATACCGGTTGATTTATCTATAATAATTTAAAAAGGCCGCCCAAAGAAATGGTACGGCCATTGACACTATACAGGTTAGCAACTTAAATCCATTTTGCTACATATTTATTGAATTCCTGACGGAGTTCATTGATTACTTTTTCGAGTTGATTTACGTCCTGTCCGATTTTTTCATGATCTGCCATTTTTCCTTCTTCTACCCTTCCAACATGTTTGGAAACATCTTCAAAAACTTCGTGTGTATGTCCGTTGATCACATGCTTCAGTTCATCAATATTATTTCGTTGTATGATGAATTGATTCTGAAAATGCTCGGCACCGGCTTTGGCATCATGGTGCGTATTTTTGACGGTCACTTCCGAAAGTCGTTTTTCAAGGAATCCGATTTCATCTTTATAAAAATCAAGTTTTTTTAACCATTCCTGGTGGCTACTGCCCAGATTAACCGCGTTTGTATAACTCATTGTGTAAGTTTAAAGGTGATTTGACTGTTCAAAGTTGGGGGTAGTTAGGCGTGGATTCTATGATGTAAATCAAAAGATGGTATGATTATACTCATTAAGTGAAAGCCGGCAAATGATTCGCCTCCCTTTGAATTTGAAGTGGCTTAAAAAAAAGAATGCTGATACAGGAAACCTGCACCAGCATTGAATAAGTTGGAGATATTAAAAATGAAACTCCGGAAATTATTTCAGTTTAGAGAAATCGGCTCCACAGAACAGTTTGGCTAAACTGTTGTCGTGCGATTTCTGCCATTCTTCAATTTTAGATTCGGGAACGATGCGCCAGAAATTGCGCTGTTTCATATCCTTATAGTCATAGTCCTGAATGAAGATTCCTTTAATGGTACTTCTTTGTTTAAAAAAGATACTTACGGGTGATCCCGATACCTGTTTGGATTCTACATATTTTTCAATAACATCAGGTGCCATATTGTATTGTATTTAAGTTAAAAAGAAAATGCCCCGGGTTTTGTTCCGGGGCATTCATTTATTTACCAGGCCGATGAAAATGAACGGCTTTTTGGTTTGTCTTCTTTTGGTCTTGCTTCCATAACCCTGATACTGCGGCCATCAGCTACAGATCCATTGAGTTCTTCAATCGCTTTCAGTGAAGCTGCGTCATCCGACATTTCTACGAAACCGAAACCTTTGCTTCTTTGTGAAGCCCTGTCAATAATTACTTTGGCTGAAGTTACTTCTCCGTACTCAGCAAAAAATCCCCTTAAGTCTTCATCCTGAACGTTGAAGCTTAAATTTGAAACATAAATGTTCATAAAAAAAATTAATAGATAAAAAATGATTGAGATTTAGCAGAGTAAAAGAAGACTAAAAAAGTAGCAGAAGCTGCGTAGCAGAAAAAATCATTCACCTACAAAGTGCGATAAACTCAATTTAACTCTGTAAAGATAAGCTTTAAAATCGGCATTCTCCTATTTATTTTCGTATTGTATCTGTAATCGCTGTTATAATTTTGTGAATGCCCGAAAACGAACGAGGTAACAGGCTCTGTTACAACCATTCATTTGGTTTATCTATTTCTGGAGCGTCTGGCCATTATCAGAATAATTTAGACTATCTTTATACTGTCTCCTGATCATTTTCAGCCGATACTGCGCTACTTCCCATTAAGATTTACGTAAACCTTATTTTTAATTAAAGTCATTCACTGATGTCAGAAACCTGGAATAAAAGAGAAAGAGAAAAGAAAAAACAAATGCTCAAAAAGCAAAAAGTTGAAAAGAAGCTTGAACGAAAAGACAAACCAAAAAATGGTAATGATCTCGACAGTATGATGGCTTATATTGATGAGAATGGAAACCTTTCTGCAACTCCACCTGATCCCCGCAACCGCAGGCAGATCAAAGCAGAAGATATTGAAATAGGCGTTCCCCGCCAGGTTTACAATCCCGAAGATGATGCGCCACGTACCGGACTAGTAACGCATTTCAATGGTGAGAAGGGTTATGGTTTCATCCGTGATTCGAAAACAGGTGAAAGCATTTTTGTGCACGTCAATTCTGTTACCGGAACATTGAAAGAAAAAGACAATGTCAGTTTTGAAGTTGAAATGGGAATGAAAGGCGCCAATGCTGTGAATGTAAAAATTATACCCTGACCAACGGCATCTGTTTAATCATAGCCTTCGATGATGTGGAACAAACGCTGTAGATCGCAGTATCTGCCATATATGCGTCCTGTAATGTTTTCAATAATTCTTCGGCATGCTTTCTGGAAGCAAAAATTTCAAGTATCATTTCATACTGACAATTTTCATAAAATGGCTCATACACATTAATGTGCCGGATGGATTTTATTTCTTTCAGTTTTTCAATATCGTTACTGTGCTTCATCAGGAACACCAATAACTTTACTTCCCCACTTCCGCATTTTGTATGATCAGCAGGTTCAACTAAAGAATAACCTCCGGCCTGCTTTACCCTCACGGATATTTCCGGTAACGGAGATTTTTTTCTTGTTTTATCAAAGGTAAATTTAAAGCCATTTCCCTGTGAAGGATGCTGTGATATATACCTGAAATGCCCTTTATTGCTGGTATGTTGAAGAATAATATTTGAATCATGTCCCGCCTGTTTGCTGTATTGCATCCATTGAGGTACAAATTGCTCGGGTGACAGAATCGTTTCAAAAAAAACGAACTGCACAATATTGTTTCCATTCATTCCTTCAAGGTACGCTTATTTTATGGGTATTTGACAAAGAATCCACTCAAAGTGCATGCTGCATGATTTTATTCGGGTATATACATGACGAATCTCATTCATGCAGGTATTTATTTTACTCATATTGCTGTTTATATGGGTACACAAACAACCAGTGACTTCCTGAACTTTATCGGAATGCAGTCATCTCCGGAACCTGGATCGGCTGCCGAAATAGCCCTGTTCAATGAATTGCAAAAAGGATTCAGGAACCAGTTTGAACTTTTTTTTCCCGATAACCTGGCTTGTAAAACCATCATCGTTATACCCAGCCTTACACTCGATCAGCAGGTATTGGCCAAAGTTTCAGGTGCATTGTATTATGAAGAAAGATTGCTTTGCCTGCTGATGTTGTTGCGCATGCCGCGGACACATATTATTTATGTGAGTAGTATGCCCATTGATCCCGTGATCATAGATTATTACCTGCATTTACTCCCAGGGATCACCGGATATCATGCTCGTGAAAGATTAACACTGCTGAGTTGTTATGACGCATCTCCTGTTTCCCTCACAGAAAAAATCCTTAGCCGTGAAAGACTGATTCAACGCCTCCGGAATCATATTCATCCAGGGCATGTAACACATATTGCCTGTTTTAACAGCACTGCTTTTGAAAGAACACTGGCAGTAAAGCTCGGCGTACCTGTGTATGGTTGTGATCCCTCGCTTAATTTTTTCGGAACGAAAAGCGGCAGCCGGGGTATTTTCAGGAAAGCAGCCGTTTTAATGCCACCCGGCAAAGAAAATCTTCATACCAGGAATGATATAATCAATGCGCTGGTTGAACTCAAGCAACAATTTCCTGAACTGAATAAAGCAGTTGTAAAACTGAATGATGGTTTTTCAGGAGATGGGAATGCTGTGTTGAAATTTCCATCAGGGGTTTCAATAATTCAACTAACCGATTTACTCAATGATTCATTACACAACGATACTTATTCCCGTAGCAAGCTGAAATGAACATTAAAGAGTTCCTCGAGAAATTTCAGGAGATGGGTGGCATTGTAGAAGCTTTTGTAGACGGTACTGTTAAAGCCTCTCCTTCTGTACAATGCCGTATCAATCCTTTTGGTGAAGTTGATATTATTTCTACGCACGACCAGGTATCTGGGTGGAGAAAGCAGGCAGGTTTTTATTGGTGCTCATTTCCCGGCGAGTATGGCTTACCGTAAGGAGATAGCTGCTATCAGCAGGAAAATATCAAACAGTGCTGAAGGGAAGAAGGTGTTTTAGGACGTTTCAGCATTGATTTTATTTCAGTGAAGGAAGAAACAGGATGGAAACATTATGCCATTGAAATCAATTTGCGGAAAGGCGGAACAACACATCCATACCTGATGATGCAGTTTCTGACCAATGGACACTATGAAGAAGAGAATGGTTTTTTTGTGACGCCGAATAACCAGCACCGTTATTATTTTGCCTCAGATAATCTGCTGGAAGAGCAGTATAAAGGATTGACACCTCCCGATCTGATTGATATTGCCATGCTCCATGGTTTGCATTTCGATGGCTCAACCCAGAAAGGTGTTATGTTTCATATGATCGGGGCACTTTCTCAGTTTGGGAAGATGGGCATTGTTTGTATTGGTGAATCCCCCGATGAAGCTTTTTCTTATTACCGGAAAACAGTTGAAGTGCTCAATAAAGAAACCAGTAATAGCCTATAAAAAAAATCCCGCCATTCTGCAATGACGGGATTTTAATATGAGATGATCTGTTATTTGCTGATCATTACTTTCTTAACAATGGTTTTCCCACTAACTGTGTACTGAACCATATAGATTCCATTGATGAGTTTGTCTTCCAGGTTAAGGCTGATATTGCCATTGACAATATTTACACGGCCTTTATAAACCTGTTGTCCGAATTCATTCAATACAGTTACATCAGTAATAGCAGTGGTCGTTTTTTCATTAGCGATCCTGATACTGAAATTACCTTTTGAAGGATTCGGGAAAACAACAGCAGATGGGTTGTTCATTTCTGAAGAAGCGAACGGAGCATTTTTACAAACTGCAAAACTTACTGTTGTAGCAACTACTCCACCCTGAGCACAACTGTTAACCCCTTTCACTCTTACCTGGCCAGCAGTTGAACCGAAGTTTACAAACACGCTGGTGGCAGTGGTTGCAAAAGAACTACTGGTTGATGTTGTTACACCATCCGTGATGGTTGATCCACTAGGAGCATACCAGATGTAAGAACTGGCGTTCGCAACCGGCGCAATTGAATAAGCTACTCCCTGTTCCATTGAACAAACAGAAGTCGCTCCGGTAATAGCTCCCGGAACTGCCGGTCTTGCATAAACGCTGATGGTTCTGGCGTTTGATGTGCCACATGCATTCGTTGCTGTAACTGATAATTTACCAGTTACAAATGTGGATGCAAAACTAACTGTAATGGCATTGGTTCCTTGACCTGATACAATGCTTGCATTGGCAACATTCCATGACCATGCATAAGTAACGCCTGCAACATTCGTTACAGAATAAGCAACATTACTTTGGTTACAAACTCCATAGATCGTTCCTGTAATGGCACTTGGAGTAGATGCATTTGAATTGCGGTTGATTTTCAAAGCCCTGGCCTGACTGCTTCCGCAGGCATTATTGGCAGTAACTCTTAATGAATCACCCACTGTAAATCCGGCTGTATAAGTTATGGTTACAAGGGTTGTTCCCTGTACACTGTCGTAATGGAACCTCCCGGAGGAGCTGTCCATGTGTATGAGGTGGCACCGGCTACAGCAGCAATGCTGTAAGATTTAACATCACCCGGACAAACCTTAGCCGTACCGCCAACTGTGGTGATCGTACCTGGCCTTGCAGGTGTTGTACAGGCTGCAGTTACTGTTGTTTGCTGCGTACTGAAGTTCGTACAACCGCTACCGTTTGTAAAGGTATAAGTGATGGTATAAGGACCACCTACGCCTGCTGTTGCAGGGTTAAAGGTATTACCTGAAATTCCTGTACCACTGAATGTTCCACCGGCTGGTGAACCCGTTAAGGTTACAGCAGCACCATTAACAGGATAGCTACTGGCCAGTCCGCTGAAAGAAACGGTTGGTAAAGCAATTACACTTACTGTGATTGAATTCGACTGAACCGATCCGCAGCTATTCGTATTGGTTACAAAATAAGTACCTGATGCAGTTACAGTGATACTGCTGGTAGTAGCACCTGTACTCCAGGTTCCACCAACATTACCACTCAATACTACAGAACCACCAGCGCAGAAGGTTGTAGCACCGCCTGCTGTAATGGTTGAAGCTACTGGCTGAGGATTAACGGTAACAGTGATTGAATTCGATTGTACTGATCCGCAGCTATTCGTATTCGTTACAAAATATGTACCTGAAGTAGTTACCGTGATGCTGCTGGTAGTAGCACCTGTACTCCAGGTTCCACCTGCATTACCACTCAATACAACAGAACCACCAGCGCAGAAGGTTGTAGCACCGCCTGCTGTAATGGTTGAAGCTACTGGCTGAGGATTAACGGTAACAGTGATTGAATTTGATTGTACCGATCCGCAGCTATTCGTATTCGTTACAAAATATGTACCTGAAGTAGTTACCGTGATGCTGCTGGTAGTAGCACCTGTACTCCAGGTTCCACCAGCATTACCACTCAATACAACTGAACCACCAGCGCAGAAGGTTGTAGCACCGCCTGCTGTAATGGTTGAAGCTACTGGCTGAGGATTAACGGTAACAGTGATTGAATTTGATTGAACCGATCCGCAGCTATTCGTATTCGTTACAAAATATGTACCTGAAGTATGTTACAGTGATGCTGCTGGTAGTAGCACCTGTACTCCAGGTTCCACCTGCATTGCCACTCAATACTACATGAACCACCAGCGCAGAAGGTTGTTGCACCGCCTGCTGTAATGGTTGAAGCTACTGGCTGAGGATTAACGGTAACAGTAATTGAATTTGATTGTACAGATCCGCAGCTATTCGTATTGGTTACAAAATAGGTACCTGCAGTTGTTACAGTGATGCTGCTGGTAGTAGCACCTGTGCTCCAGGTTCCACCAACATTGCCACTAAGAACCACATTACCACCGGCACAGAAAGTTGTAGCACCACCTGCTGTAATGTTTGAAGCTGTTGGAGCAACATTCACTGTAATATTAGCTCCATTGTCTGATCCTGTTACTGCAGGATTTGAACTCACTACACGGATGCGATAACCGCTTCCTGCAGTTGTTCCGCCTGGAATAGTAGCAGAGATTGTTCCAGCTGCTGTTGATGTTAAAGTTCCGATGTTAACCGGACTAGCAAATGAACCAGCTGCATTTGACAGTTGAGCAGTAAATACATTACCGGCATTGGCTGCGGCATTTGTTGTAAATGGTACACTCACTGCAGCACCTGCGCAATAAGTAACTGGTGATACAGCAGATGTTGTAATGGTTGTTAAAGTACCAGCACCGGATGTAATCGTGAAGTTGCTGTTAGAAATATCAAAGAAGATATTGCCTACAGCTTCGATTTTAATTCTGGCTGTTGTTGTTGCTGTATTTGGAATGACCAATGTTTCGGTTCCATCATTCGCTGTACTGGCAGCCAGTACAGTTGGGAATGTTTGTCCGCCATCGGTAGACAATGATATCTTAACATTCGCACAGCTTACCGGAGCATTGGTTGTGTTGGCAACATTCCAGGTAATGTTCTGAGATGAACCACCAACCCATGAAACGGCGGTGTTCGGTGAGGTTACGTTAAACGGACCTGATGTATTCGATACAGTAACTACCATATCAGCAAAAGCGGTTTGTCCTACTTTTACCGGAGCAGTAGAACTGTACGGGGAGTTATCCCTTACCGTTAGTCTGAAGTTTAATGTTCTTGAAACAGAACTTAATGCCTCAATATTGGTTCCTGCATCTCCACCTGGTAAAGGACCAGTAGTTACACCACCGGCAAGAATGGTCGACAATTGAGGACATAATCTTGTAGGTGAAGTAGATGGACTGAAAGTTAACCAGTTCGGACCGGTTGTTTTGGTTACACTGGCAATACTGTTTGCACCGGATGTAGTAGCATTGTCATTCTGTTCCCAGCAATAGGTAAGCACATCGCCCGGATTTGCATCTGTAGCCGTTCCGGTTAATGCAAATGGCGTACTGATAGGAATTGTATAATTAGAAAGAGTACTAATTACCGGTGTTGCATTGGTAGCTGAAATATTGGTGGTCACCGGGCACGTTTTTGTTGCCAGGTTCGCCTGGATCTGAGCAATAGAAGCCTGGTGATAAATGTCAATTGAGTGAGGAGCAACATCCCGGGTAGTGATACCTGCATAACCCATAATGGTAATACCAGAACCAACTTCTTTGTTTACACCTGATCCTTCAAGGTTATGTGAGAACGTATGGTTGGCACCTAACTGGTGACCAACTTCGTGTACTACATAATCAATATCAAAATTATCTCCTTCAGGAATACCATCTGCAGGAGAAGTGATACCTGCTCCTTTTCCTAGTGAAGAGCTGTTTGCAGGATTCGTACATACGCAACCGATACATCCTGCATTACCACCACCTCCGGAAGCACCAAACATATGACCGATATCATAGTTGGCACTGCCAATATTGGTAGTAAGCGTTTGTTGCAATGAAAGATTCCAGCTCGATAAAGTCGTTGAATAAGGATCTGTTGCAGCATTATAATAAATTACGCTGGTTGTGTTGGCAATCAGATTGAGGTGCAAACCCAGATCTCTTTCATAACAACCATTGCTACGGGTTAATGTAGCGTTGAAAGCAGCAAGTACGAGGGCAACGTCTGCTGCACTGGTTGCGCCAAAGTAATTTGCATATTCTCCATTGCAGGATTGTGCCAGACGCATGGTTTTTAATTCGCCCGTTGAACTGGCAACCCTGTTCGTTTGCTGAATCGAATTCCTTATCTCGTTGTAAGAATTATGCTCATCTGTAGAACAAGTCCAGGGTAATGAACCCGGTGTTCTGAAAGATTTAAATACTGCATAAGTATTATTGTCTGCAGAATATGGCTCAATGAATTCATTCTCCCTTTCGGTTCTGAACACCATTGTTTTGATGCCTTGCGGCGAAACACTCAATTTAAGGGTGGCATATTTATCGGTAATACCTTTACCGGAGAATGCCCTGATCTCAGGAAAACGTGCCTGCAGATCCGGTTCAAAATTGGATGCTTCAAACACCTCGAACTGCTCCAGGTTACCATCAACATTCGGTAAACTGATAACCGTTGAATGCCGGGAAGCATTATTGTCTACCACCGTAAAAAGTTCCTGCCTCAATGCATCAGCATTCAGGTTGTACAGTTTGAACTCTTTTGGAAAAGACAATCGGGCCACTGCTTTATGTTTTACAATATTGTTGCGGCTTTCAGTGCTGGCCGACCAGAATTTGTCGGACTGCGCAAAAGCAGAAACAATACCGAATACAAAAAACAGCGATAGGAATAGCGCTTTTTTCATATTATAGTTTTGATTTAAAAATGCAAAATGGAAAGAAAGTTGGTCACCACTGGAGTGTAAATGTTTTGTCATAGATATATGTGAGATTTAAAACAGCACGAAATATATACATTTTTTTGTAATCGGCTGAATTTTTGAGGTAAATAATGCCTGTTTCCTTATTTTTAGGAATATTCTATTTAAAATTTAATGCTATGAACCTATTCAGAACGGGCTTACTGTTTTCTTCCCTTTTCATTTTTTCTTGCTCCAAATTATCGCCTGAACTCAATGCTGTCGAGCAATCTGCCAGCAATGAACAACAGAAAATTATTGCTGCTGCGGCTTTGCTGGCAAGTAATGCAGAGAATTTTGAAACAGGCACCAAAACTGCCTACACAGCCGCCAATGTCGTACTTACTTCAGGTACCTGGAATTTATCCGATGCTTTGATCGGCAACAGTACTTCCGACAGGAAGAACGGAACTCAATCCGCGAGGGTTAGAAACAGCGGTAAATTAACGATGCAATTTGATCATCCAAATGGCGCTTCAACTGTTACCATTCAACATGCTTTGTATGGAACCGATGCAGCAGGAAGCTGGCAATTATGGTATAGTACCAATGCGGGTGTAAGCTTTACGCAATCAGGCAGTACGGTGAATACCAGTTCCACTACCCTTTCTACAGCGAGCTTTACCATTAATGTATCGGGTAATATACGTCTGGAGATCCGTAAAACTGATGGTGGAACAGGCAGAATTAATTTTGATGATATTACCATTACGGATATGGGTACCGGTGGCGGCGGTGGCAATCCTCCTCCAACAGCCAAAAAATTCCTCTTTGATGCTTCACAGGGAGAAACAGCGGGTAATGCCGATTGGGTGATTGATCAGGATAACAACAGTCCGCAACGCATTCCTACTCCACTGCAATCAACTGTAACCAGCAGCACATCCGGAACTTACTGGACAGGTGCTATTTCAAGCTGGGGAATCGCTTTGGTGAAACAAGGCCATAGCGTTGAAACGTTGCCTTCATCAGGTAGCATATCTTATGGCAATACGGCCAATGCACAGGATCTTTCAAAATACGATGTGTTTGTTGTAGATGAACCCAACATCAGGTTTACTGCAGCAGAAAAAACAGCCATCCTGAATTTTATTTCTAATGGTGGCGGATTGTTTATCGTGAGCAATCACAATATGTCTGACCGTAACAATGATGGTTGGGATGCTCCTGCCATCTGGAATGATTTCATGACGAACAACGGTATTGTTTCCAACCCATTTGGTATATCTAATAATTTGACTAATATCAGCCAGGTAAGCAGCAATGTATTAACCAACAGTGCCGGAAATCCGATTTTACAAGGTTCACAGGGAACGGTTACCCGATTGGAATACAACAATGGTTCAACGCTTACGATTAACCCTGCTGTAAATCCTAATGTAAAAGGGCTGATCTGGCAAAGCGGCAGTACACAGAACAATAACAATGTTATGTGTGCAAGTTCTACTTATGGCACCGGACGAGTTTTTATGGTGACGGATAGTTCTCCATTGGATGACGGTTCAGGTGCACCTAACAATACACTGTTTAACGGATGGACGATGTACAGTCATACTGCATTGTTTATGAATGCATCTTTGTGGCTGGCTAAGTTACAGTAAAGGATAAACGAAGTTTAATAATAAAGCCCATCCTTATGTGATGGGCTTTTCTAATACAGCAAACTCAAGTGGCTGTAAATGTTTTCCGGTGATATTATCTTCTTCAAAAGCTTTTCTTTCTCCAGTATCGTGGTAGCCATGGCGTATATACCAATCAATCAGTTCTTTTCTAACAGAAATCACAGTCATATAAATAGTATGGCAATCTACTGAACGGGCATAAATTTCTGCAGCCTGCAGCAGTTTTTTTCCTATGCCATTTCCCTGTTCTACAGGTGAAACACTGAACATGCCCAGGTATATTTTTTTTCCGTGTATTTGTAAATTTACACAACCACTTGGTTTTTGTTCTGGTTGCTGGTACAACAGGAATACACTGCAAGGGTTTTGAAGTGTTTCCAATACCATTGTATCCGTAGCTCTCTGTTCACCGGCAATCAGATGCGCTTCTGTTGTCCAGCCAGCTTTTGATGCTTCACCTCTGTAAGCAATATTGAGTAAATGTGTAATGGAGGAAATATCCGCAGTTCCGGCAAATCTAATATGCTTGTCTTCGAATGTTACCATGAAGTAAAATTACTGAAATCGTTTTTACTGAAACATCGATGGCTTATTGGTACAATTTATTTCATTCGCTTTTTTAAGTAAACTGAGCAGGAAAGTATGAGTATGAACAGCTTTCATATAGGCTCTTTCATTTCCCATGGATTGCTGATGGATGATTTCGAGTAACTGCTTTCGTTGATTGTCATTCCATTTTGTTTCTTCCGGAATGCAAAGAAGAATTAAGCCCCAGTTTTCGAGATTATGCTGACTAACCGATATGCGATTAGATTTTTTGTTGAGATTAGTGAGGTAAATGATTCTTGCGAGTCCTCTCTTAATGGCTTCTTGTCTGCCTGAATGATATTCTTTGATTATGATCGATGAAACTCCTTTACTGATTTTGTCGGCATCAATCTCTATCCCTGAACTACCAGGAATGATTAATTCCATATTGCATTGTGTGAATTTTTTTAAGATTTTCAAAGGCGAACGGTAATGGCTACCTGCTGTTATTTTTTTCCATTCACTAAGGGCCAGTTGTTCTATTGATTGGTCAGCTGGCCTGAAACCCATTTTATAGTAAAACCAGAATGCACCGGTTTTTAATCCTTCCGGGTTGTCTTTTCCAAATTGGTAAGGCTTTACAACAAAGCGATGAACATCAAACTGATCCTGATATAACCTGAGGATATGATTGAAAATCGAATTGGAGCCCTTGCCCCTATATGGCGGAAAGATGTTGATCCCGATTTTACATCGATGTCCGAATATCCAGCCTCCGCCATAAGCCACCGGCAAGCCATTGCTGAATGCCATGTAGCCAATATAACTTTCCAGTGATAATTGTCGGTTCTGCTCCATGCTGAACAGTGCTATCTGCAAGCCTTCTCCCATATCTGCAACTTCAACCCTTGAAAGATTGGCATAACTGATCGGATCTGTTTCACGTAAGTACAATGCCAGCGCCGCTTTACTGGTATGAAGAATCGTTTCTTTTTGTTTTTCAGTTAATGTGAGTAATTGATATTTTCTGCTATTCCGGACGCCATTTTGCTTACAGTAGTAAATTTTATGAATAGGAATTTTCAGGAAACTTCTGCTGTATGAAATATCATTCAGTTTCCAGGCAATGAAAACCTGTAAACGATCATAAAGTATATCTCTTAAAGCCGGTTGAATATCTGTTCGTTCATTTATCAAATTCAGTAACCAAAGCAAAGCCTGTTCATTTTTATAATAGCCGCTCAACTGGCTGATCCTTTCCCATAAATCGTTTTTGTCATCAATTGCCTGATGGAATTCTATTCCGGGGAGCAGGTTTAAAAGGACTTGCTTTGCTTCATCGGCTGAACAGGCTGCACTGTAGGGAATAACCGATCCTGGGAAAAGCTTTGTAAGCCAATGGCAGATGGCTGAGCCAAACTGGCAATAAACAGTTGTATAAGGTAATCCGCTATTCTCCTGTTTGGCTATCCAGGATTTTTTTTGATTTTGTTTAAGGAGGATGTCGGCAAGTTTATTTAATTCATCTATGGCTAACCGGTAGTTTTTTTCATTGAACGGATTGGCAAGAATGAAGAGTAGTGCATCATGATATTCGATTAAATGAACCGGACTTAGTATTGATTGTTTACTGCATCGTAACAACAATTCAATTTGTTCATTCGCAGTTGTAGCTTTTCTTAATGCTAGTAATTCCGGGTATTTATTTTGCTTCATACCTGATAAAAATAAACTGCACTGTTAAACCGGTTAATGATACTGGTCATAACAAAAGATGAGATTTCAACTGCTTCCATTTATTTTTGCCGCATTATAGTAACTATTGGCAAACAGATTTTTTCATATCGCTTATGCACCGGAGTATGCGCTTCATCTGCCGGAAGGCCATCGTTTCCCAATGCTGAAGTATGAATTGATTCCCGGACAATTGTTGTATGAAGGCGTTATTACAGAAGATAATCTTGTAGTACCTGGAATCTGCAGCGATGAAATTGTTTTGCAAACGCATCAGCCAGCGTATGTACAAAAACTCAAAAATCTTGAATTGTCTGCCCGCGAGCAAAGAGAAATCGGTTTCCCGCAATCAGCGGAATTGATTCGCCGGGAATTTATGATCACCCAGGGAACCATCGATTGTTGTTTGTCAGCATTTGAGAATGGTGTAGCGTTGAATGTTGCCGGAGGAACGCATCATGCATTTGCAGATCGGGGTGAAGGATTTTGTTTGTTGAATGATTTTGCAGTGGCAGCTAAATACCTGCTGTCGGAAAGGCTGGCCCGTAAAATACTTGTCATAGATCTCGATGTGCACCAGGGAAATGGAACAGCCAGTATATTCAGGAACAACCCTTTGGTATTTACTTTCAGTATGCATGGAGCGCACAACTACCCTTTCAGAAAAGAACAAAGCGATTGGGATATTGGATTGACGGATGGAACTTCCGATCAGGAATATCTTTCACAGTTGCAATCAGCCTTGGATCGGCTCATACCTGAACAAAAACCTGATTTTGCTTTTTATCTTTCTGGTGTGGATATCCTGGAAACGGATAAATACGGGAAGTTAAAAATAACCATGCAGGGTTGCCGCATGCGGGACGAAATGGTATTTAATAAATTGCGTGGAGCCAATATACCCTGTGCCGTTTCAATGGGTGGTGGCTATTCCGCAGATGTTAAGATTATTACAGAAGCACATTGCAATACTTTTAAGGCAGCTAAAGAAATATTTGATTGTCATTAATGCGTTTACTGCATATCGTTAGTTTTTCAGCAACACTATAATTCTTTTGTAGGAAATAATATAATGGATGATACTTAAGATTGCAAACCATGCAGCGGTGGTTTTCATTCCTGATTCATTCAGACAATACCAGCCGCTCAGAAAGAAAATCAGTTCCATGATTATCCTGATGTAACCTCTTATTGCAATAACTCCCTTTCCATGATCTGCCGGCACTCTGAAAATGCCCCAGGCAGCTGCTCCTCCGGCCGGGAGAACAATCATCATGAGATATTTCAGCATTCCTTCATAAGAAAAATAAGCCCATCTGCCTATGGCAAAAAGAATAATCAGTTCAAGCAGAAATCTGAGTAAAAGGTTTAAAGGGTGGTTGTGCATTTTTGATGAGAATGATTATCGTGAAAATACAAATGATTGTTTTTTTTCAGCAGAAAAAATTTGCAAATGAATCTGTAAAGGTATAAGGCTTGCTTTAGGCACTTTATTTTTACTGTCATGTTTTCGGCTGATTAAGGTCAGTGCTTCTCCAATGATGCCGGTATAATTTTGGCGCATTAAAATTAACCAGATATGAAAAATAAGATTTTTGCAGTACTGATGTTAATGATCAGTTTTTCTGCTTATGCACAGGAAAAAACAACCGTTAAAACCGACAATCAGAAATGGAAAATGCGTTTGAGAATTATCGCAGCCGTTCCGCCTTCTTCCAGTTATGATCTTTCAGGATCTGATGTTAAAGTTTCAACATCGGTAGTTCCTGAACTCGATTTCAGCTATTTTTTTACAAAGAACATTGCTGCAGAATTGATTCTCGGTACTACACATCACAATGTTAAACTGGCCAGCAAAACAGCCAGCACCAAACTGGGTAAAGTTTGGGCCTTGCCTCCAACCTTGAGTTTGCAATATCATTTCAATGGAGCAAAATTCAATCCTTACCTGGGTGTTGGTATCAACTATACCATATTCTATGGAGTTAAAGATGATGCTGCTGAACTGAGTTATAAAAATAAAGCAGGCTTTTCAACACAGGCAGGTTTTGATTACCAGATCAGCAAAAAATTCTTCCTGAATGTTGATATCAAAAAATTATTCCTGAAAACAGATGTTACTGTTAAAGGAACGCCTTCTACTGTTCTTTCTGATGTAAAAATTGATCCGTTTATCTTCGGTGTAGGTATCGGAACAAGGTTTTAATCCTTGAGCAAAAAGTTCACTAACCCAGGCCGGCATTGCAATCAGCGATGCCGGTTTTTTATTTTAAATGCTATGCAGTTAGAATAATATACCCTGCAGCGGGTATAGCACACAGTTAGTGTAAATGTACTTTTACGGTAGAAATGTTCAACCAAATCAAAACCAAAACATCATGAAAAAATTCCTATCGTTCCCTATGTTAATGGCACTCGGATGCACAATGTTTATTACTTCCTGTAAGAAGGATGATGCAGCCCGTAATAACACCGGTTCTGGAAATCTGGACGCAGGCAAATCTGCTATATCATTGAATGCAAGTCCGGCATTTGCAGGAGGTGGTTCTTTCTCTTTAAGTAATACTGTTACGAATACTGCACAAACACTTTCCAGTTCATCTCTGAGAAATATCAGTCTTTCAGCAACTGAAATCTCGGGTACCAATACCAGGACTGTAATGATCACAATCATCACGCCTGTTGATGCCAGCACAACTTCAGGAAACCTTGTCGCTGATCTTTCTTTGCCTAATGGAGCAACCATTCTTCCTACAGTAACGCTTTCGAGTACCAACGGAAGTTCTCCAGGTATAACCTATGGTTCAACAACAGGTACTTTAACAGTAACAAAGTTAACAGCAACAGAAGTTGAAGGTACTTTTTCAGGCGAAGTGAAAGATGTAAACGGATCAGCAACGCTTTCGATCAGCAACGGCAGTTTTGCAGGTAAATTTTAATACAATCAATACAATTCTTTACTGAAAGGCATGGTTCATCCCATGCCTTTTATCATTACTGGCATTGATAATACTACAAATGCTTGTGGATATTCAGAAGGACGGTAATGGATGGATTGGATTTTAAGCGGTTCTGCTAAAATTAATCCATTGATTTGTACTGCCAGCTATTCTGAGGTAAACAGTCTTTTTTTGTGGGTAAATCAGGTGAATTCAGTTAAACCAGCTTGTTTATTCAAAAACAAAATACAATCCAAGCATGATGACCAGGATCGACACAGAAGTCAAGCCATAAAGAATCACATTGTACAATTCAGGAAAAGGATTGGCCAGGGTGAGTACACAACTCACAAATCCAAGGAATGCGCCTATTGCCATGCAGATAAAGCCCGTAGTTAATTTTTTTGAGTTTCTTACTTTCCTGAATTCTTTTATATATGCCTTAATACTTTCCGCATCCAAACCACCAGCGGTGAGCTCCTGTTCAATTGCAGCTGGTTCCAGTTTATCGGCCAGCCATTTGTGAATGAGTTCCTGGTCGGGAGAAAATACAGCAGTCATAACATTGAATTAAGTAGATACTGAAATGGTTACAAGCAGGCCTGAATATAAAATATTTTTTTCAAAATGACAATGACCACAATTTTTTTCTGCATAATGCACTACATCCAAAGCTTTTCACTCCGTAAGTAAATTTGCCGGAAATTTGAAACATGAAAGAATCCGTTAATTATGTTAGTCCCGCTGAAGCCCTGTCTCACATCCAATCCAATCATCGCGTATTTGTTCAGGGAAGTGCACACACGCCTACTTTTTTGCTGAATAAACTGGCAGATGAAGCCGGCCGTCTTAAAAATGTAGAAATTGTTTCGATCAGTATGTATGGTGAAATCAAAGTGGTAGAACCAGCTTACAGAAATAGTTTTCATATGAATTCGATGTTTGTTTCGGCCAGCATCCGCAATGCAGTAAAAGAAGGTTATGCAGATTATATACCAGTATTTCTGAGCGAGATTCCGGAATTATTCCGGCAGCAAATTTTGCCCGTTGATGTTGCCATAGTGCATGTATCCCCTCCCGATAGTCATGGTTATTGTTCATTGGGAGTATCCGTTGATATTGCCCGCAGCGCCGTAAATATGGCGGGCATCCTCATTGCACAGGTGAACCCCAATGTGCCCCGCACCCATGGCGATGGAATGATACACAGCAGTCGATTCAATGCAATGGTCTATTGTGAAGATCCTTTGCATGAAGCTGATTTCAGTGCTAAAACCGGAGCAGCAGAAGTGAAGATCGGTGGCTTTATTGCAGAACTGATCGAAGACAGAAGTACGTTGCAGATGGGCATCGGTTCTATACCGGATGCAGTATTGAAATCTTTATTCAACCACAAGGATCTTGGTGTACATACTGAAATGTGTTCTGATGGTATCATTAACCTGGTTGAAAAAGATGTGATCAATAACCGTTTTAAAAATATACATCCGAATAAAACAGTTTCCTCTTTCGCACTCGGTTCAAAAAAATTATACCAGTATGTAAACGACAATCCCTCCTTTGCATTTCTGGATATCGATTATGTGAATGATCCGCATGTGATCAAAAGAAACGATCGCATGATTTCCATCAACAGTGCGATTGAAATTGATGTAACCGGACAAGCCTGTGCGGATTCAATCGGTACTTACCAGTATTCCGGAGTTGGCGGACAAATGGATTTTATGCGGGGTGCAGCCCTGAGCAATGGTGGTAAACCGATTATAGCCATTCCTTCCAGAACCGGAAGCGGATTGTCTCGCATTGTGCCGGTTTTAAAACCTGGTGCAGGTGTAGTTACCACCCGTGCGCATATGCATTATGTGGTTACAGAATTCGGAGTTGCTTACCTGTTTGGCAAAAACCTGCGTCAGCGGGCAAAAGCTTTGATCAATATTGCGCATCCCGATGACCGTGAAATGCTTGAAAAGGCCAGCTTTGAAAGATTCAAACAATTTTAATGAATTCGTTTATTGTTAGGCTTTTTTAAGTGACATATAATGCGCCTTTTCCTTCGCCGGAAATTTTTCCAATGAATAACGCAAGGTTGTACGGGGCATAGTGGCAGCATATTTATCCAGGAATTTGCGAAGGGCAGCAGGATTTTTATCACCTGCTGAACGCAGCATCCAGCCAGTACCTTTCTGAACAAGGTCTTCTTTGTCGTTGATTAAAAGTGCTGCAATTTTAAATGTATCATCCGTATCATGTTGCCTGATGAAGTAACAGGTACTAACAATCGCAATTCTTCGCTCCCAGAAATTGGAAGATTTTGCAAGCTTGTATAAAATTTTACGGTCTTTGTTAAAAAGATAACAACCCGTCATATACATACAGCCAAGGTCAGTGAGATCCCAGTTGTTTACACGATCAGTTTTCTTCATGAATAAATCAAACAATTCCTTTCTCCGATTTTCTGGTGTTCTTTTACGACGGCTTAATTGATCCATTACACTGATCGCTCCTGCCCTTACTTCATGTGTATCATTGTTCATCATTTTCTCCAGTTCCTTCAGAGGCATGTCAAGATAGTTGCCCGCAAGTGTATTGACTACACTGTTTTTTACACCGATAAAATGATCTCTGTGCTGGGGTTTAAAATAGCGTTCCAGGTCAATTCTCGTTTTTTCATTGCTTAGCTTTTCCAACTCCTCAATAAAAGATGCAGCAGTTAAAGTAATATTTTGTACAAGAGCTTTTTTCTCTTTACCTGCTGTTAATTTTACTTTACTCATATCAGTCACAATTTTACCATTAAATTTAGCGATAGAATTATTTAAGCATAATGCTTATTGAATATTTCTTTATTTTCAACCATGCACCCAACTATTAAAACCCTGTTAGAATGTATTGAACTGGAGGAAAAAGAACAGGTTCAACGATTCCGGCTGGATCAGCAACACAGCCTCAAACAATTAAAAGCTGAGGGCCTGGCGCTTCATCCGATAACGGTAACCCGTAAAAATTTCGGTTACCTGGATTATCCTGAAATCAGCTTCCGGTTACCCTTTCCAACAGAAACAGGATTGTTTAAAGATTGTGCAGCCATTGAATGTTTTTACCAGGGCGAAGAACCTGTGAAAGCGGTGTTGTTAAACCTCGATGGGAAAACGGGTGAATTCAGAATTTTCGCACCCGATTTTCCAGATTGGATAGAAGATGATGGTGTAGGTATAAAACTGGCTCCCGATACCCGAACGACTGGTATAATGAAAAAGTCGTTAACGGATCTTGAAAAAAATCCTCCACTGTTTAAATTATTCAGCGAATGGCATGAAGAAAATCAGCATTCATCAGATAATTCCTTAGCAGGTGGTCATTCCATTTTATTCAGGAATAGTAATTTAAATAAGAGTCAGCAGTTAGCAGTAACAGCCGTAGCAGCAAATGACAATACGGTTATTTTACATGGCCCACCGGGTACCGGTAAAACAACTACATTGGTAGAAGCGATTTTTCAACTCGTGAACAATGGAGAGAAAGTTCTCGTATCTGCACCCAGCAATACGGCAGTAGACAATATAGCCATCGGATTGATTAAACAGGGTTTGAATGTTTTGCGTATCGGTAACAGCAGTAAAGTAAGCGATGAAATATTTGCCTATACACCTGAAGGGAAACTGGCCGGAAGCCGCCACCAGAAAGAAATCCGTGAGTTAAGATTAAGAGCAGAGGAATTCAGGCGAATGGCGCTCAAGTACAAAAGGAATTTTGGTAAAGAAGAAAGAGAACAACGAAACCTGTTGTTTAAGGAAGTGAAAAGCATCCGCAATGAAATCAGGAAGATACAGGCTTATAATGAAGAGAAATTGTTTTCTGAAGCACAGGTCATTGCCGGTACGCCAATCGGTATCAATGATGCTGTTACAGGAAAAATGCATTTTCATTCATTGGTTATAGATGAAGCAGGTCAGTGCATTGAACCGCTGGCCTGGTGCATCTTTCCATTCGCAGATAAGTATGTGCTGGCAGGTGATCCCTGGCAATTGCCACCAACAGTTTTGAGTTTCGAAGCAGCTCAGAAAGGATTCAACAAATCAATTCTGGAAATAGCCATGCATAATAACAGCAACGCATACCTGCTGAATGTGCAGTACAGGATGAAACCGGTTATTGCAGGATTCAGCAGTAATTACTTCTATAAAGGATTATTGAAAACCGCTGATCATCTTATCAATGAAGGAGTTCATTTCACTTTTATTGATACAGCCGGTTCCGGTTTTGAAGAAAAACACGGGCCCGATGGAATCAGCCTGCAGAATGAAGGTGAACTGATGATCATTAAACAGCTGATTGAAAATGAAAATCTCGAACCAGTACATACTGCCTTTATATCTCCTTATTCCGGACAAGTAACCGCAGCAAAAGAAACCCTGCCCGATAAAATGCGCATAAGCACCATCGATAGTTTTCAGGGGCAGGAAAAAGAGATCGTCCTGTTGTCTCTCGTAAGAAGCAATGATGATGGAGAAATCGGCTTTCTGAAAGATTACCGCCGCATGAATGTTGCCATTACCCGGGCTAAAGAACAGCTATTTGTCATTGGCGATAGTGCTACCATCGGCGCCGACCCTTTTTTCAATGCTTTTCTGCTCTATGTGGAAGCGAATGGAAATTACAGAACTGTTTGGGAGTTTGATATGTGACAGAAAAGAGCAGCAATGCCAACGATGCTGAATTATGAGTATAAAAAATCCTGCAACAAAACCCCGGATGGGAATTGCTGCAGGACTTATTATTTTAAAACGATTTACTGTTTAACAACTTTAAAAGTTCCCGTGCTGATACCTTCTGCATTTTTATATTGCAACAGGTAAATACCCGGAGCTAGTTGATTGAGATTAAGCTGCTGATTATTTAAACCGGAGGATACTTTTACTGTATTATTATAAACCAGTTTACCACTCATATCGGTGACGGATACACTAAGAGACTGGACTTTATCAGACTGAACCTGTATACTCAGCAAATCTTTTACAGGATTGGGGTACAGCATAGTTATCGCTGCCGTCTTCCTTGTGGTTTCCAGTCGCACGATGTCGGAATAGCTGAAACTGCCGTCTTTGTCAACCATTTTCAACCGGTAAAAACTATAACCTGCAAAAGGATAAGCATCATTTATAGTATACGTAGCTCCCCTGCCATAACTACCTTTTGAAGTTACAGTCGCGAAACGGCTGTAAGCTGATCCATTGTTGCTTCTTTCGACTTCAAAATGACTGAAGTTTTCTTCTGAAGCAGTCGACCAGTAAAGATTATTGCTTTGCTCATTTGTTTTACCAGTGAAGCTGATCAGTTTAACCGGTACTACCCCACAGGAAGGAAATGGCAGGCATGAGCGGCGTTTAGTGATACCTGTCATAGTATTATAAGTATTCACAAAAACATCACCCCTTATACAATTTTCTTTTAAATAATAATCTAAGAAGGGTAATAACAATGAAGTGGTTTTAGAAAATACCGTTTGAGTTGACAATGATGTAAATCCACACCCGGCAACGATCTGTCCGGCCTGGCAAATCAGGTTATTATTGGCAAACTGACAATGTAAAGCATTGGTGATGTTTACATAAGTTTTGCAGGCAAGAAAAATATTATTGTACATCGCATTCTGAACAGAATCGGGTACCACACAATCACTGCTTCCACTAAATATCAGTGTTGGTTTAAAATTCAGTACCGCAGCTGCTGTGGCAGACGGTGTCGTTTCAGCTGCAGCAAAATTGAAGACTGCTTTGATGGAATTATTCTGCGTGGCAGCCGCCAGGAAACTGGCACCACCACCCATTGAATGGCCGGCAACGGCTACCCTTTTAACTAAGCGCTGATAAAGGAATGAACCTGTTGAATCATTCAATGAACTGACCCTCGTGGATAGAAAGGAAAGATCCAGTCCGAAATCAAGATGCGAAGGCAATATTCCATCTTCTGTGTTTGGGAAAGCCACTACATAGCCATTCTTTACCAATGAATCGGCTAACCAGCGATAAGCATTGCTGTTGATTAAAAATCCATGTCCGAATACAACAACCGGAAATTTAGTTGCTCCGGTGGCCAAAGGAACATTGTTCCCTGCTGTGTTTGCCGGGTAATAAAGATCCGTTGATATTTCACGGCCTGAACGAAGGTTGTCAATAAAAACCTGCGTTCGTTTTCCTGTGGCAAAAGGCTGTGCATACAAGTAAACACTGGCCAGCATAAAGATGATGGTAAAAATCTTTTTCATAAAAGAGACGTTTTGGTTGTACAAATCAATAATAAAATAAGGCTGATAGAACTGGAAGAAGTTTGTACAGAGGATAAGTTGGGTAAAAGAGGTCTAACTGTGGAGGTTACCTGAATGCTTTATAAAATTAATCAAAATACCTGTAATTCCAAGTTATTATTCCTGGTAACCATTGTTTCATATGTTTCTTTTTATACCAGTTCATTCATAAGAATGTGCAAATCATTCATTCTGAACCGTGAACTGCATGAAAGTTCAAACATCTTTACGATACAATCATTAAAAAGAAAGTAATGAAAAGTATATTGTTTTTAACCTTCACCCTGATTTTATCGGGTGCAGCCTGTAAGAAAGAGGAGGTTTCCAGTAGCACCAGTGCTCCTGAGAAAGGGACACTTACTGGTAAAGTCAGTTATGCCAATGGGAATCCACTTCAGAATGCAAAAGTAATCGCCGAACATACCGTTTGGTTTGGAACATCAGTAGAAAAGGTAAGCAATAACAATGGGCTATTTAGCATTAAAATGCCCGTAAATCCTGCCGGTAGCTGGACCGCAAAAGCACAAGTGCAATTTTCCAGGTGGGGACAAAATTACAAAGCAGATCTTCATCCCGGCAGTACTGCCGCTTTTTCAATAACGGATGCGCCTGTACGAAATTTTTCCTGGCAACTGAAAGGTGCGAAGCCAACCGGTGGGTTTTATGGAGCGCATGTTGATTTGTATGCGTCTGGACTAACCGTAAACCTGGAAGAAATTACCATCAAACTAACACCACTCGATCCTCAATTGGCGGATGGCAGCACGGCGTAGGTTATAGAAAGAAGACCTGAAGATATAGCCGGTACGTTTATGATTAAGGATGTTCCTTTGGGTAAATACAAGGCTGAAGCCTTTTTCCCTGGCAGAACGATACTTTTGCGTAACAGGCACAACGCTGATCCTGCGGCAACAAGTCAGACTGTAGTCTTTGGCAAAAATGGATTCCTGGCAGAAACAGATTACAATATTGAATTCTGGGTTAGTGAATGATTGGTATTTCCTGCAGAAAACTGATCAGGTTCACTCCCACTTCTAATCAGTATCATAATTAGTAGCTCCTTAAAACTGTAGCTTTCCTTTTTAAACTAAACTTTATGCCAGAATCTAAAAAAAGAAAACCGCACACGCATCCTCACATCGATTACATTCCACATAAAAAGAAGAAAAAATCGGTAGTTCCTTATACAGTGAGTATATGTACCTTATTTGCATTGGGAATTGCCTGGTTTGCTGTAGGCGATAGTTCAGTGATCGGTTTGCTTGCCATTTCTGCCGCAGGCGTTGTCATTGGCTATTTCGCAGGCAAACAACTGGATGCGACTTTCAATAAATCCGGTTCCTGATTATAAAAGTCTGGCACAGGCAAACGTACAATACAATCGGTTTTGAATAATTTACAAAACCTTACCTTCGCCGCTTTAAATTCAAATATGAAACCTGAAGAAATTCTCCTTAAAAGAAGTGAGGGTAAATGCGAGTTATGCAAATCAACCCTTAACACAGCCGTTTATGAAGTAGCACCCGTTGATATCCGTTCTGAGGATAATTGTATATGGGCATGTGAGAAATGCCGTATGCAACTCGATAAAAAAGCTGAACTCGACAGTAAGCACTGGAGCTGTTTAACTGAAGCCATGTGGAGTGAATTCAAACCCGTACAGGTTGTCGCCTGGAGATTATTAAATCGTTTGAGAAATGAAAGCTGGGCCGCAGATAACCTCGATATGATGTACCTCGATGATGATACACTTGCCTGGGCAAAAGCCAGTGGTGATCATGAGAATGATGGCAGTGTGGAATTGCACAGAGATTGCAACGGACAGATTTTACAATCGGGCGATACGGTAGTACTAACCAAGTCGCTGGACGTGAAAGGTTCTACACTGAATGCCAAACTTGGCACTGTAGTTAAGAACATAAGGGTTGTAGAAAACAATACCGAACAGATTGAAGGCAGAGTTGAAGGACAACTAATTGTGATCCTTACCAAATATGTAAGAAAGCAACAGGCTTTATCAAACTAATGAAAAAATGCGGTGTTTGTACATCATTTAAGTTACAAACACCGCATTACTCTTTTTAGACTAACAGTTAAGGGTAGTCGAAATATTTTACAGCAATCTTTCCCTGATATCCAGTTTATTTCTCCGAAGTGTATCCAAAGCAATATCATAACCTGCATCGGCATGCCTGATAACACCCATACCCGGATCGTTTCTCAATACCCTCGATAACCTGGCAGCAGCATCGGCTGTTCCATCGGCAACGATCACCATTCCGGCATGAATAGAATAGCCCATTCCTACACCTCCGCCATGATGCAGACTCACCCAACTGGCACCTCCTGCTGTATTTACCAATGCATTTAAAATCGGCCAGTCGGCCACTGCATCACTTCCATCCAGCATGGCTTCTGTTTCTCTGTTCGGCGAAGCTACAGAACCCGTATCCAGATGATCACGGCCAATAACGATTGGTGCTTTTACTTTACCTGTACGAACGAGTTCATTAAAGGCGAGTCCGGCTTTTTCACGATCGCCCTGTCCAATCCAGCAAATCCTTGCCGGTAATCCCTGGAAGGCGATTTTTTCGCTCGCCATTTTCATCCACCTGAGCATTCCCTTGTTTTCGGGGAACAGGTTCATCATAACCTCATCGGTTACACGAATATCTTCAGGATCGCCACTCAGGGCTGCCCAACGGAATGGACCTTTACCTTCGCAGAAAAGCGGACGGATATAGGCCGGTACAAATCCGGGGAAAGCAAATGCATTAAAATCATCAGCAGATTTATTCAGGTGTTCCTGCGCATACTCCTGTGCCCTGGCCCTGATATTGTTTCCATAATCAAAAGTTATGGCGCCCATATTCATCAGGTCGATCATCAGCTTAACATGCGTATACATGCTTTCGTAACTGAGTTTTTTATATTCTTCAGGATTGGAACTCCTCAGTACATTCGCCTGTTCGTTGTTCAGTGTATGAGGAATATATCCGATCAACGGATCATGGGCACTTGTTTGATCGGTCAGCGTATCGGGAATAATGTTCCTTTCGATTAGCCGTTGCAGTAAGTTAACTGCATTGCACAAAACACCGATACTGATGCCTTTGCCTTCTTTTTTGTATTCAATGGCTTTATCAATGGCTTCATCAATATTGGTATATTTTTCATCGAGGTACCTTGTCTCAAGTCTTTTATCGATGCGCCATTCTTCCACTTCTGCCACCAGCGCAACACCTTCATTCATGGTAATGGCCAATGGTTGTGCACCGCCCATGCCTCCCAGGCCCGCAGTTACATTCAAAGTGCCTTTGAGCGTACCACCAAAATGTTTGGTAGCTGCTGCAGCATAAGTTTCATAAGTTCCCTGAACAATGCCCTGGCTGCCGATATAGATCCAGCTTCCGGCTGTCATCTGGCCATACATCATCAGGCCTTTCTTCTCCAGTTCATCAAAATGTTCCCAGGTGGCCCATTTAGGAACCAGTTGTGAATTACTGATCAATACACGGGGTGAATCTTTGTGCGTTTTCAATATAGCCACAGGTTTGCCACTCTGAACCAGCAATGTTTCATCTTCTTCCAGGTCTTTCAGCGCTTTGATGATGAGGTCTAGTGATTCAATATTGCGGGCTGCTTTTCCACGGCCTCCATATACAATCAGTTCTTCCGGTCTTTCTGCTACTGCAGGATCAAGGTTGTTCAGTAGCATCCTCAATGCAGCTTCCTGTACCCAACCTTTACAGTTGAGTTTGTTACCTGTTGGTGTTTTGTATTTAGCAAAATCATATGCTAATGTTGTTGTAGAAGACATAGTTTCTTTTTTATACAGTTAGTGCTGTTTTTGGCTTGTAAATTTAGTTAAAATGAATTATTCTGAATCGAAATAAACAACAACAAAAGCATAAATCATTGGTTTAAAAATGTCATTTTAATTCTAAAATATGGATGATTTATGTTGAAAAGCAATCGTTTGCTGCATAAATAGCCTTCAAAAGCATTTATTAAAGGCATTTTTTATATTTTTACAGCCTTTTATTATAAAGATTGCTTAAAGAAAACTTCGTTTATGAGTGTACACATCAGTGCCAAGCCAGGTGATATTGCTAAAATTGTATTAATGCCAGGAGACCCGCTCAGGGCCAAACATATCGCCGATACCATGCTCGATAATCCGGTGCTGGTAAGTACAACCAGGAATGCTTTTTATTTTACCGGTACTTATAAAGATGTTCCGGTAACCATCGGTGCAAGTGGTATGGGTTGTCCATCTATCGGAATTTATTCTTACGAATTGTACAATGAATACAATGTTGAATGTATTATCCGGATCGGAACAGCAGGCGCTTATACCAGCAACAGTAAATTATATGATGTAATCAATGTAGACCAGGCTTACAGCGAATCAACCTATGCCAGGGAAGCATTTGGTTATGAAGGCGAGCGTATGGATCACCAGGGCATCGCTTATGATACCATCAATGAAACGGCTGCATCTCTGGGCGCACCAGTTATAGCTGCGAATATCCATTCCAGTGATGTATTCTACAGAAGCAAAAAAGGTACTCCGAGGGTTGCAGAAGAAAATAATTGTCCCGCAGTAGAGATGGAAGCATTTGCACTTTTTGCCAATGCGAAATACCTTGGAAAGATGGCGGCTACATTGCTTACTATTTCAGATATCATTCCAACACATGAATATATCTCTGCCGATCAACGCCAGAGTACACTCGATAAAATGACCAAACTGGCATTGGAATCTGTTGTGGCTATTCACAAAAAAATCAGTTAAGCGGATAGTCTCTTAAGAACTGCACCGCTTTGATCATATCGTTGTGGAGGATTCTGTCGGTTTCATTAAAAGAAACTTCTTGCCTGAATGCGGTAATGATAGCTTCCAGTTTTGCTGAAGTTTTTAATGGTCTGCGGAATTCAATGGCCTGAACAGCATTCAGTAATTCAATGGCCAGTACTTTTTCTGTATTGTCTACTACCCGCTTGCATTTTACTGCTCCATTGGCGCCCATGCTTACATGGTCTTCCTGGTTGTTGCTGGATGGAATAGAATCTACGCTGCTGGGCGTGCACAATTGTTTGTTTTCACTCACGATACCTGCTGCTGTGTATTGCGGAATCATAAAACCACTGTTCAATCCTGGATTTTTTACCAGGAATGGCGGAAGATGCCTGAGTCCACTGATCAATTGATATGTTCTTCTTTCACTGATGCTGGCCAGTTCGCTAACGGCGATCGCCATAAAGTCGAGCACCAGTGCTAAAGGTTGCCCGTGGAAATTACCACCACTTACTATCAGATCAGCCTCAGGAAAAATATTCGGATTATCGGTTACTGCATTGATTTCCCTGATCATCACCGATTCAACATATTTCAAAGTGTCCATGGTGGCTCCATGAACCTGTGGAATGCAACGGAAACTATAGGGATCCTGAACCTGTGATTTCGGCCTTTTCAGTATCTCACTGCCATCCAGTAAATTTCTTAGGGTAGCCGCCACCGTTACTTGTCCATCATGAGGCCGAACGGCATGAATGTGCTCATTCAATGGATAATCCACACAATCAAATGCATCAAAGCTGATGGCCGCAATGATATTTGCCCATTGCATCAGTTTATCAGCTCGCACCAGGTTGTGCAAACCATAGCTGCTCATGAACTGTGTGCCATTGATCAAAGCCAGTCCTTCCTTGCTTTTCAGTGAAATCGGTTCCCAGTTTAATTTGGCCAATGCATCTGCAGCCTGCATTTTTTTTCCTTCGAAATACACTTCACCCAAACCGATCAATGGCAAACAAAGATGACTTAATGGTGCCAGATCGCCGGAAGCACCCAATGATCCCTGTGTGTAAACCACTGGTATCATATCATTGTTGTGCATATCCATCAGCCTGTTCACCGTTTCAACCTGTACACCCGAATGCCCATAGCTGAGTGATTTTATTTTTAATGCGATCATCAGCTTTACGATTTCCTGAGGCACTTCCTCTCCCATCCCACAAGCATGCGATTTCAGTAAATTATTCTGCAATGTTTGCAGCTCATCTTTGTTTATTTTTACGTGCTGCAAAAAACCGAAGCCGGTGTTGATGCCATAAAACAATTCATCAGAGGATGAAATCTTCTGATCTAAGGTATTCACGGCATTTTACAATGCTGTCATGCGCATCAAAGCTGATGGATACATGTTGCTTATGGGCCAACAGGTTTTTAATTTGCTGAAAATCGGTATGCTTTCTGTCTAATGGTAAATAGTTGTAACTCATGCGTTCGTTTGGCAGTGATCGTTAAATTTGTCGGCCAAAAGTAAAGAAAATCTGAGAAGCAAATACCAGCTTTGCAGATGGAAAGATTAAACAGGTTTAAATCACTTAAATAAGTAGTATGAAGAAAATTTCCCTGGTCATTTTATTATTCATTGTTAGCTATCTGCAGCAGTGCTCAATCTGTTGAACTGCTTAACCAGTGGCACCAAGACTTCCATGCGTGGATTAAGTGTTGTGGATGACAATACCGTATGGACCAGCGGTAGCAATGGCATGGTTGGTCAGAAGCATTGATGGCGGAAAAAACTGGAAATGGTTTACTGTGAAAGGTTTTGAGAAAACCGAATTCAGGGATATTGAAGCCTTTGATGATATGACTGCCATCATCATGAGTATTGCTGAACCGGCTTATATATTGCGTACGGTGGATGCTGGTGAGAACTGGAATGTAGTGTTCATGGACAGCAGCAAAGGCATGTTCCTCGATGCCATGGAATTCTGGAACGAACAAAGCGGGATCGTTATCGGTGATCCAATTAATGGCAAGTTTTACATAGCCCGTACTTTTGATGGCGGCAGAAGCTGGCAACCCATTCCTGAACAATATCGCCCGGTGGCAGATAGTGGTGAAGCCTGTTTTGCCAGCAGCGGCACCAATATCAGGCCCTTGAATAAGCAGGAAGCTGTTTTTATTTCCGGTGGCAAAAAATCCAATCTTTTCATCCGCGATAAAAAGATCAATCTCCCGTTGCTGCAGGGAACTGAAAGTACCGGTGCCAATTCCATTGCAGTAAAGAACAAAAAATCTTTTATGGTTGTAGGTGGTGATTTTAACACCAAAGATTCTTCATTATAAAAATTGCGCTTTTACCAGCAACGGCGGCAAAAGCTGGCAGTTCCCTTCTGTAGCACCACATGGTTACCGGAGTTGTGTGGAGTATATACGGGAAGAAAGAATGGGTTACCTGCGGACTTAACGGTGTCGACTATACGAAAAATGATGGTAATACTTTTACGCTAATCAGCAAAGATGGATATCATGTTTGCCGAAAAGCCAAAAAAGGTAAAGCTGTTTATTTTGCGGGTGGCGGCGGAAGAATTGGTAAACTGATTTTATAAAGTATTCGACACAATAAAAAAGGAGCTTTTCACAGCTCCTTTTTTTATTTAATACTTTTTAGTTTTTACTTTATTTACTGATTACCGGAGCATCTTGAACACTTTTCGGATATCATCAGCTTCCAGTTTTACATCCAGCATATAAATACCTTTTGCAAGATAGCTGATGTCCAGATCAAACATATTACTGCCCCTGGTTACACCATATTTGCCGGTTTTAACTACCTGACCGATGCTGTTTAAAATGCGCCATTCTACATTGCTGTTCTGGTTTACAACGATGTAAAGTTTCGGTGCTGCACCAGGATTGTTGTACAACTGAACTGTTGGTTTGTTGCTGTATGGTAGAGCTGTCGAATTTAACTTCAGTGGTAATATTCGCCTGGCGGGCACAATTACCAAAGTTGTAATTATAAACCAGTTGGTGAACACCCACACCTGCTACTGAAGGACTGAATGTATTGCCACTCACACCCGGGCCCGATAATGTTCCTCCCGCAGGATTTACATTAACAACTACAGGATTATCTGTATGCAGGTACAATGGATCAACACCAGTGATAGATGGTGTAACATCCGGTGCAACCACTGCTGTTACAGGCTTACGTGAACCATCATTGCAGGTTTGTGCAATGCTTTCTATCTGCCAGTTGTAGAAGAATGGATAAACTTTATCACCTGAAGCAGAACCAACAATATTGAGTATACTGCTTACTTTAAATGGATAACCAATATTCGCGGCAGTGGTAGTACTTGCATAAAGGTTGGGTTGCGGACCCGCAGTACTAACACCCAGTTGGAGGTTTAAGCCGGCAGGGATATAAAAGTCAATATCTACCACCTGTTCACCTGCTACCAGTGTAACCTGTTTTTCGAAAATCATATTGCCATAAATATCACGCAACTGGATATAACGTACACCCGCAGACGCAGCATTCATGGTAACTTTTTTAAGCTTGAACGGCATGAATGCATTAAAGATCAGGTACTCTCCTCTCAGAGAATTAAAATTACCTGCACCGGAGAAAGTGGTCGTTCTCGGGCCGATAGAATCTTCATAAAAGGTAGGCTGATCTGCTACATAGAAAGTTGTATTGCTGCTAAGCGTTCCCGTTTGGAAATCATTGCCTACATGCAGCAGATTTCCACCGGTTGGAGCATCATACCAATGGGCGTTTCCGCTGGCGTATAAATGCGCTATATTTCCGGTACAAACCGTATCCTGCCTTGTTTCTGAAGGAATAGAACTGGCACCAGACGTAAATACATCCAGGGTATCACTGGTAGTTGTACCACAAGGTGTAGTGGCACGAACCCAGTAACGACCAGCCTGGCGAACTTTTATTTTCTGCGAAGTTTCGCCTGTGCTCCAGGTATAACTGGAAGCTCCGCTTGCTTCAAGATCGAGACTATCGCCTGTACACATGATATTTCCTTTTTTACTGAAGATATAAGCATACGGACCTGTATTGTTAGTTCTTTGTTGCGTAAGCGGCGTTTTTGCTGCAAGCCAGTTATTGTCATCACTCATCTCAAGGAAATGATTGTCGGGATCAATCTGTATCACCACATGATACTCACCATTACAAGCTTCGTAAGGTATTTTCACAAAGCTCTCATCGAGGTATTGGTGATAGATATCTACTTTACCCACACTGATACCCTGCTTCAGATTACCGCAGTTATAACCGCCACCAAGGCCATAGTTAGGGAAACTGGTATTGTTCAGCACATTGCCATTTGCATCTACACAATCACCGAGTGTACCACTGCAGGTAGAAAGATCGATCAGGCAGAAACTTACTTTGATACCACTGTTTACAATCGGCCATTTTAGTGTATCCGTTACCGATACATCCCTTAAACGAAGGGTATATAAACCCCAGCCGTCGAGATGGATATGACCATGCGATGGATGGTATTGCATATAGCCAGCTGGCCTGAGTATATATTCAAATGTATTGCCCACCTTGTGATACAGGCGCTGATTGATCAGCCTTTTCGGAAAAGATCCATCGGGGCACATAAAACTGGAGGATGGGAAAAAGTCACGCAGCGTATCATTACCACAGATATAATCATTGGTTGGTGAAACTTCCATCGGACCCCATCCGATGTTTGGTGTAGATACATCAACCCTCAGCAATCCTTTGTTCTGATCGGTGATCAGCTGATTGTATTCCGTCCAGCCGGTATTGTCATTGAGTGACCTTTTACCTGCTGTAATATCAGGAAGCAAAACGCAGTCTGTTGCGCCCGGTGTCGGACAGGAACATCCGCCAGCATTGGTGCTGCTGCAGATAACAGAAGGCGTTGCAATTTTTGCGCAGATAGAAAAAGTTCCGGCAATATCATTTCCATATTCCCAGAACCTGATATACACAGTTGATCCAGGAGTAAGTCCGGATTGATTGATATAAGGCATTAAGCCAGTGCCACTGCCATCGTCATCACAGAAAACCTGGGTAAGACTTCCGCAAGTACCGGTATACAATGCCATACCACCATCGGTGATATCGCCTGCCAGGCAACTCAGTTCCAATGTACCATTGGCGGGCACTACAGCTTTAAACCATACGTCGCCACCCTGGTAATCGGCACAGGTTGGATTGGGTACACCGGAACTTCCGGTTGCACCTAATGTAGTGTATTGGGTAAAACTGCAGGTACTGCCTACCGTTAGTTGAACGGCATTGGCACAATCATCATTGATCTGGGCTTTCAGTGTTTGCCGGAAAAATAGCGGCTAAGACCGTAAGGATTGCAATCCCGGCCAGGAAATGGATATTTCTTTTCATTAAAGAAAGTTGTTTGGTAAACTATCTCTAAATATAGCTTTTTTTTGATAATTGTTAAATTCCTGACCCTTTTCAGGCAATTATTTTTTAAACATGAAATAAACGGCCCCCAACAGGAAGGCGAAGCTCACCAGGTATTTCCAGTGAAAGGGTTCCTTTAGATAGAAATACCGCAAACAGAGCGAATACCACCAGGGTAATTACTTCCTGGGTAATCTTGAGCTGAAAACCACTGATGCCATTATTATATCCGAAATCGGTTAGCAGGAACCATCAGGCAGTATTCGAAAAATGCAATGCCCCAGCTGATGAGGATAGCCTTCCACAAAGGCATTTGCGGTGTTTTTAAGATTGCCATACCAGGCAAAAGTCATGAATACATTGGAAGCCGTGAGTAAGAGAATGGTGCGAAACATGAAATAGTCATTTAAGTGTATGGTTAGTTGTATTAAAAAAGCCCGGCATTACCGGGCCTTTTGTTATCTGATGGCATAGTTGCCCTGCTTAATTCAAACTTCTGAAATCCACAGGAACCAGTTTGCTTACCCCGGCTTCCTGCATGGTAACGCCATAGATCACATCCACAGCACTCATCGTCATCTTATTGTGCGTTACAATGATGAACTGCGAATTTTCACTGAACTGCTTGATCATATTGGTGAATTTACCTACGTTGGCATCATCCAGTGGAGCATCCACCTCATCCAGGATACAGAATGGTGCTGGTTTGATCAGGTAAATCGCAAACAACAAAGCAGTAGCAGTTAATGTCTTCTCTCCTCCACTCAACTGGCCAATGCTGCTCGGACGTTTGCCTTTTGGTTTGGCTACGATATCGATGCCTGTTTCTGCCAGGTTTTCCGGATCTACCAGGATCATATCGGCCGTATCTTCTTCCGTAAATAAGGCTTTAAATACTTTCTGGAAATTCTCCCTCGTGCGGTTGAAAGTATCGAGGAACTGCTGGTTAGCCGTTGCCTCAACTTCCTGGATAGTTTGCAAAAGGCTATCCTTTGCCGTTACCAGGTCATTCTTCTGTTCGAGAATGAACTCATACCTTTTCTTCATCTCCGTAAAGGCTTCAATGGCAGTGGGATTCACTTCACCCATATTTTCCAGCCTTTTTTTCATCCGTTCACTCTTCTCCTGTAATTCTTCCAACGGCGTATCTGAAGTTCTATCTTCATCAATGATCGCATCGAGGTCAACTTTGAATTCAACACTCAAACGCTCTTTCATACCTGCCAACTGAAGTTTGAGATCAGTCAGCCTGTCTTTGATTTCATTCAGCAAATGATCGATTCCTTCTTTAGATTTTTGTTTCAGTCGGAGTTCACTTTCCTTTTCTGATAAGATATTTCTCAGGTTATAATATTCCTGGTCGGCTTCGTTTAATTTTCTTTCTTCTGCTTCTTTGTTGTGCAGCATTTCCACCAGCGATGTTTCGAGTTCCGAAAGCTGAGTGGCCGTTTCATCAATATTGCCAGCTGCTTCATTGAGCTGCGTTCTGCTGCTCTCAACCTGTACCGTTAGGTCGTTGAGTTGATTGGTTTTGAAATCGAGTTCCTGGCGGATAGAAACCAGTTTGCTCTGTTGCCTGGTGAACTGCAGGTTGCCATCATTGTATGCAGCATTGGCAAAATTATATTCCTGTTCTGCTGAAGCATAATCCTGTTCTACCAGTTGCATTTTATCCTGCAACTCATCCAGCTGTGTATTGAATTTTTCCAGTTCATCCCTGGTGCTGGCAATCGCATCATGATTGGTTTGCAATTGATTTTCCAGTTCTTCCAAACGGCCACCGGAAACGTTTTCCTGGTGGTGCAGGTTTTCAATTTTATTCTGTAATGAGAAAACCTGGTTGGTCAGGTTATTAATATCCTGTTGTGTTTGTTTGATGGCATTTTCTTTCAACTGACTGTTGAAAGCGATCACTTCATTATGACGGTGCTGGATATCCGCTTTTAATGCATTCACTACTTTTTCCTGTTCGGTAATTTCCTTCACCAGCTTTTCGAGGTTCTTGGCACGACCGATTTTCTTTCCTTCAAATAATCCAACACTACCGCCGGTTAGTGAATATTTTCCTTTTACATACTTACCGGTTTTTTCGAGGATCACTGAACCATTGCTGTCTTTAAGTGCTTCTTCATTTTCTGCAATGAAAACATTTCCGAGCAGGTGTGTTGCCAGGTTTGCATACTGGCTGTCGATTTCTACTACATCCAGCGCTTTAATTGTACCCTGAGGCTGATGCCCGGGTGCTAAATCGGTGAATTTATCGAGCAGGAAAAAGTTGGCTTTACCTTTCTTTTTCTCATCGAGCAGGTGAACTGCCTGTAACCCTTCCTGTAAGTTGTTTACAACATAGTAATTCAGGTAAGGTTCCAGTACATTTTCAACAGCTGCACGATATTGCTCTTTTACATAGATGATATCAGTTAACAACGGCGCAGTATGGTTCCAGTCGGTATTCTTGTGCAGGAATTTTACACTTTCAGGATAACCTTCCATTGAATCAACCAGGCTTTTCAACAGGTCGTGTTCATTTTTCTTGGCATCCAGTTTTCGGTTTTCATCAGCGAGATTATTGCGCAAACCTTCGAGCAATCCCTGTGTTTGCAGGATCTGGTCTTTGGTGAATTCGTGTTCTTCCTGTAATTGCTGCAAGCTCAGCTGGCTCTGCGAAAGTTCTTCTTCTTTTATTTTTTTATCGGCTTCGAGCTGACTGATCTGTGCCTGGCGCTGTGTTCTTTCATCCTGCAATTGTGTAATGGTTCTTTGCAGGTTCTGAATAGAAGTATCGGCAACGGCTACCTTTTTTTCCGCATCGAACTGGTTGCGCTGTATCGCCTGATTTTCCCTGCGCAATCCATCAATCGCACTGCGCTGATCATCGAACACTTTTCTCTTTTCTTCAACCGCATCTTTTAAATCCTGCAGTTTTTCTTCCAGTTGTTCGAGCTTGGCCTGTTCATCATTGATCTGTGAACCGGTAAACTGAATGCTTTCCTCCAGTCCGCTCAGCTGACCGCCGGCTTTCTTCAGAAATTCATCCAGGTTATTTTTTCTTTCTTTGAGGTGCTGTAAACGTTGTGCAGCCAGACTTTTCTCATTTTCTTTCGTGCGCACTTTGTCAAGCATTTCATTGTAAGCATGCTGCATCTGCTGCAATGCTTTTTCTTTTTCAATGAAAGCCAGTTTTTCCTGTTCCAGTCCGGCTTCTTCTTTGGCAATGGCCGTTTCGAGTTCAATACGCTTGTCGACCTCCTGCTGTTGCTGCTGGTTCAGGTCACGATAAGTGATGTTGAAACCTTCCAATGCAGCCTTTGCCAGTTCTATGCTGATCTCTTTATAATCTTTTTTGATCTCGAAATATTTTTCAGCTTTTTTAGCCTGGCTTTCGAGACTTTTCAACTGGTTGTTGATTTCGAAGAGTAAATCTTCGATACGGGCCAGATCCTGCTCGGTAGCATCCAGTTTTAATTTTGCTTCTTTCTTACGGGTTTTGTAGATGGTGATACCAGCAGCCTGTTCCAGCATTTTACGGCGACTGTTCTCTTTATCTTTGATGATGTCATCCACCATGCCCAGTTCAATGATCGCATAACTATCGGTGCTTACACCGGTATCCATAAAAAGGTTATGAATGTCTTTCAGTCTGCAGGTTACATCATTGAGCCTGTATTCACTTTCACCGCTCTTATAATATTTTCGGGTAATCGTTACCGTATTGAACTCGGTAGGCAGCAGGTTCTTCGTATTTTCAAACGTGAGACTCACTTCTGCCAAACCACTGGCACTCCTGGTTTTACTGCCGTTGAACACCAGGCTTTCCAGGTTTTCACTACGCAGGTTACTGATCTTGTGTTCGCCGATTACCCAGCGAATACTATCAATGATATTGCTTTTGCCGCAACCATTCGGACCAATAACACCGGTAATGCCTTCATCGAAATGCAATACGGTTTTATCGGCAAAACTTTTAAATCCTTTGATTTCTAAACTCTTTAAACGCACGGTTTCTGTTATTTTTTGAGGCGGCAAACCTACGTGAAATTGATTGAATTCTGAAGCCTTTCAGAAGCTATTCCTGCAATTTGCCAAAAGCAGGGATTCACTGATTTTTGCTTCCGGGGCCAAACCGTAAATTTACAGGATTAGCACAACTATTTTTTTGTATTCGGGAATGCACTACCTTTAATTATACACAGTTTTTTCACAGATTTGACGGGCATTCCGGCCAATTTTCAGATATAAATTAAATATTTCAATATATGAGCAATAACACCAAAGAAAAATGGGTGATCGACCCACTGCACAGCGAGATCGGTTTCAAAATCCGTCACCTGATGATCAGCAATGTAAGCGGACAGTTCAAAACATTTGATGCCAGCATTTATACCACCGGGGATGATTTTGTTTCCGCAGAAATTGACTGCTTTATTGATGTGAATTCGGTTGATACCGGCAGTGCCGACCGGGACAAGCATATCCTTTCTCCCGATTTCTTTGATGCTGAAAAACATCCACAGATCAGTTTTACTGGAAATACCATCCAATCGGTAGACAATGATGGCAGTTATCAACTCTGGGGGGATCTTACCATCCGTGGCATCAGCAAAAAAGTAAAATTTGATGTTGAATTCGGTGGGGTGATCAAAGACCCCTGGGGCAATGAAAAAGCCGCCTTTCTGTTGAATGGAAAAATCAACCGCAAAGACTGGGGCCTCGAATGGAACGTTGCCCTCGATGCCGGTGGTGTACTGGTAAGTGATGAAGTGCGCATCAGCGCCGATATCCAGCTAAAAAGAGGCGCTTAATTTCACATTCTAAATTCAACCATTCATGCATAATATTTTAATCATTTCTTCCAGTGTTCGTACCGGAAGAAAAAGCAATCGCATTGCCAGTTATTTCCGGAATTATATTGAAGAAAAACAACTCGCCACGGTTAGCATCGCCGATCTTGATGAATACAATTTTCCTCTCGTTCGAGGAGCGTTTGAAATTTCTTTCCAATCCTCCGGCTAACCTGCTTGATTTTGCTGAAAAGGTTAAAAAAGCCGACGGCATACTCATCATCACACCCGAGTACAACGGCGGATACCCGGCCAGCATCAAAAATGCAATCGACGTACTCATCGAGGAATGGTACCGCAAACCCATTGCGATCAGTACTGTTTCAGCCGGACCATTCGGTGGCATGCAGGTAATCACCTCTCTTCAGTTTTCATTGTGGAAGATCAGGGCCTTAACTGTACCAGCCATGTTTCCGGTTCCATCCGTTGAAAAGAATTACGATGAAGCAGGCGTACCCGCCGACAAAGAAGGAACCGATAAAAGAGCTGCCGCTTTTCTTTCGGAATTGATCTGGTGGATGGAAGCAAAAAAGAAAATGGAAGCATAATGTTAAATTGATGTTGCGCAGAAAGCTTCCTGCGTATTGTGAAAGCATCTGATTAATTTTGCAGAAATTATTTTAAATGAAATTATTATTTACAGGCTTTGCTGCATTGATGGTTACGGTATCTTTTGCACAACCAACCGTGATCAAACAGGCTATTGTTCAAACCACCACAAATATCATTGCGCCGGAAGAAGAAGATGTTCAGAACATTCAGAGTCCGCAACAGGGCGGCATGAATTTCAGGAATATGATGGATGGGGAATTCAAATTCACCACTTACCTGAAAAATGATATGGTGAAAACGGTGATCAAATCTGATATGGGCCGTTCTACCATCATCCGCGACAATGCAAAAAAACTCACTACTACCCTGCTTGAAATGATGGGCAATAAAACCGGTTTTTATATGACCGATGAAGACCAGGCGAACATGGCTAAACGAAGGGATAGCATGATGAAAGCCCGTCGCCAGAAAGATTCATCTGCAGAGGTAAGAACAGTTCCGCTTGAACCGACGATTGAAGTGAGTTATACAGAGGAAACAAAAAAGATTGCAGGATATGTTTGTAAGAAAGCTTATATCATCAGCAGCCGCATTGTTGGTGCAAAAGATACAGCGATTGTTTGGTATGCCAGTGATATACAATTGCAGAATGTAATGTCTACCGGAGGTTTCGGTGGATTGCCCGGCATGAGCAATATGATGACAGCTGTAAACGGTCTGGATAAACTACCGGGCTTCCCTATGCGCTATGAAGCAAAAATGCGCCGCAACAGACGTATGGAAGTGGAAGTAACCAAAATAGACCTGAAGAAAGAAATCGAAGACAAGGAGTTTGATATTCCGAAAGATTTTGAAGTAAAACCATTCAGTGAAATGCAGGGAATGTTTCAGCAGGGAGGATTTCAGATGAGGAGAAACAACTAAGTTATTGAATTGATATCAATAAAAAAGGGTTGTAAATTTTTACAACCCTTTTTCTATTTAACTCCGTTGAATTATAATTTATCAGCCGCTGCATTTTTCTTTTCATATTCCGCAGCTTTTGCTTTGTTGTTTTTCAAACCATAAATATCAATCAGGTAGCCCAATACAATTTTGTAATTGGCTTTTTGTCCGCCGGTTCTGGTTGGCAGACTTTCATAAAAATGAGCAGCTTTATCTGCATAGATGATGCATTCATCCATTGATTTATCTGCCAGTGCTTTCAGGTCTTTCTTTTTCTTTACATCTTCTGGTTTGGTGCTTTTGATGGCATTGGATGCATTCAAAAGATCGGCCGACATATTGTACTGGTGATTGGCCATTAAAACTGTAGCCATGATATCGCCCTGCTTTTCGTTGTCGATTGATTTTTTGATTACATCAGTCAGTTTGTTTTTATCAGCCATGTTTTCAACTGATTTTGCTTCTTTACCATAGAGGCTATTGTACATTTCAATAGCATAGTTATAACTCAATGTAAAGTTTCCTGGATTTTGAGCAACAAGCTCTTCATATTTAGCAAACAGTGCTTGTTTGTCGCCTGATTTAGCTACAGAGCGGATTTCTATCTCCGTCCACAATTCACTTTCAGGATACAATTTTTTTGCTTTATCGAGGATGGCTTTTAAAGAAGCCTGGTCGTCTTTTTTGCTGTAATAATCGGCCAGGTATTCATATACATCCCTGAAATCTTTACCGGCAACATTAGCGTCTGTTAATTTTTTATAGTAAGAAACAGCCTCCTCTTCTTTCTTGGCATTGATGGCTGCTGCTGCGATATTCAGGATAAGTGAAGTGTCGAGTACATAAAGATTGGCCTGGTCGTAACTGTATTTTTTTGCCAGAATAAAATCTTTTACATCATTGGCTTTTTTGAATGCATCCAGTGCCGCATCATATTTTTTTACATTGAATTCTTTCGCTCCCAGATCGTAAAATCCATAATATAGATCGAGGTAAGAAAGATGAGTTTCCAGTTTGAGGTAAACATCTTTCTGATCGAGTGCCTGATTTTTCTGAAATGCCTGGAAAGCATCATTTTTCAGGGTGAATAATTCCTGCTGCGAAATTGATGAATCACGGGAAAGCGCATTGTATATTCTTCCTTTGTAATACCATCCCTGGGCATCATTTGCCTTTTTAGGATCCTGGAGGTATTTATCAATAGCCGCTTTGGCTTCCCTGAACTTTGAAGCACCCATCATATCATTGATCTGATCGAGATCCTGTGCCAGAACCGACAGCGTAGAAACCATTGCCAGCGCTAAAAAAACCATTTTTTTCATAGTATTATTTTTGAGGGGTTAAAGATATTGGTTTATTAAGACTTATATTAAATTTTAGCTTCCTTTTTCATAAACCGTGCCATATGATATTGATCTGTAAAACGCCTTTTTATTTTGTAATTTGCAGGTTCTTTACCGGTTAAATTTTTGATCAGCCAGGAATCCATACAACAAATCCAGAGCCGCATTGATATTGTGGAAATCGTGGGTACGTTTGTGAAACTTAAAAAAAGAGGCACAAACTATCTCGGCCTATGCCCTTTTCACAATGAGAAATCGCCCTCTTTTACCGTTTCACCTGCCAAAGAAATCTACAAGTGTTTCGGGTGCGGTAAAAGCGGTAATGCCATCGGCTTCCTGATGGAACATGAGAAATACAGTTATGTGGAATCACTCCGCTGGCTGGCTGCCAAATACAATATAGAGCTCGAAGAAACCGAAACCAGTCCCGAATTCAAAGCACAACAACAGGTGGCTGATAGCCTGTTTATCATCAATCATTTTGCACGGGATTTTTTCAGTCAGGCGCTTTTTGAATCCGAAGAAGGAAAAGACATCGCCTTTGTCTTATCTAAAAGAAAGAGGTTTCAGGGAAGAAATCATCCGAAAATTTCAACTGGGTTTCAATCCTTCCGGAAGGGATGAATTTGCCAAAGCGGCTTTATCGGCACAATACAATAAAGACTTGTTGTTAAAAACCGGATTGGTTACTGAGAGAGAAGAAAGAATTGCTGATAACTATCGTGGCCGGATCATTTTTCCGATTCACAACCTGAGTGGTAAAGTGCTGGGTTTTGGTGCGAGGATCATTAAGTCGAACGACAAAGCGCCCAAATACATCAATACACCGGAGAATGAGATTTATGTAAAGAGTAAAATCCTTTATGGTTCTTATTTTGCCAGAACAGCCATTGATAAAGCAGATGAATGCCTGCTGGTAGAAGGTTATACCGATGTGGTTAGTTTGCACCAGGCAGGCATAGAAAACGTAGTAGCCAGTGGTGGTACTTCACTCACACCCGATCAACTCCGGCTGATTAAAAAATACACGAATAACCTCACCATTATTTATGATGGCGATAGTGCCGGTGTAAAAGCTGCGCTGCGTGGGCTGGATCTTGCACTGGAAGAAGGACTGCATGTTCGATTGGTATTGATACCCGACAAAGAAGACCCGGATAGTTATGTAAATAAAATCGGTGCAGAAGCTTTCAGGGAGTTCATAAAAAAGGAGAAGAAAGATTTCATCCTTATTTCAACTGGAAGTATCGCTGAAAGATGCGGGCAATGATGCTGCCGCAAAATCAGCTGTAGTAAATCATGTGGCCGAAACCATTGCCAAGATTAATAAGACGGAAGAGTTTACTCGCCGGCAGGATTACATCAAACAGGTATCTGAGATACTCAGGATTGAAGAAGATGGATTGAATGCCCTGGTAAATAAATTCATCCGCGATAAAATCAGTAAGGACGAATCCCGCAATTTCAAAACTTCCCTGCCCGATGATCTGCCTTCCATGCCATCGGAAGAAGAAGTGGAGAATGTTTCGCTCTTCAACCGGGATGAGTTGCAGGAACAGGCCATGGTAAGAAGTCTGCTCGAATTCGGATTAAAAGAATGGGATGATAAACAGACCGTAGCCACTTATATTTTCAGCCATATTGATGAAGCGGAACTGGATACACTGATCGATAACCAACTATTGGTCAGGATCATTCATCTTTATCGTGAATGGTACAAAGAGGGAATTCAACCCAATGCTAAAAGCTTCCTTTACCATGAAGATGCAGAGATGAACAAGATGGTCATTAAGATCATGGAAACGGATACAGATATCAGTCCGAACTGGAAAGACCATTACGAAGGCCATATTGCCACCCGGGAAGATTTGTACCGGGAAGAAGTATTTTCTACGCTCAATTACCTGCAGCTGCGTAAAATCAAAAGGCTGATTGCCGAAAACCAGTCGGAACTCGAAAGATCTGCCGATCCGGAAGAACAGCTTTTCCTCATGCAGACTCACCAGCACCTCAAACAGCTTGAAATAGAGCTCACCCGTTTATTGGGTACCGTGATTTACAAATAGTTTATAGAAAAAAATGCAGCAAAATGATTTGCTGCAGGAGTTGTGTGTTTTTTTGAAATATGTTTAGGAAACTGCCAGGGCAACTGATTCCTTGATACGGGCTGTGCGGCGTACCGGAATTTTTTCAATGACCACAGGTTCCATTTTTCTAAAGTTGATGGCGCACCAAACATTATCGAGTTCAATTTGTTCTACTGCTTCCAGCCTGTGCTCATCGATGATTTCCCAATGAGCATGCCTGCAAAGGTCGCTGGCGATTTTAGAAGTTGGTTTGGGATATGCGATCCACAATTTAACATTGGGTTGCAGTGCCGACATCACTTCGTTGAGGATATCAGTCAACTGCTTTTTACTTACGGCAAACAAAAGGGCAAATTCAACTTTTTTTGTGCGGAGTAACGGCGTTACACTTTTGGCAAAGGAAAGTTTAATGAATTGCTTTTCTATCGAAGAAGGTAAACCCTGGATCAATATATTCTTTTCGTTTGTTAACTGGAGCTTTTCGAACATCGTTGGAACTGCCATAATGAGAATATAGGTTTAAATGATCAGTATTGATTAAAAATAATACAGGCCTAAATAGATTGGGCAGTGTTAATTATTCATAAGCAAGTTTTCGGGAGGGTCTGCAAATTTACCATTTTTATTCATCACAATCAATATATTATGTAAAAAACCTCCGTTTTTTTCGGAGGTTTTTTATTTATCAATCGTGATGACTTTGTTTATTTCCTTGGTTTGTAGTAGCTAAGTGCTTCATTCATATAGCTTTGCAACTTAGCAATTCGATTTTCATCTGAAGGGTGTGTAGCCAGGAATTCAGGTGGTTTATTGCCCCCGCTCGCCTGCGACATACGCTGCCAGAAGGCAATGGCTTCATTTGGATTGTATCCGGCCATGGCTGCAAAGATTAAACCATAATGGTCTGCTTCGTATTCCTGCTTCCTTGAATTAGGCAGTAATACTGCAACCTGGGCTGTGGGTGCAAATACATTGTTGAAAATGGCATTTGCCTGTTGTTTATTGCTGGTGAAAATATCACCGGCAACCTGTAAGCCCTGGGCAAGTACACCCTGGCTCATTCTTTCATTTCCGTGATGTGCAACAGCATGGGTGATTTCGTGACCCAATACAACGGCCAGAGCCGCTTCGTTCTGCGTTACCGGTAACAGACCTGTGTAAACAACTACTTTACCACCAGGCATGCACCAGGCATTTACCTGTTTATCGTCTACCAGGTTGAATTCCCAGTTGTAACCTTCCAGTTCGGAACTAAGTCCTTTCTGTGAATAATAGGAAGTGATGGCCTGAGCGATCCTCGTTCCTACCCTTTTTACCATTTCAGCATCTTTGCTGGTATTCTGGTTTACCACTTTACTTTCACTCAGAAAGGATTGGTATTGCTGAAGGGCTTGTTGTTGCAGAGTGGATTCAGGGAACAAAGCGAGTTGCTTTCTTCCGGTTATGGAATTGCTGCTGCAGGCTACAAAAAATGCAGCAAAGGATGCGTAAAGGATAATTCTTCTTTTCATTGCCGGTAGATTTGTTTGTATGCTAAGAGTGCAATTGGCATACCAGGTTTACTAAAGAAATGATAAAATACCGCAGAAGTTTTAGTCGTCATTCCTGCGACGTGTTTTCCTTCTGTCGCGGTGCTTGAGAATAGGGATACGGGTTTCCACTCCCCTGAGGAGTCTTCCGATATTTTTCTGATGGGTGATGATAACGAGAAAGGCTACCAGTAGTGCAAAAATGCGGTACATTACTTCATGTTCGTTCCAAATCCATAATACAGAAATGGGTAACATAATGGCTCCGAGAATAGAACTCAGGGAAACATAACGGGTAAGGTAAAGCACCAATACAAATACGCCTACACAGCTAACGGCAATGACCGGTTGAACTGCGATGATCATTCCCAGTAAAGTGGCTACACCTTTACCGCCTTTAAAACCGGCGAAGATGGGAAATATATGACCCATAACTGCGGCCAGTCCCAGCCCGATCATAAAATTGGTACGATCAAGTTCATTGTGTAAATAATAAGGAAGAAAATTATAAAGGGCAACGGCTGCCATTCCTTTGAGTATGTCCATCACCATAACGATGGTGCCATATTTAGATCCAAGAACCCTGAAAGTATTGGTAGCACCCATATTGCCACTACCGTAGTCACGTATGTCTATTCCAAAGAATCTTTTGCTGATGATCAGGGCCGTTGGGATCGAACCGATGAGATAAGCTACAATGATAAGAAGTGTTTCTTTCATTATTTTTCTTTAGTGTGTTGAAGTCGGTACAAAGGTACGTAAAAAACTGGTATTCTTAACGTTAAAATAATATTGTGGAAACAGCGTGCATTAAACATGCGCTTGAATCGCCAGCCAGTTGTTTTTTTCAATAACATTATCCGTGTTAATTCCGGCAGCTTCCAGGGCCGGTAAAATGATACTTGTATCTTCTTTCAGAATACCACTGAAGAGAATAATGGTGCCAATGGCTGAAACTTTTCTCAGGTTTTCCAGGTTTGTCAGGATTACATTGAGATTGATATTGGCTACAATAATGTCAGCATTTTCATCAGCCGGAATGGCTTCTGCATTCAGTAACCTTATGCGCCTGCAATCATTGGCCAGGATATTTTCTTCTGTATTACGGATGCTCCAGTCGTCGTTATCGATGGCCAGCACTTCAGCAGCGCCCATTTTTTCGGCGAGGATGGATAATATACCCGTCCCGGTTCCGAAATCAATTACTTTCTTCCCTCTGAAATCGATTTTACTCATCAGTTCAATTACCTGGAAGGTGGTTGCATGGTGACCGGTACCAAAACTCATTTTAGGGGTGATGAGCAGATCGTATTTTGCGGTTGGATCTGCCGGATGAAATCCAGCCCTTAAGTATGCAAATGGTGCAGTTTCATTTTTAATAAATACTTTCACTGGTTCAAAATCACGCTCCCATTCTGCGTTCCAGTTCGTTTCTTTTATAATTGATTTTGAGAATGATACATTGTTTAACTCAATAATTGTATTAAATGAATTCTCGTCCATTTTTTCAATCGGAATAAAGGCATTTAATCCGGAAGCCGATTCTTCAAATCCGTCAAAGCCTGCCTCACTCAACATCGCCAGGAGTTGGTGCTGCTGTTCTTCCGTCAAATCAGGAAAACTAAACTGGTAATAGTCCATAAAATATAAAAGCTGCAGCGTTGAACTGCAGCTTGTTTTTTGAGTTGTTTCAATTATTGATTTTCTCCCTGAGGTCTTGCCTGCGGTTTTTGTTGCGGCTGACCTTCTGGTTTTGGCATCAGTGCTTTGCGGCTCAGTTTGAATTTACCGGTACGTGGATCGATTTCCAGCAGTTTCACCTTCACCTTATCTCCTTCTTTGAATATGCCATCCATAGTTTCCAGGCGTTTCCAGCTGATCTCGCTGATGTGCAGCAGACCTTCTTTCTTCGGCAGGAATTCTACAAAAGCACCAAACTCTTTAATGCTCTTCACAGTTCCTTCATAGGTTTCACCTACAGATGGAACAGCTACCAGGCCATTGATCCAGTCGAGTGCTTTATCCAGACCCGCTTTTTCTTTAGAGAAAATGCTTACTTCACCATGGTTGTTTACTTCTTCGATATTGATGGTTGTACCAGTTTCACGTTGAATTTCCTGGATTACTTTACCACCAGGCCCGATCACAGCACCGATGTATTCTTTATCGATGATGATTTTCACCATTCTTGGAGCATGTGGTTTCACATCTTCACGGGCTGCAGCAGTACAATTGTACATAGCATCCAGGATATGTAACCTTCCTTTCTTAGCCTGGTCGAGTGCTTTGCGCATTACATCCATGCTAAGACCGTCTACTTTGATGTCCATCTGAACACCGCAGATACCTTCACGGGTTCCTGTTACTTTAAAATCCATATCACCCAGGTGATCTTCATCGCCGAGGATATCGGTAAGGATGGCATACTGGTCACCTTTAGTGATCAGCCCCATGGCCACACCGCTCACATGTTTTTTCAAAGGAACACCTGCGTCCATCAATGCCAGAGAACCGGCACAAACAGTAGCCATAGACGAAGAACCATTGCTTTCGAGGATATCACTTACCACCCTTACGGTATAAGGATATTCTGAACCCGGCATCATTTTTTTCAATGAGCGCATGGCCAGGTTTCCGTGACCTACTTCCCTGCGGCCTACGCCTCTCATCATCTTTACTTCACCGGTACTGAATGGAGGGAAATTATAATGTAAAATGAATTTGCTGTATTCTGAAGAATGAGCGCTTTCGATGAGGAGCTCATCCAGCGGTGTTCCAAGGGTTACGGTAGTGAGTGATTGTGTTTCGCCCCTGGTGAAAAGTGCAGATCCGTGCGGCGTTGGTAAAATATCGGTTTCCATTTCCAGCTGACGGATGTTCTCGGTTCCTCTTCCGTCCAAACGTTTGCGGTCGTTGAGGATCATGTCACGAACTACGTAGTATTGTAATTCGCCGGTATAATGCCCGATCAAAGCTTTGTCTTCATCCGGAAGTTCTTCACCGAGGTAAGCTACTACTTCATCATGAAGTGCTTTGAATGCATCGCTTCTTTCATGCTTTCCTGAAGCAGCTGATGCAATGGCGTACATTTTATCTTTGGCAAATGCCTTGATTTTTTCATTCAGTTCTTCGTTGCGGTAAGGTTTGGTATATTCCCTTTTACCGGTAACGCCTACGAGTGCACGCAGTTCTTCCTGGGCTTTCACCTGAATGCGGATGGCATCGTGTGCAATTTCCAGCGCTTTTACTAAATCTTCTTCCTGGCACTCGTTTGCTTCACCTTCCACCATCATGATATTCTTGCTGGTAGCTGCAATGATGAATTCAAAATCAGATTCTGCCAGTTGAGCCCTGGTTGGGTTCACGATCAATTCACCATTTACACGACCGATGCGAACTTCTGAAATAATTTCCTGGATGGGAATATCTGAAACGGCCAATGCAGCTGATGCAGCAAGGCAGGCCAGTGCATCCGGCATCACCTGGTCATCAGATGAAATCAATGATACAAGTACCTGAACATCGCAGAGATAATCTTCCGGGAAAAGCGGACGAAGCGCCCTATCGATCAAACGTGAGGTAAGAATTTCGTAATCATTCAAACGTGCTTCTCTTTTGAAAAAAGAACCCGGTACACGACCGGCTGATGCAAATTTTTCCTGGTAATCTACTGATAAGGGGAAGAAGTTTTGTCCGGCTTTAGGCTCTTTATTCGCCACTACAGTAGCCAGGATAATACAATTGCCTTGTCTAACTGTTACTGAACCATCCGCCTGGCGGGCCAGTTTCCCGGTTTCAAGGGTAACCATGCGGCCACCACCGATATCAAAAGTTACAGATTTGGGTTGTAGAAATGACATATAGAATATTTTTTAGGGCAGCCAGGAAGGCTGTTATTGTTGTAAAAAGTAAGCAGGTATAAAGAATTATTCCCAACAGCGATAACGGTTGGGAATAATTCAGATAACGTGCATGAATATGTTGGTTTATTTGCGGAGACCTAATTTTTCAATCAACGCCCTGTAACCAGTAAGATCGTGTTTGCTCAGGTAAGTGAGTAAACGTTTGCGCTTACCTACCATCATCATCAGACCTCTCTGGGAAGAGAAATCTTTTTTATTTAATTTCAGATGATTGGAAATGTGATTGATACGTTCTGTCAACAGTGCAATCTGGCCTTCAATTGAACCTGTGTTGCTGGCTTTGGCACCAAAAGTGGTGAAAATAGTTGCTTTTTTTTCGCTTGTTAAATAAGACATTTCTTTGCTTTTTAAAACTCTGTGTTTTATTTTCTTTTTTATAATCGGGTGCAAAACTAATGAATATTAGTGAAATATTGGCGGGAATTATGAGAAATAAATACAAGATTGCAGTAAAAAGCTACAATTGTTTCACAAAATCGGCCCGGTATTGGTTTTATGATCGATTGTGGAGCAAAAAAAGCAAATTTGCAGCATGAAGCCAGGATTCGTTTTAATTGGTTGCGGAAGGATTGCTCAGCGGCATGCCGAACAGATTGTTAAGGTTGGAACCCTCGAGGCTGTTTGTGATATCATTCCCGAAAATGCCCTTGAACTGGCAGGAAAATATGGAGCCAGGCCCTATTTCAACATCCAATCTTTGCTGGAAAATGAGCAAAAGGCAGATATTGCCAGCATCTGTACACCCAATGGGCTTCATGCCGAACACAGTATAATTGCCTTAAAAGCCGGCAAACATGTGCTATGTGAGAAGCCACTTACCATTCACCTGGAAGACGCCCGTAAGATGATTGATGCCGCCAGCCAGGCCGACCGTAAATTGTTCGTCGTGAAACAAAACCGGTATAATCCACCGGTGGAGAAAATTAAAGATTTGCTGAAGGAAGATCGGTTAGGGAAGATACTCTCCTTCCAGATCAACTGTTTCTGGAACCGTCCGAAGGAATATTACCTGGATTCCTGGAAAGGAACCCGGAAGCTCGACGGCGGTACGCTCTTTACCCAGTTCAGCCATTTTATTGATCTATTGTACTGGTTCCTGGGCGATGTGAAAAACATCAAAGCCATGACCCGGAATTTCGAACATCCAACCATTGAAATTGAAGACAATGGTGTAGTACTGCTCGAAATGAACAACGGCGCCATCGGCACCCTGAACTTTACCATCAACAGTTTTCAGAAAAACATGGAAGGTTCCTTTACCATTTTCGGAGAAAAGGGAACGGTAAAAATCGGCGGACAATACCTCAATACCCTCGAATATCAATGCATGGAATCAGGGGAAATCATACTAACGGATACGGGTAACGCTCCCAACCAGTATGGGTTTTACCAGGGAAGTATGAGCAATCACCATAAAGTATATGAACATTTACTGATTGCTTTACAGGATGCTACCCATGAATTTGCCAGTGCATTGGATGGATTGAAAACAGTGGAAATTATTGAAAGAATTTATGAGGCAGCGGGGAGAGAGAGTTTAAAATAAGTTGTGGATGGAATTTTAGCATTTTAAATTTAATGGACAGTTGCTGGTTGCTGGTTGTTAGAATTTGAAATTGAGCTGAAATTTTGACTTTTGAATACTAATTATACAGTTGCTGGTTACTGGTTGTTGGGATTTAGCGTTTAAGTGGAAATTTTACAAAAGGATACTAAATATACAGTTGCTGGTTGCTGGTTGTTAGAATTTGAAATTGAGCTGAAATTTTGACTTTTGAATATTTTAAGAACAGTTGCTGGTTACTGGTTTTAAACTGAAACAAAATTGCGTTCTTAGCTTCTTTGCGTCTTTGCGTGAAAACTCACTTTTTACTTTTGATTTTTTACTTTTTACTTCATGCAAACTTGATTAATCTTTATCAACTTAATAAATACTATTTTCTGAAAGCTTTTTACTTTATTTGCCAAAATTAACCGGTTTGCCTGTTATACATTTTACCGTTACAACTGATATCAACTACGACCAGCGGATGATACGCATCTGCAGTTCTCTTGCCAATGCAGGTTATGAAGTTGTATTGGTAGGCAGGCAAAAAAAAGATTCTGTTGCTTTGGCGACTATGCCTTACCGTCAGAAGCGACTCCCGTGTTTTTTTGAGAAAGGTTTTAGTTTTTATGCAGAATACAATATCCGGCTTTTCTTCTATTTGCTGTTCTGTAAAACGGATGCTATCTGTGCTATCGACCTGGATACGATACTCCCCTGCTATATCATTTCAAAACTCCGCAAAAAGAAACGCATTTACGATGCCCATGAACTTTTCTGTGAAATGAAGGAAATCGTGGAGCGTCCCGGCGTGTATAAATGCTGGAAATGGATCGAAAGGAAAACGGTACCTCATTTTAAATTTGGCTACACAGTGAACAATCCGATCGCTGAAGCATTTAGCGAAATGTATGGCAGCCGTTTTGAAGTCATCCGGAGTATTGCATTGTATCGGCCGGAAATGCAGGATCTGCCCCGGGAAAAATTTATCCTGTACCAGGGAGCAGTAAATGAAGGAAGATCTTTTGAAACCCTGATCCCTGCGATGCAATGGGTGAATGCGCCCTTGATCATTTGCGGGGATGGCAATTTTATGCAACAGGCAAAAGAACTGGTGAAAAAATACAAACTGGAGGAAAAGATAATTTTCAAAGGAATGCTGCAGCCAGATGAACTGAGGCAGTACACCGCCAAAGCTATGATCGGTATAACGCTGTTTGAAAAAGGGGCTAAAAGCAATTATTACTCCCTTGCCAATCGCTTTTTTGATTATATACAGGCAGGTACACCACAATTGTGCGTAGATTATCCCGTTTACAGGGAATTAAACAATTTGTACAATATTGCTGTTTTAATAGAGGATTTGTCATCGGAACATATTGCAAGCCAACTGAATAAACTGCTGAATGATGAAAATTACTGGCAATCCATTCACCAGCATTGTATCAGCGCAGCAAAAGACCTGAATTGGCAAAAGGAAGAAATAAAACTAATCAGTTTTTATAAAAAAGTATTTGGATAAACATCTCCATATTGTAACACATGATGTGCCATGGCCTGCCGATTTTGGTGGTGTGGTAGACCTGTTCTATAAAATTCAGGCACTTCACAAAGCAGGGATTAAAATTCACCTGCATTGTTTTCATTCTACCCGGCCAGAACAATCAATGCTGAACCGTTATTGCACATCGGTACATTATTACCAACGGAAAAGCATAAACGCTTCTCTGTCTTTTACTATACCCTATATTGTGAAATCCCGCAACAGTAAAGCTTTGCTGGAAAATCTGAAAAAAGACAACTACCCGATACTGCTGGAAGGCATTCATTGCACCTACTGGTTTAACAAAGGCATGCTGAATGACCGGCAGGTTTTTGTTCGGCTGCACAATGTTGAGTATCGGTATTACAGTCAGCTCGCCAAACTGGAAAAAAATCTGTTTAAAAAGATTTATTTCAGGATTGAATCGATGCTCTTGCATAAATATGAAAAACAACTGGCCCGCAAAGCAAGGTTTCTTTGTGTTAGTATGGAAGATGCACAGATTTATAAAAATGAACTGGGCGCCGATAAAATATATTTCCTTCCTGTTTTTCTTCCCTGGAATCAACCCAATGCCGATAAAGGCAATGGCAGCTTTTGTTTGTACCATGGAAATCTTTCTGTAAATGAAAACGAAAAAGCAGCGGAATGGTTGCTGAATGAAGTTTTCAATGAAATTAAAATCCCATTTGTAATTGCGGGAAATTCGCCCCGGCCGGCATTAAAAGCATTGGCCCACAAACATCCGCATACCTGTATTGTAGTGAATCCATCTGATTATGAAATGCAGGATCTCATCAAAAAAGCACAGCTGAATATACTTCCTTCATTCAATAATACCGGGGTAAAACTTAAATTGCTGAATGCAGTCTTCAATGGCCGTCATTGTCTGGTGAATGAACAGGCATCCAAAGGCACAGGTCTTGAAGATATCTGTTATCAGGCCAATGATGCAGCAGGTTTCAGGAAAGCGATAGAAACTTTATACAAGGAGCCTTTTACCGAAAAAAATATGCAGCACCGGAGTGCTGCATTGAAAAATCTTTATTGCAATGAGGAAAATGCCCGCCAGCTTATTGCATGGATATACTAGCATTGTCCCACACTTTTCCTCTTTCTGTTTTAATGGTTCTGGCCGGAAATTTATTGATCACCATGTAATCGTGTGTGGCCATTACAATACTCGTTTCGAAGTCGCGGCAGATATGAAATAACAGTTGCATGATTTCATCACTTGTTTCAGGATCGAGGTTTCCGGTAGGTTCATCTGCGAGTATCAGTTTGGGCGAGTTGAGTAAAGCCCGGGCGATATCAATTCTTTGTTGTTCGCCACCACTCAATTCAAAAGGCATTTTAAATCCTTTGGTTTTGAGGTTTACTTTATCCAGTACATCGCTGATTTTTTCATCCATTAATTTTTCATCCTTCCAGCCGGTTGCTTTTAAAACAAACTTCAGGTTATCATTTACATTTCTGTCGGTCAGCAACTGGAAATCCTGAAATACAACACCAAGATTCCTGCGGAGGAACGGTACAGTTTTCCAGGTAATTTCTTTGAGGTTATGTCCTACTACCCAACCCTCGCCTTCTTTGAGTTCCAGATCACCGTAAAGTGTTTTAAGCAGACTGCTTTTACCCGTTCCGGTTTTACCTACGAGATAAACGAATTCTCCTTTTTCAACAGAAATGTTTACATCACTCAGGATGAGGTTACTACTCTGGTAAATATTAACGTGACGAAGTTCTATGATAGATTGTGACATGCTTTGGGTTTAGTTTTTTTGCAGCAGAGTTGTTTGGTTGATCGGCTGCATGGCCGACAAATTTAAAGGTTGAACAGTTAATAAACAATTAGCTCATCTTTTAGTCGTATCTCTAACGCTTTTTTAACATTTGATTCCACATGACCGATTACCTGTGCATCCACACCTTTATCCATCGCTGCTTTTATCATAATGGAAGCATCTTTCTCGGTGCAATATACTTCTAACCGGCAACCCATATTGAAAACTTCATACATTTCCCTGTTGTTGCTGCCACTGTTTTCCTGGATGAGTTTAAAAACCGGAGGCGCTTCAAAGAGATTGTCTTTTACAATTTTAAAATCTCCGGGCAGGTATTTCAGGCACTTCGTTTGTCCGCCACCGCTACAATGAATCAATCCATGAATTTTATCGAAATGCTCTTCCAGCAAGGGTTTCAGGATAGGTGCAAAGGTTCTGGTCGGACTTAACAACAGTTGCCCGATGTTCAATTCACCATAACCATCTACCTTAAATGAATCAGTGAGCCGGTTCTTTCCGATGTATACCACCTCATCAGGCAGGTTGTTATCATAACTTTCCCGGAAAGATGTTGCATAATGTTTGTTCAGGGAATCATGGCGGGCAGAGGTAAGTCCGTTACTTCCGATTCCGCTGTTATAGGCATCTTCCCAGGATGCTTTTCCGGCACTGGAGAAGCCGACAATCACATCGCCAGGCCTGATGGCATCATTGCTGATGATTTTGTTTTTGGGCCAGCGACAGGTCATGGTTCCGTTTACGGCGATGGTGCGAACCACATCACCTACATCCGCTGTTTCGCCCCCGAGGTAATGAATATTGACTCCAAAGCCCTGCAGCATGTCAAATATTTCCGCAGAACCGTTGATGATTTTTTCGAGTACTTCACCCGGAATGAGGTGTTTGTTGCGATCGATGGTAGAATTGAAAACAATATTGTCGTAAATCCCTACGCACAAAAGGTCATCGAGATTCATAACAATTGCATCCTGTGCTATTCCTTTCCATACACTTGCATCACCGGTTTCCTTCCAGTACAAATAAGCCAGGATGCTTTTGGTACCGGCGCCATCGGCATGCATGATGTTCACAAAATTTTCATCGGCACCAAGGTAATCGGGATAAACTTTACAAAAAGCATTGGCAAAGAGTCCGGGATGCAGCTTTTTCGTAGCAGCATGCACTTCTTCTTTTCCGGCAGAAACCCCTCTTTTACTATACAGGCTCATGATTAAAACTTGAGTTGCAAAACTAAATTTGTATTCTGAAATATCCATTAATTAATTATCAAGTAGTTTTGCACCTCGCTGAATATGAATGTATACAAGGATATAACGAAATTGCCTGCTTTCAAAAATGCTGTAATCACTATTGGTACTTTTGATGGAGTGCACCAGGGGCACCTGCAAATCATAAAGCAGTTGGTAGAAGAAGCCCGTAAAGTAGAAGGCACACCGGTGGTGATTACTTTTTACCCACACCCTAAACAGGTGGTTGAAACGGGCCGCAAACCCATATTCATTCTCAATACACTGGAAGAGAAAACAAGACTGCTTGCCCAGGCAGGTATTGAACACCTGGTGGTGGTTCCTTTCAGTCAGGAGTTTGCTGAGCAACCCGCTGCAGACTATGTGAAAAATTTCCTGGTGAATAATTTTCATCCGCATACAATTATTATCGGTTATGATCATCGTTTCGGCCGCAACCGTGAAGGCGATTATCATTTACTGGAAGCACTGGCTGATGAACTTCAATACCAGGTAAAAGAAATTCCGGAGCATGTGCTGAGGGATATAACGATCAGCAGTACCCGCATCCGGGAAGCTTTGCTGGAAGGAAATGTACAGAAAGCCAATGAGTTTTTGGGATACCGTTATTTTTTTACCGGACTGGTAACGGAAGGAAACAAGTTGGGAAGAACCATCGGCTATCCTACGGCGAACCTGCAGATCCAGGATGATCAGAAACTGGTTGCCGGAAATGGCGTTTATGCGGTACAGGTAGTTGTGGAAAATATGGCGGGTGTTTTCGGCGGCATGATGAACATTGGCACCCGGCCAACGGTTGATGGAACGAAACGAGCTATTGAAGTAAACATATTTGCATTCGATGAAATGATATACAACCGGTTGGTAACGGTTACGATGCTTGCCAGATTGAGAGACGAAGTTAAATTCAACGGTCTGGATGCGTTGAAAGCGCAATTGGCAAAGGATAAGCTGGATACGATGAAGGTTCTTGATGCATTTGAAATTATCTGATTTTTCAGCAACGTCTCCCGCAGGGGACGTTGCGTCACCCTTTCCCAGCAATGTCTCTCGCAGAGGACGTTGCGTCCTTTTAATTCTACATTAAGCATGTGAATTTTAACTTGTAATTTATCAATCATCCAGGTTAATATCCTTAATCAAATCAATATGATCAATTTCATAAACACCTTGTATACCTGTTTCATAAAATCTGGCTGAACTATGTAAATAATCTTCCATTACAGAGCAAAGTTTCCATTTACCCTTACAGGGATTCATGTGAATATAATTCAATTTTTGAGTTATGAATTTATCGTTACTGCATTCTTTCCAATCAAAAGAGAGTTCCCAAACATCATGTTTTTTATTTTTGATACTTCTTCTATATTCTACATACTTGTTTAATGCAACCAGAAGTTGATATTCTCCGCTTTTCTCCAATCGTTTAACCATTTCATAAGCCATAAAGCGTTTCCCATTTCCTATGATGGTATTTATTGATTGTTTTGATCTTTTAAAGCTAATCAGCAAGTGAACATGATTCGGCATGATTACATATCCATTGATAAAATGACCATTTAATTTTAAGTGATCAAACCATTTGTAAACCAGATCATAACTTTTGCTGATCTCAATTAATGGAATCCAGCGGACGCATGTGAAAGTGATAAAAAATGTACCAGAAGTATACGGGATGGTTTGTTTCACGGGCATATAATAAATTTCAAATGAAATAAAGATTTGAAACTTATTCTGCCCTTATTTTTTAAACAATTCAGGGGAAGAAAGAAAACGTTTACGCAACGTCCCGTTCCGGAGACATTGCTGAGAAGAAAGAGAATTCTCCGCAACGTCTCTCGGAGAGCACGTTGCATTATTTAGAACTTCTTCATCACCACCATTTCTTTCTATAGCAATGGCTTTTAGTAACGTCAATATTTATGTTTCTTTAATTACGCAACGTCCCGTTCCGGAGACGTGGCTGGGAAAAGAGGAAGAAAAATACATTTACACAACGTCCCGTACCGGAGACATTGCTGGGAAAAATTCAGGGGAAGAAAGAAAACATTTACGCAACGTCCCGTGCCGGAGACGTTGCTGAGAAGAAGGGAAGAAAAATACATTTACGCAACGTCCCGTGCCGGAGACGTTGCTGAGAAGAAGGGAAGGAAAAAACATTTACGCAACGTCCCGTACCGGAGACATTGCTGGGAAAAAGAAAGTATCTGATTTTTTAGCAACGTCTCCCGCAGGGGACGTTGCGTTTTTTACAACATCATCTTCACCACCATTTCCTTCATCAGAGAAGCACTCTCAGTGCCGGAATCGCCAACACCCAGACTTTTCATATTGTACTGATGCAACAACAAAAGCAATTGTTCTATACCGGCATACCCATAATTCTTCATCATTTCCCTGGCTTGTTTTAGTGAATTGGGATTGAAATAGAAAAATGGTTTGAGGGCGCCATCCGATTGATCATTCATTCCATAAACAGCATATACTTTACTGATATGGCTATATAGCGCAGGCAAGGTCATCTGAATAGGTCCAGCTTTGGGATTACTTTCAAAATAGTTGATGATCTGCATAGCTTTCGCCAGATCTTTGCGGGCAATGGCAGCCTGCAATTCAAATACATTGTATTCTTTGCTGATGCCGATGTATTTTTCAATATCATCTTCATCAATATTTTTACGGCCGTCGAGGTTGATGGCCAGTTTATCTATTTCATTTGAAATGCGGCTGAGGTCGTTGCCGATATGTTCGGCGAGCAAACTAACTGCTTTGGGCCCCATGGTAAATCCTTTTGTACTTACATGGTCTGCAATCCATTCCTGGATTTTTTCATCCCTGATTTTGGCAGAATTGAGTACCTCGGCATTTTTGCCCAGTAATTTGTAGAGCTTGGTTCTTTTATCAAGCGTTTTTCCTTTATAACCAACGACAAAAATCGTAGATGAAAGCGGATGCTCAATATAAGATTCCAGTTTTTCTATATTGGAAAGCTGCTGGGCTTCTTTGAGCAGTACCACCTGCCTTTCAGCAAACATCGGGTATCTTTTGCAGGCATTGATCACGGCTGCCCAATCAGCATCTTTACCATAAAATACGGTAAGGTTGAAAGATGCTTCAGATTCAGGCAGGATGTGGTTTTCGGCATAATTCATCAGCAGGTCTATATAATAATCCTCCTCGCCTTCCAGCCAGTAAACAGCCTTAAAATCTTTCTTTTTCCAGGCTCCCAGGATTTTCTCTGCACTCATTTTTCTGCTGCGGTTTGGGGCGCAATCTAATTATTTTCGGGTTATTCTGAAGTTTTGGTAAAACATATCTGATTTCTGGCATAGTTTTGGAAAATAAATGTTCAATCTGTTAATCTTATTTTACCCTTTGAATTTGCTGTTAACCCGCCGCTATTTTACTTTTTTATCAGAAAACCTTTTACTATGGCATTCGAGAATTTTCCTGAATTAGATTCACAGAAAGAAATGGCTGCACCTGCAAACGATAGAAACAACAATGTGAGGGGAATCCTTACCGGTGCATTGGTAATTGCTTTGTTAGGAACCTGGGGTTATATTATCTGGGATAAGAACAATACCAAAGAAACCATTCAGCAGAAAGAAACAATCATTGCATCTACTTCATCGCAAAGGGATGAGTTGCAGAAAGAACTGGAAGATGCAACCATGCGCTATGATATGCTGAAAACGTCCAATTCTAAAAAAGACAGTACCATTACGGCCAAAGACAAGGAGATTGAGGACAAAAAATTGCGCATTCAGTCTTTACTTACTAAGGTAAATGCTACAGCAGCTGAACTTGCCGAAGCGAGAAGTTTAATAGCATCACTGAATGGAGATATTGAAGGTTATAAAACCCAGATTGAAACATTGCAGGGTCAGAAGATTCAGCTGGCGCAGGAAAAAGTAGTGGTTACACAGCAGCGTGACAAAATTCAGAAAGATTTTGATTCTTCGGTTAGGGTTATCCGTGATAAAGAAGGAATCATTGATGTAGGCACTACCCTGCATGCATCTAATTTCAACATCATAGGTTTGGATGAAAGAAATGGCGGAAAAGAAAAAGAGACTTCCAAAGCGAAAAAAGTAGATAAACTCCGCATCACTTTCGACATTGATGAAAACATGATTACTCCATCAGGAGCCAAAGAACTATATATCATTATTACTGCACCCGATGGTAAACCGATTGCTGTGGATGATATGGGATCCGGCAGGTTCAATACCAGAGATGGGGAAGAAAAAATATTTACACAGAAGGTTGAAATTAATTATACACAGAATAAGCGGCAAACAATCAGTTTCGATTGGAAGCAATCTTCCAACTTCAGTACAGGAAATTATAAAATAGAAGTGTACAACAACGGATTTAAAATCGGCGAAGGTTACAGGCCACTAAAGAAAGGTGGTTTGTTCGGATAATATTAACTCTTGAAAGCTGAACTGAAGCGATGGTATTGCCATCGCTTTTTTATTTAGAAAATTGCCCTTACAGATGCCCTGCCTATATGAACAACATTGGCTGTGCCTGGTTTTCGACCTTCATATTGCAGGTTGATTTCAATATTTCCGGCAATGCGTTTAGTGAAATCAAGGTTCCATAAAAAGTTTTTACCTGGCAATAATCCTTCCAGCAAAATAAATCCAACGGTTGAATTCGCAGCGCCTTCATAAGCCGTGAAATTGATCTGGTTATAAGTGAATTTAGCATTGATGCTGCTGTTCGAAAATATATTGTACTTGATTTCGGTAGTAAGTGCATGATTAATGGATCGTTCCATTGAATCAACTGTATTTCGTTTATGCGTAAACGTATAGCCCACAATAGCCCTTAAGTTATTTTTGTAAACATAGGTAAGATTGGGCTCTACCGCATATTGCCTGATGAGGTAATTGCGGTTATCGAACTTAATACCAGATGTGCCCAGACTGTTTTTGATATCCCTGAAAGTAATGCCTGAAACAAGGCTCTTGTTAAGGTTAATACGAACCCTCGATGTGAGGTTGCGTAGATTCCTGCTTTCAAAACCATAGGCCAGTAAGGCTTTTCCGGATGATTTGCTGTGAGTAAGTTCCCAACCCCATTTGGTACTGGTACGGTTATAATAGAATGTATTTGAAAAGAAAGAGCTGAAGGTAATCAGATTCGTATCTGATAACTCACGGGCAAAAGGATTGAAAAGGAATTTACCACTGGCAATGGCTTTTTTACTGATCTGCAATGCAGAACTGGTGCTGGTTCTGGAAAGTACTTTACGCATTCCTGTAGAACTGTTTTTAATCAACACTTTCGGGTTAAGGTCTACACTATAATTGAATTGTAAATAATTGGCCTTTACATACTGGTTTCCCGGCGTAAAGACACGGATGTATTTTTTCTGATCCTGAAATACGGCGATCTCAAATTCATTGAGTTCTTCAATGCCATTTCCATTATAATCAATCCAGGTATATTCGCCCTGCCCTGCCGGAACAGCGATGTAGGAGAATTCACGTTTTTGTTCCTGGCCGGCACCGATTTCATATAAGAAAGCACCTGTTACAAATCCTTTCCACTCATTGATGGCATATTCTGTTCTGCCGAGCAAACTTTCATCTTCTTTCTGCCGGCTGAGATCAGGCCTTGAAACATTCAGTTTCCGGAAGCTGATATTGAACTTCACCTGGTGTTTTTCATTCTGAAGGAATTCGGTGAAGAAGTTATAATTAAAACTTCTGTCGGCCTGAACCAATGAGGCACCCGAAGGCAAGTTTATCATTCCTGGTAAAGAAGCTTACGCCCCATTTATTGAGCTTTGCTTCATTTGATTTTAAATAAACTTCATGCACATTAAACACAAAACTTGCCGGAGTTAGCGTATCCGAAATTTTTTCATACAAACGATTGTGTTCACCGGTATAAGTGTAACCTACCTGCAAGAGTTTCAGTTTGCGCAACTCTTTTTTAATATTGAATCCAGGGCGAAAAAAGTTTCCCTTCTGCAATTCATTATCGAAATGTACCAGGCTGATTCTGCTGGTTATTTTCCAGTCTTTGACAGCAGCATATTGATCGAGTAAATGCCTGAATCCATTGTATCCGTCGCTGCGGTTGTAATTGGTGATTTCATAACGAACTCTTCCGCCTTTGTTGTCAGACAGTTTGAGCGATAAACTGGATATCTTTTCATCAGCTACAGGAGTTTCATAGGGTAAGCTCCAATCTCTCAGAAACTCCACATTGCGCAATCGTTCCAGTGGTTTAAATTGTTTCTGCACAAATTCGAACCCAGCCTGTGTTTCAAATTTCATTGGTTTGGAAAAAATACGCAACGACGGCACTTCATGCAGCAAAGAAAATTTTCCTGCAAAGCCTTTGTCATTTCCTTTGTCTTTATCGGAAAAAAGGTTTACATCATAATTGCTCAAAGCCAGTTCTGTATTGAGTTTTGTGCGTTCAGAAAAATGATAATTGATGCCTGCAGAAAACACCTGCAGTTTTTTCGGCGTTACCAGGAAAGTAACCGGTTCCCAATCACCCCGTTTTTCATTGGCAGGACCAGGTTGTACCCATTGAAAAACTTTGCCATTGGTTACATTGAGTATCTGCGAATAATTGCCTCTTCCAGGGCCCACATAAGTGAATGATAAACTATACAGGATTTCATTGGGATCTGAAGACTGCACATAGATAGAATCGTGCAATGTGCCGTTGTACAGTGTATCGATTTTCTTATACAGTATTTTACCGAGCGAAAAAGTATCCCTCACTGCATTGGGCGTATAGGCGTCACGGATACTATCACCGATTGAAGCCAATAGTTGTTTCTGGCTATTATCTAATGTTTGATCAATGGTTGAATTCTTTGCATCGAGATTGGAATAAGCGGCCAGGTTCACAAAGAGTTTGTTTTTATAATTCAGCTCATTGCTGGCATATATCTGTGAATTGAGGTAGTTTCTGTCGGCATATTCGAATTCTATCTGAATCCTTCTGTCTTTGGTGATCAGGCGTTTTGGCGTAAACGTTAGTTCAGCTGTATTGTAGTTGATCACATAATCCTGGTCTTCTCCCCTTTGCAGCAATTCTCCATCTATAAACACCCGTTCAGTTCCTGCAAGGATCACAAAGTACAATTCGTTGTTAGCACCCTGGAGCCTGTATGGACCCTGGTTGCCTTCAATAGGTGTAAGCAGGTTTCGGGTGAATTTTCCTTTGGCGATGGCGCCGCTCGCAAGGAATGAATTCTGTATATGTTTCCCGATTTTATTATCGGTACTGAATGAAACACCTTGCAGCCTTTTATAAAAATTCAGAAAATAATTTTTGCTCTGCCTCAGATCCAGGTCACCGAAACTTACCTGCCAGCCTTTTTTCTTCACTTGCAGAAAAATTCTGTCGAAGTCACGCAGATCCTGTGTATTGCCATCAGGTTGAATCGGCACACTGTTATCCGTAATAGCAGCCGTTAATTCAAGACTATCGCCGATATAACCACTGAGCTGAAGATTCAACGTTGAATTGACAACTGCATCCTGGCTATTGCCGAATGAAATGGCTCTTCCGAAACTACCTTCCGTTTGTAAACCTCCGAAATCGAGTAAGGGATTTGATCTGGCAAGATCAGCATTACGCACGGTAAGTGGTTTTTCGGCCAGGAAATTATTGCGTACACTATCATAATTGTAACGCTGGTTCACGGCATTCAGTTTTACCGGAAAAACCCTATACGTTACCGTTACACTATCGGTTAATGGTGGAGCCAGCCAGGTGATGGTTGCATTTACTTCATCCACTTTATATGCAGTGGCGGGAATGCCTTTGATGATGACTGTATTGGGAGCGATACTCAGACTATCCAGTTTCTGAACAGGCTTACGGGTCGAAATGTTTTTCTTCCTGAGGTTGGAAGACGGGCCCGGGTTAACCTGAGCCTTTATGAAAAGGGCCGGCAAAAAGCATATCAGCAACAGGTATATTCTTTTGATAATCAATTATTCCTATAAGGGGTTATTTGCCTAAAATTAGCATTTATTCTATAAGACGCTTGCCGGCATCTTATTGCTGCAATGAAAAATACCTTCCCGGTTGGAGAAGGTATTGTATAAACGAAACAGTTGGTAAACTTATTTTTCTTCCGAACTCAATCCTGCCCTGAGGTATTCGCTGTTGAGGCGGGCAATATTGGCTACAGAAATCCCTTTCGGACATTCGGCTTCGCAGGCATAAGTATTGGTGCAATTACCAAAACCTTCTTTATCCATCTGTACCACCATATTCAAAGCCCTGCTTTTTCTTTCAGGATCTCCCTGTGGTAATAAGGATAATTGTGAAACTTTAGCACCCACAAACAACATAGCACTACCATTTTTGCAGGTCGCAACACAGGCGCCACAACCGATGCAGGCAGCGGCCATAAATGCTTTATCCGCATCTGTTTTATCAATCGGAATGGCATTTGCATCTACTGCATTACCGGTATTTACACTGATATATCCACCAGCCTGAATGATGCGATCAAACGCTGTACGGTCTACCACCAGGTCTTTGATAACCGGGAAAGCCTTACTGCGCCATGGTTCTACCACAATCGTATCACCATCTTTAAAAGCCCGCATATGCAACTGGCAGGTTGTGTTCTGCTGCCATGGACCATGTGCCTGGCCATTGATATACATACTGCACATACCGCAGATACCTTCCCTGCAGTCGTGGTCAAAAGCAATGGGTTCTTTACCTTCTGCAATCAGTTGCTCATTCAGCACATCGAACATCTCCAGGAAACTCATTTCTGAAGAAATATTTTTTACCTGGTAAGTTTCGAAACTACCATTTGTTTTGCTGTTCTTTTGACGCCAGACTTTAAGCGTCAGGTTCATGTGATAGTGCTCCATATGTTTTTCGGTTTGAGGTTTTCCCTGTAATAACCAGTAATCCCGTTATTTATAACTTCTTTGTGTTGGTTTAACAATCTCGAATTCCAAAGGTTCTTTGTGCAATTCCCAGCTGCTTTCCCCTTTTAATTCCCAGGCTGCAACATAGCTGAAACGCTCATCATCCCTTTTTGCTTCACCATCTTCTGTCTGACTTTCTTCCCTGAAGTGTCCGCCGCAGCTTTCATTTCTCTGCAAAGCGTCTAAACACATCAGTTCGCCGAGTTCAATGAAATCGGCAACACGGCCGGCTTTATCCAATTCAGGATTGAATTCATTGATATCTCCCGGAATTTTTACATCACTCCAGAATTCTTTTTTCAGTTCCTGGATTTCATGAATGGCTTTTTGTAATCCCTGAGCATTCCGGGCCATGCCGCATTTATCCCACATAATTTTGCCCAGGCGTTTGTGGAAGCTTTCAACCGATTGCTTTCCTTTAATGTTCATTAAAGTCTGCATACGGGAGCTCACTTTAGATTCAGCTTCTGCGAATGCCGGATGATCTGTTGCAATAGAAGCTGTTCTGATATCATCAGCGAGATAATTACCGAGTGTATAAGGGATTACAAAGTAACCATCTGCCAAACCCTGCATGAGTGCTGAAGCGCCCAGCCTGTTGGCTCCATGATCACTGAAATTCGCTTCACCCAATGCATATAATCCGGGAACCGTTGTTTGTAATTCATAATCTACCCAGAGACCACCCATGGTATAATGCACAGCAGGATAAATCCGCATCGGCATTTCATAAGGGTTCTCACCGGTAATTTTTTCATACATCTCAAACAGGTTACCGTATTTCTCTTCCACCACTTTCTTACCCAATGCATAAACAGTATTGTTATCAGCATTTTCAGTACCTGTTTTTCCGGCTTCAATGCGACCATAACGCATAATCGCATCTTTGAAATCGAGGTATACAGCCATCTTCGTGGTGCCTACACCGTAACCTTCATCACAACGTTCTTTAGCAGCCCTGGATGCAACGTCTCTTGGTACAAGGTTTCCGAAAGCAGGATACCTTCTTTCGAGGTAATAATCCCTTTCATCTTCCGGTATATCGCTTGCTTTGCGGGTATCGTCTTTTTTCTTAGGAACCCAGATGCGACCATCGTTGCGTAAGCTCTCACTCATCAACGTTAGTTTACTCTGGTGATCACCACTTACCGGTATGCAGGTTGGGTGAATCTGTGTGAAACAAGGATTGCCGAAATAAGCTCCCGCTTTATGGGCTTTCCAGGCGGCAGTAACATTACTACCCATGGCGTTGGTGCTGAGGTAGAATACGTTACCATATCCACCTGTACATAACAGTACCGCATGACCGAAATGGCGTTCGAGATTACCCGAAACCAGGTCGCGGGCAATGATACCCCGGGCCTTTCCATCTATTTTAACCACTTCGAGCATTTCGTGGCGTGAATACATTTTTACATTACCCAATGCAACCTGTCTTTCCAGTGCACTGTAGGCACCGAGCAACAATTGCTGTCCGGTTTGTCCGGCTGCATAAAACGTACGCTGCACCTGTGTTCCACCAAAAGAACGATTGCTCAGCAACCCTCCATATTCCCTTGCAAATGGAACGCCCTGGGCCACACACTGATCGATAATAGCTGCACTTACTTCTGCCAGGCGGTGTACATTGGCTTCACGGGCCCTGTAATCCCCTCCTTTCACCGTATCATAAAAAAGACGGAACACAGAGTCTCCATCATTCTGGTAATTCTTAGCCGCATTGATACCGCCCTGAGCAGCGATACTATGCGCCCTGCGTGGACTATCCTGGAAGCAGAAAGCTTTTACTTTATAACCCAATTCCCCGAGGGATGCAGCTGCTGAAGCACCGGCTAACCCTGTACCTACCACGATTACTTCCAGTTTGCGTTTATTGGCGGGGTTTACCAACTTTACATGTCCTTTATAGTCGCTCCACTTTTTGTCCATTTCACCCTGTGGAATCTTTGCATCTAAAGCCATATACAGATAATTGGTTAATTAAATTAGACGAATTGTATTTTACTTAAGCTGGAATGCTGTTACATTAAGCGATCCAGCCCATGAACATTGCAACCGGCATCAAAGCAAAAAGAATACAGATGATGATAGAATAACCTGTACCCAATGTTTTGATGAGGGGTGTATATCTTTTGTGATTAATACCAAGTGATTGGAAGGCACTTTGAAAACCATGATACAAATGCCAGAATAATGCGATCACACCTACGAGGTACAAACCTACAATCCAGCCGTGGCTGAATACTTCCAGCATTTCAGCATAGAGGTTGTGCTCTTCTCCGGTTCCATAAAGGGCCACTTTAGTGCCTACATAAAAATGAGCAAGGTGCATCACGAGGAATAACAGCAGCAATGTTCCGAGAATGCCCATTGAGCGACTGTACCAGCTGCTGTTCTGCGAAGTTTTGTTTACGTGATAACGTACTGGCCTGGCCGAATTGTTTTGCTTCCAGAGGATCAATCCCTGCACTATGTGCATGATCAAACCGGCAAACAATCCTACTTCCAGGAAACGCATGATCCAGTTATGGCTCATAAAACGAGCTACCTGGTTGAATGTTTCGCCACCATCATTGAGGAAAATACAGGAGTTGATGCCTGCATGAACAATCAGGAAAGTGATCAGGAAGAGCCCTGTAAAGGCCATGGTAAATTTTTTACCGATCGAAGAAGTAAAAAAATGTTTCCAGGTCATAAGAGAAAGTTGTGAGGTATAAAAGGTGTACAAAAATAACACACTAGCGTTCAATTTGTTATTTTATTGTCATTTTTTATTCAATTAATCCCGTGAATTGTTCTACAAAGCTCTTCAATCGAGTCTTTTTTGCATTTCCTGGTCGATCAACTGGTAGATAATTTCGGGTTTTAGCGTACGCCACTCCGGTAGTTCCATCAACTGAACATAATTGGTAAGCCTGGCTCTTTTAAAATCGTACAAACTCTGATCCGGCATATTGAGCAAAGAAACCCATCCCCGTTCATCTTCCAGTTGTTCATGCCATTCTTCATAATAACTATCATCGCTGCTGTGGAAGTTGAGTACATTTTCTGCAATGAAAATAAAACGGGTGATGCCTTTGTAAAAAAGCTGATCAGTAATATCCCGGCGCAAAGTCATGATATCATTTTCGATGGCATCGTTCCATTCGCCCATCAACTCTATGATGGCATAGTGCTGATCATAATCGGCAAAAAGAATTTTCATGTAAAGAGTGCGGGAACCAAAATCATCCCATTGCGGATGGATGTAAAAATTATAGAGGGTCTGGGAGTATTCAAACTCACTGTAAGTGCGGCCGTAGAAAGGAGAAAGTTCATCTTCCTCCGCCGTGTACATATGTCGCCAGTTATAAAAAGGTTCAATATCCTGCATGCATATTCTTTGCTGATTCCGGTACAAATTTCCGACAAAACCATCAAAGAATAATCATAAAAATAAATTGCAAAAAAAAGAGGCTACCCAAAGGCAGCCTCCGACTTATTAACCCAGAATAATTAAAAACTATTGTACAACAATCTTTTCGTTAATAACGATTGATTTGTTTTCATCGAGTACTTTAACCATGTAAACACCTTTGGCGGCGCCTGCACTCAATGTGATTCTTTCTGTTTGAACACCTTTGGTTACACTAACTGTTTTGCTCTGAATAGTACGACCAGCAAGATCAGAAATCACGATTGTATATCTGCCTTCTGGTTTTTTATCAAACAAAACATTGAAAGATGAATTGGTAACAGGATTCGGGAACACTTTAGCATCTGATGCAGTATTCAACACTGGTAATGCTGAACCAGCCATTGAGAAAGTGTTGGCAGCATCGGCTTCTTTCTGTAACAGGAGGTTTCCGTTGGCAAAATCAGAAGCATTGTATTTTACATCTGAACCTTCCATTTTCACTGCTTTCAGATCAGCAAGTTTTACTTTGAAATAACCATCGAATTTATTGGCGCTGGCTACGATGATATCTCCATCATCATTTACAGCTGCTGCATTTGTGGTATAACCTGCAGGTAAGCCCTGGATATTTCCTTTGTATGAAGCAATTCTTGTATTGATATCAATGACAAACACATTGTGGTTTGCAGAAATCACATATAATTTGCCGAAAGCATCAGCAACCATATCTCCACCCCAACTGCTGCATTTGTTATGGATAGATGTGCCATTGTTTTCATCTGAATCGATGATGTTACCGAGTTCAGTGATTACTGGTTTTTTTCCCGTAGTGAATTTCAGGAAACGATTGCCATCGTTGCTTAATGCATATCCATTGCCATCAGCACCGATCACCATTCTGGTAATATTGGTAGCTTCATCATTAGGGTTGCTTGCTTTGAGCAACTCGGTAGACATGGTATAGAATTGTGGTGTCTCGTTTTTGATGTTCAGGTCTAACCAGCGAAGCTCACCCATACGCATAGGTGTAAAGAAAAGCTTGTTGGTTCTTTTATCGTAAGCTGCTGCTGCAACAAATGTGCTGGTTGGGTAATTGGTAGTTGAGAAAATGTTTCCATCAGCGGTTGCACTCTGATCAACCGTTTTTTTAGAGTTGATATCCGTCAGCTGGAATTTTGTTTTGCTTCTTTCAAAAATACTTTTGGTTACCTGTCCGGTACTGAGATCAACCTGGCGGATATTCATCCAGATATAATCATTGTTTCCATCCCCTGTAATAGCATAAGTTGTTTTGTTTTGCTGGGCGGATGAAATAAGAGAACCTGCGGCTAGCGCTGCTGTAAGTAGAAATTTGTTGTTCATAAGTGAAGGTATTTGTTTGGTTATACTTTACTGGTTTTATAAACTGAAGCCTAATTTAGTACAATTGTATGATCGTTCCAAGATTTTTTTATGGCTGGTAGTTTCTGATGGCTTCCCGTACACTGCCTGTTTTGAGCAGTAAAGCCTTTGCGATTTCGGGATCATCTATTTTTAACGTTTTCATAACCATATTTACGCCCCGGGCGATGAGTTTTTCATTGTTCAACTGCATGTCGACCATCCTGTTGTCTTCTACCCTTCCCAGTTGGATCATCACGGTAGTGGATATCATGTTCAGGATCATTTTTTGTGCTGTACCGGCTTTCATCCTGGTACTGCCGGTGATAAATTCGGGGCCGACCGCAACGGCTATAGGAAAATCGGCCAGATGATTGATAGGAGATCCGGGATTGCAGGTAATCGACCCGGTTAGTATATGGTTTTTTTTACATGCTTCCAGGGCGTGTATCACGTATGGGGCTGTACCACTGGCTGAAATACCAACGACGATATCGGCATTACCAATATTTTTCTCCTGCAGATCTTTCCAACCCTGTTCGGTATCATCTTCGGCAAACTCAACCGCACGGCTAATCGCTTTTTCGCCCCCGGCAATGATGCCGATTACAAGATCGGGAGGTACACCAAATGTAGGCGGACATTCACTGGCATCTGCAATGGCCAGTCGACCGCTTGTGCCGGCACCAATATAAAATAACCTTCCGCCTGCCAGTAGTTTGTCGGTAATGGCATTCACGAGTATTTCAATGGAAGGCAAAACCTGTTGAATTGCCAATGCTACCAGTTGATCTTCCCGATTGATGTTGCGCAGGATTTCACTCACCTGCATCTTTTCGATATGGCGATAATGCGAATCGGCTTCGGTAATGCGTTCAAACGACATCGGTAATTATTGGTGGTATTTGATCAATCCATCCATGGGATTCTGCAGAATTTTTCCCAGTTGCAATTCATAGGAATGACACATTTCTTTCAGTACATCCCTGAATCCCCAGGCTATGCTGCCTACAAAGTGGATGGGTAAAGTCCAGCTTTCCCGGTATTTATAAATATGATTGAAGAAAAAATCATTGAATCCGTCTTCTATGATATTTTCAATCATAAAATGACCCCGGTTTTCGGCGAGGAAGCCTGCAAAGCCTGCCAGGTAACGGTTGGGCAATGGTTTTTTGTAAACAGCATCCAGGATCTCGGTGATGTTGGTCTGGTATTTCGCATTGAAACGATCCATCAGATCCGGATCAAAAGTATTGTAGAGATAATATTGAATCACTTTACGGCCGAGATAAGTGCCACTGCCTTCATCGCCGAGTACATAACCCAGGCCCGGACTATTCTTCACGATTCTCTTCCCATTATAATAACAGGAATTGGAGCCAGTTCCGAGGATGCAGGCGATGCCTTTGCTATCGCCGCACAATGCTTTGGCGGCTCCGGCGAGATCATGATCCACTTTTACATCGGCTCCCGAAAAGACGGTCTGGATCGATTTCCGGATCATTTTAACATTGGCCGGATTGCTGCAACCGGTGCCATAAAAAAATACCTGATCCGGTGCGGCTTTCTTCAGCTTGGGCAATAATTCCTTGTTGATGATTTCAACCACCTGTTCTCCGGTCAGGAAGTATGGACTGATCCCCTGGGTGATCACTTTTGTTTTTTTGTTTCCATTGAGTAAACACCATTCTGTTTTGGTAGAACCGGAATCAGCAATTAAAATCAGCGACATTTTATTTTTATTTAAAGATCAAGTTAAATCATTCGTATCAAACCATTACAAAAAATAGCCGGTTGATAACAAAAAATTACCTTCGCAATTCTTATAGTTAAAAAGCCGTAAAGGAATTGAAGTAATTTATTCAACAATGGAGAAAAAGCAAGTTCAGATTTGGATGCCCTTATTCCTGAGTCTATCGATGATTGCAGGTGTATTTATCGGCTATAAAATGAAAGATGGAATTCCGGGTAAATCTTTTTTTTACATGGAGAAAAGAAGACCAATCCAGGAGATTCTGGATCTGATTGAAAATAAGTATGTCGATCAGGTTAACCTCAATTCCATTACTGATACAGCAATCCAGGCATTGCTGGCAAAACTTGATCCGCATTCTACTTTTATTCCTGCAGCTGATTTATCTGCTGTGAATGACGATATCAAAGGTAGTTTTTACGGGATTGGTATTGAGTTTGAAATTTTTGACGATACCCTGAATATTATTAATGTTCTGAAAGACGGACCAGGATTCAAAGCCGGATTGCTTTCGGGTGACAAGCTGATGGAAGCGAATGGCATTGTACTGGCTGGAAAAAAAGTAGCGGCAGATAGTATACGCAAAATTCTACGCGGAGAGAGAGGCAGCTCCCTTCAGATGAAAGTGTTGAGAAATGCAAAAGTTTTACCCGTTGAAGTTAAAAGAGATATTATCCCATTAACCAGTGTGGATGCTTCGTATATGTTTGACAGTGAGTCGGGCTATATCAGGCTGAATAAATTTTCGTCTCAGACTTACCGTGAGTTTATGACGGCGCTCGAAGAACTGAACAAAGCAGGTATGAAAAAACTGGTGCTCGACCTTCGGGGCAATGGTGGCGGTGTATTGGAAGAGGCTGTGGAAATTGCTGATGAATTTCTCGAAGGCGATAAACTGATTACCTATACAGAAGGCAAGCATGTGCCGAGAAAAGAATTCCGTTGCAGGCGCCAGGGACAGTTTGAAAAAGGGAAATTGATTGTACTGGCAGATGAAGGCAGTGCCAGTGCCAGTGAAGTACTGCTGGGTGCTTTGCAGGATTGGGACAGGGCGGTTATTGTAGGCCGCAGGAGTTTTGGCAAAGGACTGGTGCAGGAACAATTCGACCTGAGTGACCGCAGTGCTTTGAGGCTTACCATTGCCAGGTATTATACCCCTTTGGGCAGAAGCATACAAAGGTCTTATGCCAATGGCGAAAAAGCTTATTATGATGAGATTGTAAAACGATATACTGATGGAGACAATGCAGTGGCGGATTCTGTCAATGTAAAAAACAAGAAAATATACACAACGCCATTGGGCAAAAAATTGTATGGCGGCGGCGGAATAACACCCGATTATAATATAGCTTCCGATACAGGTAAAGTTGATATCGCTTTGGCCAAGGTTTATGCAAAAGGAACTGTCAGCAGGTTTGGCTACCAGTATTACTTAAATCACCGCAACATTGTAAATGAATATAAAGAACCTTCTCTCTTTTCAAAGGCATACCAGGTAACGGATGCAGACTGGAACGATTTTGTAAATATTGCTTCCAGAGATTCAATCAGGCTGGATACGCTAAAGCCTGTAGACAAGGATTTTCTCCTGAGGTCATTAAAGGCTTCGATTGCCCGCCAGTTGTGGAGAAACAACGGGTATTTTGAAGTGTACAACGAATCAGATAAAACCATCCAGAAAGCAAGGGAGTTGCTAAAATGATAAAAACCCCCGAATTGGAGGTTTTTATCAATTAATTTGTATTAAGCAAGACAAATCAAAAAGTCTTTCGAGATATTGTGACCTAACGGCTTTAAATCATTGGATAATTGATATGCAAATTTACTCCATCCATATTGGTGATATGTAGTGGCTTCTCATAATATATTGTAGTATATGTACTACATAACTGTATCCTGCATTCAGAATTAAAATGTCAATAAAGATTGAATTCCAGTTATTTAGCCTGGATTTTTACCCTTCTTTTTTTTGAAATAGAAGTACAATGGGATACCCAATAAAAGCATCAGCAATCCCATCAGGGTTTGTTTTGGCTGTGTGATAATCGTATTGATCAATAACAGAATCGAGAACAAAATGAATAAAGCAGGAACGATCGGGTATCCCCAGGGTTTTTGCCCGATCTTTCCTTGCCGGTATAATTTAATGAGCCCGATGGCCAGTAAAGCATAAAATAAAAACCCGGCAAAAATGATCATATCCGTAAGCATGTCAAATGTGCCACTGAAAACCAGTATACAACTCACCAGCATGGATGCTATGAGTGCATTCTGGGGTGTCAACAGCCGGGGATGAATTTTGCCCAGTGATGGAAAGAAAAGCTGGTCATTGGCCATTTTATAATAAAGCCTTGCATAGGTTAATATAATGCCGTTGAGAGATCCCAATACACTCAGGAATATCAGCAGATTGATTACAACAATCCAACGGTTACCCATAACCGAACTGATCATTTCCGAAGCCACAATTTGATTTTCACCCATCTCAGCAATTGTTTGAAGGGGCAATGCTTTGAGGTAAGCAATGTTTACCAGTATATAAAGCGCCATTACCAGTCCAACCCCTGATATGATTGCCCTGGGTACATTTCTTGCCGGGTTTTTAATCTCTCCTGTTACAAAACTAACATTCAGCCAACCATCATAAGCCCAGAACGCACTTAACATCGCTGCAAAAAAAAGGGAACCAATCCCCTGCCCTGTATTGTTTGTTTGGATGGTTTGTTCTGTTGCAGTCGTTGCAGTACCCAATGATAAACCGGCAATAATGATTAACACAATACCGGTAATTTTCGCATAGGTAAGAACGTTATTAAGTCCGGCCCCTTTTTTAGTCCCCCTGCAATTGATCCAGGTTAACAGCATGATGAACACAACCGCAATCAATTTGATACCTGAATCAGCAAATGGATAAATAACGTCACCGAGGTTCACATCTTTTAAATGATGCAAAGGATCTGGTATGGAAATGATGGCATTTAAAGATTGTACCAGGATGAAACCCATAGCGGCAATGGAAGCACTTCCGATGATCATAAAGCTCGACCAGCCGAAAAGAAAAGCCGTAAAATTGCCGAACATCAGCCGCAGGTATTCATATTCTCCACCCGATTCTGTTGTTAAACCAGCGAGCGATGAAACCGTAAGTGCACCTAACATCGTAACGATACCGGCCACTACCCAGGCTCCTATGATATACTCAGCACTCAGGCCTGAAGCGGCCATCGGAACTATCTTCTTGAAAATTCCCGACCCGATCATAATACCCGCAACCAGCATGATACCGCTGGTAAGACCCAATACCCTGGGCAATTGAACGGATTCCTGAGGTTTGATCATTCGTTTCCGGCATTGTGTTTAAGCATGGGCTGCCACTTTCTGTAAGTAGCGCTTCTCCATATCCATTCGAGCGGACCAAAATGAAAATACCGGAGCCAGATGGTACTAACGATTACCTGTACACTAAACACTACAAGGGCCAGCAGCGTATAATAAACCGGACCTACTTTCTCCATGTATCCAAGACCAGCATAGAGGAAAAAGAAATTACCAAAAAGGGTTTGAGTAAAGTAATTGGTGAAGGCCATTTTACCGGCGGGTGCCAGTATATTTAATATTCTGTTACCCGATGCAGATTTATAAGCAAGCATAAACAAAGCGATATAAGCAGCGGCCAAAGGTGCTACACCAAATGCATAAGAAAGGGTTCTGTAAAATCCATTCATTTTATACTGGTAATAAGCTCCGTCATTGAGATCCATGTAATGAGCCAGCATATAATTCGCAGGTAAACCAATGATTAAACCTCCGGCAATGATGAAATAAAGCAGTTTTTTGTATTGTGCCAGTTTGCTGTAAAAACCAGTTCTTCCAACTACCAGTCCGAGCATCATCATGCCGAGCACTTTAAAAATCCGGCTTTGAAAGAAAAGATCCCCATAACGGAAAAAGAATCCTGAAAGGTCTGCCAGGAAAATTCTATACCAGCTGGTCGTATGAATTAATTCTTTAAAATCTTCTTCACTGTTGATTCCAGCAATTGCTGCATCAGCTTTGGCGCCTGTATCATACAAAAATTGAGTAGGAAATCTTAATACGGGAAAATTCATTTTCAATGCATAGAGTGCAATGGGCAATAGTAAAAATGTACAGCCTGTTATGATCAATGTTTTATTACTCAGTTTGCTTAAAGGCAATAATATAAAACCCAGCAGTGCATAAAAGAAAACAATATCACCTGGCCATAACATCAGGTGAACAGCTCCTAACAGTAGCATCACGAACAAACGTCGACGTATAAACGAAAATGCTGGTACACCTGCAATGGTAGATTTATTTAATTGAAGCGCTATACCCCATCCGAATAAAAAACTGAAAATAGAATAAAATTTCCCTTCGATAAATAAGTGGTGCAGGAAAAGCATTTTGTTATCGTATGCTGGTACAAGGAAAGGCCCATCGGTTCCAGACTTTACCATATCAAACCAACTGAAAGCATTAAGGTTGGCTATAAAAATTCCCAGGATGGCAAAGCCCCTGAGTACATCCATGAAGGTTTCTCTTTCGCCGGGTTTTACGGGCATCTGCTGTGTCATGCAGTTGATTTGGTTGAAAAGAGAATGAATATAATCAAAATATCCGGCCCGGGAAACTATTGAAGATCGGCCGGTATGAAAGCAGTACTTAAAAGCTTATAAAAACGATCCCAATGGTTCAGGCTTTCACCAGAGGTTTTATTCTCGATATATGTTTTAACCAGTTCCATACCATAGTTATAATTGATCACATAACTCCGGTATTTCTGAATGAAAGCAATGGATTTTCTCGCAGTTGCTTCATTGTTTAATCCATATTCCATCAACCACCGCAAAGCTTCCTCTTCTTTCATGGTTTTATTCAGCAGTCCCCTGGCTACTTCGTTTCTCACAAAATTCAGTTTACCTTTTAAAGCCAGTAAATTAAAATACAGACCAATTCCGGTTGTATCCAATCCTGCCAATGGCAGCAAAACTTCTCTGGCAAATTTCACTTTCTCTTCTCCCGGAAAGGCCATTTCAATTCCATAGTTGGCAGAACCTTCAGCGATTAATGATTGCGGACTAAACAACGGATACAACGAAATTTCAACCCAGCCTTTTCCCCTGAACAATTGTTGCTCCAGCAGCATATTGTATACATGGTGGCCGGGGTAGCTTTCATGCGAACCTACATCGATCACTCTTTCAATGAGTATCTCTACATCCGTATTCAATTGTATCAGGCTGCTGTAATTTCCTTTGTACCAGTTGTATCCCGACCAGGATTTGCCGGTAACATATTCCAGTCGGAAAGATTCATCAACCGGTAATTTAAAATGTTCAAGTGTTCGGCTACGCGACACCGATATGGCTGTTTTGAATACAGTATCCAGTTTGTTTTTTGGAATGATAAAACGATTGGCGATATCCTGGAAACGCTGAGGAATACTGCCTTTCCCGGGAAGCAACTGATCGAGCTTTTTAACCTGTTCCTTAAAATACTCCTCAGAATAAACCGGAGGTTTTACACCAAACAGTTCATTTGCTTCTGTATCAAAATCGGCATATTCACCTGCAAAAATCCGAACCCTTCTTTCGAAAGCTGTTAATTGGGAATGAATCCATCTTGCCCTTGTTTTAAATGCATCTTTTGAATCCTTTTCTAAATACTGTTTAAAAGATTGCTGTAAAGATTGAATCACCCGGATAAAACTGTCATTCGGAAAAGGATTCGATTTTTTAAACACCGGCTTTAATGAATCCGGGCCGTAGTATGCATCTACAAAATCATCATCATAAACACCAATGGCCAGTCCGGTGCGCACATATTTTTCTGCCAATTGATTAAAACTCTTTTCATCACTCTCCTGCCCCACTACAACTTTGTTGATTGATACAACGAAGAGGAATAATATCAGTATATATTTCATGAATACAGCTTTACAATTTCTCCCGGTGCTGACTCCAATCGAGTCCCTCATTTTCTTCTTCATCAGAAACACGCAATGGAATAATCAGGTCGGTAATTTTTAATAACAGGAAAGTTCCGAAAAAAGTAAATACCGATACAGCAATCATGGCAATAAAATGAACCATGAATAATTTTGTTTCACCATAAAACAACCCATTTGAACTAACTGCACTGTTTACCTGCTGATGAGCAAATACACCCGTAAGCAGCATGCCCATCATACCTCCTACGCCATGACAGGGAAATACATCCAGGGTGTCATCGATCGAAGTTTTTGTTCTCCATTCAACCATGAGGTTACTCACAACACTGGTTACAACGCCAATAATGAGTGATTGCGGTATGGTAACAAACCCAGCTGCCGGTGTGATGGCCACCAATCCTACCACTGCACCGATGCAGGTACCCATTGCCGTTGGTTTCCTTCCACGCAGTGTATCAAAGATAATCCAAGTGAAAGCCGCTGCTGCTGAAGCGGTTGAGGTTGTTGCAATCGCAATGGCAGCTATGGTATCGGCATGAAAAGCAGAGCCGGCATTGAAACCAAACCAGCCGAACCATAATAAGCCGGTGCCGAGTAGTACATAAGTAATACGGGCAGGGTTATGCGCTGGTTCATTTCTTCTCTTTAAGTAAATAGCGCTTGCCAGTGCAGCCCATCCTGCACTCATGTGTACAACTACTCCACCCGCAAAATCAAGGATGCCCGATTTTGCCAGCAATCCATCGGGATGCCAGGTTGCATGTGCGAGCGGACAATAAATAAACAGACAAAACAATACGATGAACAATAAATAGGACTTGAATTTAATCCGCTCAGCAAAAGCTCCTGTTATCAAGGCAGGAGTAATGATGGCAAACTTGAGCTGATAAAATGCAAACAATATAAATGGGATCGTGGGTGCTAATTTCCAGGGTGCACCATCCATGACTCCTTTCATGAAAAAGAAAGTGCGGGGGTTTCCAATTATTCCTCCGAAGGAATCGCCGAATGCCAGACTGAATCCTATGACTACCCAAACAACAGAAATTACGGCCATGCTGATGAAACTCTGCAGCATCGTACTCAGAACATTCTTTTTATTCACCATGCCACCATAGAAAAATGCCAAACCGGGAGTCATGATTAAAACCAATGCGGTGGAAGTAAGCATCCAGGCTGTATCAGCAGCACTGATATCATCTGCCATGATCTTTCCCGGTAAATTGGGGAAAATCAATGCCAGGATCACCAATAGAATAAGCAGTCCAAAAGTTAACAACGCAAATCTTCTTGTCATATACTGTTTTTAGATAAAGGTTATCGTTAGTGTTATAACAAGCAATCGGAACGAATATAATAAGTATTCAAATAAATTAGTGAATTGTCTGAACATTTTCTAACAAATAGCAATTCGTTTTTAATATTATTTCATCAACCAATGCCTCGTTTGTCATTTATCTATCAATCTATCAAAAGATTGAAAACATTACCTTTGGCGCAAATTTTTAAACTATGTGGCTCAACAGTATACTTGAAACGATTGGCGATACTCCATTGATAAAATTGAATAAAACGGTGAGTGATCTTCCCTGCACCGTTCTGGCAAAAGTTGAATATTTTAATCCGGGCAACTCAATCAAAGACCGTATGGCTTTGAAAATGCTGGAAGTTGCAGAAAAAGAAGGAAAGATCAAACCGGGAGGAACCATCATTGAAGGAACGAGTGGCAATACAGGTATGGGATTGGCATTGGCAGCCTGTGTGAAAGGATACAAATGTATTTTCACCACTACCGATAAACAGTCAAAAGAAAAGGTAGATATCCTGAAAGCGGTTGGTGCAGAAGTAATTGTTTGTCCGACCAACGTAGAACCCGAAGATCCACGTTCTTATTATTCTGTTTCAAAAAGACTTGCTACTGAAGTGCCCAATTCATGGTATGTAAATCAGTATGATAACCTGGCCAACCGCCAGGCCCATTATGAGCAAACCGGACCAGAGATCTGGGAACAAACAGAAGGAAAAGTAACACACCTGGTGGTTGCTACCGGTACCGGGGGAACGATTGTTGGAACCGGAAAATACCTGAAAGAGAAAAATCCGAACATAAAAGTATGGGCAATTGATAGCTATGGATCACTGCTGAAGAAGTATTTTGAAACCGGAGAGTTGGATCAGAATGAAGTGTATCCTTATATCAGTGAAGGATTCGGGGAAGATTTTGTTCCGGAGAATTATGATATGTCTGTGATTGATGCTTTTACCAAAGTAACTGATAAGGATGGTGCTGTGATGGCCAGAAGGATTGCTAAAGAAGAAGGTATGTTCTGCGGATACAGCGCCGGCAGTTGCCTGCAGGGATTGATTCAATTGAAAGATCAGTTGAAGAAAGATGATGTAGTGGTTTGTATTTTCCATGATCACGGAAGCCGTTATGTAGGTAAAGTGTACAATGATGAATGGATGATGGAAAGAGGATTCCTGGATGTGAAATCCTTTAAAGACATTGTGAGTGGCAGGAAGAGTCAGAAACTGATTAGTGTAGCACCCGATCAGACTGTATTGGAAGCAATAGAGCTGATGAAGAAATATGATATTGAAAACATTCCTGTGTTTGACAATGGAAAGAATGTGGGTGCTATTTCAGAAAGTGGATTGTTTGATCAGTTATTGCAAAACCCTGAAATTAAAGTACAGCCGGTGCGTTCAGTAATGGAAAAAGCTTATCCTGAAGTAAGTTTCGACATGCCGGTTGAGCGTTTGAGCAGTTATATTAATAAGGAAAACGGTGCATTGCTCAGCAGGGATGAAAGTGGTTCTTACCATATTGTAACCAAGTATGATATCATTCAGAGTTTATCTAAATAACCAGGATCGTTAAACTACGAATCGCCTGAAACGATTGTGAATGCTGCATTGTAAGATGCAGCATTTGTTTTTGTGGTAAGAAAAGCGTGTATGCGGTATCGTAATTCTACGTGTGCTGTTTACGCAGGGGAAAGATGAAATTGTCAGTTGATATACGATTGAGGCGGTAATTACTTCATACCGATAATTAAGCAATACTGCTCTTGTGCAGGGCCATAATTCGCCGCATCTTTGTACCAGAAGTTGATTGATATCATTTAAATATCAATCATAATCCAAGAATCCTGATAAAACCTTAAGTTCTTTTCAATATCCAATAAGAAAACCGAAATCCAATATCAGTCAACTTCTATTTTTTTTGATAATACGCTTTAAGAACCATATTTATCCCGATGAAAACTAAACGGATCCAATCCTGAAGAAAAACCAAAACCAAGATCCGAAAAACCAAATCCAAATCCTGCCTATGCCGTAAAAAGCGATGATGGCAAAAACCAAAATCCAATATCGAAGCCTATGCTGCCAAATACAGCGATGATGGCCCAGATGAAAAACCAACAGAATCCAAACCCTGTAGAAAAATTGTAAAAACCAATGTCCCTTTTGCCTATGCCTGAATCCGGCGATGATGGTAAAAACCTTAACTCTGAAACCAGGATACCTTATTTTTACTCATGATAGTAAAAGCCAATCCTGAAAAACCGACGAGTGTAAAAGTTGGTTCAAAATTTTAACTCCTGCTTCGGCGGGAGTTTTTCTTTTAGATCCTGGAGATTGAATGCGTGGGGAATTTTATCTGTTATTTACTGAGATAACAGTTGCTGGTTGCTGGATACTGGAATTGAAATGTGTGGTGGAATTTTATCTGGTGAGTTTGAAATGGACAGTTCCTGGTTGCTGGAAACTCTCATTAGAATTCAAAATTGAATTGAAGCAATTATATACTAATTAAACAGTTGCTGGTTGCTGGATACTGGATTGCGTCCTTTGCTCCCTCGCCTCTTTGCGTGAAATGATGAATGCATTTTTTTTACTTTCTACTTTTGATTTTTGACTTTAATAAACCGTTTTGCGCCCTTTGCTCCCTCGCCTCTTTGCGTGAAATGCAAGACGCTTTTCACACTTTTTCCTTTTGATTTTTGACTTTTTCCTTTGTTGCTCGTTTTCCGCAAAAACCACACATATTAACGTTACCACACATATTTCTGCTTCCGGACAAATGTCTCAATAGCCGCCTGTACATTTTACGAATTCAATAGAAGTCATACCAGCAAAGGGTTTCAGGGAATTGCTGTCAATTGGATTGAACACTAACATCCCCGACTATACGTAGATTTACGATTCGTACAAACGTATCTACCCCTCCCATTTTACAGTTGATATACGATTGCTACGGTAATTACTTCATACCAATAATTAAGCAATACTGCTCTTGCGCAGGGCCTGAAATCGTCGCATCTTTGTACCAGAAGTTGATTGATAGGAATTAAATAAATATCAATCATTATCCAAAGATCCAGATAAACCGAAAAGTTTACCACCAATATCCAAAACGAAAGCCATAAGAATCCGATATCAGTCAACTTCTATTTTAAAAGCCAATAAGAACTGACAATAAATATCCTGAAGAAAGCCAAACAAAATCCAAAGAAAACCAGATCCAATTATTCTAAAGAAAGAACAGAAACCAAATCCAACTGAAAAAACCGAATCCTAATCCAATTATTCTAAAGAAAGAACCGAAACCAAATCCAACTGAAAAAACCGAATCCGAATCCAGTTATTCTAAAGAAAGAACCAGAACCAAATCCAACTGAAAAAACCAAAACCAAAATCCAGTTATTCTAAAGAAAGAACCCGAACCAAATCCAACTGAAAAAACCAAGACCTGATCCAATTATTCTAAAGAAAACGACCACAAACTCTGAAACCAGGACAAATTATTTTAGCCATAATGGCCACCCAAAGAAATAACGAATTCCTGTAATCCAACCGCCTTGGTAGGAAACCGAAAAAAAGACTTCCACAGCAACTAGCATAATGCAGCTCTGTGGAGGTTTTTTTCTTTTATACAGTTTCTGATTCTTCTCCAATAAATACAATCTTCGGTTATCCTTTACTGTCAACTGATGAATATCAGGCTTCATCCCTTTTAAAAAAAGCTTACATTGCAAAAAAATCCTGTTGAAGAGAACCTATAAATATTACCGGCTCATGTTCTTCAGGCATGATCTTGGGGCCGGACTTTCTGTTTTTCTTGTAGCGCTTCCATTGTGTTTAGGTATTGCCCTGGCTTCCAATGCACCTTTGTATGCTGGATTATTGTCGGGCATCATCGGAGGATTGATCGTATCATTGATCAGCGGTTCCCAGCTTGCTGTTTCCGGGCCGGCTGCTGGATTGAGTACCATTGTAGCTTCCTACATTATTACATTGGGCAGTTATGAGAGTTTTTTGGGTGCGGTTATGATTGCGGGCATCTTTCAACTCCTGATAGGTATTTTGAAACTGGGCAGCATCGCCAATTATTTTCCATCTGCAGTAATCAAAGGAATGTTAGCCGCAATTGGAATATTGCTGGTATCCAAACAAATTCCATTGATCATCGGTTATGATCAACCCGATTTCTGGAGCAGCGGTTTTTTGCAATTATTTCATTCAGAAAAAATTCTGGGTAATTTAAAGCAGCTGTCTTTTCATATCAGCAGAATGACCATTATTTTATCAGCAATATCTCTCCTGCTCATTTGGCTATACAATACAAAGCTTCCTAAAAAATATAAAATGATTCCGGCTCCTTTGCTGGTAGTCGTAACCGGTAGTTTATTTTACCTGTTATTTTCAGGATATTCAAATAATGCCGGACTTAAACCTATTCAACTTGTAAATATTCCATCCGGGATCTTTAACAACATTCACTTCCCCGATTTTAGTAAGATATTTTCTCAGGCCGCCATCTGGAAAGCTGGATTGATCATTGGTTTGCTTGCGTCACTGGAAACATTGCTATGTATTGAAGCTGTAGATAAGCTCGATAAAAACAACCGCATCACACCGGTCAACAGGGAGCTGTTAGCACAGGGTGTAGGTAATTTATGCTGCGGACTCCTGGGTGCGATTCCATTAACCGCAGTAGTTGTGAGAGGTGCAGCTAACGTTGACGCAGGAGCGAAAACAAAATTGTCGGCTTTCACCCATGGTATATTTATACTACTCACTGTTTTATTTATACCGGGCCTTTTGAGTCTGATTCCATTTGCATCCCTGGCCTGCATCCTTTTGGTGACTGGCTATCACCTCACACCAGCAAAATTGTACAGGAACATGTGGAGCCTGGGTTGGAAACAGTTTCTTCCATTTATATTTACCATTATCGTCATCCTGGCAACAGATTTATTGATTGGTGTTGCCATCGGATTGCTGGTTTCTGTTTACTTTATTATTCAGAATAATTTCAAAGCAGAATACCATATCACCCGGCAGTTAAAACATGCTACTGAAGTTTACCTGATCAAACTCAATACCAATGTAACTTTTCTCAATAAAGTAAAGCTTCGGAAAGCACTGGATAAAATCCCTCCTTATAGTATTGTTACATTAGATGGATCTGACTCCACTTTTATTGATCATGATATCCTTGAAATCATCAGTGAGTATGAAGAAAAAGCTCATCAGCGGCATATTGAAGTACATCTGGAAGGTATTCAGAAAGTAAATATCACGGCTTTGCATTAACACTGAAAAATGGATTTTCACCAATATTTTTAATTTCATTCTTCTCCTCCCATTTCGCATACGTTAAACTACGTATTGGCTGAAACCATTGTAAATGCTGCATTTGACGATGCATCATTTGTTTTTACAGGAAGAAAAGCGTGTATGCGGCATCGTAATTCTACGTGTGCCGTTTACGCATGAAAAATCCACAATCAGCAGTTTATATACGATTGAGGCGGTAATTACTTCATACCGATAATTAAGCAATACTGCTCTTGTGCAGGGCCATAATTCGCCGCATCTTTGTACCAGAAGTTGATTGATATCATTTAAATATCAATCATAATCCAAGAATCCTGATAAAACCAAAAGTTCTTTTTCAATATCCAATAAGAAAACCGAAATCCAATATCAGTCAACTTCTATTTTTTTAGACAGTACGCTTTAAGAACCATATTTATCCCGATGAAAACTAAACGGATCCAATCCTGAAGAAAAACCAAAACCAAGATCCGAAAGACCAAATCCAAATCCTGCCTATGCTGTAAAAAGCGATGATGGCAAAAACCAGAACAGAATCCAATATCAGGCTTATGCTGCCAACTACAGCGATGATAGCCAAAATGAAAACCGACAAAGTCCAAACCCTGTAGAAAAAATTACCACAGGTGCATTGACACTTTTAAGCGAAAGCTTGAAAGCGCAAAAACCAACTCTGAAACCAGGATACCTTATTTTTACTCACGATAGTAAAAGCCAATCCTGAAAAACCTACAAGTGTAAAAAGTTGGTTCAAAAATTTAAAACTCCTGCTTCGGCGGGAGTTTTTCGTTTTAGAACCTGGAGATTGAATGCGTGGGGGAAATTTATCAATGATATACTGAGTTAATAGTTGCTGGTTACTGGATGCTGGAATTGAGAAGTATGGTGGAATTTTAGCTGGTGAGTTTGAAATGGACAGTTGCTGGTTACTGGATATTGGATTGCGGCCTTTGCTCCCCTGCCTCTTTGCGTGAAACTTTTACACTTTTTACTTTTGATTTTTGCCTTTTAACTTAGTTGCTCAGCGAGGGATACTGGTTGTTAAAAACTAGTTTGCGCCCTTTGCTTCCTCGCCTCTTTGCGTAAACTTTCCACTTTTTACTTTTGATTTTTGCCTTTTAACTTAGCTGTTCAGCGAGAGATACTGGTTGTTAAAAACTAGTTTGCGCCCTTTGCTCCCCTGCCTCTTTGCGTGAAACTTTTTATACTTTTTCCTTTTGATTTTTGACTTTTTCTTTTGTTTCTCGTTTTCCGCAAAAACCACATACATTAACGTTAGTAATCATATGAATGAATGCAGACAAATGTCTCAATCCCCCAATGTTCATTTTACGAATTCAACAGAATTCAGTATGGTAAAGGGTTTGAAGTTATTTTGGGTCGACACAACAATTACTAACCTGTGCGACTATACGTAGATTTACGATTCGTTCAAACGTATCTATCCCTCCCATTTTACAGTTGATATACGATTGCTACGGTAATTACTTCATACCGATAATTAAGCAATACTGCTCTTGCGCAGGGCCCGAAATCGTCGCATCTTTGTACCAGAAGTTGATTGATAGGAATTAAATAAATATCAATCATTATCCAAAGATCCAGATAAACCGAAAAGTTTACCACCAATATCCAAAACGAAAGCCATAAAAATCCGGTATCAGTCAACTTCTCTTTAAAAAACCAATAAGAACTGAAAATAAATATCCTGAAGAAAGCCAAACAAGATCCAACTGAAAAAACCAAAAACCAGATCCAATTATTCTAAAGAAAGAACCGAAACCAAATCCAACTGAAAAAACCGAATCCTAATCCAATTATTCTAAAGAAAGAACCAGAACCAAATCCAACTGAAAAAACCGAATCCTAATCCAATTATTCTAAAGAAAGAACCAGAACCAAATCCAACTGAAAAAACCAAAACCAAAATCCAGTTATTCTAAAGAAAGAACCAGAACCAAATCCAACTGAAAAAACCAAGACCTGATCCAATTATTCTAAAGAAAACGACCACAAACTCTGAAACCAGGACAAATTATTTTAGCCATAATGGCCACCCAAAGAAATAACGAATTCCTGTAATCCAACCACCTTGGTAGGAAACCGAAAAAAAGACTTCCACAGCAACTAGCATAATGCAGCTCTGTGGAGGTTTTTTTCTTTTATACAGTTTCCTACATTTACGGTATGATTCTATCTCGCCCCGATCAATTAACATCCATTCCCCGTAAAATCGTTTCACTGGTACCTTCACAAACAGCTTTATTGCATCATTTCGGTTTAGAAAATGAAGTGCTGGGCATCACTAAATTCTGTATCCATCCTCAGACCTGGCGATCTAGCAAAACCATTATCGGCGGCACCAAAAATTTACACATCGATAAAATCACATCCCTTCAGCCCGATCTGGTCATTGCCAATAAAGAAGAAAATATCCGGGAACAAGTGGAGAAATTAGCCGAAGAAATACCGGTTTGGGTTACCGATGTGAATGATTTACCCGGAGCCCTCCAGATGATAGATGACCTGGGAAGATTAACCGGTAAAACCGACAAAGCGAATTTGCTGATCGAATCCATCCATGATCGATTTAATCAATTGAACATTACAATACCCATTCCAACTGCCTATCTGATCTGGCGCAATCCATATATGACGGTTGGGAACGATACCTTTATTCACGATATGCTCAGCAGAAGCGGCTTCAGCAATGTATTTAGCCATCTGAGCAGGTATCCCGAAATTGATCTGGTAACACTGAAAGCATCGGGTTGTAAAGTATTGCTACTTTCCAGCGAACCCTACCCTTTTTCTGAAAAACATATGGATGAATTTGCAGAACAATTGCCCGGGGTTAAGGTCATGCTTGCCGACGGTGAAATGTTCAGTTGGTATGGCAGTCATCTGCTGCAGGCGCCCGATTATTTCAAAAAGTTGTACATTGAATGCCTGAACACTTAAGTTCCTGATTATATAAACGTTCACTTCCTTATTTTTGTAAAAAAACTTAAACCATGGCTGCTAAACTCATTGAATTATTAGGCAAAGATGCCGATAGCTTACTCAACCACGTATGTACGACCATTCCTAAAGATCAGATACACTTACCATCCGCTACACATATTGAAGACATTTGGATCAACAGCAACCGCAATAACCAAACATTAAGAAACCTGCAGGGCATGCTTAACCATGGTCGCCTGGCTGGAACCGGTTATGTTTCCATCCTTCCGGTAGATCAGGGTATTGAACACAGTGCCGGTGCCTCTTTTGCGCCCAACCCTATTTATTTTGATGCAGAGAATATTGTAAAACTCGCCATTGAAGGTGGTTGCAATGCTGTTGCTTCTACATTCGGTGTGCTGGGTATCATTAGCCGTAAATATGCTCACCGCATTCCGATGATGGTGAAGATCAATCACAATGAGTTCCTCAGTTATCCCAATAAATTCGACCAGGTTATGTTTGGTCAGATCAAAGATGCCTGGAACATGGGTGCAACATCTATTGGTGCAACCATTTACTGGGGAAGCGATGCCAGCACCCGCCAGTTGCAGGAAGTGGCTACTGCTTTTTCAATGGCTCACGAACTGGGCATGGCAACCGTATTGTGGTGCTATACCCGCAACAATGGTTTTAAAGTAGATGGCGTGGATTATCATACTTCTGCCGATCTTACCGGACAAGCCAATCACCTTGGCGTGACGCTTCAGGCAGACATCATCAAACAAAAATTACCAACCAATAATGGTGGATACAATGCTACCAAGCATGGCAAAACATCTCCATTGGTTTACAGCAAACTCACAACCGATCATCCTATTGATCTGGCCCGTTACCAGGTTGCCAATTGCTACATGGGACGTATTGGTTTGATCAACAGTGGTGGCGAAAGTAAAGGAGCTACCGATCTGGCAGAAGCTGTAAATACAGCTGTAATCAACAAGCGTGCTGGTGGTATGGGATTGATCAGTGGTCGTAAAGCCTTCCAGAAGCCAATGAAAGAGGGTGTTGAATTACTGAATACCATCCAGGATGTTTACCTGGATAAAAGTATAACCATAGCTTAACCCGGTTGAACCGATTTAAAGTAGAACAGTAAAGGCCGCAATCGCCTGCTATTTACACTTTAAACCCTTAAACGTTTAACGATGAGACAAGACGAGGATTTTGACGCCAGCCTGGCTGGTGAAGAAGAAGGCGCTGATGAATCGAAAGCCAGTTGGTTCAAGCGGATCAAGAAAGGCATTCTTACTTCTACAAAAGACAAGAAAGATGCCCCTGAAGGGTTGTGGACCAAATGCCCGAATTGTAAGTACACCTGCACCATTTCAGAACTGGCAGAGAACAAGTTTGTTTGTCCGAAGTGCGAACACCATCACCGCATCGGCAGTGAAGAATATTTTGACATCATTTTCGATAAAAACGGTTACACTGAACTTTTCGCCAATATCAAATCAAAGGATTACCTGGGATTTGTAGATCTCAAACCTTATAAAAAAAGGCTTGAAGAAACCTATTCAAAAACAGATATCCATGATTCGATTACAGTGGCCCATGGTAAAGTGCATGGGCACGACCTGGTGATTGCCTGTATGGATTTCGAATTCATCGGAGGTAGCCTGGGTAGTGTGATGGGCGAAAAAATCTGCCGTGCCTGCGACTATTGCATCGAAAACCGTGTACCATTCATGATCATCAACAAAAGTGGTGGTGCCAGGATGATGGAAAGTGCCTTTTCATTGATGCAGCTGGCTAAAACATCGGGCAGACTAACCCGACTCAGCGAAGCCAAAGTGCCGTATATTTCTCTGTGTACCGATCCAACTTTCGGGGGAACGACAGCTTCATTTGCCATGTTGGGAGATGTAATATGTGGTGAACCAGGCGCTCTGATCGGATTTGCAGGCCCCAGGGTTATCAAAGAAACGATTAAGAAAGACCTTCCACCAGGCTTTCAGCGCAGTGAATTTTTGCTCGAACACGGATTCCTGGATTTCATCGTTCATCGCAAAGAACTAAAAGAAAAACTGGCCACCATCCTTGGCTTGTTTAAAGATTAATGAATGAATTTTATACAATACAGGGGCGGATCTCGCCCCTTTTTTATTTCCCCTAACCATGAGTGTTAGATGAGTCAAAATATTGCTTGTAGAATATGTACTACAAGATTAAAAAAAGTTTACAAAAAGGTGACAATGAATTTGTAAGTATCAAATACTGCACATATCTTTAAACCAGTTTTCATAGGGTACGGATTAAAAACGAACCGGGGTCTCTACCCTGGTTTTATTTTTTTAGGGCTGAAAGCATTGTCTGTACTGAATTACAGCGTGTAATACAAAAATCTTCTATTGATATTTTTATCTCCTTTGCTATTTTTTTCTACACGTATCTTTGTAAAAATTTTAAGTTGGAACTGGTAAACAGAAAGGCACATTTCGAATATTTTTTTGAGGCGACTTATATCGCAGGGATGGTGCTGTCGGGTACAGAAATCAAATCATTGCGTCAGGGGAAAGCCAGCTTCAACGATAGTTATTGTATTTTTCTGAAGGGAGAATTATTTGTTCGAAGTCTTCATATTGCTGAATATAATTTTGGCACTTATACCAACCACAATCCAACGCAGGACAGGAAGCTGCTCCTTACCAAAAGGGAACTGCGAAAACTGGAAAATAAGATCAAGGAAAAAGGTTATAGCATCATTCCGATCAGAATATTATTCAGTGAAAATGGATTGGCCAAAATGGAAATCGGACTTGGGAAAGGTAAAAAGCTCTACGATAAAAGAAATACCATCAAAGACCGTGAATCTGAAAGAGATATCAAAAGGAAGTACGGCGTGTAGAATAATACTCCACTAAAATTGCAGGTAATTATCTTAAGTGAATGGTTTTCAATTTTTAATCTAGCATTCACTCAGGCCTAATGGTACATTTATAGCCAACCCCCCGTCGGATGTTTCCTTGTATTTACTGTTCATATCAAGAGCTGTATCCCACATCGTTTTGATGACACCATCCAGACTCACTTTTGCAAAATCGGGTGTGCTTTGTAAGGCAAGCTGACTGGCTGTGATGGCTTTTATGGCACCCATAGTGTTTCTTTCAATACAGGGCACTTGAACCAATCCACCAATGGGATCACAGGTCATGCCAAGGTGGTGTTCCATAGCAATTTCTGCCGCCATCATCGCTTGCCGCTGGGAACCACCCATGCATTCGGTTAAGGCTGCAGCAGCCATTGCACTACTCACACCGATTTCAGCCTGGCAGCCGCCCATCGCAGCGGAAATAGTAGCTCCTTTTTTGAATATACTTCCGATTTCTGAAGCTGTAAGCAGGAACTGAATGATTTTGTCTTCATGGTCGCCATCACAGAATGCAATATAGTACTGCAGTACAGCCGGGATAACACCGGCAGCTCCGTTTGTGGGTGCTGTTACCACCCTTCCGAATGAAGCATTTTCCTCATTTACGGCCAGTGCAAAACAACTCACCCAATCGAGAATATAATTAAACTGGTGGCCACCTTGTTTTACCTGGCTAAGCCAACCCTCATAATCCTCATAATTTTTCTCTTTGAGGAGTTTCTTGTTCAGGGAAGCCGCCCGCCTGTTTACCTGCAATCCACCCGGCAAATAACCTTGTGTGTGGCATCCCCTGAAAATGCATTCCTTCATCACCCGCCAGATATTCAGGATCCCTGCCCTGGTTTCCGATTCAGGGCGCCAGGCATGTTCATTTTCCATGACCACTTCGCTGATCGACATGCCGGTTTTGCGGCACCAGTGAAGTAGATCTCTTGCTGTATTGATCGGGAATGGAAGTGTTACATGTTGAATGTTTTTTTCAACCGGACCTTCCTTCACTACAAATCCGCCTCCGATTGAATAATATGTTTCTGCAATGGTATCTCCGTTGCGCATTTCCACCAGGAAGGTTACTGCATTCGGGTGAAAAGGGAGTGATTCAGCATACAGGAATTCAATATCATCTGAAGCCGTAAATTCAATTTCGTGTATGCCTGCCAGTAAGAGCCGGCGCATATTGCGTATATCGGCAATTTTTGCATCGATACTGTTTACATCAAAAGTTACAGGATCTTCTCCACTCAATCCGAGTTGGATGGCGATATCTGTTCCATGACCCACACCTGTTTTAGCCAGAGACCCGTACAGCAATACTTCCAGCCTGATTACATCCTGCAGTTGATTCTTATCCCTCAGTGAATTGGTAAATGCCTGAGCAGCTCGCCATGGCCCTAAAGTATGACTGCTGCTTGGCCCTACGCCAATTTTAAACATGTCGAAAATTGAAATCGCTTCGTGACCCACCGGAAAGTTTTTTAAATAAAAAAAGCTTTGATATTATCAAAGCTCAAGTTAATCATTTAATGCGTTTATTATTGAATTGCTTTCAGTGCCATTTCAAATTTCAGGTATGAATTGGCAGGCAGGATCACTACCCCATTCTGATTTTCCACTGCAGTATTTCCATAAGCCATGGATGGAGGAATATACATCGTAATGGTTCCACCTGTTTTCAATACAGGCATCACTTTCTGGATTCCCAGGATTAGCTGTCCGAGTGTAAAAATAACACCCCCAGGATCAGAATAGCTGTCGAAAGGCGTTGTACTGCCTAATTGATAACCAGCATAGGTTACAGTAATTTTATTGCAAAGTGAAGAAACAGTATTCCCGGTGCCCTGTGCATTCAGCACATAAAAAACCCCGCTACTGTGTTCAACAGCATTTGTAATTCCATTAAGTGTGAGGTAAGAACGGATATAATCGACCTCGCTGCTTGCCGCTGTTCCTGTTACATCCTGGTAACCACAGCTATCGTCTTTTTTGCAACTGCTTACCATTGCCGCAATCAAAAGAAAAGAAAAGATGATTTTTTTCATTATGGTATTTTGTTTAATGTAAGACTGATTTTTTACTGATTATGCTGCATTCGTATTGCTTTGTGCCTGCTTTACTTTAAGCTCCTGGTATAATTGTTCGTTCATCTCCCATTTAAAATGCATCCTGGTGAATGAGAAAAAAATTACCGCCAGCAAAACGCCAATCAGTATGGTGACGGTAACACTTTTAAGATCCTGTGAAATCTTGGTATACCATTCGGGTGATAGTACATAAACCAATACAACCGATGCCAGTATCGGTAATCCAAATAACAAAGCCATGGGTAAACCACGCATGAATTTACTCATGGTTGTAGATTCCAGGTCTCTCACTTTCTCCCAGTGAGCGATGAATTGCAATTCTTTTTCTGTAAGCACAGTGCAAAATTACATTAATTCAACGTAACAGTTTCTGAGAAATGAATATATTGCATCAAGCTTATATCAAAGCCCCCGCATGAAAATAGAACAACTCATTGTACAATACCTTTATTCGAACAAAAAGGTATCTCTCCAGAATATCGGAACTTTCACACTGCTCCAGGATATAGTTTTGCCGGCAGAATCTGATAAGGAAGCTATTTTACCCGATAATGCTATTCAGTTTGAATACAATACAAAAGCCGGCCAGGATGATGGATTGATCGATTACATCGTTCAGCAGACCCGTAAAATAAAACCACTGGCGACTTCCGATCTGGAATCATTCACCATATTATCCAGGCAGTTCATCAATATCGGCAAACCGCTTACGATAGATGGTTTGGGTACTATACAGAAAAATCAGGCTGGTACCTATGATTTCATTCAGGGGCATACACTCAGTCCGAAAGGCGAACCCGCTGCCGTTGCGCTGAAGGAAAAAGAAAATGAAGCCATTGATTTTTCTTCTCCTCCAAGGAAACAATCGGGCAATCGCTGGATTCTGCCGCTATTGCTGATTTTCATTGTACTGGGTAGTCTCGCTTATTTTTATTTCAGGTTTAATGAAAATAAAAAGAATGCCAAAGAAGAAATGGTTTCTACAACAATAGTTGATACTCCTGTGGTTAAAAAAGATACATCAACTGCGGCTAAGCTTAACAGTGATACTGTTGCATCCGCTCCTGTTGTAAAAAAAGACAGCTTCAATTTTAAAATTGTTATAAAAGAATATCCCAGTAAGTTGCTTGCTGAAAAGGCATTCACCAAACTCAGCAGTTATGGACATAAACTGGTGATGTATCCGAAAGACTCCGTTGCCTATATAATTGCTATGCCATTCATGACACCCCTGAGTGATACATTAAGAGCCAGGGATTCATTGAAAATATTCTTCGGCGGAAAACCATATATAGAGATCAACTGATAAATCTCCATGAAGGGAAAATCAATATTAATATTTTTCATCCTGGTTGCCCTGGTTGATTTATTCTTTGTTGCCTCTCCTGCTTGTAATCAATTCAGAATTTTCAGCAAGCCTTTGCTGATGCCCGTTCTGGCGGTGTACCTGGTTGGATCAGGCTTAACCTCTGCACGGAAAAAAATGTTACTGGCTGGTTTGGCTTTTGCAACAGCAGGTGATATTTTGTTGTTGAAGATGGAATCAACCCCTTATTTTATGGGCGGACTGATTTCCTTTCTGCTGACACATATTTGTTATGTATTTTATTTTGCCAGTTTCAAATCTTCGGAAAAAAAACTATATCAGCAATACCCGTTTTTATTCATTCTGATTTTAATGTATGCCGGTACATTGATTTATTTTCTATATCCGCACCTCGGCACCATGCTTGTTCCTGTGATTGTGTATACAGTCGTGCTGATGAGCATGCTGATTGCTTGTCTGTATGCCTATTATGGATTTAGAAAAGAAACCAGGAATCTATTTCTTGGAGGATCCGTGCTGTTTGTTCTATCCGATTCTGTACTTGCCGTAAATACTTTTCACACTGCTTTTAGTGGAGCTGGTATTATCATCATGAGTACCTATTGCGCTGCACAGGCATTGATTGTTTATGCCGCTTCCAGGAACAACTGATTTATTTCTCTGCCAGCAATGCATATACCATCGGAATCCGGTTGCCCAAATGCTTTATCCGAAACTTACCTGCTGATATTTCCTCTGTATGACTAAAACAATTGTAAGGTGAATAATCATATTCCCTGAATTGCCTGATGGTGAGTCCCTGGCTTAACAAACTGCTGAATACTTCTGCCAGTCCGTGATTCCAGGTGATCATTTCTGTTTGAATAGGTGCTGATTTATCGGCATAGGTGCCTGATTCTGTTTCAATGATCGGTTCTGATTTATGATAGGAATAAGCTACTTCTTTAAAATCATTATCGAACATCCATACCACCGGGTGAAATTCTGCGAATACAAATTTTCCTCCAGGTTTCAGGTAACGGTTAACAATAGACGCCCATTTATCCAGATCGGGTAACCAGCCGATGGTTCCATAACTGGTAAATACAATATCGAAAGTTTCATCCAGGTATTGAGGCAGATCGTACACATTGCAACAAATGAACCTGGCTTTTAAACCCGCTTTGTCGGTTAGTTCAATGGCATTCTTAATCGCATGATCAGAAAAATCGGCACCGGTAACCTCTGCTCCCATCCTGGCCATGGATAAAGTATCCAGTCCGAAATGACATTGCAGGTGCAATACTTTTTTCCCACTGATATCGCCCAGCAGTTCCAGTTCAATATCATTCAGCATGTTCTTTCCAGCAAGAAATCCTGTTGTATCATAAAATGCAGTATCTACATGATGATCTGTTCTGCTGTTCCAGGCCTCTTTGTTTTTTATCAGGTAATCGTTGGCGTTATCTGTCATACTGAATTATTTAGAACAATAAAACTACACAAAACTTCAAAGCTGTTTACATAAAAAATCCCCGTTGCCAAAACAACGGGGATGTATAAAAATTACAGATGAGATTAATAACCCATTCCACCCATATCAGGAGCACCGCCATGCATGTGTGGTTCTTCTTTCTTAGGTTTGTCGGCAATTACACACTCAGTGGTGAGCAACATACCTGCAATAGAAGCCGCATTTTCAAGTGCTACACGGCTAACTTTGGTAGGATCAATAACACCCGCTTTGAACAGGTTTTCGTAAGTTTCTGTTCTGGCATTGAAACCAAAATCAGCCTTTCCGTCTTTAATTTTCTGAACAACGATCGAACCATCGATACCTGCATTGGCAGTTAATGTACGGATCGGTTCTTCGAGTGCCCTGCGAACAATCTGCATACCGGTTTGTTCGTCTTCGATCTGGCCTTTTACTTTAGCATCCAGGCTTGCAATAGCACGGATATAAGCAACACCACCACCTGGTACAATGCCTTCTTCAACAGCAGCACGGGTTGCATGCAATGCATCATCTACCCTGTCTTTCTTTTCTTTCATTTCAACTTCAGTGGCAGCACCAACGTAAAGAACAGCTACACCACCTGCCAGTTTGGCCAGGCGTTCCTGTAATTTTTCACGGTCGTAATCTGAAGTGGTATTTTCAACCTGAGCTTTGATTTGATTTACACGGGCTGTGATATCGGTTTTCTTTCCTTTACCACCAACGATGGTTGTATTGTCTTTATCAATGGTTACAGATGCAGCTTGTCCGAGATAAGTAAGATCAGCATTCTCCAGTTTATAACCCTGTTCTTCGCTGATTACAATACCTGCAGTGAGGATAGCGATATCAGTGAGCATTTCTTTTCTCCTGTCGCCAAATCCTGGTGCTTTAACTGCAGCAACCTTAATGGTACCACGCAGTTTGTTTACAACCAATGTAGCCAGTGCTTCACCTTCGAGGTCTTCTGCGATGATCAGCAAAGGACGACCGCTTTGTGCAACTTTTTCCAGGATATGAAGAATATCTTTCATAGCAGATATTTTCTTATCGTAGATCAGGATGTATGGGTTCTGTAATTCTGCTTCCATTTTTTCGCTGTTGGTAACGAAGTATGGAGAAACATAACCACGATCGAATTGCATACCTTCTACCACTTCAACAGTTGTATCGGTACCTTTGGCTTCTTCTACAGTAATAACACCTTCTTTACCTACACGGCCAAAAGCTTCAGCAATCAGTTTACCAATGGTTTCGTCATTGTTGGCAGAAATAGTCGCTACCTGCTGAATTTTTTTGCTGTCGTTACCTACGGTTTGTGACTGACTTCTCAGGTTTTCAACAATTAATGAAACTGCCTTATCAATACCACGTTTCAGGTCCATTGGGTTTGCACCTGCAGCTACCATTTTCAAACCTTCGCTGATGATAGATTGAGCGAGTACAGTTGCGGTAGTCGTTCCGTCTCCGGCGATATCGGCTGTTTTAGAAGCTACTTCTTTCACCATCTGGGCTCCCATATTTTCAATCGGATCTTCCAGTTCAATTTCTTTGGCTACGGTTACACCATCTTTTGTTACCTGTGGTGCTCCGAATTTTTTATCGATTACTACATTGCGTCCTTTTGGTCCGAGGGTTACTTTCACTGCATTTGCAAGCGTATCAACACCCTTCTTCATTTTATTCCGGGCTTCAATATCGAAGTAAATTAATTTAGACATTTTGTATGTTGTTTTGAGTTTTTTTAATTAGTTAATTATTCAATTTAGCTAATTGGCTAATTAAACTATAGCAAGGATATCGCTCTCTCTCATAATGAGGTAATCGGCACCTTCTACAGAAATTTCAGTTCCGGCATATTTACCATATAATACAGTATCACCAGCTTTAACTGTTACAGGTTCATCTTTTTTTCCTGGTCCGGCTGCCAGTACTGTTCCACGTTGTGGTTTTTCTTTAGCAGTATCGGGGATGATAATGCCACCAGCAGTTTTCTCCTCAGCTGCAGCAGGTTTCACGATTACTCTGTCGTGCAATGGAGTAATGTTTAACTTTTTTGCCATAAGTCTATAGTTTGAATTGTTTTAGATTGATTGTATCCCGTTTTTTAGGGACCGCAAAGGTAGGTATATAAATATTATACCAAACCGTTAAAAAAGAATAGTTGACAGTTTGTGTACAGCTATGTCACATAAAACCCGCCAAAATTTCATTCAGTCAATATTTATGCTTTAAATGCTTACCGGGAGCAGAGAAACCCTTAATTTTGCCCCCTTAATTAAAAGTTCTTATAGATGATCAGCAGAAGAAATATCCGGGTAAAAGTGATGCAGACCCTTTACACAATTGACAGTGTAAGTGGTCAAACCAAACCCGGTGAACCCGAGGCGATACTGAACAAAAAAATTGAACAAACTAAGTTCCTGTATACATACCTGGTATATTTCATTACCGAAGTAGCCCGTTTTGCCGAAACGGATGCTATGCAGAAAGCCAATAAACACCTTCCTACAGCAGGCGACCTCAGCATCAATACCAAGATAGCCGGAAACGAGATTTTATGGAAAACGCTGGAAGATGTCAGTTTCAGGCAGGTGCTGGAAGATGGTAAACTGGAACACCTGGTTGATAAAGACCTCCTTAAAAAAATATACAATGAGCTGGTACTTTCTGAGAAGTATCGCGATTATACCGAAGAGCAATCACGGGATAAGAAATCAGAAAAGAAAATCCTCGAGTTCATTTTCACCGATCTGATGTTGCCCAATGAGGATTTCATCAGCCATCTTGAAGAACATTTTATCAACTGGGATGATGATGCAGAAGTGATGCATACACTTGTATTGAATTACTTCAATAAACCGGGGGCTCATCCATTTACAGATATTCTGAGTAAAGAAAAAAGGGATTTCGCTAAAAGCTTACTCAATACAGTACTTGAAAAATCTCCTTTTACACTGGAGATGATCAAACCTAAATTGAAAAACTGGGATGCTGATCGTATTGCATCGCTGGATCTGATCATCCTGCAGATGGGCGTTTGCGAGTTTCTTTATTTTGAAACAATCCCAACGAAAGTTACTATCAATGAATACATCGACCTGGCAAAAGCGTATAGTACCGTTCAAAGCGGACAATTTGTAAACGGCCTGCTCGATAATATTCACAAGGAACTCACTGCGGAGAATAAAATCCACAAGAAAAATTTTAAGAACAGCATTTTATAATTCAAAAGCAACAGCAGTATATGTTTAAAATTGTGTTTTCATTACTGGCCATGGGAAGTTTACTGGGCAGTTGTGATGTGAGGAAGAAAGATAAAATCGCCACTCCGCCTCCCATTAAAAGAGATATCAAAGATCCAACAACCGTGCAGGTGATCGACAGTGTGTATGATTTCGGAACGGTGAAAGAAGGCGATGTGGTTGAATACAGTTTTAAATTCAAGAACACGGGAACTAAACCTTTGGTTATTTCTGAAGCGCAGGCCAGTTGCGGTTGCACGGTTGCAGAAAAACCCGTTGCTCCTATCCTGCCAGGTGAAACCGGTACCATTAAAGCTAAATTCAATACCGATAAAAAGCCCGGGGAAGCACATAAAAACATTACGGTGGTTTCCAATGCAGTTCCTGAATTTCCGCCATTGCTGATCAAAGGAACGGTTACCGGCAAACCCGAATAAAATATTTTTAACGCTCAAACGACTACACTGGTAGTCACAAACGACACAAACATGCAATTATTAAGTATTTTTCTGATGACCCCTGATCCAAGTGGAAAATCCAGCAGCACAGGCACCCTGATTATGATGGGTATGATGATCCTGGTTTTCTGGTTATTCATGATTCGTCCACAAGCAAAAAAAGCCAAACAACAAAAGCAGTTTATCAACGATCTGCAGAAAGGTGATAAAATTGTAACCATCGCTGGTATTCACGGCACCATCAACAAAGTAAATGATGATGGTACATTGTCTATTGAAACCAGTCCGGGCAGCTATATCAAAATCGAAAGAGCAGCCATTTCTATGGAATGGACTGCCAATGTGAATAAAGTAGCTACAGAAGTAAAGAAATAATTCATTCAACTTAACAGATCATTTGATGAGGTTCGCTTTGTCAAATGATCTTTCTTTTTTATGCTGAAAATTGGTTTAACCGGCGGAATAGGCAGCGGCAAATCTACCGTTGCATCGATTTTCGAAGTACTCGGTGTGCCGGTTTACTATGCCGACCAGGCAGCCAAAAGAATCATGCATGAAAATACAGAACTGAAAAATAAAATCATCCATCAGTTTGGAACTGAAGCTTACCGGGATGGCGAACTCAATCGTGAATACCTGGCAGCAAAAGTTTTTTCCGATCCGCAGCAACTGGCCCTGCTGAATTCCTTCGTACATCCGTTAACGATAGCCGATGCGGCAGACTGGATGGGCAGACAACAATCCCCTTATACCATCAAAGAAGCGGCACTGATTTTTGAAAGCGGCGCCAATACTTCACTCGATTATGTGATCGGTGTTTCCTCTCCTGAGTCATTGAGAATAAAAAGAGTGATGGCAAGAGATAAGATCAGTGCAGAACAGGTAATGGCCCGGTTACAGAAGCAAATGAATGAAGAAGAGAAAATGAAAAAATGTGATTTCCTGCTTTACAATGATGAACAGCAATTGCTGGTGCCACAGGTAATTCAACTGCATGAACAGCTTCTTCAACTGAGCAGTCGATAAGAATTTCTAAAAGCGGTTATAGTTATACGTTAGTAAGCCAGAATTACTTCAGCGCATCCAGTGCATCTTTGATTTTACGGAATCCCTTTTCAATATTTTCAACGCTGTTGGCAAATGAAATCCTGATGCAATCAGGCTCTCCGAATGCTTTTCCGGTAACGGTTGAAACGTTTGCCGTATGGAGGAAATACATGCACAGATCATCTGAATTCTCAATGGTTTCACCCGCTGGCGTTTTCTTTCCGAAATAGGCGCTGATGTCGGGAAACACGTAGAATGCACCGGGTGGTTCACAACAGGTCATCCCGGAAATGCCTTTAATCAGTTCCATCACTTTCGCTCTTCTTTCTTTAAAAGCTTCCACCATTTCAGTAGTTGGACGAAGGTCGCCGGTTAGTGCCGTTATAGCAGCACGTTGTGCGATAGAATTGGTTGCACTGGTAAACTGACCCTGAATTTTATCACAGGCTTTGGCAATTTCCAGCGGAGCGGCTATATACCCTACCCTCCAGCCTGTCATGGCAAATCCCTTACTTAAACCGTTGATGATAATCGTACGATCTTTCAGAAAATCAAACTGGGCAATGCTTTCGTGGTGACCGATAAAATTGATGTGTTCATATATTTCGTCACTCATTATGAAAATCTGCGGGTAACGGGCAAACACTTCAGCAAGTCCTTCCAGTTCTTTTTTCGTATATACGGCACCGGTAGGATTGCAGGGTGAAGAAAACATAAACAACCTGGTTCTGTTGCTGATGTTGGCTTCCAGTTGAGCTGGTGTGATTTTATATCCGTTTTCAGCCAGGGTTTTCACCAATACCGGTTTACCACCGGCCAGTTTTACAATTTCACTGTAGGTTACCCAATAAGGAGTAGGAATAACTACTTCATCACCGGCATCTACAACAGCCAGTACGGCATTGGCAATACTTTGTTTGGCGCCGGTACTAACCACAATTTGTTCGGGTGTATAATCGAGGTTATTGTCCCTTTTAAGTTTGGTGCAAACTGCCTGGCGGAGATCAAGGTATCCGGCAACGGGAGTATAATGACTGAAATTATCGTCGATGGCTTTTTTTGCAGCTTCTTTGATATGAGCGGGTGTATCGAAATCGGGTTCACCGAGGCTGAGATCAGTAATGTCAATTCCTTTCGCTCTCAATTCCCTTCCCAATTTTGCCATTTTTAAAGTTTCCGGCTCATTGAAACGGGTTAACAGAGATGATAAATGCATACAATCGGTTTAGATCAGCGGCAAAACTAACCAATTCTGCCAAGCAGTTGTGTTCCATCTGGAGTTTTATCTCCTTTTTTACCAGCTGATTAGATATTTTTTATCAATCTGTACAAAGCGTAGGAAGTTTTTCTTCATTGAACTTATTTATTGACTAACCCCGGTGCATAGCAGCCGAAAAATTGAATTTTCTTCATAATCTGACCTGTTTACAAAAAGCTCAGTTATTTAACATTCTGGTTCCTGGTTTTAAAACCGGCTAACAAATAGCCAAATGCTGAACTTTTGTGATGAGCATTTAGCTTAAGGCCTAATCCTTTGTATTTCAGTTAAATAAGTCTATTATTCCAGGTTCAGGCCCAAAATATCCATATATATAACTGCAATCGGTTTTTCCCCTATCTTTGCACACTCTTAAAAAATTAACTACTTACGTTAAAAAAAGTACATTAACATGAAACTGAAAGGTTTAGTCTGGTTTTTTACCATAGCGTTGACGCTGATATCACTTTGGGAGCTTTCGTACACCTGGGTGGTGCGCAGCTATGAAAATAGCGTAAAAGCCAAGGCGGAACAACTTGTGAAAAAACAATCACCGAACGTATCTCCCGATGAATTCAAGCTGTTGGTTAAAGACAAAACACAGCGTATCCTCGATAGTACCAAAGATGAAAGTATTTACCCTGTTGTAGGAACTTCTTACCAGAAATGCAAAGAGAACGAATTGAACCTCGGTCTGGATCTGCAAGGTGGTATGAGTGTAACCATGGATGTTAGTCTGGAAGGTTTACTCAAATCCCTCAGCAACAACCCACGTGATCCGCAATTGCTGGAAGCTTTGAAAACCGCTACTGCTAAGAAAACAACCAGCGAATCTGATTATATCTCTCTTTTCGTTGAAGCGTATACTCAAAAGAATGGTGCCGAAAAACTCTCTTCTCTTTTTGCCGGTTCAGGTAAAAATGTGAAAGTGGGCGATAACGACAAAACCGTTATCAGCAAAATCAATACCGTTGCCAAAGATGCGATTCAGCAGACTTATAAAATTCTCGTTAAACGTATCGATAAATTTGGTGTTGCACAACCGAACATCAACCTTGATGAGAACAAAGGTGTAATCACTGTAGAACTCGCTGGTATCAACGATCCTGAAAGGGTAAGGAAATTTCTCCAGTCATCTGCCAACCTGCAGTTCTGGGAAGTATTCCAGATCGATGAACTGGATCAGGCAATCATGAATGCCGATAAGAGCCTGCAGAATTACCTGAATGGTGTAAATCCGCTGGATTCTGCACAGGCAAAAGATACTACCCTTGCTAAAAAGAACGAATATCCTTTCATCAGGGTTATCAATCCAACACAGCCTCAGGAACAGAATGGCCGTCGTTATTTCGCTCCTTCTATCGGTAGTGTAGCAATGAAAGATACTGGTCTGTTCTACAGCTATATCAACAATGAAGTAGTAAAAAATGCATTACCAGGTAACCTGAAATTCCTGTTGGGCAGAGAAGAAAAATCTGCCAAAGGCAATCAGCGTTTCTTCCCTATTTATGCGATTAAAACTGTTCCTGGTTCTGATAAGGCTCCACTCGAAGGAGATGGCGTTGAAGAAGCCGGACAGGATTTCGATGAATTCGGAAAGCCTTGTATTAAAATGAACATGACCAGTGTGGGCAGCAGAACCTGGGCTAAACTGACGGGTAAAAACGTTGGTCGCCCGATTGCAATCTCACTGGATAATATCGTATACAGTGCACCGAATGTAAATGGTGCGATTGAAGGTGGAAACTCACAGATCACTGGTAGCTTCTCAGTTGAAGAAGCACAGGATCTGGCAAACATCCTCAAGTCAGGTAAACTCGATGCTCCTGCAAAAATCGTTGCTGAACAAGTGGTAGGTCCTACCCTCGGCCAGGAAGCAGTTAAAGGCGGTATGATGGCATTCGTGATTGCCTTTGTGGTAATCTTCGTACTGATGCTGGTTTATTATAACACCGGCGGTTGGGTTGCCAACATTGCACTTATCCTCAACCTGCTTTTCACCATTGGTGTACTTACTGCAATGGGCTTTACGCTTACTGCAGCCGGTATCGCTGGTCTGGTACTTACCATTGGTCTGGCAGTAGATACAAACGTAATTATTTTTGAAAGGATCAAAGAAGAACTTACGAAAGGTAAATCATACCAGCAGGCAGTTAACGATGGTTATCGTCGTTCACTCGCTCCCGTTATTGATGCGCACGTAACTTCATTGCTTACTGCCATCATCCTGGTTTATTTTGGTTTAGGTCCGGTACTTGGTTTTGCTACTACGCAGATCATCGGTATCCTCCTTTCTTTGTTCTGCGGTATCCTTGTTTCAAGGTTGATTACTGATTTCTGGACAAACAAAAACCGTCACTTCAATTACTTTACCGGTATCTCTAAAAGGATATTTAAACACAGCAGTTTCAAATTCATTGAATTCAGAAAAGTTGCTTATGGTATCTCTGTAGTTGTATTACTGGCAGGTGTAGCCGCTTTCTTCAATGGTTTCCACCAGGGTGTGGAATTCAAAGGAGGTCGTAGCTATACCATCGCTTTCGATAAAAAAGTAGATGCATCTGATGCACTGCGTGATGATCTGAAAAAAGCGCTTGAAGGAGATAACATCACCATGAAAACTGTTGGTGAAGATGGCAAACACCTCAACATCACAACTGCTTACCTGAAAGGTGTAGACAATGCTGATAGTGCTGTACAGGCTAAATTGTATGAAGGTTTGAAAAAATCTTTACCTGCCAACACCAGTTATGAGAAATTTGTAAACGATAACATACAGAGTTCAACTACGGTTCAGCCAAGTATTTCTGATGACCTGAAAAGAGGTGCGATCAAAGCGACCATTTTCGCCATGCTGATCATCTTCATTTATATCTTCATCCGTTTCCGCGACTGGAGGTATTCTGCCGGTACGATCCTTACTTTGTTGCACGACGTATTTGTAACACTGGCGGTATTCTCATTCTTTAAAGACATCGTTCCTTTCCCGCTCGAAATTGACCAGCACTTTATTGCGGCCATTCTTACGGTGATCGGTTTCTCTATGAATGATACCGTTATCGTATTCGACAGGATCCGTGAATACAGCCGCGATATGAAAGGTGCTTCAAAAACAACCATCATCAACAAAGCAATCAATGATACTTTGAGTCGTACGATTATGACTTCACTCACTGTATTCCTGACCATCCTCATCCTCTTCATCTTTGGTGGTGAAGTAACCCGTGGATTTGCGTTTGCAATGCTGATTGGTGTGGTAACCGGTACCTACTCTTCAATCTTCGTAGGTGCGCCTATCCTGATTGATTTTGCAAAAGACAAACCTTTGGGTGCAGCAGCTCCGGAAGTAATTAAAAAGAAAAAACCAGATGATGGTATTGTAGTTTAATCTGCAACATCTTACTCATAAAAAAATCCCGCTTAAATGGCGGGATTTTTAGTTTATATAATCTCGTAAAATTTATACAGCGAAACTGGTGCCACAACCACAGGTGCTGCTGGCATTGGGGTTGCTGAAAGTAAACCCACGGGAATTCAATCCGCCTTCCCAGTTTACCTCTGTATTCAAAAGATACATTCCGTGTGATTTATCCATGATAAACTGAATCCCTTCTGTTTCAAAAACCTGGTCATTGGCTTTCTGTTCATCAAATTCAAGCACGTAAGTCATACCACTGCAACCACCTCCCTTTACGCCTACACGCAGTTTTTTTGCTTTATCGAAACTATCCTCATTCATCAGCCTTTTGATTTCCTGTATGGCTGCGGAGGTGAATTTTACCGGTAAATCTAAAGTCGTTTCCATATTGCTTATTTTATACAAAATTACACCGATTTTTCTGGACAGATTTTGCCGCTATTTGCGAAAGCAGGAATTTGTTGGGGCTTCTTATTTACATTTGCGTAATAAATTTACAATATGGTATTGCTTGAGTTTAAGTTCCAGTATGTTGAAGTGGCAGTGATGATCGTATATTTTGCCCTGCTGGGTATGTTGCTGCTGGAATTCAGGTCGATGAAAGAGAAGATCAAGGAAAGACTGGATATCAATAATGAAGGGATCAAACTTAAATTACAGGCGATTGAACGTCTTACCCTTTTTGCTGAAAGATCAGGATTGCAGAACCTGATTTCAAGGGTAGATAATCTCCAGGTCAGTGCATCCGGTTTACACCATACATTGGTTGAAACACTTCGTTCAGAATATGAATACAATATCACCCAGCAGATTTATGTTAGTCCGGAAGTATGGAATGCCGTTACCCGTTTAAAAGATCAGAATATATATATCATCAACCAGTTGTCGCTCAACCTGCCGCCACATGCCACAGCTGTTGATCTCAGCAAAAGAATACTGGAATACAGCATGAACCACAATGCAGAATTAAATACGGTGGTGCTGGATGCATTGCAGTTTGAAGCAAAAAAAATACTCGATTAATCCATTCATATCATGGCTGAAAAAAAACTACAGACCGATTCGGGAATAACTGTTAAAGAAATATATACAGGAAAAGACATTCCAGCCGGCGATCAATCCTTACCGGGAGAATATCCTTTTACCCGTGGTGTTCAGTCGACCATGTACCGGGGTAAACTCTGGACGATGCGCCAGTATGCAGGATTTTCTACTGCTGAAGAAAGCAATAAAAGGTATCATTACCTGCTGAACCAGGGCGTGAGTGGTTTATCAGTTGCGTTTGATCTGCCTACACAGATCGGCTACGACAGTGATCATCCGCTGGCCGATGGAGAAGTAGGAAAAGTAGGTGTTGCCATCGATAGCCTGGAAGATATGGAGCGATTGTTTGAAGGCATTAAGCTGGAAGATGTTTCTACGTCTATGACGATTAACGCAACAGGATTTATTCTGCTCGCTTTTTATGTGGCACTGGCCAAAAAGCAGGGAGCCGATCTGAATAAAATTTCCGGTACCATACAGAATGATATTCTTAAAGAATACGCGGCCAGGGGTACTTATATCTATCCACCCAAACCTTCGATGCGCATCATTACCGATATATTCGCCTGGTGCAGTAAAGAATTGCCCAAATGGAATACCATTTCTATTTCGGGTTACCATATCCGTGAGGCGGGCAGTACAGCTGTTCAGGAAATTGCTTTTACATTAAGTAACGGTAAGGCATACGTGAAAGCGGCACTGGAGAAAGGACTCGACATCAATGTATTCGGTAAACGTCTCTCCTTCTTCTTCAATGCACACAACAACCTGTTTGAAGAAGTGGCCAAATTCAGGGCAGCCAGGCGTATGTGGGCCAGTATGATGAAGGAACTGGGTGCTACCGATGAAAAAGCCATGATGCTGCGTTTTCATACACAAACCGGTGGCAGTACATTAACAGCACAGCAGCCGATGAATAATATCAGCCGGGTTACGATACAAACCCTGGCAGCTGTATTGGGTGGAACGCAATCGCTTCATACCAATGGATATGATGAAGCACTCAGCTTACCAACCGAAGATGCAGCCCGGATTGCCCTCCGCACGCAACAGATTGTAGCTTTTGAAAGTGGTGCTGCCGATACCGCAGATCCGCTTGCCGGAAGTTATTATGTAGAAGCGCTTACAGCGGAAGTAGAAAAAGCAGCCTGGCAGTTGATAGAAACCATTGATGCCATGGGCGGAAGTGTAGCAGCCATCGAAGAAGGATTTATCCAGGATGAAATTGCCCGCAGTGCATACGAATACCAGCAACACATTGAAGACGAATCAAAAATCATTGTGGGTGTAAACAAATTTGTGGTTTCGAATGAAGCAAAAATTCCTCCTTTTAAAATAGATGACAGCATACAGAAAATGCAATCAGATAAGCTCAAAGCATTAAAAGCCAAACGCAATGAAGCAACGGCGACAGAGAGCCTTCAGAAGCTTGCTGCAGCAGCGTCAACCGATCAGAATATCATGCCGATTGTGCTGGAAGCTGTAGAAAACTATTGTACTCTCGGGGAAATCGCAGACACATTACGCAATATCTACGGCGAATACAAGTAATCGTTATGAATTTCATTTATACAGAATAATTCAAGCATATACCATGAAAAAGTATTTTTTCTTCCTTCTTGCATTTGTTTCAATTGAATCGAAAGCACAGGATCTGATGACACCCGAAAAATTATGGCAACTCGGAAGGGTCAGCGGTTTGGGTATCAGCAAAGATAAAAAGCATGTAGTGTACAACGTTAGTACACCGAATGTGGAAGCGAATAAAAGCAGTTCAAAAAAATTCATGGTTTCTCTGATGGATGGTACTGTACAACCGGTAGTTAGTACAGATACTCTGCTTGCCAATAGCCGTATTTCACCCGATGGTCGTTATAAAATTTCGGATGAATCAGTAAAAATTAAAAAAATAAGTGGTGTAGATTATTACCCTTCATTGACCAAATCAAACGTGTACATATTTGATAACCTGAATTACCGTCACTGGGATACCTGGGAAGATGGCAATTTTGACCATGTATTCCTGGAAGATTTAAACAATCCCGGTTCAAAGAAAGACCTGATGGAAGGCGAACCTCATGATTGTCCGACTAAACCTTTCGGCGGATCCGAAGATTATGTCTGGAGCGCCGATGGCAAGCAGGTTGTTTATGCTACCAAAAAGAAATATGGAGTAGATTATGCAATAAGTACCAATACCGATCTGTATGCTTATGATATCGCCACGGGTACAACCCGCAATCTCACTGAAGATATGGCGGGATATGATGTAAATCCATCATTCAATAAAAAGAATGAACTCGCCTGGCTGAGTATGAAAAGAGATGGTTATGAAGCCGACAAACAGGACATCATTGTCTGGAATGGAAAAACGAGAATGAACCTGACACAATTCCGTGATGATATTCATGTAGAAGGATTCATCTGGAGCGAAGATGGTAGTAAACTGTTTTTCTATGCCCCTGTTAATGGCACATTACAATTATTTGAAGTTAACTATCCCGGGCTTAAGAAAACTCTGCCCTATATACGCCAGATAACCAAGGGCGATTTTGATGTGAATGGCATTGTTGGCCAGGTAGGAAATATGCTGGTTGTGAGCCGCACGGATATGAATCATGCAGCTGAACTGTATACGGTAGATTTACAATCCGGTGCAATGAAACAACTCACTCATGTAAATGATGAGCAGTATGCCAATCTGCGTTTAAGCAAGACCGAGAGAAAGATGGTAAAAACAACGGATGGTAAGAATATGCTGGTTTGGGTAATTTATCCGCCGGATTTCGATGCTTCAAAGAAATACCCTACCCTGCTCTATTGCCAGGGCGGACCGCAATCACCGCTTACTCAGTTTTATTCTTTCCGCTGGAATTTTCAGTTGATGGCTGCCAATGGATACATTGTAGTAGCGCCTAACCGCAGGGGTATGCCCGGGCATGGTACAAAATGGAATGAACAGATCAGTAAGGATTGGGGCGGACAAGTGATGCAGGATTATCTTAGTGCAATCGATGCCGCTAGTAAGGAAACTTATGTAGATAAAAACAGGCTGGGATGCGTTGGCGCCAGTTATGGTGGTTATTCTGCTTTTTACCTTGCTGGTATCCACAACAACAGGTTTAAAACTTTCATTGCACATGATGGTGTATTCGACCTGAAAAGCATGTACGGTACTACAGAAGAAATCTGGTTCGTCGATTGGGATTTCGGCGGGCGTTATTGGGATAAAAACAATACTGTTATTAAAAATACTTTGACAAAATTCAATCCAAGTGAAATGGTTGATAAATGGAATACCCCCATTCTTATTTACCAGGGAGGAAAAGATTATCGTGTGCCGATTGAACAGGGTTTACAGGCCTTCCAGGCTGCACAGTTAAGGGGAATTAAAAGCAAACTGGTTTATCTGCCGGATGAGAATCATTGGGTGTTGTCTGCTCAAAATGCACTGGTATGGCAAAAGGAATTTTATAAATGGCTGGAAGAGACGATGAAGTAAAAGAGGAGAAGTAAAAAGTATAAAGTTTAAACTAAGAACTGTGGTATAGAATTTTGCTGTGTTATTAGATTTATCAGTTTCTGGTTGCTGGATACTGGAATTTGAAATTCGGATGGAATTTAAGCTTTGAACTACTTATATAACAGTTACTGGTTACTCGAATCAGTAATATTCTTCGTCATCGAACATTTTTTTTACTTTCTACTTTTAAGTTCTAACTTAAGTAAACTCTTTTGCGAGCTTTGCTACCCAGCGCCTTTGCGTGAAACACAAGAGCCCTACTTTTACTTTTGCTTTTTACTTTTGATTTCTTATCAATAGTGCGCAAAATCCTGCTCAAAGTTTCCTTTAATTCTTTCTATCGGCGGATTGAAGTAACCGAATTTCACCTTCGGAAATTCCTCGTGAATCAGTTCCATAAATTGTTTAACACCCATGCATTCGCCGGTTTCGGCTTCGTTTATTTTTTCGAGGTACCAGTCGGGATCAATGTTGAAATTCCTCCACTGTATCATGCATAAATCTGTTTCCCTGATCAGCTTCCGCAATGCTTCATACTCTTCAACGCTATCGGTCATGCCGGGGAATACAAAATAATTAATGCTCGTCCAGCCACCAAAGCTGCGTACAATCTTCAGGCTTTCGATCAGGTCGCTGAAAGTATAGTTATTCGGTTTATAATAAGCGGTGTAAACTCTTTCACGTGCAGAATTGGTACTCACCCGCATGCTGTTCAAACCTGCTTCACACAAAACCCTTACAGCATCCGGTTTACTTCCATTGGTATTGATATTGATGCTTCCTTTGCTCGTATGCTTCCTGATTTCAATGATAGAATCCCGGATTGTTTCCCACATCAGTAATGGTTCACCTTCACAACCCTGTCCGTAACTGATGATCGGGTAAGGTGCCGTTTCAAGGTGAGGCACAGTAAACTCAACAATCTCTTCCGGGGTAGGCTTAAACGTTAGTCTGTCCTGTGTACTCACAATACTCTCCTCTTCCGGCTGAAAAGAAATACAACCAATGCAATTGGCATTGCAGGCAGGTGAAACAGGAACCGGGCATTCCCATCTGCCGAGGGCAAGATTTCTGGCAGCCGGACAAGTGTACGTCATGCAGCAATTATCCATCAGGTGTTTTACCAGCCTGTTGTGTGGATAGGCTTTCAGCAAATGATCATGACCAGTTCTTGATTTTATCATCGTCATATCCGGCACATTCCTGGCGGATATCCTGTTCAATACGAACCGCAGGAACATACAATTTATCGTTCTGCCAACCTGCTGCTGTATAACAGAACAAAGGAAGTGTGGGTGCATCCGGTAGTGTTTCATAAGCCGCCATATATAAACCGGTATGAGCGGGCGGAATAAAAGCGGCTACGGCCCATCCTTTTTCACAAAGCCTCATCTCTCCGGTTGCTACATCAATACCAATGCCTCTTCTGCCGGGTAATTCATACAATTGTCCTCCCTCTGGAAGGTCAATCCATTCATCCACCGGAATTGGCAATGCATCCCAGCCACTGCGGCCGGTAACATACAAACTGGTGTCTTCGAAAATGTTTCCATTTCCGTCGGAATAAAGCAGGAACGGGGATGCTGATAACTTTTGCATAAATCGCAAAGGTAGTTTATTTCGGCTGAAGCGCTATGTATTGGGGACGTATTGAGCCACTCATTTTTTTGACAACCGGGCAAAATTGAGCATGGCGCCAATGGAGAAATTTACATTTCGTTTTTCAAGTCCGGGGTATTTATTGTTTCCCCTGAAGCAAAATCCCAGCTGTGATTCAAAACGCAATGCCGGTGTGTTTTTGAGTGCATAAGATGCGGTTATAGCTGGTTCTATGGTTAAATAACTCCGGTTACCCAATTCATTCAATTCAAATTTTATGAGTTCTGCAGTGTTGTAATCTGTGCTGATGTCCTGGAAATTCATCAGTAAAGCTTTTACAGAGAACGAAGCGGCCCATCCATTTTTGCTGATGTGTGCAATAGAAGGTTGAATAAAAAAACTCATATTGCGGGCATCGAAGAACTGACGGTAAAGCACACCCGATTCAACTCTTTTGTCGGTAAAACGGTTTCTTCCAAATCCTGCACCCATGTAAACCTGGAAAAGTCCGGATTTATTTTTACCGGTATGTTTGAAATAACCGAACCCCAGTTCTGTCCAATTACGTTTATAGGCCAGGAGATTGCTGTCGGAATTCTCTGTAATATCAATCATAGAATTGGTTCGCTCAGTTTTAATAGAGTAATTGGCCATGATGGCGAATTTTGAGCTGATGGCAACGGCAGACTGAAGATCCAATCCATTTGATTTGGAATAAGTAAGTCCTTTACTACCGCCAAAGCAGGTTGAATAATAGGCGGCCAGTTTGGTATCGCCTTTTTCTTCGAGAACGGGTACATTCTGGGGAACAGGTGCATAGGTTATGCGGGCGGAATAACAGGAAGAAAATAATATTACTGCCAAAGCAGGGATCAATAAATTGCGCAACATAAATGGATTTTGATATAAAGATGAGACAGTGCTGCGGATTAAACTGCTGCAATCCGGCTCATAAAAGACTGGCAGGATTTATTAAATACCGTTTCGTTCAAATCACTGTTCGATGCAAATGGAATATTCAATTGAAAGAGTTGATTGTTTTTTAAATCGATGGTTAAAATGCCATCTTTTAAAATAACAGATTCTACTTCTTTCCATGTTATTGTCCTGGGAGGGAACGAAGGATACTGAATGCCTTTATCAGAAATGTGAATGACGGGTATACGGTTTGCATAAAAACCCAGTACGGCAAAAACCAGGAGGAATGCGGCTACCAGGAATTTTCCGAGCAGTATCCAGCAGATCGCTGTTATGATAAAACTGATTTCAACCCTGAAAGAACTTTTAAAACGGGTATAATTGGTTATTATAAAAAATGTCAGCGCCGCAATGGAAACGATTAAACCAATCAACGCAATATAACCCGAACGGCTATCCGAAATGCCAAGGTATACTTTGCCGAATACAAGACAATTGATAATACTAACGAGTAAGGTTACCAGCCGATAGGTGCCGGCTTTTTCCTGTGTAAGTGTTATGCTGTAATTATCCATTTACCGGATTGCTGGTAATTAACATATTGCAGAGTTTGTACAAAACCCTGGCGCCTACGTTTTCATCCCATTCATTGTGGCTCACCCCTACTTCATTCAGATCAAAACCAATGATCTTTCTGCCGCTTTTCATGAGTCTTTTGAACAGGTAAAAAATCTGTTCAGTTTCAAAACCGCCCTGAACAGGTGTTCCGGTATGCGGACAAAGCTTCGGATCCAAACCATCAATATCAAAACTGATGAAAACATTTTGTGGCAAATGAGCTGATCATTTCATCGGCCATCTGTTGCCAGGTGAACACCTTCGAATTGTCTTTCTTTGATGTCTTTATCGAAATAAGTGGAAATACGGTCGTTGCTGGCTTTGATATAATCCATCTCTTCTTCACAATAATCGCGGATACCCACCTGCACCAGTTTTTTCAATGCCGGAATTTTTTCCAATGCATTGTACATGATAGATGCATGACTGAAATTGAAACCTTCGTATGCGTTTCTTAAATCACAATGGGCATCAATCTGCAGGATACCGAATTCGCGGATATTTATCGGCAATGGCCCTGAAAAATCCGAATGGTGTACTGTGATCGCCGCCGAGTAAGCCCACCAGTTTTCCTTTGTTGAGCAATCCGCTGGTTTGTTCATACACCCAATCATTCAGGAATAAACTTCCCTGGTTGATTTCTTTGAGCGTTTTGCACATGAATTTATTATTGTCTACCACTTCACCCTGTGAAATATAATTGATGTACAATTCTGCTTCCTTGCGGAGGTAATCGCTTTTCATCAAAACTTTTTTGTCGGGCTGACGCATATAAAATCCCTGCTTCCAGGCATCCTTGAATTCGGGATCAAAAAGATCCACCTGTAAACTTGCAGTAAAAATATGTTCAGGTGCACGGGCCGTACCGGCGTTGTAACTTACCGTTACTTCCCAGGGAATAGGTAATATCACCAAACGGGCATCTTCTTCAGAAAAAGGGAGTCCGAAAATATTGTTGTTAGGGTTTCCGACGGAGTTAGGGTCGAAATTCGACAGATCAGCCATGAGATGTTTTTAAAATATCCGGCAAATATAGTTGAAGAATCATTTTCGCAATACGTAAAAAACAGGTTTCTGTAGCCATTTTGAATTAACTTTGCCCCGAATATCATCTTATGAAAAGAACACATATTATTATCCTGATCGGAATTGCAGCGTTAATCGTTGGTTTACTGGTGTTTTCAGTAGATTTTTCCACTTATGATACCATTGATTCGGCCCGTAAAAAAGCCAGGCAAATTTGTTCACATGATTGCCAAACTCGACAAAACCCAACCGATAGAATACGATCCCATCAATAATCCCAATTACCTTGCTTTTTATGCAGTAGACAGTCTGGGCGGTAAAACCAAAGTGATTTATCACAACAGCAAGCCTACCGACATTGAAAAAAGCGAAAGAATTGTATTGAAAGGCAAAATGGAAAAAGATCATTTTGAATGCAAGGATATACTGCTGAAATGCCCCAGCAAATACAAAGACGATAAGAATTCGCTTGAAAAAAGCATGAAAGAACAAACGAGCGGCAACTAGATTTTCACACCACAACTTGTACTGATGAAATTTGAAGGAGAACATTTATTGCCCGGGCCAGCTCGGACATTTCTTTGTAATACTGGCATTCATTGCCTCACTTCTGTCGACCATTTCCTTTTTTATAGCTTCCCGAAAACCAGATATACAGTTAAAGAAAAGCTGGTTGGCATTTGCCAAAAAATGTTTCTTAATACAAACAGCTTCCATCCTGGTTGTATTTCGCCGTAATTTTTTACATCTGTTTTCAGCATTATTATGAATACATGTATGCTTACAAGCATGCATCCAAAGAACTTGAACCCAAGTATTTGCTGGCCTGTATCTGGGAAGGCCAGGAAGGAAGTTTCCTGTTATGGGCCATCTGGCATGCGGTATTGGGCTCTGTACTACTCTTTAAAAAGGATGAAGAACATATAACAACCTGGAAGGCACCGGTATTAACCGTGATCAGCCTGGCACAGTTTTTCCTGATGATGATGATCCTGGGCATTTATGTAGGTGATATCAGCATCGGGAATAGTCCGTTTACGCTTACCCGTAATGAAATCAATGCGCCTATTTTCAGTCAGCCCAACTACCTCACTTTTATCAAAGACGGTATGGGCCTGAATGTATTGCTCCGCAACTACTGGATGGTAATCCATCCACCGGTATTGTTCCTTGGTTTTGCGTCTACGATTATACCTTTTGGTTATGCTTATGCAGGCATTCAAACGAAAAAATATGGTGATTGGGTAAAACCCGTATTGCCCTGGGCTTTGTTTGCAGCCTGTGTGTTGGGTATCGGGATCATGATGGGTGGTAAATGGGCCTATGAATCATTGAGTTTTGGTGGTTACTGGGCCTGGGATCCTGTAGAAAATGCTTCCCTGGTTCCCTGGCTGATCCTGATTGCAGGATTGCATACCATGGTCATTTATAAATCAACCGGGCATTCTTTAAGGGCAAGTTATCTTTTTGCCATACTCACCTTTGTATTTGTATTGTATTCCACCTTCCTAACGAGAACGGGTATACTAGGAGATACATCCGTGCATTCTTTTACAGAAGCAGGCAAAGCAATCAATGTAATGATTGGTTTGTTTGTGCTGAGTTTTACGGTGCCCATGCTGGTGATGTTTTTCAGGAACTACGGAAAAATTCCGGCCATTCATAAAGAAGAACAAACCAATTCCAGGGAATTCTGGATGTTCATCGGTTCACTGGTATTTTTTCTGTCAGCGATCTTTATCATAACGGTTACGTCTATCCCCGTTTACAACAAAACCTTCCTTTTAAAAGACCTGATTGAAAAAATCAATGGTGGAAAGCTGGCCATGCCGGAGAATGCCGAATTTCTCTATAACAAAGTAATGGCCATGGTGGCTATCATTGTTGGATTGCTTACTGCCGTAGCACAATACTTCCGTTACAAAGACACACCTAAAGGAGTATTCATTAAAAAAATTGCTTTGCCTACAGTGATTGCTGCAGTGATCACAGCACTGGTTGCCGTTTTCTATCCGCTTACATTTTACAAACATGGTCCGGGATTCCTGGGTGCGATTTATACAGCCTTCTTTGCATCTGTATATGCGGTTGTAGCGAATGCCATGTATATTTCAATCGGGCTCAATAATAAACTGAAAGGAGCCGGTGGTTCTATTTCGCATGCAGGATTTGCATTGATGATTGCAGGCATTCTGCTTTCAAGCAGCAATAAGGAAGTGATCAGTAACAGCATGGTAAACGGCATCCAGGTACCAACGGGTAAAGATCCGATGACCAAACAACAGGATGATCCGCGGGAAAACCTCACGCTCCTGCGCCAGGTGCCAACAAAGATGGGCAGCTATATGGTAAGCTACCTGTCTGATTCAGCCGGTCATGAGAAAGGGCGGAATTTTTACAAACTTCAATTTGATAAAAAAGACGATAAGGGAAAAACTACCAATTCCTTTACACTCTGGCCCGATATCTACATCATGAAAGACAACAACATGAGTAGTAATCCGGATACGAAATCCTATCTCTCAAAAGATGTGTTTACTTATATCTCTTATGCCATCAATAAAGAGAAAAACGTTGATACTTCTACATTTAAAACAACTGAGCTGGCAGAAGGAGAAAAAGGATATTACAACAATGGATATTTCATTCTGGAAAGAGTTGTAAAAAATCCGGTGAATGATAAATACAAGTTCAAAGAAACCGATGCTGCTTTAATGGCTGATATTACTTTCTATAGCAAAGACAGCATGAAATACAAGGCCCGGCCTTTGATTCAGGTAGATGAGATCGGTGTGGTACAAACTGACGATACCGTATATGCGCAGAATCTGTTTGTAAAATTTGAAGGTGTGGGTGAAGGCAGAAAAGTAAAAATCGGTGTTCGTGAATCTGAATCTCCCATAGATTTTGTAACCGTAAAAGCATTCATCTTCCCATACATCATTTTCGTATGGCTTGGTTTGATCATCATGGCCATTGGTATACTGATGAGCATGATCCGGAGAGCAGGAATATCTACTTCCGTTTCGGCTGCCATTTTGATTTTTGCAGCAGTTGCACTCTCCTATATGTTTCTCTTTGCAAACTAGAATCACATTCGGCATGCAGCAATGCCGCTATCTTTTTAATTTTCAGGGCTGCCCTTTCATCGAGGGCAGCTTTTTGTTCTGCTAAAGTGTCTTTTTCCTGTGTACAACCGATGAACAGTGAACAAAGTATGAGGCTGATGGTTGTTTTCATGTTATGGGTTGCTTTTAAGGATAGAATCTGCTTTTAGAGGAACAACGTATGTTAAAAGGCTATCGCATTCCTTTTCAACCTGCTGATATACAGAATCGATACGGGCTTCTGTAACTTTATTCAGTTCCGCTTCGTATATATTCAGTGCATCCTTTGGATTGGAAGATCTACAGGAAATTAACAATGAAAAAGCAAAAATTAAGGTTACTTTAAACATCCGGCGGTATTAAATATCAAAATCTTGATTGTAAATTTACGGGACACTATGAAGATAGGCAGCTTAAATACCAGGATTCAACTGTTAATAATGACAGTTGTTTTTTTATTGCTGCTTCCGGCTGCCTCAAATGCTCAGAGCAGCAATGATTCTATAAAGACCCAGGCGATCATTTACAATGGCGATACGCTTTCCCTGGCCACATTAAACAATCTTTACCTGTATGGTCATATGACCGAGGCTCAAAGAGAAGCAAGGGCCAAATACAATCGTTTAAGAAATGCAGTTTATGTTACTTATCCTTATGCACGAAGGGCGGGTATCGTAATGAATGATATCAATGAAAAACTGGCCAGCATTTCAGAGAAAAAGCAACGGAAAAAGTACATCAATTCAAGGGAAAAAGAACTTAAAAAGGAATTTGCCCAGCCGCTCACCAATTTATCGGTTTACCAGGGCAAAGTGCTGATGAAGCTCATCAACCGCGAAACCGGCAATAATTGCTACGAAATCATCAAAGAATACCAGGGAGGTTTGACGGCCCGTTTCTACCAGACAGTGGCATTTTTCTTCAATTCCAACCTCAAACAGCCTTACGATGCTCAGAATGAGGACAAAGTGATCGAAAAACTCGTGCTCGAAGTTCAACGCATGTATGGTTATCAGGATATTGCCCGAAACCAGCGCCTTTAACATAACCTGTTCACAAATTCTTCTAAATCCTTCACATCTATTCCACAACAGGGCTTATTTTGCCTTTTAAATTGTAACTTGCAGAAGACTTACAATTGTTGAATGAAGATAGATTTACTTGCAATCGGCGTACATCCCGATGATATTGAACTCAGTTGCTCCGGGGTTTTGCTGGTTGAAAAAAAGAATGGTAAAAAAACCGCTATTCTCGACCTGACAGAAGGAGAACTGGGAACCAGGGGAAGCGTTGCTGAAAGATACCAGGAGGCAGCTGAATCTGCCAGGATTTTACAGGTTGATGCAAGAGAAAATCTTCAATTGGCAGATGGTTTTTTCGAAAACAACGAGGATAGTAAACGCAGGCTGATCCAGGCAATCCGCAAATATCAGCCCGAGATCATCCTCTGCAATGCTCCCGAAGACAGGCACCCCGATCACGGAAGAAGTTCTGCCCTGGTTTCAGACGCAGCCTTTCTCTCCGGCTTACAGAAAATTCAAACCCAACAATCCGGCACACTACAGGAAGCATGGAGACCGAAATATGTTTTCCAGTACATTCAGGACAGATACCTGGAGCCAGACTTTGTAGTTGATATTTCGGATGTATTCGAGGAAAAGATTGAGTCTATAAAAGCCTACCGTACACAATTTTATCAGCCAGGTGCTGATGGACCGCAAACCTATATATCAACACCCGATTTTCTCGACAGTGTGGTTTACCGTCATAAAATGTTCGGCAAAATGATTGGTGTGAAGTATGCAGAAGGATTTATTTCAAAAAAGAAAATTGGCTTCAGAAATTTTGATGCCATCATAAAAACAAACACATAATTCTACAAAATAACCTGATAATGATTACAACCCCTAAATTCAGAAACATCAATGGATCTTCTTTTCACCAGGAGCTTAAACGCCGGGTGAACAATTATTTCATTGAGAACAACAAACCACAGACCGGCAATTTTTCACTCTATTTCAAGGCGGTATTATTCTGGATCGCATACATTGCTCTGTACATTCATGTGGTATTTTTTACACCGGGTACCTGGTGGGCCATCAGTGAATGTCTGCTCATGGGCGGATTAACGGCAGCCATCGGATTCAATGTAATGCATGATGGCGGGCATGGCAGTTTCAGCAACAGCAAGTTCTGGAATAAAATTGCAGCTTATTCTGTTAATGCATTAGGCGCCAGTGGATTAATGTGGAGCAACAAACACAATATTGTACACCATACCTATACCAATATTGATGGCATTGATGATGATATCGAAATCAAACCAATGCTCAGGATGTGTCCAACGCAAAAGAAATATTTTATCCACCGCTTTCAGCATGTATACGTTTGGTTCCTCTATACATTGCTTCTGATCGTTTGGGTTTTCGCCTCCGATTATACCAAGTATTTTAAGAAAAAAGTTGGGATCGTTCCGCTTAAAAAATTAAGTGCATTTGATCATTTTGCTTTCTGGACTGCCAAAATCGGATATTACTTCATGATGATCGCATTGCCGATTTATATGGTTGGTTTTGTAAGCTGGCTGGTAGGATTTCTGGCTTTAACCATGTTCGCCGGATTGATCCTGAGTGTAGTATTTCAATTGGCGCATACGGTTGAAGAAACAGCCTTCCCTACCCCAATGGAAAACAATGATATTGAAAACGAATGGGCAATCCACCAGATTCAAACCACGGCTAATTTTGCCACCAGGAACAAACTGATCTGCTGGCTGGTAGGTGGATTGAATTTCCAGATCGAACACCATCTTTTCCCTAAAATTTCTCATATTCACTATCCTGCCATCAGCAAGATCATTAAAAAAACCTGCGATGAATTCAATGTGAAATACATTGAGTACAAACACATGAGGGATGCGGTAGTTTCCCATACGCTTCACCTGAAACGAATGGGAACCGCTTAAAATAATAATAGAAACCTGCAGCAATGCAGGTTTTCTTTTTTTACAATCCGTCCGATATCAGTTATTTTGGTATTTTAGTTCTTCTAAATCCTGAAATGTCGATGACGAAACCTTATCTCCTTATACTGCTGTTATTTACTCTTTCCGGCAAAGCACAGCAATCTGTTGAAGTGTTTGATCTGCTCAATGCACTTATACCTGATTCTGCAATGATGAACAATGCAGTTGACTGGAAGACTACAGAAACCGTTCGAACTGGTGTCAAATGGAACAAAGGCAGCATTGCTAGAACCAATGCCGGCAAGTCTTTCTATAGGAACGGAATTGCTCATATCAATTTCAATAACCAGTCTGCCCCCTGCGGTTCTGCCGGTTCCTGCACCTGGAAAGCCGGACTTGAAGGTCCCGGTAAAGGATACACGAAAATTCAGTTTACGACTATGCGGCCTGTTGGAGCTACCGAAAGCTTAACCATTAAGCAGCTTTTCGGAAGGAGGAATTACCGTTCCAAACAACTCAGTAAATGCCCCGGAGGTAAAACATTTATCTATGAAGTAAAAGTCCCCGGCAAAAAACTGTATTGGTTAAAACTATATGAAGTAAGTGCTGGCGGAAACACAGGCATTTTTATTGAGGCCTGGCTTGATAAAACAAATATGCCGGTTAATTGCCAATAGCCTTTGCAGATGGCTTATTTTAAGGCGGGATTGTTGTAAATTTGCCCCCTTTAACAGAATATATGAGCGAAGAAAAAAGCCTGAATTTTATAGAGGAAATCATTGAATCGGATCTTGCCTCGGGGAAATACAAATCCATCATCACCCGTTTCCCACCAGAGCCGAATGGCTATCTGCACATCGGGCATTCGAAATCTATTTGTCTGAATTTCGGACTGGCAGCCAGTTACGGCGGCAGTACCAATCTGCGTTTTGATGATACGAATCCTGTTACAGAAGATACCGAATATGTAGAAAGCATTAAAGATGATATCCGCTGGCTGGGATTCAACTGGTCGAATGAATTTTATGCATCCGATTATTTTGATCAGTTGTATGCGTTTGCTGTACAGTTAATCAATAAAGGACTGGCTTATGTTGACGACAGCAGTTCAGAAGAAATTGCTGCGCTCAAAGGAACGCCTACAGAACCCGGGAAGGACAGTCCATACCGCAACCGCAGCATCGAAGAAAACCTGCTTCTGTTTACCGAAATGAAAGCCGGTAAATACAAAGACGGCGAAAAAGTTTTGCGGGCTAAAATTGATATGGCGGCAGACAATATGCTGATGCGTGATCCGATCATTTACAGGATTAAGCATGCCCATCATCACCGCACAGGCGACAAATGGTGCATCTACCCGATGTATGATTTTGCTCATGGCCAGAGCGATAGCATTGAAAAAATAACACACTCCATCTGTACACTTGAGTTTATCCCTCACCGTGAGTTGTACGATTGGTTCATAGAAAAACTGGAAATCTTTCCATCCCATCAATATGAATTTGCCCGTTTGAATATGACTTATACGGTCATGAGTAAACGCAAATTGCTGCAACTGGTTAATGAAGGGCATGTAAGTGGCTGGGATGATCCTCGAATGCCTACGATCAGCGGTTTCCGCAGAAAAGGTTATACACCCGGAAGCATTCGTACGTTCTGCGACAAAATCGGCGTAGCCCGCAGAGAAAACCTGATCGACCTGAGTTTACTGGAATTCTGCCTGAGGGAAGAACTGAATGTAACTGCCAAAAGAGCCATGGCCGTACTCGATCCTGTAAAACTGATCATCAGCAATTTTGAGGAAGGCAGAACTGAAGATTGTGTAAGTGAGAATGGCCCTGATGCAGCTATGGGAACCCGAACCATACCTTTCTCCCGTGAATTGTGGATTGAAAGAGAAGACTTCATGGAAGAACCGGCAAAGAAATGGTTCAGGCTGGCACCGGGTGCAATGGTAAGGCTGAAGAGCGCTTATATCGTGAAATGCGACAGCTTTGATAAGAATGAAAATGGTGAAATAACAGCTATCCATTGCAGTTATATACCCGAAAGTAAAAGCGGCCAGGATACCAGCGGATTAACTGTAAAAGGAACGATACACTGGATCAGTGCAGCCCATGCAGCTACTGCTGAAATCAGGTTATATGACCGATTATTTAAAGTTGAAAATCCTGCTGCTGAAGAAGGTGATTTCAAAGAATACATGAACCCCGAATCCCTACAGGTAATTCCTCAGGCTTATATTGAACCTTCTCTGGTAAATGCGACTATGGAAGACCGTTATCAGTTTATACGCAAAGGATATTTCTGTCTGGATAAAGATTCAACACCCGGTAAACCGGTATTCAACAGAACAGCCACATTGAAAGACGCCTGGGTTAAAGAAGTTAAAAAAGGATAATAATTAAACTTTAGGCGACTGTTTGATTTTCATTTCAGGAAAAAGACTGCAGGCAAATATAACCAGGGGTAAGATCACTACCAGGTAAATACCTGCTTGTTTATCGGGACAATAAGCATTGTAACAGGAAGTAAAAAGTATGTAGGTTTTAATGGCATAAGCCACCAGAATACCGGTTACAAAAAGATTGGTTCTTTTGGCCCAAATCCTTGGTAACAGGAAAAGGATCATTGCTAAGGAACTGAAAAAAATCAGGTATTTGCCTGGAGATCCATAGGCATTGTTCTGAGAAAAAAAGCCTGTAAAATATTTCTGAACATCTGCATGATAAGTCCAGGGCAGAAAACTCACTACGATCAAACTTACACAGGCTACAAGCCCGATCCATTTACTGAATTTCATATATATAAAGAAGCCTATAGGAAAACCTATAGGCAGTTTTAGAGGTCCCTAGCGGATTCGAACCGCTGTAGAAGCTTTTGCAGAGCTTTGCCTAGCCACTCGGCCAAAGGACCCTGAACTAAAAAACATTGTATAAATGTTCGGTTTAGTGTTGCAAAATAAGGTATTTTTATCCATAATATAAAATCCGGATTAAGCTATTTTAAAAGAGCAATCTATGAGTCAAATTGCCGCGTCAGAATTGATCATCAACAGCAGAGGTGCCATCTACCATGTGAACTGCCGTCCCGAGGAAATAGCCACCACCATCATCACGGTTGGAGATCCCGACAGGGTGAAAGAAGTGAGCAAATACTTCGATAAAATTGAATTCAGGAATCATCACCGTGAATTCATCACACACACCGGTTATATCGGCAATAAAAGACTAACGGTGACGAGTACGGGTATTGGTCCGGACAATATCGACATTGTGCTCAATGAACTCGATGCTCTCGCCAATATTGACCTTGAAACAAGAACCGTAAAGAATCAACTCACTTCGTTGAATATCATCAGGGTGGGCACCAGCGGTTCCTTGCAGAAGAGAAATTCCGGTAGATAGTTTTGTGGCCAGTACACATGGACTGGGTATAGACAATCTCCTGAATTTTTACCAGCAAAATAACAATGAAGAAGAAAAACAAATTCTTCATGCATTCAATACACATACCCAATTGCACCAGGGCATTTCGGCACCTTATATTACAGGCGCCGGGATGCAGTTGCTTAAAAAGTTTGTCGATGATTTTCACCAGGGCATTACAGTTACTTGTCCGGGTTTCTATGGACCACAAGGCAGAGTATTAAGAATGGGTCTCTCCCATCCTTCCCTGATCGACCGGCTTACGAGTTTTAATTTTGGCAACCATCGCATCAGTAATTTCGAAATGGAAACATCAGCGATCTATGGTATGGGCAAAATTCTTGGTCACCATTGTGTTTCATTGAGCGCTATTGTTGCCAACAGGATTTCAAAAGAATTCAGCAAAGATGGCAATGCAGCGGTAGAGAATCTCATCAAAAAAACATTGGAAATTATTTCATCTTCTATATCATGAACCTGCGCTTTTATAAATACCAGGGTACTGGTAATGATTTTGTCATACTCGACAACAGGAATAAAGAATTTGATGGCATCAGCAATGAGCAGGTGCTGCATTTGTGCGACCGGAAGTTTGGTATCGGTGCAGATGGACTGATGCTCATGAACCGGAAAGACGGCTATGATTTTGAAATGATCTATTACAATGCTGATGGCAAACCCGGAACCATGTGTGGCAATGGCGGAAGGTGTATGGTGAAGTTTGCTTTTCATATGGGTATTCATGAATACACTTATCGCTTCATTGCATCTGATGGTGAGCATGAAGCTGAAATAGATATCCACAACCGGATCAGGCTTAAGATGAATGATGTGGTTACTGTGGAAGAACACAATACTTATTCTGTACTGAATACCGGATCACCCCATTTCGTGAAATTTGTGAACGATATTATGAATGTGGATGTGGTAGAAACGGGAAGGGATATACGAAACAGCAAGCCTTATGTACATGAAGGCATCAATGTAAATTTTGTTGAAAATACCGGCGAAGATTCCATCTATGTAAGAACTTATGAAAGAGGTGTGGAAGATGAAACACTGAGTTGCGGAACAGGTGTTACTGCTGCGGCACTGGTATCGGCACATAACCCCAGAGGTTTTAACCGGGTGGAAGTAAAGACTCCGGGTGGAAATTTAAGTGTAGAATTTAATAAGATAGATGAAGCACATTTTGAAAACATCTGGCTCTGCGGCCCGGCTGAATTTGTTTTCAAAGGTGAAATTGAAATTTAGATAGCATTTTTAGCAACCTGATAATTAAGTCTGATCCATGATCCAGTATTTTAAAATAGTAGACCATAAAACGGTTGCAACAGACAGGCCTTCCGCAGGCACCTGGGTGAATATTCTTCCTCCTTTGAAGCAGGAAGAATTCTCTGAATTGAGCGGCACTCTCGACATCCCCATCGACTTTCTGAAAGATTCACTGGATATTGATGAAAGAAGCCGTTATGAGATGGAAGACAATGTTAAGCTCATTGTTATCAAAACACCCACGGAGAACAATTCTTTCAATGAGAGTGATGCGTTTTACATTACCATTCCGATTTGTATTATTCTAACATCCGGACAAATTGTTACTGTAAATTCATTTGAAAACGAAGCCATCAAAAAATTCCTGAATAGTTTTCAGAACAGGCATCCTGATAAGAAGAATATGATGGTGCTGAAGATTTTTGAAAAGGTAACGACGAATTTCCAGGAGCACCTGAAAGAGATCAACCAGCGCAGGAATTCATTGGAGCAGAAATTGTATGATGCCAACAGGAATGAAGAATTATTGCAACTGATGCGCATACAGAAAAGTCTGGTGTATTTTGTTACTGCACTTCGCAGCAATGAATTGCTCATGATGAAACTGGCCCGTACCAATTTTCTGCAGTTGAGCGAAGAGGAAAAAGATTTCCTGGATGATCTTGTGATTGAAACATCTCAGGCCCTTGAAACGGCGAATACTTACACCAATATCCTCAGCAGTACACTGGATGCATTTGCGAGCATCATCAGCAATAACCAGAATGAGGTGTTGAAAAGATTAACTACCCTCACCATTTTCCTGAGCATACCGGTATTGATTGCCAGCATTTATGGCATGAATGTACCGTTGCCCTTTCAGGAATCGCATTATGCATTCTGGATACCGGTTAGTGTTTGTTTGCTGATACTTGCATTTGCCATGTATAATTATGTAAGGAGATTAAAAAAGTAACATGTTTAACATCAGGGTTTACGGCATTCTCATCAATGAACAGCAACAGGTGCTGGTGAGTGATGAATACATCAGGGACAATTATTACACCAAATTCTGTGGGGGTGGTTTGGAATTCGGTGAAGGCACGATTGATTGCCTGAAACGGGAATTCATGGAGGAGATGAATCTGAAAGTTGAAGTAACCGGCCATTTGTATACCACGGATTTCTACCAGCAAAGCGCATTCAACCCGGCGCACCAGATAATTTCAATTTACTATTATGTGAAAGCACTGGAACCTATTACAGTTCCTTTGCGTGATTTGCCCCATCAGTATGACGAAAGCCAGTTGGTTTCTTTTCATGAAACAGGTTGTGCAGAATCTTTCCGTTTTGTTAACTGGGATGAATTTTCTGCAGAAAGTGTAACATTGCCCATTGATAAAATTGTTGCTTCCATGATTAAACAACATAACTGGGATGGATACCAGCCGTTTTTTTGAAACTGAGTTTGTGCTCGAGAATGAACGTTCAAGGCTGGAGCCATTAGCAGAAATTCATTACGAACACCTGCTTCCCATTGCCCTGCATCGTGAACTATGGGCGTTTACCAGTGCTGATATTAAAAATGAAGAAGATTTCAGGAAGTACTTCGACCTGGCATTGGATGAACGAAGAAGACAGGTCTCCTATCCTTTTGCTATCTATGATAAATTGAATCAGTGCTATGCCGGATGTACAAGGTTCAGCAATATTTTCTTTGCACACAAGCGATTGGAGATCGGCTGGACATGGTACAACCCTTCTTTACAAAGATCCGGTATCAACAAAGCCACCAAATTTCTATTACTCCGTTTTGGATTTGAACAACTGGGTTTGAACCGGATTGAACTCAAAACCAGCTTACTCAATCTTAAATCACAGGGAGCAATGCTGAAGATCGGTGCCACCAAAGAAGGCATCCTCCGCAGGCATATGATCGCTGATAATGGTTCTGTAAGAGATACTGTGTACTTCAGTTTTATTGCAGAAGAATGGCCTGCAATCAGAAATGCTGTATTTGCAGAATTCCTTTCACAGGATTAACAACCAATCCGGTAAATAAAATAGCGCTATTTTTACAGTTCTATCAGCCGGCTATCGTTCCTCCACGGGAGGAAAGGAAAGTCCGGACAGCAAAGGGCAACACACCGGTTAAGCGCCGGCTTCCGTGTTTTGGCTTGCCAATAAATACGGAAAGAGAAAGTGCCACAGAAAATAACTGCCATGCAAGTGGTCAAGGTGAAAATGTGAGGTAAGAGCTCACGGTAATGATTAGCAATAATGATTACGGGTAAACCTTGTGTGCTGTAATGCCACGTAAATCAGCGTTCCGGGTTTCCGGTGAAGGGCGGCCCGTCCGAATTTCGGGTAACCGTATACGTTGAAGGGTAGGCAGCAAGATTGAACCAGTAATGGTTCAGCCAGATAAATGATAGCCGCTGTTGTGGTAACACAATGGTAACAGAATCCGGCTTACGGCTGATAGATTTTTTCTTTACTAACGCATACCCGAATGACCACCGCCATTATCATATCCATCTGTGTTTTGCTGATCATTGCTTATGTATTTGATCTTACTGCATCAAAAACAAAAATCCCCTCTGTTATTCTCTTGTTATTACTTGGCTGGGGCGTTCGGCAACTCACAGATCTGTTCAGCATAGAAATTCCTGATCTGAATGCCTTGTTGCCTGCATTTGGTACAATCGGTTTGATCCTGATTGTACTGGAAGGTTCATTGGAACTTGAATTCAACCGCTCCAAATTATCGGTACTGCGAAAATCTTTTACAGTTGCTCTCCTTTCTTTGGTTGCATTGGCTTTTGTTCTGGCCTTAGTGCTGAATTATTATTACGGATATTCTTTTAAAACTGCATTGATCAATGCGATACCACTCTGCGTTATCAGCAGTGCGGTAGCCATTCCCAGTGTTAAGAATCAGATTGCATCCAGCAAAGAATTTATCGTTTACGAAAGCAGTCTGTCGGATATCATCGGTATCCTGTTTTTTAATTTTATGGCTTTCAATGAAACCATCAATGCCTCTTCGTTTGGCTATTTCGGATTGGACTTGCTGATCATGCTGATAATATCATTTATTGCTACTATCGGCCTTTCATTCCTGTTGAGCAGGATTGATCATCATATTAAATTTGCCCCAATTGTTGTGTTGATTATCCTGATCTATGAGATTTCAAAAGTATACCACTTACCTGCCCTGCTCTTTATCCTGCTGTTTGGATTGTTCCTGGGCAACCTCGATGAACTCAAGAGATTCAAATGGATTGATAAATTAAATCCTGCAATGCTGGATAAGGAAGTACATAAATTCAGTGAACTGGTTGTGGAAGGTACATTCCTGGTGAGGGCTTCTTTTTTCCTGTTGTTCGGGTTTCTGATTAAAACTTCTGAAATCATTAATCCTGAAACGCTCCTACTGGCTTTGTTTACCGTAGCTGCGATTATGCTGATCCGTTACCTGATGTTAAAAATATTCAGGCTGCCGGTAAATCCTTTGTTGTTTATTGCACCGAGAGGGTTGATCACCATTCTTCTTTTTGTTTCCATACCGCCTGAATCGGTGATCAGTGATGTAAACAAATCTCTGATCATTCAGGTAATTATTATTTCTGCCTTGCTGATGATGATCGGACTCATGTTCAGCAAATCCAATAAAACAGCTTCTTTACCCGATGTATCTGAAATAACGCCTTAGGATGCTATTTGGAACATTGTTCACAAACAATCACAATATTTCCTGCAAACTTCGGGCTCACACTGGAAGTTTTCCCATCTACTTCAATCAATAGCAGGTCATCATAATCCTGGCGGGCGAGTATTTTTATTTTACTGTTGATGGCAACACCCAACTGGTCGGCATACTGAAGAAATCCTGTAGAGTTGTCTTTCACGGCGATAATGGTGCATTGGTGCCCGGTCTCTTCTTCCAGCAGCGTTTTCCTCGATATGGTTTTCATTTCTCCTTTGGCATTAGGAATTACATCGCCATGTGGATCAAAGGATGGATACTCCAGGAATTTATCGAGCCGGTCGATCAGTTTTGAACTCTGTATATGTTCCAGTTGTTCTGCAACCTCATGCACTTCATCCCAACTAAAACCCAGTTTTCTGAACAGGAAAGTTTCCCAAAGCCTGTGTTTACGTATGATCTCAATCGCTTTCTTTCTGCCTTCCCTTGTCAGCGCCGACTTGCCATATTTCTCATTATCAATCAGTTTTTTCTCTTTCAGCTTTCTGAGCATGTCATTTACTGTAGCTGGTTTTACAGCCAGGAATAAGGCAAGCTCATTGGTACCTGCTTCCTTTTTACCTTTTTTGTCGTAAGTAAGGTGAAGCAACGCTTTCAGGTAATTTTCTTCTGTGTAAGATAACATGGTATAAAATTAAGCAAAATGAATGAAATTATTTGTTAGGCTAGTCTAACTTATATATTTTTACAGCTCAAACTATTTATGTTACTCAGAACTCTCATACTGTTTTTTATTGTTTGCCCGGGCTTTGTTCCTATGCATTCCCAGGCCCAGGGACAGATTAAGGGCACTGTACAATCGGGCAATGTAGCTATTGCCAGTGCTACTGTTAGACTGATGCCCGTTAAACGAACAACAGTTGCGGATAGCCTGGGCAATTTCAGCTTTGATTCCATTCCTGCCGGTAATTACAGTCTCAGGATTAGCATGATCGGGTTTGAAGATCATACTGATAGATTTATACTGAAGTCAAATGAGCAATTGTTCAGAACAATCCTGTTAAAGGGGAAAGAGAAAAATATAGAGGAAGTGGTGGTAACCGGAACCTTAAAGGAAGCCAGGAAGACAGAAAGTACCGTCCCGGTTGAAGTATATACACCTGCTTTTTTCAGAAGAAATCCAACGCCATCAGTATTTGATGCATTGCAGAACGTAAATGGCGTAAGACCTCAATTGAATTGCAATATTTGCAGTACAGGTGATATTCATATCAATGGTCTGGAAGGCCCATATACCATGGTTTTGATCGATGGCATGCCCATTGTGAGCAGTCTGGCGACAGTATACGGATTATCGGGTATCCCTAACAGTATGGTAGAAAGAATAGAAGTAGTAAAAGGCCCGGCCTCTTCCTTATATGGCAGTGAAGCTGTAGGCGGATTGATCAACATCATTACTAAAAAAACGGTCAATGCCCCACTGGTATTTGCAGACCTGATGGTTACCAGTTGGAAAGAATACAATACCGATATCAGTTTTAAACTAAAAGCCGGTAAGCATGCAGCTGTATTAACCGGCATTAATTTTTTCACCTTCAATAACAAGATCGACAATAACAAAGATTTGTTTACAGATGTAACACAGCAGAAGAGAATATCAGTATTTCAGAAATGGAACTTCAACCGGAAGTCGGGTAAACTGATGAACCTGGCCGGGCGTTATCTCTATGAAAACCGCTGGGGAGGCGATGTTCGCTGGAAACCTGAATTCAGAGGTGGTGATAGCATATATGGTGAAAGTATTTATACCAAAAGAGTGGAACTGTTGGGCAATTACCAGTTGCCGGTTCCCGGAAAAATGCTGTTATCTTTTTCTTATACCGGTCATCTGCAGGATAGCCGTTATGGTAAAACAATCTACGATGCCAGTCAGCATATCGGCTTCACACAACTCACCTACGATTTTAAAAAAGGCAATCATGATCTGCTGACAGGAATTGCTTTGCGTTACACTGAGTATGATGACAATACAGTAGCAACTGCATCCGCAGATAGTTTTCAACTGATCAATAAGCCCGATAAGACCTGGCTTCCCGGAATATTTTTACAGGACGAATGGAGCATCCACAAGCAACATAAAATACTACTGGGACTTCGGTACGATCACCACCCTGTTCATGGAAGTATATTTACACCCCGGATCGGTTACAAATGGAATGCAGGTGCTTCCGGTATATTCCGGCTGAATGCAGGAACAGGATTCAGGGTCGTAAACCTGTTTACAGAAGATCATGCCGCTTTAACCGGGGCAAGGTCAGTAGAAATCAGGAATACCCTCAGGCCGGAAAAAAGTTTTAATCTAAACCTTACGTATACCCGAAAATTCCATACACAATCCGGCAATTACTATAACCTCGATATTACAGGATGGATCACGAGATTTCAGAACAGGATCGTTGCCGATTATGAATCACATCCCGATAAAATCATTTATGACAATCTTTCGGGGCATGCCATCAGTAAAGGGATCAGTTTGAATGCTGATATGGCATTAAAAAACGGACTGAAAGTTAACACCGGCGTCACTTTGATGGATGTGTATACTGTTGAAAAGAATATAAAAAAGCAACAACTGCTGACAGAAAAATTTACCGGCACCTGGACGATCTCCTATCCCATCCGGAAATTGAAAATGAATATTGATTACACCGGAAATATTTATGGCCCGATGCGATTACCTCTATTGGGAAAACTGGATCCACGCAGGCCTTATTCTCCTGTGTGGAGCATACAGAATATTCAACTGCAGTTTACGGGTATACGCAATGTTGAAATTTACGCCGGCATTAAAAATTTATTGAACTGGACACCGGCAAAAAGAAATCCTTTTCTGATTGCCAGAACACATGATCCATTCGACAAGCAGGTTCAATATGATGCCGGAGGAAATATCATTGCAACTCCCGATAACCCCTATGCGCTGAGTTTTGATCCTACTTATGTATATGCCCCCAACCAGGGAATACGTGGGTTTGCGGGCATCCGGATAACGATTAAATAATTACAGAAACAGCAGCTATGGTTTTAAACCTGTTCCTGTGTAACAAAAATTGATTATATTTAATTGATGCTTTAATCTGAAAGCTATATTAAAGTTCCTGTCCAATTCTTTCAAAGCCTGTTTTCTTTTTATTTTATTTCATAACGAAGCTAAACCCTTATCTGCATGAGAAATAGAAGTAAATTAACCAGTTTTAATGAAGCCAGGAAGATTGTTGAGCGGCGTATAGAAGTTAAAGAAATGATTTCCGATTTCTTTATCATTCTTGCAGGGATTTTATCAGCTGGTTTTGGTTTAAAAGGCTTTTTACTCCCCAATGAATTTCTTGATGGTGGCGCCACAGGTATTTCGTTATTACTTGCCGAATTAACCGGAATACAATTGCCCATCCTGCTGGTGATCATCAATGCTCCCTTTATACTTTTGGGATTTAACCTGATCAGTAAACAGTTTGCTGTAAAAACAGCGTTGGCCATTTGTGGACTGGCCATTTGTGTAGCCTTTCTGCCCTATCCGCAGATAACCAGTGATAAATTGCTGGTGGCTGTTTTCGGCGGATTTTTTCTTGGTGCCGGTATTGGTTTGTCAGTGAGGGGCGGTGCAGTGATTGATGGTACCGAAGTACTGGCCATTGCAGTTACCAAAAGAACGGCATTAACGATTGGTGATGTGATCATGATCATCAATATCATCATCTTTTCCCTTGCAGCCTGGTTATTGTCGATTGAAACGGCGCTTTATGCAATGCTCACTTATTTGTCGGCTTCCAAAACAGTAGACTTTATCATTGAAGGTATTGAAGAATACACCGGTGTTACGATTATCTCATTGAAGGCCGATAAAATCAGGAATATGATTACCACTGTAATGGGCCGAGGTATTACGGTTTACAAAGGTGAACGAGGATTCGGTAAGAGTGGTGAAAAACTCTATGACATGCAGATTGTGTACACCATTGTGACCAGGCTTGAAGTAAGTAAACTGAAAGTTGAAATTGAAAAAATTGATCCCAATGCCTTTGTGGTGATGAGCAGCGTAAAAGACATGAAAGGTGGGATGATCAAGAAACGAAGATTGAAATAAATTTATTTAAAATATACCTGCGTGGCCCCGTAACCGTAAGCACTGTGGTATTGGTTGATAAATGACTTCACTTCTTTTTTCAGTTTCAGTTTTTCGTGAATTTCACTGCGGAGTTTTCCTTCTCCCACTCCATGGATCAATACAAATTCAGGAAGGTGGTGCAGAACGGCCAATTCATAAAACTTTTCGAACTCGTTCAGCTGGATTTGTAAAATCTCAGCACCGGAAAGCTGGTTGTAATTGTCGACCAGCTTTTCTATATGCAGGTCTACTACAGAACGGGCTGCCGGCAGTAGTTCTCTAACCCTGGATACATCATAAACCCTGAAACCTGCATTGCCCAAGCCTGCTCGTATCTAGCTTTTCTTCTTCTGACTTTATCGGGATAACTTTTAAATAATTCAAAAGAAAAAGAAGGTTCATTGTTCTGCTTCAGTTCTTCAATTTTTTTGAACAATTGTTTTCCTTTCAGTTTCAATGAATGCTCGTAGTAAGGCACTTTTCTTTTGTTTGGATTTTCCAGTGAAAACTCAAAATCAAACCGGGGTGCATCACTGAGGTCATCGAAATTGATATCGTGTAAATAAAAGTCACTCAGGCCACGAATGTTATTGGAAAGTTCAAAATGACTATCACCGGCGAATACGAGTTGGTATTTGAAGCGATAAGGCTCTTCATTATTGTTGACGAGATAAATTTTCAGTTTCTCCACCACATCGTCATCAAAAATATCTTTGTCGAAGACTGGTATAAAACTTACAGAAACTCCTTCACCGGTTTTCTGCCTGCCTGGAGTTTTATCTTTCTTCAGATTGTCGACATGAATCTTCTTTTTCTCTACTACTTTCTTTTGTGTAAACATTTTGTAATAGGGAAAATCAATCTGATCCATATAAGCCGGGAATTTAACACCCCTCACTTCGATCATCACCATTTTATCATTAATAATATCAATCACTTTTCCTTCTTCATCAGAATGCAGCACGATGATCTTATCCCCGATTTCGTATTTCATGTAATCCTTTTTTAAAATAACAACGGCACAAAGTTACAATACTTTGTGCCGTACAATGATATATTAACATCGAATTTAAGGAGTGGCCAGTTTGCTTTTCTTATACCCGTACATCAGGTAAATGAGAAGCCCAAGGCCCAAGCCAGCCGCCAAACCAGGCCCAGTTCATGGCCGTCATACCAGTTAAGAGGTAAAGGCAGGTTGCCACACCCATCAATGGAATCAATGAATAGTTTTTAATAAACGACAGTATTGCAAGGCCAATCATCAGCAGCCAGAAAATGGCGGTAGAAATCTTGGCTGTTTTAGATTTGAGGGGATCATTATCGGCAATGTATTTTTTTACCAACTGAACCTGTTCTCCGGAACTTGCTTTCGAATTTACAGCAGTGGCTAGTTTTGTATAAACAGTATCCGATTGGCTTGTCAACCAGGTTTTGATTTCAGTTGCAGATTGAGTGCTATCCTTTATAACCGCAGGCAATTGTTGATTGAGTGTTTTTATTTTAGCTTCAAAATCAAAATTTACCTGTCGTGGAAAATAGGTTTCATCATTGGTCGCAATCACAGCAATGGTTCCAAAAATAATTACCGGAAAAATCAGTTTACCGTTGATATAAGGAAGATTGAACTTACCAGGTGCTTTCTCCTTTCTGGGTATCAGCAACACCCCACCGCAAACCAATACGAAAGCAAATAAAGTTGCAATGCTGGTAAAATCGAGTACAAAGGTTTTATCGGTAAACAAAATCGGTAACCCAACCACTAAACCCGTTACAATGGTTGAAAAAGAAGGTGTTTTGAATTTATGGTGAATTTTCTGAAACACGGGAGGAAGTAAACCATCACGGCTCATGCTCATCCAAATCCTTGGTTGACCCATCTGGAAAACAAGCAATACACTGGTCATGGCTACAACAGCAGATATGGATACCAGGAACTGCATCCAACCCATATTCAGGTTTTCTTTTTCAAAGATGAAGGCAAGTGGATCACCCACTCCATCGAATTTCCTGTAGTTAACAGCACCGGTCAATACAAGTGTTAAAAGAATATAAACAACTGTACAGATCACCAGTGAATAGATCATGCCACGGGGAAGATCTCTTTGCGGATTGTGGCTTTCTTCAGCCAGAACACTCACCGCATCAAAACCGATGTATGCAAAAAATACACTGGCTACAGCCGCCATTACGCCACTGAAACCGTTAGGCATAAACGAAGCTACTCCTTCATCGTCGGCAGGCATCCAGTTGCTGGTAAGGCTGTTGGAAAACACCAGGTAACCACCCACGAGTATAATCAGCAATACAACGCCCATCTTTAAAATCACCATCAGGTTACTGAAATTCCTGCTTTCTTTAATTCCCCTGTAAACGAGGTAAGTAATCAGGAGATTAATAACAAGCGCCGGTAAATCCAGGATCATCCGGAGGTTACCGAGCATAGGTGCATTTTTCCAGGCATCGATGAGTTCAGTATTGGTACTTCCACCCTCAAATGCATGTTTGGCTTCCATGTAACTCGTTGTGAGGTACGCAGGCATATTAACATGAATGCGGCTGAGGAAGGAAGTAAAATAATCACTCCAGCTATAAGCCACATAGATATTACCGATGGAATACTCCATGATCAATGCCCAACCAATGATCCATGCAAAGAGTTCTCCGAAACTGGCATAGGCATAAGTATAGGCACTACCGGCAACGGGTATCCGGCTGGCGAAATCAGAATAACAGAATGCGGTGAATGCACAGGCAATACCGGTGATTACAAACAGGATAACAACACCAGGCCCGCCGTTGAATACTGCACTGCCCAAACTACTGAAGCTTCCTGCACCCAATATCGCTGCAATACCAAAGAAATGTAAGATCCCTTACATTCAATACTTTTTTCAATCCCCCTTCATGTGTATTATCACCTCCTTCGGCAAGGATGTTTGCAATATTTTTTCTTCTGAATAGAGATTTACTCATAAGTACTTTATTTAAAAGAGAAGATAATAAATTTTATGAAATATTATGATTCACGTTGCAACAGGTACTGCGCCAGCTTTTCCAGTTCAGCTTTTCTTTTGCTGATGACGGCTGTTTCTTCGAGATGGTGCATTGCCTGGTGATAATATTTTTCCTTCAGCGATGCGGCCCAGTGTTCAACACCACAATCGGCATAAATCTGCAATACTTTGTTCACTTTATCCGGATCATTGCCTTGCATCAGAGATTCAAGGGTCGCTTTCTGTTCTGGTGATGACGCTTCCAGTGCATGAATCAGCAAGAAAGTTTTCTTATTGGAAAGGATATCTCCTCCTACCTGTTTCCCGAATTTTTTTGGATCACCAAATGCATCCAGGTAATCATCCTGTACCTGGAAAGCGATGCCGAGATTTTTTCCGAACTCATACAAATGTTGCTGATTGCCCATACCGGCACCACCGAGGATCGCACCCATCTGCAAACTGGCTGCCAGTAATACAGATGTTTTCAGCGTGATCATTTCAAGGTATGCTTCAAATGTTACGGCATCTTTTTTCTCAAAATCCATATCGAGTTGCTGACCTTCACAGACCTGCCGGGCAGTCTGGTTAAACAAGGATATTATTTTTGAAAGATAAGTTTCATTGATCTGGTTGATCTGTTCATAAGCCTGCACTAACATCACATCTCCTGCAAGCAAGGCTGTAGAATCTCCAAAACGGATGTGTACGGTATCCATTCCACGCCGAAGCGGCGCTTTGTCCATGATATCATCATGTATCAGGCTGAAGTTGTGGAATAACTCAATGGCTGCCGCCACTTTATAAGCATCGGGTTCGAGTTCACTGAACAATTCATTGCCCATCAGTACACAAACGGGCCTTACTCTTTTTCCTCCTACCTGCAGGATATATTGTGCTGCATCATAAAGATTGGCAGGACTTTCAGGAAATTGCCTCCTGTTAAAATAATTTTCAAATGCAGTTGATAATGCTGTAAAAGATTGCATCGTTTTGGTTCGCTATTACAATGCTTATTCCTGCTAACGCTAAGGGATAAGTGCTGATTTAAATCGGGTTACTTGGTTTTCTTCTTTTTCTCTTTAGATGGTTTGGCTGTTTTTGCTCCTTCCATCACCCATTCGTAATCGAGTTGTCGTTTGGTTAAATTGGCAGCAACAATTCTGATACGTATTTTATCGCCCATCCTGAATTTGGTTTTGCTGCGCATGCCAACCAAAGCATAATCTGCTTCATCCAGCCTGAAATCATCAAATTCACTCAGGTCTTTCACACTTACCAAACCTTCGCATTTGTGTGCAACAGTTTCTACCCAGAAGCCAAATGCCGCTACACCACTGATCACGCCGTCAAACTCCTCTCCGAGGAATTGCTGCATGAACTCTACCTGTTTGTATTTGTTCCCTGCCCTTTCTGCTTCCATCGCTGATCGTTCCCGGTCGCTGCAATGCTTGCACTTCTCTTCCATCTTCTTATCTACTTTCACATTCTTATCCAGGCATTCCTGCACAATCCGGTGAACCATGATATCGGGATAACGCCTGATGGGAGATGTAAAATGACAATAGTTTTCAAAACCTAATCCATAGTGACCGATATTCTGTGCAGTATAAACTGCTTTGGCCATGGTACGGATGCCGAGTTGTTCCAGTACATGCTGTTCGGGTTTGCCCTGAACATCATTCAGTAATTTGTTGAAAGATGAAGCGACTTGTTTCTCGTCGTGTATATCGAACTTATACCCGAATTTTTTGGCGAAGGCTGCAAATGGTTTGAGCTTTTCATCATCGGGAGTATCGTGTATGCGGTATGGAAAGGGAATCGGTTCCTTATTGATCTTAACTTTCGAAACATATTCAGCTACCGTTCTGTTGGCCAGCAGCATAAATTCTTCAATCAGTTTATGGGCATCCTTGCTTTCCTTGATCACAATACCAATCGGCTTGCCTTTTTCATCGAGTTGAAATTTAACTTCAGTAGAGGAAAAATTAATCGCACCGTTTTTAAATCTTTCTTTTCTGAATTCCTGTGCCAGGCCGTTCAGCAACAACAATGGTTTATGGTGCAATCCTTCTTTTGTTTCTATTGTTTGCTGTACTTCTTCGTAAGTGAAACGGTGGTTGCTGTGTATGATGGTTCTGCCGATCCATTTGTGTTTGATCTCTGCCCTGTTGGTAATCTGGAAGATCACAGAGAAAGTGTACTTGTCCTCATTCGGCCTTAGCGAACAAAGTTCATTCGATATTTTCTCGGGCAGCATAGGATTAACCCTGTCGGGCAGATAAACACTGGTTGCCCTTGCGTAAGCTACTTTATCAAAAAGATTGCCTGGTAGTACATAATGACTCACGTCTGCAATGTGTACGCCGATTTCATAACAACCATTATCAAGATTCCTGATAGAAATCGCATCATCAAAATCTTTCGCATCTACCGGATCGATGGTGAAAGTGAGAATATCCCGGCAATCTTTCCGCTTCAGCATTTCTTCTCGTGTAATCTTACCCGATAGTTTGGCTACTTCCTGCATCACCGCCTCTTCAAATCCTATTTGGAATCCTGCATCAATCAGAATTTCTTTCATCGCCATGTCTGCTTCGTCTTCAGCTGTAATCACTGAAACCACTTCTCCTTCCGGCTTACGGTCGGGCTTATCCCATTTCACTAATTTCACCACGACTCTTTGTCCGTCTGCAGCACCATTTAATTTTTCAATCGGGATGTAAAAATCAGGGATGGGCTTTTCGCCACCCGGAATGAAAAAAGCAACATTTTTATTCAGCTGAATATTGCCAACAAAGGAGCTTTGTTTCCTTTCAACTACTTCCACAACTTTTCCTTCTATTCTGCGGCCTTTGTCGGCATCTTTAGAAACCTCTACTTTCACGGTATCTCCATGAAAAGCCTGTCCGAAATCATTGGGCTTGATCATAATGTCTTTTTCAAGTCCCTCAACGATCACAAATCCCATTCCACTGCGGCTTATATCCAGCCTTCCTTTGTACGATTGAACTCTGGCATTCTTTTTTGTGCCATCCTTCTTCTTTTTGTTCATATTATTTATTTAATTCATGCCAGACAAAAGATCTGGCTCCATACTAACTTTCAACGGGCAAGATTACCGGCAAGATAGTATACTGCAATGTACGTAATCTATTGATTTCCGGTGGTTTTACCGCAATTCTGTTGATAAATGGCCTGATCAGGAAATGAAAACCGTGTGTAAATGCGTAAATTTCATTTTTAAACCGGGCTGAAAGTTCAGTTTTCCTTAATACAAAACATTTATTATGCAGACATACGAAACCGTTACTGAAGCCATCAAAGATCTGAAGGCCAGGGGTTATAAGCTTGATTTCAACCTTGCTTTCGACAAACTGATCTGCCATGAGAATGGCGTATGCCTCAATCCGGCCGAATTTGAAATTTCTGAAATCTACCGATTTGAAGGCGATACCAATCCATCAGATGAGGATGTGGTTTATGCCATCAGCTCGAAAGACGGATCAACGAAAGGCGTACTTTCGGCCGCATTCGGAATTTATGCAGATTCTATTTCTACAGAGATGCTGCAAAAAATGAACGTACACCTCAAATAAAACCATGAATAGAAAAAAATTCATCCAACTCAGTTCTTTTGGACTGCCGGCATTAAACTGGGCTTCACTGGGATCCGTTGCACAAAAACCCATCGTGATTTCAACCTGGGACAGTGGCATGGCCGTTAATGAAGCTGCCTGGAAAATTCTGGCTGCTAACGGCAGAGCCTTAGACGCAGTTGAAGCAGGAGCCATTTACATCGAAGATATCATCAGCTGTTGTGTGGGTTTGGGTGGTTATCCCGACCGTGATGGCATTGTAACATTGGATTCCTGTATCATGGATGAGAAAGCCAATTGCGGTGCTGTTGCCGGACTGGAACAAATCAAACACCCGGTTTCTGTTGCCCGCAAAGTGATGGAAAAAACACCTCATGTACTGATGGTGGGTGCCGGGGCACAGCAATTCGCCCTTGAGAATGGATTTACCAAAGAGCCTGCAAAATTATCTCCTGAAGCAGAAGATGCCTGGAAAAAATGGCTGGAAAGCAGTGAATACAAACCGGTAATCAATATTGAAAATAAGAAAATGAATGGGCCTTTTGCGCCTGCTTTTTTTGAAGATGGCAGTCCGAATCATGATACCATGGGACTGGTAGCTTTGGATCAGTCGGGAAACTTATCAGGCGCTGTAACCACCAGTGGCATGGCATTTAAACTGCATGGCCGTGTTGGAGATTCTCCTGTAATCGGTGCAGGATTGTTTGTAGACAATGAAGTGGGTGCGGCAACCAGCAGTGGTGTTGGTGAAGAAGTGATCAGGATTTGCGGTACACACCTGGTTGTTGAATTCATGCGTCAGGGTTATTCACCGGAGAAAGCCTGTAAGAAAGCAGTGGAGCGGATTGTAAAAAGAGACAGGAAGAAAGCTGCAGATATACAGGTTGGCTTTTTGGCCCTGAATAAAAAAGGCGAATACGGCGCATATGCGATACAGAAAGGTTTCGAGTTCTGCGTTAAATCAGGTACCGAAACAAAAAAATACTCCGCCAAATATTTACTCTGATAAAACAGCATATCAAATTTTAAAAAATGGATTTCGAACTGGAAGTAATTGCGTTTAACATAGACAGTTGCAGGATTGCTGAAGATGCAGGTGCCCATAGAATTGAATTGTGTGATGGCCCTGGAGAAGGCGGCACTACCCCATCCTATGGTTTTATCAAAGCAGCCAGGAAAGCAGTAAACATACAACTGTATCCGATCATCCGGCCAAGAGGTGGAGATTTTTTGTATTCTGATGCGGAGTTCGGGATTATGACAGACGATATTCTTTTTTGTAAACATACAGGATGTGATGGTGTTGTGATTGGCTTGTTAAATGCTGATGGAACCGTTGATAAAAAAAGAACTAAGCAACTCGTTGAACTGGCATACCCGATGGGTGTAACTTTTCACCGGGCTTTCGACAGAGCGATCAATCCTTTACAGGCACTGGAAGATATTATTGAAACGGGTTGTGAAAGAATATTAACGAGCGGACAAAAACCACAGGCAACTGCAGGAGCTCAACTCATTTCGGAATTGATTCAAAAAGCAGACAACAGAATTGTGATTATGCCCGGAAGCGGCGTACGATCCGATAATATTGCTGCACTCGCTAAGTTAACCGGTGCAAACTGTTTTCATAGTTCAGCCAGGAAAATGATTCCTAGGCCAGATGACTTATACTAATCCCGACATGAATGAAACACTGCAAACGGTTTCATTGGATGAAGCTGAAGTAAAAGCTATCATTGCTATGCTTGAAACGATCGTATGAGAAAAATCCTGCTGATAATTTTTACATCTATTGCAACTTCTGTATTTGCACAGCAGGCTCCTTTGGAATTGAATTCCGGTTGGTCATTCCGGCAGGCAGGTAAAGGAAACTGGCTCCCGGCAAGTGTTCCCGGTTCTGTATATGCTGACTTGTTGAAAAATAAAATTATCCAGGATCCTTTTTACCGCGATAATGAAAAAAAGGTTCAATGGGTAGATTCTGTTGACTGGGAATATCAATGTACATTTTCTATTCCTGAAAACTATTCGAAAGAGGAGCACATCAATATTGTATTTGATGGACTGGATACTTACGCTGACGTGTACCTGAACAATAGACTTAGTGTTATCTGCAGATAATATGTTCAGGCAATGGACAATTCCTGTAAAGACCTTCATCAATCAAAAAGAAAATTCACTGCGCATTTATTTTCATGCCGCTAAAAAGAAAGCCGATAGCATTGCGCATACTGTTCTACCCTTGCGTTATCCCGACAACAACCGGGTATTTGTTCGCAAAGCACAATACCAGTTTGGATGGGATTGGGGGCCGGTTCTGATTGGTGCTGGCATCTGGAAGAAAGTGTGGATTGATGCTTACAACAAAGCATCAAATGCACAGTTATTGCAGCAACAAAAGAATCAGGTTTTTTCGAACAGGAAAAATCCGGTTAAACTGATTCAGCAGAAAGACAGTGCTGGGCAGTAGTTTTTATTTTGAGCAAAACGGGAAACCGGTTTATGCCCGTGGGGCAAACTGGATACCATTGCATGCCTATCTTCCGAATGCAACCAAGGAAGATTACCGGAAATTATTGACGATGGCAAAAGATGCCAATATGAATATGCTGAGGGTCTGGGGCGGAGGCATTTATGAATCAGATGATTTCTACGAACTCTGCGATGAACTGGGCATCATGGTTTGGCAGGATTTTATGTTTGCCGGTGGTATGTACCCTGCATACAGATTCAGTTTCTTGAAAAATGTAAAAGAAGAAGTAAAACATCAGATACAAAGGTTAAGGCATCATTCCTCTATTGTTTTGTGGTGCGGCAACAATGAAATTGATGAAGCCTGGCATAACTGGGGCTGGCAAACGCAATTCAATCTGCACGGAAAAGATTCTGCACAAATATGGAATGAATACCAGAAAATTATTTGTCGATTCACTAACAGCATGGGTAAACGAATTTGACGGAACCAGGCCTTATGTGCATAGTTCTCCTCTACATGGTTGGGGCCGGAAACAAAGCTATACAGAAGGCGATAGTCACTATTGGGGATTGTGGTGGGGATTGGCCGATTGGGAAAGCTTTTATGAAAAGACAGGAAGGTTTGTAAGTGAGTATGGGATGCAGGCTATGCCCGATATGTCAACCGTTTATCAGTATACCGATAAAAAAGACCGTAAACTGTTTTCCCCTGTTATCCGATGGCACCAGAAAGCAAACAATGGTTTTGAAAAATTACAGCATTACCTGCATCGTTATTTTATTGATTCTGCTGCGATATCCGGCATTGACCATTGAAAAGTACAATTACCTGACGCAATGCCTGCAATACTATGTTTTAAAGAATTCCATTGCAGTGCATTTATCAAAACAACCGTACAATATGGGTAGTTTGCTCTGGCAGCTGAATGACTGCTGGCCGGTTACCAGCTGGAGTATCATTGATTTTTATGGAAAGCCAAAAGCGGCCTGGTATGCTGTAAAGAATGCTTTTGATGTAAATAATGTTCCACTACCCGACACCGTTATACCCCGTAATTTAAAACTGTTAAGCAACCTTCATTTACTGTAAAGATTATTTCTCCAAACAGCTTTACCATCAGCAGCAATCAAATGGCTAAATATATCCAGTTGCCGGGATTCGATTCACAAAACAAGCTATCAGATAATTTCTTTGATCTTCAGCCGGGAGAAGTTAAAACGATTACTGTTTCAGGTTTAGAGCTGAATGAATCTTTACTGAAAACAATGCGTATTCAAAGTCTGTACGATGCGTATGAAAACTAACCTTAATCTACGGGAAGAATTACTCAGGGAGCATTCTAAGGAACAATGTAATAAAATTGTTCAATGGGTTGGCCATTCCCAGGAACGATTCGATAAGCTATTCGAATTGTTCATTCAGAATGAAGAAATCATCAGTCAACGGGCTGCCTGGTCGCTAAACTATTGTGTTATTGCTTATCCTGAATTACTGGATAAACATTGGTCAGCTTTTTTACAAAATCTTCAGCAGACAGGCAGGCACAATGCCATCAAACGGAATAGTATCAGGTTGCTTCAGGAAATTGAGATTCCCGAAGAATATCAGGGAATTGTTATGGATACCTGTTTCAGGTTAGCATCAACCCCAGGTGAAGCCGTAGCAGTAAAAGCTTTTTCACTAACGGTACTGGGTAAACTAGCCAAAATCTATCCGGATATTATTCCTGAATTAAAATTACTCATTGAAGATCAACTTCCGAACCAGACCGCAGCATTTATGGTGATGGCCAGACTTATACGAAAATCCTTTAGGATAAATTTCTAGACAGCTTTCTTTTCCGGCCGGTAGAATTCTTTGAATATCAATCGAAGGTTCTGATCGTAAGTAAAGTAATTGTAGAGCCAGTTGGTGAAATACAAAGAACCTGTTTTTTACACCCAGGATCAGCATCAGGTGTAAACCCATCCAGATCATCCAGGCAAAGAAACCTTTGAAATGCAGTTTGGGTTTTGGTACATCCACAACGGCCAGGTTTCTACCCACGGTTGCCATACTGCCTTTGTCGTTGTATACAAATTCCTCGAGGTCTTGTCCGCTTTTCATTTCAATCTTCTTCAGGTTTTTCACCAGTAAATCGGCCTGTTGCATCGCTACGGGAGCTACCTGTGGATGACCATTGGGCCAGGCGGGTTCTTCCATATAAGCCACATCTCCGATGGCATAAATACTATCGGTTCCGGCTATGCGACATTGTCTGTCTACTTTGATGCGGTTGCCTCTTGCTATCAGCTCTTTACTGATTCCCATCAGGAATATTTCCTTTGATACCAGCTGCCCAGATGAGCATATGTGTTTCGATGATATCGCCGTTCTGGAGAATTGCTTTTTGTCCGTCGTATTCTTTTAGCAGTGTATTGGTCAAAACGGTTACACCCAGTTTTTCGAGGTAACGTTGAGATTCGGCACTAGACTTTTCGCTCATATTGGCGAGGGTTCTGGCCGTGCCTTCGAGCAGGAATATTTTCATCTGTGAAAAATCCAGTTCCGGATAATCTTTGGGAAGCTGAAAGCGCTTCATATCGGCAATGGCACCGCTGAGTTCAACACCGGTAGGCCCGGCGCCCACAACAACCACATTCATCAGCCCTCTTAATTTTTCCATGTCTCCCCTGTCCTTTGCCCTGAGTGCATCTTCAAAATTCAGTAAAAGCCGGTGGCGCAATTGCAAAGCCTCAACGGTACTTTTCATAGGAAAAGCATTTTCTTCCAACTGAGCATTGTTAAAAAAGTTGGTATCTGCACCGGTTGCAATAACAAGCTGATCAAAACTGATCTCTCCTGTATCTGTGATTACTTTTTTATTGGCTGGTTGAATTTCCTGCACAGTTGCCATCCTGAACTGCACATTTTTCGCATGCTGAAAAACCTTACGGATGGGGAATGATATATTGCTTGCATCCAGTCCGGCAGTAGCCACCTGGTAAAACAAAGGTTGAAACTGGTGATAGTTAAAACGATCGATGATGGTGATGTCGAAGCCTGGTTTATTGGCCAGTTTGCGTGCCAGTCTTAGTCCGCCAAAACCAGCACCCAGTATAACGATTTTCATAACCCTGATTTTATACAAAGATAATTATATTTTCAGTAATTATTGAAAATATTGGAAAATATTAATGTTAAAATGTATATTGAACATACAGGAAATTCCAGTAAAATTTGGATTGTATTCGAGATTGCGAATTAATAAAGCATCCGCACCTTGATCGTTTGCCTGATATTCTTCAGCAACGATAATGCATTTTTACTAAGGTGCTTGTCTACATCCAGCACCACATAACCGATGGCATCATTTGTTTTGAGGTACTGGCCCAGGATGTTGATCTTATTCTTACTTAAACTGGTGTTGATCTGGCTCATTACACCGGGAACATTTTTGTGGATATGCAGAATCCTGTGTGCTCCCTCCATTGGGGGCAATGATAAAGCCGGAATGGTATGAGAACCATTGCTCACTCCTTTCTCAAGGTAGTTGAAAAGTTTGCTACTAACGTCGAGGCCTATGTTATTTTGAGCCTCCTGAGTACTGCCACCAATATGCGGCGTAAGCAAAACATTGGATAAGCCCTGAAGTGCAGTTTTAAATACATCCCCGTTTTTCTCTGGTTCAACCGGGAAAACATCCACGGCAGCGCCACCCAGGTGACCCGATAATAAAGAAGCCCTCAACGCATTGATCTCAACCACTTCTCCCCTTGCATAGTTGATCAGCACGGCACCTTTCTTAAAATATTTCAGGTTTGTTTTGTTGATCAGGTTTTTTGTACTGGCCAATTCCGGAACATGCAGGGTGACAATATCACTTTGAGAAAGCAACTCTTTTAATGTGCGGCTATCGCTGGCATTTCCCAATGGCAATTTGGTTTCCACATCGTAGAAGATCACTTTCATTCCCAATGATTCAGCCAGTACACTTACCTGGCTGCCGATATTGCCGTATCCAACAATGCCGATTGTTTTACCCCGCAATTCATGACTTCCCCTGGCATCTTTCATCCAGAAACCATCATGTGCCGCTTTGTTTTTATCGATGATTTTTCTAACCAGCATGATCGATGCACCGATTACCAGTTCGGCTACACTTCTTGTATTGCTGTAAGGCGCATTAAAAACAGCCACCCCGGCTTGCGTGGCGGTTTTCAGGTCAACCTGGTTAACGCCGATACAAAAACATCCGATGGCCTGGAGTTTGGTTGCAGCATCCAGCACATTTTTGGTGATCATGGTTTTGCTCCGGATACCAAGCAGGTGTACATTCCTGATTTCCTTTATCAGTTCAGCTTCACTCATCGCCCCATTCAGTTTGCGTACATTGCTATAACCGGCACGGGCAAACTGTTCAACGGCAACGTCGCTGATATTCTCTAAAAAAAGAATGTTGATTTTTTCTTTTGGATAGCTGGTATTTTTTTTCTCCGCCATGATATTTACACCTTATTTTGCACAAAGATATTCTTTTCAGTATTTAATATTTATATGAAACCACTTATAGCCAGCGTTCACACCTGGTTTTTATCAGACACTATTGTTTAAAATACCCCCGAATGACCAATAACCTTTTCAGAAAACTGGTTCAATACCTATGTATATTTTGCCTCTTGTTTTCGTTTACACAATGCAGCAGCGACAGTAAAAAGCAAAAAGCTGTTTTAACGGAAGACAATATCCCGCAATTTGAACTACCCGCCCCAGGCAATGTGAATCCCCAGGAAGCCAGGCAGATTCAACGGGATTGCGGTTTATGGTTTGATACCATTCTGGGTAAAATGCCATTCAACGGATCGGTACTGGTAGCCAAAAACGGACAGATACTTTATGAAAAATACCAGGGCATAGCACATCTGGGAGGAAAAGATACCATCAATGCTTCTACCCGTTTTCATATTGCATCAGTAACCAAAACATTCACTGCAATGGCTGTTCTGAAGCTCTGGCAGGAAAAGAAATTGAAACTGGATGATGAATTATCGGTCTATTTTCCTGCATTCAATTATCCCGGAGTAACGGTGAGAAACCTCCTCAATCACCGCAGCGGTTTACCCAATTATCTTTATTTCATGGATGAGCTTGGATGGAATAAAACCATCGTCATCAGTAACCAGGACGTGTTGAATTACCTTATTACCAGAAAAGCTGAAATCAAAAACATTGCTCCTGCCAATAAGCATTTCAGTTATTGCAATACCAATTATGCCCTACTCGCATTACTGATCGAAAAAGTTTCCGGCATATCGTATCCGAAATACCTGCAGACTTATTTCTTCCGGCCGCTTAATATGACTAACAGTTTCGTATATACGCAGGCAGACTCCTCTAAAACAACTCCGAGTTACGACTGGAAGGGCCAACTGATACCCAACAATCACCTGGATGGTGTTTATGGCGATAAAAACATTTATTCAACAGTGCATGATTTGTTTCAATGGGATCGGCTGTTGCGTACCAATTTATTGTTTACTGCTGAAACCCTTGAGCAGGCTTACATGCCCTACAGCAATGAAAAGCCAGGGATCAGGAATTATGGTTTGGGTTGGAGAATGAATATTTATCCTGATGGCAATAAAATCATCTTTCACAATGGATGGTGGCATGGCAACAATGCAGCATTTATCAGGATGATCAACCAGGATGTAACCATCATAGCGCTGGGCAACCGCTTCAACCGCGGAATATATAAAGCAAAATACCTGGTAAACAATTTCGGCCCCGATTATTATACTGCTGAGGAAGAAGAATCCGATTCGGTTAAATCAACGGATAGCACCCGGAAGAACAAGTCACAAAAAACAAAACCTGCATCCCGTTATCCGAAGAAGAGATAAGCGAGGATGATGGATGAAATAATTCCCACCAGGTCGGCCAGCAACATAGCACCAACAGCATAGCGTGTATTCTTCACCGATACTGCCCCGAAATAAACAGCGATTACATAGAAAGTTGTATCAGATGATCCCTGTAATATGCAACTTAATCTTCCCTGGAATGAATCGGCTCCGTAGGTTTTCATGGTATCAACCATCATTCCCCTGGCAGCACCACCGCTGAAAGGTTTGATGAGTGCGGTCGGTAGTCCATCAACAAATCTTGTATCGGTACCCATCATCGCAAACAAACCTTTCACGCCATTGATGAGGGCATCAAAACTTCCGCTGGTACGCAATAGACTGATGGCAACCAGCATACCAACCAGGTATGGAATGATGCGAACCGCTGTTTCAAAACCACCTTTGGCACCCTGGATAAAAGCATCAAAAACATCAATCTTCTTATAAACACCAGCCAATACGATGAGGAATATGATCAGCAGGATCAAACCACTGCTGAGCGCTCCCGAAAAAAGCTGAACATCTTCGGAATTGAGTGATCGGATATAAACCACCAGTGCTGCGATGATAGCAGAAATACCTCCGATCCAGGCAAGGATTACCGGTTGAAAAATATTGATGCGTTGTTTAAAGCTGACAATCATCATGGCCGCAATCGTTGCAATAAAAGTGGCAATCATGCAAGGGATAAAAATATCCATAGGATTGGCCGCTTTAGCAGCCGAACGAAGCGCTATGATACTAACGGGAATGAGTGTGAGCCCGGATGCATGCAGGCAAAGGAACATGATCTGAGAGTTGGAAGCCACTGCTTTATTGGGATTCAGTTCCTGCAGGCTTTCCATGGCTTTTAGTCCGAATGGTGTGGCTGCATTGTCGAGCCCCATGAGATTGGCTGAAAAATTCATCATCATATGGCCCATCGAAGGATGCCCTTTGGGTATTTCGGGAAAAATCCTTGAGAAAAATGGCCCGATGATTCTCGATAAAAACCTGATGCCACCTGCTTTTTCGGCAATGGCCAGGATTCCCATGAACAGGGCCAGAAAGCCGATCAGTTTCAAACAGAGTGTAACGGCAGTCTGACAGGTTTCCACAATTCCATCCGCCGATTGTAGTCTATATGAAAGCAACTTGCCATTTCCTGAATGGCTCATCAGGTGGCCATTGGCTTCATAAACCTTTGTTGAATCCAGCTTGCGGAGGATCATTTTATCGGCAAAAGCCGTATCCAGGGTAGCAATTTTGATGGTATCGCCCGATTTGCCAGTGACCATATTAGAAAAAATGGTTCTGTGATCGGGAAAAACGAAGGCTTTTATACCCGCTACAACGATTGCGATGATGATAAAGGCCGACCAGATGCGACTTAATGCCATTGGTGATTTTTAATTTGTTTAAAGCCGGGTCGAAAGTTAAGGCTTTATCTCAAAATAAAATTGATTGCAACCCTTACCTTTGCACCCGGTTTTAAAAGCCGCACCGGTTTTCGATCATTTTATTCAATATAATTTAAGCAATGGCACTTCAAGCAGGCATCGTAGGATTACCCAATGTAGGAAAATCAACTTTATTTAATGCGGTTAGCAGCAGCGCAAAAGCGCAGGCCAGCAATTACCGCTTCTGTACCATCGAGCCCAATACAGGGTTGGTGAATGTTCCCGATCCCCGTTTGAATAAACTGGAGGAACTGGTAAAACCTGTTCGGGTAGTTCCAACGCAGATTGAAATTGTTGACATCGCCGGATTGGTTCGTGGCGCCAGTAAAGGTGAAGGTCTGGGCAATAAGTTCCTGGCCAATATCCGTGAAGTGGATGCCATTATTCATGTGATCCGTTGTTTTGAAGATGATAATATCCTGAGGGAAGAAGGCGCTATCAATCCGGTAAGTGATAAAGAGATTATTGAAACGGAATTACAGCTGAAAGACCTGGAGAGCGTTGAAAAGAAAATGCAGCGTACCGAAAAAATGATCAAACAGGGCGATCCTAAAATCAAAGCAGAATATGAAATTCTGCAGCAGTGCAAAGCACATTTAGACAATGGCAAAAATATCATGACCCTTGGTTTAACCAAAGAAGAAAAATCGGCCATTGCTGATCTTTTCCTGCTGACAGATAAACCGATCCTTTATGTTGCCAATGTAGACGAAGCGTCTATGCATACCGGTAATAAATATTCGCAGGCCTTGATTGAAGCAGTAAAGAATGAAGGAAATGAAGTGATTGTGATGACAAATGCCATTGAAGCACAGATCGCAGAATTTGAAGATGCAGACGATAAGCAGATGTTCATGGAAGAATATAAGATGACTGAACCGGCACTCGACAGGCTGATTCATTCAACCTATAAATTACTGAACCTGTCTACCTATTTTACTGCCGGAGTACAGGAAGTAAGGGCCTGGACGATCCACAAAGGCTGGAAAGCGCCACAGGCCGCAGGTGTAATTCATACCGATTTTGAAAAAGGATTTATCAAAGCTGAAGTAATTGCTTATGATGATTTCGTAAAATATGGTTCTGAAGCAGCCTGCCGTGACAATGGCAAATTAAGAATTGAAGGGAAAGAGTACCTGGTACAGGATGGAGATGTGATGCACTTCAGGTTTAATGTTTAATCAAAAAGTATTACAAAATAAAAGTCCGGTACATATTGTAACCGGACTTTTTTATTTGCTTAATGCTCTATTATATTTCTTCGTTCAGCCTTGGTCTTAAACGTTGCCGGGATTTATTGAATACCATCCTACCCTTGTCGATTCCTTTGCGTAATAATTTCTGTTCTTCTTCCGGGAGTAAAATTACATCATGACAGGCCTGGCTGCAACAACCGGCATGCTTTTCTGCACAGGCTTTACATTGAATAAACAACAAATGGCAACCTTCATTTTTACAGTTGGTATGCGTATCGGCTGGTTCGCCACACTGATGACATTTAGAAATGATCTCATCTGAAATCCGTTCTCCCAGTCTTTCATCGAACACGAAATTTTTTCCGTGAAACTTATTGGGCAATTGTTGTTCTTTCACTTTATTGGCATAGTGAATAATACCGCCTTCAAGGTGAAACACATTTTTAAAACCACGGTGAAGCATATACGCACTGGCTTTCTCACAACGGATACCGCCTGTACAGTACATAATGATGTTCTTGTCTTTTTTTTCTGCCAGCATTTCAGCCGCCATCGGCAATTGTTCCCTGAATGTATCACTGGGTATTTCTATGGCATTCTCAAAATGCCCCACTTCATATTCGTAATGATTGCGCATATCCACTACTACAGTATCCGGGTCTTCCGTGAGTCGGTTAAACGCCTCTGCGTTTACATATTTGCCGCGGTTGGCCATGTCGAAATCGGGATCGTTGATACCATCGGCAACTATCTTCTCCCTTACTTTTATTTTCAGCACCCAGAATGATTTTCCATCATCATCAACGGCTACATTAAGTCTTAAACCATCTAAAGGTGGAAAACTGTAGAGGTACTGCCTGAACTGCTCAAAATTCGATTCGGGAATGCTCACCTGTGCATTGATGCCTTCATTGGCAACATAAATGCGGCCAAAGACCCTCAGTTCGTTCAATCCGACATACAGATTATCCCTGAATGCTTTCGGATCTTCAATAAAAAAATACTGGTAAAATGAAACGGTAATGCGGAATTCTGTTTCTTCAAACAGCCGTTTTTTGAGTTCCTCCTGGGAAACCCGGTTGTGTAGTATTGCCATAATGTTGAATTTGATTCCACCTTCGTGGAAAATCTTAAAAAGATTGGATGCTTGCAGGGCAAACCAAATTATGGCACAAAGATAATTATTTTAGGGAACTATGAAATATTGAGCCGTTTATCAGAATGAAATACTGATGGTATTACCTCTCGACAGACGCATTCCTGTCTCTGGAAACACTGCCACCCAACAGGCCACCAGCACCAATGCGGATGCCCGATTTTCCTGTTTTCCCATTCTCATAGGCACCCACTAAATCGACCCGGAATATTTTCAATATATTTTCCAGACCCACAAAAACTTCTGAGTAATTGTTTTTTTCATTTACATAAAAAGCATTTCCGCCAACAACAAGATTCCAGTTCAGTCTTTTGAATAAAGGAATTTTATTCGTGAGCAAACCATTCAGGTGATGTTCAATATGCCCTATCCCATAAATATTGGCGGTAGTTGAATTGGCATAATATTCAGCCAGCTGGAAACTATTTACATAAGCACTGGCAGCCCTCAACTGGTTACCATTGAAATGCTGATAATCCTGGATGTATAGTTTTCTGGTATTGAGAAATCCACCCACACCAAATTTATATTTCAGTGTACCTGCGAGTTTCAGGTTCTTATCATCATAAACGCCGATTGCCCATTTGTCGAAATCAACATCACTTCCGAAAATACCATTGATGCCTTTGGTATAAGCCAAAGTAAACGTAGGGTAACGGGAACCAATAGGTATTTTTGTTCGTGGCAATTGAATATAACGTTGCCCTGGACGGAAACTCATTTCAACCCCAACCGTAAAGGCCTGGTGCCTGAACCATTCTGATGCAGCAATGCGTTCAACCGGATAGTTGGGCTGAAAATTATTGGTGTCCTTAAAAGTGAAAGTCGTGGTGTTGTTCAATGGTATCCTGTCTTCAAAGAGGGCGTTTACAGTAAATCCAAAACCGCTTTCATATTTTTTATTGAAAGAAGCGCTTCCGTAATAGTTTTCATAAATCTTCATGTAATTATCGCCGTACAACAACGTTCCTATTGAATTTACCCAGGGTTGAATCGGATTGTCTTTATTAAACTGAGACACTCTTTTACCTCCCCCGAACTGCCAGGTTTCTCTTTTGATTTTCCGGTCGGTACGGGCATCTCTTGCCTGTAAGGTTACGGTCATCCAGGCATTCAGGTGGGTATTGCTGAAACCATACCGCAGGGTGGGTTCAATCAATAACCGGGTTCTTGATTTGCGCATGTATTTTTCATAATAGAATGCCAGTTCAGGAACAAGACCTTCAGCGGTATTGTAATTCACATGCAGCAGCAATGGTTCAATTCCCCAGCGATAGGTATTTGTTTTGCTGTAATGGGTACGATGAATGCCGGGCATGAAAATTTTAAGTGGTTTTATTTTGCCCTGTCTTTTCTTTAATGAATCTATGTCGCGACTGCTGAACATAGAATCTTTGTTCAACTGGTACATACTGTCCTTGAACTGGTAGTCTCTTTTTTCTTCCCATTCAAGCGGAACAGGCCGGATGCTGTCCCAATAAGCCTTACTGCGTTTATTTACTGCTGTATCATACCTGATAAAAATCCGGTCGAATACTTTTTTCTCATAAACCGGATTGATCTGGTACCCCGAATAAACTGTCTGGAAATTACCGATCGCATCAATTTTAAACATTTTGAAATTGAAATAGAGTAACTGGTTCTTTACTCTCCAGACATCATTTCCAACGGGAACGTGTAGCTGCCTGATCTGCAGCGTATCCATGATTTCCAGTTGTGCTGTTTTGGTGAGCAACAGGTCGAAACTCTGAATTCTCCAGTCGCCATCGGTAATATTGATGGTTCCGGAAAATAATGGTTCATAGGTGCGGCGTGGTATGACTTTGATTGCATTCACTATTTTTCCATCTTCAATGAATGAACCCATGAATTTATACTTATAATACTTCAAGGCACCATCTGCAATGGGCGAAATAAATCCACGTGGATTGAACTTCTCCGTAAATACGGTTACATTGTTTTTATACAAACTGATGAAAGCCGGAAATGTAAATCCGAAACTTTCGGTACCGCTTACCCGACTGCTAATGACTTCCATTTTAAATTTATCAGGCACTTCGGTGTAAACTTTTGACACCGATTCTGATAAATAAATAATTCCTTTACCGGTTGAATCCAGCCCCATCTCTTTACGATCATCGGTAGGGATTTTCTGACCAAAAAGCTTGTCGGGCAGATTCCTGAGTTTGATAATGTCTTTGCTGTATAAATCGCAATTAAATCCTTTGACCTGCTCATTGTAATAAGATCTTTTCCGAATGGCCTGGCGGATGATTTCATAAGCAGGATCTTCTCCCCCGCTTTTGACAACCACTTCTTTCATCGTATACTTCTGGCGGCTAAGGATGAAGGTTACCTCCGTATCATCTTTTACAGTAACTGTTTTTTCGGAAGATGTATAACCGATATGCTGACAAACCAGTGTGTAGGTACCGGGAGCGACATTGAATGAAAATTTCCCTTTGTTATTGGCACTGGCACCCGAAGAAGTTCCTTTGATGGTGACAGACGCATATGGCAATAAATCCCCATTGTCATCATAAATGATTCCGAAGATTTTCTGGGCGTCTGATTGGATAACTGTAAAAAGAAAGAAAAGTGTAGTAAATAGTTTCATACGTATAATTGGCAAACGAATATACCCGTGTAAATGTTACTGAAATGCAAAAACATTTACCCGTTGCAGTAATGCGTTGATTTTTCTTAAATAATCAGATGGTTTTTGGCGCAGTTTTAGGTCGGATATAACTTGCTGCCAGTGCAGCGAAACCCGCTACCAGTGCCCCTATCAAAGCGGTTGCCAGTATCAGCAGGTATGGATTATCCTGTTTCAGTATAACTACCGAAATTTTATGCGCCAATATATGATTGTTCTGCTGGCTCATCCAGAAACTTAATCCACCCCATAAAAGAAACAATGCAATAAACCCTGCAAAAAAAGATGCCAGTGGTTTTTGTGCAATAATCAATGAAACCACTGCTGCTGCAATGGCAATCGTCCACCAGGGAAAAAACAAACAGCTGGCAAAACTTAAAAGGGCAATTAATATTATTGATACAAAAAATTTCATGTAAGTGTTATTAATAAAATCAGATAAATATTGTTTGAAAGAACCTTGTTTATGATTTACCGAATTTCATGTGTGCAATGATTCTTTTGTCTTTCTGTTCATCTTTTGTCATCATCCACAGTTTGTAATATTCTCCTGCAACCCAATTATCGATGGCATTATCGTAATATTTACTTCCGGGATTTCCACTCTGGCCGCCGGGATAGATTCCATAAGCTTCGGTTTCTTTCGTTAAACTAACCACCATTCTCCAACTGGGGCCGTGATTGTCTTTAGTCGCATTGATGATATGCGTACCACCGCCAATCGGTAAATGCAACCTGCTGAAAGAAGGTAGCCGCAACAGGTGATTCACCCTCGTGTCTTTATACTTAGCCCATTCCAGTTTTCCTTCTGTTTCAATTTGTTTCAGTGCAACCACGGCTCTTTTAAACGCAATGGTGGTCATTTCTTTGATGGTTTCAACAGCGGGTGTTTTCAAATCATCCAGGAAGATATAGGCAGAGTCTTTCAATACTGATTCCAACAGAGTACTTTCAAAGGGATACATGCTGTTCTCCGGAGCTTTCGCATATTCATCACTGTAAACTGTATCCATGAAATACTTCCAGGTGCGGTCAAATACGGTAGCTCCTCTTGAATTGAGATCATTGCGCAGATCCCATTTTACCAGCAAGTCAAAAAACTTTTTCTCATCGCCATTCAAAATATCCTGGTTGATATTTTTCAGAAATACTGGTCTGGCCATTTCTGCAAATACATTGTAATTGTCTGTTTGCATCTTCATCATCATTTCCGGTGTGATGTTCTGCATGCTGGAAAGATAGCGATTCACTGATGAATCCTCTCGGTGACGGGTAATCGCTGCCAAGGTAATATGGATAAGTAGAATCAGCCGGGCGTTGATTGGCACTGCTTACAAATCCACGTTCGGGATTATATTGATAAGGTGTTTCATCAAACGGAATCATTCCCTGCCACATATAAGCACTATCGGTACCCGGCATTACAAAATCTCCCTGTCCTTGCCATTTGGCCGGAAAATTGCCCTGTGTACGCAAAGCGATGTCGCCGTTTTTGCAGGCAAATATGCAGTTTTGTCCGGGCGTTTTCAGGTACGGCACAGCTGCCATATAATCATTGTAATTCTTTGCATGGTTCAGCATATAGAACAAGCGGAGCTCATTGCTGTAATCATGAGCTGTCCATCTTACCGCATAGTTTTTATTGCCGGTATTGCGTTTGCCACCGAAGCTTTTGTCGTACATCACGGGGCCGAATAAGGTATAGGCAACGGTATCTTTAAAATCGGGTTGTCCGGCAATTTTAATCGTTTCTATCCGGAAGCTGGTTTTCTGCCAGGCGCTGTCGAACCAGTATTCCTGCCTGCTTTCATCTTTGAATTGTATTTCATAATAATCCCTTACATCTCTTCCACCGTTGGTAAAGCCGAAAGCACAACTGTCGTTGAAGCCGATGATTACACCAGGCGCTCCGGGAAAGCTGGCGCCGTATGCATTGAAGCCGGGAACCGATAATTGTATTTCGTACCAAAGCGAAGGAAGGTTAAGTCCTAAATGCGGGTCATTGCACAAAATCGGTGCTCCCGATTTTGTTTTGGATCCTGCAACTGCCCAGTTGTTACTGCCGTTATTGCGATCGGGTTTAGATGTTTCTATGGCAGTAACGGTATCTTTAAAATTAAAATAAAGTGAATCGGCATTGGCCGGCGCTACTGGTTTAATGGATGGTTCTTTGTATACCGTGCCTTTCGGAATGATCGGATCGAGTGAATCCTGCTTTGCCGGGAAAAGCAGGTCGAACATGGGTTTGGTGAAATAGGATTTTGCATTCGTCATTTCAAAATCATTCTCGCCGGCTGCCAGGTCATACGACATGTATTTCAGGAACAAGCGCTGTTTTGAGGTTGCTCCATTTTTCTGGTTCATAGCCCAGGAGTTTGTACTCGAGTGGCAACGTACTTTTGGTTAAGGAACCGATATAAGCGTTTACGCCTGCTGTATAAGCATCACATGCGGCTTTGATTTCAGGATCTTTTTCCATTTCAACCATGGATCTTTCTGCACCATATACCATTCCCAAACGTCTGAACTCACGGTCGTGGTTAAGCGCAATATCGCCAACTATCTCACTGGCTCTTCCTGCAGCGGAATGTGTTTGTAATTCCATCTGCCATAACCTGAATTTAGCATGCAGGTATCCCTGGATGAAATAAGCATCGTTCTCTTTCTCCGCAAATACATGTGGCACGAGCCTGTCATCAAAATAAACATCGGCTTTCCCTTCCAGTTGATTGAAATGCAGATCGGCTGAATAATCCTGGTTCACGGGTTCTGCATTCTGCCAAATCCCTTCCTGGGGTGCCAATAACTTACCCAGGGGTGCAGGTAAAACGGCTTTGGTGTTGAGTATATAACAGAGTGCTGCACATACGGCAGACCAGAGAAGGAAAAAGAAAATTCTCATATATCAGTTTGTAGACTGTAAAGTAAATCAAAATTATCAAAGGCTAGTTCCGATTTGTAATGAAAAAATACCTGCCTGTGCCCTGCATTTTTTAATTTTGTGTATGGATGAACAATTAAGTGAACATACCCGCAATATCCTCGGGTTGCGATTGCCAACCGATCCCCGCTGGGTGAATCTTGCCGAAATTCAACTGGAAGAAATTCTTACCGACCATGCTTATTGTGAACAGAAGGCAGCCACTACCTGCATTTCATTGATTCAGAAAAATCCTGAAAAAGCGTTGCTGGTGGAGGAACTGAGCCCGATTGTTACCGAGGAATGGGGACACTTCCGCATGGTACTGGCGGAATTGAAAAAACGGAATTTGTCATTGGGCCGGCAGAGAAAAGATGTGTATGTAAACAAGCTTCTGGATTTTCAGAAGAAAGGTGGAAGTCCACAGGAAAGATTCCTCGATCAGATGCTGATCATGGCCCTGATAGAAGCCCGGAGTTGTGAAAGATTCAAACGGCTGAGTGAAGGATTGGATGACGAATATATGCGCAGGTTTTACCGGAAATTCATGGAGAGTGAAGCCGGACATTATACCTTGTTTATTACGCTTGCCGAACATTATATTGATAAGAAAATTGTACGTCAGCGCTGGGCCGAATGGCTGGTATATGAAAAGGAACTGATGAATAGTGCTGAAGTGAGGGGTGACAGGATTCATTGATGTATCCTTCATTTCAAATTAAATATGTCTCATTAGTACGAAAGCTCTTTTTTTCTGGTATCTAAACTGTTTTATGAATTTAATATTTAAGTTTCTTGAAATTTCTTTCAGTTATTAACGTACCTTTTTGCTTGCCCAAAAAGGTACCCAAAAAAGGCACCCGAAATCCCCGCCTGACGGAACGGGCAGGGATATACAACGCGATTTCGGGAAGGAGCAAACTTCAACTTCGGTACTTCGGTAGCATCAACTAAGGAATTCTACATTTAAAATTTGAGATTGTATTAAATAAATTAACTTTTTACCAAATACTTTTAGTAATACATAACTAAAAAACCTGCACATCCATGCAGGTTTTTCTATTGCTTAAGTTTTAATCTGCTTAGTTATACTTTACCCAGAAAGTAACGCCATTGATGATCTGAACCTGGCGACCGGTTCTTAGCATTCCCCTCAACCCTACCTGCGCTTCCTGTGAAGAATAATATACAAATGGATTACCTCCGATTGATTTTACCTTGCCGGCAAAGCCTTTGTCTTCAAATGCAGAATAATAAGTGATGGCCACTGATCCGGCAGATTTTATTTTGCCTTTAAACGCATCATTGTCGAAAGATGAATAATAGCTGAAAGGCATCTGGCCGATCTGTTTGATTTTACCCTGTGAAGCCGTTTCATCAAAATTGCTGTAATATTCAATATTCTGTGAACCTACAGATTTCATTCTTCCGGCAAATACCTGGTTATCGAAAGATGCATAATAAGTAATCAGTGTTTTACCGATGTATTTGATTTTACCCCTGAAAGCTTCGTTATCGTTTTCAGTATAATATTCTACCCGACCGGTATATTCATCAAGTTTGCGCTGAATATTATTATCAATACGACCAGCATAGCGGTCGACACCCCACTCTACCAGGTTTCCGTTCTGGGAAATGTTTACCACTACATTTTCATCCAATGCAAAAGTGATGATGGAAGAACTGCCGTTATCCGTTAGCGTTATCCTGTTAACTTTCTGACTAATTCCTGCAAAACTGCAAAGAAGAAATGCAGCTGCTACGAGTATTTTTTTCATAGACTTTATTTTTTCAGCTCAAATGGCTGTTTTACTGTTGAAAGTTAGCAATAAATTCTGAGAAATACCAGTTAAACCGTGGTAGCGAAATAGCTGATTTCGTCGGCCAGGTCGATGTAGGGGTAATCCAGCTGTAATTGCCTGGCTTTTTCGAGGTTATTGAGCAGGAATTTCTGGTGTTGCTGAGAAGACGGGTGAAAAGGTTTATGACTCCGGGCCGCATTGATGACGGCTATTTCCTTCATCAGTTTCCGGGAATCTTCGTCAATACAAGCGCTGATGAATTTTTCCCAAACATACTGTGTGGCTGCGTAATTCGGGATGCACCATGTCTTCCGCATAAAATCGGTAATCCCGGAGATCATCGATCACCAGTTCATAAGCCGGGAAATAAAAAACGCCAGAGTTGTTTTCTGTGAGCTGGTGTACAGCACTGATCAGGGTCGCTTTGCTGCGGTTGTTTTCTACAAAGCCATCCCTCAGGTGCCGAACCGGACTGATAGTGAATATGATGTTTAAAGCCGGGTTAAACTGTTGAAGTTCCTTGATCATGTGCTGCAATACAGCAATTACTTCTGCTTCTTTCAATAATCGTTTATTGAATTTATCAGCAGGCACTTTGTGACAGTTTGCTACAACTCTCTTGTCTTCCAGTTCATATACAAATGCAGAGCCCAGGGTCAGTAGCAACCAGTTCGCTTCTTTCAGAAAATGATGTGCCTTTTGCTGTGATGCATTGATCAGCTCCAGACTATTTTTTTGTTCAGGAGAAGAAAAGCGGGTATGATGATCCCAACTGCCCCAGAGTTCATGGTGATAAAAGAGATCCTCTGCTTTATACTCTTTGTTGATAATGTAAGTATGGATTGCCTGGGCAATACTAACCGGGTTAAATAAAATTCCATGCGGATTATCAATGGTGCGGAATTTATGCCAGCTGAGTTTACTCCCGATCTGTTCGGTAAAACAGGAACCGGCCAGGAATAATTGATGCCGGTGGCTGATCTTCAGATCAAATGGCTTCGGTGTAAATTCCAGGTGAAAATTCATAAAGATTATTGCGCCGGAAGGTTAAATAAAAATTTCTGTTGCCAAAGCGGAACTTTCTGCAAGCGCATCTTCGTTTATGCCTTTCAGTAAGTTCTGTTCCCTGAAAAATGGAATCATCCATTCCGTATTCATATTTCCAACCAGATCATCGCCTGCCATCGGGCAACCGCCAATACCTTTCAGCGCCCCGTCGAAACGCCTGCAGCCTGCATTCAGTGCGGCTTCGGCTTTCTGTTTCCAGTTGGCTGCTGTAGAATGCAGGTGTACCCCTGTTTCAATTGTGGGCAGTTCTTTTATCAAGTGCGCTGTAGCACTGCTTCACCTGTTCGGGCGTTGCGAGTCCCACCGTATCTGCCAACGAAATAATGCCGTACACCCTCTGCCGCTAGTTTATTCACCCAGTGAAATACGATGGATTCATTGTATGGATCACCATAAGGATTTCCAAAGCCCATCGATATATAAACCACCAGTTGTTTTTTATGATTTACACAAAGATTGCTGCATGGCTCCTGACTGTATGAAAAGACTGGTCGATGCTGGCTATTGGTGTTTCGTTGCTGAAAGGTTTCTGAAATGGAAAAGGGAAAACCCAGGTAACTGATTTCATCATACTGCACGGCTTCTTCAGCGCCTCGTTTATTGGCAACAATGGCCAGTAATTTGCTGCGGTGAACCAGTAAGATCCAGTCCTTTCAGCACTTCTTTTGTATCGGCCATCTGCGGGATGGCTTTCGGTGATACAAAACTTCCGAAATCAATGGTATCAAAACCAACTTTCAGCAGCGCATTGATGTATTGCGATCTTTTTTTCAGTCGGAATAAAATGCGGCCAGCCTTGCATGGCATCTCGCGGACATTCTACCAGTTTAATCCATCTCGCTCATTCATAAATGCATGTATTGATAACAATTATCGGGTTCTTTGTTTGCATCACTTCATAAAGAATAATTCCGGTTGCAACAGAAACATTCAGTGAATCGAAATCACCGGTCATGGGTATACGAAATTGTTCATCACATATTTTCATCAGTGCAGGATAAACGCCATGCTCCTCACCTCCCATCACAATGGCGCAAGGTTCGGTAAAATCACAATCGGCAACTTTCTTTTCGGCTTTCATTTCGCTGGCAAACACTTTGATACCATTGAGGTGCAGGTCATCCACGGCTTTCATCAGGCTGTTTACCCGGCATACGGCAATTTTTTCCAAAGCGCCGGCTGAAGTAAGAATCGCATCTTCATTCAAGGCTCCTACTCCTTTATCGGGTATAATGATGGCATTCACACCAAAACAAAAAGCACTGCGGGCAATACCGCCGATGTTGCGGATATCTGTGATGCCATCCAGTATCAGGAACAAAGGCACTTCACCATTGTCTACCACAAACGATATTACCTGTTGCAGATCCTGGTATTGAATTTTGGCAATCTGTGCGATACAGCCTTCATGATTGCTCACATTGAAGTTGTTCAGCTTTTCAACCGGCACTTTATTGATTGGCACGAGCGTATTCTGCTGCCAGCTTCCTGATCTCATCGATCAGCGGGCCATGTACGGTTGACTGCAGGTAAATCCTTTCGAGTTGTTTGCCTTCTTTTAATGCTTTGATCACCGCTTCCCTGCCCACAACAAGGGTATTCTTTTTGGGGCGCTGGTGCTGATGTCTGAAATTTTTCACTGATCAAATTTAGTCAGTTATTGATACAAAGAAAAACAACCATAAGCTTTAGAAACTTATGGTTGTTTAATCTGATCAATCAGTTTGTGATTATTTAAGTCCGAATGCTTTTTTTACCTCTTTCACTGCATCCAGTTTTTCCCAGGTAAACAGTTCCACTTTCTTCTTCACTACTTTACCATCAGGAGAAGTGAATGTTTTTTCAACTACTTCATTCTTACGGCCCATATGACCATAAGCTGCAGTTTCGCTGTACATCGGGTTACGCAGTTTAAGGCGTTGTTCGATGAAATAAGGGCGCATATCAAAGCAACTGCATTTTCATGATTGTATCAGCAATCTGACCATCGGTCAGATTTACTTTGGCAGTACCATAAGTATTCACGTTGATGCTGGTTGGCTGGGCCACACCGATGGCATAAGAAACCTGAACCAATACTTCGTCTGCACAAACCGGCTGCTACAAGGTTCTTGGCAATATGCCTGGTTGCATAAGCAGCAGAACGATCTACTTTACTTGGATCTTTACCGCTGAAAGCACCACCACCGTGTGCACCTTTACCACCATAGGTATCTACAATGATCTTACGACCGGTAAGTCCGGTATCACCATGCGGGCCACCGATTACGAATTTACCGGTTGGGTTGATGTGATATTTGATTTTGTTATTGAACAGGTGCGCATATTTAGGATATTTCGCTTTCACCCTTGGAATGAGGATGTTGATGATATCCTTTTTGATTTTCGCCAGCATCGCATCATCTTTACCAAAATCATCGTGCTGTGTTGAAACCACGATAGCGTCTATGCGTACCGGTTGGTTGTTGTCATCGTATTCAAGCGTTACCTGGCTTTTTGCATCCGGGCGCAGGTATTTGATTTGTTTGTTTTCTCTTCTCAGCAGCTGCCAGTTCTTCCAGGAGTTTATGTGCCAGGTTGAGTGCCAGTGGCATATAATCTTCTGTTTCGTTGGTAGCATAACCGAACATCATACCCTGGTCGCCGGCACCCTGTTCTTCTTTCTTCTTACGGTCTACACCCTGGTTGATATCGCCTGATTGCTCATGGATAGCCGATAAGGATACCGCATGAATTGGCTTCAAACATATATTCACTTTTGGTATAACCGATTTTACGGATAACACCACGGGCGATTTCCTGTACATCCAGGTAAGCCTTACTTTTTACTTCACCTGCCAGTACAACCTGGCCAGTGGTTACCAAAGTTTCGCAGGCTACTTTACTGCTTGGATCGAAAGCAAGGAAATGATCAATAAGTGCATCGCTGATCTGATCAGCCACTTTATCCGGGTGTCCTTCACTCACAGATTCTGATGTAAATAAATAAGGCATATGATATATCTTTTTTTTTAAGATTGCAAAGATAAGGGTTGACCAATGAAAGAACAAAGTCCTTCTGTATTTCAGAAGGACTTTGTTGATATGTGAATAAACTTATTTAATGTTGGAATAGATGATCCGCAATCGCATCCGGTATGCCGGGTTCGGATTGTTTCCTCCGCCTACCCTAATCCGACCAAAGGCAATCGGATTTTTATAAGGAATCACGATGCGTTTGCTCACGTAGTTATTTGGATTATCATCGTACTGCGGATAGCTGAAGCTATGTGCCGGGAATAACCTGAAAGTATAGTTATTGGTACGCCTGGTAACAATCTGCTGCACGTGGCGGGTGATATTAATGTTATAAGCCGACCTGGTTCCGGCAGCATCATTTCTGGTAGTAAGGAATCCGCCATAATAATTTACATCTACATCACCACCGGATGGATAAAATGCAGACTTATTATCAGGATTATAAAAACTTCCCGGATTCAGGTCGAAGTAAACGGGTTTCCACTTCGTTGTTGCGCCCGGTATCAATCATATCCATGTAAACAAATGGAGGCGGCGAAAATATTTTATCCATATCAGGATTTACATCAGGAATCTGCTGAATCTGCAATTCTGCCCTGTGAATGACCCTGTTTGTAAGTGTTCCCAGTTCAGGAATGGAAAGATTTGCATAAGTACCGGGGTTGGTCTGCAGGTATAATTCCTGGTCGCCGGCAGGCAATGAATTCCTGGTTCTGTTGATCTGGTTGGCTACAGAAGAAGGCCTGATGGTTTCGCCCTGTAATCCCGAGTTGAAATAGAAAGCCGAATACACGGTATCTAACACGCCGCCGTTTTTCTTTTTATAATGCAGTTCGAGGCGGGTATTGTCTTCAATCAGGTTGATATAAGCGAGCCCTTTACCTGTTAAAGGCAAAATGCCGAATCCATTGGTATACCTTCTGAAAATTGAATCGATTTTAAAAGCTTTGTTGCCGGTAGAGGAACTATCAGCTGCGAATAAACGATCCCGGAAACTGTCAGACAATTTAATCCTGATCTGGTTATTCACTGAATCTTTACCCTTTCCGATTTTAACATAGTTACCCAAGTGTTCTTACATCGAATGATTTCGGACGTACTGATCGGAAGATCCAGGAATGGAGCATATTTAATACTATTGAAAATAGCGCCGGAACTGGTGAATATAGAATCCCAGGTATTGGTGAAATCATTGGCTACCTCATAAACCTGGAACTGCAAAGGAACAGTACTATCGCCCCAGAAGGCTTTATAACTAAGGCACAACACCACTGAATCGGCCTGAACGATGGTATCCTTCGCCTGCTTACCTATATAATAAGGATAGAATGGTGGTTTCAACTGAAGAAATAATTTGGCTTCAGTACTGCCCATCAATGGATCATTGTCAATTTTACCAAGTGCAAATTCCTCTGTTAAACTCAGGCGGTTGCTGTCGTTGGCAAAAACACCCTGTGTGCTGATGATATCAAGGGTATCTGCAAATGTATTTACGTTGTCAACTTCCGGAATCAGGTCTGCACCGATGGTGGTGGTGTCGAGTTTGGTACAACTCCAGTTAAATAGAACAAGGGCAGTAAAAGCCAGGAGAGAAATGGTTACAATTCTTCTGTGCACAGGAATAAATTTATACAATGGGTTGGTTGATTTCTATTTCGAAAGGTCGGTATATAATTGTAAATAGTCTGTTAAATCAGATTCTTCGTTGAATTTCAACACCTTTTTACCTTTCACTTTTGAAAATTCATCCACCAGTTTTTTATCAACATTGGAAGCTCCAAATGTAATGGCATCTGCATAACTGGCACCACCTCTGAACATCGCCGCATTGTTGTTGTCTTTAAATACTTCCAGTTCTTTTTTGGTTACGTAATCGTTGATAGCAGCGAGTTTCAGGAATTCGGCGCCAATTTTTTCTTTGAAAGTATTGTGGCCGATGGTATAGATTACTTTGCTGTTGCTGAATACCGGTTCTTTCTTGTAAGCCGATTTGATGAACATCGGGATAAGTCCTGTCATCCAGCCACTGCAATGGATCAGGTCGGGTGGCCAGCCGAATTTTTTCACGGTTTCGAGCGCTCCTTTGCAGAATAAAACTGTTCTCAGATCATTGTCATCAAACCATTTTTCCTTTTCATCGGTGAAAATGGATTTGCGTTTGAAATAATCTTCGTTATCGAGGAAGTAAACCTGTAACCTTGCATTGGGCAATGACGCTACTTTAATAACCAGTGGATAATCATCATTTCCGATCGAAACATTAATACCTGATAAGCGAACAACTTCGTGTAAACGATGACGTCTTTCGTTGATTACGCCAAAACGAGGCATGATACATCTAACTTCGAGGTTATTATCATTGGAAAGTACAGCCAGTTTATTCACAATCTCCGCAAATTCTGTCAGCTCGAGGTACGGCGACATTTCATTTGCAATGAATAATATTCTTTTCTTTGTAGACATTTGTGCTTAGTTAGATGCGCAATATTTTTAAAACGGTGTGCAAAGGTACTGATTATTTATTGAAATTATTATTGCACAGGCATTTGCAGCCCATAAACAACCCGGTATGATCATTCTTAAATTGTCGGCAGAAACGACCGCTTATATTGAAAATCAACACAAAAAAGGGTTGAAATCGGGTTTTGTGCCCACTATGGGCGCCCTGCATGAAGGCCATATTTCACTCATCCGTCAGGCCCGGCAGGAAAATGACCTGGTAATCTGCAGCATCTTTGTAAATCCTACGCAGTTCAATAACCGAAGTGATTTTGAAAAATACCCTATTACCATCGAGAAAGATATTGATATGCTGGAGGCAGCTGGTTGCGACCTGCTCTTTCTTCCTTCGGTGGATGAAATTTATCCTACAGATTATAAAGCAAAATCATATGACCTCGGTTACCTGGAAACCCTGCTCGAAGGAAGTTATCGTCCCGGGCACTTTCAGGGCGTTTGCCAGGTAGTAGACCGGTTATTGACCATTGTGCCTTGTGATGTACTTTACCTTGGCCGGAAAGATTACCAGCAATGCATGGTGATTCAGCGGATGATGACATTGAGAGGCTTTAAGGCAGAGCTCAGGATCGGCGAAACAATCAGGGAAACCGACGGACTGGCCATGAGCAGCCGGAACATGCGATTGGATAAAGAACAAAGAATCCAGGCACTGGCCATTTATCAAAGCCTCATCTATATAAAAAAGCATATCACACCCGGCAACCAGGATCAACTGTTGAAGGGGGCGGCCAGCATTTTATTGGCCCAGGGATTCCGCATCGACTATATCGCACTTACAGATCCATTACTCCACCCCATCGAAACCTGGGATGGTCAAACGGGTGTAGTGGCACTCATTGCCGCCTATCTCGGAGAAGTCAGGCTGATTGATAACATGAAAGTAGCCTGATCACTGCACAGTTTGTTTTAGTTTAGCAAAGCCTTTGTAACTTGTCACCAGTTATGCGTAAACGCTTTTTTTCAATACTGCAATACCTTTTATTCCTGGGTGGTGGCATATTCCTTGTCTGGTGGCAGCTGAAATCAATGACGGATGCTGAGAAAACAGAATTTTATGCAGCGCTTCAGCATGCTAACTACTGGCTGGTCATTCCTGTTTCTGCAATGAGCATCCTGAGTCATTTAAGTCGGTCTATGCGCTGGAAATTACTGATGGAGCCACTGGGGTACAAACCTGCATTAAAAAATGTATTTGCTGTTACAATGGTGGGTTATCTGGCCAATGCTGCTATCCCCCGTTTGGGCGAAATCCTCAAATGCACATTTCTTGCACGGTATGAAAAACTGAAAGCCGATAAACTCGTAGGCACCATCATCGTAGAGCGCAGTTTTGATTTTGTGTGTTATCTTTTATTCATTGGCTTAACTGTATTGATTCAGATTGATGTGGTAGGCAGTTTTGTGAAGAAAGAAATCAATCTGATTATGGATTCTCCTGGTATGCCGATCTGGGTTAAACTGCTCATCGTTGCCGGAGTGATCGTTGGGATTGTATTGCTGGTGAAATGGTTGTTCCGGAAGTTCCCCCATAGCAAGATCATCCTTAAAATAAACAATATCATCAAGGGGATTGGTGAGGGATTCCGTTCTATTCGCCGATTGAAACAGAGTCGGGCCTTTATACTGCATACCATTTTCATCTGGATGATGTACCTCTTACAGATTTACCTGGGATTTTTTGCGATGGAAGGTGTAAATCATCTGAGCATCAAAGCAGCTTTTTCGGTACTCTCATTGGCAACACTGGCGATGATTGCCACACCAGGCGGAATCGGATCATTCCCCATTTTTGTAATGCAAACACTGGTGATCTACAATATTGATCCACCATTGGGCAAAGCATTCGGTTGGTTGATCTGGGGCGTATCAACCGGCATTATTGTAATTGTTGGGCTCGCTTCGCTTGCAGCACTTCCCTACATGAATAAAAAGAAACATGAAATCAGTACAATCGATACAGGAGAAAATTTACCAGTTGGATGAACTAACCCGACAGGTTAGTCGCTGGAAGCTTAAAAATAAAACCATCGTTTTTACGAATGGAGTTTTTGATATCCTGCACAAGGGACATATTTCTTCGTTGTCTCAGGCAGCATCGCTGGGAGATATACTCATAGTGGGTGTAAACTCCGATGCATCCGTTAAAAGACTCAAAGGCCCTACCCGACCGGTAAATGAACAGGATGCCCGTTGTTTATTGCTTGCATCGATGGTGATGACGGACGCTGTTATTTTATTTGAGGATGATACCCCATTGAACCTGATCAAAGCAGTTATGCCCGATGTATTGGTTAAAGGCGGCGATTATACCGTTGAACAGATTGCCGGTGCAAAAGAAGTAATCGAAAACGGCGGTCGTGTAGTATTGGCAGATATGGTGGATGGCATTTCCACTACCAGGATCATAGAAAAATTAAAATAAAATTGACAATTTCTTAATACAGCAACCTGATTGCTGATAAGGATTCGATATTAATTTGTATTGCGATCGAACATTTCGGTTAAGGTACAACGTTATAAATATTCTCATAACTCATCGTTTTGCATAAAAGAAAAACAATTATCCGGGATATCAGCTGGCTGGCTTTCAATGAGCGTGTTTTACAGGAAGCGGCCGACGAAGCTGTTCCATTAAAGGAAAGATTAAAATTCCTGGGTATTTTCAGCAATAACCTCGATGAATTTTTCAGGGTGAGAGTGGCTGCCTTACGGCGGATGATTTCATTGGGCAGCAAAGCCCGTATGCACCTGGAACTCGATCCAGATCGCATCCTCGAAGAAATTCAGGAGAAAGTATTGCAGATGCAGAATGATTTCGACCGCATCTGGAATGAAATACTGAGAGAACTGAAGAAACAACAGGTTTTCCTGGTTGATGAAAAGAAACTGAATATCACCCAGCAGAAATATGTGTTGCAGTATTTCAATGAAGAAGTACGGAGTTATATCGTGCCGCTGATGATTGAAAGCATCCACAACTTCCCGGTGCTGAACGACAAATCGATCTACCTTGCCTGTACACTGTCGAGAAAAGACAAATCAATCCCACAGAAATTTGCGCTGGTATCCGTTCCTGTTAGAAGCCTTTCACGGTTCGTGATCCTGCCTTCAAAGAATGAAGAACAGCACATCATATTGCTTGAAGACATTGTTCGCTATTGCCTGCCGAATATTTTTTCGTTTTTTGGCTATGACCAGTTTACGGCGCATACGATCAAACTCACCCGTGATGCAGAAATAGACATCGACAATGATGTATCTACGTCACTCATGGAAAAGATTGAGAAAGGACTCAAAAACAGGAAGAAAGGAAAACCCGTGCGTTTTGTATTTGATAAAGACATTCCTCCTGCCCTGCTCACTTATCTTGTAAAAAGGCTGGGATTGTCACACAAAGACAATTTAATTCCCGGTGGCCGGATTCATAATTTCAAAGACTTTATTGATTTTCCTGAATCTGTTTTCAAACTGAAAAGTCAGCGTAAGAAACCATTCACGCATCCGCAACTGCGCAGTGCACATAGTGTAACCAGTACGATACTGGAGAAAGATATTCTGTTGCACTTCCCCTATCACTCCTTTAACAGTGTTATAGACCTATTGCGGGAAGCAGCCATTGATCCGGAAGTGGTGAGTATAAAAATCACCTGCTATCGCCTTGCCCGCCGGTCAAAAGTAATCAATGCCATTACCAATGCCGTAAGAAACGGCAAACAGGTTACGGTGGTGATTGAACTCAGGGCCCGGTTTGATGAAGAAGCCAACCTGGAATGGAAAAAGGAACTGGAAGAATCCGGTGTAAAAGTGCTGCTAGGCGTTCCCGGTATGAAAGTACATGCCAAGCTCTGCCTGATCAAAAAACGCAGTAATAATCAAACAACTCACTATGGTTTTGTAAGCACCGGAAACCTGAATGAAAAAACAGCGCTTGCTTACGGTGACCATTGCCTGCTTACATCCGACCGCAATATCATGGCCGATGTAAACCGCATATTCACTTATCTCGAAAGTCCGAAAACAAGAGAATCTTACCTGCGTTCCTGCAAAACGATTATTATCAGTCCACCCGGCATGCGCAAACAACTCTTTGCACTCATCAACCGTGAAATCAAAAATGTACAGTCTGGTAAAAAAGGCGGCATCACATTAAAACTGAATTCACTGAGTGATGAACTGCTCATTCAGAAATTATACGATGCAGCCAAAGCGGGTGTTGAAATAAAAATGGTGATCCGTGGTATCTGCTGCATGTATACAGAAAATAAGAAATTTAAAATGGCGGTACAAGCCATCAGCATTGTAGATGAATACCTCGAACATGCGAGGGTGATGATTTTTCACAACGATGGCAAAGAGAAAGTATTCATTTCTTCTGCCGATTGGATGGTGCGCAATATTGATCACCGCATTGAAGCTACCTGCCCGATCCTCGACGATGGACTACGGGAAGAACTGAAAGCTTTGCTCGACATACAACTTCATGATAATATCAAAGCCAGGATTCTCAACAACGAGCAGAACAATCTTTATGTAAATCCACGCAATACCAAAAAAGTGAGGTCGCAGGTGGAGATTTACAATTACCTGCACCGCAAAAGAGGAATGGCGGTTGTTCCCGATTTCTTTCTTTAATCACATTGGTGGAAAGTTTTTTACGTTGCCTTCTTTATAATGTTGGATATTTGAAACCGACAGATATTTCACTCATACACTGAACTTTTATTTTTGAAACTAGCCGCCATAGATATAGGAAGCAACGCTGCCCGGTTGCTTATTACAGAGGTAATAGAAAACGATGGAGAGAAACCACGTTTCAACAAATTAAATCTTTTCCGTATACCATTGAGGTTGGGTTTTGATGTGTTTGAAAACAAACATATCTCTCCGGAAAAGACAGGCATGCTGATACAAACTTTAAAAGCTTACCGGCACCTGATCAATGCATACAAAGTAGACGCCGTGAAAGCCTGTGCCACCAGTGCGATGCGTGACGCTGCCAATGCCCCGGAAATATTGAGATTGGTGAAAGCTGAAACCGGACTTGATATTGAAGTCATCTCCGGGTGATATGGAAGCCAACCTGGTGTACGAAAACCATGTGGCCGAAAACCTCGATAAAGACCATAGCTACATGTACATTGATGTGGGTGGTGGCAGTACAGAAATTTCATTTTTCGGCAATGGCAAACTGGTATTCAAAAAATCATTCAACATCGGTACCATCCGCCTACTGAAGAAAATGGTGACGGAAGCCGATTGGGATGAGATGAAAGAAAACATCAAAGATGCTACCCGCGGACATAAAGAAGTAATTGCCATCGGTAGTGGTGGAAACATCAACAAGGTTTTTTCGATGAGCAAACGCAAAGATGGCAAACCACTCCACATCGATCTGCTCAGGGATTATTATAAAGAGATGGATGCTTTTACAGCTTCAGAACGAATTATCCGCTATAATTTAAGGGAAGACAGAGCGGATGTGATCGTTCCGGCATTGCTCATTTATATCAATGCCATGCGCTGGGCCGGGGCACAGGAAATTTATGTTCCCAAAATCGGACTGGCAGATGGATTGATCCAGCATCTCTGGGAAGAAGTTTCGGAACTGAAGCCGCGTTAATCGCAGGCTTTTTCGTTTCTACGAAAAAACATAGTTTTCATATTTATCCCTACATTTACAGCCCCAAGCGAACCTGCCGGATTTGTTTTATTCTAATGCAGAGCCATCTCCTCTTCGCCTTTTTGCAAACTATAAATCTATTTTATGTCGGTAAACAAGGAAATCAAGAAGATCACCACGCATACTTTACAGAAAATGAAAGAAGCAGGTGAAAAAATATCCATGATCACAGCTTATGATTTTTCATTTGCCAAACTGTTCGATCAGTCGGGCATTGAAATCATACTCGTAGGTGATAGTGCCAGTAATGTGATGGCAGGTCATGAAACCACGCTGCCCATTACCCTGGATCAGATGATCTACCATGCACAGAGTGTGGTGAGAGGTATTGAAAGATGCCTGGTGGTAGTAGATATGCCTTTTGGTTCTTACCAGGGCAATTCAAAAGAAGCGCTCAATTCTGCCATTCGCATCATGAAAGAAACAGGCGGCCATTCGGTAAAACTCGAAGGTGGTGAAGAAGTAGTGGAATCCATCAAACGCATTATCAGTACAGGCATTCCCGTTATGGGCCATCTGGGCTTAACGCCTCAGAGTATTTACAAATTCGGAACTTATACGGTGAGGGCACGTGAAGAGGCAGAAGCTGAAAAATTAAAGAAAGATGCGTTGCTCCTGCAGGAAGCAGGTTGCTTTGCCATTGTATTGGAAAAAATTCCAGCGGCACTCGCTAAAGAAGTATCTGAGAGCTTAGATATTCCAACGATCGGCATTGGCGCCGGTGGCAGTTGCGACGGACAGGTACTCGTAATGCACGATATGCTGGGCATCAATACCGAATTCAAGCCCCGGTTTCTGCGGCAATACCTTAACCTGAGCGAGCAGATCCACAAAGCGGTTCAGCAGTATATCGCCGATATTAAGAGCAGCGATTTCCCCAATGAGAAAGAGCAATATTGATGTTGAAATTGAATTCCAGGCGGAATTTTAACGGTAGTGGTTTGAATGGTCAGTTGCTGGTTGCTGGATGCTGAAATTGAGAAGATGTGGTGGAATTTTAGCTTTTGAGTTTGAAATGTACAGTTGCTGGTTGCTGGATGCTGAAATTGAGAAGTGTGGTGGAATTTTAGCTGTAGTAGTTTGAATGGTCGGTTACTGGTTGCTGGATGCTGGAATTGCGGAGCGTTGTGCCTCTTTGCCTCTTTGACGTTTAGAAATGTACAGTTGCTGGTTGCTGGTGTTAATACTGATTCTACTTTTGAATTTTGACTTAAGCAAACTCCATTGCGCCCTTTGCCTCCTTGCCCCTTTGCGAGAAATATTTGCGTGCTTTTTACTTTCTACTTTTGATTTTTAACTGTAAGCAAACTCCATTGCGCCCTTTGCCTCCTTGCCCCTTTGCGAGAAATATTTGCCTGCTTTTTACTTTCTACTTTTGAATTTTGACTTAAGCAAACTCCATTGCGGCCTTTGCCTCCTTGCCCCTTTGCGAGAAATAATTGCGTGCTTTTTACTTTCTACTTTTGATTTTTAACTTTAAAAGAATCCATGAATGTGGCACCCGTCACACTATTTTCACCGCAGGCATCGTAACTTGCACAAAATTTTTACTATATGGACTTTTTATCTGCGTTGAAAATACAGGCAAACAACAGTGGTGTTTCCACTGGTTCCAACTGGCCTAAAGCCGGGGGAGAAAAAATTGAATCTTATTCACCGGTTGATGGCAAACTGATCGGCGCTGTAACAGGAGCCGACAGGAAAGCATACGATGCCGTGATTGAAAAAGCCCAGGAAGCTTTTGAACAATGGCGTTTGTGGCCGGCTCCCAAAAGAGGTGAAATTGTGCGCCAGGTGGGTGAAGAACTCCGCAGGTACAAAGATCCACTGGGTAAACTGGTGAGTTATGAAATGGGTAAAAGCTTACAGGAAGGCATGGGCGAAGTTCAGGAGATGATTGATATCTGCGATTTTGCCGTGGGATTGTCACGCCAGTTGCACGGACTTACCATGCACAGCGAACGCCCTGGCCATAGAATGTATGAACAATACCATCCACTGGGACTGGTAGGCATTATTTCTGCCTTCAACTTCCCGGTTGCAGTATGGAGCTGGAACAGTATGCTGGCATGGGTTTGCGGCGATGTGGCCATCTGGAAGCCAAGTGAAAAAACACCTTTGTGTGGTATTGCCTGTCAGAAAATCATTCAGCAGGTATTCAAAAAAAATAACGTACCCGAAGGCGTTAGTTGCCTCATTTCAGGTGGCAGAGAAGTAGGTGAATGGATGAGCAACGACACCCGGATTCCGCTGGTATCCGCTACCGGTAGTACCCGTATGGGTAAAGCAGTGGGTGCAGCAGTTGGTCAGCGCCTCGGCCGTAGTTTACTCGAATTGGGTGGTAACAATGCCATCATCATTTCAAAAGAAGCGGATCTGAATATAGCGATGACCGCTGCAACTTTTGGCGCTGTAGGTACAGCCGGACAGCGTTGTACCACCACCCGCAGGTTGATCATCCACGAAAAAATTTACAACAAATTCAAAGAGAAACTGGCGCATGCCTATGCACAGTTAAAAATCGGTAATCCGTTGAATGAAAAAAATCATGTGGGCCCGCTGATTGACAAAGATGCGGTAAACATGTACCTCGATGCCATTGAAAAATGCAAAGCTGAAGGTGGAAAGTTTGTGGTAGAAGGTGGCGTATTAAAAGGCAAAGGCTACGAAAGTGGTTGCTATGTAAAACCTTGCATTGCAGAAGCGAAGAACAGCTATGCCATTGTTCAGCATGAAACCTTTGCACCGATTCTGTATATCATGAAATACAAAACCCTGGATGAAGCCATCGCATTGCAGAATGGTGTACCACAGGGACTCTCCTCTTCTATCATCACCAATAACCTGCAGGAAGCTGAAGCATTCCTTTCACAGCGTGGAAGTGATTGCGGTATTGCCAATGTAAACATCGGAACTTCCGGTGCTGAGATCGGCGGTGCTTTCGGTGGTGAAAAAGAAACCGGTGGTGGTCGTGAAAGCGGAAGTGATGCCTGGAAAGTGTACATGCGTCGTCAGACCAATACCATCAATTACACCGACAAATTACCGCTTGCACAGGGCATCCGGTTCGACCTGTAAAGTTTGGCTAAAAAACATGAACGGCAAACCCGGCTGAACCTTAAGCCGTAATTTCGTATTGAATTAATAAATATAAGCATGAAGAAAACATCTCAATTGTTACTGGCGGCATTGCTTCTCGGAAGTACTGTATTTGCGCAGGAAACAGAAACAAAATCTGAAGAAAAGCAGATTCCGAAGAACTGGCATTTGCTGGATAAATCGACTTCGGGTTACAATGGAATCAGTCTTGATAAGGCCTATGAGCTAATCCAATCAAAAAAACTCAAAAGTACAAGGATAACCGTTGCCGTTATCGACAGTGGTATCGATACCCTGCACGAAGACCTTAAACCGGTATTATGGACCAATCCGAAAGAAATTCCGGGCAATGGCATTGATGATGACAAGAATGGTTACATCGATGATATTCATGGATGGAATTTCCTGGGTGGAAAGGATGGACGGAGTGTTAAGCAGGACAGTTATGAAGGTGCCCGTGTTTACCACAAACTGAAACCCATCTGGGAAGGCAAGGAAGTAGACAGTACCAAGCTTACCGCCGCTGAAAAAGCTTCTTATAACATGTACGTTAAAGCCAAAGCTAAAGTAGTTGGCAGTGTAGATGAAGAAGAAACAGCTTATCTGAATATGATGTTGCCGAAATTCAAAGCCGGTGATTCATTGCTGCGTGCAGAGTTGGGTAAAGAAGAATACAATGGCAATGATCTGAAAGCCATCAATCCTACCAATGCTGATGCAAAACTGACCCGTGGCTTTATCCTCAGTATCAGCAAAGCGAACAACAGTTATGAAATCACCAATACACAGTTGTTGGATGAAATCAATGGCCAGTTGAGGAAAGCAGAATCTGCAACCAAAGCACCTCAGGAATACCGCAAAGAAATTGTGAAGGATGATGAAACGAATATCAACGACAGAAGCTATGGCAACAATGATATCATGGCTACCAATTCATTCCATGGCACACACTGTTCTGGTATTATAGCTGCTGCACGCAACAACGAAAAAGGAATGGACGGTGTGGCCGACAATGTGCGCATCATGATGTTAAGAGCTGTACCAGACGGCGATGAACATGATAAAGACATTGCCCTTGCGATACGTTATGCAGTAGACAATGGTGCACGCATCATCAGCATGAGCTTCGGTAAAGATTTTTCTCCTGAAAAAGAATGGGTAGACGATGCTTTCCGTTATGCAGAAAAGAAAGGTGTATTGTTGATTCATGCAGCCGGAAATGATGCTAAAAATGTTGACTCAGCTGATAACTTCCCCAATCCGATTTATATCAATGGCAAAGGGAAAGCAACCAACGTAATTACGGTTGGTGCCAGTGGAGATGAAAAGAACGGAGGCCTTACCGCTTCTTTCAGCAACTATGGTAAAAAAGAAGTGGATGTATTTGCACCCGGTGTTGGCATCTACTCTACTATTCCTGGTGGAACTACTTACGGAAACGCCAGCGGAACCAGCATGGCTTGTCCGGTTGTAGCAGGTATAGCAGCCCTGGTACTTCAGCATTATCCAACTTTTACACCGCAGCAATTAAAATATGTGATTGAAAAATCGGTTGTAGTTTCTAAAGAAGAAGTGAAATTGCCAGGTACTGATACCAAAGTGCCTTTATCGGATCTTTGCAAAACCGGTGGATTTGTAAATGCTTATGAAGCAGTTAAACTGGCCGGCACCATCAAAACAATGAAGCCAAAGCAGGTACTGCCCAAAACAAAAATCAAAAAAGGAAAAATGGGTTAATACCTTTTCCGGAAAATAAATTCTGAACCGCAGCATCAAACCATTGAGCTGCGGTTTATTTTTGCAGTAAACCGATACTATATGCCGATTCCAGTTAAAGGCAGTTATCCTGCTTATTATGAAAAGTACATTGACCAGATTATTGAAACCGATGTAATGGATGCCATCAATGCGCAACAGGATAACATTGAAAAGTTCCTGCAATCCGTTAGTGAAGAGAAATCAATGTTCGCTTATGCAGCAGGTAAATGGACATTGAAAGAATTGCTTCAGCATGTAACCGATACCGAAAGAGTCTTTATATACCGGGCAATGTGCGTAGCCCGTGGTGAAAAACAGTCGTTGCCTGGCTTTGATGAAGACATGTATGCAGCCAATTCAAATGCCAATGCCAGGAGCTGGAAGAGCCTTGCCGAGGAATTCCTGGCTGTAAGGCAATCCAGCCGTTTATTATTTGAAAGTTTTACAGAAGAAATGCTGAATCAGACCGGAACCGCCAACAACAGGCCTATTCATGTTAATGCAATCGGATTTATTCTTGTGGGCCATGCTCTTCATCACATGCAGATTGCCCGGGAAAGATATTTTTAATCAAACTCATTGAACATAAAAAAGCCGCCTCTTTACAGGGGCGGCCGTATTTTTGCGCTGGTTATAATTAAGGCTTAGTTTGTGCTTCTGCTGATTTAAAATCAGTTCTGGCCATGTTGTTTTGTGAGATCATCTTATTCAATACCCTTACAGATTCATCGATGTAAATATCGGTACTGCGGAACTTGATCCACTGTTTATTCTTGTCGATTTTTTCAGCAGCGCTATTGATGGTTGCTGTATCAGAAACCAGGTTCTGAATATCGAGTGGTTTCGGCAGTTTGTACAATTCTTCAATCTGCTTGTAAACAGATTTGAGTTGTTTCTGTTCTTCTTTGTATTTCGCAATATTCAGCGAGTATTCTTTATCGTTATACTTTCCGAGCCATTGAACATTTTCTTTTATTTTACCAAAAGTACTGTTCTTATTTACTTCATCATTGGCTGTGCTTACAAGAACATCTGAACTGGTTGTGGTCGTCCAGGTTTTGTATTCTGCCTGTTTGATTTCATCCCAGTTCAAAGCATCCGGATTGTCTTTCTCACGGAATTTGAGGTAATCGTAACGATCAGGCAGCACGATATCGGGTGTAACACCTTTCAATTGAGTAGCGCCACCGTTGATGCGGTAGAATTTCTGTAAAGTGAGTTTTACTGTACCGAGGTCTTCAGATTTTTTAGAAGCACCCAGGACATTGGTTTCATTATCGGGATTTAAAGGAATATTGCGTTGTACGGTTCCTTTACCATAGGTAGAAGTACTTCCGATGATCACTCCCCTTTTATAATCCTGGATGGCAGCTGCAAATATTTCTGAAGCAGATGCACTGGTTCCATCAACCATTACGGCCAGCGGACCATCATATAAAACTGTTTTATCGCGGTCGCGGAGGATATTGGCTTTCTCATCTCTTCCTTTAACCTGGCAGATCGGGCCATCTTCGATGAACAAACCGGCCATCTGAACCACATCAAACAAAGATCCACCACCATTTCCACGGAGGTCGAGGATGATACCGTCTACTTTTTCTTCTTTAAGTTTCTGAATTTCTTTGGCCACATCTGCTGCGCAACGGGCACCGTTCGGCCTTTCAAAATCGGCATAGAACTCAGGCAGGTAAATATATCCTACTTTGTTTTCGCCTTTGATGATGGCTGATTTGGCAAAAGTATCTTCCAGTTTGATGTCATCGCGGAGCAGCACAATCACTTTGGTACTTCCATCGACTTTCTTTACGGTTAAACGTACTTCAGTGCCTTTTTCAGCGCCACGAATGAGTTTAACCGCATCTGAAACGGCGTAACCCGTAACATCAACCGGCTCTTCTTTACCCTGTGCCACTTTGATGATCTCATCATTTTCTTTCAATTCGCCGCTCTTCCAGGCTGGGCCGCCGGTAACAAGTGAAGCGATTTTAATTTTTCCATCTTCGTCTTTCAACTGAGCGCCGATACCATAAAAACGGCCACTCATTGATTCATTGAATGAACGCAGATCGATCGGCGGGAAATAATTGGTATGCGGATCCATGGTGCCGGTGATGGCATTCACGAAAGTGCTGAAATTTTCATCCGTGGTTTCCCTTGTTTTCTTGGTAGCAAAATAGCGATCCATTTGTTTGCGTACCTGGTCGCGGGCTTCTCTTTCGAGCGTGCTATCAGCTTTTATTTTGAAATCTTTTTTGCCTTTATTCTTTTCACGGTCTTCCTGCATATCTACGTACTTACCTAGCACGGCATATTTCAGCCTTTTTCTCCAGGTATCCATTCTTTCAGACTCTGATTTAGGCGCACTGGCTTTATCGGCATCAAGCAATACTTTTTCATCCGTAGTAAAATCGAATGGCTTGCTCAGAATGTCTTTATAAAGCAGGGATGTTTCGTTCATCCTTTTCTGATACACTTCGTTGATGGCATAAAAAGATTCGAGTTCTGCACCGTGAATTTCATCATCGAGTTTATTCTCAAATTTTTTGAAACCATCGATGTCAGACTGCAGGAGAATGGTCTTTTCATTGTCGAGGTCTTCGATGAACTTCTTCAGCACATTTTTGCTGAAGGCATCGTCGATTTTTTTCGGACTGAAGTGACCTTCTTCCAGCAACACGCCCACATTGCGGAGAATACGGGCATAACGGGTTTTCGGATTGTCGTCATTGTCATTTTTCCCCTGGCTCTGGAAGGTGAAAAACAGGCTTGCGCCGGTGAGTGCAATGATAACGGGAATGAACTTTTTACTCATAATAAAGTCTGCAATTTTGTGCATGTTGTAAAATTAACGGAAAAAAGAGCTTATCCGCTTTAAGATAACGTCGGTTTCGGAATAATGTTTTGTTAAACAAACCCATTGGTTATGAATAAGGATGAACGGTTATGAGGGGCAAAAAAAATCCCCGGAAAAACCGGGGAAAGGGAGAATTTCGGGTGGATGATGGGGCTCGAACCCACGACCCCCAGAATCACAATCTGGTGCTCTAACCAACTGAGCTACAACCACCATTTGATTTCTGCTGCAAAAGTATATAAAAACGCTAATCGTACAAAATAACATTTTGAAACAGCTTTTTTATTCCCCTACTTTTGCGCCAAAGCAACAGGTATGACAATTGAATCGGTAGCCATTATTCTTACAGTAACAACCCTTGGAGGCTTTCTCAATGGCTGGCTGACAGGAAAACAGCTGATGGGTTCTTTGCATGCTCTGCTAAAACAAGACAATAAAAATTCTGGTGAAATACCTGCATTGAAATCAGCTTTTTCAGATGCATTAGCACGCATTATTACAGATAAAATAAAGAACACCGGTTACCTGGAAAAAAAGTTATCAGATCCTGCTTTGTTTGAAAAACTCAGGCCTGAAATAGAAAAGCATGTAGATCATTTTCTTGAACATAAACTCAGTGCCGTATTCCCTTTGCTGTACAAATTTATGGGTGAGAAAACATTGTCACAGTTCAAGCAGGCCTTCCTGGAAGAAACGGATATCCTCTTTCCCGAGATGATGAAGAAATATGCCGGGGAATTGGAGAATGGGATGGGACTAGAAACTTTATCAACCGAAATTGCAGGATTTGATTTCCCCGTAGAAAAATTAAAACCATTGGTTGATCAGAAACTGCGGAAACTGGTATTGATGAGCACTTTCATCGGATTGATAGTTGGAGTAGTATTGATCGGATGTTTGATGCTGGTAGGTTGAATTGGAGTTTGTCGGGGAATTTTAACAGTGGATTGCTAAATGGACAGTTGCTGGTTGCTGAATATCGCAGTTTGTGTTTGCCTGGGAATTGTAACAGTGGATTGCTAAATCATCAGTTACTGGTTGCTGGTTTCTTATTTTGGGAATTGAGAGGAAATTTTAACTTTCGATGGCTAAATTTTCAGTGGCTGGTTTGCGCCCTTTGCCTCCTTGCCTCTTTGCGTGAAACAGGGTTGATTTTTTTACACTTTTTCCTTTCTACCTTTAAGTTTTAACTTAAGCTAACTCTTTTGCGCTCTTTGCCTCTTTGCCCCTTTGCGTGAAATGTAGGTTGCGCACTTTTTACTTTCTACTTTTAAGTTTTAACTTAAGCAAACTCTTTTGCGTTCTTTGCTTCCTTGCCTCTTTGCGTGAAATGTAGGTTGCGCACTTTTTACTTTCTACTTTTAAGTTTTAACTTATGCAAACTCTTTTGCGCCCTTTGCCTCCTGGCGTCTTTGCGAGAACTAACTGCGAGCATTTAAAAAATCAAAGGATAGTTTAGTATTAAAAAGCGGGGCTAAAAAAAAGGGTACGGACTAAACTGGAACTCAAATTTCATGTAACTAACTACAAAATCATGATATTATACGGAGGCAATTAATAAGCGTGTCGATTTTTTTAAAATTCGTGTCATTTTAACCAAATCCGTGTTGTAATTATTTAAAATTATCAAGGAATTCTGTTCTTCTGCGGCTGGCCACTTCGAGTTCGGTACCATCTTCCATCGTTACAGTACCACCCCTTCCTTTGTTATAACGAAGAATCCTGTTGAGGTTTACCAGGTGAGAATTATGAATCCTGAAAAAATTGGTTTTGGGTAGAATTTCCTCGTACTCTTTGATGTTTTTAGATGCCACCACCCTTTCCTTTTTAACGGTGTAGATGTAAGTGTAGGCACCATTGGATTCGCATCGGATGATGTCTTCAATATGAACAAAAACATAGCCTTCCGGAGTGGGCACTGCAATTTTAGGATTACTATTGGCATTGTCTTTCAGATTGCTGAGCAGTAGACTTACATGCTCATTGATCCTGTTGGCAGTAATCCTGTTAATCGCTTTCTGGGTTGCATCCTGCAATTCCCTGATATCAACCGGCTTCAAAAGATAATCGACAGCGCTGTACCGGAAAGCCTTGATAGAATAATTATTATATGCAGTGATGAAGATCACTTCAAACTTAACAGGCATCAGTTTATCAAGCAGGTCGAATGCGTTACCGTATGGCATTTCAATATCCAGCAGCACAATCTCGGGATTCAATTCTGTAATTATTTTGTGGGCCGCATTTACATCCCCCGCTTCGCCGATGATACTGATCTGGGGGCAATAGTCCTGCAATAATTTTTTGAGGATGCGCATGTTTTTGGGCTCGTCATCAACAATGATCGTTTTATACATAGTAGTGTAGATTAATCCAGTGGTAATAACGGAACCCTTACCGTAACCTTTGTGCCGGCAATATTTCCATCGTTATCAAATATATCAGTAATATCAAGCAGAATATCAGATTGTCTTTTTTTATTCATCAGGTTGATTCGCTGTCCGGTTAATGAAGTTCCTTTCGACTCATGATTTACCCTGTTATGCTGTTTGTAAGCGGCGGCTTTTTGCCGGCCTATTCCATTGTCTTCGACCTGACAAACGAGGTAATCATCCATCAATTCAAAACGGATATTAATCTGCCCTTTACCTTCCTTTTTATGCATGATGCCATGCCGGATGTAATTCTCCACATAAGGTTGCAGTAACAATGGTGGCAGGGATACCTGGTCTTTTCTGATTGCCTCTGCAACTGTAATCTGGTAATCAAATTTATCTTCAAACCGGCTTTTTTCCAGGTCGAGATAGGAATGTAAAAAACTCTCTTCTTCGGCTACAGTTATATATGACTTTCCAGAATTATCAAGTGTTTGCCTGATGAGTGAAGCAAATCCGGTAATAAAACGATTGGCACCCTCCACATCCTTTTCAATTACAAACTGCTGGATGGAATTCAGGCAGTTGAAAATGAAATGTGGATTCATCTGGGCTTTCAGCGCCTGTTGTTCCAGCATGGCCATGCGTTCGGCTGTTTCTGTTTTGGCTTGTTGAATTTTTTTGATACGGGCTACCCTTGCATTAACAATCAGCCAGCTGAAAAATATGGTAGCCATTACCATTAAAGCAATCACCCATCTTTTCTCATACCATCTTTCCTTTATCATGAACGGTAAACTCAACAGGTCACTTTTTATTCCGAATTTATTAATGGCATAAATTTCAAGAGTATAATTTCCGGAAGGCAGTGAAGGATATAAAAGAAAATTTTCTTTGGTCATACTCCAGTCTTTATCCAAACCACTTAGCTTATAAAAGTACCTGATATCGCCTTCTGCTTTATAGGAAATGGCTACAAATTCGAAACGGATATTCTTCTCTCCTGGTTTAAAAACAATATCTCCATCGTTGGGATATACTGCCGATGATGCACTAACGATATTGAGTAGCTGCAATTTGCAGGATGAATTTTTCTGAATCAAGTCTTCCTGTAAAATGCTTAATCCAACCGGCGTACCAATAATTAAAATGTCCTTATAAAAAGACATGCAATTGATCATATTATTGATTAGTCCGTCGTTTATGGTATACTGTTGTATTACCGCATACACATTTTTATTCTTTTGGATCTTGGAAATTCCTCTGTCGGTACCAACCCATAAAATATCTTTGAATACATAAAGCCTGCGAACCAGATTCCCTGTCAATCCTTCTTTATTCGTTATATGGGTTACAACGTTATTATTTTTAAACCCAACTATACCACTATTACCTGTTCCGATCCATAATACACCATTGTCATAAAGTAGTTGTGTAATACGATCTTTCAGCACTTTGAACTGCTTCCCCAGTTGTATTGATTGATGTTGAGCATTCACAAATATCAATCCATCTAAAGTTCCGATATAAACACCTCCATCAGCTATGCAAATAGCTGAAGCTCTTCCCTGGTGGAGTTTTTCCAATAACTTTCCCTCCTGGCTCATTTTTATTGCCATCATGTGACAGGCTAAATAAAAATTACCTGAGGCATCAATTTCTACATCCTTGTACGTTAAACCCAGTTTATTATTGGCAACTTCAACAACGTTGCTGAAATCAGCATCACAACGATGAATGGTTCTGTCTCTCAGAAAATAATAGTGATTGTTATAGAAAGTAATTTTCCTTAGCCTGTTGTACAGACTATCCTGATGAATGATGGTTCTTTTTATTTCAGGAAATAACTGATCAATTGTAAAAATATCTCCCACCTCATTCCCGGCGATTATCTTGTTATTAAAATTGGCAATAAAGTTTATTGCATTTACCGGGTTGCTTTCGGTGGAGAGTTTTACATTGGTTGTACCTTCTGAATAAAGCCTGTATATGCCATTTTCAAGAGAGGTAAACCAATAATTGTTTTCATGATCAATAAGCGTAGTGGAAATATTCTCGTTAGACAAATAGGTTCTACTGTATTTCCCCGATCGTAAATCATACATCAAAGCACCTTTGCCGGTATTTAAACTTAATACAGAATCTCCGAAGCTTGAAATACTATTGTATCGATCAGGCGTAGTGATTGTATCATTCTTTTTCAGCGGATCAGTAAAGTCGATGATTAAATTTTTCTCAAAATCGAAATCAGATTTTCTGTCGGTATAAAAGAAATAATTCTTATTGATAATGGTATGTGCAACTTTATTTCCCTTAAAACTGATGTTAATTGATTCATCTGGCTTAATTCTGATATCATCTGCTTCAATGTAAATTTTATGCACCTTAGTACTGATCGTATCTATAGCGATGAATCCTAATGTATTGCCCTTTATATCTTGACCCAGCGCATATATAAAAAAGTAATGACCATCTACAGAATCCTTGTAAATAACCTGATCATTTTTTTTCTGTACAATAATGCTGTTAGATCCGGCAAAAAACATATTGCCATTATTATCTTCGAATATGTGCAGGATATTATCGTGTATCCGAAGTTTTGCAAGCAGGCTATCGTTGGCTGCATTATGAATTTTACCTTTACTGAAATAACATACCTGGTTATTAAAAGGTATCATCCATACCCTGTTCTTACTATCAACAAATAAACGCAGAATTTCATTATCGGGTAATCCTTCTTCTACCGTAAAATTTTTAAAGGTGGTACCATCAAACCGACTTACACCTGTTTCCGTTGCAAACCATAAAAATCCCGTTTTGTCTTCCACAGCATGGTACACATGGTTGCCCACCATGCCATCCCGTATACCATAATGTTTATAGGAAAGATCCTGTGTATGTCCATACAAATAACTCAGGCAGCAGAGGGTAAGGGATAAGATCAGTTGTCTGTATATCAATTTCCGGGGATATATTCCTGAGTTACTAATATCGGCAAATTAAAATATTTAGCATTATTTTGCCACTACAATATTAAGTGATGAAAAAATTTAATTTCAAAAGCCTGGTACCCCACCTGATTGCGATAGCCATTTTTCTGATAGCGGCTGTTTTTTTCTGTAAACCTTCACTGGAATCAGGCACTGTGCTCAAACAGGGCGATATCGTAGGCTGGCAGGGCATGAGTCACCAGTCTTTTGAGTATAAAGAGAAACATGGGCATTTTCCATTGTGGACCACCAATATGTTTGGTGGTATGCCCGGTTACCAGATTGCCATGGAAGGCGCATGGTCTCCCCTTTCTATTGTTGATAAAGTGATTCAGTTGGGTTTACCACAACCTCTTGATTTCTTCTTCCTTGCCTGTATATCTTTTTATTTCCTCTGCATCTGTTTGCGATTGAAACCATATGCCGGTATTATTGCCGCACTGGGTTTCGCTTATTGCAGTTTTTCGCCCATCATCATCACCGCCGGGCATAACACCCAGATGTATGCGCTGGCCTATGCTCCAGCTGTTCTGGGCGGTGTTATATTAATTCTGAACAGGAAATATATTACCGGATTTGCATTAACAGCACTGTTTACAGCATTGCAGATCGCCCAGGGTCACCAGCAGGTGAGTTATTATCTTTTCCTGGTGATGATTGTAATGCTGATTACTTATGCAATCTATCTTATCAGGGAAAAGGAAATGGCGCACCTGGTTAAAAGCGGTTTGTTGATCCTCGGAGCCGGATTAATCGGCGTTGCCACCAATGCACTTATACTGATGACTACTTATGACTTCAGTAAAGATTCTAAAAGAGGCGGACAACTGGTGATGGATACAAAATCAGCCAATGAGAAAGATGTGGTGAAAGATGGTAAAACATCCGGACTAACCAAGGATTATGCATTCATGTGGAGTTATGGTAAAGGTGAAACCTGGAGCCTTTTGATTCCTGGTGTTCAGGGATACGGAACTCATTTCGCAGAAAGAGACGGTGAATCATACATATTTCCGAAACTCGATGAAAAATCGAATGTGCTGAAGTTCTTAACCGATAAAGTAAATGTGCCCGAGGATCAGGCAGTCAATTTTGCTTTACAGCAAAGCAGTGCATTGTATTGGGGTGATCAGCCTTTTACCAATGGCCCTGTTTACCTGGGTGCTGTAATCTGTTTTCTGTTTCCTGCTGGGATTATTTTTTGTTGATGGCAAACACAAATGGTGGATACTGATCGGTAGTGTATTGGGTATTCTATTGTCGTGGGGGCAAAATTTCGCTGCTTTCAACTATTTCATGTTTGATCATTTTCCACTGTACAATAAATTCAGGGTGCCAACCATGGCGCTGATCATTCCGCAGCTACTCTTTCCCGTTATGGCAGCGCTTACCATTCACCGGATTGGAGAACTGAAGGAAGCAGGCGATTGGAAAAAATTCAGAATGGCAATGCTGGCAACACTGGTTGTTTTTGCAATGGCCGGAGTTTATTATGCCAGCGCCGATTTCAGCAAAGAGAACAAACAACGTACAGCTGAATTCAATAAGATTGTAAATGAAGGAGGAGGAGATGTGGAAGCCAAGATGGCCAAGCTCGACAATAACTTTAAACCGAAAACCGACAATCAGTTATACGAGGGAATGTTCTTTAATTTCAAAGGACAACCGGATGCACAGAAAAATGCAAGGGAGTTTGTCAGTGCATTAAGGAAAGACCGTGCCGGATTGTTTTTCTCCGACATCATGCGCTCTTTGTTGTTTGTACTGGCAGCTGCAGCATTGATCGCACTTTTCATCAAGTCGAAAATCAACAGTACTATCCTTTATGTCGGTCTTGGATTGGCAACCCTGATTGATCTGATGGGCTTTAGGTTTAAATTACCTGAATGATAAGAGTTTCGACAGCAAGGATAAATATGAAGCCAATGAATTCCCGATTTCCAATGCTGATAGAGTAATCATGGAAGACAAGGATCCGAATTTCAGGGTTTTCAATACCGCCGGACTGGAAGAATCGAGAACTTCTTATTATCATAAATCCATTGGTGGTTACCATCCTGCAAAAATTGGTATTTATGATGATCTGATGACTTACCAGCTCAATGGTAATACCAATCTTTCAGTGCTGAACATGCTGAATGCGAAGTACATCATTCAACGCCAGGGCAATGACCAGGTAGCCATTAAAAACCCCGATGCGATGGGGAATGCATGGTTTGTGAACTCTGTTAAATTTGTAAAAGGTGCAGTAGAAGAAATGAAGGCCATGAATCAGTTTAGTCCGGCTGATACTGCCATCGTAGACGAACAATACAAATCACTGATTACTGCGTTATGCTCCGAAAGACAGCAGTTCCAGCATAAAAATGACGGCATTCGACAATGATGCCATCACTTACAAAACACAAAGCAATGCTGCACATGTGGCGGTATTCAGTGAAATTTATTATAAAGACTGGAAAGCCTATATTGATGGCAAACCTGCCTCCTATTTCAAAGCTAATTATGTTTTAAGGGCAATGGTTGTTCCGGCGGGTTCACATACCATCGAATTTAAATTTGAACCGGCATTGTTTTATCTGGGTAAAAACATCAGCAACATAGCCACCTGGTTGTTAATGGTGCTTTTGCTGGCATGTATCGTGTTTGAATGGCGACAAAAGAAAAATGTATAAATGAAATCAGCATAAAGAAACAAACCAGCTTAGCAACTATGTCAGATCGTTCGTTAAGCTGGTTTAATTTTTAACAAGAGGCATCTTCATTGAACAATAAACCACATATTACCATTGTTGCACCGTATAAGATTTTTCCTGCAGTTACAGGCGGACAAAAATGCATTTCTCTACTCTACTCCTATCTTCAGCATTATTTACCACTCAGTATCTTAGGTACAGATAACAATGAAGATGGAGGAAACGCTGGAATCATCGTTACAGCGGGTGATGAGTCATTCAAAACTCCGGTACATCAATCCTTTCCTGATTAAAAAAATTAAGGCTGCTTTAAAACAACATCAATCTGAGCATCTGGTATTGGAACATCCATATATGGGATGGATGGGTGTTCTGGCTGCAAAGCTGTATGGCTGTAAGCTGATTATCCATTCACACAATATTGAAGCCACCCGTTTTAAAAGTACTGGTAAATGGTGGTGGGGCATTTTATGGAATTATGAAAGATGGGTTCACCGGCAAGCTGCGGTTAATTTTTTTATTACGGAAGAAGACCGGCAATTTGCCATCAAGCATTTTGCGCTTATGCCTTCCCGTTGCCATATCATCACCTATGGAATTGAATGGCAGCAACCGCCATCCGAAATCGATAGAAACCAGGCCAGGCAATATCTTCAGTCGACGCACAAAATAGCGTCTAACGAAAAGATTATTTTATTCAACGGCACGCTCGATTACCTGCCCAACCTGGAAGCGGTTAATATTATTCTGAATGAAATCAATCCAAGGTTACAGCAACTCAGCAATTTTAAATACCGGATCCTGATCTGCGGTAAAAATTTACCCGAGTCTTACATTAAAAATGGTACACCAACTGGCACCTGCTGTTGAGTATACAGGATTTGTAAAAGACATTGGTTTGTATTTTAAAGGGGCTGATATTTTCATCAACCCGGTTACGGAAGGCGGTGGCATCAAAACCAAACTGGTGGAAGCCCTGGGACATAACTTATCTTCTGTAAGTACTACCAATGGGGCATTTGGCATCAGTACAGCTGTAACCGGTAATAAACTCATCATTGCTGGTGATAAAGATTGGGATTCTTTCTGCACAGCGATTACAAATGTTTCTGTAAACGAAAATATCCCGGAGCAGTTTTTCAAGGAATTTTATTGGGGGAATATTGCGGGGAAAGCAGCGGAGATTTTGGAAGCTGAAGTGAAAAAGTAAAAAGTAGAAAGTAAAAAGTGTAAAAAAATCAACTTTGTTTCACGCAAAGGGGCAAGGAGGCAAAGAGCGCTAAAGAGTTTGCTTAAGTTAAAACTCAAAAGTATAAAGTAAAAAGTGCTCAACCTGTATTCACGCAATGGGTCAAGGAGGCAAAGGGCGCAAACCAGAAACTGTTTATTCAGTATTCATAAGCGAAAATTCTAACTGGGAACCTCGATCCCACAAACCAGCAACAGTTAGTTTGGCATTCGACAGTTAGAACTCCACATAAATCCCATTTCCAGTATACGATAACCAGTAACCACAACATTTTCAGCACTTGGCGGGGGTATTTGCCCGGTTTATAATACATTTGCACAATCAATTACAAATATGACAAATATGAAGACGGCTTTGATCAGCGGGATTACAGGACAGGACGGAGCATATCTTACGGAATTTTTACTGGAGAAGGGTTATATCGTTCATGGAATCAGGAGGAGAAGTTCATTGTTAAATACACAAAGAATTGATCATTTAATTTTTGATCCTAAATATAAAGACAGGCTTTTTCTGCATTACGGCGATCTTACAGACAGCAGTAATATCCTGAGAATTATTCAGCAAACAAAGCCAGATGAAATCTATAACCTGGCAGCTCAAAGCCATGTTCAGGTAAGTTTTGAAACGCCACAATACACCGCTACTGCAGATGGTGTTGGCGTACTGCTTTTCCTGGAATCTCTGCGTATCCTTAATATGGAAACAAAGACCAAATTCTACCAGGCATCTACTTCCGAATTATATGGTAAAGTGCAGGAAACACCTCAAACTGAGAAGACGCCATTTTATCCAAGATCACCTTATGGTGTTGCCAAATTATATGGCTACTGGATCACGGTAAACTATCGTGAAGCGTATAATATATTCGCAGTAAATGGTATCCTTTTTAACCATGAAAGTCCGTTAAGAGGCGAAAGTTTTGTAACCCGTAAAATCGCCATCGGAACTGCCCAGGTTGCATTGGGGCAATTAGATAAAATCACCCTCGGTAACCTGGATGCCAGGCGTGACTGGGGCCATGCCAAAGACTATGTAGAAGGCATGTGGATGATGCTGCAGCATGACACTCCGGAAGACTTCGTTTTGGCAACCGGTATCACTACCAGTGTACGTGAGTTTGCCAGGATGTGTTTTGCAGAACTCGGTATTGAAATAGAATTCAGGGGAACAGGGGTTGATGAAAAAGGATTTGTAGTGAAATGCAATGATGCTCAGTATTCCCTGCCGGAAGGAAAAGAAGTGGTGAGCATCAATCCAAGGTATTTCAGGCCTACAGAGGTGGAAGAATTAATTGGTGATGCTACCAAAGCCAGGGAAAAACTTGGTTGGAAACCAAAATATGATCTTAAGATGCTGGTAAATGAAATGGTGAAAGAAGAGATCATCCGTTTGCGCAATATCTGATCGCAAAAAGATTATAATACTTTATAAAAATAAGGCCTGTTGCTGATGATGGTTGGTAGCAGGCCTGTTATTTTGGCCATATTTGACTAACAAAACCTTTCCACTGGATTAGCTGAATACCTGCTTTTATTTCCCCGGAAAATTTTTTCAAGCAACAATCCAATGCCAAATACGGGGATCGTGAACAGATGTACGAACAAGATGAATAAAAACCAACCTACCCCAAATTGTTTTCGAATGCGTACAAAATTGCTGAGTGTGATCTGCAATCCTTTTCTGTCGTAGAGATTGAAATAACCTTGTCCGGTCGACTGAAAAGTTTCATTGGCCGTTTGTCCCTGCAGGTGTACAACATGTAAATCGCCATAGATACAAAGCTTTCCTGTTTTTTTGATGCGACTGCACCACTCTGCTTCTTCCGCATACAGAAAGAAATCCTCATCCAGCAAACCTGCTTTATCGATGGCTGTTTTTTTAACCATAAGGAATGCACCATTGATCCAGTCTACTTCCACCAATCCCGTAGCATTGGGCACATTGGGTTTCTCTACTTTCAACATTCCTGCAATGGCTTTCAGCATACTACCGGTATAGGGTAAAGGCAGTAAATAATTCAATCCGCCTTTCATCGCATAGTTGCCGGAAATCTGCGGGGTTCTGTCTTCATTCAGCAGTTGAACACCACAGGCCATATAATCGGAAAGCAGGAACCTGTCGAGGCAGGCATTGATGGCATTGTTTTCTACCAACGTATCTGAATTCAGTAACAATACGGCCTCTCCTTTTGCAATCCGGATGCCCGCATTGTTCGCCCTTGCAAAACCGGCATTGTAGCCCATCTGAATGAATGTTACAGCTGGGTAATGATTCGTAAGCAATTCCTGCGTATTGTCTTTAGAGTCATTGTCTACCACAATAATTTCAACCTGGCTGTTCGGAAAAGCATACACCGTTTCCAGGCAGTTGAGTAAGAGCCCGGGTGTTTTATAATTCACTATGATGATGCTTAATTTCATTTCAACTACTGCAACTATGGGTTAACGTAAGATAGGTTTATTGTAAATCTTTTTGAAGAGCAGGAAAAGATTTCTTCCAATGGCAGACCGATCGATCATTGCAGCGATTCTAACAGCACGGATTTTTTCGGGCTGATATTGCTTTCCAGGCAACAATAAACCGGCATATACTTTAAATTTTGCGATAATGGCATCAACCGTAAGCCCCTGGCGGTTTTTCACTGCCGTACGCAAGGATGCGACTGGTAAAACCCTGGCAATAAAAATCGAGCAAGGATTCGGCTTTTTCATTGATCGCTTTGGCAAACTCCTTATTGGATTGTTGTTGTTCATACAGGAAATCGACAAACTTCGAAAAAGCACTAACCATTTTTATATCTGTGGATGTTGTGGTTGTACTCTGGTGAATCCTGAAAGCAAAACATTCTTTGGGAGAAACGGCCATGTAACTGATTCCGGCGAGTTTCGTCCACAATTCAAAATCGGCAAACAGTAAACTCGGATAAGGAGGTATACCGCCAATGGCATCATAATCCCGGGCCCTCATCATGAAACCGGTTCCAATGATATCTGTTTCATTGGCCAGGAAATGCGATAATGTTTTTTGAGGCGACTGAACAGGTTCCATAGGTTTACAGGAACGTGATTTTTTGTCCTTTTGAATCGATGAACCTGAAATGCGTCTGGTATAAAGATGCATCCGGATATTGACCGATCAGTTCGTTCATTGTTTCCAGGTAATGAGGATCCAGGATATCATCATGACCGATTAAAGTGATGAATTCATTTTTTGGTACCTCAAGAATCCTTGCCCAGTTTTCTTCGATTGCTTAAAGATTCACGGGAGCTGAAGAGCTTAATGCGTGTATCCTTTACCGTTTTAAGCCAGCTGAGGGTATCGTCGGTACTGGCATTTTCGAGGATGATGAAATCAAATGAAGTATAAGTCTGACTTAAAATGCTGTTGACACATTCTTTGAGGTATTCCCCGCCGTTCTTAACAGGAAGTATGATGGAAAACCTATATGGGGCAGTTGAATTCAAGAATGAAATGTCTTTTGAGGCTAAAGATACATGTATCAGATTTTAACCAGACCTAAAGTTCTTTTAATGGTAAAAACCAGGTTTTTAATATAATAATGAGGCTTTAGACTACGCATAAATTTAAAATCCAGTATTTCTTTACAGCAATGGTTGACCTGTTGCAACATTTCCAGGTTTTTGTGAACCGTATAATACTTCTTCAGGTTGAACATACAGGAAATAAACCAGGTATTTAAGTGTTCAGCTAACTGCGTTTTCAATTTTATACCCGGCAGTTTTAGTTATGGCAAATGAATGCATTGTTTCATAAAAACCTTTGCAGCCTGTGGTGTAATAATTGAAATTAAATTTAGAAAAATTGGTATCATGACTTGACAGTGAGCTATACATTTTGTTTTTAATCACAGCTCCATTCATACTTCCGGTTAACGCCAGCAGTGCATGATCGGCAAGATGCGGACTGCCATAATCGGGAATTTTACCAATCGCCAAAACATCTTTTTTACACAGAACAGCACTCGACCATAACATCCATGAAGTTTTATTTACATCGAGCACTTCAGCCGCAAAATCTTCTGCGGTGATTGTTTCTACAGCCTCTGCAGGTAGTTTTGGTCTTAATAAACCCGGCATAAACTGAATAATTTTTATGTTGCTGATATAATTCATTCAACTCAGAAAGAAAGTTCTCATAAACCGGATCATCATCGGTAATCATCACAATATAATCTGCTGTAGAACGATCGATGCTTTTATTAAAGCTCCTGATCATACCCAGATTCTCATCATTAGAAAAATACCTAAAACGTGGATCATTAAAAGAAGACACAATTTTTTCTCCGCTACACTCAGGATCATTGTCTGAAACAATAACTTCAAAGTTTCTGAATGTTTGCCTGGCAATTCCCTCTAATGCCTCTTTGAGAAATTCGGGTCTTTTGTATGTACTCATACAAAAACTCACCCAGGGTTTCCCTTGTGTATCCATTGCCGAAACATTCATAACTTTCTATTTAATCCGCTTCAGGTAACCATCCGGACCAACACTGATCAGTAGTTTATTATCGATGCGTTTGTCAATTTCAAATTCAGGATGTGATTTGATGAATTCCCAAACAGCTGTTTTGGGATTGTTGCCCTGGCGCCATGGCCGGCCGGGCATATAATCATTGGGCAGGTCTTCCACAATGGTATCGAATGCCACGAGGTATGAATTAAGCGTTACAAAAGGTGCATACAATTCAAGTTCTTTCAAAACATGATCATGGGTATGATTGGAATCAAGTACCACCAGCACAGTTTGTTTACCTGCAGCAATGGCCGCCACTTTATCAATCATTTCCTGGGAGATGGAAGAACCTTCCAGCATTTTGATGCGTTTAAACATCGGATGTGCTTCAATTTCGGCACGGTTGTGCTGACGGATATCGATGTCTATACCCAGTACCTCTCCTTTCCCGATCAGTTCGAGTAAGGATGCATAGTAATATCAGTGAACCTCCATGAGCAATTCCGGTTTCAATGATCAGATCCGGTTTCAACTCCCATATGATTTCCTGCATGGCAATCATGTCCTGCGGATATTGAATGATCGGCCTTCCCATCCAGGAGAAATTATATGAATACTGGGCTTTGTTGGATGCCACGTTGAAATCATCTGCTGCTTTCTTCAGTTCCTCATTGCCTCCGTTCTTTTCAATGCGTTCTTTTCTCTCTTCAATAAATGCTAAAATTGGATTGCTCATGCCTTTATGATTGTTGTTAGTTTTTTTGTGTCGCCCCAGAAATTCATGGGTTCGTATGTTGTGTATGGATAATATCCAAGGTTTAATTGAATGTTTGCATTCCTGCTCCTTTAAAAAACGGGTTACCAGGTCTTTCAGTTTCACCGGTTCTCCGCTGCAACAGTTGATAATGCCCGTAGTATTGTTCTGCAATGCAATATCAACGATGTATTCAGCCATTTTTTCAACCGGCAGGAAATCCCTGATCTGCTCTCCTCCACTCATATTAAAGACTTCCTGTTTTTCCTCCATCGCTTTTTCCAGCTGCGAAAATAACGATTTTGGATTTTGTCCCTTTCCATACATATAAAACAGCCTGAACCCATTTGAAACGGGCCTGGTTTTGATCCGTTAGTATTGTCAATGCTTCCTGCAACCGATGTTTGGCAATCGCATAGGGATTTTCGGGTTTGGCAGGCAATGATTCTGTTAAACAACCTTCCTGCATGCCATATTCAAGGCAGGTACCCGTTACCGTTAAGTCCTTCAATCCGTGCTGTAATAAATTTTGCAGAAACTCAAGCTGGATAGGCAAATTTTCTGTTATATGAAAATCCCTGGTATAGTTGGGCAATCCCTGCCATGCCAGGTGAATCATTGAATCGGGCTGATCGAAATAAGTATAATAATTAACAGATTCGTCAGATCTTGTTTAAATCCAGCGGAATGAATTTTACTTTATTGTACCATTCCTTTGATGCAGCACTGGTTATTCCTGATGCAGTAGCGATCACCTCGCAGCCCTTTTGCAGCAGGGCTTCGATGACATAACTTCCTAAAAAGCCTGTTGCCCCGGTTACCAGTACTTTGCTCATCTTATGCAATTATTTGAAGAGAAGGAATAGGCACCACAAATTGTCCGCCCCACTCCCTGATATACGCCAGTTGCTGCACAATTTCATCTTTCAGGTTCCAGGGAAGAATGATCACAAAATCAGGCTTGCGCTCCCTGATAAAGGATTCATTCAAACACAGGAATATGACTGGCCGGTAAAAATTTATTCTGTTTGTGCGGATTGGCATCTACTACAAAATCGATCAGGTCATTTTTAATACCGCAAAAATTGAGCAGTGTATTTCCTTTGGCTGCAGCGCCATAACCTGCAACTGTTTTGTTGTTTCTTTTCTGTTCGATGAGGAACTGCAGCATATCCATTTTCACTTTCATGGCTTTTTGCTGAAACCCGCTGTAGTAAGGCAATCCATTCAATCCTTTGGCATGTTCTTTCTCCAGTAATTTTTCAACATTACCGGTAGCAGCAATCGATGTATTGCCCTGGTGTTTGGCAAAAATGCGCAATGAACCACCATGTGTTGTCAATTCCTGTACATCAAAAACCTCCAATCCGTTTGCAGCAAATATCTGCTGAACAGTATGCAATGAGAGGTATGAAAAATGCTCGTGGTAGATCGTGTCGAACTGGTTATTGTCGACCAGTTGCATCAGGTGTGGAAATTCCATGGTGATGATCCCGTTTTCTTTCAGGATGATCTTCATCCCTCCAACAAAATCCATGATGTCGGGAACATGAGCCAGTACATTGTTGCCGAGCAGCAGATCTGCTTTCCGGTTTTCTGCAGCCAGTGCTGTAGCCAAACGAACACCAAAGAAATCAACCACATTCTCAATTCCTTTTTCAATGGCTACCTGGGCTGTATTGGCTGTAGGTTCAATACCCAGTACCGGGATATTCTTTTCTTTGAAATACTGAAGGAGATAGCCATCGTTGCTGGCAATTTCAACCACAAGGGATTGTTCATTGAGTGCAAAACGATCCGTCATCAGCTCTGTATATTGCTTTGCATGCGCCAGCCAGCTTTTGCTGTAGGAAGAGAAATAAACATAGTTGCTGTCGAATATGGCATCCGATTTTTTGTATTCATCTACCTGTACCAGGAAACATTTCGGACAGGTATACACTTTCAATGGATAAAATACTTCAGGCTCATTCAGTTCTTCTTTTGAAAGAAATGAATTCGATGCCGGAGAATTTACCAGGTCGATAAATACATCTGTAAGACTTGTTTTACAAAATCTGCAATTCATTGCTATATACCTTTAAAATTTTTATCCAATAACGGGTGGCGTGTATCCCTTTCCGATAGTTCGGCAACCGGGAGTGGCCAGTGAATATCTATCATGGTATCATTATACATCAATCCTCCTTCAGCGGTTGGATTATAGAATGCTGAATGATGATACAATAATTCAACATTATCAGAAAGCGTTTGAAACCCATGTGCAAAGCCTTCCGGGATGTACATCATTTGTTTGTTTCCAACAGAAAGTTCAGTACCGAACCATTTCAGAAAGGTGGGTGAATCTTTCCTGAGATCTACGGCCACATCGAAAACTGCTCCGGCAATGCAGCGAATCATTTTGATCTCGCCATGAGGAGGATGTTGAAAATGCAGCCCTCTCACCGTTCCCCTGCGGGAAGTAAAAGAATGATTCATCTGAACCCATTCTTTATCATGTCCGATCTGTTGAAATTGATTTTTGCAATAAGTACGCATGAACCAGCCACGATGATCGCCATGTGCGGATGGCGCAATTACGAAGTTTCCTTTCAGACTGGTTTCAGTAAATGTCATCATTGCATGTAGGATTCTAGCTGATTAAAAGTAAAACTGCGGATATCCTCGGTTTGTTTGTACCAGTTGATGGTCCATTCGATTGCGTTTGCCGCATCCAGCTTGGGTTTCCAGTTTAACTGTTCGGCTGCTTTGGTAATATCCAGTTTCAACAGCGTTGCTTCATGTGGTTGTGAAGGATCACTGGTATCCTTCCATTCGCCGGAACCCCATACTTTGATGGAAAGCTTCACCAGTTCCTGAACCGTGAGGTGATCTGCCGGAAGCGGACCAAAATTGTATGCTCCTGAATATTTTTCATGGTTTTCATTAAGCAAACCACCCAACAATAAATAAGCACCCAGTGGCTCCAGTACATGCTGCCATGGACGAACCGCAGCAGGATTCCTAACGTTGATGGGTACCTGATTTTTTAAAGCACGAACAATATCGGGAATGATTCTGTCTTCACTGAAATCACCGCCTCCGATTACATTTCCCGCTCTTGCCGATGCAATGGCTTTATGATGATTGCTGTATTGAGCTGTATTGAAAAATGAATTCCTGAAAGACGAAACTACGAGTTCTGTACAGGCTTTACTGGCGCTGTAAGGATCATAACCACCAAGGCTATCCGATTCCTTGTATAGAACATCAATCTCTTTGTTCTCGTAAACTTTATCTGTCGTAATAATTACTACCGTGCATTTGCCGGGCAGATCCCTCACCGCTTCCAAAAGGTTAGCGGTACCTGCTACATTCACTTCAAAGGTTTCTGCGGGTATCCTGTAACTGCGCCGAACCAATGGTTGCGCTGCCAGGTGAAAAATATAATCAGGTTGAAAAGAAATGATTTCGTCGCTGAGCCTTTTGCGGTCACGTATATCAGCAATTACTGAATCACAAAGCTCATTTAATTGGAGACTGTTATAAAGACAAGCTTCCGATTCGGGTGCCAGCGCATATCCTTTAACGGTAGCACCAAGTGAATGAAGCCAGGCAGCCAGCCATGCGCCTTTGAAGCCGGTATGGCCGGTGAGAAAAACTTTTTTACCCTGGTAGTATGATGATAATTGACTGCGGTTTACCAAACTTTCCATTTTGCCTGGTTTGTTTGCCAGAGATTTTCCAATTCGAGTTTATCACGAAGGGCATCCATACATTTCCAGAAACCATCATGACGGTAGGCCTGGAGCTGGTTGCTTTGTGTGAGTTTTTCAAGCGGTTCATCTTCCCACATCATATCACTCATATCCCCTTCGAGGTATTTGAACACTTCCGGTTTCAGAATAAAGAAACCACCGTTGATCCATTTGCTTTCATCTTTGGCTTTCTCTCTGAAGGAAACTACTTCCCCATCAGCAGCCAGATCCATCCCGCCAAACCTTGCTTCCAGGGCAATGGCAGTAACAGTGGCGATTTTTCCATGTTGTTTGTGAAATGCCAGCAGCTTCTCCAGGTTCACATCACAAACACCATCGCCGTATGTAAGCATGAACTCTTCGTTACCGATATAATCTTTCACCGCTTTTAATCGACCAGCAGTTTTGGTATTGAGTCCGGTTTCGACCAGGGTAACTTTAAATTTCTCACTGTTGCTGTTGTGATAAGTTACATGATTGTTCTCAAGGTCTACTGTAAGATCAGAATTGTGCAGGAAGTAATTCATGAAATACTCCTTGATCACATAACCTTTATATCCAAGGCAAATGATGAATTCATTGAAACCATAGCTTCCATAAATTTTCATGATATGCCAGAGAATAGGCATACCCCCGATTTCTACCATGGGTTTTGGCCGGGCATCCGTTTCTTCAGAAATTCTTGTGCCCAATCCGCCGGCAAAAATGACTACTTTCATGAATTAAGCGATTAATGAGATTTTAACCTGAATATCAATAATTTCGCAAAAATAGCTAATAATCGTTCTCATTAACCAATCAGCATGTCGCAAATCAGAAAAAGAAGTCTAAAAGCTACGGTATGGATTTATACCGGTTTCCTGATCGGCGCCATCAACACTTATTTCCTCACCCACAAGGACTGGTTTACTACTGAACAGAACGGACTGACCCGGGCCATGCTCGACATCAGTATGCTCGCATATGCCTTTTCCACCCTTGGGGTGACCTCTTACTTATTTAAGTTCTTCCCTTATTACCAGGATAATCTTTCCAACCGGAAAAACGATCTGTTGGGCATGGCCCTGATGATTGCCCTCGGCGGATTTGCCGTTACCTGCGGAGGCATTTTTCTGCTGGAGCCGGTCATCGTCAAAAAATTCAGTACCAATTCAATTCTGCTGGTAGAATATTTCTACTGGATATTGCCCATGTCTTTCTTTGTTTTATTGTACCAGATACTCGAAGCTTATTCTTATGGATTTAATAAGGGCGTTCTCACCAATCTGCTTAAGGAAACCGTTCTCAGGCTCTATACCTTCTGCATTATCCTGCTTAAAGTTTTCGGTTATATAAGTTTTAAGACATTCATCATTTTGTTTGCCTTTCAATATGCATTGATTGTAGCCATTCTTACAATCCACCTGGCTCATCAAAAACAGTTATGGCTTTCTTTTAAGCCCAGCAGGGTTACCCGGAAGTTCAACAAAAAAATATTTGCCATCCTCTCTTTGACTTTTATCGTAATCGTGGTAAGTGTATTACGGCAAAGCATAGACGGACTGGTGTTGGCTGCCCGTCAGAACCTTGGAAAAGTAGGTATATTCGGACTTGCAGCTTATATGGTGTCGGTATTGCAGGCACCGTTCAGAAGTATGGTGGCCATTACCATTCCGATTTTATCAAGAGCCTGGAAAGACAAAAATCAAACGGAGATAAAGCGTATTTATCAACGATCCTCCATCAACTTACTGAGCTTTTCGCTGATGGTTTTTTTCTGTATCTGGTTGAACTTTACAGATGCCATAGTTTATTTCGGCATCAACCCCGATTACATGGAAGGCCGATGGGTATTCTTTATCCTGGGCATTGTAACCATTATTGAAATGGGAACCGGCATTAATGGCCAGATTATCGGAACATCTATCTTCTGGCGATTTGAATTATGGACCAGTTTATTGCTTACTGCCTTGATCATTCCTTTGAGTTACTGGCTTACGGTAGAATATGGTATTATCGGGCCGGCCATTGCCAACCTTGTCTCCTTTTCTGTGTACAATGCGATCAGGATCTGGTTTCTATGGAACCGGTTTAAAATGCAGCCTTTTACTCTAAAAACGGCAGAGGTTTTATTCATTTCACTAATCGCGTATTCATTGGCATATCTTGTTTTCAGAAATGTTGAAGGTCTGGCTGGTTTATGCGGAAGGACACTGTTGTTCCTGGCCATTTTTATACCTGCAGTGATCGTGCGGAAGATCAGTCCGGATGCGGCTCCCGTTATCAACAACATCAGGAAAAGATTTATCAGATAATCCGGGCGTATTTAGCTTCAAATTCCTTATTTTTATTAAGTTCAACATAAATTTACCAGAACAAACTGCTTCAGGTCAATGATTTTCCGTTACCAGAAAATATTCCTTTTATTAATCATCTTGCTGGTATCCAAAAGATCCCATTCCCAGGTAGACCTGAATCTTGGTTTGAAAGCCTACTACCCTTTTAGTGGCAATGCCAATGATGCCAGCGGAAATAACAATCATCCCATATTTAATAATGCGAGTTTAACAAATGACAGACAGGGCACCCCAAACAGTGCTTATCATTTTAATGGTCTAAACACTTACATACAAGTACCTAATAGCAGTTCACTGAATTTCGGGAACCAGATGTCGATTGCACTCAAAGTAAGACCTACCGGTTATTATACAGGTCCTTGTTATAACAACATGATGGTGATGAAAGGTGATGAAGATTATCTCCCCGGAAATTATTTTATACGTTTCTCTGACGTAAACTTCGGATGTACAGCCAGTGCCAGTACCAACAATGAACAGTTCTATTCAAATAACTGTGTTGCACCCACACCAGTTGTTCAATTGAACGAATGGTATGATGTGGTGTGGACGGCTGATGGAGTTGACTGTAAATTATATGTCAACTGTGAACTAAAAGTTTCATCGCCGCAAACGGATTTCAATTATTCCAGTCTGGCTGATTTATTCATAGGCAGAATGAATAATACACAATATCCTTACTGGCTTAATGGCGATCTGGATGAAATCAGAATATATGACCGTCCATTGAATTTTGATGAAGTCAAAGTCTATTCCGGTTGCAATATTGCTCCTTCTATTTCAAATATCATCAACGAATACACACCAGTACTGGCGCTGAACCCCTGCAATAATTCCATTACGGTAGAAGACGCATCTGCATTCAATACGGGCGATACGGTACTGATGATACAGATGAAAGGGGCTGTGGTTGATTCAAGCAATTTAGCAGCATTTGGAAATATACAGCAAATCAACAATGCCGGTAATTATGAATACAATTATGTTAAAGCCATAACCGGAAATGTTATTGAGCTGAAAAACAAACTTACCCGGCAATATGATTTGCCTGATGGAAAAGTGCAACTGGTAAGGGTACCCTATTATTACAGCGTCAATGTAACGGGAACGCTTACCTGCTTACCCTGGAATGGAAGCATTGGTGGCGTTCTGGCTTTAAATGTAAGGGATACCATCTACCTGAATGGCTACATCAATGTAACCGGACTGGGTTTCCGTGGAGCACAGGGAACAAATACCAATCAGGCTCTATTCAATTGTGATGAAGACCGGTATTTCTATGCATCAGTTGATGGCGACTCTGCTGCCCGTAAGGGTGAAAGCATTGCGGAGTTATCGGATACACGCATTTTCGGAAAAGGCAAACTGGCCAGTGCCGGTGGCGGCGGCAATTCGCACAATTCCGGTGGTGGTGGCGGTGCCAATGGAGGTAACGGAGGTATGGGTGGATACCAGGTTGTAGTGTGTACACCTGCACCTTTTGATAACAGGGGAATTGGCGGCAATGCGCTTACATATAACAATACCCTGAATAAAATTTTCATGGGTGGCGGTGGCGGTGCAGGCCATGTAAACAATCCACAAGGGTTTACAGGTGATGGCGGCAATGGAGGCGGTATTGCAATCATTACAGGCAATACATTGGTAAGTGCCAGTGGTTTTATTATTAGCAATGGCAATAGCGGTACACCCTGCTTGCTTGGCGGATCTGCCTGTCATGAAGGTATGGGTGGTGGTGGTGCAGGTGGTAGCATTCTGCTCAACATCAATAATTATATCAACAACGTGACAGTTAATGCCATTGGTGGAAATGGTGGAGTTATGACAGATGCCATTAACGGATTGCTGGGGCCCGGAGGTGGCGGCGGAGGAGGAATGATCTGGTTTAAAACAGCTGCCGTTCCGGGTGAAGTGCTGCCTCTATTGAATGGAGGCATCAATGGTACCTGTATCAACCAGGGCAATAACGACTGGGGCGCAACCAGTGGCACAGATGGGATCAACTTATTTAATCTAAATGTGCCGGTAGACAATCAATTATTTGTACCCAATATTGATTCAGTAAAAATCAATGAGTCGGCTGTTTCCTGTAATGAATTTAATTTTAACGGTCTCGGCTATACGAATACCAATCCGATCAACAGCTGGCAATGGAATTTCGGAGATAACGGTACTGCCAACACGCAGAATACAACACATTTATATTCAAATCCCGGGGTTTACAATGTTCAGCTTACAATTACTGATGCAAATGGTTGTAAAGACAGTATTGTAAAATCTATATCAGTAACCTGTACCACTGCAGGAGATACGATTATCAATGTTTACACCCCTGTGCTTGCATATTTACCATGCGATAATTCTTTAACCGTTGAAAACTCAGCTGGCTACCAGGTTGGCGATACAGTTTTAATCATCCAGATGAAAGGAGCGATTATCGATAGTACAAACACAACTTTCTTCGGAGATATAATTGACTATAAAAACGCTGGCAATTATGAATACAACTATATTAGTCAGATTTCAGGGAATAATATTTCATTAAAAAACAAACTTACCCGTCAATACGATATTCCAACAGGTAAAGTTCAATTGGTTAGAGCACCTTATTATAGCAACAGTATTAGTTTTGGACAGAAACTGACCTGTTTACCCTGGGATGGAAGTAAAGGAGGCATACTGGTATTTAATGTGAAGGACACTTTGAGTTTAACCAATGATATAGATGTTAGTGGCAAAGGATTCAGAGGAGCCAGCATCATCAATCCAAGAAACAACGCATTGGCCTGTAATGAGAGTAATTACTTTTATCCCAATAACCCAATTTTTGCAGGCCCGAAAGGTGAAGGGATTGCTGATGTGTCCAATGCCAAATCCAATGGAAAAGGTCCTCTAGCGAATGGTGGTGGCGGTGGAAATGGTCATAATTCCGGTGCTGGTGGGGGCTCAAATTCATCCAGTGCGGGAAAAGGAGGAAAAGAATGGATCTCATGCACTGGGAATGTGGATCATGGTGGCAGTGGCGGTAATGCATTGGTATATTCTACTGCCGCCAACAAGGTTTTCATGGGTGGTGGTGGTGGCGCTGGTCACTGTGATAATATTCCCGGATTTAATCCCAATGGTGGCAATGGCGGCGGTATCGTGCTAATAAAATCAGGGTATCTCAAAACAAACAACAACAATATTATTGCCAATGGCGATAATGCAGTAGAGTGTGTAAGAAATGCACAGCAATACAGGTGTCATGAAGGAATGGGCGGCGGCGGTGGTGGCGGAACATTATTACTGGATATTGCTAATTACCTCGACAATACCAATCTTTTCGTGAAAGGTGGAAAAGGCGCAGATATGAATGGAGAAATACAGGGAGAACTTGGTCCTGGCGGTGGTGGCGGTGGTGGTGTAACCTGGTTGTCTTCAGCTGCTGCGATTCCAAATATTACCATTTCAAATCAGGGTGGATTAAATGGCGTTGCAATTGATTTTGGCAGTACAAGTTATGCTGCTACACCTGGACAACCAGGAAATAATTATTTCAACTTGTCAATTCCGGTTGATACCGTTTTATTCAAACCCAATATAGATTCTGTACGCTTCAATGAAACAGCCCTTACCTGCAATGAATTTAACTTTAACGGTCTTGGCTATACGAATACAACACCCATTACGAACTGGCAATGGTATTTCGGGGATAACAATACTGCAGCCACACAAAATACATCCCATACCTATGCGAGTTCCGGAACATATACGGTTACACTTATAGCAACAGATATCAATGGTTGTAAAGACTCCATTGTAAAAACCATCAGCACCACCGGTGTTTTCAGTGAATGCTGGAAATGATGCCAGTTACTGCAGCAATTCACCAGTAACTCATATCCTGCAGGGAACAAGCAATGGTACGTCATTTTCATGGACGCCAGCAGTTAATCTGAGTAACCCTGCTATCTTAAACCCGACTGCAACCATCAGCACTACCACAACCTTCTATTTAACCGCAACCACCAGTACAGCTTCCTGTACTTCGATTGATTCGGTAACCATAACAGTGAATCCGCTTCCATCTGTTGCAACCATTGCCGATGCCAACATCTGCAGGGGTGATAGCTTACAGTTGAATACTTCTTCAACGGCTACTACATTTACCTGGTCTCCCCCGCTTTCGGTTAATAATTCTGGAATACAGAATCCTTATTTTACAGATACGACGAGCCAGATAATGACCGTAACGGCAACGAATACCAGCACCGGTTGCGTAAACACTGATAATGTTACGATAACCGTGAGTCCGTCTCCGGTTATCAGAACCCGGGCTGATACTAGTTTATGCGGAGCGCAGAATATTACATTGAGTACTACTGGCGGACAAGCGTATGCCTGGAGCCCTGCTACAAACCTCAGTAATCCATCAATCGCCAATCCGGTATTTAATGGAACCGCCGTTCAAACCTATAACTATATCGTCACCGGATCAGGGCCAAACGGCTGTACAGGCAAAGACACTATAAGTATTACCATAAATGCCGTTCCGGTTGTGAATACGATTGCGCCGGTTTCTATTTGTCGCGGAGATTCTGTATTGCTAAATACTACCGGTAATGCGCAAACGCATCAATGGTCGCCAGCACTTTCCGTAAATAATCCGGGTATACAAAACCCTTATTTCACGGATACCGTTTCACAGGTAATGATCGTAACCGGCACCAACAGCACCGGTTGTTTCAGTAAAGACACAGTGAATATTACGGTAAGACCTTCACCAATAGTGAGATCAGTTGCCGACACCAGTTTATGCGGACCAGGTTCATACAGTCTGGCTGCTACAGGCGGACAATCCTATTCCTGGTCACCTGCAACCAACCTGGATAATGCTGGTATTGCCAATCCTGTATTTACAGGTTCTGCCAATCAAACCTATACTTATATTGTTACAGGAACCGGGCCCAATGCCTGTACTGGAAAAGATACGGTGAACATTACCATCAATCCTCAACCAGTGGTGAATACGATTAATCCGGCATCGATTTGCCAGGGAGATTCCATTCGCCTGACTACTACCGGTAATGCACAAACGTATCAGTGGACGCCACCGCTTTCTGTAACCAACCCGGGTATATTAAATCCCATTTTTACGGATACTGTTTCCCAGCAAATGATCATAATCGGAGCAAACAGTACAGGTTGCTTTACAACAGATACGGTGACCATTACAGTGAAGCCCAAACCCAATGTGCAGAGTATTGCTGATGTAAATACCTGTTCAACACAAACCGTAACTCTCACCACAACGGGAGCGCAAACCTATAGCTGGTCGCCGGTAACCAATCTGAATAATCCATCCATTGCCAGCCCGGTTTTCAACGGTATTGGCAATTATACTTTTTATGTTACCGGAATTGCAGCCAATGGTTGTACTGATAAAGACACGGTAAATATCCTCATTGGTAACAAACCTGTTTTCAATGCTCCCGCCAATGCTACGATGTGTGCAAGTGCTCCTGTTCAGCTCAATGGAAACAATGGCAATGCCTATCAATACAACTGGTCTCCGGGTATTTACCTGAGTAATGCTGGTATTGAGAACCCGATTGCCAATCCTCCATTTACATCTACCTATGTTTTGCAGGTATACGATCCTGTTTGCAATTACGATAGCTTATTCAACGTAGTGGTTACGGTTAACCAGTTGCCATTGGTGAATGCCATTAAATCCAATGATATCGACTGTGCAAAACCAACTTCCAAATTACTGGCATCGGGTGCCAATCAATATGAATGGAGTCCTTCAGACGGATTGAACAATCCACTCATCTACAATCCTGTGGCTTCGCCTCAAAGTACAATCACTTATGTTGTTACAGGAACCGATCAGAATGGATGTGCCAACAAAGACTCACTGCTCCTCAATGTAAAAGGGCAGAATTATTTTCGGATTCAATATCCCGAATTCGTTTACGCCTAACGGTGATAACCTCAATGATTGTTTTGGAGTACCCTATTGGGGTGATGTGGAATTTTTTGCGCTTACGATATTCAACCGCTGGGGTGATAAAGTGTTTGAAACCTACAACAAATTTGATTGCTGGAACGGAACCTATAAGTCTACTCCGGCTCCTACCGGGAACTATGTGTTTATATTAACCGGTAAAACGCAATGTGGTATTGTAAATAAGAAAGGAAACCTGTTATTGCTCCGATGACAGCCATTCTAAAAATAGCTTGAGGGCTTTTCTTTTTTCATCATCTAAATTGTACTGTATGTTCTGTGTATAATATTGATACAGGTCATACGCTTCAAATTGCTGCCGGTCGGCTATTTCCTGCAGGTGAGAAAGTCCTTCAGCCGTAGCTTTATTAAATTCACTGATAAATGTGTCGGGCAGTTTTTTATTGGCCACCCAGGCTGCAAAAACAAACGGGAGTCCTGTTAGTTCCTTCCAGGCTCCGGCAAGATCATAAATATAAGTTGATTTGCTTCTTTGTTCCAGTGCACGATCGCCAATGATAAGTCCGGCTTTAGTACCGGATATACTGGATTCAAATCCTTCAGAAGATTCCAGCAATTGCGGATTGATTTTCCAATGTTTCTTCAGCAGTATTTTCAGTAATGCCACCGAACTCCGGCTCTGGTAATCGAGGTAAATTTCTGTTACCTGGTTGATGGGCACTTCGCTGAACAAACAAACACTGGCCACATCTCCATCGGCACCAATGCAATAATCCGCAATAATATGGTATTCTTTAAGTGAGGGCAGAACAGCTACGGGCAATAGGGCAATATCCGCTTCATCCTTTAATGAGCATGGCAGCCAGTTTAGCCGGGTATTCAAAAACCAGGTCGGCTGACATCCTTCAGCATTCCTTTTTCAAAGCCATAAACCAGGGGAATGGCATTGCGGTAACTCACTGCCGCAATCCTTATTTTTCTGTCCAACTGCTTTAAATTAATTTTGTGCGAAATTACTTCAATCCCCACTAACTCGATGCAACTATCTCCATTAACAGCCATTTCACCCATTGATGGGCGTTATCACCCGATCAACCAGCCAGTTAAGCGATTATTATTCTGAATTCGCATTGATGAAATACCGGTTACGGATAGAAGTAGCTTATTTTTTATTCCTTGGGGAAAAGAAATTCTTCAAATGCACACCTGCTTTAAAAAAACAGTTGGAAGAACTGGTTGCACGCATTTTCTGTTGATGAAGCATTGATCATTAAAGAAACTGAGAAAACCACCAACCATGATGTGAAGGCGGTTGAATATTACCTTAAAAACAAACTGGAGATTACTGGGAGCCGGGCACCTGAAAGAATGGGTGCATTTCGGCTTAACCTCACAGGACATCAACAATACAGCCGTTCCGCTTTTATGGAAAGAATCGATTGAAACTGAATACCTCCCTGCCCTGCTCAACCTTCAACAGCATATCTATAAATTAGCGCAGCAATGGAAATCGGTTGCCATGCTGGCCCGCACACATGGTCAGCCTGCTTCGCCTACCCGTTTGGGTAAGGAACTGCTGGTATTTGTAGAAAGACTCGAAAACCAGGTTCAATTGTTCAGTTATATTCCGTTTACCGGAAAATTCGGCGGTGCTACCGGAAATTTCAATGCTCACCATATCGCCTACCCGAAATTCAACTGGATAAAATTTGCCGATGAATTTGCTGGAAGATAAACTCGGCCTGCAACGTCAGCAACATACCACCCAGATTGAGCATTACGATGTACTGGCGGCTCATTTTGATGCCATCAAGCGGATCAATACCATACTGGTTGATTTTGTAAGGGATATGTGGACCTATATCAGCATGGAGTATTTCGGACAGCAAACCAAAAAAGGTGAAATCGGCAGCAGTGCCATGCCACATAAGGTAAATCCGATTGATTTTGAAAATGCAGAAGGAAACCTGGGCATCGCCAATGCACTGTTGGAACATCTTTCAGCAAAGTTGCCCATATCAAGATTACAAAGAGACCTTACCGACAGTACCGTTCTGAGAAATATCGGTGTACCGATGGCCCATAGCATACTGGCCATGGCATCTATTGAAAAAGGATTGAATAAATTGCTGCTGAATGAACATAAGATCAAGGCAGATCTCAATAACAACTGGGCTGTAGTGGCAGAAGCCATTCAAACAGTATTGAGAAGGGAAAATTATCCGGCCCCATACGAAGCCCTGAAAGAACTCACCAGGGGCAAATCAAACATTGATAAAAAAGCCATTCACCAGTTCATCAGCAAACTAAAAATATCAGCTGCTATTAAAAGCAGAACTGAAAAAGATTAGTCCGGATAATTATACCGGTCTGTAAGATTGTTCTTTTATCAATAACTACTTATGAATTTCGCTCGTGAAGTGGAATTCGATATCGGGATTATTGGTGCGTTCGGTATTGAGGAACCATTCGCTTTGAGCCAGGTAAACAATATGACCATCTTTGTCTTCGGCGATGTTGGCTTGTTTGTATTTTACGAAATCATCCAGCTTTTTGGGATCCTTACTGGTTAACCAGCAGGCTTTGTAAAAAGGCAGGTTGTTCATCTGAACAGAAGCACCATACTCCTGCAACAACCGGTATTGGATAACTTCGAACTGAAGTTCACCTACACAACCGATGATCTTCTTATTTCCGCCAAACTGGGTGAATAATTGGGCTACACCTTCATCCGTAAGCTGAATCAACCCTTTTTCCAATTGCTTGGTTTTCATTGGATCTTTATTGATCACCTCTTTAAATATTTCAGGTGAAAAACTGGGTATTCCGGTGAAATAAAAATTATCTCCTTCAGTGATCGTATCGCCGATTTTGAAGTTTCCGGTATCGAACAAACCGACTACATCACCGGGATAAGCTTCTTCAATCACATCTTTTTGTCGGGCCAGAAAGCTATATGGATTGCTGAAACGAACATCTTTATCCATCCGAACATGATGATAATAAGTATTCCGGGCGAATCGACCGCTGCAGACCCTTAAGAATGCAATCCGATCTCTGTGTTTGGGATCCAGGTTGGCATGAATTTTAAAAATAAAGCCGCTGAACTTGTCTTCTTCAGGTTTTACATCCCTCAAAGTGGTATGTCTAACCCTTGGCGTGGGTGCAATGCGAACGAAAGTATCGAGCATTTCCTTCACCCCGAAATTGTTTACGGCACTACCGAAGAACACGGGCGCTGTGGTTCCGGAGAGATAGTCATCAATGTTCAGATCACCGTAAACGCCGCTGATCAGTTCCACATCTTCCCTTAAAACACTGGCATCTTTTTCACCTATAGTAGAATCTAAGATAGAATCATTTAAATCGCTTATTTTCAATGAATCTTCTGCAATTGCTTTTGTACCTGCAGTGAATAAAACCAGGCTTTTTTCATGCAGGTCGTACACTCCTTTAAATTCCTTACCGCTGTTGATCGGAACGGTCATCGGGTGCAATTGTATCTTCAGTTCTTTTTCAATTTCTTCCAGCAGATCGAAACGGTTTTTACCATCGCGGTCCATTTTGTTGATGAAAACGATCACCGGCGTTTTGCGCATCGAGATCACTTCCATGAGCCGGCGGGTCTGGTCTTCCACCCCATTTACACTATCGATCACTAGAACCACACTGTCAACAGCCGTAAGTGTACGGTAAGTATCCTCGGCAAAATCCTTGTGACCGGGCGTATCGAGAAGATTGATCAGGAAATCCTTGTATTCGAAAGTCATTACACTGGTAGCCACACTGATACCACGCTGGCGTTCAATTTCCATGAAATCGCTGGTAGCGTGCTTCTTGATCTTATTGCTTTTTACCGCACCTGCCGTTTGGATGGCACCACCAAAAAGGAGGAACTTCTCAGTTAAGGTTGTTTTACCGGCATCCGGGTGAGATATGATGGCAAATGTTTTCCGCTTGTTTATTTCGTTGATATACTTCATCGGGGCGCAAAATTAGCGCATTTGACTTAGCTGGAAAAGAAAGAGATGACTCAGATGTTTTCGATGCCGATCTTACGCATCAGGATAGACGCATTCATGCTCTGACAAACACCGGGTTTCAGTTTGTAATCAAAGTACAGCTCTTCACCGCTCACCTGTACATCGAAATGATGGTTCAGGATGTTTTGTTGGAATGATTGCTGAATGTCGGCCAGGGCAAGATCGTGTGTAGCGATCATTCCGGCTGCCTGGTGGCGGATCAGCTGACGGATCAGCGCATCAGAACCCGTATGCCGGTCATGTGAATTGGTACCCCGAAGGATTTCATCCAGTACAATGAATAATTTTTCTCCTGCATTCACCCGGTCGATGATTGATTTTAATTTTTTCAGTTCAGCATAGAAAGTAGAGGTACTTTCTTCCAGGTTATCGGCAATGCGCATGCTGCTGATGAGCTGAACGGGTGTAAAAGAGAAGTAAGTTGCACATACCGGTGCGCCTGCCATTGCCAGCACAAGGTTTACGCCGGTGCTGCGCAGAAAAGTACTTTTTCCCGCCATATTGCTACCGGTTATGAGCATCAGTTCTCCTTTGTCTTTAATGCTGATATCATTGTTCACCCTTTTCTTTTCATTGATCAAGGGATGACCAAGTGACTTTGCTTCCAGCGAAAAATAGTTTTCTTTTAATTCCGGGAACACCCAGTCAGGCTGATTGAAATGTATCGTGGAAATACTGTTCAGGGCTTCCATTTCTGCGAGTCGGGCTAACCAAATCTCTACCCTGTTCGATTCCTGCTTTTTCCATTGCTCCAGCGCCAGCACCTGCTGCAGGCTCCAGAACAAAACAAGGTCGAGCGGAACACCAAGCACCATATTATAGCGAAGGTCGAGGCGATCGAGGGTTTTATGAAGGGAACGGATAGACGCAGATGCTTTTTTATCTCCGGAAAGAAAATCAGCCTGTAAACTTTTCAGTAAGGGAGACTGAAAGCTTTCTTGCTTCTATACTGCGGATGCTTACTGATAACGTTTCAAATTGAGCTGCCATTTTTGAAAGCCGATCATGTACCGGTGCTATTTTTTTATTCAGCTGGAAGGCGATACTGCCGAAAACCACGAGGGCCAGGTAAAATACATTCATGGGGAACCAGTCGGCCATGGTTCCAATACAGATAATAATGGCAATGGCCGGAAGCAGGTAGCGCAGCCATTTCCAGTGACTGTTCTCCGGGAAAGCAGGTTTTTCGTGTAGCCATGCCTGTAACCTTTGAACCGACAAATTGGTAATCGGGTATTCTTTCCCGTAAGCCTGCAGGTTTTGTCGGAACGGCATTTTCTCTTTCAGTTCTTTCACCGATTCCTGCCTGTTGAGTATGGTGGGCGCATCGGCAGCATTTAGCAGCCATTCGGATAGCTTTCCGGCACCTGGTTCAGAAACGGTACGGTTCATAAACTGGAACAGGGATGCATGACCAACAATATCCATATCAGCTGCATAAGGATGTTCTTTGGGCAGGTATGCGGCACCGTTGGGAAACTGATAAAATTCGCCGTTCAGTGCTTTGGTTTCATCTTCATTGATCTGCAATAACCTTTCATGATGCCCGATGGCGGAACGATTGGCCAGATCGGCATAGATCAGTCTAACGAAGACGATCAGCAGCAATAGTGTTATTGAAACCGTATAAACATTCAACTCGGGCCAGTAATACCAGGTTAAAATGATGAGTGAAATATTCAGCAGTCGGGCCCAGGCAAAATAAGACTTCTTCCTTTTCAGTACAGCCAGTTGTTGCCTGATTTCATGTATCCGTTGCTGATAGTTATCCTGTACGTTCATTCAATAAGTAAAAAGTGAAAAGTAAAAGTAAAGAAGATTGGTGGATGTTAGATTGGGGAGTCTTGTTAGATTTTTGGCAGGCGAATGCTAATTATACAGTTGCTGGTTGTTTCAAATTAGATGCAGGTTGGAATTTTGGCATGTGAGTCATAAATATACTGTTGCTGGTTACTGGTTGTTTCAAATTAGATGCAGGTTGGGATTTTGGCAATGTAATGCTAATTATACAGTTACTGGTTACTGGTTACTTGTTGCTTGAAATTGAGGCCTGATTGGAATTTTGGCATGTGAGTCATAAATATACTGTTGCTGGTTACTGGTTGCTTCAAATTAGATGCAGGTTGGAATTTTGGCAATGTAATGTTAATTATACAGTTACTAGTTACTGGTTGCTTGAAATTGAGAACCTGAGTGGAATTTTGCCATAAGTGTGCTAAATGAACGGTTACTGGTTGTTGGCTTATGAATTTGTGACTTCCAACATTGGAATTGCAACTTCCGGCTTACTAGTAACAGTCTATAAAAAACAGGTTGCTAAGGTTCCACCTCGGCTTTCTCGATTATCATCTGGCATCCAGTAACAGTTTATAAACCAAACCGCTAAAATTCCACCTGAACTTTCTCCATCGCCATCCAGTAACTAGTAACAGTTATAAAAAAAACTAACCGCTAAAATTCCAGCTCAACTTTCTCCATCAACCTCTAGCAACCAGTAACAGTTTATAAAAAACAAACCGCTAAAATTCCACCTCAACTTTCTCCATCAACCTCTAGCAACCAGTAACAGTTTATAACAACCAAACCGCTAAAATTCCACCTAAACTTTCTCCATTATCATCCAGCAACCAGTAACAGTTTATAAAAAACAAACCGCTAAAATTCCACCACATCTTTCTCCATCGTCATCCAGCAACTGTCCTTTAAACAGAAGCAGTTCAAATTACATCCCGCTCTCCCCTAGGCCCACAAAAAAAGCCGTCAGTTCATAAAACTAAACGGCTATCATTTTCTGTGGAGCTGTCGAGAATCGAACTCGAGTCCAAACATATTCGTCATAAGCTTTCTACATGTTTATCCTGGCATTGATTGTCGGGAAGAGGCAGGGGCCTGGCAAACCAACCTTTTCCTTAGAAGAATAATCTTAAGCAACCGTCACATCATTCGGTTACAGCAACCTGTGTTTGTTTTGAGTCGGCGGCGGAACCTGGTAACAGGCAAACCTGTTCGGCGGCCCTAATGGATGCTAATCTATCGATTAAGCAGCCATGGCATACTGTGTATTGCCATTTAAAGTTTGAATATTCAGATTTAAGTGCTAATTATCCAACGCACTACATGCTTACACTTACAAAGATCTACGCTGTCAAAACCGGTCAGCCCCGGGAATTGCGGATGTAAAATTAAGGTAAATAAAGGAGTATGCCTGTTAAAACAAGTGGCTTTAACGTTCTTTAAGCAGAAGCCTGTTCGGCAATTTCATCCATAGAAATGGCATTATGGCTTTCGTCATAAATACATTCACCGTTTCGGATGATGAGCACCTGGGGCGATTCATGATGTACATGATACAACTCTGCAATGCGGTTGGAAAGATTGCGGTGCTGGATGAGATCGAGATAATGAAACTCAGTATTGGGGGGCATTCCAGCTCTTTCCAGCCGGCTTTTGGCCATACTGCTGATAGAGCAACGGGTGCTGTGTTTAAAGATAACCTGTGGTATTTCAGCAGAACGCTGGTTGATGAGATGCAGCTGTTCTTCGCTGGTAAGAATATTCCAATCCATTATGAATTCACTGCCTTTTTCTGTGTTGTTGTTTTGGCTACTGCCGGGCAACCGGTTTTCCTGCTGTATCCGCAGCTTGCCAGTAATGAAACAGCCAATGTTGCTACGATTGCTGAAACAAATAATTTTTTCATTTTATGCTTTTTATTGGTTACAAAGATACTGTATGAACGGTAAACGTAAAACCGGCCTAAAAATTACTTTTGTTAAAAAATATTTTCAATTGCCTATCTTGCATAAGCTAACTGGAACCAAATATTTACACTAAACCAACACCCCCACACCTGATGCTACAATTACACCGTCCACTGGCATTTATTGACCTGGAAACCACCGGTATAAGTTTATCTTCTGATCGGATTATTGAGATTGCCATCGTGAAGATGATGCCCGATAATACCAGGCTGGTAAAACGTAAACTGATCAATCCGCAGATAGCCATTCCACCGGCATCGACCGAAATTCATGGCATCACCGATGAAATGGTAAAAGATGCCCCTACTTTCAAACAGGCAGGCAATGAAATCAAACAATTCCTGGAGAATTGCGACCTCGGTGGATACAACAGCAACCGTTTTGATATTCCGATGCTGATGGAAGAATTTCTTCGTGCCGGAATGGATGTAGACCTGAGCAACCGCCGCATGGTGGATGTGCAGCATATATTTTACACAATGGAGCCAAGAACCTTATCGGCTGCCTATAAATTTTATTGTCAGAAAGAACTCATCAATGCACACAGTGCCGAAGCTGATGTGAATGCAACGATTGATGTTTTATTATCACAGGTAGAACGTTACAACAACCTCGGTAATTCTGTTGATACGATTCTCGGTGCGATTGGTGAAGAGAAGATTGTTGATTATGCCCGTCGTTTCGGGTTTGATGATAAAGGCGTTGAAGTTTTTAATTTCGGCAAGTACAAAGGACGTTCTGTTGCAGATGTTTTAAAATCTGAACCTCAGTATTACGACTGGATGATGAAGGGAGATTTCCCATTGCATACCAAGCAAAAACTCACGGAAATTCTGAATCGAACCCTGTTAAAGAATAACTAAAAAACAAGTATCTTCCAGCTATGGAAAATGTAAAAAGGCCAATTCTTTTTACATTTGAGTACAAATAACGCGACTGCTGATTGGAAAAAATAGTCATCATACCAACTTACAACGAGAAGGAAAATATTGAAGCGATCATTGATGCAGTGATTTCATTGAATCAGCAATATCATATCCTGATCATTGATGACGGCTCCCCGGATGGCACTGCTTCTATTGTAAAATCGCTTTTCCCTAAATATCCCGGTCAGCTTTTCCTGGAAGAAAGAAAAGGCAAACTCGGGCTGGGAACTGCTTATATCCATGGTTTCAAATGGTGCATGCAGAAAGGCTACCAGTATATTTTTGAAATGGATGCCGATTTTTCGCACAATCCCAAAGACCTGGAACGTTTGTATGAAGCCTGTAAAAATGGCGCTGGTGTGGCGGTAGGTTCCCGTTATGTTTCCGGAGGTGCGGTGGAAAACTGGCCTTCGAATAGAATCGCTTTGTCTAAAGGCGCTTCTCTATATACCCGCATCATCACCTGGATGCCGGTAAAAGATCCTACTGCAGGTTTTGTATGTTATCGCCGCGAAGTACTCGAATCCATCAATCTCGACAAGATCAGTTTCGTCGGGTATGCGTTCCAGATAGAAATGAAATTCGCCGCCTGGAAATTAGGCTTTACGATCAAGGAAGTGCCCATCACTTTCATCGATCGCAAACTCGGCGCCAGTAAAATGAACAAAGGCATCATCAAAGAAGGTGTCTGGGGTGTATTGCAACTCCGCTGGCAGAGCCTGTTCAAAAATTACCGCAAGCAGTTATCGAATCCTACTTTTAAAGACATTCCGGTTTATCCGTCCGCTGACGTAGT
>JBAOHS010000010.1:0-372500 GCA_037045295.1 Ferruginibacter sp.
TATTGGCTGCCTTTGGTTCGGTTGCGTATATACTACCGAACTACGTGTATGTATATGAATACAACACCGTAAAAGAAGTACTTGAAACCATCCGCCGTTATGGAACGAATTCTGAAACCATTGATGTGATCTATGTGATCAACCTCAAAGGCGAATTGCTCGACGATATCAGGATCAGGGATTTCATCCTGGCTTCACCGGAAGTAAAAGTGCATGAACTGATGGATGACCGTTTCATCTCCCTGCATGCCAACGACGACCAGGAACTGGCCAATGAAGCATTCAAAATGAATAATCGTGTAGCCCTTCCCGTTACCGATGATCAGAATATACTGCTGGGTATCATCACGATTGATGATGTACTCTGGATTGCCAATGAAGAATTCAGTGAAGATATCCAGAAGATCGGTGGTACCGAAGCGCTGGATGAACCTTATCTCGATATCAGTATTCCGAAACTGCTCAAAAAAAGAGCCGGATGGCTGGTATTGCTTTTCCTGGGTGAGATGCTAACGGCAACGGCTATGCAATATTTTCAGAATGAAATTGAATCGGCCACCGTGCTGGCCCTTTTCATTCCGCTCATCATGAGCAGCGGGGGTAACAGCGGTTCCCAGGCTTCTACGCTCATCATCCAGGCAATGGCACTGGGTGAATTGACCATTACTGACTGGTGGAAAGTCATGCGACGGGAACTCATCACCGGTTTACTGCTGGGTGCAATCCTGGGCTGCATCGGCTTTTTAAGAATCATCATCTGGCAGCAGCTGCATATTTTCGATTATGGCGCTTATTGGAACCTGTTAGCGTATACTATTTTCTTCTCCCTGATGGGCATTGTACTCTGGGGAAGTCTGATGGGCTCCATGTTGCCCATAATATTAAAAAGGCTTAAACTCGATCCTGCTGCTTCTTCTGCACCCTTTGTGGCTACACTGGTAGACGTAACCGGTATTGTGATCTATTTTTCAGTGGCCTATTTCTTCCTGAAAGGCATCCTGCTCTAAGCCGGCAATTTCTCCCGGAACACAATAAATCCGGCCTAATTCAGTTTTAAAGCGTCGAATTGGCTGAAAACCCATTCTTTAGGGTAGCTATGTAACCAAAACAGCACTTTTTTGATTACAAATTCAGTAATTTGCGCCATTAACACAATTCCGCAGGCTATAACTCATTGATGAACAATGATCAATAGCCGAAGAGTGCGACGCCACTGAAGCAAAACCAGGGTACCGCCGCCGGAACAATAAAATAAAATTAATACTATGTGTGGAATCGTTGGATACACAGGACCAAGACAGGCATACCCGGTCATTTTAAAAGGTTTGAAAAGACTCGAATACAGGGGTTACGACAGCAGTGGTGTTGCACTACTGAAAGACGGACAACTGAAAGTTTATAAAAAGAAAGGAAAAGTTGCCGATCTCGAAGAAGCGATGATTGGTAAAAACATCGATGCTACCATCGGCATTGGACATACCCGCTGGGCTACCCATGGTGAACCAAGCGACCGCAATGCGCATCCGCATTCTTCTGCCAGTGGTAAACTCGCCATCATTCACAATGGGATCATCGAAAATTATGCGCTCATCAAACAGGAACTGGTGAACAAAGGTTACCAGTTTACCAGCGATACCGATACCGAAGTTTTACTCAATTTTATTGAAGATATTCAGAAGAACAATACAACAGTAGCGCTGGAAGAAGCACTGCGCATTGCTTTGAAAAGAGTAAGCGGCGCATATTGCATACTGTTAGTAGACCAGGACAATCCTGATACCATCATCGCAGCCCGCAAAGGAAGTCCGCTTGTGATCGGCATCGGCAAAGGCGAACATTTCCTGGCCAGTGATGCCTCTCCCATCATTGAATACACCAAAGAAGTGGTGTATGTAAATGATTACGAACTGGCCATCGTAAAACCAGATGAACTGATCCTTAAAAATCTCGGCAACGAAAAAATCACTCCTTATATCACCAAACTGGATATGGAACTGGCAGCCATCGAAAAAGGCGGTTACGACCATTTCATGATCAAAGAAATCTTTGAACAACCCAGCACCATTTATGATTGCTTACGGGGAAGGCTGGACGCTAAAGCCGGCACCATTCGCATGAGAGGTGTTGATGAACACATCGATCACCTCATGAATGCCAACCGCATCATGATTGTTGCCTGTGGTACCAGCTGGCATGCCGGACTGGTTGCAGAATACATCATTGAAGAACTCTGCCGCATTCCGGTAGAAGTTGAATATGCTTCTGAATTCAGGTACCGCAACCCGATCGTAAATAAAGGAGATGTGATCATCGCCATTTCACAAAGTGGTGAAACTGCTGATACGCTGGTAGCGCTGGAAAAAGCAAAAGAAAACGGCGCTTTCATTTTCGGTATCGTGAATGCCGTTGGTTCATCCATTGCCCGTATTTCGGATGCCGGTGCTTATACACATGCTGGTCCGGAAATCGGCGTAGCTTCTACCAAAGCCTTTACCGGTCAGCTTGCCGTACTGATGATGGTTGCATTGAAGATTGCCACACCAGAAAGGTACCATCAGCAACGAACGCTACAATGCACTCCTGCTGGAACTGGAAGAAATTCCTGAAAAAGTGGAAAGCATCCTTAAAAATGCTGAAGACATTAAAAAAATTGCAGAAAAATATAAAGACGCTTCCGACTTCCTGTTCCTGGGAAGGGGATACAATTTCCCGGTTGCCCTTGAAGGCGCTCTGAAGCTGAAAGAAATTTCCTACATCCATGCAGAAGGTTACCCGGCTGCAGAAATGAAGCATGGCCCGATTGCACTGGTAGATGAAAATCTGCCGGTTGTATTCATCGCTACCAAAGATCCTTATCACGAAAAGATCGTGAGCAATATGCAGGAAATCAAAGCCAGGAAAGGAAAGATCATTTCTGTGGTTACAGAAGGTGATACGGTAAGTCCGGGATTGAGCAACGATGCATTTGCGATACCTCCGGTAGATGAACTCATCGCACCTATCCTCACCGTTATACCATTGCAATTGCTTTCTTATTATGTGGGTACTGCAAAAGGTATTGATGTAGACAAACCACGTAACCTCGCAAAAAGCGTAACCGTAGAATAAATATTCTTAACAGGATACATAGAATTCATTAATTTCATCAGCCATTACCGTTTACCCAGTAAATAGTAATGGCTGAATTTTTTATCCATTATTCATTTAACGATCAGGACGGATATGAATATCATAAAGAAGCATCCTGTTAAGGATATAGGTTATCATTTTATTGACAAGAAATATATTCCGAAAGGAAAAGATGAGTACTACCTCAGGAACAAACAAAACCGCAACAGCACTGTTTATCATTCCCTCACGCCCGAACAGATAGACTTACTGATACAAAACCGCAACGCCTCCGACAACTGGAATAACATCCTCGTATCAGATAAGTTTGATGCAAGACTGGTGAAGAATTGTAAATTTTTCGGACTCGTGCGCATTGGCAGGTTACGCCCTTTCTACCATGAATTTCACAACGTACGCATGCCTGTTGGTATCTACAACAGTACCATCATCAGTTGTGATCTGGGTGATGATGTTTGTATCGACAACGTGAATTATATGAGTCATTACATTATTGAAAATGATGTAATGCTTACCAATATCAATGAACTCGCTACTACAGAACATGCCCGGTTTGGTAATGGCATTTTAAAGGAAGGTGAAGAAGATGAGAAACTCAGGGTTAAGATTGAAGTGTGCAATGAAAACGGCGGCAGAAGCATTATACCATATAATGGAATGCTTGCCGGCGATGCCTATATGTGGAGCAAATACCGGGATGATGAGGAACTGCTTGAAAAATTCAAAGAATTGACCGACCGGAAGTTTGATCGCCAGCGGGGTTATTATGGAAAGATATGTGCCCGTACGATCATCAAGAACTGCAGGATTATCAAAGACACCTGGATCGGTTCAGATGCTTATATTAAAGGCGCCAATAAACTCAAAAACATTACCATCAACAGCGATGCTGAACGAAAATCACAGGTAGGTGAAGGTTGTGAACTGGTGAATGGCATTGTTGGTTTTGGTTGCAGGATTTTTTATGGTGTGAAAGCAGTACGTTTTATTTGTGCTTCACATTCTCAGTTAAAATATGGTGCAAGGCTGATTAACTCGTACCTCGGTAACAATTCAACCATTTCATGCTGTGAAGTTTTAAATACTTTGATCTTCCCGGCACATGAACAGCACCACAACAATTCTTTTTTATGTGCTTCAATGATCATGGGGCAAAGCAATATTGCCGCGGGCGCCACCATTGGCAGCAACCACAACAGTAGAAGCGCCGATGGCGAAATCGTTGCCGGACGTGGCTTCTGGCCAGGTTTATGTGTAAGCCTGAAACACAACTCCAAATTTGCTTCGTTTACCATACTTGCGAAAGGAGATTATCCATCAGAACTAAACATCCCTATCCCCTTCTGCCTGGTAAGCAATGATGTTAGCAAAGACCGATTACTGGTCATGCCTGCCTACTGGTTCATGTACAACATGTATGCACTCGAAAGAAACGCCTGGAAATACCAGGCAAGAGATGAGCGCACCCGTAAAACACAATTGATTGAATACAATTACCTGGCACCGGATACCATCAATGAAATTTTTCATGCTTTGGATTTATTCAAAACACTTTCGTTGAATGAAAAAGGGGAAGCTGACATTACAGGTTGGGAAAACACATCCAGGAAAACCGTGCTCACTAAAATACCACAGGCAACTGAAACTTTCAGAGATGTAATCAAACTGTACGCATTCAATAACTTCCTGAAATTTATTGCTACTCATAAACAAGCAGACTTCGATGGTTTTAAAAAATCTTTAAAAGCTTCGATCAGCAGAACAACCTGGATAAATATCGGCGGGCAACTTATCAGGGAAGAAGAAGTTAACCGGCTGAAAAAAAATATCAAATCCAACAAAATTAAAACCTGGGAAGATGTACATTCCTTCTACCAGGAACAAGGTGCTGCCTATGATAAAGATGTTTGTGCGCATGCCTATACCAGCTTACTGGAAATACTCAATATAACACCCAGGCAGTTTACAGCTGAACTCTTTAAAAAGCTGCTCACCGATATGTTACAGGTGAAAGAGAAAATGGTCAAAGGCATTTATGAAGCCAGGGCAAAGGATTATACCAATCCTTACCGCAAAATGGTATATGAGAATATGGCTGAAATGGAACAGGTGATTGGCAAACTGGAAAACAATAGTTTTATTCAGGACCAGATGAAAGAACTGGACCAGTTAAAGAAAACAGTAAATGCCCTGATAAAAAAATGGAAGTTGAAATAACTGAAACAAACTTCTATACAGAGTAATCAAAAAGCAGGTATACTTTACCGTTATGAACGCCGTTGTTTCTTAGCCAGGAACTGTACCCGCCTTTTTTCTCCCTGAACAACTTCAATATAATATGGCAGGAAATTAAAATGATAATCGAATGAAAGCAAACCATCCCGGTTGATGCCCATTCGTTTAATCAGTTTTCCTTTTTTATCGATGATGCGTACACGGATATTCTGAAGATCGGGTGCAGATACCTTTATTAAAAATCGTCCGTCATTTTCAGGAGGTGCCATCTGAAGAATGAGTATCCCCGATTCATTTTCAGTCGCGGATGCATCTGCAATGATTCTTTCTTCTTCTAGTTCAGATGCAGTTGCAGGCATTGCATATTCAGTCGTAGAGAAAATCAATTCACCCGAAAAATCATTGATATTGTTTTGCTGAAAAACATAGTCAGACGGCTGTGCACAAACAACAGCACTGTATAGCAATATACAAGCGAGAATGGCAGTACAATTCGCCCACCTGAGTGTTCGCCGGATGCGCATTTCCTGTGCAGTTGGTTTCGTTAAGCAATTAATTACACTGGCAGTGCCGGTCAAAAATAAAATGGCGACTACAGCTTAGTGTTACCTGGTAAAATAAATGATCGTTTCGAGGGCAGATGAGGTATCAGGAGGATATAAAGATGATGTAAATGTATTGTCATTCCCGTAGATAGGAAAGCGTAAAATCACGCTATTTCAAGGCTGTGAAATCCACATAAACCAGCGTATTTACGCAGGAAATTGATAAAACAAAGGAAAGGTTCAGCTGTAATAACTTTTTCAGGGATTTAAAAGATACGAGACGGCCAGTTCATATCCCTTTAATCCTAATCCACTGATAATGCCGGTCGCTTTTGCAGAAACATGAGAAATTTTCCGGAACTCCTCACGCCCGAAAATATTGGAGATATGTACTTCAATCAGTTTAGCCGGAACAGCCGCCACGGCATCACCGATAGCAACTGAAGTGTGCGTATAGCCGCCAGGGTTAAGTATGATACCATCTGCACTAAATCCTGCATGCTGAATTGCGTTGACAATCTCTCCTTCAACATTACTTTGAAAATAGGTAAAGTTTACTTCAGGAAACTTCGCCTGCAGCTTCGGCATAAACTGATCAAATGATTCATTGCCGTAGATATCTGTTTCCCGCATTCCGAGCAGGTTGAGATTAGGACCGTTGATGATGGCAATATGAATCATGAGTATTGATTAGAAAGGCAATTAATTTTTCAGCATGGTGATGAAATCATCGAAGAGGTAACGGCTGTCGTGCGGACCAGGCGTGGCTTCCGGATGATACTGTACAGAGAATGCTTTTTTATTCTTGATACGGATGCCCTCAATGCTGTCGTCATTCAGGTTTACATGCGTGATTTCGATCTGGTCATTCTTTCTCACTGCTTCCGGGTCGATACCAAATCCATGATTCTGTGTGGTGATTTCAGATTTTCCCGTAATGATATTTTTAACCGGGTGGTTCAATCCTCTGTGACCATGATGCATTTTAAAAGTTGGAATACCATTCGCCAATGCCAGTAACTGGTGGCCCAGGCAGATACCAAACAAAGGTTTCCCCGATGCGAGAATTTGTTTCACGGTTTCAATCGCATAATCCATCGGGGCCGGATCTCCGGGGCCATTGCTGATAAAATAACCAGTCGGATTAAATTGTTCCAACTCACTGAAAGAAGTTTTCGCATTGAATACTTTCAGATATGCACCCCGTTCAGCCAGGCAATGAAGAATATTTCTCTTCACACCAAAATCGAGTACAGCTATCCGTAAGTTACTCTTTTCATCACCTATGGTATATGAAGATGCGGTACTAACTTTTGAAGCGAGTTCGAGCCCATTCATTGAAGGAACCTCTTCCAGCAATTTTTTCAATGCTGCCAGGTCTTCAATTTCAGAAGATATGATACAGTTCATGGCTCCCTTTGTTCTCACATGCGTTACAAGGGCTCTGGTATCCACTTTATCGATCGCTACGACCTGCTGGGCATCAAAGTACTGCTGCAATGAATCACCAGCCAGGAAACGGCTGTATTTCTCTTCCAGGTTACGCCCGATTACGGCTTTCACTTTTACACTGTCACTTTCCACATCGGTTGGCTTTACACCATAGTTACCGATATGTGCATTGTTCATGATGAGCACCTGGCCGAAATAACTCGGATCGGTAAATACTTCCTGGTAACCGGTCATACCTGTATTGAAACAAAGTTCACCGGTTGCGGTACCTTTTTTACCAAATGCTTTTCCATGAATCACTGTGCCGTCTTCGAGCATCAGTATAGCGTTGTTCCTGTTGGTTTGCTCCATTATTTAAATCTGTTTTGCAAAGAAAAGGAATGAAGGTTTATTTCTGAAAAAATAAAACCCACAAAAAAGCCCCGAAAATAAATCGGGGCTATATGAACAGTTGTTGTTGACATTTTACGCTTCTGTTGCTTCAGTGGTTGTGTCGGCAGCAGCTTCAGTAGTTGCTTCTGTTGCTTTTTTCTTTCCACCGGAACGGCGTGTTTTCTTAGCTGGTTCAGCAGCCTGGCTGATTCCTTTACCGTAGATTTCATTAAAGTCTACCAGCTCAATCATGGCGATTTCAGCATTATCACCGGTACGTGCACCAAGTTTGATAATCCTTGTGTAACCACCCGGGCGACTAGCCACTTTAGGAGCTACTACAGTGAACAGTTCTTTCACAGCCTGTTTGTCGTTCAGGTAGCTGAATACGATCCTGTGGTTGTGCATGATCACTTCTTTGCTATCGGTAGCTTTCGTTTTGGTGATCAGTGGTTCAATGTAAGTACGCAGGGCTTTCGCTTTAGCCAGGGTAGTAGTGATCCTTTTGTGTGTGATCAACTGGCAACCCAGGTTCATCAATAAAGCTTTCCTGTGTGACGCTGTTCTGCTAAGATTGTTGTTTTTGTTTCCGTGACGCATGACATTTAAGTTTTGATTCGTCTGTACCGTGTCAGGAATTACAGACTACTGTTTACAATTATAATTAGTCTAATTAGCTAATTATCTAATTAGCTAATTAAATTTATTCGTCGTCTAGTTTCAGTTTGCTCAGATCCATTCCGAAGCTCAGGCCTCTTTCATGCAGTACCTGGTCGATTTCACTCAATGATTTCTGACCAAAGTTTCTGAATTTCATCAGGTCTTCCTGTTCGTACTGAACCAGTTCGCTCAATGAATTGATTTTCGCTGCTTTCAGGCAATTGAACGCACGTACAGAAAGATCGAGGTCTTCCAACGGCGTCTTCAGCATTTTACGCAGCTGCAAAGTTTGTTCATCAACGAGGTCTTCTTTTTTATCTTCTTTGGTATCGAAGGTAATGTTCTCGTCGGTGATGATCATCAGGTGCTGAATCAGGATGCGGCTCGCTTGTTTAACAGCTTCTTCCGGGTGGATGGTACCATCGGTAACCACTTCCATGATCAGTTTTTCGAAATCGGTGCGCTGTTCAACCCTTGTATTTTCGATCAGGTATTTTACATTCTTGATCGGGGTGTAAATAGCATCAACCGGAATATAACCGAAATGATTGTTCTTTTCTTTATGCTCTTCTGCAGGAACATAACCACGACCTTTTCCGATGGTGATTTCGATATCCAGTTTTGCGCTGTTATCGAGTGTGCAGATGAGGAGTTCAGGATTCATTACTTCAAATGCCGGAGAAGCTTCGCCGATCATTCCTGCAGTGAATTCTGTTTTGTTTTTGATAGAAAGGGTAACTTTTTCTGAATTTACTTCATGGTCAACCTTTGCTTTGAAACGAACCTGTTTGAGGTTCAGGATAATTTCTGTCACGTCTTCGGTAACACCTTTCAGTGTAGCGAATTCATGATCTGCTCCGGCGATGTTGATACCAACGATTGCATAACCTTCAAGAGAATTCAGCAACACCCTGCGCAAAGCGTTACCAATGGTTACACCGTATCCTGGTTCAAGCGGACGGAATTCAAACTGTGCTTCGAAATCAGTTGCTTTCTGAAGAACAATTTTATCTGGTTTAACAAAATTAAAAATGGCCATTTTTATTTGTTGTGTTTAATTTAAAATTTAGTTGACCGGCCTCGTTGCTTATCTCAGCTCCGGTTGTGTCACTCACTTGTACGGTTGTACGCTGTTGAGCAAGTCAAAAGTGAAAAGTCAAAAGTCAAAAAAGCAACTGAAATGTGTAGGCTAGCTTTTTTACTTTTAACTTTTGCCTTTTTACTTATTACTTAGAATACAATTCCACAATGAGCTGCTCCTTGATATTCTCAGGAACACTTTCCCTTTCAGGATAAGCAATGAAAGTACCTTTCAGTTCACCTTCACTCCAGTCTAACCAGCTGAACTTGGCATTCTTGCCACGAACATTACCAGTGATAGAAGCATTGGCTGCACTTTTGTTTTTCAGTCCGATTACATCACCTGGCTGACAGCTGTATGATGGAATGTTCACCACTTCACCATTTACGGTAATGTGTTTGTGACTTACAATCTGGCGTGCTGCCTGGCGGCTTGGAGCAATACCCATACGGAAAACAGTGTTGTCCAGGCGGGCTTCCAGCAATTTGATCAGGTTTTCACCTGTTACACCTTTTTTACGGGCTGCTGCTTCAAATGTTTTGCGGAATTGTTTTTCCAGCAAACCATAAGTATATTTTGCTTTTTGTTTCTCTTTTAACTGTAAACCGTATTCGCTGAGCGTTTTACGTTTTTTGTTTGCACCGTGCTGACCTGGAGGGTTGCTGTTTTTGGTTAACCACTTTCCATTTCCGGTGATCGGTTCGCCGAACCTGCGGGAGATTTTTGTTTTGGGGCCTGTATAACGTGCCATAACGATTATTGACCTTTTAGTGACGGTGCATCATTATAAAGGTCTTTTAAAATGAATAATGCACCCTTTTTAAATATTATGAATGATGAGTATGAATTAAGAATTATTAATGATGAGTTAAGAGGTAGAAATTCACAACTCTTAATTCATAATTCATAACTAATTTATACCCTTCTTTTCTTAGGAGGACGGCAACCATTGTGTGGTAATGGTGTAACGTCTTTGATCATTGAAACTTCAAGGCCTGATTGAGACAAAGAACGGATCGCACTTTCACGACCGCTGCCCGGACCTTTTACAAATACATCTACTCTTTTCAAACCTGCATCCAGTGCAACTTTAGCTGCATCTGAACCGGCCATCTGAGCTGCATAAGGCGTATTTTTCTTACTGCCTTTGAAACCCATTTTACCAGCAGAAGACCAGGAAATAACCTGACCCTGTTTGTTGGTTAAACTGATGATGATGTTGTTGAAACTTGCAGTGATGTGAGCATCGCCGTAGCTGTCTACTTTAACGACTCTTTTCTTTGCTGCTGCTTTTGCGCTTTGGGCTTTCTGCCCCTGTGCTTTTGCCATGTTTAAATTGATAGGTATTCTTAAAAAATAAATTCCGACCAGCGGAACTGAACCAACCCTCCTGCCGACTTATAAGCGATCCGGCGCTGATTCATGTGAATTAAGTCTATAGAAAAAGCTAATAGCCTGGGCTATTAGCTTTTAATTATTTCTTAGCAACTTTCTTCTTACCGGCAACAGTCTTACGTTTACCTTTTCTGGTACGACTGTTGGTACGGGTACGCTGACCACGGAGCGGAAGACCTTTACGATGACGCAAACCACGGTAGCAGGCGATATCCAGCAAACGCTTGATGTTCATCTGGGTTTCACTACGCAGTGCACCTTCAGTTTTAAACTCATTGTTGATGACGTTACGGATAGCCGTTTGCTCATCATCATTCCACTGGTTTACTTTTTTATTGAGGTCAATGCCAGATTTGGTTAAAATATACTTGGCTGTTGAACGACCAATACCGTAAATATAAGTAAGGCCAATTTCTCCTCTTTTATTCTTTGGTAAATCTATACCGGCAATACGTGCCATATTAATGTTGAATTTTGAATGTTAAATGTGTGAATTATCCCTGCTTTTGCTTAAAGCGTGGATTCTTCTTGTTGATAACGTACAGGCGTCCTTTTCTCCTCACGATCTTGCAATCTGCACTGCGTTTTTTGATTGAAGCTCTAACCTTCATTTTTTGTAATTTTTATTTGTTACTTCAATAGCCCCGTGGTTTTAACCCGGAACCGATAATTATTTATACCTGAATATGATCCTGCCCCTCGTTAAGTCGTATGGACTCATCTCTACCCCTACTTTATCTCCCGGCAGAATACGGATGTAGTGCATCCTCATTTTACCTGAAATAGTTGCCAGTATTTCATGACCATTCTCTAACTTCACTTTGAACATAGCATTGCTGAGCGCTTCTACGATCGTTCCGTCTTGTTTAATTAGTGCCTGTTTAGCCATAAATTTGGGAGCGCAAAGATAAGAGGAATTATTTAATTATTAACCAAAAAATACAGATATTACACAATAAACTTGATTTATTTTATGAAAAAAGTACTTTTTCCCTGCCTTAGTGCCATTGTTTTGTTGATTTCCTGCAGTAAAGACGATCCGGCCAGCAATAACCCTGCTGCCGAGAAATACCAGTCGATTGCAACCGGAAACAAATGGATTTACGATGTAACCACCAACCCCGGAACCCCAACACAAAGCACTGTGCCTGATACCGTTACAACAACAGCAACGGACACTTCGGTAACTTTAAGCGGCAGTTCCCGCACTTACAGGATCTTCAAACATTCCAATGGTGATATTTCAGATTATTATAATATCACAGGAAATGATTATTACCGTTTCCAGAAAGTAGACCTGAATGGTACCCTTTTGCAGATCGAAGACCTCTACCTAAAAGATAACCAGCCTGCTCAATACTACCTGGTCTCAAACCCTGAACCTCAATCTCCCGGGTTTTCCCATTTGCGGTTCCGGTTACTGTTACCAATACGATCATTGAAAAAGGTAGTTCAAGAACTAGTAAACGGTACATGCCTATACGGATGTAATCGCCGTTAAAACAGATATCACCAGCAGTGGTCTTCCCGCAGGTACCATTGTAACCGATATCAAAACCTATTATGCCAAAAAAGTGGGTATGATTGAAGCAATTTATAAAATACAGATTGCTGCAGCCAGCGTAGACATCAACAACAAAACAATATTGAAAAGCGCAACCATTCAATAATAACATTTAATAATAAAAAAGCCGCTACCAGTTACGGATAGCGGCTTTTTTATTTTATAGCTTTTATTAGTTGAGTACTTTCACTTCAGTACGACGGTTCTGTGCCCTTCCATCTTCTGTTTTGTTATCGGCAACAGGTTCTGTCATTCCATAACCTTTGGCAAACAACCTGTCGGCACTGATGCCTTTAGAGATTAAATAATCCCTTACAGCATTGGCCCTTTCCTGTGATAATTTCAGGTTACTGGCTGCAGATCCTACATTATCTGTATGACCACCGATCTCAATTTTCTCATCATCCTTTCTTACCAGATAAGATACCAGTTCATCCAGTACGGTGTATGATTCAGGCTGCAATGTTGCTTTGCCGAAATCAAAATTACAGTCTTCCAGCACAAATGTTTTGGATGGCTGAAATTGTATATCTACTTTAAAAGGATTCTTATAGTAGGCGTTACCGGTAGTTGGTGGAATTTTGAGGATGTTGTAGCTCGTGGAATCCTTGAAGCCAAGAATGAAAATTTCATACTCATCACCTACCGGGAGCCTGATGGAAAATTTACCGGTTTCATTGGTCAAACCCTGGTATTCCCTGCGTGTTGACTTTACTCTTAAAGATGACCACTTCATTGTTCAGTACATTGTCTTTAAAATCCTTTACCGTTACATCCACCTGTGCATCTTTAGGAATGCTGGCGTTTTGAACTGCTGGCTGTTGAGCCAGTAAAACAACCGGAACAGACAACAACAGAAAAACGGCTAAAAAAAATCGCTTCATGTTAAATTAATTGAGGGTTAAAGATAGTATTAATATATTTTTTACCGGATGGTATATAAGTACACAATTTTACAATTTTTGCTGAAGCTGAATGACCATCCCTGCTTTCCAGGATGCAAAGTCACCGGCAACAATATGCTCTCTCGCTTTGGTAACCAACCAGAGATAAAAAGCCAGATTGTGTACACTGGCAATGGTTAAACCCAGGTATTCTTTTGATTTCATCAGGTGACGTAAATAGGCTTTGCTGTAATAATTACTCATCGCACAATCTATGCCGGAATCAATCGGTGAAAAATCTTTTTCCCATTTCTTGTTGTCGATATTGATGATGCCGTTTGAAGTAAACAGCATCGCATTTCTGCCGTTCCGGGTGGGCATTACACAATCGAACATATCAACCCCCATTTCAATTGCTTCGAGAATATTCCAGGGCGTACCAACGCCCATCAGGTAACGTGGTTTATCCAGGGGCAGATGATCGCAACACAGCGAACAGATTTCATACATTTTATCGATCGGTTCTCCAACACTCAATCCGCCAATCGCATTCCCCACTGCCTGTTTACTGCTGATGTATTCGCAGGAAGCTTTTCTCAGATCGGTATGAACGCCTCCTTGTACTATCGGAAATAAATTCTGCGTATACCCGTATTTGTCAGACGTTTCTGTGAACCGACTGATACAGCGATCGAGCCATCGATGGGTAAGCTCCATCGAATTTTTTGCATACTGGTATTCACTTCCGCCTGGCGGACATTCATCAAAAGCCATGATGATATCTCCACCAATGGTTCGCTGTGTATCCATTACATTCTCCGGCGTAAACAAATGGCTGCTTCCATCGATATGCGATTGAAATACTACCCCTTGCTCTGTAATCTTCCTGCTGCCTGCCAATGAAAAAACCTGGTATCCGCCGCTATCAGTTAGTATCGGCCTGTCCCATCCATTAAACCGATGCAACCCACCCGCCTGTTCCAGTACATCCAAACCCGGCCTCAGGTATAAATGATACGTATTGCCCAGGATGATCTTTGCATTCACTTCCTCTTTCAATTGTTGCTGCGTAACTGCTTTCACAGAACCTACTGTACCTACAGGCATGAATATAGGCGTAGGAATTTCTCCATGATCGGTGATGATCCTTCCTGCCCTGGCCCTGCTGCCGCTGTCTTTCTGTTCAATTGTAAACTGTAATGCCGCCATAATTAATACTGGTAAAAGGGTGCAAATATAAATTTAATAAATGCTTTTACAGAAAGCGATTAAATCGGGGTAAAGCATATTTTTGCGCCGATGAACTTTACTGCTATACTGGAAAACTGGCCTTTAATCCTATTTATTCTTTTTTGCACAGCGGGTTTTATTCAGATTTTTTATTTCCTGTTTTTTTTCATCCGGCTGGCCTTTTACAAAGACAAAGCATCCGAATCTTCCAGAACAAATCCGGTTAGTGTGGTGGTATGTGCCCGTGATGAAGCGGGTAACCTTGCCAGTTATCTTCCCGGAATTCTTGTTCAGGATTATCCAACTACACATGAAGTGATTGTAGTGAACGACAATTCATACGACGACAGCAAATATGTATTGGAAGAATTGCAAAAATCTTACCGAGCAGTTACAGGTTGTTGAATTAACCCAGGAAGCTAAAATGATTCCCGGAAAAAAATTCCCGTTGAGTATCGGCATCAAAACAGCCAAACATGAAATTGTATTGTTAACCGATGCAGATTGTGTTCCCGCTTCAGAATTCTGGATAGACAATATGCAGAAAGCTTACCGCGACAATACAGAAATTGTACTCGGTTATGGTGCCTTTCATAAAAAACCAGGACTGCTCAACAAACTCATCCGCTGGGAAACTTTTCATTCGGCTTTGCAATACATGAGTTATGCACTGGCGGGCATTCCATATATGGGTGTTGGAAGAAACCTGAGTTACAAGAAATCAGTTTTTTTCAGGCATAAAGGATTTCTCTGCACACAATCATGTGCCTGGTGGTGATGACGACCTGTTTATCAATATGGCCGCCAATCGCCGCAATACCCGGATAAGCATTCATCCCGATAGTTTCACACTCAGCAAGCCTGCCGCAACCTGGAAACAATGGACTACCCAGAAGAAAAGACATTATACCACCGGTAAATATTATAAGTTCCTACACAAGTTCTTGCTTGGGACTTTATGCATTTTCTCATTTTGTATTTTATCCTTTACTGATTGCAACCTGCATTTTTTACAATTGGCAAGTATGCATTGATCGTATTTGGAATAAGGTTCCTGATGCAGGCGATTGTATACGGCAGAACTTTGTCGAAATTCAGGGAGAAAGATCTATTTCCGCTCGTTCCTGTTTTTTGATCTCTGGATGTTCTTTTACTATTTTATTTTTGCTCCTGCGTTGGTAAAGAAACCCAAACCAACCTGGAAGTAAAATAACTAACGGTTTCGCATAGTTGCATTTCAATTCAGTTAATCATTCAGATGGAAATCATATTAAAATACTTCGCCGATTTCAGTGCAGAACAGCTGAACAAATTAAGTGCCCTGCATGGATTGTATACAGAATGGAACCAGAAGATTAATGTGATCAGTCGCAAAGACATGGAGAACTTTTACCTTCACCATGTACTGCATTCGCTCTCCATTGCTACCACATTTGAATTTGAAAAAACGGATCATATCATGGACCTCGGCTGCGGCGGCGGGTTCCCGGGTATTCCATTGGCTATTTTTTTCCCGGATACACAATTCCATATGGTAGACAGCATCAATAAAAAGCTGGTAGTAGTACAGGAAATTGCCAATGCAATCGGCTTAAACAATGTTACCACGCAACATACCCGTGCAGAAGATATTAAAAACAGGAAATTTGATGCAGTCATTTCCCGGGCAGTTGCACCGCTCGGCGATTTATGGAGATGGAGCAAACCACTGATCAGGAAGAAAAACGCTACGAATGATGCACCAAACGGACTGATTTGCCTGAAGGGAGGTGATCTCACCAAAGAAATCCAGGAAAGTGGATGCCGTCCTTTTGTATGGGAAATTGAAAAGCTCTTCCCGGAACCTTTCTTTCACGAAAAATACCTGCTTTACCAACCTGCTCAAAAATTAACAGATATTCCCGGTATGAGGTATTGCTGTTATGGCTTTTTAATACCAGCTTTGCGGAATGAATATTTCTGTAGCAATTGTAGAAGACAATAGTGATATCCGGCAGGCACTGGAACAGATTGTCGGGATGTCGCCGGGATATTCATTGTCCTGTTCCTGCAGTTCGGGAGAAGAAGCCCTTGAAAAAATTCCACAGTTCTTACCCAATGTCGTTTTGATGGACATCAATCTGGGAGGCATCAATGGCATTGAAGTCGTAAGAGAATTAAAACCCATTTGTCCTGATGTGCTCTTCATGATGTGTACCATTTACGAAGAGGATGAAAAAATATTCGAAGCATTGAGCGCCGGTGCCAGTGGTTATATCACCAAAAAAACAGCGCCCGCAAGAATGATCGATGCCATCAGGGAATTATACGAAGGCGGAGCGCCGATGAGCAGCCAGATTGCCCGGAAAGTTGTTTCTGCATTTGCTGCAAAAAATCCCACACCCGTTTCCGATGAAAACCTGCACACTCTTTCCAAAAGAGAATTGGAAATTCTGGAAATGTTATCCCGCGGACTTGTTTACAAAGAAATCGCTGCCGAATTATTCATCAGTGCTGAAACGGTAAGAAAGCATGTGTACAATATTTACAACAAGTTACATGTATCCAACAGAGTAGAAGCTGTCAATAAATTTTTCGGCCGATAAATATTATTCACTTCTTTACAAATCTACCAGTTCAGTTCCAACAGGTTATTCTTTCTTTCAGTATCAGCCATCCTTTTAGAAGGATCTATTTCAGCTTTCACTATATCTGTAAGTCTTGCTTTAAAACTCACAACATAAGTTGGATGTGTCCAGCGCCACGGTTCATCAACCACCCATTTAACAGAAGGATTTTCATTGGCTTTGCTGCCATACATTAAGTTCAATGGAATGGTATGCATTTCGGAACTTCCATCTTTGAAACTAAGCTGAAGGTCAATCGGCATAGGCATATTGCCGAATCGTTTTGAGCCTGATTTTAGACATCCCTCCTTCTTCCCACAAACTATCAATACCGTAATCAATTGTTTTGGTTGTATTGATCCAGTACATTTTGTACCAGTCGAGCTTCATACCACTAACTGTTTCGGCTATACGAATGAAATCAGTAGCATTCGGATGTTTGAATTTCCATTTATTATAATACTCCAGTAAAATTTTATCCCGAACAGATGCGCCAGTGATATAACCCAGTTGCTCCAGGAACACTTCTCCTTTAGAATACGCATCAATACTATAGGCAAAATTATTGTTGTAATGATCGGCATGCGTGGTCATCGGTTCTTCAAGACCGCTTTTGGCCAGGACAAAATAGCCATTGTACGCACCGGAATGATCTTCCGGCAAGTTGGAGACCATTCTTTTCAGGTTCTCATTATCGGGTTTCTCTTTCAATGCCTGGCGATATTCATCCAATGAAGATTGTTTCTTATAAAATTTCATCACCAGGTCTTCCGCAAAGCTGGTGAAACCTTCATCCATCCAGGCATACAGACTTTCATTGGTACCGAGTATCATCTGGTACCAACTGTGCATCCACTCATGAAAAGCCGTACCCAATGATGGACTCGACACCAATGTGGCCATTGGATACTCCATGCCTCCATCACCGCCATGAATAAATGAATATTGCGGATAAGGATATTTACCAAAATTCTTTTCGATAAAAGGCAAAACTGTTACAGCTGCGTCCGCCACTTTCTCCCAGGCGCTGTCATTGGTGGCATTATTGGGTTTGTAATTATAAATCACATGGATCATGGTTCCGTTGGCAGCCTTTCTTACCACATGAGCATAATCGGGATCAGCGGCCCAAACAAAATCATGAATATTCTGTCCTTTGAAATGCCAGGTTCGTTTAGCCGTTGCTGTTGGTTTCAACGGCGTACCTGGTTTATCATATCCCCATCCTATTTCGGAAGCATTCATCAGTACTCCGGTTCCTCCGATCTTATATGACTTATCAATGGTTATTTTCACATCAAAATCACCCCATACGCCATAAAACTCGCGGGCTACATAGGGTGTAGGATGCCATCCTTCATAATCGTATTCACAGATTTTCGGATACCACTGGCTCATGCTGTAACGTACGCCTGTTTGCGGATTGTCTCTTCCACTGCGGCGAACCTGCAGCGGCACCTGTGCTTCAAACTCCATATCAAAAACAACTTTTGTTTTGGGTAAGATGGGTTTGGTAAGTTTTACTTCCAGTATGGTTTCATGATAGGTGAATGGTTGTGGCACGCCATTCATTTTAAGTGAAGTGATTTTCTGATAACCGATTTCATCATCCTTCAACTTCTGAATCCGGTCTTTCACCCTGCCATCCCAATCGGGGCGGCCATTGGTGGTAATCTTACCCAATTCCCTGCTGCGGGCATCCATGCTGCTGTTCGGCTGAAAAGCATTCCAGTACAAATGGTAAAATACCCTGTCGAGCTTATCGGTAGAATTATTGCTGTATTCGAGTTTCTGCTTCCCGGTAAAACGGTTCGTCAATGTATCTACATTAATGTCCATGGTATACTTAACGGCCTGTTGCCAGCGCTCAGGCTGTGCGAATGCTGCGGGAGAAACCGAAAAGATAAACATCAATGCAAAAAGCAAATTCCTGTAATTCATACAATGGTATTTAGCCCGTAAATTTCGTTAATTAACTGTTATGCAAATGAAAAAAATGCCCGGCGGTCGTATGAATTTATAAAACAGGTTGGCATTGCCATACTCCATACTAAACAGTACGGATGAACGAAAACAATCAGCTGTCTTTCCCTTCAATTACCACCACGATCTCACCCTTTTACAGATTTGCCGGCAAAATAATCATGTACTTCTTTTAAAGTACCTCTTTTGTTCTCCTCAAATTTCTTGGTGAGTTCACGGCTTACACAGCATCTACGTTCTTCCCCGAGATATTCAGCCAGCTGAGACAGGGTTTTTACAAGCCGCATCGGGCTTTCATAAAGAATGATGGTGCGTTCTTCTTCGGCAAGTATTTTCAGCATTGTCTGCCTTCCTTTTTTGAGTGGCAGGAAACCTTCAAAACAAAAGCGATTCATGGGTAGTCCGCTGTTCACCAATGCAGGCACAAATGCGGTAGCTCCGGGCAGGCATTCAACTTTCACATCATTGTCGATACAGGCTTTCACCAACAGGTATGCAGGATCGCTGATGCCGGGTGTACCGGCATCGGTAAGCAATGCCATTTCTTTACCGGCCAGTAACTGATCGATGAGGTGTTGAACAACTTTGTGTTCGTTGTGTTGGTGATAAGCAGACAAAGGTTTGGAAACCTGATAGTGGCTGAGCAGAACAGATGAGGTCCTGGTATCTTCTGCCAGGATCAGATCAGCCTGTTTGAGAATTTCAATGGCCCTGAATGTCATATCAGCGAGATTACCTATCGGTGTAGGAACAATGTATAACATACCAGGAGAAATTAATTGCGGATATCCTTAATCGTTATGTTCTAATGAAGAGAAAGAATTACTGAACAGAAATTTCAAACATTTCCATTACAGGGTTTGCCAGTAATTTCCTGGCAGCTTCTGCTGCGATTTTCTCTGCTTCTTCCTTAGAGGCAGCTTCAACCTGAAGATCAATATGCTTGCCTATTCTTACATCTGCCACAGTACTGATTCCCAGGTTTTGTAAACCTCCCAGCACTGCTTTTCCCTGTGGATCGAGCAGGTCTTTCAATGGCATAACTTTTATTTGTGCTGTATAGGTCATGATGTCTGATTTTTGAAGACCAAAGATAAAAGAATGTAACAGATAAATACAATCGGAACGGCCAGCCAGTGAAACAGCAATGCAGCTGTTACAGTAATGCCAGCAAGTACTAATCTTGGGAAGATTGTCTTTAAGACTTTTCGATTTAAATTTCAGCGCCAGGATAGGAAGATTGCTCACCATCAACCAACAAAGCAGTACGATGATGCCATACAATACCCATTTATTCAACAGAAGCTGAGTGATTGCCGGGTTGGCTGCATTCCAGTAAATCAAAGGAAAAGAAGCTACAAGCAAGCCCATGGCAGGTGTTGGAACACCTCTGAATCCGAACTGTTGTTTTGTGTCGAGATTAAACTTCGCCAGCCGATAGGCGGATGCTGCTGCCAGGAAAAAGGCTGGTATTAGCCAGATAAAAGATGCATTGATACCATCATCTTCTTTGGCAATGGCCAAACGGAGAAACTGGTAAATGATCATGGCTGGAGCAACACCAAAACTTACCACATCTGCCAGTGAGTCGAGCTGCTTACCCATTTCAGAAGTTGCATTAAACATACGTGCAACAAATCCATCGAGGAAATCAACCAATGCTGCCAGCCCGATAAAAAGCGAAGCCATCCAGATTTTTTCCGGTATGTCTACTAACTGTGTTCCATCAACAGTCGTTTGAATAATGATACCATTCTGTAATGTTGCTGCAATGGCCAGGCAGCCAAATACCAGGTTAAGTAAGGTAAATAAATTAGGAATTTGCTTCATGAATGGGTGGTTTGAAAAAAAGCGATTGAGTACAGTAAATAAAAACTTTAATAGATTATTTTCTTTTCATCAAAGCTTCTATTTCTTCCACTTCAATTGGTATATTTTTCATGAGGTCTTTATTACCGTTTTTGGTTATCCAGAAATTGTTCTCAATACGGATTCCCATTTTTTCTTCTTCAATATAAATGCCGGGTTCAATAGTAAATACCATGCCTGCTTTCACTGGTTCTGTTCTTGTTCCCAGGTCGTGCACATCGATACCGAGATGATGGGAAATACCATGGTAAAGGTATTTGCGGTAAGCCCTGTTCTCCGGATCTTCATTTTTAATATCTGATTTTTTCAACAACCCGATTTTCTGAAAAACTACAGTTGCTTCATCCCCTACTTTCTCGGTATAGTCGATGATGCTGATGCCTGGTTTCAGAATACTGGCTGCATAACGATGCAGGTGCAAACAGGCATTGTAAACTGTTTTCTGACGGCGGGTAAATTTTCCGCTAACCGGAATGGTACGGGTAAGATCTGCACAGTAATTGCCATACTCCGCACCGAAGTCCATCAGTATCAGGTCACCATCTTTGCATTCCCTGTTGTTTTCGATATAATGCAGAATCCTTGCACTATCCCCGCTGGCTATGATAGAACCATAAGCCTGTCCGGTCGCCCTCTGCGAAAGAAATGAATGCATAATCTCCGCTTCAATTTCATATTCCATAACACCGGGCCTAACGTACTGGAGTAGACGACGAAATGTATTTTCTGTGATATCAATGGCTTTCTGCATTACTTCAATCTCCAGTGCTGTCTTAACAGCACGCAGGTCTTTCATGATCTTTGCACTTCTGCGGTACTGATGCAACGGGTATCTTTCTTTCATCATGGCAGCATAACGGTAATCCCTAACCGGAACAAGATTGGCTTTGCGGTCATTCTCATTGCTGTTGAGGTAAATGGTATCTGCTGAATGAATCCATGGCTGCAACATGCCGTCGAGCACATCGAGCCAGAGTATGGTTGTAATACCCGAAATTTCCCTGGCTTCATTTGCCCTGAGCCTGTGGCCATCCCATTTTTCTTTTAATTCATTGGGCCTTACCAATACCAATACTTCTCTGTATTTGGGATCCGGGTTATCAGGGAAAAGTATCAGCATGGTATCTTCCTGTTCAATGCCCGTGAGCCAGAAAAGATCTGAGTTCTGCTTAAACTTATGCAACTGGTCGGCATTGGTTGGCAATTCATCATTGCTGTTAAAAATGGCAATGGAATTCTTTTCCATTCTGGCAATAAATCTGCTGCGGTTCTGGCTGAAAATGGCAGGGTTTAAAGGAAGATATTTCATCAGTTTAAATTGTATACCTGTTTGAATTAAGGGATTATGAATGAAATCACAAGATAAGTTATTAATCAATCAGCCTAAAAACGGGGGAAAAATTCAGAAAAATAATTCCCGTTTAACAGAAGATAAGCTTTGGTAAACCGGTCCATAAAGAATTGAGTGCTTATTAAACAAATACAAAAAAATCAACGAAATATTGAACAATCTTGAATTACAAGGGTCTTTCGGGGGTTTTATCTTACAAAATTGAAAGCTACCTTTGCAGCATCACTAAATAACGACTTGCTATGTCAGTATCTACCATGCTCGAAGCTCCAGTAAAAGCTTTGAATTCAATGGGTTTTAAATTGACCCAACCTGTTCATTACCAGTTATCACCCGAAGAATTAGCAAACCGCACCATTGCCAGGAACGAAGGCAAACTGAATGATACAGGTGCTCTTTTAATTAATACAGGAGAATTTACCGGCCGTAGCCCTAAAGATAAATTTACGGTGAAGGACGAAATCACTGCAGATACTGTTCATTGGAATGATTTCAATATTCCAATCGAAGCAAAATATTTCGACGGACTTTATACCAAACTCATCAATCACCTCAGCACAAAAGAAATTTTCGTACGTGATTGTTATGCCTGCGCTGATCCTGCTTACCGGATGAATATCCGTGTGATCAATGAAATGCCTGCCAACAATCTGTTTGCTTACAATATGTTCCTTCGCCCGACAGAGGATGAACTGGAAAACTTTACACCAGAATGGCATATCATTCAGTCGCCCAGTTTCCATGCAATACCTGCAGAAGACGGAACACGCCAGCACAATTTTGCGATTGTAAACTTTACCAAAAAAATCATCCTCATCGGTGGAACAGGTTATACCGGTGAAATGAAAAAAGGAATTTTCACCATCCTCAATTATATTTTACCACACGATAAAGGCGTATTGAGCATGCACTGTTCAGCCAATATGGGTAAAGATGGTGATACGGCTATTTTCTTTGGTCTGAGCGGAACGGGTAAAACAACCCTCAGCGCCGATCCTAACAGGAGCCTGATCGGTGATGATGAGCATGGCTGGACCAATGACACTGTATTTAATTTCGAAGGCGGATGTTATGCAAAAACAATCGACCTCAGTGAAGAAAAAGAACCTGAAATTTATCGTGCCATCCGCCCGGGTGCACTGGTTGAAAACGTAACCTTCCTTGAGGGTACCAATAAAATTGATTTTGCCAGTAAAAAAATCACTGAAAATACAAGGGTAAGTTATCCATTGTCTTTTATCAGCAATGCACTGGAACCATCTATTGGTAAAACACCTAAAAATATTTTCTTCCTTACTGCAGATGCTTATGGTATTCTGCCTCCGATCAGTAAATTAACACCCGGACAAGCCATGTACCAGTTCATCAGCGGTTATACAGCAAAGGTTGCCGGTACGGAAGCGGGTGTTACAGAACCTAAATCAACATTCAGTGCATGTTTTGGTGCACCATTCCTTCCACTGCATCCAGGTAAATATGCCGAAATGCTGGGTAAGAAAATGAAAGAGCACAATGTGAATGTGTGGATGATCAATACAGGCTGGAGTGGCGGTCCTTATGGCGTTGGACAGCGCATGAAACTTCCTTATACCCGTGCAATGATTACTGCTGCACTGGAAGGTAAGCTCGACAATGTTGCTTTTGAAGCACACCCTGTATTCGGAATGATGATGCCGGTTGAATGCCCGGGCGTTCCAACAGAAGTGCTCAACCCAAGAAATACATGGGCCAGTAAAGAAGAGTATGATGTTAAAGCGAAAGACCTGGCCAGCCAGTTCATTAAGAATTTCGAAAAATATGCCAGTGGCGTGAATGAAGAAATTCTTGCAGCTGCACCTAAAATCTGATTTACCAGTACTAACTAATACTTAGCAAAAAGCCCCCGCCATAGCAGGGGCTTTTGTTTTATATATTATGATTCAATTATTAAAACTGCATTTCGGGTACATCGCCTTCCACAATCAGTTTGCCGGCTGTTTTGGCTTTGATCTCATCTACAGAAACTCCTGGAGCACGTTCTAATAAAACAAATGAACCGTCACGGATTTCGAGAACAGCCAGGTCGCTCACAATTTTCTTTACACAGCGTACACCCGTTAACGGTAGTGAACAGGATGGCAGTAATTTACTTTCACCTTTCGGGTTGGTATGCATCATGGCAACGATGATATTTTTTGCACTGGCAACCAGATCCATTGCGCCTCCCATTCCCTTCACCATTTTGCCCGGGATTTTCCAGTTGGCAATATCTCCGTGCTCACTAACTTCCATCGCACCCAGTACTGTTAAATCTACTTTGCCCGAACGGATCATTCCGAAACTCATGGCGCTATCAAAAAATGAAGAGCCCGGAACGGTAGTAATTGTTTGCTTACCGGCATTGATGAGATCAGCATCTTCTTCCCCTTCTACAGGAAATGGTCCCATACCCAGCAAGCCATTTTCACTTTGTAATACAACACTGATGCCTTCCGGAATATAGTTGGCTACCAATGTTGGAATGCCAATACCAAGGTTTACATAATATCCATCCTTTAATTCTTTTGCGATCCTTTGTGCGATCTGAAATTTATCGAGTGCCATGATCTTTGATTAAATTATGATTTTCTGGTTGTGCGTTGTTCAATGCGCTTTTCGTAATTCACGCCTTCGAAGATGCGGTGAACATAAATACCAGGTGTATGAATATTGTTCGGATCCAGTTCCCCTGCAGGAACCAACTCTTCTACTTCTGCAATGGTGATCTTTCCGGCCATTGCCATCAGTGGATTAAAATTCCGGGCAGTGTCTTTGAATACCAGGTTGCCCATGGTATCGCCTCTCCAGGCTTTCACGATGGCGAAATCGGCATCGAAAGCCATTTCCAGCAGGTAGTCTTTACCGTTAAAATTCCTCACTTCTTTTCCTTCGGCAACTTCGGTACCTACACCAGCCGGTGTATATATAGCAGGCAAACCATAACCGGAAGCCATACAACGGGTAGCCAGCGTGCCCTGAGGGATCAGTTCCACTTCAAGTTCACCACTCAATAATTGTCTTTCGAATTCGGCATTTTCTCCTACATATGAAGAAATCATTTTCTTCACCTGCTTTTGCTGTAACATCAAACCGATACCGAAATCATCTACACCGGCATTGTTTGAAATACAGGTAAGTTGTTTTACGCCTTTGGCCACCAGTGCTGCAATGCAGTTTTCGGGTATACCGCAAAGACCAAATCCTCCCAGCATGAGTGTGCTGCCATCTTTAATATCTTCTACAGCATGGGCTGCATCCCTGTAAACTTTTTTCATATAATTAATTGACAAATTCTTTGATTCCTTTTCCGGTTGATTTTCTTTGTTGCCTGGCCACCATACTATCAATCATATTCACCATTACACCGGGTTGTTGAATATAATACTGGTAACTTTTATAGAACTTTTCCTTGCTGATACCATGATGTTTAAATATCACTTCCTGCATTTTTATGTTGAGCAATGTATCATCTGCAGTACTATCTTTTTTCAGGAACTCACTGGTATAAGTATCCGCTCTCAGGTAATCCCATAACACCAGTTCCATTTTATCGGGAGGAAGAATATCTGCCGGCTTTTTTTCTTCCTGTTTGCAGGAATAAATAAGTGCAGCGAATAACATGATCAGGAGGATACGCATCATTTCAATTCATCTTTATACTTGCCTGCATTGGTTATATCCAGCTTGGCGAGGATTTCTGCTGCCCTTGCTTTATCCTGCGGTTTTGCTTTTGAAAATATCTTAATCAGTTCTGTTGATTTACCCTGGAAAAAAAACTGGTTAATCATTGTATTCGGATTGTCCTGGTTGAAAGCCTCCAGTTGGTTGAGCACATTGAGTGTTTCGGTACGGGCTGCATTTTCATCTTCGTACAATTTATCCATTCCGAGCCTGTAGTAATTGTAATAAATATCATGCATGATGGCATAACGGGAATTGAGCATATTCTCCGCCAGCCAGTAACGGCTTCTCAAACCATCAAATACTTTCCAGCCACTGATATTGCGACCATCGGGTGCATTGTTTACGATGTTCTGTGCTTTCTGAAAATATACATCGCCGCCATGTTTGGAAAAAGAAGCTGCATCAAAAGCAATCACCATGTAAGCATAATAGGCAAATACTGCGGTGAGGTTCGATACCAGCGGATCATTTCCTGTTACCCTGTTCTCGTTAAATTCCAGCTGCTGAAATTCCTGGTACTTGAAACCACAGGCTTCATCCCTGAAATTGATGATCGGTGACAGATACGATGAATTGAAAACCGGGCGTGCTGCCTGAATCGTTAAGGTTGCACTGTAAACATTCAGTTCAGATGTTGACTGAAGATTGAGTAAGAAATTACATTCAATCCTTTCATTGGGCGCATATGTTTCGGAACCCCATTTCCGGTTGTTCAGAAAATTATTCAAGGCTGTTTGTAATGTCTGGAAGGCATTCCTGTTTACATTATTGGCAACCTGAGAAGCTACAACAGTTACTTTGGCTTTTAATTCCTGTGCATCCGCACAAATGGAAACCATGGTAGTCAGGATTAAAAAAAATATTTTACGCATGCTGTAATTTGAGAATGGTGTTTACAATATCTACTGCCACTGCCTGTTTGGATTTGGTTTCGAAAGGATGTTCATTTCCCTGCTTGTCAAAAATAACAATTTTGTTGCTGTCGATAACCGAATCCTGCACCTGCATCATTGAGTGAATTGAGTACGATCATATCTGCATTTTTCGATGCCAGTTTTTTCAGCGCATTTTCTTTTTCATTGTTGGTTTCCAGTGCGAATCCAACAAGGAATTGTCCGTTCTTTTTTTCTGCGCCCAGTGCTTTCAGTATGTCTTTTGTTTTTTCGAGTTCCAGCACCAGGTTTTCTGATTCTTTCTTTATTTTATTGGCTGCAGGATTCTGCACGGTGTAATCTGCTACTGCCGCACTCATGATGGCGATATCGGCATCCGCAAATTCTTTTGTACAGGCATTGTACATATCTGCTGCTGACACGACTCTTATTACTTTAATTCCCGCAGGTATAGTGGCTGTTCCAGGGCCATATACAAGTACGACTTCTGCTCCACGTCGCTTGCATTCTGATGCCAGTGCAACGCCCATCTTACCTGAGGAATGATTACCAATAAAACGAACCGGATCAATGGCTTCATACGTTGGCCCGGCTGTGATGAGAATTTTTTTTCCGTTCAATTGTCCTTTCACCGAAAAATATTCATTCAGCCATTGAAGGATATTTTCAGGTTCAGCCATCCGGCCATCACCTTTTAATCCACTGGCCAGTTCGCCATTCTCAACCGGTATTACCAGGTTGCCGAAATTTTCAATCTTTTTAATATTCTCTTTTGTGGATGGATGGTGCCACATGTCTTCATCCATGGCTGGTGCTGCTGCAACCGGACAGGTAGCAGAAAGATAAACAGCCATCAACAGGTTATCACATAACCCATTCGCCATTTTAGCAAGCGTATTGCAACTTAATGGTGCGATGAGCATGATATCGGCCCAACGCCCCAGCATCACATGATTAGACCATGAATTATTTTCGGCCAGCTCAGTTAAAATTTCATTTTTGGATAAAGTGGAAAGTGTAAGCGGAGATATGAAATGCTGTGCAGCCGGAGTCATCACTACTTTTACTTCAGCTCCTGCTTTGATCAGCAAGCCGTACCAGTGTTGCCGATTTATAAGCAGCAATGCTACCCGAAATTCCCAGCAATATTTTCTTTCCTTTTAACATATAAAAAGCCCCGTTGATAACGGGGCTAAAATTATGACTTCTATTTCAAAAGATTATGCAAATTTCATCAGCCATTGATTAGCTGAAAAGATTTTCGTCGTTCCTGCGGAAGTAAACTTTGTCTTCCAGGAATTCAGTAGTAGCCAGTAATGCCGGATTGGGCATACGTTCGTAGGCACGTGAGATTTCAATCTGCTCTTTGTTTTCATGAATTTCTTCCAGGCTATCGGTATGGCTGGCGAATTCTTCGAGCTTATTGTGCAATTCTTCTTTAATGGTAATATTGATCTGGTTTGCTCTTTTGGCAATAACCGCGATGGATTCGTATACATTACCCGTTTTTTCTTTCAGTTCTGAAAGTTTTTTGGGTTCAACAGAACTACTTGTATTAGCGCTTAGCTGACGACGAAGTTTGCTCATTTTTTATAGCTTTAATTTGATTTTGACTTAGTTTACTGTATTCTTCTGCATCCTTCAGCAATTTGCTATCCGGATAACGATCTAAAAAATCCTGGTATTCACTCACCACTTTTTCAAAACGCTCTTCCTGCTTTTCTAAAACACTCATACGGGCGAACCTGTAATAAGCTTTAACCACCATCAGTTTATAGGATTCACCTTTTGCTGATTCGGGATAATTGTTGAGCAGGTTGCTGAAGGCAATGGCTGCTGCACGGTATTCACCCAGGTTATAATACAATTGAGCACCCCTGTATTCTTTCAATTCGAGTTTTGCCCTTGATTTATCAATGATCTCCGTTGCATCTTTAATCCTGGCAGATCCGGGATGCGTATTGATAAAGGTTTGCATCATACCCATCGCTTTCACTGTATTTACCTGCTCCAGTTCCAGTTTGGGCGATTGCTTGTAAAAGCAATAAGCCCGCATATAATCAACTTCTTCTGCCTTGCTGCTGTTGGGAAATACTTCCAGGTAACCTTTGAACAGGTTTTCTGCATCACGGTACATATCCTGGTAGTAAAAACAATAAGCGTATTTATAATAAAGATCTTCAAATTTCTGTGTGCCCTTGTAAACCGGGAATAATTCCTCATACAATTGCTGGGCATACCTGTATTTTTTCTTTTCGAAATACTCTTCAGCCTTAGCGAATTTATAATTGTAATCCTTGCTTTTCAGCACTTTACTGAACTTATTACAGGAAGAAAACGCAGTAGTAAGCACAATTAGTACCGGAATGAGAAGTCTGAGTGATCGCATAAAGAAGTGCAAAATTAATGGAATTTATCCAAAAATGGCCTTAAAAATAGTATTCTCCAAAAATAGCCTGTTAACTATTTTATAAAGAGAAAAACCCTCCCGAAAGGGAGGGTTAATCATTGAGCAAAAAGTGGAATTAATACTTATTTGGTTCGACTTATTTAATGTCGATTGTGTTTTTGTCGCCGCCACCAACTTCGCAGTTAGTAGTGATCCTGTCGGCACTGATACCTTCTTTTTCAACCAGGTATTGTTTAACCGCATCTACTCTTTTCTGGCATACAGCCTGAGAAGCTTTAGATGTTTCAGGATATCCATTGATCGTAATGTTACAAGTTGGATTAGCTTTCATTTTAGCAGCTACAGTAGCCAGCATTGCTTTTACATCGCGGCTCAATACAACAGCAGTTCCTTTGAAAGACAGACTAGGATAGTCTGAAGGGCATGGAGGAGTTGCTGGTGCAGGAGGATTTTTGCAGCAATCTGGTTCTGGGCATTTACCAACACCATCAGCATCAACAGGCTGGCACTCAGTTGGAGTGATCAGTTGTTTGTCTTTGCAATCTGGAACACCATCACCATCAGTATCTTTAGTTACACCATGTGTATCAACAGGGCAACCTGCAGGAGTGTTTGGTTCACGATCCAATTGATCAAGAACACCATCTCCATCAGAATCATCAAACTGAGGTTTTGGGAATTTGGTATGCCTTGGGTTGTTGAGTTCGCCATAAGCATAATCCAGTGGGTTCAGCCACCACAATGGTTCAACTGATTTTGCACCCAGGTTAAAGTTGATACCCAGTGAAAGGTAGTTGTAAGAATCCCAGTTAGAGGTAAGAGAAGCATCACCTACCGGATGTTCCTGCCATTGCTGACCATCCAATAAATCGTCTTTCACAAAGGTGTGACGGTTTTCAAGAGCGATGTTCAGTCTTTTGCTTAATTTGAAAGCAACACCCGCTAAAACGGTCGTAGAGAAATCGAGGGTTTGTTTGCCCAGTTTAGGCCTTCTTTCACCTTGATTTTCTGCAGCTTCTTCGTAAGTGTCATCCATACCGTCATTCAACGCTTTACGGATGTCTTTTCTGTTGCTGTACTTGTACTCGTTATTGTTGAAAATTGTTGTGAATAAGTCGCTGTAATCAGTACCTGCGCTTTCGTTCCTGGCATTGATCTTGGTTTCATATGCAGTAGCACCGATACCAGCACCACCATAGATTACGAAACCAGTTTTGTTTTTGTGGAAACGAACATTGTTCAAAGTAATGATACCCTGTAAACTCAGGTCCTGAGTTTGGTTTTTGTAGTTGTAGTAAACCAGTTCTTCAGCCTGACCAGGGATGGTTGTTGTTGGAACAGCACCTCTCCTGTCGGGAGCACTGTAATATTTAGCAAAAGCAGGGTTCTTAGCATAGTTGTAAGAAGCATTCCAGTTCAAGCCCTTTAGCTGTTCCGTTGATATACTGTAATCTCAGAGAGAAAATATATCCGAAAGCTTTTCTAACATGTACTCCGAAACCTAAAGTTGGAAATACGCTTGGAACATCACCGGAAATGTTAAATGCACCACCGGAAACACCCACTTCCCACATATTGCGTGGTTTAGCAGGGAAATTGTAAGCATTGTTCCAGAATTCGTTCTGTTGTGGTTGTCTTTTACGGGTAATAACTGTTGAGTCGTAGACGTCGTAACCGCTGGTAGACTTCGGCCCAGGTTGGTTTTGCGCAAATGCCTCACCTACGAGAAGTAAGAGCACTGCTAATAATAAATTGTACTTTTTGCTTGCCATAACTTAATGATTGATAATTTTCTAAATATACGAGTTGATTAAACGCAAATTTATCTAATGCATACCAAAAACCAAAATTTTTTAGCATTTATTTAGTCTTCAGGCATTTATAAAGCCTTATGCATCCCCTTTCCAGAGCGCATTTGGCTGAAATATGCTGCATACAAATCTCATTTCAGGCTGATTTTCAGTATTTGGGGCCCAATAAAATTCTTTGACAAGGGCTTCGACTGCAGTATATTGCCTCTTTTTTAGATGGACTTTGTAAAAAATACGATCGGAAAGGAGCTGGATACTTTTGAATTAAAGTTTGCTGATGCTGTTCGCAGCAAAACTCCTATGCTCGACCGGATCATGAAGTACATCATCAAACGCAAGGGCAAACAGCTCCGCCCGATGTTTGTTTTCCTGAGTGCCAAATTGCATGGTGAAGTAAACGAGAGCACTTACCGGGCCGCAGCTTTGGTTGAATTGCTCCATACCGCCACCCTTGTTCACGACGATGTGGTAGACGAATCATTGGAAAGAAGGGGATTTTTTTCCATCAATGCCATCTGGAAAAATAAAATTGCAGTTCTGGTGGGCGATTACCTGCTTTCAAAAGGCTTGCTGCTTTCTACTTCCAATGAAGATTTTCAACACCTGCATATTTTATCCGATGCCGTTCGGCAGATGAGTGAAGGTGAATTATTGCAGATGGAAAAATCCCGTAAAGCTGAATCTCGACGAATCTATCTATTTCGAAATCATCAAAAATAAAACCGCTTCGCTGCTTTCTTCTGCCTGTGCTGTGGGCGCATACAGTACCAGCAAAAATGCCGAAATAACAGCCCTGATGAAAGATTTCGGAGAAAAAGTGGGTATCGCATTCCAGATCAAAGATGATCTTTTTGATTATGGAAGCGACAATGTAGGTAAACCAACCGGTAATGATATCAGGGAAAAAAAACTCACCCTCCCGCTCATTTATACACTCAACAAAGCTGATAAAAACACCCGCCGAAAGTTAATATACATCCTGAAAAATGAAAATAAAAAACCCGACAGTGTTAAGTTTGTGATCAGTACTGTAGAAGATGCGGGTGGTATTGAATATGCCAGGCAAAAAATGAATGCATACCGGGATGAGGCGCTGACCATTCTTTATAAATTCCCTGAATCTCCTGTACGAAAAGCGCTGGAAGAACTGGTGCGTTATACAACCGACCGGAAATACTAATGTCTGAAAAAAGATGGAATATATTACCTGTTGATGAAGCAGCAACAGCAAGGCTTCAACACGACCTGAATATCAGCAGCACCCTCTGTGCCATACTTGTTCAAAGAGGCATCACTACTTATGAAGCTGCCAAAAAATATTTTCTGCCTTCACTTTCTGATTTACACAGTCCATGGCTGATGAAAGACATGCGTACTGCAGTAGACAGGATTGAACAGGCTATTGTAAAAGAAGAAAAAATCCTTGTTTTCGGCGATTATGATGTGGATGGCACAACAGCCGTAGCATCGATGTATGGTTTCCTGTGCAAAATTTACAATACAGAGAGAATAGATTTTTATATACCACACCGTTACCGTGAAGGTTATGGCGTAAGCAAAGCGGGTATTGATTATGCAGCGGCGAATGGGTTTACGCTCATCGTTTGCCTCGACTGTGGTATCAAATCAGTTGAATTAATCGCATACGCTCAAACGTTAGGAATCGATTTTATCGTTTGTGATCATCACCTTCCGGGAAAAGAATTGCCTGCAGCTGTGGCGATCCTGAATCCAAAACAAGCAGATTGCCATTACCCATACAAAGAATTATGTGGATGTGGCGTAGGGTTTAAACTCATGACCGCACTTGCCGATCATTTTTCCATAGATCCCGAATACTATTTATGTTATCTCGATTTGCTGGCAACGGCCATCGCCGCTGATATTGTACCTATGACCGGCGAAAACCGGATTCTGGCTTTTCATGGCTTGCAGCAAATCAACAGTAATCCTTCGCCCGGTATCAAAGCATTGATAAAACTGGGCAATGCTCAAAAAAAACTAAACATCAGCAATGTAGTGTTTATCATTGCGCCCAGGGTAAATGCCGCCGGCAGAATGGATGATGCCCGAAAGGCTGTGCAGATGTTCATCGAAAAAGATGAAGAAAAAGCGATGACGCTGGCTGCGATGCTGCATTCCGATAACAGCGATCGCAAAGAAGCCGATAGTTCAATCACCGATGAAGCTTTACAGATCATTCGCAGCGATATCAGTCTGCAAAATAAAAAATCGTCTGTGGTTTACCGTGAGCACTGGCACAAAGGTGTTGTAGGAATTGTTGCCTCAAGACTGATCGAACATTATTACCGGCCAACGGTAGTGCTTACACGAAGTGGCGACCTGGTTACCGGAAGCGCCCGAAGCGTAGCAGGATTCAACCTCTATGAAGCGATTTATGAGTGCAGGGAATACCTGGTTGCTTATGGTGGTCACTTTGCTGCAGCCGGACTATCCCTTTTACCTGAAAATGTAGATGCCTTTGCACACAAATTCGAAGAAGTGGTTAGCAACTACAATCGATGAGAAATTATTAATTCCTGAAATTATCATTGATCATACCATTCAATTTTCAGAAATCAGCAGTTCCTTTTACAATACCATCAACCGGATGGAACCATTCGGACCCGAAAACATGAAGCCGGTTTTTATTGCAAAAGCCGTTGTTGATACAGGTTATTCCAAATTACTGAAAGAACAACATATCCGCTTTGTTTTGAAACAGGGCAATGCAACCCTTACCGGTATTGGCTTTAATATGGCTGAAAAATTTCACCTGCTTCAACTGAAACATCCGATCGATATTGTGTTTACGGTTGATGAAAATGAATGGAACGGACAAACAACCCTTCAGCTTAAAGTGATCGATTTCAACATCAGTAAAAATGTACAATAATTAAATGAAAACGAGCGGAGCTATTAACCCTTTTATTGCATTTGTTATTTTATGTAAGGCTTCAATAGTTTTTATTTGTTCCTTTTTGTTTTGCCCAAAAAAGGAACCAAAAAGGGCACCGCCATCGATTACACCGCCGATGGCGGAGGGTTCCCTGATTTAACTTTTGTGCTCCTGTAAACTCAACTTTTGTTCTCTGATGTTTGAAATCCAGTAACATACTGATTAATATAAGTTCATTAGTTGAATCTTTTTAATAGCACAACATGTTAAATACTAATATAATAAAAGCCCGGTTATCCCGGGCTTTCTCTATTCAATCAAAAATAGTTATTTATGCTTTTTCTTCCATCAACTCAACACTGCGGTTGATAAAACTGGTGAGTTGATTGCCGGTTAATAACCCCTGGGAAAGCAGCGCCAGGTCTGAAAGATTCTTCACCAGCTTCTCCTGCTTACCGGCATCCGGTTCTGCCAGAATGGATTTAAAAATCGGGTGGTTGCCATTTACTGTAAGGTTCACTTCATCGGGCATGTTGGCATACCAGGAAGCCATTCCACCGCCTACCGCAGCCATATCTTTCATGCGGCGCATCAGCTCCGGGCGTGTAGCCGTTACCGGTACTGAATCGGTACTGAGTCCTTTTATGTCAACCGTAAGGTGCATGCCTTCAACCGGTTTATCGAACAATGTTTTCAGCTTATCAGTATCATCTTTACTCAATACGCTTTCTGTGTGCTCAGCTTTGTCGATCAGGTTATCTGCAATATCAGCATCCACTCTTGTAAACTGGGTATCGCTCCATTTCATTTCAACATTATTGATAAATGCAGCATCTACCAGTGTTTCCATCTTCACCACTACATATCCTTTCTTTGTTGCCTGCTGAATAAATGCATCCTGCTGAACAGGATTGGTCGTATACAATACAACCTGTTTGCCTTCCTTATTTTTCTGTAAGGTTTCTGTAGCCAGTTTGTATTCTTCCATCGTATGGAATTTACCTGTAGTATCTTCCATCACGAAAAACTTATTGGCTTTATCGAGAAACTTATCATCGGTCATCATTCCGTACTTCACGAAAAGACCCAGGCTCTCCCATTTTTCTTCAAAGGACTTGCGGTCATTGTTGAAAATTTCTTCCAGTTTATCGGCCACTTTTTTAGTGATGTGTGCATTGATCTTACGCACATTCGGATCACCCTGCAGGTAACTGCGACTAACGTTCAACGGTATATCCGGACTATCAATAACACCATGCAATAACATCAGGAATTCCGGCACAATGTCTTTCACTTCATCGGTAACAAAAACCTGGTTGCTGTACAGCTGAATTTTATCTTTCTGAATTTCATAACTCTGTTTGATTTTCGGGAAATATAAAATACCGGTAAGATTGAATGGATAATCCACATTCAGGTGAATCCAGAATAAAGGTGGTTCACCGAACGGATACAGTTCTTTGTAAAAATTCTGATAATCTTCGGTACTCAGTTCAGAAGGCTTTTTCGTCCAGGCTGGTGTTGGGTTGTTGATTTGTTTGTCTTCAAAATAAATCGGCACCGGCAGGAAACGACAGAATTTTTCGAGCACCCTGCTGATTCTTTCGGGTTCCAGGAATTCGGTGCTTTCTTCATTTAGGTGCAGTACAATCGTGGTTCCTCTCTCCTCTTTACTGATTTCTTCGAGGGTGAATTCGGGGCTGCCATCGCATTCCCATCTTACTGCAGGAGCATTTTCCCTGAATGATCGGGTGAGCACTTCTACTTTATCACTTACCATAAAAGAGCTGTAAAAGCCCAAACCGAAATGCCCGATGATGGTCGCTTCGTTCTGCCCTTTGTATTTTTCAAGGAATTCTTCGGCACCACTGAATGCTACCTGGTTCAGGTATTTATCAACTTCCTCCCCTGTCATTCCTAAACCTCTGTCGGCAATACTGAGGGTCTTTTTGTCTTTATCGATAGCAATATCAATCCTCAACTCGCCTAGATCCCCTTTGGCTTCACCGATGGATGAAAGTGTTTTTAATTTCTGGGTGGCGTCCACTGCATTACTGACAAGTTCACGGATAAAAATGTCATGTTCACTGTAAAGGAACTTCTTGATAATAGGAAAAATGTTCTCTGTCTGTACCCTTATATTGCCTTTTTGCATAAAAATTACATTTAGATATTATTAGTCAAATTCAATACCATTCGTGTTTTGCTGTCAGCTTGACACTTTTATATAAAACTGAAAAGGCCCTGTTTGCACAGGACCTTTCAGGCTTTTTTCTCAAAAAAATATTACTGAACCATGAATGATTTCTGAATTCTCAATTCGTGGTTATAAATCTGGAAGGTATATGGCCCGATTGGCAAATAACCTGGCAATGTAAAATTATCATCGATAAAGTTCAACTGAACGATCATGTCTTTCTGGAATACCAGTTGACCAACACTATTGTAAATCCTGGCTGCATAATGACCTGGCTTAATTCCACTCAGGGAGAAATGCAGGTTTGTACCACGGATTACCGGAGTATTATAAAGGATCAGTCCGGCAGGTATAGCTGGGCTGAAGAAAGTCTTCTGAGCACCGTAAGCTGTTCCGCCATTGTTGATGGCATAAGCCCTATAGTAATAAGCAGTGTTCTGTACAAGACCCGTTAAGTTACTGGAGAAGGAAGTTCCGCTCAGATTGGTAGAAGGAACTTTAATACCCGTTCCGGCAACAAAACCATTGATGCCACTGTACTCAATACCATAAGCTGTAACTGGTGTACATCCATCATTCAGGATTGAACCTCTTGCGATAACATTATTCGGATTCACCAGTGTAGTATCATCAGAAACAACAAAAGCCTGTGTATTAACACCACTTCCTGTAACCGGTACCGTTAGTGCCGGAGCACCAGCACCTGCTACCCTGATGTTTCCATCATAAATGGCTTCTACAGCTGGTGTAAACTGCACATACACTGTTTGTGTGAAGGAGCCACCAGCCTGTGTTAAGAAAAGACTGTCTTCAAATGTACCGGTAGCAGAAGTTGAAAAACTGAAACCTGCCAAAGGACCTACTTTGATATCTGCAGTAGTTAAGTTGATACCGCTTACATCAAATGAGTTCGGACCAGCAGTAGTATTCAAACAGTTTGTTCCGAAATCAGCGAGCGTAGTAACCGACAAAACCGGTGGTGGTGGCGCTGCCGTAGTAAACGACATTTGTGTGCCCCAGGCTGTGCCGGCTGCATTGGTTGCGTAAGCTTTATAATAATAAGTAGTTGAAGGAGCCAATAAAGAAAGTGCTGAAGTAAAACTACCTGCAGCAAGATTCGTTGATGGCACTTGTGTACCTGAACCATTTGCGAAACCGTTTACCAGGCTGAATTCAATACCATAAGCTGTTACAGCAGTACATCCGATTGAAGTAATCGAACCTGCAAGCGTTGCTGATGAACTGGTAATCGCACTGGCTGCACCGGTGGTTAAAGATGGAGCCACATTCACCCCTTCACCTGTAACGGCAACACTGGCAGCAGGAGCACCTGCACCTGTAAGCGGAATATTACCATTATAAGTAGCAATCGCTGTTGGCGTAAATTTCACAAACACTGGTTGAGAAAAACTTCCTCCAGCCTGAGTAATGGTAAGTGATGCTGTATATGTTCCACCAGAAGTAGATGAGAAAGTATAACCTGCCAATGGACCAACAACGATATCAGCATTGGTTAAATTGGATCCGGTTAAAACAAAGTTGTTTGGTCCGGCTGTAGTGTTCACACAAACACTTCCGAAACCAGTAAGGGTTGCAGATCCGAAATTAGGAGTGGTTGGAGGTGCTGTTGTAAACGACAACTGCGTACCATATCCTGTTCCACCCTGGTTGGTAGCATAAGCAACATAATAATAAGTAGTTCCCGGAGTTAAGGTAGCCAATGCACTGGTAAATGAAGTACCGGCAAGGTTTGTAGAAGATACCTGTGTTCCGGTACCTGGCACAAAACCATTCACTGTGCTGAATTCAATACCGTAAGCAGTAACTGCAGTACAACCACTTGATGGAATACTACCCGCTACTGTAGCAGAAGTACTGGTAATCGCACTGGCGCCACCGGTAGTTAAAGATGGAGGCACATTGGATCCTGCTCCCTGAACGGCAACATTCACAGCAGTAGTGATACCACCACCATTAACAGGAATATTTCCATTGTAAGAAGCGATCGCTGTTGGTGTAAATTTTACAAAAACAGGTATACTAACGGTGCCGGCTGCATGCGGAATAGTAAGTGATGCAGTATAGGTACCACCAGAAGTCAGAGAGAAAGTATAGGCTGCCAATGGACCAACCGTAATATCGGCTGTTGTTAAGGTTAGTACCATTGATGGTAAAACTATTCGGACCGATGGTGGTGTTTACACAAACATTACCAAAAGCAGTTAAAGCAGTAGTTGTTATTGAAGGTCCTGCCGGGCCGCCGCAAAGAAATACCGGACTGGCACTGTTTCTTGGAGCAGGAACATCCATCGTAAAATCTGTAGAATTATTATTGGTTTCAGTACAACCGTTGTTGTTTCTGAAACCTGCAGTAGTGGTAGTTAATGCAGGCGTAGTAGCAGTTTCAGAACAGTTGGCAGTTCCGTAACCAACTAAGTCGATCACATCAGTAGCTGCAGGGCAACCACTAAGTGCAGTAAGGTTATTCACCAGGGCAACTTTACCATTCGTACCACTCATAGCGATGGTAGGATTGGAAACATAATCAGGTGTTGGTAATGCTGCACCATTGGCACCGGTTGAACTCATCTGGATAAGATAATATCCACCGGCAGGGATAGACACTGTTGGAAGTGCCGATACACCCGTCCAGGTTCCGGTATTGGTAGCAGAAGAATATTGAATCGACATACCGGCTGTGCTTTGTGCTACAGCAGATAATATTATGCAGTTCAACATAATCGGCATTAAGGGTTGCGCCGGTATTTCCACCCGCTCCATAAAACTGGCTGATCACCAATGTGGTTGATTGCGAGAATGAAAAGAGGGATGTTAAGACCAGCAGTAGTGTAAATATTTTTTTCATAACAGGCTGTTTTGTAGGTGCGGACAAAGCCGCTTTATTTGAATAAAGAGCCATCGCATAATGCAGGATGGCTCTTTATGATTTGATTAGTTGGTCATGGAATTAAAGTCCGAGTACCCTTACATTATCTATTTCCCATGCAGATGTTTTATCTGATGTTGTTCCGCTTGGATCAGCTCCTTCATACCTGAAAGCAATATAGATGGTACCAGAGTAAGTACTGATATCAATAGAACCCGAAGGCGTATACGCAGATGGGAACGCTGAAGTTGTACTTCCTGGTGACAATGTTGCCAGTGAAGTAATATCTGTCCAGTTTACACCTGCAGCCCATGGATTACCAGTTCCAGTATAATCAGTAGATATCAGCACTTTCAATGCTGCTGCTACGTTGGTACCACCAGGATAAGTAGATAAAAGGAAATCCTGTTTGGTATCGAAGCTCAGTTTTTCGCTGGTTGTTGCATCGAGGTTGATGGCTTTGGTTACCAACCATGATTTAACATCCGGAAGATTGGTTCCGAATCCACTTACATAAGCATATTTATTGCTGCTGAAAATTCTTGCATCATAAGTTCTTGTTCCGAGTTCAGGAAGGTTGTTCCAGCCAGTGATGCTGATTGGGTTATAAGGTGCAGTTGTATTTGCAGATTGTGTTTCGAAATCTTCGTTCAATAATACAACAGTTCCTACCGGAGGTGCACCGCAACGTACATTATTAAACTGTACATCAGCAGTATCACGAATGATCAGCTGTTTGGTAGTTGTGCTGCTGGTAGGTGATGATTTGAAATATGGTATAGATCGCAGTGATGCTACCATTTCCTTTTGGTAAACGCAATCCTGCAAAGCTTGCATAAGCACTGGTACGAACCACTGTTTGTAAACCGCTTCCGCAGCCCAGTGAAATCAGGCGGTTCTGAGTACTCTTGTAAGCTGAAGTATCAGAATAAGTTTTTGAAGTATCGCCCGTGATGAACTCATAGTTTTCTAATTTAACCAATGCATTGATATAACGGTTGTTCATTGAAGTACCCAGATCAGCCAGGGTAACAGTGGTAGGCTCAACATTATTATTCAATGTAGAACCGATCACATATTGATTGATCAATGCACCCGGAATTCCTTCCAGTGAATTAAGACCACCAACGACTGCTTTCACACCCAGTGGCCATATTGTTGTTCTGATCGCTGAGGGTAAGACCTTTACATTTGATGTAAACTTTTCTACCAACAGGGTAAGTTACATACAGACTGTTAGCGTCTAATAACAATTGCATAGCACCGGTTGAATCCTGGATAAACAATTGTTTGTAGAAGTTTCCGCTTTTATCGTTGGCAACAACCACACCGGAAATGATAACATCATCTGTGATCAGATCGAACGTTCCCGGAGAAGTATGGTAAGCTTTCAAGTCCATCGATGGTTGTGTTGGCTACGATGTTTACTTCACCTGGCCCTGGTGGTTCATCGAAAGTTTTTTTACAAGCACTGAAAGTGCCGGCAACTGCAACAAGCATTACCGATGCGGTGATCAATTTTGCGATCCTGTTCATGATTTATATTTTAAAAAGTTTATTGTATTGGTTGTTTATATTAGAATCTTACGCCGATACTTGCAAAGAAGTTGATACCGTAAGCATAGAAATTTCTATCCGGGAATTTGTTGGTGTTTTTTTCTGCGATATCAAAACGCAATTGCTCGAAACCACCGGAAACAATATCCTGATTGTTCAGCACATTGTTGATACCAACGTTGAATACCATAAAGGTTCTTTTCTTCATGCCTTTGATATTCTTGTTCATCAACCATGAATAACCGGCAAAAACATCCACAGTATATTGTGAACTCAGTCTGCGCTGATCGATGATATCATTCCAGAGTGGAGATCCCTGCTCAATTCCATTCACTGCAGAAGCTGTTCTGCGGATCGGGTTGAAATCAAGATACATGTTATCAAAATAGTTGAAGTTCACATTCAGGAACCAGAATTTCGGTGAACGGTAATCCAGTCCGATGGTATAAGCTTCCTGTGGTGTTGGAACGTAGAAGTTTTTAGAATAAACAGTAACGTCTCTTGAAAGTACAGCTGCACTGTTATCTGCAGTTACCGTTGCCAATTGACGTGTGTTGTAGCGATACCTGCCGAATGCTGCAGCACCGGTAACACTTAAACCTTTGTATACTTTTGCTTCGAATCCTAACTCTGCACCTGCATGCACTTTACCGATATTGCTGATGGCATAATTCACGAAGTTGCGGAACTCATCATCATAGAATGTAAGAACATTCAATTGATTTTTGAAAGTGGTGTAATAACCGGTAGCCCTGATTTTTACCCTTGGGGCATTCATTACATATCCACCTTCTACAGAACCGATTTCTTCTGATTTCAGGTTATCCTGTACAAAATCCCTTGTTCTTGGTGCGATGTATGCATTCTCGAAGAAAGGAGCCCTCGACATATAACTACCATTGGCAAACAGATAGTTTCTACCATTGATTTTATAAGTAACGCCTCCTTTAAATGCTGAGTTATAGAAATTGATAGGTTTTAGATTTACCGAAAGAATTATTCGGGAACAAACCGCTTTTTACATTACCTGTTCTGAAGAAACTGGTATAAGAATGTTCTGTTGCAACGAATACATCCAGTTTCCTGAATTTGAAAACGGTTTGCATCCACACAGAAGCTTTTTTGATATTGATATCATAGTTATATCCGAATTTATCTCCTTCTTTCAGGATCCTGTTCGGATTGTTGAGGTCATTCTGACCGGCAGCTGCATTGGTTGGGAAATCCCTTTCTGCGAACTGGTTGATGTCTACATAAAAATCTCCACCCAGCAGATCATCTAATTTTTTATAATAATTGTTGGTTTGCGACTGGAAGTTAGCACCTGCTGTAAAAGAAACGTTTTCTTTAATGGCCGTATTCAATGTTGTATTGAAATTGAAACGGGTTGTATTGATTACCCTTTCTTCTACGATGTAATGTGAGCGTCTACCCCTAACCGTATTGCCCTGGATTCCGTTTGCATTCTGTAACAGATTCAATAGAAGCATAGTTGGAATTGTACAACGCATCCCAGTTGATCTGGCGCTTGTTGATATCATTCTTCATCGCATTGTATACCTGTTCCCTGAAGATAGGATCACGCTGATAGCTTGGCAGGTAACGGTAGTAATCCGGCCTTGGATCGGCAGCATTGTACCAGTCGAGTGCTGTAGTACTCCTGTTTCCATAAGTAATAGAGAAAGAACTCAGCAAAGAAGTTTTATCATTTGGTTTCCATTCGTGCGAAAAGATACCGAATGGCTGAAATGATTTGGCAACACTTGCATTACGCTTGCGGCCATTCTGGTAACCCCAGAAAGGATTGTAGTAATTGGTTCCGGAAAGTTCCCTCATTTCTGCAACAGATGAACCCTGGCGGCCATTTTCTGTTGGGGTAGCAAATGCTACAAAAGAAAGCAGGTGTTTATCATTCAAACGCTTGTCTACACCAGCATAAAAAGACCATCCATTATAGAATGTACCATCGGTGTAACCTTCATCAGCCCAGCGGCGTGAACCGGAAAAACTGAAAGCCCATCCTTTCTTATTTAAACCCGTAGAATGCGTGAGCATAACACGGTGCATATAGTTACGGTTGGAAATAGCATAGTTGATACTGGTTTGAGCCCTCTGGTAAGAAGCCCTTGTATCGATGTAGTTTAAACCACCCAGATCACCGAATGAATAAGGAGTAGCTCTTAAACCAAGCGAATTATCACGGTTACGGAGTACATCATTCAAACCACCCCAGAGACCATAAGGAGTAAACCCGTTATCGAGGTTTTCCATCGGAACACCATTCATATAAGTACCGAAAAGATCGGCATCATATCCCCTGATTCTGAAACGAACAGCATTGAACTTAAAAGAAGCAGCATTGAAGAATGGATCTCTTCCGGCAGTTAACACGGATGATACATTCTGAGCACTTCCATCCGCAGCATCATTTTCATCCAGTGTAACAACAGGTATATTGTCGCCCAGATCTTCCTTTAATTGTTCCAGAATAGTCGTGTCGGAGTTATTTGTAACAGGTTTCCCTTTTTGCTGGGAAAACGTAGTACCGGATACCATCAGCAGCATAAACAGCAATCCCGGTATTTTTTTTAGATTAGTGGACATAGCAGTCATTTAATTAAGAGGCGCAAAAGTACTGTACTGCTGCAACATTTAGGTAAAAAAACTTTCTTTTTTGTGAAATATAATTCTACGGTAACAATTGTTTGAAGTGAATAACTACCTTTGACCACATTTTTGAAATATGAAAAAACTCTTTTTTGTTTTTAACCTATTGTTAATCAGCTTTTTAAGCTTCTCTCAGAAGAGCAATTACAGGGTATCGCTGATCGGTTTTTATAACCTCGAAAACCTATATGATACCGTAAACAATCCGATGGTGGATGATGAGGAGTTTCTTCCGAATAGTGCCCGCCAGTATAATTCACATATTTACCTGGATAAACTGGACCGTTTGTCGGATGTCGTTTCCCAGATGGGTACCGATATCACCCCTGACGGATTGGCCTTACTGGGTGTTGCAGAAATTGAAAATGATACCGTACTCACCGATCTTGCCCGTACTCCGAAACTGGCCAAACGCAAATGGAAATTTGTTCATTACGACTCTCCCGACAGGCGTGGTGTGGATGTTGCCTTGTTTTACAACCCAAAATATTTCAGTGTACTGCACAGTGAACCCATTGTTTGTTCAATTGCCGGGCGGATCAAAAGATGCGTTTTTTACCCGTGATATCCTTTATGTGAAAGGCATTCTGGATGGCGATACCATCCATGTTTTTGTAAATCACTGGCCTTCCCGTTCTGGTGGTGAAGAACGTTCTATACCTGCCAGGGCTGCTGCGGCAGGAACTGCCAAAAAACGATATGGATTCTACTGATGGCCATTAACCCGGCTACCAAGATAGTGCTGATGGGTGATCTGAATGACGACCCTGTTAGTCCGAGCCTCACAAAAATTATCGGAGCCAAAGGAAAAATTTCCGATGTAAAGGAAAATGAAATGTTCAACCCCTGGGTATGATATGTACAAAAAAGGAATCGGAACCTCTCCTTACCAGGATGCATGGGGATTGTTCGACCAGGTGCTGGTTTCAGGCGGCATGGCTTAATAAAGATCAACCCGGTTATCATTACAGCAAACAGGTGCTCTTCAACCGGGAATTCCTGGTTCAGAAAACAGGAAAATACCGTGGTTACAGCAAACGTACCTGGGATGGCATCACTTATAACTATGGGTACAGTGATCACTTTCCGGTATATGTGATGATGCTGAAAAAAGTAAACTAAGCTTTTTAATAAAATTGAAACCAGGATCAGTGATCCTGGTTTTTTTATGCCTTGTAATTCAGGTCACGATAGTGATATCATCCGGATGAAGCAAGGGAAGATTTTTGAACCGAAGCAGGATGTTGGCAGTTGTAACCACATCTTTCTGACAATAAACAGCAATGCGTTTCAGGTTTTCTTCCTGCTGCTGTTTATCTGATTCCCAGTATAAGCCACCAACCATGCTTCCATCAATGTCATCTTTGGAAGAGGGCACATTCATGATTTTGGCGAGCAGTTTCAATGAAGTGAAATGTTTATAATCGCCAAAACGCCAGTATTGGAAACTATCTACAATATTGGTCTCCCAGGGTTTCATATTCTGAAAATCCAGGTAACCCGGAATACTCAGTTGGTTCACGAGGATTCTCCTGCAGATAAAAGGAATATCAAACTCTTTGATATTGTGACCGGCAAAGCACCATTTCTTATTATGACTTTCGATTTTATTTAGTGTTGACAGAAAATCCTCCAGTATTTTTTTCTCATCCGTTCCGAAAAAATGATTTAACCCGCAAATGCAAAGTTGTTTCCCGGTTAAAATAACCGATGCTGATACAAACGATTTTTGCAAACTCAGCCATGATACCGGCTCTTTGCGGATAATATTCAGCTGCACTGGTATTTTCTGGCAATGTTCTGCTGGTTTTTTCTTCCCATAGTTCCTGCCATTCTGCATCCATTTCTGTAAAGGATGGATAGCAGGGCGCCGTTTCAATATCAATCACAATCAGGTCATCGGGACGTATATGTTTCATGCTTTCGTTTGAAGTGAATTTACTAAATAACAGCATAAAAAAAGCCGCTAAATAAGCGGCCTTTAAAGCGAAAAAAACTTTTAAAATGTTAGTCCGAGGAAAACCTGGATCGATTGATTTTTCCATTTCTGCCGGTCATCAATTCCGTTGATATTGGTAAGCCCTTGTTTAAAGCGAGCCCCAACATGCAATAAAGGCAACTGGAACCAGATGCCGCCTATAGCACTCCATTCAGATTTCTTATACAGATCTCCATTTGATTTCAAACTATCTACGGTTTGTTTCAGCAAGCCGCCGAAAGCCGGACCTACCTGGAATTTTACCCGCTTGCTCGGCCCCAGGTTTACATTCAACAGCAATGGTACTTCAAGGTAACTCAGTTTGGCTTTGCGCTGGCTTCCGCTGAAAAGATCATCATATATAACGGAAGCATCATCGGTGAATTCAGATGTGTTCTGTACCAGGCTTACTTCCGGTTGAATGCCAAAACGCTGACTGAAATTGATCTGTACAAAAGCACCGACCTGGTAATTGTATTTAAAACCTTTTTTAAAAGAACTGCCGGAAACTTTTCCTGCATTTACACCTCCCTTAACACCAAAGCGAAAAAAATTCTCGTGGTCTTTATCCAGTTTACTCACCTGTGCATTGAGGGATAATACCGGGAGCATCAGAAAACAAAGCAATAGGTTGCGCATAGAAATCATTTATTTATCAGCAGCGAAGATTATGCCATTTGTATCAATCTGGTTACAGAACTGCTAATTTATTGATAAAAGTAAAGATAGAAACCGAATGTTTACATTCGCTATTATTTACCAAACATCAGGAATTCTGCAATGAAACATTTTTTATACAGTCTTTGCTTTTTGATAGCATCTTTCAACGCCCGGTCATCCGTAACCGATAGTTCCTTTACAGAAACAACGGTTATCCTTGAAACTGCCAGCGGTAAAATTTACGGAAGCTTAATCACACCTGTACATTTTAAAGAAGGGCCGGTGGTTTTAATCATTGCAGGCTCCGGACCAACAGACCGGAATGGCAATAACCCAATGATGAAAAACAATAGCTTACAGCAATTGGCGGTTGGTTTGGTAAACAATGGTATAGCATCGTTGCGTTTCGATAAGAGAGGCGTTGCTGAGAGCGTCGGTGCGCTTAAAAAGGAATCCGAACTTCGTTTCGATGATTTTGTAGCAGATGCAAGCGCCTGGGTTGAACTACTCAAAGCCGATAAGCGATTTACTGAAATCATCATCGCCGGCCATAGCGAAGGATCGCTCATTGGGATGATTGCAGCCCAGAAGCATTGTTCAAAGTTCATCTCCATTGCAGGTGCAGGGGAACCCGCCAATATCACTATACGTAAACAACTTGCATCACAACCCTCACAGGTAACAGATATTGCCTACCCTGTTCTGGATAGTATTGCAGCAGGCCACCTGGTAGCTGAAGTAAGACCCATGTTAATGTCGCTGTTCAGACCCAGTGTACAACCTTACCTGATCAGCTGGTTTAAATACAACCCGAAAACTGAAATTAAAAAACTTACTATCCCTGTTCTGATAATACAGGGAACAACAGATATTCAGGTGTCGGTTGATAATGCTCAGAATCTCCACAGCGCCAAACCGGATGCGAAACTGCTGATCATTGAAAACATGAATCATGTATTAAAAATCGTAAGCGCAGACAGATCGGAAAATATCAAATCCTATAGCAATCCCGATCTGCCGATAGCAAGTGAATTAATGGAAAATATCATTTCGTTTATTCGTAAGAGATAGTAAACTGATTCTAATAAGATCCGCTGGTTCCGCCGCCACCGAATGAACCACCTCCGAAGGTTGTATTTTGCGATGCTGGAACTTCAGCCGGAAAAGTTTCTGCGATGACCAGTGATTCCAGGTTATGAATATCGGAACCGCTGATTGCCTCTTCTATACCGACGCCATATACAGGAGTTTGAAAGAATCGATGCAGCAACAAAGAAATTATGATCAAAACTGAACCTAAGCCTAATAACATCCATTCAATGGGAATCAGGTGGTAGTAGTGCCTTACAGAGAATACAGAAGCTGCTATCAGCAATAACCCAACGATCAGCAATTGCCTGTTCTTCCGGCGAATGCCCAGGAAACAATATACAAAAGGTAAAAGTATAGTGAGGACCCAGAAAATCCAACGATGCCAGGGCATTGCATACAAATTTAAATAGGTTTGATTGAGCTGGTCTACCACAAAGTAATTGCCAGCTGAATAAATGATGAAGAGGGCTGTTACCTGTGCAGTCGATCCGCAACCCTGGAAAATATCTGTTGAAGTAAATTGCTTTTGTTGAATAAACTTATAAATACCCCATCCAAAGAGCATCAGTATAAAAGGAATTATATGAATAAACTTCATTTCAGCAAGCAAAAAGAAAAGGAGTGCGGTGGCCGAAAAACACAATAGCACAGTCATGGCCCTGTCCTTATAGCGTAAGACTGCAAACGTACAGATGGACACTGCAAAAAAGGAATTCACTGTTTCACTTAAATCAAATAGTTCAACCAAAGCGAAATAAAAAGTCAAAGCTGAAGCATACAGCAATGCATCGTCTACACCCGACTGATAGTGATGCTTTACCCTTGTAAAATACGCTAAAGCGATCAAGCACAGTAAAGAAAAAAACAGCAGTAAGTAATTAAGCTGATTATCTAAATCATTTAAAAATATTAATCCCAAGCAACCCTAAGCTGAATAATAATACTAACAGTGTCAGCAGGAACATGCCGATGCGTATGATATAATTCGGGGTATAAAAGCCAACGGGATAAATACGCTTTACTGACTGCAACTCTGCTTCAGTAATCAATTGTTGTGCATAAGCTTCACCTGCTTCCTGAACAATAAGCCTGTTTTTTAACCAGATGCTGTTATATCCCATGTTTCTTCATTTTAATGTTCATCTTATATAGAAAATATACAAGCGCAATGGATGATAAAATGAAATAAATGAGTATAAGGTATACCAATGCCATTGTATCTATACCTGAAATGCCATCTGTAAAATGTACGAAAGAATAACCAAAGGCTACATAACTATACAATACTGTTACCAGTAAAAAATAAAAGGAATACCTGGCTTTTGCTAAACTGTAAAAAAACCAGGCTGCAGTTAAAAAAAGCAATAGAAACAATAAGTAATATTGTTCAAAATAAAACAACGCACCCAGTGCAGAAAGCAAGGTTAAATGAATGGCAAAATGATAATAGGTAAAAGAAAAGTGACTCTTTATTTTTCTCTTTTCAGAAAGATAAGCCATCAATACACAAAATAAACCAAGGCCAAATCCGGCTGCAATAATCGGCAGTTCAAACCAGTTGAAATTCTTTAGTAAACTAACCGGTGAAACCGTAATGCCCAACCATGCAGCCAAGATTGGCAATGCCCATCGACAGAATGCCCTTATGATCGAAAAAATAGGCAGAAAACATCAGAATGAGCATTGGTAAAAATGTTGCCAACCCGTACCTGGTTCCGAATACTTTATATTGATACTGCAGATATCCCGTAAAAATGAGCATCAGCAGGCAAGCTAACAGTAACGAATAGTCGTAAAATGGAGAGGGCGATTTTTTCAGCTCCCGTGTAAAAGAAGCATTCAACCTGAAACAATAATAAAAACCGGCAGCACTTCCCAATGCTATAACACACAAAATAGCCAGGTGACCTATACTGTCTATGTTTTTGTAAACTAGAATTCCTAATGCCGTAGTTAAACAGAGTATCCCTATATACAATACCGATTTAAGTTCCCAGTAAATTGAAAACAATTTTTTCTTTTCTTTATCGAGAACCCTGTTCAAAGATTCCCCGGAGATGAGTCCGTCTTTATTCAGTTGCTCAAATAGCTTTGTATTCATAGCGCTTAAATATACTCAAAATAGAAAGCCGGCTGTTATTCACAACCGGCTTTAACAATTCACTCAGAATTTACTGATTATATTTTTTTCAGTTTCCATTTGCCTTTCTTAAATAAAATATACGCTGCAATGGCAATGGCCGTTTCAGCAATAGGAATGGCTATAAACACACCAGTGGGCCCCATTTCCAATACTTTCGCCAGGAGTAAAGCCAATGGTATCTGAAAAAACCAGAAGCCGAAAAGATTAATCACGGTAGGCGTTTTTGTATCACCGGCACCATTGAAAGCATTGACCATTACCATGCCCACTCCGTAAAATACATATCCGAGTGTAATGATTCTCACTGCATTCACAGCATATACTTTTACCACCGGGTCTTGTGTAAAAAATCCAATGATCAATTCTGCAAATACGAGCAATATCAATGAAACAGATCCCATAAACACGGCATTGTATTTAGCCGTTTTAATCACCGATTGTTCTGCACGCAATGGTTCTCCTGCTCCCAGGTTCTGACCTACCAATGTTGCGGCTGCATTGCTCATTCCCCATGCAGGCAACAGGAAAAACAAAATTATCCGGATGGCAATCAGGTAACCTGCAGAGCCTTCGCTATGACCCGTATTCGCAACGAGGCTCGCCAACACAATCCAGCTACCCGATCCAATCAGGAACTGAAGTGTTGCAGGCCAGGCAATATCAATCTGGGATTTTATTATAGACCAGTCGGGCTTTAACTGTCTCCATGAAAAATTCAATTGCTTTTTACCACCGAAAAGATGATACAACTGATAAATAACACCTATACCTCTTCCGATGGTGGTGGCCATGGCTGCACCGGTTAAACCAAAGGCTGGTATGGGTCCCAAACCCCTGATCAGGATCGGGCACAATATAATATTACAGATATTGGCCAGCCAGAGACTCTTCATCGCCATCATTGCATCTCCCGCTCCCCTGAAAATTCCATTAATAAGAAACAGCAACATGATCACCAGGCTGCCGCCGAATACAATTCTGGTATAAGTAACCCCCGATTCAATGGCAGCAGGTTCGGCTCCCATAAATGAAAGCAACTTACCGGCATACACAAAACCCGGAATACTGATGAGCAGCGTAATCAGAAAGGATAAAACAATTGCCTGCATGCCAGCTTTGGTTGCTGCTTCAGGATCTTTCTCTCCGATTCTTCGTGCAACCATGGCCGTTGCCGCCATGCTGATGCCTATGGCAATGGAGTATACAATGGTTATCATTGATTCGGTAAGTCCGACTATCGATGTAGCATGACTTCCCAAATGACCTACAAAATAAATATCTACCAGGGCAAATACACTTTCCCCTACCATTTCTATCATCATTGGGATGGCCAGCAGGATAACTGCCTTTCGTATGCTCCCGGAAGTATAGTCCTGCGTCTCGCCGTTGAATGACTGCGCTATAACTGAAAAAATATTTGATAAGCTAAAAGCTGATCTGTGTTTAACCGACATTTGAATATGATTGTAAATGAAAGAATCAACAGTATTTTATACTGCTGCAAAAACTGGCTGATGTAATTGTTACCGGGATTAGCAAACCACAGTAACAGTAAGGAAAATCATATTCGTAACTTTGTAGAATTCAAAGATGCAAAAAAATAATGAACCGCAAAAGTTTTTATACTGCATCTTTATAAGTGGCATAAACTTACCGATAAACGGTTTAAATGATAAATATGGTTGCTTTAGATAACAACAGCCTCATCAATTATACGATTGACTACGTAAAAAAGGAATTGGCCGGGGCTGAAGCCGGGCACGACTGGTGGCATATCGAACGGGTATGGAAAAATGCCCGGAAAATTGCTGCTACAGAATCAGTGAATATGCTCATTGTTGAACTCGGTGCATTGTTGCATGATATTGCTGATGCAAAATTTCATGACGGCGACGAAAATATGGGTCCGGCAAAAGCAAGAAATTTTCTAACCTCGGTTGGAGCAGATGAAACGATCATTAATGAAGTGGAAATGATCATCAGGCATATCTCTTTCAAAGGGGGAAATTTTGATAAAACATACACATCGAAAGAATTGGATGTGGTGCAGGATGCCGACCGACTGGATGCTTTAGGAGCGATTGGTATTGCCAGGGCTTTTCAATATGGCGGATTTAAGAACAGGGAAATATACAATCCCGGGAATTCCGGCAGATCTTGCAATGGACAAAGAAGCCTATAAAAAAAGTACGGCACCTACGATCAATCATTTTTATGAAAAATTACTTTTGTTGAAAGACCGGATGAACACCAGCACCGGAAAGCAAATGGCAGCAGACAGACATTTATTTATGGAACAATACCTTCAACAGTTTTACAAAGAATGGGAAGGAGAATGATGGATGCTGATGTTCTTTTGTGTGATGAGTGGAATTTAAACTGATTGAATTTAAATGGGCAGTTGCTGGTTACTGGAAGTTCTTTTTACGTTTGAGTGGAATTTGAACTTATTGAATTTAAATGGGCAGTTGCTGGTTACTGGAGGTTCTTTTTACGTTTTGAGTGGAATTTGAGCTGATTGAATTTTAATAAACAGTTGCTGGTTGCCTGATTCAAATAAGGATGGAATTTGAACTTTAGATGTTTGAATAAAGGGTTACTGGTTTCAGGCAATAGAAGTTGGGAAATCATTTTAGCTTGCAAATATTAAATATACAGTTACTGGTTTGCGGGCTTTGCTTCCTTACCTCTTTGAGTGAAATGATGATGCTGGTTTCTTGTCGCTGGTTGAGCGCTTATACTTTTTACTTTTGACTTTTGATTTTTGACTTTTGATTTATTCCTGATTGATGACTACCATTTACCCTTTCTTCGCATAACCATACATGTTACAAAACAGCCGCGATATCAAATATTTCCTTTTCAGTCAGTACCTGGCTGATGGCATTCGTGTAACATTGGGTATTGCACTACCGGTTATTATTGCTGCTCAGTTGGGCAGAATAGATATTGGACTGATCATGGGCACAGGAGCACTTTGTGTGAGTATCACAGATATACCCGGACCTGTTGAACATAAAAAAAACGGCATGCTGTATTGCAATGCATTCATTTTCGGAATGGCATTGTTAACAGGATTCATGAATCATCATGTTCTGCTGATTGGATTACTGATCGCCGTTGCTACATTTTTCTTTTCCATGTTCAGTATTTATGGAAACCGTGCCGCACTGGTTGGATCAGCAGCGTTACTGGCGATGATCCTCAGGTTGCCCGATAAATTGAATGCAACAGATGTGTTGATTCAGAGCAGCCTGGTACTTGCCGGCGGATGCTGGTATATGTTACTGGCCATAGTGGTATTCCGGCTTACGCCCTATCGCCCTGCCCAGAGAGCTTTGGGAGAATCTATACATGAAATAGCCAGATACATCAGGATCAAAGCTGCTATGTATGATGTAGAGATTGATTTAGATGATGCTTACAGGAAACTGCTGAACCAACAGGTAACCATAAACGAAAAACAGGATGCACTCAGGGAATTGTTATTCAAAGACAAAGAACTGATGAAAGATCCCAGTAAAACCGGAAGATTGCTGGTACTTACTTTTGCTGATACGATTGACCTTTATGAACAGGTAATGGCAACCTGGTACGACTATCGTTCGCTCAGGAATCAATTTGGAGATACCGGACTATTGAATGATGTATCGGAGATTCTGGAACAAATTGCAGCTGAAACCGACCGAATCGGTCTGGCCATTCAATCAAATAGTAACTATACCAGTCAGTACGAACTGATCCCTGCACTGGATAAACTAAAAGTAAAAGTAGATGCACTGGCCGAGAGCGGCCAATCGAATCTGGTACTCAAAAAAATCCTGGTGAACCTGCGCAACCTCGGTTCCTATATCGACGAACTGATGCATTATTTCAGTGCCCATATATCTGAAAAAGGTAAACTCAGAACAGTAAGTGATTATGCACGTTTTGTGAATCACCAGGAAATAGATTTTACTTTATTTAAAAATAACCTGACCCTTCAGTCGGGCGTATTCAGGCATTCCCTGCGCATGATGATCACCTGTGTAACTGCATTTGCCCTTACAAAAATCCTTGCTTACGGGGAACACAGTTATTGGGTATTGCTTACTACGATAGTAATCCTGAAACCAGGGTTCAGTCTTACCAGGCAACGAAACAGAGAACGTTTACTTGGCACCATTGCCGGCGGAATCATCGGGATATTGGCTTTATCGTTTATTCATAACCGTGATATACTATTCGGGATCATTGTATTTTTTATGATCGGCACTTATACCTTTCAAAGATATAATTACATTCTGATGGTTATTTTTATTACGCCTTATATCCTCATCTTATTTAACCTGCTGGGATTGGGATTTCTCAATGTAGTTCAGGAAAGAATACTCGATACTGCATTGGCATCTGTACTGGCATTTGGCGCCAACTATCTGTTGTTTCCACATTGGGAATCAGTTCAGCTGAATAATTTTATCGCAGCAGTACTGAAAGCCAATATCAGCTATCTCGATAAACTACGGATGCTGTTCAGTGGAAACAATGTACCATTGCTCGATTATAAACTTGCCCGTAAAGAAATGTATGTAAGCATGGCAAATTTATCTGCTGCTTTTCAACGCATGCTTTCTGAACCAAAAAGCAAACAAAAAAATGAAACTGATCTTTATAATTTCACGGTACTCAACAATGTACTTTCTTCCAATATTGCCAGCCTGAGTGCTGGAAAGAAAAGCAACAGTACTTACCCTTATACCAAAGAAACGATTTTTCAGCTTTCCCGTTCTATCATTCATCTGCAAACTGCTTTAAAAACAGTTGAACCAACGCATAAAGCTGAAGCTGAATTTTCTATTCAATATAATCCTTCCGCTATCACTGTAGCACCCGGACAAACACTTAACCGAACAACTTGAGTTTATTCTGAAAGTGACAAAAGATATTGAGAAAGCTACCCTTAAGCTGGTTTGATTATTCGCCATTCTATTCAAGTCTACTAACTTCTATATATAATAACGCTCCGGAAGATTTGATTTTATACAACTTTTTTAAAAAGATTCCCTACAGTACCCCAATCTACCCCATTTGTTTAGCATTTGAGTATTTAATAAATACCCTGAAATTCCCCCATCAGGGGTATTTACATGCCGGATATTATAGGAGTAGTATTATACTTTATAATTTTCACCATTAAATAAAAACATTATGGAACTAGAAATGCTGAATGCAGAAAAAAAACTGGTGCTTAAACCTGTATTATTACCAGCAGGTATCTGATCTTATTTCAGAGATGTCGGTTTCATCCGATAGCGTTGTAGCAACCGTCACTATTAAACTGAAAAGCGGAACAAAACAATTGAGGGTTGATTGGGGCGACGACAAATCAACACGCATCAGGCTCGACAGGATCGCAAGCATTTTCCTAATTCGGGATTATTTACCATTTTAGGCGATGGATGGTTCGAGACTCAGACATGTGTATGAACCACCTGCTGATGGAAGTTCATTTATTACTGCCGATACTTGTAAAAGCAAGTAGCAATAGTGATGTGGATTTTAAGGTTGCACCGCTTGAACATTGTTCCCAGGTACCAGTGTTCATTTCGCTGATGTATATTTCCGGTTGATTGATTCAGGGGACTTTGGTGAACCTCATTCAGAATGGAGCATCAGCATGCACGCTTACAAAATACCAGTCGGGCAACATTACAATTCTGAACAGCTTAGGACCATCAGCATCCTGGAGATTTGATGCCATTCCCAGAATCAGTTTTACCTTCAGATTGGTATCGGCTACAAAACAGTGGACGTAGTACTGAAATGGTAAAAGGTGATTACTTAGGTGCTTTATTTTAATTTCACCGAAACCGATTTCATCTGGGATGATGTTTTTAATACAAGTTTTAGATTGGATATTCTACAACCAACCGATGGAATAGAAAAGAACGATTACTCAAACACATTTACGTTGCGTTATTATCAGCAAATAAAACTGATAAAAAACGTACCCAATAACATTCCACCTGTTTTGCATCTTTGATATAAATGAAAAGGTCCCGTAAAAAACGGGACCTTTTATATTTTCAGATTAAAGTTGCATTATTCTTCAATCTTCATTTTACCTTTTGACTTAGCGATTACTTCTTCAGCAACGTTGGTTGGTGCCGGAGCGTAATGACTGAACTCCATGGTTGAAGTTGCACGACCAGAGGACAATGAACGGAGTTGCGTTACATAACCAAACATTTCACTCAATGGAACTTTGGCTTTGATAACCTGAACACCATGCTTGCTATCCATACCTTCGAGCATACCACGACGACGGTTAAGGTCACCGGTAACATCACCCATGTACTGGTCTGGTGTTAATACTTCTACTTTCATGATTGGTTCGAGCAATACTGGTTTTGCTTTGCGGCCGGCTTCACGGAAACCTTGTTTGGCACACAATTCAAATGAGATCGCATCAGAATCCACATCATGGTAGCTACCATCAAATACCCTTACTTTCATATCAACGATCGGGTATCCAGCGAGAACACCATTGTTCATGCTGTTGGTAAAACCTTTGATAATCGGTGGAATAAATTCTTTTGGAATACTACCTCCGAAAATATCATTCACAAACTGCATTCCACCCAATGGATTTTCTTTTAACCATTCCTGGTCGGCAGGTCCGATTTCGAAAACGATATCACCGAACTTACCTCTACCACCCGTTTGTTTCTTATAAGTTTCCCTGTGCTGAACCATTTCACGGAATGCTTCTTTATAAGCAACCTGTGGTGCACCCTGGTTGATTTCAACTTTAAATTCACGCTTCATCCTGTCGATGATGATCTCCAGATGCAATTCACCCATACCACTCAGAATGGTTTGTCCGGTTTCTTCATCTGTTTTAACACGTAAGGTTGGATCTTCTTCTACCAGTTTGGCAATTGCCATACCCATTTTATCAACGTCGGCCTGTGTTTTTGGTTCGATGGCGATCGAGATTACCGGCTCAGGGAAAGTCATTGCTTCCAATACGATCGGATGATCTTCTGTGCACAATGTATCACCTGTTTTGATGTCTTTAAAACCAACACCTGCACCGATATCACCGGCTTCGATGAAATCAATCGGGTTTTGTTTGTTAGCGTGCATCTGCATGATACGGCTGATACGTTCTTTTTTACCGGTACGGGTATTGAGTACATATGAACCTGCATCCAAACGGCCACTGTAAGCCCTGAAGAACGCCAGACGACCCACAAACGGATCGGTCATGATTTTGAAATGCCAATGCGCTGAATGGTTCTTTCGGATCTGCGTGCCTTTCGATTTCTTCTCCGTTATCTGGATTGGTTCCTTTAACAGCTTCAATATCCAAAGGACCTGGCAGGTAACGTACGATTGCATCCAATGCAGTTTGTACACCTTTGTTTTTAAATGAAGAACCACACATCATCGGAATGATAGAAATATCAATTACCGCTTTACGGATCGCTTCATGCATTTCGTTTTCAGTGATCGAATTCGGATCATCGAAAAAATTTCTCCAGTAATTTGTCATCATATTCAGCAACGGCCTCAACGAGGTGCTGACGCCACTCGTTTACTTCGTCAATCATATCTGCAGGAATAGGTACTTCCTGGTAAGTCATACCCTGGGTTGTATCATCCCAGATAATTCCTTTCATGGTGATCAGATCTACCACGCCTTTGAAATTATCTTCAGCACCGATTGGTAACTGCAATGGAACTGCTTTTGCACCGAGCATTTCCTTCACTTGTTTTACCACGTTGAGGAAGTCGGCACCACTGCGGTCCATTTTATTTACGAACCCGATACGGGGAACTTTATAACGGTTAGCCTGGCGCCAAACGGTTTCAGACTGTGGTTCTACACCTGATACGGCACAGAACAATGCGAGCAAACCATCCAGTACACGCAATGAACGTTCTACTTCTACAGTAAAATCCACGTGACCCGGAGTATCGATGATGTTGAACTTGTATTGTTTGGTATCGGCTGTTTTTGCACCTTGTACAGTTGGAAAATTCCAGAAGCAGGTTGTTGCAGCAGAAGTAATGGTAATACCCCTTTCCTGTTCCTGCGCCATCCAGTCCATGGTAGCGGCACCTTCGTGTACCTCACCGATTTTGTGATTCACACCGGTGTAATAAAGGATACGTTCGGTGGTAGTGGTTTTACCGGCATCAATGTGAGCGGCAATTCCAAAGTTTCGTTGATAACGTAAATCTGCCATCTTTTTAAATTATAAATGTTGAGTGATTAATTGATATTAGCTGGTGGCTTTTGGCCTGAGCTGTTGATTTGTATTTTATTTGATTTGATTAGAGCATAGCTTCCCCGTAGTTGAACATACTGATTTTCAGCTTGTTCGGGGTTCGATATGAATGTTTATGCTCTCATATAATGCTAAATCGTCCGGCGCCTTCCTTATATACTGGAGCGTTTAGCGCCGCAAAGATACAAATTTCCAAGAGAAAAACAAGGCCTGTTCAAAAATTGAACGCAACTGAAACTGCCCGAAACCTGATTACGGTTATTGCTTAAAACAACGGGTTTACAGCACTCATCTGCTGTGTTTTATCATTCAGTTTAGCGGATGACAATTTTCTCTACCAGGTTTTGGGTATGAAGAAAATACACTCCGGAAGGCAATTGATTTACGTTTACAAATTGAAATCCGGGTTTTAAAATGAATGTTTTTACCCTCCTTCCTTCCGCGTTGGTTAAATAAGCTACAGCATTAGTCAAAGTAAGGTCATGTAAAATCAACTGGAGGTTATTGCTTACCGGCTGAGAAAGTATGCTCCACTTCCTTTCTTTGTCTGGCGCAACAATTCTGATTATTTCAGCATATGAAAAAGTTTCCGTCTTTATCGTTTATTCGTAAACGGTAGTAAACCACTTTTTCATTCATGGACCTACGGACGCTGTAAATATTACTGCCATTACCGCGACTTGGAACGGACATTTTTTTAGTGAACGAAAAAGGATCTGTACTTTCTTCTATGTCATATTGTTCAACATTATATTCCGACAAAGTTTTCCAGCTTAGTAGTACCTGGTTGCCTTGTTGCCATATCCCTGAAAACTGCAAATGACTTACCGGCACAGTGGTAAGGTTAACAATGGTTGTAACCGGCAAAGTTTGTACAGGAACATTGTAGTCGAAATAAATGGATGCCTGATTAACGATGTTGGTATTGTCTGGCAATGAGGCAAGTGGTTTCACCCTAAACCTAACATACCCATGGCTTGCAGGTTCATCAATTAATTCATAAGGTAACCTGATATCTGAAAATTCAAAATACAACTCAGATCCAGATCTGGTAATCTTACATGGATGTGATGCAGTTATAAACTGAAACGTTGTTTCGTCGAGCAGGTTACTAAGCGTATCTGCAACAACTATGTTAAATGCAGTATCTGTTCCCATGTTTTGAAAACGAATCAGGTAGTCGATATATGCACCATTGTCTACCTGCAATTCGGTTAGAGATGCTGTTGCGTGTTTATCGTTTGGATCAAATGAGCCACGTACTTCAGAAATGGTTTCAAACAATGCACTACTGGTGCCCGCATTAACGGTTGCAGTAGCAATTAAAATGCTGCCGAGACTTGTTGAAGGCAATACGGTAAATGAAGCTGTAAAGGCGCCTGCTTCGCCCGGCAACATTGCGGGTAAAGTAAGGTTCAGCAAATTACCCGATTGTGTAACTCCAGGATTACTACTACTGATATAAGTCAAAATTGCCTGATTGAAAGTAACCTGGATAGAAGGACTTATTGAGGTAGTGCCCAGATTTATATACTGAATATGATAAGAAAATGGGAACCCGGGTCTTGGTGTTACCCAAGCTGTTATTGTGATACCGATGCTATCTTTTGAAACCAAAGGTTGCAACGCAATTTGTTCTGTAACCACAGTATCAGTGGTTGTGAAATTATAATTAAAGCTTGCTGGAACAGCGGTAAAAAATGATGGTGCAGTGACAGTAAGCGTATTCGCATTCATTGATCCAGCGAGCGCAAAAGTTCCATTCTGATTGGTAAAGCCATTCTGTCCGTTACTTAAACTAACTGATACGCCTGAGCGAAACAACTCTCCTGGCTCCTGTGTCCCGTTACTATTCAGGTCACAAAATGCAACACCTCTAACTGAAGGGCCTGTTAAGCAATTGTTCAGATTATTGGTTACCGAACAATATCGAACCGGATGTGGAAATTGAGAAATCACATTACCTGAGATCCTGTACCCTACTCTTACACCTGGTACCACATTCGGCAAACAGGTATTCACACTAGTAAGACCTGCATTTAATATCAGATTATATGCATAATTATTATAGGGTGATTGACCCGACATAGAAGCAGGAAGCCACGGAATACAGGTTGAATTAGCAGTGCCACATTCGAGGAATGCCAGATTCGGAGAAAGTTGAATATCCGGAGCGATATCTCCTACAGTAAGATCAATTATAGAGGCTGGTAAAATATGAGGCAAAACAAATGGATTTCCTATTACATTAAGAAATTCCAGGGAAAGGGGATAGCTTGGTAACCCTGTAAACCCAATATTACTATAGGTATTGAAATTTCCATTAAAATCGTAGTAATGCCTGATTTCAAAAGCATTGTTAGAAATGTCGAGAAACTGAAGTGTACCTGGTAATGATGGCAAAGAGGACAATGCCGTTTTGCTGCAGATCAGGTGTGTAAGTGTTGGTGGTAAACTCGCTGGCAATGTAGCAAAAACGGGTATTGATACATCAGCTGGGCCTCCGGTTAAAAAAGTTGTATTGTTAGAACATTTGAGGTATTGTAAAGAAGCTGGCAATGAATTCAATCCAGTTAGCCCGTTATTACTACAGTCGAAATATTTGAGGTTATCTGGCAGATTATTGATGAGGAGTAGTGATGGTACAAAAGTTGCACCGCCATTACTAAATACTCCCTGGTTGGTACAAATAAATGTATCTAATGTGGCAGGGAGAACAGGAATACTCTCCAATAAACCAGAAGACATCTTTAAATAGCGCAGATTATCAAAATAACGGATGCCGGAGATATCTCTGGGGGCTGTAAAATCAAGCGAATCTTCTGTTGTGATCTCTGTACAGGTTGTATCCATCTGACCAAGGCCATTGAAACAGGATGGATATTTATTATTCAGGTAAACCTTGAAATCCGGGTCTACTATGGTTACATATTGGGCCTTAACAGTTAAAGAGAAAATCACACAGAATAGCAGGTATAATAAGCATTTCATGATTGCTATTTTATAAATTAAAGGTACAATAAATTCAAATCATACCCTCTTAACCCCAATAATCAACCTTTTAGCTTTTCTGTACTTCAGGGGTATGCGAGGTTTACACTTAACTTCGCAGCATGAAATCAATACTCTCTTTAATGTTCATTCTGGTGACATTAAATTCCAGTGCCCAGAACAATTTACTCATCCCTTTCAAAAAAGGAAATTTATACGGATTGTGTAATGAACAGAAAAAAATAATCATCGAACCAACATACGATAATATTAAATGGGAAGGCGGCCAATGGTTTGAAACTTCCAGGCAGGTAACCGTTACCGATAGTATATTACTACGGAGATGGAAAGTATCATAAAGCTGACAGAAAAAATTACCCTCACCGGACTAATTCACAGGGATAAAATTATCCTGAAAGACCTTCCATACAATGGATATGAAATAGTGGCCGGCAAATGCATTATTGGAAAAACTGAAAACAGGCTCCTCAACCGCGGATATGAAAGTAATTCAAGAGGCAGGAGAAAAGATAAAGTATACAGCCTCTTCAGCCTGAAAGGAAAAAATGTATACCTCGAAAATTTCAGTCGGCTCGAAAAAGGAGACACAACGGGAACCAGTTCAAAAAACAAAAATGAAGCCCGTTTCATCCTGTTTGCAGCTGAGCATATTGATAACCGAAAAAGCATATTTGTATTTGATGCAGATAAGCAGGTGATTGTCCGAATGGCTGGTAAAAAACGCGGTCAATATTAAACTGGAGGAAATATCCAGGGAACGCAAAAATGTTTTATTTGAATTTACCGATTCTGCTTACCAGGAAAAAACCGCACAGATAGATTACAATAAAGGAAAATTCGTTTTGTATGCTGTAAAAAACAAAGAGAAATCCCATAAAAAAATATGGTAGCTGGAAACAATGGGAATACGGTGATGACCGAAGTAAACACTGGTAATCTGATGCACCTGATGGCTATTCCGATGGACAGGGATATGCAGACCGTAAAATACGATCCACCACCCTTTAAACCATATATCGTCTTTGAAAAAAGATTCACTGTTTTATCATCCCGAAGAAAATAAAAAAGTTCTGATGCCGATCGACAGTACGATGAAACTGATATTCCAGGAAGATAAGCAGAAAATTTTTTACAGACCGGTAGTGTATAAAAAAGAAGGGAAATTCGGGATGATTTTCAAAGGCGAAGTAATGAAACCAGATTTTGATTCGCTTGTATACTTTGGCAACAGGTTTATTGCATACAAACTGAATGGAAACAAAATCAGTTGTGGCATCCTGGATGAAAACGGAATTGCGGTTATTCCATTTATCTATGATTCTATCAAAGCAGATATCCCTTTGCTGGATGTTGATTTCAGTAAAGAAAACGACCACCGCTTTGTCATTAAGGAAGCGAATGAAAGAAACCGTTACATAAAAAGCAATCCTTATGTTCGGCAGGCTTCAGAATTAACAACTGTATACAAAGACGGATTCGCCGGCGTAACCGATTCAAAAGGAGAAATCATTATTCCAATAGCATATACGCTCATTGCCACGAACAACCTGAATTTCATGCGACCAAACGTCAGCGAGTACATCATCCTCAATAAAAATAACCTTTACGGATATACGAAAATCGACTACAATTCAAAACTGAAAAAATACGAAGCTCCCATTATAGCAGACACCCGCATTTCCCTATATCCCCTGCTATTATTATCTGAATTACTATGGCGTAAAAGGTATGATGCTGTTCGGATTGTACGATGACCATTTCAAATTCAAAGGCTATGCCAGTGAAAACGGAACTATCTATTTTGAGTAAATCAGCTAGAATAAAAAATAAGAAAGCCCCGCTGATGCAGGGCTTTTTGTTCTGGATGGGGATGTACAATCAATAATATTGGTAAATGCCTTTAATGGTAGTGCAAGAAAAAACTTACATAGATAATATTTTCGTATTCTGTTATTATCAGCGTTACTTAAACCCTATAACGTTAAGTGAAAGATAAATCAAAAAACATTCCCCTTTTTTAAAACTGATAAACTGTGCTTTTATATGTATAAGTGTGTAGGTTTTACTTATAAGTGTGAATTACCGGAAATGATAAACAAGTAAAACGTCAAAAATCTTCAACCAGCAACTTCCTGTTAATTTCCATATCCCAGATTCGAAATTAGAAATGTCCTTTATTTCAGGTTGAAGATGCTGGATATTGACGGTAGCTATACTCATAGCGATATCGTTGTACTGCGCTTCGATAAGACCCTTACTTCTTTCAGTTTCCTCAATAATCCGGTCAGTCAGGTTTTGAGTATTGCCATCCAGGATGAATCTTTGAGGAATACCCAGGCCAGGATTCTCAACCAACAGGGAGCCATTGTGAAGACCATCCGGTTATCGGGTTCCATTCAAAACATAGACATAAGAAATTTAGCAGCAGGTGTTTATACTTTCCAAACCATTAATGGAAGCAGTAGTTTCATGGTAAGAAACTAAGTCTGAAAAATAATTTGATACTCCCGGGCAACAAATATATGCCCGGGAGTATCTATATTCGTTGGCCCCCGATAAAGCGATTTTTATCGTGGGAAACAAACCTTCATCTACCAAAACCATCCAATATGAATTTTTCTAAAAAGCTTTCTTCGCTGCTGGTTTTATTTATGGCCAGTATGGTTCTTTTCAGTTCCTGCAAAAAAGACATCGATGCAGAAACCAATAATCCACCGGTAGTTCCGGGTGAAAAATACCCGATCCCGGCTGCAACTCCGGTTACCGGTTCTGTAAGCGGGTTGATTGTAAATGAAAACAACCAGGCAGTCGACGGCGCCACCGTTTCCATTGGCAGCAATACAACGACTACCGATGCCCGTGGTAATTTCAGTCTGAATAACGTAACCCTTGATAAGTACATCACCACTGTATCCGTTACCAAAACCGGCTACTTTAAAGCATTCCGCAGTTTTTCTGCCAATAATTCAAGGAATTTCGTAAGCATTAAACTGATTCCGAAATCTGTAACAGGAACGATCACCAGTTCATCTGGTGGTAATGTGGATCTTCCAAACGGAACCCAGTTGTCGCTGCAGGCCAATAGTGTTAAAGTGAAAAGCACCGGCGCTGCTTATACCGGAACAGTAAATGTTTACACAGCTTATATCGATCCAACTGCTTCAGATATCAGTACCAGGGTTCCTGGTAGTTTTACCGCACAGGATGCAACCAATTTATTTGTTTTGCAATCGGCAGGTATGATTGCTGTTGAACTGGAATCAGCTGCAGGTGAACCTTTACAACTTATTACTGATAAACCGGCAACCATTAAAATGCCTATCCCTGCTTCATTGCTCAGCAAAGCACCGAATACCATCGATACCTGGAGCCTGAATGATAAAGGCATCTGGCAGAAAGAAGGTACAGCTACCCGTTCTGGTAACAATTATGAAATGCAGGCCACACACTTTTCTTTCTGGAACCTGGATGTACCAATGAATGCCATCTATCTTACCATGCATGTACAGGATCAGAATGGTAACCCTGTTATCAATTCTATGGTGCAGTTAACTGTGCCAAACAGTACCACCTGGTGGACTACGACACATGGGTTTACCGACAACCAGGGAAATGTTTCAGGATTTGTTCCTGCAGCCATTGGTATTGAAATGACTGTATATCCTAACCCCTATACCTGTAATTCACCGGTAGCCACACAAACAATCGGACCATTCAATGCCAACACTAACCTAACGGTTACGATTAACCTGGCTGCAACACAATCATTAGCGGTTTCGGGTACAGCTACCGATTGCAGCAACGGACCTTTGGCAAATGGTATTGCTTATATTTATTACGGACAAAACAGTTACACAGTTGCCAATGTGGTGAATGGTAATTATTCAACTAGTATTACAAATTGCACACCCATTACAGAAGTTAGTGTAACCATTATCGATAGCAGCAATAATACTTCAATAGCCAGCTCAGGAAATGTTCCTGTAAGTGGTAATACGGTAACGGTTCCTGTTGTTAATGTTTGCGGAGGTACTCAATCAGCAGTTTATTCAATCGGCAATCCAAACGGATCTTGTCTTAATACACCCAATCCATTAATGTATCACGTTGGTGTTCCACTTACACCAGCAGATGTAATTAATATGTCGGTTAATGTTACTAGCCTGGGAAATTACCAGATAACTACCAGTGCTAATGGAATAACCTTTTCCGGAAGCGGCACATTTACCACTTTAGGTTTTCAGGGTGTTACTTTAACTGGATCTGGAACACCTGTAAATATTGGCGTATATACTTTCAATGTCCCTGGTTCAAATGGTTCAAGCTGCAGTTTCAACCTTACCGTAACTACCAATCAAACAAGTTCAGCTCAATTCAATTTAACAGATCCTATCACTTGTTCCAGTCCTGCCGTTTCAGGTTCTTATATTGCAGGCGTACCAATGGATTCTATAAACAATTATATAGCCATAACGCTTAACGTACTCACCGGCGGTAATTACAGCATTACAAGTCCGGTTTTGAACGGCGTTATTTTCTCAACCTCCGGCTTCTTCCCTAGTCCGGGCACCTATACAGTGCTTGTTCATGCAACCGGAACACCTATAGCCAGCGGAGGATATGGATTTGTGTTACAATCACCTAATAGTTCTACCAGTTCATGTACCGTATTTGTACCTGTTACCAACCCAAGTGGAGCTGCCACATTTACATTTGCCGGAAGTGGTGGAGCCTGTGCTGGTGCAACAATAGCCGGACAGTACAGTGCTGGCATACCGTTGATCGGACAGAACACACTTGCACTCAATGTAAATGTTACCACAGCAGGACCATACCAGATTTCAACCAATGTGGTTAATGGTATGGGCTTTACAGGTACAGGTACCTTCAGTGTAACCGGTAACCAGATTGTACTTCTGACTGCTCAAGGTACACCGGTAAATTCGGGAACTTATACTTTCACGCCAGGAGCGGGATCCACCAGCAGTTGCTCAATTGATGTAGTTGTGAATTAAATTAAACCGACAATCAATCCTGATAGAGCCTGCAATGAAAGTTGCAGGCTTTTTTATGCGTACTTCATTTTCTCAGGTTCCCGTAAGTAACATTTGTATTAAAAAGAAAAAGCTGACATTTGTCTTTTACACATGAACAGGAAATCCTTTTTACAAAAACTGGCATTACTGCCATTAGCAGGAGCAGGTATGAAATTAAATGAATTACATAAAATCACTGCTGAATTGAAGCATTCTGAAAAAATGCCTGCCATGTTCCTGGGACATGGAAGTCCGATGAATGCCATTGAAGAAAATGAATTTGTTACAGGTTTTCGCACAGTTGGTAAATCAATCCCTCAACCATCGGCAATTCTTTGTATTTCGGCGCATTGGGAAACGAAAGGAACTTTTGTTACAGCGATGGATCTGCCAAAAACCATTCATGATTTCGGAGGATTTCCCAAAGCACTTGTATGATGTGCAATACCCTGCACCCGGCAGCCCGGAACTTGCTGCTGAAACTAAAAGTATCATCAGCAAAACAACCGTTGGTTTAGATGATAAATGGGGATTGGATCATGGTGCCTGGAGTGTCATCAAGCACCTATATCCCAAAGCCGATATTCCGGTTGTGCAACTCAGTCTGGATTATACACAAACGCCACGCTATCATTTTGAACTGGCGAAAGAACTGAAGTCATTAAGAAACAAAGGTGTGCTCATCATCGGAAGCGGGAATATGGTACACAATCTCGGCCTCATCGCATGGGATAAAATGAAAACAGATGATTACGCATTTGAATGGGCTTCTGAAGCGAATGCTAAAATGAAAAAAAGCATTCTCAGTGGAGACTATGAACCCCTGATCAACTTTCGTTCACAGGGCAAAGCATTCGACCTGGCCATTCCAACACCCGAACATTTTCTGCCATTACTTTATACACTCGCACTGAAAGAAGAGAATGAGAAAGTGAGTTTATTCAATGATAAAGCAGTAGCAGGTTCATTAACCATGACTTCGGTAAAGATTGAAAAAATATAATTAGAACTACACCTGGATTGTAAACTGAATTAAAATAAAACTATGCAACGATTCATTTTTATTCCTGGTTGTAGCATTGACTGATGTTTGCCATCTCAAATGCGCAGGTAAAAAAAGGAAATTTTATTGCTGAAGGGAATATCGGCAGTATCAGTATGGGCAAAAACGATACAAAATATTTATCAGAGAGTTTTTCCAATACTTCTGAAGGAAAAGACTTTGCCATTTCTTTTTATCCGAAAGTTGGTTACTGTTTCAGCAAAAAAATAATTGCGGGTGCTGCGCTGGATTTCAGCTTCAACAACAATCGTTACACAGGATTTGATGACAATGAAAGAAAAGTAAGTTCCAGTAAATACAAAAACAGTACTTTGGGCATCAGTCCGTTTATAAGGTATTATTTTGCTGAAAGTAAAAACAGGTTATCGGCTTTTTATGCGCAGATTTCCGGAGGGGTGAATATAGACTGTATCTAACAGTAATGAATACTACGTACTATGACGGGCCAACAGGAAATATAACCAGCACTGCCCGTTACAACTATATCAAGAATTATCCTTCTGTTATTGCAAATGGCGGAATCGGAATAAACAGGTTTCTTTCTGAAAGCATTGCCCTGAACGGCATGATCGGCTATCAATATTACCGTAACCGGGAAAAAACAACCTATGATTCCACACCTGCAGGTGGCACAACAACGTCCAGCCCGGAAAGCACTTATACTTATACCAGCAAATCCATCATCTGGAGTATCGGCATATCTGCATTCTTCCCTTCCTGCAGAAAAAAGAATAAGTAGATAGTATAAAAAACAGTAACCCCGATGGTGCTTCAGGGTTACAGAGTAAATACTATTTAATTGAAATCTACTACTTCATAGCCAACACCATCATCAAATTCTTTGGCATCAACCTCAGCATAATAAACACCATCCAGGTAATAATATTCATTGCCATCAATGTTCTTGATTTCGTAGCCATCAGGCAATGCATCTACGACAGCACCTTTTGGAGCATCAATCACTACATAATCGTTGGCTGATTTCACATAATAAGTGCCATAGTAATAATAATACCTTCTGGGGCCTAATACAATTACACGGTGTGCCGGAGGCAATAAGCTGATTCGTATTCCACGAGCCGGACGTACAACCATAAAAGCATTGTTGTGCGGTCTGTAAAAAACTCCACCATCATAATAATAAGTGCCCCTTCGCCCGCCGATCACAATTGCATTTACCGGGCGGGTATTTACCACAACTCCCCATCGAGGCAAGGCTGCATAACGCACATGTGCTTTTCGGAATACCACCCGGTGACCCGGGCCTCTTTTTACTACAATCACTCTTTTATGCCTTCTGCGTTGCGCTTCTGCGTACTGGGGTACCAATGTGGAAGCTGTTATAAGCAATAACAGCAAACCGATGATTTTTTTTGTTTTCATATCTGATTGATTAGTCGGCCTGTTTGACCAAAAAAAAATTGAAAGGTTTAATTACCCTTCAATTTTATCAGAAACTATACATCCCTACCCGCGGCCGGAAAATACCGGCTGTTGGTAATACAGTTTAATCGTATATGTTATTCGCACAACCTGAAGTGTTTCAGCCGTTTTACTGCTGATCTGAAGCTTGTTGATCTTACCATTGTTATCGAAATACACAACGAGTATGCCGTGCCTAACCTGGTAAGCTTCCCAGGCATTGTCTTTCATTTTAGGAAGTCCGAGCCATTTGTAAAGACTATTTCTTTCCGCACCGAGCAATGGCAAACTGAGCGTTCCCTTGAAACCCTCTGTTATTTCTATATAATCCCTGTAAGTATAAAAAGCTGATGCCCTTATCTTTAAAAAAAACTCCGGCGCAACCTGTTGCTGATGGCTCATCAATTGATTCTGTAAAACAAGGCAGCTTGTTCTTGATATCACCATAAGGTGATTCAGGATATAGCTTATTCACATTTCCATCGAGGATATCTACTGCTAAGGGAGAACAGGTAGGCGTAGATTTTAACTGGGCTGTGCTGATTTTGGTTACCAACATAGGTGGCAAACAAAAGAAATGCGGTTTTCATTTTCATAGGTTTTAGCGGGTTAGGATTGCAAAATAATACAAGCTGCTGTCAAATGCAAGCTTTGGGATTTGTGCGAATACTCAGTCAGATTTCAAATAAATTTCATGTATGTGCTAAACAATTGCTATTGCATCAATTACGGGCTACATAAAATTATCATTCAGTAAAAACAACCGTAAAAACACTGTAAAATCAAGTGATTACGCTGCTGATATCGGAAAAGCACGATAGTTGATTTGCATAATCAAAAATGACGGATTCTGATAAGTTGAATTAACTTTCCATAGCAACCATTTATATTATAATTTGTTATCCTATCGCATGACAACAAGTTTAAGGCTCATAATCTTTTTTGCTTTTTCACTATCTATACTCACAGGTTGCAGTGTCAGCAAAAATCCGCTCAGGGAGAAAGTAAAACAGTTGTATAGCGGAGAAATCATAGACGACAGCAGCTACGTATATGCATTACCGTTCGACAGTGGTAAATCATTCCGAGTTATACAGGGTTATTTCAGTCGCTTCTCCCATAAAGAACGAGCAGCACTTGATTTTAATATGAAATGCGGCACAACAATCTGTGCTGCCAGAGGAGGAATAGTGATAAGGGTAAAACAGGATGGTAATAAAGGTGGACTGAATAAAAAATTCCGAAAATTCGGAAACAACATTGTTATACAGCATGAAGATGGCTCAAGAGCAGGTTACTGGCATCTTCAGTTCAATGGCGCACTGGTTAAGGTAGGCGACACCGTTAGTAAAGGGGAGCCGATTGCGCTTAGTGGTAAAACAGGATACGCTTTGCTGCCACACCTGCACTTCCTGGCCTGGACTTATCATAACAATCAATGGCAACAGGTACCCACCAGGTTTCAAACAAGTAAAGGAATCATTTACCTGCGGGCCCGTAAGAAATACAGGAATCCCGGAACTGTATCAACTCTTTGAACAATAAGTATCAATCACAAAGTTTCAGGGTTTCAGTGGACTTTGAACTTATCAGGATTTTATTTACCGATCCGGATTTAGTATAATAAAGTATCAACGTTCCATACTGCATCTGAAAAGCATCCCAACTGATATCCTTTATTTTAGGATGCCCCAGTAATCCGAACAATTTAGCACGCTGCATACCCATTAAGGGAATGGTTAATTTGCCTTTATACTTCTCAGTAATTTCTATATAGTCTCTTTCTGTATAAAAATAAATGCCTTTATCGGGATAAAATACGCCAGCACACTTACCATTATCTTCCGTCTCTACCACTTCACTGAAACAGGGAAACTTTACTTTAACCTGGTCGAGTGGAGCCCGGGGATAAATTTTATTAACGTTACCGTCAAGGATATCTGTTTCAAATCCGGGGCAAACAGGTGTTGTTTTTAACTGAGCAAATGCTGGTAGAACGCCTGTTACAAAAACAAGCAACAATATGATGTTTTTCATATGATGGTTTTCTTTCCAACTGTATAACAAATACCTTGCTAGAAAATAGGAATACAGTTAACAGAAAACTCAAAAATGAAATCCATAGCCAAAGAAAACTGATTGCATGCCCATTATACTAAGACTACTGAGCAGAACACCTCCAAGGATAAAAACGAATGGAAGGTAAACCAGAGGCCGCATCCAACGACGTTCCCATCCTGTATGATGTAAAACGGGTAGCATCAGAAATCCAAGGCACAATCCGAAAAATGAAATCTGCATCATTTTTAAGCCTGCAATAAGAAATACAATACCCACAATAATCTCAAGTGCCTGAACAGTAAATGAATCAGGATGACTTTTCTGAATAAACTGCTGATAGCCATTTTTAAATTGCATGATTATTGAAGCATTCGGAAGCATAGATTGTTTACCTGATTGATTTTTATCACCGGTAACAAGGAATATTGCTTTCCCGGAAATCAGGTATGTAATCACACCAACTGCCGACAGAATACTTAATGCCGCATACAATGCTGTGCTGTGGGCCAGGAAACGGAAAAGTCTTACCGGTGTTTTGCGCATCGCCATGATGAAACAAAGTACCGGGGCAAAAAATGTAAGTATTGTGATCGCATAAAAATCAGGCGTATTAATCATAGAAAAGCGTGTATCCAACGCCGTTATCGGCAATACATACTCAGAACCTGCTAACACCAATGTCATATTCTTTTCGAACCCGAACAGGTAGGGCATCACCAGGTTTGTGTTAATCATGAATAAGAAAAAAACCAGTGTCAAAGGGAGATTCAGTGTAGGAAACAATATATCAGCCTTTTCAACAAAACTGATGTTCTTTGCTTTGATCAGCCACCACATCTTCTTATGCAGGAATTCGCAGGTACCCCTGGTCCATTTCATGTGCCTGATCCTGAAAGATCGAACACTATCCGGAAAATCTTCATAACAAACTACTTTCTCTTCAAACCAGCCTTTATAGCCTTTTTCCCTGATTGCAATAGCAAAACCGAGGTCTTCGCTAACAATATCGGGGAAGCCGTTGATCATCTTCCAGCAATCATACCTGAGCAATGCACCATGCCCCAGGAACATCACAAAACCATAATCATTTCTTAAAGGCTGATACCATTTCCAATGTGTATTGATTCCAATGCCCATGTCTTTTTGTAAACGGGTCTCTGAAGCCGGATTTGCTTTGTGATTCGCCTGAACAAAACCATAAGTTGGATTATTCTCCATAATCGGAACAAGTTTGGAGAGGAAATCTGTTGGCAGAATTTCATCTGCATCTGCAATCGCAAAATATTTTTCTCTATTGGCTATATGTTTTAAAGCATAATTCAGGTTGCCTGCTTTAAATCCTTTTCTGTCGGGGCGCCTCACAACAACGATGCGATCAGGATCAAGCATAGCGAAATCATCGATTCTTCTTTTGAAAGATTCATCAGAACTGTCATCCAGGATATACATCCGGTAATGCAGGTAATCCTGGTTGACACAAGACAATGCACTGTCTTCTACAAAATCATTACAGGTAGTATACAACAAAGCAACAGGTGGATAATCAAGTAACGCAGGGGCATTTGCATCCACTACGCCCGATTTTTTAAGTTTGTAGTACACCGCAAACAAAACGATACTGATATTATACAAACCATACAACCAGGCAAAATCAATGAATATAATAAATACGATCAATGAAGCGTATTGTAATGGGGTTTCAGCAATGGTTAATAGTTGTATCAATCTTGGCTCAAACCATAAAAGCGACAATATCCATGAACCAAAAATCCATAAGTATAAAGTGGATTTTGGAGCTTGCGCTACTTTACGTTCTGATTGAGCTGCTACCCTTTTCTGCTTATAAAATGTTTCTATCGACTCAGCAGTTGGATTTGCTGATAATTGAATGAGGTTGTTCATAGATAATTATTTTTCGAGCCTGAAACGTATTCCGGCCTGTGCATTGAATATGGTTTGAAGAAAATTCTTTTCAGAAGCAACACCTGCATGAATCCCAAATGCATTGGAAACCGGAATATAGGTTCTTATAAAAAATCCTTTGAGATCACCCTGCATATTGATTGCATCACTGCTTGACTTACCGTAGTAGATACCGGCGGTAATTGACTTTCCAGCATTTAAATTTCCATTCACACTTAATAGCAATCTGTTCTCTTTTGTATTGAAAACTTTACGATCGGCGTAGAAATAATCTATTCCGGCGGAGATCATTTTCGAAAATGCATATTGATAGCCACCCGAAACCAACATAGCCTGTTCACCAATTTCAGGATCAATGATTGCAGCACCTGCTTTAATGGAATGTTTAGAAGTGAGATAAAAAACCTGTTCCAGACCATACTGCATTTCAGAAGACGTAGCCACTGTTTTATCAATACTGATGCTTCTGTAACCTACTTCAACTCTTGTAGCAGTAAGTTTATTCCATTTATAGGTGAGCGATCCTGCATAATAAGGAATGGTTGTTTTATTGATCAGCAATCCTGCATTGTCCTGTGAAAGTGAATTATCATATTTAGCTGCTATTCTTATTCGTGGATGTACCTGAGAACTGATCTGCACAAAGCGAAGACCGGTTCTGTTTGCATTATCCGCAGTTGAATATCCACCCATAACATCGACTTCAAAAACGGATGCACTGTTTCTCACTGCATCCATAAGTGACTTCACTTCCCTATCAGCAGGATCAATGCTGCTGGCATTTGACAAAGCGGCTCTTGCTTTTAACTGGTTGCCCAGATTAAGGTGAGCGAGTGCAAGTGCTATATGCAGTTCTTTAAGTTTGGGTTGTACAACGATCAGTTCATTAAACTTTACAACTGCATTTTTAAAATCCCCTTTCCATAAAGAGATATAAGCCAGGCCTTTTCTTGCATCAAAATTTTGTGGATCTGATTTCAACACTGCATTGAAATCTGCTGAAGCATTTTTAAACTGGTGATCCCATGAATAAGTGAATGCCCTTGCAATGAATGCCTGGCGATTGTTAGCATCTTTTTGTATTATGGAAGAGTAAATTTCAATCGCTGACTTAAAATTTCCTCTGGAAGCCAGGTTGGCGGCTGATTGCATATCCTGCTGTGCTTTCAGCAACATTGAACTGAAGGTTAACAGGATGATTAAAATGGATTTTCTCGGATTCATAAAAATATTGATCTATGGTTAACATTAAAAGCAGGAGCAAATAGTTCTGCTTTGGTTTACAGGATAAATCTAGTTCAGCAACTAAAAGCTGTAACTATCCTCATTGCTGAACCGGGAAAACCAATAGCCGAATAAGTCAATATGGCCATTGAGCAGTTAAACTAAATAAGGAAATAGAGCGAATAAAATCGAAGAAACGAAAAACGAACCTGAGCTTGATCAGAGCTTAAAAAAGGGAATAAGAGATTATCAGAATAAATATCAACACCTGTGTTTTCAATACTTTCATAACTTATACATACGAAAGCCACCATTTATCCTTATGGCTGGATTTATACCGATCGTATTTTCTGCACAAAGGATAAAGCAAGAATACAACCAGCATCCAGATAAGATATACTACCGGTAACGAATAACCTTCACCCGGAATCACAAACATAAAGGGCAGATTTGGTGCAGATCTGATTGCGTCCTCCATCGAATGACCTCTTGCAAAAAAGCAAATAACTGCTATCAGGTGTATAAGATATATGTGAAGTATATAATAAAAGAAAGCTACCCTTCCGAAAGTGCGCATAAAAGCAGTAAACCCATTTTGAATATTTTCTAATAGCGCCAGTAAGATAAGTGCAGGCCCGATCGTTGCACATAAATACAATAAGGATGGAGGATATTTCTGCACATCCATAAAAGATAAGAAGCTGAGCGTTGGATTGCTTTGAACAGACCACGGACGAGGGTCGCCATAAATATTAAAGTATCTTAAAGCTATAAACAAAACAATCAGCGATACACCGGTAAGGATCAACATCTGTTTGCGTTTTACAGCTGAGAAATGGGGAATAAAATAAACTCCGGCACAATAACCCAGCATCATCAATCCTGTCCAGGGAAGAAAAGGATAAACGATCGCAACAAAATGATTGGGTGCAAACTGATACAATGAAAAGAATCCATGATGCAGCAAATCTTTCCAGAAGCCAGGTTGATAATCAGGAGATGCTTCAACAGCATCCAGCATATTATGTCCAAATACAATCAGCATTCCTAAAGCCAGTACCAGATAAAAAGGAAGATGTATAATCAAGCCAAGTATCACCATGCTGATTCCAATAGCCCAGATCACCTGAAATGGAATGAAGTTGTAAAAAGGGTTAAAAGTCCAGGCAAAAGCGATGATTACAATCTCTGCAAAGATCAACCAAAGGCCACGTTTGATTAAAAAACTACTTAGTTCCTTTTTTGTTTTCTTAAGACTTTGCAGATAAATAGACGTGCCTGAAAGAAATACGAAAACCGGAGCACAAAAATGAGTAATCCAACGGGTGAAATACAATGCCGGTGTAGTAGTTGCCAGGTTCAGCGGATTATCAACATTTGCAGTAATATGAAAATAATCACGTACATGATCCAATGCCATGATCACCATAACAATCCCCCTGAGTACGTCAATAGATTCGATCCGTTTTTGATTGGTATCCTTTAACATCATTTGAAAACTAAGATACAATTGAAATTCTGCAATTAATAATTGGTTGCATAGTTAATGATTACAGTTAATATTGTACACTCGTATTTCAGAATAAGAAATTAATAAAGCTGGCATTCAAAGATGACTACAAAACAAGCTTCTATAGGATTAACGGCTTTTTGTGCTGTAATTACGGTTTTTATATTTACCGCTTCTTCCCAAAAACATGAAAACCTGAATATTTTCCAATTTAAAATATTGGGGGCCGCCATTCTGATGATCAATATTTTTCTTTCCTGGTTGAATTTCCGCTCCTCAAATATCTCTAACAAAAGAATACTCACTCTGCTCACGCTTTTTATTACAGTTATATACGCTGTAATTTTCCTGTTCATGCTTCAACAGAACACCCATTGATAAACTGCATTTTATTTTATGATTACAAGCATAAAATTTGAAGATCGTCTTTCTTAGTTTTATTTCAATTCTAATCATTCTCTAAAGAGTACAATCATGAAAAATCTATTGGCAACTTCTGCTGCACTTGCGGCATTCTTTATGTTTACAAGCTGTAATCAATCAGCAGACAATCAGGAAAAAACAATGAGTAATAGCCAGGAACAAACCGAACATAAAGGTCAATCGGCTGTACAGGATGACATGTCGGCTAAGAATGTGGTTCAGGTTGCAATGGGGAGCAAAGACCATACAACACTGGTTACTGCAGTAAAAGCAGCGGAATTGGTGGATGCATTAAGCAATGCAGGGCCCTTTACGGTTTTTGCACCAACCAATACCGCATTTGATAAATTACCCAAAGGGACAGTTGAGTCATTACTGACGCCAGAAAAAAAATCAGCACTCACAGACATTCTGCAGTTCCATGTTTCTGTAGGTGTATTTAAAACCGAATCTCTACAGGACGGTCAAAGTATTGGCCAGGTCAATGGCGGTAATATCAAAATACAGAAAAAAGACGGGAAAATTATGATCAACCAGAAAGCAACAATTATAGCATCCATTCCTGCATCCAATGGAATCATACATGTGATCGACGAGGTACTATTACCGGAATAAAATAATTTAATCTCTATGAATGAAAAATTATGAACCATCCTTTCTGATTCATAATTTTTCATTCCGAGTCTGAAGGCTTTTCTGAACTAGGATACAGTATCCTGATCTTCATAATGGTGGAGATACTTAAAGCTCTTTGCCGGGCTGTGTCAGCGATTGCCCCTTCAAATAATTCGTCTAATGTTTCGTTGAATAATTTTATCCATTGATGGAAATGAGCTTCTGTAAAAGGAATCCTGCGATGCAGATCCAGGTGAATTTTCATTGGATTCCCCTCATAGCTGCCAGTATAAAACAATGTATTCTCCCAGAAATCATACATCACCGGCAAATGCTTTTCCCAGTTTATATGGGCTATATCATTAAATATAAATCCGATGGTCGCATCTTGCTCTTACCTTACTATAAAACCTGTTCACTAACTGTTCAACATCTTTCCTTGTTTCAATATCTTTATTCATTGCACAATTATTAAATTATAAAAATGCAGTTAATGCCAATTCCGGGCAAATGCTTTCTATAAATGGAAAAAACTGCCTTTCTTCCTTCCTTATATGAGGTTCAAGGTAATGACCAAATTCATCCAGCGTATCAGGTGTATAAATACCTGCTGCTAAATTTGAAAATAACTCAATCAGTTTCTGGTGTTCTAACCTGATTGTTTCAAGCATTTCGATGATAGTGGGATGAAATTTTACCAGGGATGAAAAAATCTTTTCTTCATGCAGAAAATGGGCCTTTAACTGATGATTGAATATTTCACAAGCATATAAAACTTTCCCTTCCAAAGAATCAGGCAGCCCTTTAAAAGGAGGTGCATCTTTTCTTAAAAGCCTTGCTAGAATCAATGACTCATGGTGCTCACGGGATAATGGCCTGAGTGATTCATGTCTTTTCATACACTAAAGATCTTTGTTTTTAAATTTTCGTACAGAAAGCATTGCCGGAATTAAAACCCATAGCAGCAATACAAGAAAAGAGATTACCACTCCGGTTCCGGTACCAAAAAAATTTCTGAATATTGCACCGGTATAACCCATCAGAGCTGATTCATCCATTCTTAGTAAAATCATTACCCGTCCAATATCAACCGGATTTAACATACTGATTGCAACCATTGGTTTTTCAACAGGATAATCAGCAAATTGAAAAAGGAAAAACAAAACCATTCCGTCAAATAAAACAGTAAAATAAATCCACAATAGTACAGCAATTCCGATTCCTTTTGCCTTATCTCTTACTTTAACTGCAGCCAGCATGGCGATGGCTATAAATATTACAGTTAAAAACAGGCCGGTTAAAACAAGCATTGCAGCTGTTGCCGAAAAATCAAAAAATAAAACCGGTAACCCTACTCCTAAAAGAAAAGTCAGGCATAGAGAAAGGGCAAGTCCTAAAAACAAACTAAGCCAGATCATTCCCCTTTTTAAGGGCTGACTTACCAGAAGTTCAAGAAATTCTGCACTATTGTAAATGTATATCACAGAAAAGAGCAAAGAAACAAGAGGCACAATGATCAGAACTATGTTCAATAAGTCGAGCATTGCTTTGGCTGTGTTGTCTTCCAGGGCAAATAAACTCAGGGAAAGTAGTATTAACAATATGGCATATGCAATCATTATCCTGTTTCTTAGGATATCGATAACTACATATTTTACTATTTTTCTCATATTGCTTTTTCTTTAAGCATAACAGTTGCGATGGCTTTCGATAATTTTGTCTGACCTGTATCTTCCCTTAACTGACTAAGTGATTTATGAAACAGCAGCCTGCCATCCTGCATATAAATTACCTGGGTAACAAGTTCATCCAGTTCGCTCAGGATATGTGAAGTGATCAATACCAGTTTTCCCTGCTGATGAACGGCTGCTATTTTATCTTTGAATATTTCAGCCGACAATGGATCAAGTCCTGCTGTAGGTTCATCCAGAATTAATACTTCAGGATCAAACATGAATGCAAGTGCAGCACTTACCTTCTGCCTTGTGCCACCTGATAAGGTACGCATTCGTTTATGCATCAACGGTACCAGACCGAATTTCTCTACCAGTTCAACATCAAGCCGCGTTGTCCATTTTTGTCTTATATCTTTCATCATGGAGAACAATTGCTGAATGGTCATATTATCAGGATAACGTCCTATCTGTGGCATGTAACCTATCTGGTTCCTGTAATTGCAGTCGTGCTTGATATTATTCCCGTTAAAAGTGACGAAGCCCTGGTTACAAACTGTCATACCAAGAATTGATTTGATCATGGTTGTTTTACCACTGCCATTCGGTCCGATTAGTGCGATACATTCACCTTTGGAACAGGTAAATGAAACATCAGACAATGCGCTGAATTTCCCAAACTGCTTGCTGACATTAGTGGCGATAATCATTTCTAATTTTTTTCATTGCAGGAAAATCATCTTTGAGATTTTCGGGGGTGAGTGAAGGCAGTACACGTTCAGTTTTATCGAGTAATGAAGCCATCAGGCTTCTGAACAAAAGCATTGCAGAAGGATTCTTTTCTGTAATCATCGAATACATACTTACCGGCCGATAGGCAACATCTCCAATTCCATCGCGGTTGATATCATAACCCTGGTATTTATCCCAGTAGTTGCCATTAAAACGGTTCAGCACAAGACTTCCGTTTGTGGCTACATCAAAACTATTGGTATTAAAATTATTCCCATAAACAGTAATATCCATACAACTGGCCTGGATACGCATTGCCCATCCGTTGCTCCGAAATGTATTGTAGAGAAGCAGAATTCTGCTGGCACCTTCCAAGTGAATTCCTGAAGTATTTTTTACAAATTCATTCTGCTGTATATCACTGTCTGAAATTTCTTTCAACAATAAGCCATAAGCGGCATCACCCCAATTCTCCTCAAACAGATTTCTATACATTTTAACCCTGCTTGAAAACATTACAGCAACTCCGGCGCCATTATTTCTGAAAGTATTGGAAAGATAGATATCATCATTTGAAAACATAAAGTGCAAGCCATAGCGTATATTCATTACCGATATATTCTTTAAAATGGTGGAATGCGAAACAAATTCAAAGTAAATTCCATCCCGGTGCCCTTCCACCCTGTTACCCTGGATCATCATCCGATCCGATTTCCAGCAATGTATTCCATTTCCGCTCTGTTGCTCTTGTTTTTTGTTCGCCTGAATACGGTTATAACGGATTACACAGTTATTGCAATACTGGGCATAAATTCCGAAAAATGTATTATCCAGCAGGTTGTTCTCCAGCAAAACGTTTTTACATTGATACATTTTAATACCAGCATAATCTTCCATTCCTGATTGACCGGAATTCCTGATATGAAATCCTGAAACAATAACATTATCAGATTTAATAGAAAGAATTTCATACCTGCCTTCTCCATCAAGAACAGGATAACCAGTTCCAATAAGGCATACAGGCTTCATTACTATTATATTCCCTTCACGGTAAATAGCTTTGATTACGAGTACAGTATCTCCAGGATTTGATTCTGCCAGTGCTTGCTGAATTGAATTATGATCTTTACCAGGACCAACTTCTATAACCCTGGCCCGGGCTTTCATGAATGAAAAAAGACAAAATAGTATCAGAACCTGAGTTTTCAATTTTTAGCTTTTAACGTTCCCCATTCTAACATTTCACCGGAAAAATGTTTCTGTGCAACCAACAAACTATCTTTCAAACGGAATGCTGCAACATTGCCACCCATCGGGCTTCTTAATGCGGAAGATTGAAGATAAAAAGCCCTGGAAGCATCGAACAAAGAATGATCAGACGAATAGTCGGCAACAAAATAGCTTGTTCTGGCATGCGTTTCATTTGCGTCTGCCTTAACATAGGACATCATGCAGTGAAGATCATCAAACTTAAAAATCCGGCCCTTATCTGTAAGCAGCTCCGTTGAAAATCGTAAGTCTGTAATAGTCATTTTGCAGAAATAGCAGTGATCTGTACCCGCAATAATTGGCTCCGGCCCCGATTTACAAGAACAAAAATTAACCACCGAAAAAAAAAGTAAAAAAACCAGGGGCCGGTTAGCCATTTTATTATTTCCTGAGCGCATCCACACAAAGAACACAAGTGCTACCAGCACAAAGCCTACTGCAACAAATATCCATCCACCGATATCCGGCATAGAATAAGCACCAAAATTCAGTAATTGCTTAAATCCTATCAGTGGCGGCTGGTAGGCCATCCCGGGTACTACAATAGCTGCATCAGGATTGAGGTTATGACCATAATTGTATTCCCAACGCCAGAAATCATACATTGCTGCAATACCAAATGCAACAAATAAAAATGCAAGCCAATAGAGCATTTTCTTTCTGCCAGTGATTCCGGTTAATATAAATAGCAAAGAAAAAAACACTATGATATAAGGCAAGAATACAAATTCTTTAAAGTCTGTAGTATGCAATGTTTTCATACCTATATAATGATTCAGCCCATTGATAATCTCTACATCTCCACCAAGTTTATGAGGATAGATCAATAACTTCAACCCTTCTGGGTACTGCGGAGCAACGAGATCAATACGCCACATGGGAACAATCAAAACCAGCAATAACGCTGATCCGCAGATTATCAACAAAATTCTCATCCAGGCTTTAACACTTTTCATAGCTACATTTTTAACAGGATAATGGTAAATTAATTCATTGAATACCCAAATTTTTATTTAGCCGTTGCAGAATCATTAGAAGCCGTTGTTTTGCCGGTACTAAAAGTTAGTGGCACACTACTACCGGAAGGCGATACACGAACATATCCCTGCATTTCCTGGTGAAGTGCGCTACAGAAATCTGTACAATACATTGGAAAAATCCCAACACGATCGGGTATCCATTTAAGTGTTTGTGTTTCTCCGGGCATTATCAGCAATTCTGCATTTACAGACCCCTTTACAGCAAAACCATGCGGAACATCCCAATCCTGTTCAAGATTGGTAACATGGAAGTAAACTTCATCCCCCATCCGGATACCTTCAATATTATCCGGGGCGAAATGAGAACGGATAGAAGTCATATATACATGTACTTTATTTCCTTCTCTTACTACTTTTGAAGCTCCTTCACCCTTGGCAACATAGGTATTCGCATTGTCATCAATTCTAAAAAACTTCACAGACTTACCTTTTATAACATCTGCTGGAACTGCCTGAGCATAATGCGGCTCTCCGATGGTTGGAAAATCCAATATCAGTTGCATCTTATCTCCACTTATATCATACAATTGTGCACTCTGAGAAAGTTCTGGTCCGGTAGGCAGGTAACGATCCTTTGTTATTTTATTATAAGCAATCAGGTATTGCGGTGATGGTTTTTTACTATCACCACCAGGTACGCAGAGGTGCCCAACAGAATAATAAGTAGGAACCCTGTCTATTACTTTAAGGTCTTTAATATTCCATTTAACTACTTCACTTGAAACAAAAAATGAAGTAAACGCATTTCCTTTTCCATCAAATTCTGTATGGAGTGGACCTAACCCTGGTTTTTGTACTTCTCCATATAAAGCACTTTCATATTTAATAACAGGAATACCTTCATAATCTCCTATAAAATCTTTTGCAGCAATTGCCTTCTGTAATTTATCGAAACTGAAAACCGGTATCAGCGCTGCCAGTTTTCCACTACCTACAATGTATTCTCCTGTTGGATCTACATCACAGCCATGTGGCGATTTAGGACATGGAATCATATAACAGATATCTTTCAGCTCCTTTGAATCGAGCACAGTAACCTCGGTTTTGATTTCAGATATTGCATTGTGTGTTTTATCATCGTAATAATTATGTGCATACTTCACTTGCTTCTTTACTCCCTTGCCGGCTTTTAAATACTCTTCCGCTTTTTTCCAGTTTACAGCCATAATAAAATCCTTGTCTTTCTGGGAAGCATTCACCTCTAACAATGTATTGGCCTGTTCTGTGTTGTAACAACTGAAGAAAAACCATCCATGAGATTTTGCTTTACCGGCGTGACTCAGGTCGAAATTCACACCCGGACATTGAATCTGGAAGGCGATATCCATCTTTCCGTTTTCCTTTGCCACACTGATAAAACTCAGCGTACCCTTAAAATTCTGTTTGTAGGAACTAATTGGAATATCCCCATTAACATCATCCGGCGGCACACTGAACCTCGTTCCTGCAACCACATACTCTGTGTTTTCGGTAATGAATGGTGAAGAGTGATTACCTGCACTATTGGGTAATTCAATAATTTCAGCAGTTCTGAAAGTTGAGAGATCAATTCTTGCCACACGGGGAGTGTTGTTAGCATTCCCGAATACCCACCGGCCATCAATCTCTCCATTGGTTTGAGACAATTCTGTATGATGGAGATCATCCCAGGGAACAAAACCATGAGATGTATTTAACATGGGTTTGGTTTCTTCACTGTAACCCCAACCCTTTTCAGGATCTACAGAAAACACAGGAATTACCCTTAACAATCTACCTGACGGTAATCCATAGACGCTCATCTGCCCGCTGAATCCTCCAGATACAAAATTGTAATAAGTATCATACTTACCGGGTGCTATGTACGATTTAGAAGCGGCATCTGCACTTACTGCAGAACCTGCATTTTTAGGTTTACATCCTTGTATTACTAAAATGCTGCAAACAGTTAGCAATATTAAGTTTATAATTTTACTTTTCATATTGAATTTAATTAAGTGTATAACTGAGATGTAGAAATTATTTTACGCCATCAACTTTGCGCATAAACTCATAAAGCGATCTTGCTTCATCATCCGATAAATTCTGATTGGGCATTCTTACCAGGCATATTTCCAGTTGAGCCTGAGCTTTCGGATCTTTATTGAGCATTTCATCTGTATTGGTAATAAAATTCATGATCCACTCAGCAGTATTTCTTGATGTTACTCCTTTCCATCCCGGACCAACCAGTTTTTCATCTGATGTTTTATGACAACTACTACATTTGACTCCATAAACTTTTTCACCATTTGTTGCCAGTGCTACATCAAGATTTGCAGCTATATCAACTTTTTTAAATTTCCCTTCACCCCGGTTGGGATCATAAGACGGGTTGCCATTCTCTTTAGTAGTATTCTTTGTGGCATCATATGGATCTTTTCCTGCGGAAGCATCATTTTTCCCGCTACCACCACAGGAAGCAGTAAGGATACCAATTCCGATAATTAAAACCATTTTTTTCATATCAGTTGTTTTAAATTGTATTTGAATACACAATTTTAACATGAGCGAGGTTGGATAATTATGCGTTCAGTCATATCTTATAAATGCCCCAGGAAATATAATTCTAATTAGCTGAAAATCATTTATTTAATACACTAACTATACTATGATATGATTAATATCATCGGGTCCTAAAATGAAAGTCACCTTACAAGCATTAATCAATAACTAGTTTTATTTAATAAATCATTTTCAAATGATGATAGATATAGATTTATTACTGGCATGGGGTGCTACTTACAAAAAGGTTAACGAAGGCGATATTATATTTCATGAATGCACTCACGCAAATTTTTATCATCAGTTAATACTCGGGAGAGTAAGATGGGTAAACATCAATGATGAAGGAAAAGAATTTCTACAGATTATGATTGAACCCGGTGAGTGTTTTGGTGAATTTCCTCTTTTCGATGACCAACCATATGCAGCAACTGCAATTGCAGATACTGATGCAATGCTGATTCGCCTGCACAAATCCACTTTCCAGCAGCTTTTAAAAGAACATCCCGAAATTCATTTTGAATTCAGTAAGCTGCTTACAGAAAGATTGCGGTTTAAATTTTTACTAGTAAAAGAAATTGCACTGCACAATCCAGAACACAGCATATCTTCTTTGTTTACTTACTTCAAAGAACACCAGAAAAACATCTGTAGTAAATGCAATAAAGTAAATCTTACTAGACAGCAAATTGCCGACATGACAGGCTTTAGAGTTGAAACGGTTATCCGAACCATCAGGCATATGCAAACGAAAGGCAAACTGGTAATAGATAAAGGCAAAGTCTATTGCTGACCTATGATCCTGATCATATTGCAACTTCAACATCTGTGTAATTTTGTAATAAATAGATCAAATGTCTTCACCTGCGAGAATCTGGTTGAAAATCTGCTTATTCAATCTGTTAATTGTTGCACTTATAGGAACTACGCTACGCTATAAAATTATATTTCCGCTTCCCTGGGTCGACCAGAAACATTTACTACATAGCCATTCACATTTCGCCTTCACAGGCTGGGTAACTCAGCTGCTGTTTGTTTTAATGGCTCATTTCCTGAAACAGCAAAACCAAAATATTTCTTTCAAAAAATACAATGTTCTTTTTACGCTCAACCTTGTTTGTGCCTTTGGTATGCTTTTTTCATTCTTCATACAAGGCTATGCTGCTGTTTCAATCGGATTCTCAACTTTATCAATACTTGTTTCCTATTTTTTCGCATATCTCTTTTGGTTAGATAGCTCATCTCTTAAGATGAATAAGTTACCAGTATTATTTTTTAAAGCTGCCCTGCTTTTTAATATGCTATCTTCTGCTGGCGCATTTGCATTGGCTTTCATGATGGCCAATAAGTCAACTCATCAGAATTGGTATCTCGCAGCCCAGTATTTTTATCTTCACTTCCAATACAATGGTTGGTTCTTCTTTGCATGTATGGGGCTTGCATCAGAAAAATGGCTTCGCAATTGCATTCCGGAAAAAACATTAAAAAATATTTTCCTGTTGCTGACTCTTGCCTGTATACCGTCTTACTTTCTTTCTACACTCTGGATGCCTTTACCTGTTTGGGTGTACATTATTGTCATTCTATCAGCTTTTGCACAAATAGTGGCCTGGATTAAAATATCGAATGCTGTTTTTAAAAGTAAACCGGGTTTACACATTACTCATCCCGGCAAATACCTGCTGACTCTTTCTTTTATTGCATTAACCATAAAACTATTGCTGCAACTGGGTTCTACTATACCCTCATTAAGCATTATTGCATTTGGTTTCAGGCCGATTATTATAGGATACCTCCATCTTGTATTACTGGGCATTATTACCCTGTTTTTATTAGGCTATATATTCTCGAACGACTTGCTTCCAATAAACAAACCCGTTAAAACCGGCGCTTTATTATTCAGCACAGGCGTTGTATTGAATGAATGCCTGCTGATGATTCAAGGTATTACAGCTATGGGATACATCAGTATTCCTTATATACAGGAGTCTTTATTGCTGGTTGCATTAATTATGCTTACAGGATTGATACTACTGAACTTTTCATCTCAAAGCAGCAATAATTCAGCATAGTAACCCGGCCCAATTCATCTTATTTTCTCATTGCCTGCTGTTGGATTTCTTGAATTTTATTTAACTTCCGTTTTCAAATGCTTAACCCGCTATGAGAGTATATTTTTTACTTTGCCTGTTAATTTTCACTTCAACAACGTTTGCACAGGTTGCCTCTACTACTCCCCCGGCCCAGACTGGCCCTCCTTTCATATACCACAGGGATTACAAGGTGATTCTTGAAAAAGCACTCGACCGCGGCAGCGAACTTTACTACCATAAACTGATCATTCGTTTTTTAAACAATGATTCATCACTCACCAATGCAGAAACACTTGCGTTATTGATCGGGTTTACAGAAAACCCTCAATACAAACCAGTAGATCTGATGGAAAAAGAACTGGAAATATATGACCAGAGTAAAGCCAATGAATTCCAGGAAGTAGTAAACCTCGCAAGACCATATCTTCAGAAAAATCCTGTAAGTATGCTGGCGCTGCGTGAAATAGCCATTGCTTACAACAGACTAGGCAACAAAGATAGTTCCCGTTATTTTGCATCACTTAATGACAGAATAATGGAAGCCATGATCTATAGTTCCAAAGGCAAAAAACCACTGGAACCGATTTTTGCATTGGGATTGGCCGATGGTGAATATTTTGTACAGAATGTTGGTTTTTACATGGACAAGAAAAATACCGACTGGAATAAGCAGGGAGATTTCATGGAAATCATCGATACATATAATGACCAGGATGTAAAAACTACTTTCTACTTTGCCATACAGCATGCCAAATTGAAATTAGAAGATGATCAGCCGGATGCCATGGATCAGAAACGAGACAAAAAATCCAAGAAAAAAGAAAAGGAAAAAGAAAGTAAAAAGAAAAAGCAGGCAGCAGCAACTACTGCTCCTCCTTCCGGAAACTGATAAAAGATTCATTTACCATTCGAGGTAATATATAATCTTCCAGGGGCCTTTTACAGCATAGGTTTGAGAGAAATTGCTGATGGGTACAGGCCTGGTCAATGTTAATATTACTTTATCTGCATTCGACTGTATCAGCAATTCCTGGAAAGGGATATTGTATAGCTTCACTTCTCCCATTTTCTGACCGCTTTCAAAAATTGCATGGGTCGTATGATCACTGTAGGTAAGTGCAAATCCATTTCCTTTTCCATCGCGGTCTTCATCAGACCATTCAAAATGACGATAGATTGGATAAGTGTCTGCAGGATATCTCATATTTACATAACTGCTGGTTAAATCGGCGGTAACTTTTCTGGGCCGGATACCACGTTGATGCATAATCGAAATGACACCATGATCTTTGGCTGTATCTGCCGTAGCCATTCCTTCAAGATTATCTGATTTAATTTCCGTGTAACTCCTGATCAAAGCATTGTAGCTATTTCTGAAAAAACTATCTGTAGAAATCAGCAGATAGAAATCACCGTCTGACCAATTAATTGATTGAAAATCTCCTTGTCGTAATTTTCCAGCACCAATTTCAATGGTATACTGAAGCTGCTGATCCGGCTTAATTTTCTGCTCTTCAACAAATAGTTTCGTTGAGTCTTTTAAATCATGTACTATAGCAATGTAAAGATTCACTGAATCTACAGTTGAAACTGAAGGATGCAGTTTTCCGGAATAGCTGATGGTTTGTGCATTTCCCATCTGAAAGGAACAGCAAAAAAATAATAAACTCAACCAGGTTTTGTTTCTCATATGTCGCTTCAATTGCCTGAATATAATCTATCATAAAAATAATCAGACTTGACTATCTTTAATCCATTCATTTAAAAATGGCAGAAAATTTAAACAGAAAAAAGTTTCTCCGGCTCTCTTTATTAGCTCCTTTAAGCTGGATGTTGAGTGAACACGCTGCAAAAGCATTATCGGTTTTTTCTAAAGGCCCGGTAAACAATCAGCATGTTGCTTATTACAAACCGGGAGACCCGCTTTTTGAATCACTCAGAAAAGGATTTAACAAGAGAATTGATAAACTACCCGCAGTCATTGCACTTTGCCAGGACACTACTGGTGTTTCCGAAGCAGTAAAATATGCCATTGCCAACAATTTACCTGTGGCTGTAAAAAGTGGCGGACATTGTATGGAAGGATTTTCATCCATCAACGACGGAATGGTGATCAATCTTTCCGCTATGAAAAAAATCGAATGGCTATCTTCCGATACCATCCGGGTGAATCCTGGTTGCACTTTAGCAGAACTTTACAATAAACTGCTTCCAAAAAAAGAATCATTCCCGGCGGTTCCTGTGCCGGTGTTGGCATTGGCGGCCTTGTGCTGGGCGGCGGCTATGGTTTAATGGCAAGACGTTTCGGCCTGACCTGCGACAGTTTACAGGGAATTACCATCGTAGACGGGAAAGGAAATATCACCAGTGTTTCAGGAGAAGATGAATTGTTATGGGCCTGCCGGGGTGGAAACAATGGAAATTTCGGTGTCGTTACCGAACTGGTATTTAAAACGCATAAAGCTCCGGCTACCATGCAGTCTTTCCGGTTTAAATCATTTAAAGTAACCACTGAAAAAGCCAGACTTATTCTTGAAAAATGGTTCCAGGTTTCAGAAACCCTGCCCAATAACTGTTTCAGCGCATTTGTCCAGAATGGAAAAACCACTTACATATTGCTTACCAATACCGGCAGCCTCGATGAGAAAGTTAAAGCTGCTATTTCCGAGCTGCAATCAGTAACAGAAAAATTCACTCAAACAAAACCACAACCAATCGCTTCCGCATTGAAAGTATACTACGGACAAACGTCACCGTTATATTTTAAAAATGCATCTGCCGGACTTTATAAAAATTTCTCCGACATCAATCATTTTATTGATAAGGCCTTGGATATTGTGCTATCAACTCCCGGTATGATTTACCAGGTAAACACACTGGGCGGAAAAATAACAGATGCAGTTTTTGAAAAAAATGCATCTTTTCCGCATCGGGCTTATCCATTCTTTTCTGAATTACAGACATACTGGGAGAATCCAGTTCAGGAAAAAAAATTATTGGAAAAATTTCAACTTGTACAGGATGTATTCAACAGCAATGGCATAAAAGCTCAATACAGGAATTACCCCGATATTCATTTCTCTAACTGGCCCGAATTATATTACGGAAGTAATTATGCAAGGTTGCAGGAGATTAAAGCTAAGTACGACCCCGATAATCTTTTCAGGTACGAACAAAGTATCCGTACAAAATAATAAAAACAGAAAACCCCTGGACTGAGCCGGGGGTTCTACTGTTCTTCTGCCTAAACAAACCTAATCGTTTAATTTCCTCCTTTAATTCTCTTTGATTCACTTTCTAGTCCGGTTTTCCTGTCTCTCGAACTCTTGATCTGAGCACTACCGAAACGCCAGCTGAAGTTTAGCCTGAAGGTGCGGCTTTCCCAGTTTCCACCACCATTGATAGATAAGCCACCAAATTCATTAGTCGCTTTCCAGGGAGCAGTGAAGAATATATCAGTGAATGACAATTTCAAACTTGCACGTTTCTGCATAAATTGTTTTTGTAACCCAATGTCAACAGCTCCCTGTGGTTTTGTTTTCCAGGTACCACCCCAAACACTCGGTCCATTAAACCAACCGCTGACCTCTGTTGTATAATCTTTTCCCAATGAGAAAGATTGTTGCAGGTAAGCACCATAAGATGGAACATTTCTTTTTACACTGTTTTCGCCAATGGTTCCTTTAAACATCTGGTAGTTGTACCAGATATTAGCATAACCGCTCCACCATTTGTTAATCGGCGTAGGTGATCCGATATTAAAACTGAGAATTTGTTGCTGAGCCAGGTTCTTCTGCTGTACAAAGGTTGCATTGTTTGTAGTATCTGTTGCCTGTGTCGTAAAATCTTTCACATAACTGTATCCAACAGTTGTATTCAGAAATCCCATGAACGTATGTGTCAGTTCAACATTATCGGTGTATTGCGGACGAAGGAATGCATTTCCTTTTTCATACGTGAGTTCATCCAGTTTATTTTCAAATGGATTCAGGTCCTGGTATGTCGGCCTGTCGATTCTTCGGCTATACGTAAGGTTTAGTGAATGCTTCTGGTTGATACTCCAGGTAAGTGCTGCACTCGGGAAGAAATCGATATAGCTGCGTTTTACTTTGTTGTCAGACTGTACAACACCATCAGCCCTGGTTAACAAACCTTCGCTATTTGTTTGTTCTGCCCTCAAACCAGCCTGCAAACTCCATTTCTCGTTCAACTGGCGCTGGTAATTCACATAAGCTGCATTCACATTTTCTGTATACTTAAAGCTATTGCTGCGTTCCAGGATTTTCACTGGTGTACCGGCAATATCATTAAAGAAATCGAAAGTATTTTTTGTAGTTACAAATGAAGTTTTAGCACCATAACCAATTTTACCTTTTCCAAGCTTTTGTTCAATATCAAGCTTGGCTGTATAAATGTCTATATCCGTTGGCGTATAGTTCCTGTTCACTACATCGTATAAACTAAGGCCGTCTTTATCTTAATAGTAATTGGGTTGATAACTACGTCCTCTTCCTCTGAACAAACCATAATCACCATCAAAATTAATTTCGAGGCCACTGGTATCAGCATATCGGTAATTCAGGTTGAAATTTGCATTGGTACGGCTACCCGGAACAGCATTAAATGCCTGCAGTTTCTTTACATATTGGCCCGTAGGGTTATACGAAATATCTGTAACCCCGGTGCTATTCCAGAGATTATCACTGAAATTGGTAGTTGCCAGCACACCGAGGGTATGCCTGCTGTTCAGGAAGAAATCTGCACCTGCTTTTACATTCATGTTCTTATCCTCATTGTACATCTTTGTTTGCTGATCGTACAATGAATCTTTCTGAACTCTTTTAAAATACAATTCATTGTGATACCTGCCCTGGTATGCGCCAACGTTTCCAAATACATTTATTTTTTTATCGCGGTAGTTCAGGTTAACAGAAGCATTGCCTTTTGGTGTTATCCCTTGTACAAAACCCAGGTTTACACTACCATTGGTACCAAACTTTTTGTTCTTTTTTAAACGGATATTAATGATCCCTGCATTACCACTGGCATCATATTTTGCACTGGGATTACTGATCATTTCAATGGCTTCAATGTCATTGCTATTGATACTGCGCAGGTAAGCTGCAAGATCTTTTGTATCCAGTTGCATCATTTTTCCATCCACATACACCCGCACTCCGGTTTTACCTTTCATGGCAATATTGTCATTATTGTCTACCTGTACACCCGGACTTTTCTGCAACAATTCAAGTGCATTGCTTCCCGTTGCATTGATACTGGCTTCAACATTAAAGACTGTTTTATCAGCTTTAACTTCAATCAGTGGCTTTTTAGAAACAACGGTTACACCCTGCATTTTTGCAGCCGCTACATTTAATGAAGCTGAAGGAACTTCAACGGTTTGACCTTCAGCTACATTGAATAATGCTGAATACTTCTTCTCTAATCCAACAGCTGAATAACTTACCAGGTATTGCCCGGATTTTGCAACTGAAATTTCAAACTTACCCTCACTATCACTTACATCTGTTTTAACCAGGCTACTGTCGGTTGCCTGCAGCAAACTAACCGTTGCAGCAATAACAGGAACATTTTTGCTATCGGTAACTTTACCGGTTACTTTACCGGGAGACTGCGCCATCGTTTTCATGGATAGAAGCACCAAAGGAAGGATCGCAGTTAATAATTTTTTTCTCATCGCTATACTTTTAATTAGAACGCAAAGGAATTCTAAAAAGTTACCCGTTTATCCGGAAATAGGATGAATTGATGGTTTAAATAGATGAATGGGAAAACCTGCCACACAAATATGTGATCTGTTTAACTTTTGGGTACAAGTAATAGGTGAAAAGTAAAAAATCAAAAGTAAAAAGTGTACTTCTCTTAAAGGGGTAATGAGGCAAGGAGGTTAAAAAAGTCAAAAGTGAAAAATAAAAAGATTAACTTACTTAGTTCATATTACCAGCAACCAGCAACCAGCAACCAGCAACCAGCAACCAGCAACCAGCAACCAGCAACCAGCAACCAGCAACCAGCAACCAGCAACCAGCAACCAGCAACCAGCAACTCCATCCTTACCCATTCATCCATAAATCATCCCCAATACTCAAACTTTTCACTTTTATTGATTAACTTACTGCCGCCAAAATATTAAATGCTTATCCGTTCCAGATATCGCTTAATGTTTTTTTAATCCTTCCCCCAATTCACCTATTTATTAAATTATTTTTATGCGTATATCCAGGATATTGCCCCTGCTAGTATTTACGTTTTTTTCACTGGCAACCCAGGCCCAGATTACGACAAGTAGCTCGAAATCAAAAACTTACAAAATTGAATACTACATTTACCTTTCGGGGATTACCAGTCGGGAAGATGTAGTTTCATCTCGAATCTTCAATCGGCCAAAAAACCGGTGTCAGTTATTTTATGGCCAACCGTTATCCGGTCAGGTATTTTCTTTTAAGAGCGGATCGTACTATCAGTCTGGAAGAATTCAAATCCTGGCTACCCGGAAATAAATTCAAAGTCGAAGTTTTTGGCTCCGATCCTCGTTCTAAAGAAAAAACGTACCTGCTTTACAAAAAAAATAAAACCAATAACTGAAAATGAAACCAAAACAGCTCCTGTTGATCATTACCGGATGTTTATTTTCGGCTTTAATACATGCACAGACATTTACTGGTACAGGCGGTTCAATTCCAGATGATGGTTTAACCCCTACTTGTTTTCCCGTAAATGTTACAGGTATCGGAAACATTAATAATGTATATGGAATTGCATCCATATGCATCGATATTACACATACCTGGGATTCTGATCTCGAGATAAGCCTGGTTTCACCTTCTGGTACAACCATCATGTTGTCTAACCAGAACGGAGGTTCAGGTGATAATTACACCAATACCTGTTTTTCAGCAACAGCTACAACAACGATTGCTAATGGATTTGCACCATTTACCGGAACTTATTTACCGGATGATCCATTGGGTACATTTAATAATGGCCAGAACGCAAATGGTATCTGGCAATTGTGCATACAGGATGTATTCGGTGGCCAGATAGGAACACTGAACAGTTTCAGTATTACATTTAACAACACTCCGGCACCTCCACCACCTGTACAACCAGCTTGCTCTGGAAATATTCCTGCAGGAAATACCTGTGATATAGCGACACCGGTTTGTAACTTCAATGGTTATTGCGGAAATACCTCTGGTTCATATACACCAGATTACTGGACAGAATTGAACACGGAATTCTGTGGTTCAATTGAAAACAATTCATTCATCACATTCGTTGCATCTGCCAGTACAGCTTCCTTCAATGTTTGGGTATTCAACAGTACTGATGGATTTGGTATCCAGATGTTCTTTTATGATGGAGGATGCGGTTCAGGTGCAGTCAATGAATATCAATGCGAAAATCAGATAGAACCCAGCGCTAATCCTTTTGTTGTAATTGCAAACGGACTTACACCCGGCAATACTTATTACCTGATGTTTGATGGTTATGCCGGCGATATTTGTGATTATACCTTAGCGCCCTTATCCGGTGTTAACTTTCTCAATATTACACCACCCGCTGCCTCAGTTTGTGTAGGTGAAAGTGTTGTGCTTACTGCAAGCGGTGGAAATGGAACTTATTCCTGGACTGGTGCAGGGCTCAGCAGCACAACCGGCGCTGTAGTTACAGCCACTCCAACAGTGACCACAACTTATACTGTAACCTCACAGGATCCAGGCGGTGCTTGTCCGATTACAAAAGATGTAACGGTAACAATCACTACAACTCCTGATCCTCCAACAGTTACTACCCCATTGGTATTGTGCCAGAATGCGGCATCTTCTCCTTTAACAGCAACCGGATCAAGCCTGTTATGGTATACCACTGCAACAGGCGGAACAGGTAGCAGTACTGCACCAACACCTTCTACCAGTAGTGTTGGAAGTACTACTTATTATGTAACGCAAACATTGGTATGCGGAGAAAGTGTCAGGGTTCCGATTGTTGTAAATGTTATTGCCGGCCCTCCAGCTCCTACTGTAACTTCACCTGTTGCTTATTGCCAGAATGCAGTAGCAGCACAGCTTACAGCTACTGGTACAGGATTATTATGGTACACAACCGCTACTGGTGGAACAGGATCAGCTACTGCACCAACACCTTCAACAACCACAGCCGGAAGTACAAATTATTATGTAAGTCAATCCGGAGGATGTGGAGAAGGACCTCGTGCAACCATCACAGTAAATATTACAGCAGCGCCTGTTGCTCCTGTAGTTACTTCACCGATAAGCTATTGCCAGGGTGCAGCAACTACGGCACTAACGGCAACGGGTACCGGATTACTGTGGTACACTACTCCAACGGGCGGTACAGGAACTGCAACAGCACCAACGCCTTCATCAGCTACAGTTGGAAGTACAAATTATTATGTAAGTCAGACTGTGGCAGGATGTCAGGGCCCCCGTTCAATGATTACAGTAACCATTCTTAGTTCAACCCCTCCGCCAACTGCCACTAGCCCGGTAACTTTCTGCCAGGGATTACCCGCCAGCCAACTAACGGCTACGGGTACAGGATTACTTTGGTATACTGCTGCAACAGGTGGTACTGGAAGCCCTACTGCACCCACACCTTCTACTGTTACTGCAGGAACTATAACTTATTATGTAAGCCAGACATCCAGTTGCGGTGAAAGTCCCAGGATACCTGTTGTGGTTAATATAAACCCTATACCAGCCGCACCAATACCTAACGGTCCATTGTCTTATTGTATGGGCGTAACTCCACCTGCAATTACGGCTGCAGGCTCAAACCTATTGTGGTATACGACTGCTACTGGCGGCACCGGAACAACAACACTCGTTCCTTCAACTGCTACTGTTGGCACAACAACCTATTATGTTAGTCAAACGGTAAGTGGTTGCGAAAGTCCGAGAGCACCAATTGATGTTACCATAACAGCATTACCACCAGCCCCAACTGTTGCAGTAAATACCTATACATACTGCCAGGGAGTAACCGCAACTGTATTATCTGCAACAGGCTCGAACCTGCTTTGGTACACAGTTGCAACAGGTGGAACAGGAAGCCCAACGGCACCTGTTCCTTCTACAACTACTGTAGGAACATTCATTTATTATGTTTCACAAACATTGGTATGTGGTGAAAGTCCCAGAACTCCTATAACGGTAACGGTTAACCCAACTCCTGCAGCTCCGGTTGTTACTACTCCGGTTGTGTATTGTCAGGGTGTTGCGGCAACAGCACTTACAGCTAACGGAAATAATTTATTGTGGTATACCAGCGCTACGGGAGGTACCGGAAATCCGGTTGCCCCTGTTCCATCAACGGTTAATGTTGGCAATACGAATTATTATGTCAGTGCAACTACCGGTGTATGCGAAGGCCCAAGAGCCAATATAACGGTAACGGTTAACGTAACACCACCTGTTCCTGTGGTTACGGCCAATGTAAGATATTGTCAGCTTAATGCTACAACAGCATTAACTGCAACTGGCACTAATCTAACATGGTATACTGTCCCATCGGGAGGCACAGGATCAGCAAATGCGCCGGTTCCTTCTTCTGATCTTCCGGGCACAACGATATACTATGTATCGCAAACCATTGGTGTTTGTGAAGGCCCGAGAGCTGCTATCACAGTATTGATAGATCCTACTCCCGATCTCGGACCAGACCAGAGTAAGAATGTTTGTTTCGGTGATTCAATTGACCTGACTACTTTCTTTAATACTACCGGATTGAACATTAAATGGACCATTGATGGTACTGAGATAACCAACCCGGGTTTCGTTAAAGTAGCAGGAACCTATACTATTGAAGTATCCAATGCACTGGGCTGCGGAGACACCGCAACATTAAAGTTCACCATTGAACCACCGGTTGTGGCGTATGCAGGTTCAGACACTATTGCAGTGAAAGGTTTACCGCATCAGTTATTCAGCAATGGAGGTTCAACATACCTGTGGGAGCCCGCCTTCCCGCTTGATCTCTGCATCAGCACAGAATCCAAAAGCAACCCTGTACGATGACCAGCTTTTTGTGGTGACCGCCATTAATGACATTGGTTGCTCAGACAAGGATACAGTTTTTGTAAAAGTGTATGACGGACCTACTTACTATGTTCCTAGTGCGTTTACCCCTAATGGTGATGGACTGAATGATGTTTTCAGGGCTGTGCCGGTTGGCATATCTTACACTGAATGGTTCAGGGTATTCAATCGCCTGGGAGAAATGGTTTTCTCAACCAACAGGTGGCTGAAAGGCTGGGATGGCACTTACCTTAACAAACGCCAGCCTAATGGAACCTATGTTTGGGTAATTAAAGGATTAGACAGAAGAGGAAAAGTAGTAGAAATGAAAGGAACAGTGATACTGATCAATTAATAAATCCTCATCACATAAAGAACATCTTCTGCAGAATGAATTTCATTCAACAGAAGATGTTTTTTTATTTAGTAACACCTGATTATGCAGGTTGATATAAAATGTGGTAATACCGTTCGCTGATGGTTTTATAAAAAAACATGGAAACCGCTATTACCAGCATTACAAAAATGGCAATCCAGTGAAACGGCGGGAAAGTATACATGAAAAATCCCAGCAAAAATGTTCTGGAATACTCCAAATGAAAATTCCATTTCTTCTGCTCCAGCATTGCACCTGTATTGATAACGCTAACCACAATAAAAAGAGCAGCGATGCATAATTGCAGCGTACTCTGATAATGCTCAAACAGTATCACAAAAAAAAGGGAGACCAGTGTAATAATGGTTTGCACACTGATATAACGGTACAGAATAGGTGAAGGATGTTGAAGTGCTGTCTGGCGCAGCAATTTCTTCTCAAGGTATAAACGAATCCGTGGATCAATAAAATCGGGCTTTCCGAAAAGAACCTTCATTTTATTTTTAAACCCAGTTTCCCTTTTGAATGCAATTGCCATTTCAAGCATAAAATGAAAATGTTGCCACAAAAAACTATAACTCTTCAGAGATTTTGTTAATCCATATACTGGCTTCTCTTCCTCTTTCGCAAAGGTTCCGAATAACTTATCCCAGATGATCAGCACATCTCCATAATTTTTATCCAGATAAGCCGGGTTGCTGCTATGGTGCACCCGATGGTGAGAGGGCGTAACCATAAAATACTCCAGGATGCCAAGCTTTCCTACCATTTGTGTATGTGTAAAAAATGGATAGGTACCATGAATCAGTAACATGATGGCAGTCATTGAAGGTGAAAAACCAATAAGCGGCAAAATAGACCAGAACATGGCTCTGGCTGTTGCCTGGATAACAGTGATTCTGGCGGCAACTGTAAAATTAAAATCCTCGCTCTGGTGATGTACCACATGCGCACTCCAAACAATATTTACTTCATGCCCGCAGCGATGATACCAGTACCATACAAAATCTGTAACCAGGAATAAAAAAATAAACGTAACGGGGCCGGAAGAAATATCGAAAATTGCATAATGCTTATGTATCCATACAAATACTAAATAGAATACACCCGTTGCAAAAACATCACTCAGCCGCTCAGCAATTCCCACATTAATGTTAGCTATGGCTTCATCAAAATGAAAATATTGTTTTCCCCTGCGAACACTTACATAATACTCCAGAAGCATGATACCGATAAAAAAAGGAACAGCAAATGCCAGAAGATTAAGGTTCATGTCGGATGGTTATCTTTACGGTTTAAAATGGCAAATTTATCTAAAAGCCATTAGTCTACCAAATTAATAGACTATTATGCTGTCTAAAAAGAACCAATACGCTTTAAAAGCAATCAGCTACCTGGGAGCCCGCTACCAGGCTGGGCCAATACCCATTTTAGAAATTGCAGAAAAGAAAAAAATACCGTTAAAATTTCTGGAAAACATTTTACTTGATCTGAAGAACAAAGGTTTGCTGGATAGCAGGAAAGGCAAAGGTGGTGGTTACTTTATGATCCAGGATCCGGGCAAAATATCACTGGCAAAGATTATACGGGCTGTTGATGGACCGATTGCTATGTTGCCCTGCGTGAGCTTGTACTTTTATCAGCAATGCGATGATTGCGACGAAAAAAAATGCCGCATCAATAAAGTTTTCGCAGAAGCCAGAGACGCCACACTGCAAATTCTGGAAAACAGAACAGTAAAAGACATTATATAAAAAAAGGCTGCAGTTTTAATGCAGCCTTTTACTTTATAGTAATACGATCTTTCGGATAAAGAATTCATTGTTATCCAGATTGATGATTTTAAGCATATATACTCCCTTAGGCAATCCTGCAGGACGCTTCATATCAATTGCACTATTACCCGCTGTAGAGAATATCGTTTGTTGCATCACCTGGTTTCCATTGTTCAGGAACATAATTTTATACCGCTGATTTTCCTTCGCTTTGAAACGAATGGTAAAATTGTCTCTAACCGGATTCGGATAAACGGATATTTCTTCAGTTTGTTCTTTACCCAGCACCAGGGTATTACTGTAAGCCGACCTGTTATCTGCTGCAATCATCTTCAACCTGTAATGATTGTTTCCGCTAAGAGGATTCTGGTCTGCAAAAGTATACCTTGCCAGCGTCCCGGTATTTCCGGTAGCATCCAGACTTCCTATAGCTTCAAATAATCCTGCTGCATTTTTTCTTTCAATTACATATTTACTCATACCCTCTTCTCTTTCGATGTCCCAATATAAGTTCATGTCTGCCTTCCATTAAGTCTGCCTTTCAATTCTGCATTGGTTGGCAAAGGAAGTACCACATAGCAGGAACCATCCAGATTAAAATGATAGGTACGTTTGATACAACCCGAATTCACAACAAGGTAACAGGTGTAAATACCGGTATCTGCTTCAGTCAACATAGGTACATATAAGCTCGAAGATGAACCCATGAATGTACTATCGGTACTGGTTAAACTATCTTTCTTATACCATGCATATGTCGCTGTTAAAATTGAATCCACACTAAGGGTTGTTGGTGACATAAAGCAGTTATTGCTCACCACAATACCATTATTGGCCAGTGGAAGAATACTCGCATCACCCAACGTAGCATTTCCGCAGGCATCAACCGCTCTTAAACGAATCAAAGAGTAATTGTTACCATTGTTGATATTAAATATAGAACTGAATTGTGGCCCGCTTACTATAGACGGTGATCGCCGGAACGCTACCAATAATTTCATAACGATAAGGACCAACACCATTCGTAGCCACAGCACTCACACTAAAGCCATTTACATCACATTGGTATGCCGATGAACGATTCAGATTCGGGTATTCATAATTGTTGATGGTAATAGTGTCATAAATATTTTTATTACAATCATTTTCAGAACTACGGATGATATATGTTCCCGGACCGAGATCATAAAACTTAAAGCTGTTACCCGAAACAAAATCCGGTGTCAAACTGGGTGAATAACTCACGCCGTTTTTCTTGATTACCCTTACTGTAATGCTGCCCATATTGGTGGTAACCGTTTGAACAATATTCCCCGAACCGCTGGGCCACAAACCACCCGGGCATTTAAGTTCTACCGTGGCCGCATGGTTGAAGTAACTCGCTGTTGCACCTGCTATCGCCGAATCTTTATTTCCGCAATTATCCGTTGCAACTATTTTATAATAACGACCTCCACTTGTTCCCGGTAAACTATCAATTACAAAACTATTCCGGTTATAATTCTGATTCAGGAACAACACTCCATTGTCATCATATACTTTAATATTTACCGGCAATACCGATCCTCCCATGTTTAAACTGATCTGCGCATATCCATAGGAACAGGATTTACCGGCAGCTTACACTCAAATCTACCGGTATGGGATCTTTGGTGAAACACCTGGTTATGGTAGTATCATAACATCCATCAGTAATTTTTATACAATAACTTCCATAAGGCAGGTTATCGAAAACTCCCCTTGTATTACAACTCAGCAATACATTGTTATTGTCATAAATACAAAACTCAGGATTAGTAAGATTCTGAAACCTGGTAATCGTTGCTGAAAAAGTGGTACAAGTCAGATTAGATGTAGACACTGTTGCATTCACTGATGGCACTGCGCCACTCGCCCGGAAACAGTACATCACTGTGGTGTCTGGGCAAGCCACCCTGCCACCGATACAATATGCCCCATAAGGTACATCATCGAATATACCGGTTGTATTACATACAATGACGACTCCTGAACTATTATACAAACAATACTCTGTTACATTTAAGCTGCTACTCGTAGCCGTTACTGAGAAAGTAGAACAACGTTCGTTGGTAATATGTACCGACAAATCATTGTTAATTACAGGACCCGAAACTGAAATACATTCGGTTAGGGTAACATCCGCACAGGAATCATACAAGGTTATACAATAATTACCCAGCGGAATGCTGTCAAAAACACCTGTATTGTTACAGATGATCTGAACACCATTGCTATCATACAAACAATACAGAGGATTATTCACACTATCCGCATCAACCACTACACCAAAATTGGTACAGGTAATATAAGCCGGTACCAATGGGTTGAGTACAGGAGTAGGTAATTGTGCGGTGAAACAACGGGTAATGGTTGTATCAATACAGCCATCTCTGGTTATAATGCAATAACTACCATAGGTAAGTCCGTTGAAAACACCTGTATTATTGCAACTAACCTGCACATTGGCTGAATCATATAAACAGAATTCAGGATTGGTCAATCCCACCTGGTTGGTGATAGTTGCAGTGAATCCATTACAATTCTGATCACTGATGGCAACCTGGTTCCCAATAGACACCGGTGGTGCAGAAACGGTAAAGCATCTGGTGATAGTAGTATCTGTACAGGCATCATGAGCCCGGATACAATAACTACCATAAGGAATATTGTTAAAAACGCCTGTGCTGTTACAAGCCACAATCATATCTCCGGCATCGTATAAACAATAATCAGGGGTAAAAAAATTATTGATGTTGGTCAATGAAGCTGAAAAACTATTACAATTATAATTATACGTATGTACACTAGCTCCTACAGAAGCAGAAAGCGAAACATTGGTAGCACCTCTTTTAATGATACCACAGGCATCCTTTACTACAACCTGGAAGCTGGTATGACCACCCAGTGAAAAAACAAAGTTTGGATTAGAAGACCATATTGTATCTCCTGGTGTTCTTACAATACCGTATGTAAAGCCAGGAATTCCACTTACCGTACTCACATTACCACGGGAGTCGGAAACCCTGATGTAGCCTGTAGCTTCATCACAAGCTGTTCTTGTAAACGGATAGGCATCGATACGCCAGGTATAATTATTCACCGTTACAATCCTGGTTTGAATTCCTCCGCATGAATCTGTAAGCCTGATGCTGTAATCTCCGGCAATTAATCCGGTAAAAGTACCAGTACTATTGGAAGTACTCACACCCATTGGTGAAGGATTCACAATGGTAAAAGTAAAGGGTGCTCTTCCGTACTGTAGTCCCAGAACCGAAATGCTGCCATTACTGCCGTTATCGCAGCTCACATCTACTTTCGATAAATTGAAACGGGGATCCTGGTAAGTTCCTGCTACCACTACTCCATTCACGGAGAATGTACAGTTGGTGATGATATCACTTACTATAACAACATAAGTACCGGCCGATAAACCAGTAATTGAATCAATGGTAGTAAAATTAGTACTAACAGGACCGGTTACACGATATTTATAATTACCGGAACCTCCGCTGGCCCTTACCATAATTGATCCTGTTGCAGCACAGCGGGATTCATACGTTCTGCAACTGGCAGTTAAAGTTGCACAGCTTTGTGAAACTGAGAACAAAGGGGATAAAATACAAATAACCAAAATTACCTGTACTTGCATGTAGAGTTTCTTCATAGGTGGATAGTTTTGTAAAATAATGTAGCCTGCAGGGAATAAATACTTCCATGCATGACAGATTATTTGCCTTTTAATGCAGATACAGATTGGAGGATAACAATGCTACAACGACAATAAATTATCATTATTATGCAGACAAGAATATTTTTTTTAAAAATTGTGCTTTTTACACAAAACCAGCTAGTTGTACAGTAAAATCTACTCAATAATTAATACCGAAATCGTATAAATCCCCGGGTAATTTTACTTACTACTGATTTGAGTCTGACAACAAATCACTTATTTTATACTATAAATTAAACAGGTTTAAGATGCACAGCGGAAGAATATATACTTTAAAAGAATTCTTATTGTGGACCCGTCGCGACATATACTGGTTGATTGTACTGGCGATAGTCCCTGTTGTGCTATACCAGTGCTTCGGATTTAAATGGGTGGCAATTCCCTGGGTTCCGATCGCCATGGTGGGTACTGCCGCCGCTTTCATTGTAGGTTTTAAGAATACACAAACATATAATCGGTTATGGGAAGCCAGGCAGATTTACGGAGCGATTGTAAACCTGAGTCGCACCTGGGGAATCAACGCCCGTGATTTTATTATATCACCAATAGAAAATTCCATCAGCAAACAGGATTTACTTAAAATTCAAAGAGAACTGATATACCGGCACATTGCCTGGTTAACAGCATTGCGTTTTCAACTAAGGGAAAAACGCAATTGGGAAAACACAGAAAAGATTTACAACAAGGAATACATGCGCTTCTTTAGAATTGAAGAACATAAAACCTTACTGGAAGATGAATTGAAAAAATATCTCTCAGGGCCTGAACTGGAATATATACTGGGCAAGAAAAACAGGGCTACGCAAATCATTTCCCTTCAGTCGAAACACTTGCTGGCTCTTAAGAAAGAAAAGTTGCTCGATGACTTCAGGTTTATAGAACTGGAAAAATTACTGGCTGGCCTGTATGACCAACAAGGTAAATGCGAACGCATAAAAAACTTTCCTTACCCCAGGCAATTTGCCAGTATAAACCTCTTTTTTATCAGGCTGTTTGTCATACTGGTGCCGTTTGGTATGCTCAATGAATTTGCAAAACTGGGAGAACACATGGTTTGGTTTACCATTCCTTCAAGCGTACTCGTTTCATGGGTATTTAATTCTATGGAAAAAGTGGGGGAAAGCACAGAAAATCCATTTGAAGGAAGTGCCAATGATGTTCCCATTACTGCTATGAGCCGTACCATTGAGATCGACTTAAGAGATATGCTGGATGAAACAGATCTTCCTGCCCCAATTCAACCCATGAACAATATTTTAACTTAATCAACGATGAAAAAGAAAGACAAACTTGAAGTTGTGCGGAAGCATTATCCGAATGCAGTTACTACACTGGATAGTGTGAACCGCTTGTTCGACCTTCTCGAAAAACATTATAACATCGATCCTTTTGAAATCATGTCGGCCGACAGTATCTGCAGCGACGATGTAAACAGCATTGAATATCCTGCCAGAGCACAGGAAATGCTGGGTCCGTTTAAGATGGGTGGATTAAACGGATTTCCATTCACCGGACTTACCGGCATGGGTGCATTTGCAGGGCATGTTCCCGAAAATGGTGCCGTTTTCATTTATTATGCACGCCATATCGGTATTAACCGGGAAGGCAAAACTGGTGAAATAAAACGGGTGGGTCAAACAAAATTGTCGGGCTGTTGTGGTGCTGCAAGAGCTGCCCTGGCTAGGCTTCAGAAAGATGAAATCAAAAAAGACAATATCACCGAACTCGATTACCAGATCAATACCATTGAACAGATTTTTCTCTTGCAGAAAGAGCGTATCCTCAATGCTCCCAATCAACTGATGGAAGCAACAGAAGTAATGTATGAAGCCATTGATGAAAGAATTGCAGTTTTGGTAGAAGCAACCAAATACCCCTGCCGTTATGTAATACTGATGGGCGCCATATTAATCAATGGTGATGATGATATGGGATCTTTTTCTGCCACCAGGAGATTTGAAGTACTTAACCTTGAAACCGGAGAAAGAAAAAATCTTTTGCCGGAACTGATTTGCTGAACCAGTTGAAAAAATAAAGGCGGTAAAAAATACCGCCTTTATTTTTAAAATTTTGCTCCCACCGACAAAAACATTGTTCTTCCATCTCCCGGCAATGCGCCTGGTCCCGGATATCCCCCTGCTCTCCTCGTAAAATAATGTTCATTAAAAAGATTATTGATCCCCGCTTTGCATTGAAAATTCTTTGCAAACTTCCAGCTCGCTGTTACATCTGTTAATGTATAAGAAGGTATCAATCCATTCTGTGCATTGGCTGATACTGCAACTGTATTGTTGGCATCACTGTATGTTTTATCAACATAACTTACCTGAACGGTTAATTGTATTCCACTATACGCTGCTGATACTCCTCCCCTGAAAATATTGGCAGGTGCATTCTCTACTTTTTTACCTTTTGTATTGGCATCTTTGTGACTGCCGCTATAACGGGCATCGTTATACGAATAGCTGGCAAATACCGACAAATCAGCTTTGGGATTCTTTACAAAAGCCCTGAGTATATTAAACTCTGCATAAGTTTCTACTCCTTTACTGGTACTCGCTCCTACATTGGTAACTAATCTGTAATTGGCGCCTGCAGGTGTAATGGTACCGATGCGGTTATTGTATTGCAGGTAATAGGCGCTTAGGTCAAATTGCAGGTAACTTCCGATTTTACCACGGTATCCTAAGTCAATATTATAACCCTTTGCATCTTTCAGATCAGGATCCACAACATCCGTAGATGGTGGCGCCTGCAGGTTTGCAAATTGTATTGGTCGGTAAGCCTGTGAATAATTAGCGTAGATTTCAGTGGATTTAGTTAGATGATACTCAGTTCCAATACCAGCCAGTAAAAAGCTCCGGCTTCTCGTAATATCCTGCAACAAAATTTCTTCTCCGGTTGTTGAATAGCCATTTCTGCCGGATGCATTTCCTTCCAGCCACTCATACCGTACACCGGGAATTAACAACAGATGCTTTCCAACCCTGAATATATTTTCAACAAATGCTGCTGCATTCTTTGAGCCAAAACTGATATCTCTCGGATAGTTACCCGATACTGAAACCGTGTATTCGTTACCGGTAGCTCCTTTCCCATCCGCCCTGCGGTAAGTTGTTCCGGTATATAACCTGATTCCGCCAGCGATGGTGTTCTTCATTTTTCCCAATACATAATCAGTGATAATCCTGCTCTCAAATCCATAATTCCGGTATTGATCAACATTCACTACTCTGTTATTGTACTGCAGATGTTGCCGCATTGATTGAATCTGCCGTGGTAATTGATTGAAGAAAACCAACACTGCTCCTGTCGCCGATTGTTGCAAATATTTTTGTATTCCAACGTGTACTTGCATTGATCTGGTAATTAGCAATGATAGCAGGTGTTGTCCATTTGATATCGAACCAGTTCCTGCTGCGTAAACTTTGCTGCGGATCTTCATTCCAGTTGTTTATCGGTCAAGCCCCCGGGCTGCTGGCTGCGGATATGGGAGTGCATGATTTCAGCAGTAAGCGAAAATCTGTTGCTGAAATGATAGGTAGCTGTTCCATATCCGGCATTAGTATAATAACGACTGTTCTGCCTCCATCCGTTACCGTTACGATGATCGAAAAAAGAATAATAATGTACTTTACCTTTTTTCCCACCTATCGCATTGTAGGTATTGAAAAGTCCGTTACTCCCAATGGTCTGCTGTGTTTCAAATTCAAAAGGCTTATTTACTTCACTTCCGTTTCTTAAAATATAATTAACCATTCCTCCGAACTGAGGGCCATATTGCAAAGCACCCTGTCCTCTCACAATTTCAATTCGCTGTACAGCCTGCAATTGAGGATTATAATAAGCTTCAGGATAACCGTAAGGATCAGCAGCAATATCATAACCATTCTGCCTGGTATTAAACTCCCAACTCCTGTTAGGGCTCAGGCCACGGGCTGCAATGCCGATCTGGATTCCGCTGGGATCACTTTCCCAGATATGAATACCGGCAACCTTAGATAATACCTGCCGCATATTATTGCTTACCACATTACCCTGCACATTATCGAGTACGATCAGGGCATTCTTTTTTCCAGCATATATATTCGTACCTACTATTTCAGGCATCTGCTGATAATCAGATTTGCTGTTTCTTCCTACTACGGTTACATCGGGAAGGTACTTTACTTTTAAAGTATCATTCTGGGCCTGGGTGTCATTTGCAAAGGATACAGCAATCAGTATTGCCATCAACTTATATTTTCTCATTCAACATTGTTTAGTGCTGCAAGTTGCACCAGAATCATTCACTGATACTTACACATTCAGTAAATGAGTTTACGCAGAAAGGAAATTGCCGAAAATAAAAAAGCCGCTCTTTTCAGAACGGCTCTTTATATCTTGCTTAGATCGGTTATACACGGAAATGCGCAAATGCTTTGTTGGCTTCAGCCATACGGTGAGTATCTTCTTTCTTTTTGAAAGCTGCACCTTCACCTTTACTTGCTGCAACGATTTCGTTAGCCAGTTTATCTGCCATGCTGCGACCATTCCTTTCACGGCTGTAACGAATCATCCATTTGATGCTCAAAGAAACTTTCCTGTCTGGACGAACCTCTGAAGGAATCTGGAAGGTAGCACCACCGATACGGCGACTGCGAACTTCAACTCCTGGAGTGATATTAGACAAGGCTTTCTTCCATACTTCATATCCATCTTCACCGGTAATTTTTGCTACCTTCTCCAATGAATCATAAAAAATATTGAAAGCACCGCTTTTTTTACCTTCCCACATCAGGTTGTTTACAAAACGTGTCACCAGTTTATCATTAAACTTTGGATCTGGCGCCAGCGGAATCTTTTTCGGTTGTGTTTTACGCATCGTATTAAATTTTCGCCTAACGGTAAACGTTAGTCGTTAACTGTATTAAATTATTTTTTAGCTTTTTCTTTCTTTGTACCGTATTTACTGCGGCTTTGTTTACGATCTTTCACACCAGCAGTATCCAGACTACCACGTACGATATGATAACGTACACCTGGTAAATCTTTTACCCTTCCACCACGGATCAAGAACGATAGAGTGCTCCTGCAGGTTATGACCTTCACCCGGAATGTAGGCAATCACCTCAATCTTGTTGGTCAAACGAACTTTAGCAACTTTACGCAAGCGCTGAATTCGGTTTCTTTGGCGTTGTTGTATATACCCTGGTACATACACCCCTGCGTTGCGGACAACTATCCAAAGCCCTTGATTTGCTCTTGGATTTGATGATTTCTCTACCTTTTCTAACTAATTGCTGTATTGTAGGCATTTATAAACCGTTTATTTTTCGGACGGCAAAGGTAGCCATATTCAGTTAAAAACGAAAAATTATATACAAAAAAATTCTTTTTTTTTCAACATTTAATACAAAACCGCCCATAAGGGCGGTTCCGGGTATATTCATTACAGTTGAAACCTAGATTTTATACATCCAGCCATACTTATCAGTGGCCAAACCATACCTGATATCATTCAACCTTTGCTTGATTTTAGGGGCTGTTTGCCATTTATCCACATCAAATTCCATCACATAATCCTTGTACCTCAATTCTTTAATCAAAGAAATGGTAGCTGCCGTACCTGTACCAAAAACCTCGTATAATAGTCCGGCTTTATGAGCATCAATGATATCCTGTATACTCAACGATCTTTCTTCTACATTGAAACCCAGCTCTTTAAGCATAGTAATCACACTGTCACGGGTTACGCCGGCCAGGATGGTACCAGCTTCCAGATCGGGTGTAATGGCTGTATTGCCAATGATGAAGAAAACATTCATGGTTCCGCATTCCTGAACATATTTGTGTTCGAAAGCATCCGTCCATAATACCTGGTCGTATCCTTTTTTCTTTGCTTCTGCAGTAGCATACATTGCAGCACCGTAATTACCGGCTGCTTTGGCATACCCAACTCCACCAGGCACTGCCCTCACATATTGTTCTTCCACATAAATCCGCATGGGTGCACTGTAATAAGGGCCTGTCGGACTTAAAATAATCATGAACTTATACTTTTCACTGGGTCTTACACCGATCATTTCATCACTGCTGAACATGAATGGACGTATATATAAAGAATGGTCCTCTTTTGCAGGAATCCAGTTTTTATCCAGTTCAATCAACATTCTCAACCCTTCCATGAAGATTTCCTCCGGAACCTGCGGCATCTGCATCCTTTCCGCCGAAATATTAAACCGCTTAAAGTTATCATGCGGCCTGAATACATAAGCTTCCCCTTTTGGATCTTTATAGGCTTTAACCCCTTCAAAAATTGCCTGCCCATAATGAAGTGCAGCTATAGAAGGAGCGAGTAAAAGAGGCTGATAAGGCTTTATTTCTACCGTTTTCCATTCGCCATCCTCATAATCTACCTCCAGCATATGATCGGTAAAATATTTTCCGAAAGGGATGTTTTCCAGGTTGATATCTTTGAGTTTGCTCTGTTCTACTTTTGTAATATTAAAATCGGCGGCTGCAATCATATTCATTAATTTTACTGCAAAGAAACGAAAAAAAAACGCCGTCAAACCCGGTTAATATGAGTTTAGACAATTTTCAACTTCCTCCAATATTGATACCGGAATTGTATAAGGATTTCTTAGTGAATTTAGAAAGCCAGCAATCATTGCCGGAATCTTTAAAAGAAAGCAGTATTTCATCTCTCGGAAAAAATGAGGGCAATATTTTATTACTGGTGAAAGATAAAAACCTGCTTTACCTCCCCGATGAAGACCTGAATTTTTTACTGGGTATTCTCACTGCCTGCAAAAAAACAATGTCGGATGTAGCCCTGGTTAATATCGCATCAAATCCGGGAGTCGATTTTAAAAAACTCATTCAGCAGTTTCAACCCGATACGATCATCAGTTTTGGTATTGAACTGGCCGAACTTAGCTTTCCGCTGGAATATCCGCATTACCAGCTTCAGAAGTACAGCGGAAAAACGCTACTGGCAGCTCCTTCACTACAAACATTGGCAGGAAATGTTTCTGAGAAAAAAAATCTCTGGACCTGCCTTAAAACATTATTCTCTGTATAATATCCTCAGCTATGCAATCACTCATTTTTGCAACCAATAACCAGCACAAGGTAGATGAAGTAAAATCTGTGCTAAACGGGATTTTCGAAGTGGTTACCCTCAAAGATGCCGGCATCAATATTGATATACCCGAACCTTTTGATACACTGGAAGAAAATGCTTTGCAGAAATCAAGCACGATTCACCGTTTAACCAATAAAAACTGTTTCAGCGAAGATACCGGCCTCGAAGTGTTTGCGCTCAATGGTGCCCCGGGTGTAAAAAGTGCCAGATATGCTGGTGAACAGGCGAGCTTTTCAGATAATGTACAAAAGCTGCTCACCGATTTGGAAGGCATCCAACACCGGGAAGCCCGTTTCCGAACAGTGATCTCACTCATCCTTAACAATAAAGAATACCAGTTTGAAGGAATCTGCAACGGAAAAATCACTATGGAAGCTTCAGGTGAAAAAGGGTTCGGTTATGATCCCGTTTTTATCCCTGATGGAGATAATCGTTGCTTTGCCGATATGACAATGGAAGAAAAAAATCAATACAGTCACCGGCAGAAAGCCATGACACAATTAATCAGTTTTTTAAAATCACAAGATGGCCAGAATTAAACTGGATTTTCCCGATAAGGTTCTGGGAACTGTTGAAATTCCCCTACGCATCACCGATATGAATTACGGCAATCACCTCGGCAATGATGCACTCGTTAGCATTCTGCATGAAGCAAGGGTTAAATGGCTGAATAATTTAAACTATACAGAACTGAATGTAGAAGGAGCCGGATTGATTATGGGAGAACTGGTGGTTTCTTATCTCAATGAAGTCTTTTTACGGAGATGTTTTAACTGTACAATTGGCTACCGGAGATATTACCGGTGCAGGATTTGAATTATACTACCTCGTAGAAACAAACAGAAACGGAAAAAAAATCAGTATTGCCAAAGCCAGAACAGGGATGGTTTGTTTTGATTACAGTTCAAGAAAAGTAATGCCTGTTCCTGAAAAGTTCTTACACATCCTGCAGCAATAAGTTTATTTAAAATTGCTCCTGGTTCCAGAGCCGCCAGTTTTCTTCGGCCTGGATGATCAGCATTTCATAACCGTTTTTCACAACAGCTCCTCTCCTTTTACCTTCCTGCAGAAATTTCGTTTCAGCAGGTTTGTAAATAAGATCATACAGGTAATTGTGTGCACCTATAAATTCATAAGGAATGGCCGGAGCATATTGTTCATTGGGCACCATGCCTACCGGTGTGCAGTTGATAATAACAGGATAATCCTGCAAATAACTTTCATTGAGTTCATCATAGCCAATTGTATTGGCCGATTGCTGCCTGCTCACCAGTAAAAATTCAATCCCCAGTTTTTTCAAAACAAATTGAACAGCTTTCGAAGCACCACCGGTTCCGAGCACCAACGCCCGGTGTATGATTATTTTTCAGTAATGGCACAAATGATTTTTCAAATCCTCTTACATCCGTATTGTATCCTTTTAACGTTGACCCATAAACGCAGATACAATTAACAGCTCCGATTGCTTTTGCCTCTTCATCTAATGCCGAAAGAAAAGGAATCACTTTTTCTTTGTATGGAATGGTTACCGCAAGGCCACGGAGATTGGCATGCGACTGAATTAATTGTGGAAATTCATTAATCTCTTCCAGGGGAAATAATTCAAAGAGGCAATCAGTGATTGCCTCCTGTATGAATTTCTCTGTAAAATATTTTTTTGAAAAAGACTGGATCAAAGGATAACCAATCAGTCCGTACAGTTTCATTTTATTGTTTGTCTAAATAAAGATTGAAAGTATCGCCACGCAAACCAATGCGCATCGCTTCAAGTGCAATAACTTCTGAAGGAGCAATATTACCCAGGTTTACATTGCAGCCGATCAGTTCAAGGAAATACAATTGCTGTGCTTTCTGTGGTGCTTCCCAGAGAATGTTTTCTTCCGGGATCTGTGTTAGAATTTCCTGCACCAGACCTTCCCTTACTTCACCTGTTCCACGGTAAATACCCACATTTCCGGCTTCTCTTGCTTCAGCAATCACATAGGTAGAACCTGCATTGAGTTCAGCACGCATCAGTTCTATCCATTTATAGGGAGGAATGATATGCGCTGCATCTTTACTACCCACTTCACTGAGTACAACACCATGTTTACAAAGTTTTTCAATATAGCCGCATTTTTCAGCATGGGGAATGGTGATTGAACCATCACTCACTTCCATATAACTCACCCCATAATCTTTACAAACACTGATATAATCATCAAACTGATTCCTGATAAGAAATGCTTCAAACAAAGTACCACCAAAATATACCGGCATGTCGTAAGAACGATAAACATCCAGTTTCTCTCTCAGGTTAGGTGTAACAAAGGAAGTACCGAAACCCAAGTTTTACCACATCAATGTGCGGATGACCCACACTCATCAGGTTACTTGCTTCCTGGATGCTGAGGCCTTTGTCCATCACCATCGTAATGCCATGTTTTCTTGGCTTAACTGCCCTGTCGGGAATCTGTGTAAGATTGAAATTCATTATAGATACAATTGTTTCGGCAAAGATATTTAAAACGCAGTGAATTTCAGTTCGTTAATTGAATCACTATGAGCGGCGGGATTTATTCTTTTTGTGCCTGGCCAGTAACTCCACCACCTGCTGGTTTTGTAATAATGCAGGATTGATCTCTACAAACTGTCGGATCAGTTTCGGATTTACTGCCAGGGCGTTTTCCAGACTCAGCATAGCTTCCCTTGAGCGGCCACAGGCAAAAAGAAAAGCGGATTTATAATAGAGAAAGATGGGCTTGCCTTCTGTTTGTTCAAAAGCATAGCCGGCATATTCAAGTCCTTCTTCATATAATTCGCCCTGATAAAGACAACGAAGTAGTTCCGTCCATCCTGTAACATTTTTTGGCCTTACCCTTACCACATTGCCGAGATAAGTAACGGCTTCATCGATATTCCCCATTTCCAGGTAACAGCGACCCAGTGCCAGGTTATATTCGGGCTGCATGATATGCGTTTTGAGCGCTGTTTGCAGGGATTTGACCGCATTGTGCCATATCCCTTCATTCATATACGTGCAGGCAATTTTATAATGCATCTGGCTGTCTTCCGGATTGAGGTGACAGGCTTTTTTATAATTGAATCTCGCCTGGGCGAAATTTTCCATTTTATCGTAGCAATGTCCAATGGCTTCGTAGATCACGGCTTCGGGCCTCGACAATTCCAATACTTTTTCCAGTACTTCTATTGCTTCCCTGAATTTGCGGAGTTTGATAAATGCGTCTCCCATATTCCGGTAAGCATAATCAAACTTTTCATCAATGGCAACGGCATATTGATAGGCGTCGATTGATTTCTCGTACAATTTCAATCCCTGGTAAGCGGCACCCAGGTTAAACCAGGCCAGTTCATTAAATGGAAATTCTTCTATGATCTGCTGATGCAGGCGGATGCCTTCTTCATTTCTGACCGGTAAAATCAGTCCAGAAACAAATTTTATACAGTGCCTCTTCATTGGAAGGATCCTGTTCAAGGATCATTTTCAGGCAATCAAAAACCTTTTCGAAATTTTCATAATCATCGTAAACATCGGCCAGTTCAAATAGCAGGTCTACTTTTTCTTCGCCTTCAAACATTTCAATGGCTGATTCCAGCAATGCTGCTGCTTCTTCCTGCATATCGAGGGCCAGGAAAGCATCTGTTTTAATGATATAAAGTGTTGAATCTGTGCTGTCTAATAATTCTGCTTGCTCCAGCGTAAACAGGGATTCCCGGTAACGCCTCAGTGAAATGAGAATATCAGCCTTTTTGATGAGGAGTGAGGCGGAATAGGGATATTGTTCAATGGCAATTTCAACAGCCTCCAGGGCCTGCGGATGCTGCTCCTTTTCATCAAAATAGTCGATGATGCGCTCAAACCCGTCTTCTTCTATGAAAGTATAGCTTTTTCCGGCTTTAAGGTTAGCAAACTGAAGGAGCAATTCCTTTAATTCTTCGCGGTCTTGCCTGTAAGGGTTTTTACTCATTTACGGAATAGGTTTACGTAATTTATGACAAAAAAAATTAAAGTGCAATTATTTATACTTTTTTTGGCAATAAGACGTTGAAAAAAAATATAAAATTTATTGATGAATGGTTAATTATTACCCAAAAATTTGTAATATATTTGTAACAAGTAATATAATTAAAAATGAGTCAGTTCACCAAATCAATACTGTTGCTGTGTATTCTTGCAGGGAATATGCTGTACTCATTTGCCGATCGTGGATTGAGAAAGAAGAGTAAGAACCGTGTAACACTTAAATATTGCTACCAATAACAGCTTCAAAAAATCTTTATCATTTAACCTGAAAACAGGTTTGAAATACAAAGGCATGTTGTTTACAGGTACACAAAGAGAAAATACTTCTCTGGTGGCCAACAGCCTGCTTACTTATCAGAAAGGAAACACTGTTTACATTGTTCCCAATAAACAAAAAATTGTTGTTCCGGAAATCAAACAAGGTTATACCGGGATGAAACTGATCATCAAATCAAAAAATTAATCCGCCAAAGGCGGATTTTTTTTGCGCTTACTTTCCTCCTTTTCTCAACTGCAGATTCTCTTCATAACTCATGATCCTGTAACCCGATTTCGGTAATTCAAATTTCGCAGCAGCAACCGATTCATAACTGATACTCTTTAAAGTATAGATAAACTTCATGTTGCCCGACTTAACTTCATACTGCACAGGTAAACCTTCAAGATTCGTAAATGCATTGTTGTATTGCCTGTTATTAAGCACAATACCAGGCGCAAAATAAACACTGAGGCTTTCACCACTGCTCAATGTTGCCGTTGCTTTTTTACAGGCAAATCCATTGATTGTTTTTTCTTCATTGCGTTACTGTAAACTTCAGGTTTCTGAAATAACTGTTTTTGGCAGACCAGTTTTCTGCATTCATTGTGATCATTAATTTCTGACCACTGTATTCTTTTAATATAGCTCCTTTGGCTGCTCTGGAATCATACAAAACAGATTCTGTACCGAGGCCATTGACCATTTCAGTGCGACTTTGATTTCCCTTCACGTAAACCTGGTAGGTAGCGCCTTCAAAGGTCTTTGCTGCTGCATTGTTTCCCGCTCCTTCAATGCTGATATCATATTTAAACGAAGCTTCGTTTACTGCCGTTTGCGCCATACTTACATGACTCAAAAGCATCCATGAAAAAAGCCCGATTATTTTAATCATTTTAGATAACTATATTTTACTGCAAAGATAATTCAAACTCATGCCAATTTTGAGAAACAAAAAACCTGTGCCTTCTACAGCACAGGTTTTATCATATTGTTAACGATAATTTTATTTTTTACCGCCTTTGTTCTTCATATCCTGGATCTTTCGCTGGCTTTCCTGCATCGCTTCTATCCTTTCCTGCAGCTTGGATTTTTTTACCGGCTTTTTCCTGTTCTCGTTCATCTGTACCAGAATCTTGTCGTGATCAATGATGTACTTCTGAATCACAAACTGCAGAATCAATGTGATCACATTCGATACGGTATAATACCAGGTAAGTGCTGCAGGCAATCCATTGAACACACCGAGCAGCAATACCGGGAAAATATACGGCATGTATTTCATCAGCGGATTGTTGTTATCCTGCATATTGTTCATGCTGTAAAGCGAAATCAATAAGCTGGTAGCCACTGCCGTTAGTGTGAATAAACTCACGTGATCTCCATAGAAAGGAATAGAGAATGGAAGTTTGGCAATACTATCATAAGATGCAAGATCCTGAGCCCAAAGAAAGTTTTTACCCCTCAGGTCGATATTCGATTGGAAGAAGTAATACAACGACATGAATATCGGAATCTGCAACAGAGCGGGCAAACAACCACCCAACGGGCTCACCCCTGCTGATTTCCACAACTTCATCTGCTCCATACCAAATGCCTGCTGATCGAGCTGGTTGGTTTTAGGATCGGTGAATTTCGCTTTTAATGCATCCACTTCAGGTTTGAGTACTTTCATCTTTGCACTGCTGAGATAACTCTTATAAAGGATCGGCGAGGTGATCAGCCTGATGAGTAAAGTGAGCAAAAGGATCACAATACCCATACTCGCTATATGCTTCTGGAAAAAATCGAAAACCGGTAAAAGAAAATGACGGTTGATGTATTTCACAAAAGCAAATACACCACTGCCGTAAGGAACTATATTCTCCAGTTGGTTATTGTATTTTTTCAGGATATTATAATCACTGGGGCCATAATAAAACTGCAGGGGAATAACGGCCGTTGCACCACCTGGTACCGGCATGTTTGGCATTGGTAGTGGCCCTGGCGATATAATTTCCGGTGGTATCTGATGGTACCGTCCAGGCTGTTGTTGCAGAAGTGAATTTATTTTTAGCAATGAGCGTATTGGCAAAAAACTGTTGTTTTAATGCAACCCAGCTCAGTGGTTTGTTGAAATTAAGGTTATCACCGGAACCCATGTATTCAAAATCAAAATTGTTATCTTCTACATAACATACATGACTTTGGGTGAGTTCGTATTTGTGATCTTTTTCTACCTGCTCTGCTTCATTCTGCCAGAGAAAATTAATGGAGTTCTGAGAAAGCAACTGATCAGCACCATTCAGCGTAATGTTCAGGTCGATCATATAATCGCCCGGCCTCATTACATATTGATGGGTAATTTTTCTTCCAAGCGTATCGCCTGTGGTAAAAGTGAGCGTCTGTGATTTATCGCGCATTGGTTTGCACGGCAGCAGCATCAAAAAATAATTTGTCCGTTTCTGCAGTTTTATTAGTGGCAGCATTTACCGTATAAGTAAACCGGTTAAAAGCTCCGTCCAGAATGATTACCGGTTTCCCATCATGCCTTTTAAACTTTTTTAATTCTACCAGTTTTGGCTGAGCTCCTTTACTGGAGAAGGTAACTTTCATTACATCATTTTCGAGAACAGACAATTGTTCCGTCTGACTTACCGATTGAAAGGCATTGGCGTTTCTGGCAGCGATGATGGTATCAGCTTTCAGCGAATCCAGTTTAACAAGATTGCTGTCTACCTTTAGGTTTGGTAGCCGCAATAGAATCAGCGATTCTTTTTTGTTCTCCTTCGTAAGCCAGCCTGCTTTTGCTGTTGAGCATAAACATACCGATAAGCAAAACCCCAATCAGCACAAAACCAATCAACGTATTTCTATCCATTCCCATGATTTATATTTTAGGAGTGCAAAGGTAATTAATAGAGATCAGAACTGATGCCATATATATAATAATGCATGAAATGCTGCACCTATTTGTAAGTTTTCCAGTTAACCATACTGAAAATTAAAAAAGCCCCCGATATAGCGGGAGCTTTTCATATTGATTTTGTTTGCTGGTATTATTTTTTGGCAGCAGCAGGAGCAGCAGCTTTCGGTGCAGCGGCACCGGCAGCAGCTTTAGGAGCAGCAGCTTCTTCCTGTTTCAACTGACGAGTCATCGTTACAGAAGCAATAGGAATCCTTGGTGAGTTCAAAACTTCCATATTGTCGGCAATGATATTCTCAACCCTGAGGTTTTCATTCAGTTGCAGGTTGCTCAGATCAACTTCGATGAATTCTTTCAGGTACTTAGGCAAAGTTTTGATCTTGATAGATTTCATTTTGGTAACCAGTTTACCACCCGCTTTAACACCGGCAGGGGTTCCGATATACTTCAATGGCAAAGTAGCAATGATCTTTTTGTCTTCTACCAGTTCCAGGAAATCGACATGGATCAGTTCATCAGTAACTTTATTGAACTGGATGTCTTTTAAGATACAACGGTGTGTGTTACCGTTTACTTTAACTTCAGCAAGCATAAACTCGGGAGTGTATACAATGCCTTTAAAAGAAGTTGCAGGAGCAGAAAAATTAATCTCTGATTTACCACCGTAAATTACACCTGGCACAAGTTGCTGAGAGCGAAGTTGGCGGGTGGCTTTTTTTCCGCTTTCGGTCCTCAGTTGTCCTTCGATTGTAATTGATTTCATTTGATAATTTTTTTAATGAGGCGCAAAGGTAGGCATTTTCGCCTATGTTTTATCAGTATTTACAAAAAAATTAGTCAGCAATGTCCTGATTGCTGACTAATTAAAATAATGAATTAAAATATTGAAAATCAACACTATACCTTTCCGTGAACTTTCAACCGGTTCCTGATGAATAAACTATTGATGCTTTTGTTTTCATAAGCATTCCTCAAGGCAACCGCAAAAAGTTCATCGGTTGATAAGACCTTGATTTTATTGCTTTGCTTTTTCAAGTGGGATGGTATCACAAACAACCAGTTCTTCCAGTGCGCTTTTTTCAATATTCTCATAAGCATTGCCACTAAGCACCGGGTGGGTACAAAATGCTCTAACGCTCCTTGCCCCTTTTTCCATCATTAATCCGGCACTTTTGGCCAGAGTGCCGCCGGTATCGCAGATATCGTCGATCAGGATAATATCACGGTCTTTTACATCACCAATCACCACCATGCTGGCAATTTCATTGGCTCTCTTGCGGTGTTTATCGCAGATAACCATTTCACATTCGAAAAAGGAAGCTACTTCACGGATCCTGTTGGCACTACCTACATCCGGTGCAGCAAAAGTGAGGTTGGGCAGGTTCAGGCTTTCAATATATGGAATGAAAATAGCAGAGGATTCCAGGTGGTCTACAGGAATATCAAAATAACCCTGGATTTGCGGAGCATGAAGATCCATTGTTACTACCCTGTCGGCCCCGGCAGCTACCAGCATATTGGCAACCAGTTTTGACCCAATGGCCACACGGGGTTTATCTTTTCTGTCCTGGCGGGCATAACCATAATAGGGAATCACTGCAATTACTTTGTAAGCAGAAGCTCTTTTGGCGGCATCAATCATGAGGAGTAATTCCATGATGTTTTCTGTAGGCGCAAAAGTGCTTTGAATGAGAAATACAAAACGTCCCCGGATGCTTTCTTCAAATTCTACTCCGATCTCGCCATCGCTGAATTGCTGTATTTTAACACTACCCAGCGGTTCGCCAAATTTCTTTGCAATTTTTTCGGCAAGATACCTCGATCCTCTTCCCGAAAATATTTTTGCATTTGATTCCATGTGGTTATTTTATAGATATGATTGAATGATTTAAACCAAATTTACAGGCGACGGAAACATTGCTGAAAATAGCCATGGGAGCGAATTTCAGCAAACAAAACAACTGAATAAACTTTTGTTTCGCTGATTTTTGTTTTGCGAAAATACATTTAGTTTAGCTCACTTGATGATGAAATTTTATGAAAAAAGAATCCGGTGCAGCTGCTTCGATAAAATTCTGGGCAGCCGATGAACAACCCAGGGAAAAGATGATTCAGCAGGGAGCTGCTGCTTTGAGCAATGCGGAACTATTGGCGATACTGATCAGATCGGGTACCCGGAAAGATTCTGCGCTGGAACTGGCCAGGCAGATTTTACAACTATGCAACCAGAACCTCGATGAACTGGGCAAACTCAGCCTGAAATCATTACAACAAATAAAAGGAATCGGCGATACGAAAGCCGTCAGCATTGCAGCCGCCATTAGAACTTGGCAGAAGAAGACAATCTGCCTGGCTTCCTTGAAAAACCAGTTATCAAATCAAGTAATGATATTGCCAGTTACTTAAGGGTGGTACTGAAAGATTATCCTTATGAAGTCTTTGCAGTCGTCTTCCTGAACCGTGCCAATAAAATCAATCATTTTGAAATCATCAGCAAAGGAGGTATAACCGGAACAGTTGCCGATCCGAGAATAATCATGAAGAAAGCATTGGAAGAAGAAGCGACCAGCATTGTATCTCAGCCACAATCATCCTTCAGGAAATTTAAAACCCAGCCTTGCCGATGAAGACCTTACGCTTAAAATAAAAAGCGCCGCATCCCTGTTCGACATAAAAGTGCTGGATCACATCATAGTGAGTGATGAAGGGTATTTCAGCTTTGCGGATGAAGGAATTATGTAAGCGTTTATGCCTGACCGGCAGGGCCACCAAAATTGAAAGGTATTTCCACACTTTCCATATCCTGTATGGTTCCATTGGCCGTTTCGAACTTCTTTACATTATCAATCATCGCTTTCATAAACCGCTTGGCATGAAATGGTGTAAGGATGATTCTGTTCTTTACCCTGCTCTTGGGTGTTCCGGGCATCACATTCACAAAGTCGATTACAAACTCGGCATGACTATGTGTGATGATGGCAAGATTTGCATAGGTACCCTCTGCTACTTCTTCAGAGATTTCGATGTTTAACTGGTTAGGCATATTCTGGTCGGCCATGAATAAAAATTTTATGAAAGATAAAGTTAGTGCAGCAATCATGAAGTGCAAATATTTTGCGGTAAACATTATTTCCCAATCACTAAAAAACAAAGAGGCTGTCTATTTAGACAACCTCTTTAAAAAAATGGAAGTATTTTAATTTACTATGGGCAAGGTGAATTAGTTTTTCTATATACCAATGTATAAACACCATTACATGTCGGTGTAAATCGTGATTTCATAGGCATAATTAGGTGTAGCAACAACAGTTTCGCAATCTATTATTGTATTACCATTATAAAGTTCTAATCTACCTGCAGGCATGTGTGACTGGTAGACTAACAGTAAATGTACAAGTTCCAGTAGAATAATCTAAAGTTGAATATCTAGAACCACCAACTTCTATATTAGTAAAAAAGCTATATTCCAATGCGGTTTCCATAGAAAGACTGGAAACAATTATATTGGTATTATTCTTAAATTCCAAGTTTACATTGCAAATCTTATTCGCTGACTTGTAATTTGAAGAACTGGCTATGTTCTTATAAACAAAATTGAAAGAAGAAAGAACAGAAATAAGTGAAATAAAAAAGATTGTTTTAATTAAACTTTTCATACTCTAAACTTTTAATGATTGAAAAAAAAGCCATACAATTTGTATGGCTTTCAAAATTTAGTTTTTTATCTTGGACTAATCCAAACAATTGTATCAGTGAAAATCCTACCGCTATAGGTCCAGCCAGCAAACATTGTTTTGGTAGCAGGATCATAGTAACTATCATAACCAGGTGTATTTGTTACGATGGTATTTGGGTCAGTACCCGCATTTGTGATAGTAATTTCATTGGTAGCTTCATTAACCAGGTATTCCGGATTAATCGCACCAGATAAAATACTACCTGAACCATCAGCCCACCTGTGTGGTTCGCCTAAAAATACAGAAGTTGCACCAGAAGTTACCAGGATTGTTTCGTAAGGCGAAACACGACCAGCCAGAGCAGCATTTAAAGGATGATAAGTTTCACCTCTTAATTCAACAATACCATCATAGATATTCCTGATGTTGATTTGAATCACAACAGTTCTCATGTTACTTGCAACCTGGAACCCGTTGTCGGCACTAACCAGCACAAAACCGATACCATAGTTAGCAGTTTTGTCAAGACCATCAGTATTTGTTAAGCTAACCCTTACTGAATCCAGTAATTTACCAGCTTTGATGGTAAGGTTTTCATTGAAAGTAAATTCGCTGTAAGGAAGTACAGTTAAACCTGCATCCAACACGAGGTTAGAATCCAAAGCAACTTTTACGTTTACATCAGATGATTGAGCACCGATAGATTCTAAGTGTTACAATCGGGTTAGTCATTACTGTAGGAGTCGAGCTTGGCAATAATGAGATTGAAATAGGGCTGGTAGTTGACTGAGGGAAAGAAACACCTTTCCTTTCAACTAACTTCCACACCGTACTCTCCATTATCGTAACCCTTATCTTTTAAGCAACCAGAAAAAGCTACTGCCATTACTGATCCCAAGAGTGTTAATTTAATAGTTTGTTTCATTGTATGTATATTATATTAAGTTAAAAGAATACGATAGAAATTATTGCCTGTCCCAGAATACTCTGTTGTTAGGGTTACCATTACCATCGAAAACATCAATTTCACCCTGAGCACCAACATTCACATCGTTATAGTTATACTCACTTGATGGGTAGAACAAACGAACAGGTAATTGTAGATTCAGCACCTGGCAGGATAGACAATGGTGGACCTGGATCATATCCGCCGCCTTCGCCATATACTACATCGGTTCTCCTGAAATCTGTCCAAACTTCAAAAGCAGCAATACCATTCATGGCAAACCATTTTTGAGAAAGGATGGTGAAGATACCACCGCCTGGTAAACCCGGGCCTTGTGGAACACCATTATAATCAACATCCGGATAGGTTGCATTGTTCGCAACATATGTATCAGCTTGTGCAGTTGTTAAACCGAGGAACAGGAAAGATTCCCTGATCGCATCTGTTAACAGACTTTCAGCAGATGGGCCAGAAGTAATGATACCTCTTTCCCTTGCTTCAGCCTGAAGAAACAGACTTTCAACACTGGTCATGATCCATGCATCAGAAGCAGGACCAGAAGGAGTTAAACCTGTATTTGGAGAAGCAGCGTTGATCTGGTTAATAGAAGAAAGCAATTCACCGGTAAAACCTGGAGTTGTTCCTGAAATATAACCATACTCAGCACCTTTGTGGAATGCTGCAGCCTGGTAGATAGCTGGATCTGAGTTCAGATCTGGCTTAACATACAACCTGTTTTCCCTTGGATCGCCATCCCACCTGTAGTAACCAGGTGTTCCGGCAGTACCAAAACCAACTGCCCATGCATTTGCTTTGGTAAGATCTGCTGAACCAGCCAATACGCCATTTTCATTGATGGCGAAATGCCCTGTAGATAAGGAGTTGGTTTAGCTGAAGAATAGCCTGGATTGATTTTGGCAGATTCACCTGATTGCAGGTAACCAGAACCTTCTGCTTCAATAATGGCAACTTCAGCAGGAATATCAATCAGAGATGGAACATCAAAGCAATGCACCAGCATACGCAAGTTTCAGTGTATTGGCAAATTTGATCCATTTTGCAGGATCGCCTTTGAATACTAAATCGTTCCTTGAAATGTCTGGATTTTTAGCAGCACTTGAAGCATCAGCATCATGCAGAATAGCAATAGCTGTATCCAATTGACGGAAAAGATCATTGTAAATATCTTCACCTTTATCATACTTCGGAGTTCTAACATCATTTCCTTTCAGCGCTTCGAAATAAGGAACATCTCCATAAACATCCGTAAGGATCTGGAAGTTCTGCGCTTTCATAATGCGGCAAATGGCTTCGTACATTCCTGCACCATTTGATACGGCATTTTTCTGTACATAATTGTAGTTAGAAGAATTGTAATACAAATCATTCCATGGGTTTCCTGCGCCATTACCACCTGCAGCAGGGAAATCATTGGTGAAGTTGTAGGTTTCTTCATCAGCTACGTTCTGATAGCTACCACTTCTTGCCCAGTAACCCATCCAGCTTTGGAGGAATTTCCAGTCTGCCGCAATGATCCTGGCAGAGTTATTAATAGCAGTTGGCAATACAGTTTTGTAGTCAACCGCACCAGCAGTAAGATCTTCAGTGCTGGAATTGATATCATAATCAACCTTACAACCCGTACCAGCTACCACGAGGGCAGTTGACAGTGCAAGTGTGATTCTTTTTATATTATTCATTTTCATATTTCTCTTTTTTGATGGTTTAAATTAGAACTGGAAAATTACGTTTGCACCAAAAATCCTTGTTGGAGGCAGGTTGTAAGCTGTACTTCTTCCCTGAGCGTTACCAGTAAATGCATTGTTACCATTGGCAGAGAATTCTGGATCTGTCCATTGGTTAGATTTTGGTAACCAGGTCATCAGGTTTCTTCCGCTGATACCAACTGTTACACCTTTCAATGTATTTCCTTTGAACAATTTGCTTGGGAACTCATAAGTAAGAGATACTTCTCTTAATTTCCAGAAAGCACCGCTCGCCAGGTAGTTGGTAGTTGCGTCTGTATTCAGTTCAGTGTTCCAGAACTCCCTGTTGTAAAGAGTTGTGTAAACATTGGTGTTTTCAACATATTTAGTACCATCAAATATTACTGAATTAGGCCATACAAATGCACGACGACCGTACTGAGCACTACGTGCAGAGATACCGTTATCATCCAGGAATGAACCAAGCTGATCAGCTACGATCTGGTTTCCACCACGGTATTCACCAACAGCAGTTAAAGTAAGACCTTTGTAGTTAAGGTTAATTGTTAAACCAAAGATGTTATTCGGCAATGTATTTCCGTATGTATTCAGGTTTGGATCGATTTCAGGCATACCATCTGCACCAACAATAACCTTGCCGGTTGCGCTATCTCTCTTATAACCATTCAAACGGAATTTGTAAACTGGTTCACCTACAACTACATAGTTAAAGTTACCCAGACCAAGATTGCTTACGCCATCTACCAGCCTGTTTACTTTACTTGTCTGGTAAGTATAGTTAGCTTTTACATCAACATTGAAATCACCGATCTTAACCAATGGAGTTAATTTCAGATCAAGTTCAAGACCAGTATTGGTAAAGTCTGCAGCATTCAGTTTACTTGAAGTAAAACCGGTACTGTTTGCCAGACTCAGGTTCAACACCTGGTCTGTATTCCTTTGCTGATAGTAAGTAGCTTCGAGGTTGATCCTGTTTTTGAGGAAACCCATTTCGATACCAATTTCTTTGTTCACTACGAACTCAGGTTGGAATTGTCTGATGTACTGAGAAGTAGGCAGGTTGTAACCCAATGTAGATCCAAATGGGAAGAAAGTACCAATGGTAAAGAAAGGTGCTTCCTGAGCGTCCAGATGGAACGTTACCTGTTTTAGAAATAGCACCACGGATTTTGAAGAAGTTTATGATTTTGTTCTTCTCAAAACCTGGGATGATTTTATGCAACAGGATTGAAGTATTCAAACCTGGATAGAAATAAGAGATATCTGATTTTTCAAAACCTAAACCATCAGTTGGTGCATTCTTACTATCGATGTCATAGCTTCCGCTACCTTCGATAAATGCCCAGCCATTGATATCAAATCCTACACGACCAAACAACCTTGAGAAACGAGATTGGTTAGAACCAACAGTTACGTTAGGTTCACCAATACGGTTCTGAATGCTGAGGAATGTAGCTGAACCAAGGTTGGTACTTCCGATTGCAGAGTTTCTTCCGTTGAATTCACGGAATGAATGACCAACAGTACCACTGATACCAATTTTCTTATACTTGGTATTGAAGTTGGCGAAAAGCTCAGAGTTGATATTGCTGCTGTTTGTATAAGCATCATTAACAGTTGCACTGATGGTTGTACCAGAAGCATCCCTGAGTGTTAAGTGATAAGCACTTGGAGCAAATGCTTCACGGGTTGTTTTAGCAGTTCTTGAAGCAAAGCTTCCACCAATACGGTAAACAAAGTTTAACCAGTTGGTAGCTTTGTAAGACAATTCGATATTACCCAATACATCATTGAAACGACCTTTTTGTCTGTTGATGTCTTTAGCCATGTATGGAGTACGCTGGAAGTTAACCAGGTATGGAGTGAAATAACCATTCGGACTAGAGAAATAATCTGTCCTCCAGTTTCTGAAACGGGAAAGATCATACTGACCAGGAGCACCGGTTACATTATAATAAATGTTGGTGTTTGCAGTAGTGATATCATATTTAGTGTTGGTATACCTGAGGGTAAAACCAGCTTTAAACCTGTTGTATTCTCTTGAAGCACTCAAAGAAATTGTTCTACGATCATTCTTATCTCCTGGAACAACACCACGGATAGAAGCATTCTGTGCACTCAGGTAGAAATCACCAGTTGAGAAAGAAACGTCTGTTTGATTGGTAGTACCAGTCTGGAAGAAGTTTCTCCTACCATTTGGAACAGTAACTATAAGGCAAAATTAATTTTTCACCATTTGGACCATCCTGGCCAAACTGCCTGATAGATCCATCGAATTCATCACCCCAGCTTTGCTGTTCGATTGGTTCGAAGATACCCTGACCAGTATTTGGATCCTGGTTGTAACCAGAACCGAAACGGCTTTGGAAATCAGGCATGAAAGCGATCTTTTCAAACTGTGTAGTATGACTAACAGTAATCATTGGCCTGGCTTTAGAACCTTTTTTGGTAGTAACGAGGATAGCACCGTTAACACCCTGAGGACCATAAAGTACTGTAGCAGATGCTGATTTCAATCAAACTTACATCAGCAATATCATTAGGGTTGAGAGAGTTCAGGAAACCCAAGCGGAGTTGGAATACCATCCACAACAAGCATCGGCTGGTTTTCACCAGTGATTGACCTGATACCACGAAGTGTGATACGGGTAGTACCGATAACACCACTGTTGGTTGTAGCAACGTTCAAACCAGAAACTTTACCAGTTAAACCATTCTGTAGGTTTACCGGATTAGCCTGTGTAAGTTCTTTGCTTTTAACAGATGCAGTTGCATAACCTAATGAGGCTTTCTGACGAACCTGACCTAGTGCAGTAACAACTACAGCAGTCAGTTCCTGAGTATTCCTTACCAGGTTGGCAATACCTACGTTTCCGGCAGGAGTGATCGTTTGGGGATCATAACCTACCGCGGTAACAGTTAAAGTTGCAGTTGCACTTTTAACTTTAATTGAATAATTACCGTTTGCATCGGTAGTAACTGCATTGGTAGTACCAGTTTCAGTAACCGTAGCAAATTTCACGGCATCACCGGGTATATCTCTCACTTGTCCTGAGATTACCCTGCTTTGCGCAGATGCCAGTAATCCACTGAACATCAGCACTGCGAATAACGTTAAGAATCTTCTCATGTGCGGTTTATTATTAGTTTAATGAAATGTAAAAATAAGGGGATAATCGTTAACGTCAAAAAATTGTTAATTATGACCATTGGAAACCCCTACCAGGAAATGACAACTCCGGAAACGGTTATGCTGCACAAAATGAAAAAAAAAGTTAAAACCTGTAAATAGCCTGCAGCTTATATTCTGACCGGATTTTACCTTTTATTTCATCCAGTCCGGAACCAATTACATCCCTATCTCTATAGATGGTTTGAGCCCATCTTGCCCAAACTGTCAGTTTTTTACTGAAATCATAGTTCACATTTATATAGTAACGGAATCCCTTATCGTAAATAACCGGGATAGAAAAACTGTATAAAACATCGTTTTCATAGGCATACAACCTGCTATTATAACCCCCGGTTTCGAAGAAAAGCAGGCGCATGTTCGCAGCAAATGGTTGTAACTGAGGCTTATACAATATATCTCCATAGATGAGAAATCCTTGTTCAGCGGCTCCGCCATTTTTATCGAACCAAACAATTTCTGTTCTGTTTCTAACCGTAAACTGCTGATTGATCTTAAAACTAACCTGGGTTCTCCAATTCTTCCTGGGTTGCAGGATAACCGGGTTCAGCACCTGCTCATCTGGATTATAATTGATTGATTTTGATTCTCTTTTATACCGTGTGTAGATTTCTGTCTGCCGGTTGGGGCGGTAAGTCAGCTGAACAAAATAATCCGATCCGGATCCCGGTGCATCCACCCTGAATTTCAACCAGGGGAATTTATAGACATCGGCATAGGCATCAATCTGCCATTGTGCAGCGGGACGGATGGTAATGCCAGAGAAAAATCCTTTCTCATTGGTAGGGAAACTGCTTTCTGTAAAAGCATTGCCATTTAAAGATTGGTAAGCCGGCGCAATATTTCTGTAAAAGAAACTAAGATCGGTATTGGCGGAAACACTCAACAAGAGCCCGTTCACAAATGCAGGTTTCCCTGTATTGGTAGTGGCAAATTCTCCAAAAATGTGCAGATTCCTGTAAGTATAACTGTAATCCAAACTATAATTGCCAAACTGTTTGCCCGAAAGTGCATAACGATTGTATGGCTGAGGATCTTTGACCAATGGCAATTTGAATTGGTATTGAATTGCATTTAATGCCCAGGTGCAATCGCTTATACCGATAGGAAACATTTCCACCAAATGCAAGCTGCCGCTGAATTCCTTTATCATCCAGCTCAGATTTGGTTCGGTGAAACCCTGAAATCTGCAAGGAGGAAATGAAATCATCGGTTGGTAGCAGAAGTGTCAGATACCAGGTTGGCATCTATATTACGATAAGACCCGAATAATGTGGCTTCCCAGTTCTTTCTTCCCAATTGTAATACCAACTCCCCGATGAAAATTGATTTCACCGAATGAGTTATATGGCCTTAGCACTGCAGCCTGGCGCTTTGTTGCCAGCACATCCGGACCTTTTTTAAAAGCCAGGCTTTGCCATTGAACCAGCCCCTGACCAAGATTTACAGTAAAATCTCCGAGGGCCAATGCTTTAACGATTCCCATGTTCCTCGCAAACAAATGAGCAGAATAAAAATCAAATCCCGCTTTCTGGCTTCCTTTAAAAAACTCTTCCCCGGCATCCTTTTCACCCACAATGCCATATTGCAGCAGGTTTTTATACGTGTATTTATACCTTACCAATACTCTTTGCGGAGAACCAGGATAAAAATTGGTCGCCTGGGATGAATCCAACATATACCCTCTTGATCTTTCAACAATCTGCGAAACCCTTACCAGCACTAGAATGTTCTCCTCCTTTAAGGCGGTCGCTGAAGGTAGATACGATGTTAACCGGATCTGCCACAGAAACATAAGGAAGAATCTTTTGTATGATCCTGGCATCCCAGCCCGGCACTGCCTGTAATTCATAAATAGAAATAAACTTTCCAAAAAGCTCTCTGTAAGAGATAAGATTCTGAATCTGGATCGGACTTAATACTATCAGGTCCTTTAATGCAGTGGCTCCTGCCGTATTCAGGTTCAATGGATTTTTCTGAAACTGCGCCATCTGCTGCAGATAAGAATCATCTTCTGTTTCGAGGTCTTCGCTGTTTTCTGTGATATTCTCCAATTGCTGTTCTGTAGTGGTAGAAGCAGGCTGATCGGGCACCTGGCTCCAGGCAAGAACCGGGAGCAGGAATGCCAGACAAAACATTAAAAAGCTTCTGCGCATCATGGTTTTTTGCCATTAAAATTTGCAATCAGCAATAACCCGGGTGTGATTCCCAGTTGCGGGTGGTAATTCGCAGCGATATCAATCCTGAATTGCTTCCAGGCAACACCAACACCTCCATATCCACTACCGGTATCACCTATGAAACCAACCCTTGCAAAAAACTGTTTTTTAAACTGGTATTGCACGCCTCCATTTACATTCACAGGCCTGTCTTCTTCTTTGATAATTTCTGTTCCTACGAAAAAATTATCCGATGCATCATAACCGATTCCGAATCGATAAGCAGAAGCGAGTTTCTCATCAGAATTCTTTCCCAGCTTGCCCCCTACCGGGTTATACAAATGAAATCCTGCATTCAGTTTAGGAGATATATGCATCATGGCACCCAGTTCGAAATTTATCGCGGATGCATTACCGTAAGTAGGTATGCGGTAGCCATAATAATTAAATTGTACACCCAGGTCGAATTTTGCACCCAGGCTCCTTCCATAAGCTAATCCGACACTATTCTCATTAAAGTTTTTGAACCCTGCATAATTCATTTTCACGCCGAAATTCCCGAGTTTACTGGGGAAAGCCGCTGCCAAGGCATAAGCACTGTTCTCTTCCAGCATGAATCGCCTTTCACCATAAATACCAATACCCGCCTGCTTCACCCGCATCAGCGCAGCCTGGTTTCCGGTGAAAGAAAAAACATCTGCCTGTTTCTGACTATACGCATTCAGACTGATGTATGGCATGCTGATGGCATACCGGAGTGATTGCCCGGATACATTCACAGAATAACTAAACAATAAAATAAAGCTGATTATAATGGCTTTTCTCAACAGCAGATAATTTAAGGACTTCAAGTTATACAAAATAAAGGGCATTTCAGTCAGAAAAACAACCCGGAACTTAAAGTTATAAACCATTTAAAAAAGGATGTTCTGCTCAAACCGTTCGTTACCTTTAAAAATTTTCTGATAAAATAGATTTAATATCTGCCGTTTAGAAAAACAACCACTCATTTTTAGGTAATTTTGCGGCCATGCAAATTCTTGATGGAAAAATAGTTTCACAGGCTGTAAAAGATGAATTGAAAATTAAAGTAGATGATCTTTTAAATAGCAGGCAAGAGACCACCTCACCTGGCAGCAGTGCTGGTGGGCAGCAATGGCGCCAGTGAAACCTATGTAGCAAGTAAAATAAAAAACTGTGCAGAAACAGGCTTCATCAGTTCACTCATACGACTGGATGAAAATGTTAGTGAAGATCAGCTGGTAGAGGCCATTGAAAAATTAAACCACGATCAATACGGTTGATGGCATCCTGGTACAATTGCCCTTACCTGCCCATATTAATGAACAGAAAATTATCGGACTGATTAATCCCGATAAAGATGTAGATGGATTTCACCCCATCAGCACAGGCAAAATGGTACAGGGACTTCCGGCATTTATCCCCGCAACACCTTATGGCATCATGTTGATGCTGGAGCATTACAACATTCCAACAGCAGGAAAACATGCCGTTGTAATCGGCAGAAGCAATATTGTCGGAAGGCCCATAAGCATTCTGCTCAACCAGCCGGGGCCCTATGGCAACTGCACAGTAACGGTATGCCATAGCCGAACCAGCAACCTGAAGGAAATCTGTTTGCAGGCCGACATCATCGTGGCTGCTTTGGGTAAACCTTTATTTTTAACTGCAGATATGGTTAAGGAAAATGCCGTAGTAGTTGATGTAGGCATTACACGGGTTCCGGATGCAACTAAAAAATCGGGCTTTGCAATCAAAGGAGATGTAGACTTTGAAAACGTCGCACCAAAATGCAGTTATATCACGCCTGTACCCGGTGGTGTTGGACTGATGACCATTGCTGCACTTTTAAAAAATACTTTTAACGCATACCTGCAAAGAACAAATTAAAATTTTGTCAACCATTACACCTTCAGCAACATCAGCACCTGTTACCCTTCCGGTAATGGAACATTTTTATACCATTCAGGGTGAAGGTTTTCACCAGGGAAGGGCTGCTTATTTTGTAAGGCTCGGAGGTTGTGATGTTGGCTGTGTATGGTGTGATGTTAAGGAAAGCTGGGATGCCAATATTCATCCCAGGTTATCAATTGAAGCAATTACACAAACCATCATCAGTTAATTGCGGCAACCCGCAAGAAAAGAAAAAGTCACCCATCGTTGTAATCACCGGCGGAGAACCGCTGATGCATAACCTGGATGAATTAACTGCATCACTTCAGCAGGCAGGATTTGAAACCAATATTGAAACCTCCGGCGCTCATCCTTTGAGTGGAAACTGGGACTGGATCTGTCTTTCACCAAAAAAATTCAAAGCGCCACTTCCTGGAATCCTGCCCGTTGCCAATGAATTAAAAGTGGTCATATTCAATAAATCAGATTTTGATTGGGCAGAAAAATATGCCGCAATGGTGAACGCTAACTGTAAGCTATACCTGCAACCCGAATGGGACAAAGCTGCTGAAATGACTCCGCTAATCATTGAGTATATTAAAGCTACATCCGCAGTGGGAACTTTCTTTACAGATTCATAAATACATCAATGTGCCCTGATCGGTATCATGCTTACATTCCGGTCATTTCATTATAAAAATATTACAGGGGAATTTTAACAACCAGTCGTTACCCTCAACACAATAAAATTCTATCTTCACTGTTCAATACCTATAATGAAAAGGCTTTTAAAGAAACAACCGGGCGCATTCATATTACTGATACTGCTCACCCATCTCTCCTTACTGTCGAATGCACAATGGTACGACCCCGACAAAGTAAACCCGAAGGCCAAACAGGTTTATGAATCGGCATATGACCTCGCTATGCAGGGAGAATATGACAAATCCATTGCCCGTATCAATGAAGCCATTTCAATCGAACCCCGTTATGTGGAAGCATACATATCACGGGCAGGCATATACGCAGATTTAAACAATTACAGCGGATCCGTTACAGATTTTGAAAAAGCATTTTCACTCGATCCCGAATTCACGAACAGTTTTCATCTTTCTTATTCCATTTCACTGGCAGGAACCGGGCAATTTGATAAAGCGCTTTCAGCAGTAAACACATTCCTGCAATTACCAAAACTGAATGAACAAAGCATCAAAGCTGCCAACTACCGGAAAAGCACATACGAATTTGCCATCGATTATATTAAAAAGCATAAAACAGCCGATTATTATTTTCAACCAAAGAATGTTGGCCCGGGCATAAACACTTCATACCTTGAATACTTTCCTTCCTTAACCATCGATGGAAAAACAATGATCTTCAACCGGCGCATTGAAAATGATGAAGATTTTTATGAAAGTCACTGGAGCAACGGAGAATGGAACAAAGCAACACCGGTAGAAGGAAAGCTCAATACCAACCTGAATGAAGGCGCACAATCGGTTTCACAGGATGGGCAATGGCTCATCTTTACCGGATGTAATTATCCCGAAGGTGAAGGCAGTTGTGATTTATACATTTCCTATAAAACAAAAAAAGGAGAATGGACAGAAGCAGAAAATCTCGGTCCGGTAATCAATTCAGATTTATGGGAATCCACACCATCTTTATCACCCGATAAAAAAGATCTCTATTTTTCGAGTAACCGTTTCGGTGGGTTCGGTGGAAAAGACATCTGGGTAACCCATCGGCAACCCAATGGCAAATGGTCGAAACCCGAAAACCTTGGCAGTACCATCAATACCAGTGCCGATGAAACCTGCCCGTTCATTCATGCCGATAATCAAACACTTTATTTCAACAGCACCGGGCTTCCCGGATATGGAAAAGCAGATCTATTTCTTACCCGCAAAAATGAAAACGACGAATGGGGCACACCCGAAAACCTGGGTTACCCGATCAATACCATAGACGATGAAGGATCGTTAATCGTTTCTGCCGATGGCAAAACTTCTTATTATGCCAGCGATCGGGGCAATCGTTCTGCCGGATTAGATATTTATACTTTCACTCTCAGAGATGATATCCAGGCAGCCCGTACTTTATGGATCAAGGGAAAAGTCTTCGACAAAAAAACACAGGCAGGATTGCCTTCTTCAGTTGAACTAACGGATATCAATACACGAAAACAGATTTCAAGGCTTACAAACCGATGAAGACGGCAATTACCTCATCACTTTGCCAGTTGGAAAAGATTATGCTTTTAATGTAAACCGGAAAGGCTACCTGTTTTATTCAGATAACTTTTCACTTTCAACCCAGCTTACAGATTCTTTTTTTATAGTGGATATTCCACTGCAGCCGATAGAACCCGGCGCTTCAATTGTATTGAAAAATATTTTCTTCCAAACCAAACAATTCAGTCTGCAACCTTCTTCCATGGGCGAACTCGACAAACTGGTAGCATTGATGATGGAGAATCCGAAACTGCCGTATTCAGATCAGCGGACATACCGATAATGTGGGCAAAAAAGAAGACAACCTTGCACTAAGCCTCAACAGGGCCAAATCGGTAGCTGCTTATTTAACCGGAAAAGGAATTGAAGCTGCCCGGATTATTTCAAAAGGATTCGGTGACAGTAAACCGGTTGCATCCAACGATACAGAACAAGGGAAAAGCCTCAACCGCAGAACAGAATTAAACGTTGTTTCCAATTAAACAGAAGTTTATCATTGCTCCTTTGTATGGACAATGATTTACTGTACCAGATTGCATTAACCCGTATACCGCAGATCGGTGATGTTCATGCAAGATTATTATTGTCGGTATTCAATGAAGCTGCTGCTATTTTTAAAGCACCCAAACGACAACTCGAAAGCATTGAAGGAATCGGTTCTGTGAGAGCCAGCAACATAAAAAAATTCGATGCTTTTACCGATTGCGAAAAAGAAATTGATTTCATCCGCAAATTCAATATCAATCCGCTGTTTTATCATTCCGATGATTATCCAAAAAGATTGCAGCACTGTTACGACAGTCCGCCTCTACTCTATTTCAAAGGCAATGCCGATCTGAATGCGCCCAGAGTTATCTCTATTGTTGGCACCCGCAGCAACAGTGCTTATGGCAAATGGATCTGCGAACAACTGATCGAAGAACTGAAACCATATGCGGTAAATATTGTCAGCGGTCTTGCATTTGGCATCGATACCATTGCGCATCGTTCCGCACTTAAACAACAATCTTCCCACCATTGCAGTGTTGGCTCATGGGCTCGACCGTATTTACCCGGAACAAAACAAACCACTGGCCCGTATGATGATTGAACAAGGTGGATTACTGACCGATTTTTCCAGCGGTGTAAAACCCGACAAACAGAATTTCCCGAGGAGAAACAGGATTACGGCAGGTATCTGCGATGCAGTGATTGTAATTGAATCAGGCAAAAAAGGAGGTTCATTAATTACTGCTGAATTAGCGAACAGTTATAACAAAGATGTTTTCGCATATCCCGGAAGAATCAATGATGCAAAAAGTGAAGGCTGTCTTTACCTTATCAAACAAAACAAGGCCTGCCTGATCAGCAGTACCGACGATATCCTCGAAACCATGAACTGGAAAGAAACGAAAGCGCCAAAATCAAAGAACCAACTCGATTTGTTTCCATCATTAAATGATCAGGAAAAAATAATTGTGGAAACTAATCAGGCAAACTGGTCAGATCGCATTGGATCAATCTTTACTTCAAAACAGGTCTGAGTACCAGTGTTATCGCTGCTTCCCTGTTGAACCTGGAGATGAATGGGATCATTCAAAACCTTCCGGGAAAAATATATAAAACAACCGATTGACAGGATTTGTCAAATGAATGTTACCAAAATATTAAGCCCATTGGTCAATTTACAGTTTCAGGTTTTCATCTTATCTTTGCCTATGGCAACCAAAAATTCTCCCCGCTCTTCTAAAAATGTATCTAAAATCGCAACAGAAGGACTCACTTTTGATGATGTACTTTTGATGCCGGCTTACTCCCAGATTCTTCCCCGGGATGTAGATATTTCAACACAACTCACCTCCAGTATACGATTGAAGATTCCCATGCTGAGTGCTGCTATGGATACTGTTACAGAAGCACAACTGGCCATTGCATTGGCCCGTGAAGGCGGATTGGGAATTTTACACAAAAACATGTCCATACAACAACAGTCCGACCAGGTTAGAAAAGTAAAAAGAAGTGAAAACGGGCTGATCCTGGATCCGGTTACTTTATCACCGGATGCCAGCATCGGAGAAGCCATTCGCCTGATGAGGGATTATAAAATCGGTGGCATTCCGATTGTTGACAAAGACCACAAACTGGTAGGCATTCTTACCAACAGGGATCTTCGTTTCGAATCTCACCTGAGGAATAAAGTGAGTACAGTGATGACAAAAGACAACCTCATCACAGCACCCGAAGGAACCGATCTGAAAAAAGCAGAACTCATTTTCAAAAATAATAAGATTGAAAAATTACCGGTTGTAAACAAATCAGGCAAACTCATTGGCCTCATTACATTTCGGCGATATTCTCAAACTGAAAAGCTATCCGCTTTCGGTAAAAGATTCTTTCGGCCGACTGCTGGTAGGCGCCGGCGTTGGTATCACCAGTGATATATTAGACAGAGTGGAAGCTTTAAATCATGTAGGCGTAGACGTTATTTGTCTCGACAGTGCACATGGTCATACAAAAGGGGTGATCGAATCACTCACCAAAATTAAAAAATCCTTCAAAGGATTACAGGTCATTGCCGGAAATGTAGGCACGGCTGCAGGTGCCAAAGCACTGGCTGATGCAGGTGCGGATGCAGTGAAAGTCGGCATCGGACCCGGTTCAATCTGTACCACCCGTATCGTTGCAGGTACCGGCGTACCACAGATTACCGCTGTTATGGAAGTGGCTGCAGCATTAAAAAACAGGAAGACTGGCATCATCAGCGATGGTGGTATCCGTTATACCGGTGATATGGTAAAGGCACTGGCTGCAGGCGCCACCTGTGTGATGATGGGAAATGTTTTTGCAGGCACAGAGGAAAGTCCGGGCGAAACCATCATCTACGAAGGCCGCAAATTCAAACAATACCGCGGCATGGGTTCTCTTGGTGCGATGGCACAGGGAAGCAGCGATCGTTATTTCCAGGATGTTGAAGATGATGTGAAAAAATTTGTACCGGAAGGCATCGAAGGAAGAGTTGCATTCAAAGGACATCTTAAGGAAGTCGTACACCAGTTTACCGGCGGTCTCAGGGCAGGTATGGGTTATTGCGGAGCTGCCGATATCAAGGCTTTGCAACAGGCACAGTTTGTTAAAATTACCCATGCAGGCATCCGTGAAAGTCATGCACACGATATCGTGATTACCAAAGAAGCACCTAACTATAGCCGTTAGTATTTGTTTACGGGCTTCAGATCATTACCCGGCTTCACAGGCGTCGCACACTTGTACATTCAGTAGCGATGGGCAGCGCTCAAGGTAATTACAGTTTTTGCCGGTGATGATTGCAGATAATATTTTTGCCGTAGTTTCGCAATCTCACCAGCTCAATATACATGAGGCAGTTTTTATGTAGCATTATCATCTTAACCTGTTTGTACTTCGGTGTTGAACAGCGTACAACTGCACAGGACAGTTCCCGGTTGAGGATTTCATTACTCACCTGTACTCCCGGTGATGAATTGTATGCCATTTTCGGACATAGTGCATTGCGGGTGATCGACAGCAACAGTGTTACCGATTATGTTTACAATTACGGCACTTTCAATTTTAATGATGAAGGATTTTACATCAAGTTCACCAGGGGCAAACTCATGTATTATATCAGTATAGAAAGGTTTGACGATTTTCAATACAGTTACCAATCCTGGGGTCGTGAAATGACAGAGCAATTGCTCAACTTAACAGCAGAAGAGAAAAAAAATATTCAGCGTGCATTGTTCGAAAACCTGAAAGAAGAAAACAAATACTACAAATACGATTTCTTTTTCGACAACTGTACTACCCGGCTTCGTGACCTGATTTTAAAATACAAAAAACCTTCGCCGCAATTACCGGCTGTAATGCCCGAAAACACCCGTTTCCGCCAGGCCATTCATCAGTACCTCGATAAAGGAGAACAATACTGGAGTAAACTCGGCATTGATATTTTACTGGGTGCAAGAACCGACAGAATCATGACGCCTGCAGAACAACAGTTCTTACCCGATAACCTGATGGTTGCACTGGATAGTAACCGCAATGGCAATATCATCCTTCAATCAAAAAAATTATACACGCTTCCGGAAAGACCATCTGCCAAAACCTGGTTCACGCCAATGGTATTCTTCTGTTTTTTATTGGGGATCGTATTTGCTTTCAGCTTTTCAAAAAAATCATTTATACAGTCTTTTCTCAACCGGTTGGATGGACTGTTGTTTTTCCTCACCGGTGCACTCGGAATTATTTTATTGCTCATGTGGTTTGCAACAGATCACAGCATGACAAAAGACAATTACAACCTCCTCTGGGCCTGGCCTTTTCATGCAGTAATGGCATTTTTCATCAATAGCAGCAAGCCCTTCGTAAAAAAATACCTGCTTGCAACGATATTGTTTTATGGATTAGTCATTCTGGCCTGGTTTTTTCTTCCACAACAACTGAACAATGCCCTGTTGCCATTTGTATTATTGTTGCTCTTCAGAGCAGCCATCCGATATAACAGGAATTAGTTGTTCCGGTTTTATTTAAACAGGTACCAATGAAAAATTACAGCATTCTATACCAGGAATCAACCATTCATTATTCCATAACCGGCAAAGGTTTTCCGGTTATGCTATTGCATGGATTTGGAGAAGACAGTCGTGTATGGAGCAACCAAATCGATCATCTGGCCGATCAGTTTACATTGATCGTACCCGATATTCCTGGCTCAGGAAAATCAGATCGGTTAACAGGGATCAACAGCATGGAAGCATATGCCAAATGCATCAATGCCATCCTTGAAAAAGAAGGGATTGACCGTTTACTGATGATTGGTCATAGCATGGGAGGTTATATCACACTGGCATTCCAGGAAATGTATCCTGAAAAATTAATAAGCTTTGGTCTGTTTCATTCTTCCGCTTTTGCTGATGATGAAGCCAAAAAAGAAGCAAGATCAAAATCAATTGATTTTATTCAGGCAAATGGTGCGCAAGCTTTTTTAAAAACCAGTATTCCGGGATTGTTCATGAATCCTGAAAAGAGTGAAGCAGACATTCAACTATTGCTGGAACAGGGAAAAACATTTTCTAAAGAGGCATTGATAAGTTATTATGAAGCTATGATTGCCCGGCCCGACAGGACTGATTTACTGAAAAATGCCACGGTTCCGGTTCTGATCATTGCCGGAGAGCATGATAAAGCTGTTCCGTATGAACATAGTTTAAAACAATCGCATATGCCCCCGAACTGTTCCTTTAATGTGTTGAGAAACAGTGCTCATATGGGAATGCTGGAGCAAACCGAAGCTTCGAATCGAATTTTAGCTAATTTTTTACAAAACTGTGTTATTAACGGCGCAACAGCAGACAGCATTTTACGTTAAATTACAGTCTATTATATATACATTGTTAATCCTGATGAAAAGAACGCTACTATTTATTCTTTTACTGTTTTCAACTGCACAGGTTTGGGCGAAGCACATTACCGGTGGGGAGATCATCTACGAATACATTTCCAGTACGCCCACAAGCAAAACCTACAGGATTACATTGATATTATTCAGGGATCAGAATTGTTTTGATTGCGCTGAATTGCCTACGAGTGTAACACTGGGTATTTTCAGCAATAACACGAATCAGGAAGTATTAAGAAGATTGGTAAACAGAACTTCCACAGAAGTTTTGCAAACGATCAATTTTCCTCAATGTATTTCCAACCCTCCCAATCTGAATTATATTGCCGGTTTTTACCCATTCACGGTAACGCTTGATAACAATACTGCAGGCTACACAACATCTTATATCACCTGTTGCAGGATTTCCGGAATATCCAATTTGCCTGGCAATGCTCCGGTAAATGGTGAAGGCGCCACTTATGCTTCTTCCATTCCGGGTACCAATACCATGCCTGCAAATATTGCTGATAACAGTCCGAGATTTGAAAAAGGATTATCCGTTGTTTGCAGGGAGAATAGTTTTATTCTTGATTTCAGTGCAACGGATCCCGACGGAGATTCTTTATCCTACACTTTCTGTTCAGCCTATGATGGAGGTATTGCTTCCAATGGGCAGGATGCTTATGTTTTTCCTCCACCTTATGAAACACTCACTTATGGGGGCGGTTTCAGTGGAAGCAGTCCGTTAGGTCCGCTTGCAACACTAAACCGGCAAACAGGTATTATTTCAGGTATTGCTCCTGATGCAGGAAGATATGTGGTTTCTGTTTGTGTGAACTCCTATAGAAATGGCAATTTTATTGCAACGCATCGCAAAGATTTTATCATTGTTGTGGCCCCATGTGACCTGGCCAGTGCAGAACTGGATCCTGAATATGTAACCTGTGGTGATTTTTCTTACCAGTTCAGTAACAACAGTCAGTCGCCATTGAACCAGACCTTCACCTGGAATTTCGGTGATCCGAATTCAGGTATCAATAATATTTCTACGGATCCATCACCGGTGCATGTTTTTTCTGATACGGGCATTTATACCATCAAACTGGTTGTAAATGCTGGTACTCCTTGTGCAGATTCAACCACATCCCGCATCAAAGTATATCCTGGATATTTCCCTGCATTTTCTAATAATTCACCGATGTGTAAGAATACGCCGGTTCAGTTCAGGGATCAGACGACAGCCAATTATGGATTTGCCAATAAATGGCGCTGGGATTTTGGTGTAAGTGGAATTTTATCTGACACCAGTATTGTAAAAAACCCGGTTTACACATTTACACAATCCGGCACCTATACGGTTACACTGATTGTTGGCAGTAACAAAGGATGTATCGATACCATAACCGGCGATATTGAAATAGTAGACAAGCCACCATTGACAGTAACGAACGACACTTTGATCTGTTCTGTAGACAATCTGCAATTGAGTGCTGCCTCCAATGGAACAGGTTCAGTAACCTGGTCGCCCAATTATAATATCAACAATGTAAACAGCAATACACCCATTGTTTCGCCGGATGTTGATACGACTTATTACGTAACCTACAGCGATAATTTCGGTTGCAGCAACCGCGATTCAGTCAGGGTTCGTGTAGTCGATAGCGTTAGTTTAAAAACAGGCCGGGATACCACCATCTGCCGAACCGATGGAGTAACCTTGAGCCTGGTAAGCAATGCCCTTGTATATACATGGACGCCTGCAGCAACATTGAACGACCCGACCATTAAAAATCCGTTGGCCACTCCAACAGCGCCGCATTACAACTTATTATGTGAGAGGAAATATCGGTTCCTGTTTTGATAGGGATTCCATTAAAGTAAGAACAGTTCCCTACCCCATTGCGAATGCAGGACGTGATTCAACCATCTGTTTCGGCACATCGGGATTCCTGAATGCAAGCGGAGGTAGCAGTTATTCATGGACACCGACACAGTTCCTCAACAATCCGGGTATCCGCAACCCAACCTCAGTAAACCCAGCCGCCGGAATCATCAACTATGTTGTAACGGTTAACGGATACACTAGGTTGTCCCAAACCTGTAACAGATACGATGAAACTTACGGTAGACCAGGTAATTGCCGATGCAGGACCAAGAGACACAGCTGTAGTTACAGGCCAGGTATTGCAACTGAATGCAAGCGGTAGTACCAACTATCTCTGGACGCCCGGTTACTCAATGGTTGAGCAACCCGAATATCCGCAACCCACGCTCTACCCCGCTGGATGATATTGAATATGTGGTTCGGGTAAGCAACAGCATTGGGTGTACCGATACAGATACCATTCTGGTTAAATTCTACAAAGTATTACCTGGTTTCTTTGTGCCGAGTGCGTTTAGTCCGAACGACGACGGACTGAATGACATTTTAAAACCCATTGCACTGGGCATGAAATCCATCGAATCTTTCAGAATATATAACCGCTGGGGGCAACGTTTATTCAATACTTCCCGAATAGGAGCTGGCTGGGATGGAAAACTCGGAGGCAAACCCCAGGAAACCGGCACTTATGTGTGGTATGCCGAGGGTACTGATTTTGCCAACAGGAAGTTGCAGAAGAAAGGCACTTTTGTACTGATCCGGTAATATTCCCGAATAAATACATTTTATCAACAGCCACTGTGAACAGTGGCTTTTTTGTATATTTATCAACGCTTATTTAATGGGCAGATGAAAAAAATTTTACTTTCATTTTTGCTGTTATTCACGATCTCTTTCTCCTATGCTGCACACATCATCGGGGGAGAATTAAGGTATGAAATCATCGGCCCCGGCACTCAACCAAATACCCGTTTATATAAAATTATTTTGTTGCTGGTTAAAGGAGATGCTACCGGTCCCAATGTAGCGGACCTGGGACCTTCCTATGTTGTCGGCATTTTCAACAATGACAACAACGTAAAAGTTCCCGGCACTACAACATTCCAGGATTGGTTGATTTCGATGGACAATCCACCTGGCATTCTGCCGGTACCTATCCTGGCATCCTCCTGCTTAACAAACCCGCCCAACCTGAATTATACTTATGCCACTTATTCAATGACAGTTGAATTACCGATCAATGCTTCAGGGTATACGGTTGTTCATCAAACCTGTTGCAGGCAGTTGAATATGGCCAATGTTTCTGCCGGTACAGATGCAACAGGTGCCAGTTATACCTGTGTGATACCCGGAACACAGCAATTGAATGGAAATGTGATTACAGATAACGGTCCTCAATTTCAGCTACCCGTTTCCGTTATATGCTTTGAATCTCCTTTTACGCTTGACTTCAGTGCAACTGATGTGGATGGCGATTCGCTTGTTTATAGTTTTTGCAATGCATATGATGGTGGACTGGCGACCAATTCAGGATTTGAAGACCCGGCAGCTCCGCCCTATGCCTCTGTTAACTATATAAATGGCTTTACTGCAACAACACCATTGGGAAATCTTGCTACCATCAATCCGCAAACAGGTATCATCAGTGGCATTGCCCCGGCAGAAGGAAATTATGTTGTTTGTGTTTGCGTTCGGGCTTATAAAAACGGCAGGTTGGTAACAACCCATCGCAAAGATTTACTAGTAAAAGTTTCCCCCTGCATACCGATAGAAGCGGTAGCCATGCCCGATTTTACTACCTGCGACGGATTCAATGTGCAGTTTTCGCACAATAGCCTTGGTGCCAATACCGTTTTCTGGGATTTTGGCGATCCATCCACATTGGCAGATACTTCAATTGCCGGTTCCCCTGTTTATATCTATCCCGATACAGGCGTTTATACTGTAAAATTTATCATCAATAAAGGAGAAGATTGCTCCGACTCTGCATTTACAACTGTTCGTGTATATCCTGGATTCTTCCCGGGGTTTGTAGCCAATGCCCCTTTTTGTGCCGGTCAACCGGTTCAGTTTTCTGATACCACACTCACCAATTATGGTGTTGTAGATTCCTGGAGCTGGAATTTTGGCAACACTACCAGTAGTAGCAGATATCAGCCAGGATCAAAACCCGCAATACATTTATACCAATGCGGGAAATTATGACGTAACCCTGATTGTAAGTAACAGCAAAGGCTGTGTTGATACGGTTATTACCAATATTGACGTACTGGCAACCCCTGCAATAGCAGTCACACCGGGCGATACAACTTATTGCGGACTCGACAGCCTGAGACTAACGGCAACGGGTACAGGCAATATCAGCTGGTCGCCCAATACAAATATCATTGGAGCGAATACGGCCAACCCGATTGTTTTCCCCAATACCATTACAACTTACACAGCCACAATAAATGTTGCAGGCTGCAGAAACACTGATACCATACGCCTTACACCTTTATTCGATCTGGCCAATAATATTACCGCAAACCCGCAAAGTATTTGCCAGGAAGACACGTTAACACTAACTGGTAGCAGTAACCGAACCAGTCATTTATCCTGGAAATGGTCACCCACCGCATCAGTGGCTTCTCCCAACAGCAGGATTACAAGGGCTTACCCGAATATAACTACAACATACACGTTACAAACAACCTGGGGTACTAATTGTGTAACGCAAAGCAGTATCCAGATCCCGGTTACTCCTTTAGCCATTGCCAATGCAGGGCCCGATAAAAATTTCTGTATTGGTCAGCAGGCGGTACAACTGCAGGCAAGCGGTGGCGTTAGTTACAGTTGGTCACCAGCTACAGGGTTAAGCAATCCCAATATTTCCAATCCTACTGCTGCTCCTTTGGTGAACACAAATTATGTTGTTTCAGTAGGGGTTGCCGGCTGTAGCAGAACCAGGAAAGACACTGTAAGGGTTTTTGCAAGACCTAAACCTCCGCTCGGTTTAACCAATGATACCACCATTTGCATTGTGGATGGATTACAGTTGAATGCAACCGGTACCGGTAACTTCAGTTGGTCTCCTAATTACAACATAAGCACTGTAACGGGCAATGCGCCTTTTGCGACACCGGATACTTTTACGGTTTATCATGTACAGCTGACCGATAGTATCGGATGTATTTCTAAGGATTCAGTGAAAGTGACTGTTAAACGAAAAACCATCATTGATGCCGGTGCTGATACTTCCATCTGCAAATCGGAAGGTTTCAGGATAAATACAACGGGTGATGCATTGCATTATGCCTGGTCTCCTTCTACTTATCTGAATAACGACAGTATTAAAAATCCATTCGTACGACCTTTGGTAACGACCACTTACCAGGTGATCGGTAATATTGGTACCTGCAGCGACACTGCTGATATTACCATAAAAGTTGCGCCTTATCCACCGGCAAATGCAGGGAATGACACAACACTTTGTATCGGCTTCAGTGGCCGTTTACAGGCTTCCGGTGGATCCTCTTATACCTGGAGTCCATCAACATTTCTCAACAATCCTTCCATTTCAAATCCGCAGGTCTTATTGCCAACAGGGGATATGATTTACATTGTAACGGTAACGGATACCCTCGGTTGTACCAAACCGATCACCGATACAGTGAAAGTTATTGTTATTCCTGAATTAAATGTTTACGGAGGAAAAGACACTACGATTGTTACTGGTCAGCCACTGCCTTTGCGGGCAACCGGCGCACTAAACTATTCCTGGTCCTGGGACCCTCCCACTTTGGCCGGATGGCTGAATGCTACCAATGTATCCAGTCCGCTGGCAACACCTGAGCAAACCATTCAGTATATAGTTCAGGGAACAGATAAAAATGGTTGCAAAGCTACCGACAGCATAGTCGTTACCGTTTATGATGTAGACCCGGATATGTATGTGCCTTCAGCTTTCAGCCCGAACGGCGATGGTAAAAATGATATCTTCCGGCCGATTCTATTGGGCATGAAATCCCTGAACTATTTCAGGATTTACAACCGCTGGGGACAACTGGTATATGAATCGGCTTCCAAAACCGGAGGCTGGAATGGAATGTATGCCGGAAAACCACAAGACCCCGGTGGATTTGTATGGATGGCACAGGGTGTGACATATAAAAACGAACTGAAAACCAAAAAGGGGAATTTCGTGCTGATCAGGTAATACCAACTTACAAAATTACTCCCCCATTTTACTTCAATAAAGCAGGCTATCCTTATTTTGCAGTATGATAAAAACAGTAATGATTACCGGTGCTACGGCAGGAATCGGTAAAGCCTGCGCTGAAAAATTTGCAGCAGCTGGTTATAACCTGATCCTGAATGGCAGGAGAAAAGAAAGGCTTGAAGATTTGCAATCAGACTGGCAGAAAAAATACAATATCAAAGTATATATACTTCCTTTCGATGTACAAAACAGGCAGGAAGTGTTTGACGCCATTCAAGCTTTACCGGCAGACTGGCAAAAGATAGATATTCTCATCAATAACGCCGGATTGGCTTTGGGCCGCGACAGTTTTGAAAATGCCGATATCGACGACTGGAATACCATGCTGCATACCAATGTTGAAGGGTTGCTATATGTGAGCAGAGCAATACTACCGTTAATGACTACCCGAAAACAAGGACACATCATCAACATCGGTTCTATTGCCGGAAAAGAAGTGTATGAAAATGGCAATGTTTATTGTGCCAGTAAATTTGCTGTGGATGCTATTACAAAATCCATGCGTATAGATCTACTGAAATACGGCATAAAAGTTACCGGTATTCATCCAGGCGCTGTGGAAACCGAATTTTCAATTGTCCGTTTTAAAGGTAATAGTGAAAAAGCTGCCGCTGCTTATACCGGTTACACGCCTCTAAGTGCCGAAGATGTGGCGGAAACGGTATTTTTTACCGCCAGTTTACCCGCACATGTGTGCATCAACGACCTTTCTATCACCTGTACACAGCAGGCGGGAACCTATTATTTCCATAAAAATCAATAGTTTAGCTAAGAAGAAAAAAATCTTCACTTCAACACAATAAAAAAGTCCGGGAACGCTCTTGCATCCCGGCTTTTTTTTGGCTATTTTGTGGCGTATCCATCCAATGAAAACAAGATGAAAAACCATTTTCGCCACTTACTGCTTTGCCTTACTGCCAGTTTGGTACAAACAATTACTCACGCACAGGACATCCGCCAGCAACCTTGCAGCAATGAATCGATCAGCCGACAGGCCGACAGTATCAAAAGAGAATTATCAAAACAAGGATTTGAAATTGTGAAAGAAGCTTCTATGACCATGGAAAGCGATTATGAAATGCCGGTCATTGTTCCGCTTACACAAGGCAGCTGGTACCAGTTTGTTTTCATTGGGGACATTAGTTCAAAATTATATGAAGTGCGCATGTTCGATTGGAATGAACGTCAGGTCGTGTACCAGAAGAAAATGTGGGGCGATGTAGATGGCAATGTCATCAGCTACTCTTACATACCACAATTTTCTGAATACCATATGATCAAACCGGTTCAGGTGAACAAGAAAAAGAAAAAAGAACTGTGCGGCTATGTTATGCTTCTGAGAAAAACAAAATAACCACTCAAGCAATAGATTATTCAATAAAAAAAGCAGCCTTAAATCTTCAGGCTGCTTTTTTTATTAACTGAGTTTATTCTTACGGGCTCAGTGAAATTCTTATCTGAACACCGGCTCTTGTATTGGTAGTTGGTGCGCTCGATGAAATGTAAGGCTTCACTTTACGCTGATCGAAATAGAGTTTGATGTTGATGCGGTTGTTGAGGAAATAATCAATTGTTGGGCTAAGCGTAGTTTCCCTGCTACCACCTGTGGCAAAATTATTGTCCTGGTCGAGGCGGCTATTAGCGGTAACGTTATCGCGTATCCGATAATCGAGCCTGAAATTAATCTCATTATCAAGTGTCTTTCCTCCATTCTTATTCAGGAACTTAGGCAGTTTTAAGCCGGCAAGCAATTTCATGCCACGCTTACGGTAACCTGCGCCAATTACAAATTCGGTACTCCTCACTTCACTCAATTGGTAATCATAAAGGCTAAGACTTAACTGCCTTGTTTTAGAATACTCAAATTTTCCCTGGAACTGGTTCACAAACATCATATCAAAACCAATCAACGGAGAAAACTGTTCCTGGATGGTTACATTTGGTATTAAGAAATAAGGAACAAAGTTTTTAGAACTTGTATCATAGAATGAAGGATACCCGAACCTGGAAATATCCTGGTAGAGCAATGCAGAGGTAAATCCGTTCATACTGAGATTTCCTGTATATCCGTGAGAAACGCTGAAGCTGGTGAATATTTTATCAAGTGGTTTCACTTTATTCAAACCATTGTAATCAATTTTCCAGTTTGGTTTTGGCAGAATAGACCTGAACGGATTTGATCTGATGTTCGGGTTGTTCTGTTTAACCAGGGCAACTTTATTCGGATCCTGACCTGTATACGCAGCAATGAAAGAAGGTATCAATACATCCACTGCATATTTTCCATAACCAAAATAGTATCCATCGGCATCCTTGCTGGTTATTGGTATATGGATTGAGTGTACCCATCCGTTTAGATAAGACCAAACGGTTGCTTTCGAAGGTTTTGAAAGTTTGAGAAACCCTGTTCGGATCAAATTTTCCAAATAAGTGTTTTGAATGCAATGTAGGAAACATCAAAACCACCACCTGCATAAGGATTCAGGTGCTGGAATTTCGGATTGGTTCCACCCAATGCTGTATCTATGAAACGGAATGTTTCACTGTAATTCTTGGTAAATGTTTTACTCAGGTTAAGTGTGATGTTCAGGTCTCTTACTGGTTCCAGTTGTGCCGACAAGGTTATACGCTGATCAAAATTCTGCTGGAACAACGAGTTGAAATTGCTGTCCCTGGTAATCAATCCCTGTGCTGCTTTCCGGTTCAGCCAGTTCGTATCAGGTTGTTTACCCATAATAAAATCCCAACCAGGTGCCATGCTTTTGAAGTTCTGCCCCAGGAATTGTGTACTGTCTGTATAACCAGGCAATCTTGTACTGGCGATTTCTGCAACAGAGAAATTAACCTGTTTTAAACTGGTGATGAGCTTACCAAAAATTCTCGCTCCTGTACTTAAATAAGGAACCGCACCTTTGTCGACCACTCTTCTGGTTTGCAGTACTTTTTTACCACTCTTGGTTGTAACAGAATCTTTCACTTTGGTGATCCTGTTCTTCCATCTTTCCTTGTCTTCAGGTTTAGAAACCTGGTCTAACTGACGCAACCATTTTGATTTCTGATACAATCTGTTCAGGTCGAGTTGCACCGTTCCTTCTTTCTGTTGTCCGTTCTCGAGGAAATTACCCAGGTTTACTGCAAGCCTTGAAGCACCGATCCAGCGGTAGTTTGCCTGGTAACGAAGATTTACTGTCGTCCAGTCGAGCAACGGAACTTTTGCAGTTGGTAATGTATAAGAGAAATTAGCAGTCTGGTTGAAAATGGTATTCCTTCCACCTTTTGCCAGATTTCTCCAAACGGTATCTTTCTTTTCTTTTGTATCAATGCGACCTGCAGGTTCATCAATTCTCGAATTATTGGTAGCGGTGTAATCAAAATTCAATGAGCGGGTGAAATTCCAGCGAAGGATATAATCACGCTGCATGGTAAAATACTTATCGTACGTTTCGGGAATCGCATATTTGGAAACACCTACACTTCTTGGCCTGATGGCACCAAACTGCCTGCTGATATCGGCCCTGAAACTGATCTGTGATGGCAGGTAATTAAAATTAAAATCCTTGATGATATCAAACCATTTGGTTTTGGTTTTCCGGAAGAACTTCTTGAAAGGTTCAATGTATTTTGGCTGCGGCGCATAGTTATAACCGATAGCACCACGGTGACGGGTAACCTCATTTCTTTCAATCAACGGATTGTGACTGATCGTTTGAATATAAGAATAACTAACATCGACATTTTCTATATCATAAATCTTCGGCGCTTTACCATTTGTTTTATTCTTTCTTACGTTGGTAAAATTCAGTGTTTTTACAGATGTGAAATCGATGGCATTGTTCCTGATGGAATCCCTTTGAGATTTAGGCGCTGTATTAAGCTTGTCTTTCAGCTTAATGTCCATATCATATGGATCATACTCAGGTGTACTGGTGGTTTGAGAATAACTTGCATAAACCGGAATCGACATGCCGATTTTCTTTGGCAACAGTTTACCCATTTCCAGGTTGGCAGCAATATCGAACTGGAGGAAGTCGTCTCTGTAACGTTCAACCACTCTTTGTTCAAGTGTACCAAAACCACTGGAATGCATATTCGCAGAAACAGACAATGTACCTAAATCAGCCAGGTTCACATCTACCCTTCCCAATGCGGCCCATCCACCTTTTTCATTGATAGATGACAATCTTAACTCATTCACCCAAACCTGTCCGCATGCTCCCGGAGAATTGGTATTCTCTACACCCAGCATGATACCCCTGATCTCACCGAGGTTCGGATTACCCATTACCGAGTAGGTATGACCGTTAGCCTGCAGTTGCCTGTATATATCTGTAGGTGAAGATCCATCCACATTTCTTCTTTGTTTGATCCTGCTCAGCACTTCAAGATCGAGATCCAATGAGTTGCCCGGATTCCACAATGAATCATTATAAGAATCTGAATCGGGGTTTGCACCAATATTCAACGGCGTGAGTGAAAGCGGAATCCTTACTTCATAATAGTTGTTTACAAAGTCGGTTCCCATTCTGATTACCGCCGTAAGATCTTTGTCATTGATTGTATTGGCAGGATTCTGCGATTGTTCAGCATGGATGTACATCGACAATTTCCTGAACTGCCTGATGTCTCTGTTGGCAAAAGTCTGGAATACAGCTTTGGCATCTTTCTTCTGCAGATTACAGAATGTTAAGCTCATCGCCTGTTCGTTCTGCAATAAGTTTACACCATTGTTGCTGAGTGTTTGTACCCGTTGAATTTCTCTTGGTGTACGATAAGGCAATGGTGTACGTTTATCATTCTCTTCAATATTTACTGCTTCTACATTGAATGGCGTGGTAGAAGTTGGAGAATACAATCCTGTTGAATCAATTTTATATTGGAATTTACGCCAGATATTTCTTGTCAGTTGTAACAAACCAAAACGCATGGTAACACTGTCTTCAAAACCAGTAAGGAACATACGCATGAAACGGATCGATTTGAAATCGGGAATATTACCAATTTTTCTTTCGTAGTTACCAATCGGAATCCTGAACTGGTACCAGGTTTCATTTCTTGTTGTACCATTTACCAGATTTACCGGCACTTCTTTTTTATCTACGATGAAGTTATTGCCGATGATCATTTCAGGTGCATCCTTGTGTTTGATATCAACGATGTACTGGAAATATTCTTCCGATTGCGACATGGTATTTTCCCGGTTGATGTCTTCACCATCAGGATACAATGTAGCTGCTGATGTAAATTCACTTCCATTCGATATGGGTGAGTTACCATCCGGACCATTGAAATTTTTATAACGGGCAAGGATACCATCTGATCCACTGAAGCCGGCATCCCGATAATTTTTATAGTTGTCGCTTGAAGGATCTCTCAAGGCATCCTGGTAAGCTTTTGAACTGATGCCGAAATTAGCCTGAATATCTGCCAGGTAAGCCGCACGATAATTCACTTCAGCGGTATCCATCAAACCATCGAAACCAACATCCTGGAATTGCCTGTCTTCAGGAATATTGCTGAAAGCATTCGTTACCTGGAAATTATTCCGGGGCACTTTACCCCAAACAGTGAAATCTTCCGGTGCAGGTGCATTTGGTGTGCTCAATCCGTTTTCGAAAAATCTTTTTCCATCTTTCAGGATATCTTCTGAGATATTACCGAGGTTGAAATAAAGTTTACCACCATTGGTAGTCTGGTACTGTGGAAGTATAAAAGGATCCTGCATCCAGAATTCGATGAATTCAATATTGCTGGTTTCGAAATCCGGTTGATCGATTCCTCTCATCAAACCTCCGAAATTAGCCGCCGGATTGGTAAGCCGTCCATTGGTATTAACCGCTGCATTGCTGGTTTCGTAATTATAAGGACCTTTCTCTTCAGGAAAATAAGAAAGATCGAATGTTACGAGCTGACTTTCGCCAAATCCTGTTGTACGTTGCGGAAAAATTTCTTTCTGATAAACCTGTCTTACCCTGGGATCACTTAATTCATTGCGATCGCCGATCGGGTTATTGGGTGCATCAAGCTGTTGCAATGTTTGTTCAATCTGGTACCAGGCAATCTTTGCTCTCTTCTTACCGTAATCCAGATTATCATTTAATCCAGCTTCAGGAAAAAGTACATTTCCGTTTCTGTCGGTTGCCCCGAATGGTGTGGAAGCCAGCGCCCAGCTTACCAATGGGAAACGAAGATCGATACCCGATTTGCTTCCTTCAAAATCATCGATGTAAACAAGTCCGTTGCTACCCCTTCCGATCTGCGGTGCATGACCAGGCTTCAGGATGGCACCTTCTGCATATACATTAATGGTAGAGGGTGCAGTAGTACTGTAAAAAGGAAGCTTGTCGAGAATTTTGGTAAGCCGTGGAATTTCTTTTCTATAGTTTACATCAAGACCATACATGGTATTCCGAATGGGCTCTTCATTGTAATTCACTTTGGTGAAGAAAGGCCGTTCACCCAATCGAACGATGGTACCACCGAAAGACAATTGTTGTTTGGCGGTATTCTTCGCCATATAATCAAGGCGCAGTCCCATGTAATTTCTCTGCTGCAAACCGAATGTGGCATTGTTTTCAAAATTCACCTGTACGGGCAAACCGGCATTAAGGATTGCCTGGTTGGTCATTTTAATAGTACCGAGATCGTAGTTGATATCATAATCCACGCCTTCCTGTAAGGTTCTGCCCCCAGCCGTTACCGTTACTGACCCTTTCGGGATATTATAACCGATACTGATATCCGAAGATCCGGAAGTTTTGGCATTGCCCTTCAGTATAAAACGGTTCAGGTTAGGGAACTGCTGAGCTACGGCTTTGATAGAATCATATAATGCAAAGAATAGTGTATCCTTTGCCGTGGAAGGCACTACATTGTATATCTGTGTGGCCAGATCACTACCAAAAGGTTCCAGCACCGGGAATACGACCCGGCTGAACTGAGAGACTACGGTGAAATCTTCTACATAGTCGAATACACCATCCGGTTGCGGATCGAGCTGACCGTTGAGGCGATCGAGGCTGATCAGTGAAAGGATGGGTGAGCCAAGATTTTTATCTCCGTAAGGAACATATCTTTTCGCACCGAGGCCTGGCTCCTGGTATAAAACATCCAGTTTAAAATCAGATGCAGATAAAGTACCATAACCAATGGTATAAACATTCTTCATCATCAGGTCCCAGATTGGAAGAGCCGGGCGCTGAGAAGTTGCTTTTAATAATTTCAGGAACAAAACTTTTTGTACAGCAGAAGAACTATCCGGTGGAACATCCTGAGAAAATTCACCTACCTGGTAAATTCTGCCATTGTAAGAATACTGGTAAGCTACAGCCAGTACTTCATCTGTTTGAAGTGGCTGACTCAGTGAAAGCGTACCCAATTGTCTGTTGAAAGTATACTGGGTTGAATCCAGTTTCCTTGCAAACGTTTTTTCAAAATCCTGTACCGGGTTTAATTGAAGGTTCACCAGGTTATTGTATACCAGTGCCGGTGTACGTGCATTGGGTTGATTGAGTACTTTCTGCAATAAATCGTTGGTAATATTGGAAGGTACTTCCTGACTTGTAAGAACGTTTACAGTAGGTGGCTGCAGGAATGGCTGTACTTCTCCAAGATCAGCGAGACCAACAATATCACGGGTTTCAGTGGTGGTTCCGTTCCTGTTGGTAACCCATACTTCCATTCTCAGAATCTGAACCGGTGCTGTAATAGCCGGCAGGTTCGACATCACTTTATTGTATTTACCCCTGAAGTACTGTCCAACCAGGAAGTGGCGGTTTTCTTCATACTCATCGGCCTTGATTTCAAAAGGCGTAGACGCTGTTCCACCCTGGAGATTTACACTCTGACGTTGTGATTTCTGATTGGCCAGTACGCCGGTAATAAATAGTTTGCCAAACTGAAGCTGGGCTTTCAACCCGAACAATTGCTGTGCACCGGGAATCAAAGTACCTCTGGCAGGGAAAGCAATGTTACCTGCTTCAAAACGTTTGAGGATCTCATCATCTTTACCGGTATAATCCAGCTTCAACTGATTATCGAGATCGAAATTGGCCAGTGTATTGTAATTGATGGGAAATTTCAGTTTATCACCGATGCTGGCATTCACATTCAGCTGGGCATTCATCTGGAAATCCAGATCCGCCATTTTTCCTGGCCCTTTCCGGTAAGGTTGGATTGTCGATACTTTGTCCCTGGTAGCCTGCGGTGATGTCGACATTACCTTGCGGAGTGATGTCGATTTTGCCATTTCCGAAAAGCCGGTTAAAAAGATTATCGGTGAGGGAAAGTTTGGGTTTTACAAATTTTCCTCTGTTCAACAGGTTGGTTGTGTTGGATCGGCTTTGAAAATAATCGATTTCGGCCTGGCGGTTAATAATGGCCCAATATTCATTAAAGCTATAGGTAACGGGAGTTCTGTAATAGCGGTTGCCGATTTTTTCATACACCACATAACGGCGTGTTTCGGGATCGTAAACAACTGAATCTCTTTGATTGGTTGGCCTGAACTGGTCGTAAGGGTTTCCGGTTGAAGAAGAAAGGTTGTCTCCCCTTCTGTCGGTTAATGGAAATGGTAAACTATCGGGATTGATGGTCGTGTCCTGAAAATTTTCAAGTGCCGTAATAGTATTGCCGGCCTGCACAGGACTGTTCACGGAGAAAACTACCAGTGTAATGCAAATACAATAAACCAATAGAGAAACAAAGGAATTTCTTATAAGCAACATTCAATGAATCAGTTAAGGTAGATTTTTCTCAAATTGCCTTCAAAGCTTTTTTAATTAATTCTTCTAAATGCAGTATTCCAGGTTCGGTACGGCTTATTTTCTGTATTGCCTGTTCGGCCTGGCTTTTTGAAATTCCGAGTGCAGTTAAGGCTGTTAACGCATCTTGTTCCATTGTATTGTGTGAACCAACAATATTTCCAGCGGAAGCTGTTTGCTTGTTCACTTTGTCTTTCAATTCCAATACCAATCGCTCTGCTGTTTTCCGCCCTATTCCTTTGACACTTTCCAGCAGCTTAATGTTGCCCTGAATAATCGCCCGGCTAACTTCCTCGGGTTTTAAGGAAGACAACATCATTCTTGCAGTTGCTGCTCCGACTCCGGAAACGCTGATCAGAAATTGAAATGTTTCTTTCTCTTCCTTGTCATAAAAACCAAATAACACATGCCCGTCTTCCTTTACCTGGAGATGTGTATAAAGCTTTCCTTCATTTAATTGCAGGATTGCCGAATAAGTATTCAAACTGATATTCACCTCATATCCAACGCCATTAACATCGATGTGCACCTGGGCCGGACTTTTAAAGGTAAATTTCCCCTGCAAATATGCGTACATAATTTCCTGATCTGTCGGTAGCGAAAATAAGGATTATTTCGTCAGCCCGACCGTTAAAAAATAGTGCATCAGATTTTCCTTTAATTTTACTCCCTCAAATAAAGAAAAAAACAAGATTCATGCAAAAACTACGAGCCGCAATCACTGCAGTTGGAGGATATGTTCCCGAGTACCGCCTGACCAATAAAATTCTTGAAACCATGGTAGATACCAATGATGAGTGGATCAGGAGCAGAACCGGTATTGAAGAAAGGAGGATATTAAAAGGAGAAGGATTGGGCAGTAGCGATATGGCCGTGGAAGCTGTAAAAGAATTGTTAAAAAAGAGAGGGATCGGTCCCGATGAAATCGACTGCCTGATTTGTGCAACGGTTACCCCGGATATGGTTTTCCCGGCAACCGCCAATATCACCTGCGATAAAGTTGGAATCAATAATGCATTCAGCTTCGATATCGGAGCAGCCTGTTCAGGATTTTTATATGCACTCACCACCGGAAGCACCCTGATTGAAAGCGGCCGTTTCAAAAAAGTAATTGTGGTTGGGGTTGATAAAATGAGTTCAATCATCGATTACAGCGACCGTGCCACCTGTATTATATTCGGCGATGGTGCCGGTGCTGTACTCCTCGAAGCTACTGAAGATGAATGTGGTGTAAAGGACAGCATTTTGAAAAGTGACGGCAGCGGCCGACAGTTCCTGCACATGAAGGCCGGTGGATCTGTTAAGCCTTCAACCGTAGATACCGTTCTGGCAAAAGAGCACTATGTATACCAGGAAGGACAGGCCGTTTTCAAATTTGCCGTAAAAGGGATGGCTGATGTAAGCTATGAACTGATGGAAAGAAATAACCTCACTGCCGATGATATTGCCTGGCTGGTACCGCACCAGGCTAACCTGCGCATTATCGATGCTACTGCCAACCGGATGAACCTTCCCAAAGAAAAAGTGATGATCAACATCCAGAAATACGGCAATACCACAGCAGCCACTATCCCGCTTTGTTTATGGGAATGGGAAAACCAGCTTAATAAAGGCGACAATATCATTCTGGCTGCATTCGGCGGAGGTTTTACCTGGGGCGCCACCTGGATCAAATGGGCTTACGACAGTAAATAATTAGAGCCTATACCCTTCATTGGCTAACTGTTCAACAAATGAATAGACTGCCATTAATTTGTTTATTTTTGAAGAAATTCAATTTAAGCATGAGAAGATCTTTACTCCTCTTCATACTAAGCATATTTTTTGCTGTTAAGTCGGAAGCACAATTTACCAGGTACGTTGTACAATTTAAAGACAAAGGTACCAGTCCATATTCGCTCAGCAATCCTGTGCAATACCTTTCTCAAAGAGCCATCGACAGAAGAACCAGGTACAATATTGCGGTAGACAGTCTGGACATGCCGGTTACACCCAGGTACGTCGACAGTGTTCGTTTATCCGGCAACGTTACTATCCTCAATGTTTCCAAATGGCTGAACCAGGTTTCTATTCAAACAACAGATGCACTGGCACTTGCAAAAATCAATTCATTGCCATTTGTACTTTCTGCACAACCTATTGCAGCAAGGGTTGCAACAACTCCGGTAAATAAAACGATGGAAACAACACTGGTTGATATTCCTGTCAATGGCAGTACAAACCGCATCACAGCAGACTATTTTGATTATGGCAAATCAAACGGCCAGGTAAAAATCCACCAGGGAGAATTCCTGCACAATCATGGTTTCAGGGGTGAAGGAATGCAAGCTTGCGGTAATGGATGCAGGTTTTTTCAACTACGATATTTTACCAACTTTTGATAGTGTAAGAAACAGTGGTCGTTTGCTCGGCACCTGGGATTTTGTTGCCAGTGAAACCAGTGTAGCAGAAGACAATTCTCATGGCATGCATTGCCTGAGTACGATTGCTGCAAACATACCCGGTGTATTTGTTGGCACAGCGCCTTATTCTTCATTCTATTTATTCCGTACAGAAGATGTTGCAAGCGAATACCCGATTGAAGAACATAATTTTTCTGTAGGTGCCGAAAGAGCCGATAGCCTGGGGGTTGATCTTTGTTCTACTTCCTTGGGATATTACAGTTTCGACAATGCCCAATTCAACCATACCTATAACGATATGAACGGCAATACTACGATGAGTGCACGTGCTACAGATATTGCCGCATCCAAAGGAATGCTGATGGTGGCAGCTGCCGGTAATGAAGGGAACAGTTCCTGGCGCTTCCTGATTACACCATCTGATGCCGACAGTGCATTTGCTATTGGCGCTGTTGATACATTGGGCCGGGTAGCGGGTTTCAGCAGTTATGGCCCGAGCAGTGATGGGCAAATCAAACCATCTGTTGCCGCTGTTGGATGGAATGCAGTTGTTGCCAATGGCTTTTCCGGATTACCCAATTACAGCAGCGGTACTTCTTTTGCTTGTCCGAATATGGCGGGCATTACAACCTGTTTATGGCAGGCATTTCCTGAAGCCAATAATATTGAAATCATGCGCACACTTGAAGCTGCTGCAAACAATTTTAATACCCCAGATGACCGGGTTGGATATGGTATTCCCGATGCAAAAAAAGCTTTTGTGATGCTTCAGAAAAAGTATTTTACGCAACAGGCAAATTTTGATCAGTGTAAAGCCAATATCCAGTTCAGTGTAAAAACCGACAATACCATGAGCATTGATATAGAAAGGAAATTTGCCGGTGAGGCAGTTTATTCTACGATTACAACATTGCAGAATCCTGCTGCTTATGGTATGCACAATTTTGAATATGCCGATGATCTTGCAGGTACAAACTATGCCTCTGTGCAGTACAGGTTAAAGATGATCATTGGTGCCGATACCAGTTATTACCTTGATTCAGCAACGGTAAACTATCAGAATCCATGTACGGTTCAACCAGTGAATGAAAACAGTATTCTGATTACACCCAATCCTGTATCAGATCAACTATCGGTTAACGTTACACGAATTGCTTCCAGTAAAATTGAGATTATACTTCAGAATGCTGCCGGACAAAGAGTATACAGCAGCAGTTACCAGCAACAAGCCGGAAACCTGGTGAAAAAAATCAACATGAATGGTTACAGCAGGGGAATTTATTTTGTAACTGTTTTTGCCAACAACGAGAAACTGGTTACCAAAAAAATACTGAAGCAATAATCAACGGGTAAACAAGGCTACATACATTGTATCTGCAGCAGATTCATATCCTTGCAGGTATCCTGCGTGAACTAATTTGACAATTTCCTGTTTGTTGAATAAAGGCAAGCTGGTCTTCATTTTCCTGTCTGAAAACCGAACAGGTAATGTAAAAAAACAAACCTCCCTGTTTCAGGTGAGGTATTATTCCAGACACAATGTTTTGTTGCAGTGTAGCAAAATCGTTGATCTGTGTTTGCTCAAACCCGAACATTTGTTCCGGAGTTCTGGCCCAGGTTCCACTTCCGGTACAAGGGACATCTGCAATGATAACAGCAAATTTTTCCTCAGGGGAAAGACTGCTTCCTTTGGAAAGATCAGCCGAAAATTTTCTGAAAATATTGATCCCGGCTTCCTTTAAACGCAATTCAAGGTTACCGAGCATATTATTGCGTATATCCGAAACAGTTAGTCTTATTTTCCGCTGCACGATATCCTGCAGAAGGATAGATTTTCCTCCACTCGCTGCACAGGCATCCCAGCAGGTTAGCGGCTCTTCGGAACTGATCAGTTCCTGGTGCTTACTAATATAATCAAATACTTTCTGGGAGTTCAGGTCCTGTATAACAGCTTCCCTGTTCAGTTTCAGCAATTTTTCAACCGGCGTTCCCGAAGACAGCCGCAAACTGTTGGGAGATTCTTTTTTAAATTGAACCTGGTTCTCAGTTAAGCTGATTTTCTACAGCAGATGCTTTGCCCGGTCTGATCCGGATAAAAACATCGGGTTGCTTTAACAAGGAAGCGATGTATCCGGAAGTATCTACATCTTTTCCTAAGTCATTATACAAAGGGAACAACCCATTCAGCTCAATGCCCGATAAGTCAAGTTTTTGTTTAAACGGGAGTGTTACTTTAGAATTCAGTTCAGGATCCAGTAATTCCAGGTAAGGATCTGGTTCGGTTGATATTAAGAATAACGAATTCGCTATAATTTTCTCTGTACTAACTTTATTATTAAAGGCTGCGGCTACCCTGAAATAAGCATAACAAAGCCGGGCAATCATCTTCCTGTCTTTCGAGCCATACTTCTTCTCTTTGGCAAAAAAATCTTTCAGTTGCAGGTGCAATGGGCTTCCGGTTTTATAAGAACCGATCAGTTTAACCGCAGTATTTATGTGAGAATAAAAACGACTCATAAAAAATCCCGCTTTTGGCGGGAAATGATTTTATAATTCCAGTAATGCATCAACGGGGTCTTTCCCGAATAATAACAATGCAGGATTCTCCAGCAATTGTTTAACCATTACCAGGAAGCCAACAGATTCTCTTCCATCGATAATGCGGTGATCATAACTCAATGCAACAAACATCATCGGACGAATCACCACCTGTCCGTTAACAGCAACCGGGCGTTCCACAATATTGTGCATGCCTAAAATGGCACTCTGAGGAATATTGATAATCGGGGTGCTCAACATTGAACCGAAAATACCTCCATTGGTAATGGTGAACGTACCGCCGCTCATTTCTTCAATGGTAAGCTTGTTGTTCTTTGGCTTTTGTCGCAAGATCCACCACTGCCGCTTCGATTTCTGCCATGCTCAAACTTTCTGCATTCCTGATCACAGGTACCACCAATCCTTTTGGTGCACTAACGGCAATGGATATATCACAATAATCATGGTAAAGCAATGTTCTCTCCATCGATATATGCGTTCACTGAAGGAAACTGCTGCAATGCATAACAACATGCTTTGGTGAAAAAGCTCATGAAGCCAAGGTTCACACCGTGCTGTTCTTTGAATTTATCTTTATACTTTTTACGTATTTCCATGATACCACTCATATCTACTTCATTGAAAGTAGTGAGCATGGCGGTGGTATTCTTTGCTTCTACCAGGCGACGACTGATCGTTTTACGCAGGTTACTCATTTTCTCCGGCCTGTCTGCCCTGCTGAATGCAGTAATACCTGGCTTTCTGCCGGGATTGTTAAGTGCTTCGAGTACATCCTGTTTGATAATCTTACCATTTGATCCTGAAGCGGTGATGTTTTTGCTGTCGATCTTTTTATCTGCAATTATGGCTGCGGCAACGGGTGTAGCTTTTACCTCTGGTTGTGCAGCGAGTAGCTGGCGCTTACTTTCGTATGCGGCTGCTTTCTGAGGTGCTGCGGCTACCAGTAGCTTCAGCTTTTTCTGGTGCTGCAACAGCAGTCAGCAGGACGTTCAGCCTCTGTATCAATGGTACAAACAAGGTCGCCAATGGCCAGTGTATCTCCTTCCTTTGCAACCTGCTTTAACGGCACCAGCCTGTTCAGCATTTATTTCAAATGTTGCTTTTTCACTTTCCAGTTCTGCAATAACCTCGTCTCTTTCGGCCCAGGCGCCATCGGATTTAAGCCATTTTACCAGCGTAACTTCATTGATACTCTCTCCTACTGTGGGAACTTTAATTTCAATAGCCATTGATCAATCAGAATTTATTGCGCAAATTTCGGGGAAAAAAGAGGATAATAAAAAACTTTATCCATCCATTAAGGAGTAATGCGATTCATTGAATGTAAAGCATTCAAAAAGCCCATTTTGGTCGTTTTTGCCCGAATTATTGTAAGTTTATGTCATAATTTCTGTTTCTAACTGCAATCAATTCGTAAACGGAAGGTTCAGCATCCCATGACAATTACCAAAATTCCGGATAATCAACTAACCAAGCATTATGATCAGGAAAATTGTTCCATATTTATTTTTTACTGCATTTATTACTTGTTCATACAACTGTCAAACGCACAAGTACATATAACAAGTGGAACACAGGTATACCTTCATTCTGGCGCAATCAGTTGTAATCAAGGGAGATTTCACAACGAACAGCAACATTACCGGTCCGGGTAAAGTGATTTTAAAAGGCACAACTGTTCAACATTGCAATACCAATGGTCTTTCGCTCAATAATCTTGAAATCGACAATGCTGCAGGGGTTGAACTGGATACAGACCTACTCATCAATAACCAGCTTGAGTTCTCAAACGGCAAGATAAAAGTTAATGATCATGCATTGATTCTTGGAACTACTGCATCCAGCTACCGGACGAAGGCAATGGAAAATTCATAGAAACCAACGGTGCCGGATACGTGCAGAAAAACATCGGAAGTAATCTGTCAGACTTTCTCCTTCCGGTTGGAAATGAAAATGCTTATAATCCACTGAAAATTACTGCTGCAGGAACATTCAGCAATGCATTCGTTACCGTGCAGAGTAAAGATATTGCTCATCCATCCAAACATATCCGCAGTACAGATTACCTGAAGCATTACTGGCATATTAATCAGACAGGTATTACAGGAACTTTAAATGCCAATGGAAATTACAATGATGTAAATAGTATAACCGGAGATGAAAGTTTCCTGCGGGGAATATTCTGGAACGGAACTGCCTGGAGCCTTACGGGAAGCAATATCAATACTACAACCAATGAGGCGGGTGCAACCATTGCAGGTGACGGCGATCTGTATGCTATGAATAAATTCATCCTGTCGAAACCAAAAATGTTTTTGCAGGGTGCATACAATACAGCTACCAGCCTGATGGATGACAAACTCCGCAATCCCGGCAGTTACAACCCAGGCAGTTTCCCAAGCTGGCAACTTGTTGCCAGTGAATGACCCATACCGCAATGCCCCATTCAATATCAGTCATTCACTCACATAAACAATCCTGTTGCAGAAAGTATCGTGAACAGTATTTTAAATGACCAGGCAGATGCTGCAAAAAATATAGTTGACTGGGTATTTCTTGAACTCAGGAACAATGATCTGGCTTCACCAGGCGCCAATGTGGTTCAAACAAGAGCCGCCTTGTTAAGAAGAAACGGAGAGATTGTTGATGTAGATGGTATAAGTCCGGTCTACTTTAAGAACATAGATGCAAATAACAATTATACACTTGTAGTGAGGCATCGGAATCACCTGGGAATTGCAACAGATCCGGTAGCCAATCTTCAAACAATTGATCTTTCGGGTAATAGTGAGACTGACTTTACTTTAATGAACGATGCTCAGCTGTTTGGAAATGCGAGTGCATTTGCAGTGAATACTGGCAAAACATTATTATGGGCCGGTAATATAAATGCGAATAACAATATCCGTTATAACGGCCCGGCTAACGACCGCGACTACCTGCTTTCTACCATTCTTAGTGGCAACCAGGGAACCATACTTACGGATGTATACAGCAACGGTGATATCAATATGAACAGAGTTGTGAGGTACAACGGCCCGGCTAACGATCGCGATTACCTGCTGGCAACCCCATTAACAAATAACCAGGGAACCATTCGTACAGAATCATTACCACAATAAAGCAATCAAATTAATAGCAAAAAGATGATTAAAAAATTTACCCGTTTTTTACTTTTTCTCTTCCTCGGTATAACAGGCGCTACTGCACAGGATTTCCAGATGACCATTAAAACCGGCAGTCTTCCAAATTCAGTAAGGGCAGTTGTTAAACCTGGTACTGCAGTTGACGGACAGTTATCCTCAGCTCAGATCACATTCATCGTTCCTACCACTGTTGGAACCAGGCCCAATATCTCCATTGTAAATAATTTCGTGAGTGGGATGAGTTATGCTTTGTTTGAATCAACAGAAACATTAAGTGATGGCACTTATTATGTTTGGGAGTTTGATGGCACGGGTTCTGCTGCTGTACCCAATATCAATTATATCGGTGGCAACGAATATGAACTACTGGAAGTAAAATTCGAAAACGGTGATCCCATAACAGCACAGGTCAGGGTTGCACAATTACCCAATGGTGGAACGGGTGGAACCTCTCCCGGGAAATTATAATTTCTATATGGCGCTTTCGGGTAATGATGTGGTGAACCAGGCGGCTCAATTTTATGGCGATGTATTCAGTAATGATGGCAATGGTTATGCCGGTTATTCTTATGCAGCGATTACAGGTATTGCATTACCGGTTAAATTCCTTTCATTCACAGCCAATGAAAAAGATGGCAATGGAATACTCCATTGGTCGGTAGGCAATGAATCTGCTCTTACAGATTATTACCAGGTTGAAAGAAGCTTAAATGGAACCGACTTCAGTCAATATTCAGCGAATAGCTGCAACATTGAATGGTCAATCTTCCAATCAGTATAATTATATTGATCCCGGAGTTTCCGTTTATAATACCGATGTGATTTATTACAGGATCAAACAGGTTGATCGTGATGGAAAATTTGTTTATTCTGAAACCAGGTTTATAAAGATCAGGAAAGACCTGGCATCTGTCAGCGTTTATCCGAATCCGGTAGTAACTACAACAACAGTAGAAGTTAATCTTACTGCAGCAGCTGCAATTCAAATAACCATTACAGACATTCAGGGTAAAACACTGCAAACAAAAGTTTTGACTGGCGTAAAAGGAATCAACAGAATCCCTGTAACCATGAGTGCATTGCCATCAGGCACATATTATCTGAACCTGTTTACCAATGCAGGTAAAACCACTGTTCCGGTAATCAAAAGAAACAAATAAAAGAATCAATTTGATATATTAAAAATGCCCGGCTTTAAGCCGGGCATTTTCGTTAAACTTATTTTTACTTATTAAGTACCAAGGTATCCACGTAAAAGTTTGCAACGGGATGCTGTTCTTAATTTAGTGATGGCTTTGTCTTTGATCTGCCTTACCCTTTCACGGGTCAGGTTAAATCTTTCACCGATATCTTCGAGGCTGAGCGGATGATCTATTCCGATACCGAAGAAAAACCTGATTACTTCTTTCTGACGATCTGTGAGTGTACTCAAAGATCTTTCGATTTCAGTTTTGAGCGAATCGGTAACTGCGAGGTTATTATCGGTACTCACAGCATTGTGATTCTCGAGTACATCGATCAGGGTTCCTTCTTCACCATCGAATAAAGGCTGATCCATGCTTACATGACGTGCCGCTACACCGAGTGTGGCTGCCACTTCTTCTGTATCGATATCCAGCAGGAATGCTAATTCTTCGGGTGTTGGTTCCCGTTCATATTCCTGTTCCAGTTGAGAATAAGCTTTACTGATCCGGTTGGTTAATCCAACTTTATTGAGAGGAAGCCTTACAATACGCGATTGTTCGGCCAATGCCTGCAGAATACTTTGCCTGATCCACCATACGGCGTATGAAATGAATTTAAAACCACGGGTTTCATCGAAACGCTGAGCAGCTTTAATGAGGCCGAGATTACCTTCATTGATAAGATCGGGAAGGGTTAAACCCTGGTTCTGGTATTGTTTAGCAACTGAAACGACGAAACGCAGATTGGCTTTGGTTAATTTTTCCAAAGCTTTCTGATCTCCTTTCTTGATGAGTACGGCAAGCTTTACTTCCTCTTCGGGACTGATTAATTCCACTTTTCCAATTTCCTGCAAATACTTTTCTAAACTCTGACTCTCCCTGTTGGTAATTGATTTCGTTATTTTCAGCTGGCGCATACTCATAATCGGGTTGGGTTTTAGGTTTTGTTAAAGAATCAAAAGGCCAAAAATTTAATATGTTGTTGAATTGTTAAAGTGTATAACGTAATTTATGCCATTTATTATATGTCACAAAAAAATAATCATACGTAAAATGAGGTAATGACCGGATTTACAGCAGAAAAAAAGATAAAAAAGTTTTAAATAACCCGTTGGTTAAAAATAGTCAACCAAATATTTTGTCAGGTTAATTATTTTTCTATAATTGCAGCATACTAGGATTATAAAAAGAAAGAATGAGCAAAAAAGTGTTATATACGATGGAATATCCGGTGCGATGCTCTCCAAGCATATTGTATGAATTCCTGAGCACCCCGGCCGGATTGCAGGAATGGTTTGCCGATAAAGTGGATGAAAGAGACGGAATTTTTAGTTTTTCCTGGAATGGCACCACAGATAAAGCCGACCTTCTGGATAAAGAAGAAGATAAATTTGTACGTTTTCATTGGACGCACGGTCAAAAAGACGAATATTTTGAATTCAGCATAGAAAGATCTGAAGTTACCAATCAAACCATCCTGGTAGTGAAAGATTTTGCAGAAAAGAAAGATATTAAAGATCAGAGCCAGCTCTGGGAATACCAGGTGAAGGAATTATTTCATCGCCTCGGTAGTTAATCAGTAAACCGGCAATCTGCTGGTAGCCTTCCTGCAACAATGCCGGCATTTCATTCCACTGTTCCAGATCATACTTCAAAGCAAATTTGATAAACGCATGCTCTTGTAATGTATGCATCCCATTCATCTGAAGAAAGGTTATTGCATGTTATGAAATTATCAGGAGCAAAATGATGCTGCCAGGGATCTTCATTTACATTCACAAAGAAAGCTGCATTTTTCTTTACAGCATCTGTATCGATCAGTTTCCTGAATATACCCGATGCCATTATGGTGATACTGAAAAAATTGCCCCACCAGAACATCGTTCTTACTGCAAATACATCCTCTTTTCCAAAAAAACGTGGATAATCGAGCATTACATAAGGAAGCTGCAAATAATTTTCCCCTTTTGATATTTTCGGAACAGAGAAATGCAGTTCTTCTGGTAGATTTCCTTTATCAATGATGATCGATTGGATACTGCCTGTCATTTCTGCAAACAAATCATAGACCTTATCAATAATCGCTCTTTTCGTTAAAATAATTTCCAGGATCAAGAACCAATGAAAGTTCCTTGTCAGAAAGAGTTATTTTTGCTTTTACAGACATGCAACAATATTTTGCATTTTTAATATGCTATCCCGCATTTAAGGTATGATAAAAAAACTCGACAAACTTATTTTAAAATCTTTCATCGGGCCATTTATCATTACTTTTTTCATTGCATTTTTTGTATTGATGATGCAAAGCCTCTGGAAGTACCTCGATGATCTGGTAGGTAAGGGGCTTGACTTTTTTACCATTGCTCAATTTCTCTGGTATGCCAGTGCTTCGTTGTTGATGCTGGCAATGCCCATTGCTATCCTGATATCTTCGATCATGACATTCGGCAACCTGGGAGAGAGTTTTGAACTGGTTGCGATCAAATCTTCCGGGATTTCTTTGCTGAGGTTTATGCGGCCACTCATGTGGGTTTCCATTTTCCTTTGCGGAGTAACTTTCATTTTCGCCAACTATGTAATCCCCTTTGCCAACCTGAAATTTGTAACACTGTACAGTGATATCTATGTAAAAAAACCAGCCTTCGATCTGAAAGAGGGCGTATTCTTTACGCATATCCCCAACTATGCCATCAAAGTAGGCAAAGAAAGACAAAGACGGAAAAACCATCCACAATGTATTGATCTTTGAACAAGCCAGTTCCTTACAGGACAATTGCATAGTTGCAGAAAAAGGGGTGATGAAAATTTCAGACGATGAAAAATTCCTCGAATTCAATCTTGAGAACGGCTTTCGTTACCAGGAAAGAGGAAATGTGATGGACACAGCAACCGAATTCATCCGCCTCGGTTTTAAAAATTTCAAAAAACTTTTCGACCTGAGTGTACTTCAGAAACAGAATACACCCGACAGCGTTTTCAAGAATAATTTTAAAATGCTCAGTTCAAGACAGCTGAGTAAAAATGTAGACTCACTCACAAAAGCTCAATCAGCCTTAGCCGGTTTGTTGACCAAACAACTCACACAGCAATTGCGTTACAGCAATCTCTCAGATAGTACCTGGAAAAAAGCAGCTTCATCAGACACACTGATAAAATATGAAAATTTTATTCCAGATTCAATGCGGCTTAGGGTAAGGCAGAATGCTTTCAACAAAGCCACTTCTGTTAAAACTACACTGCAGGTAAATACACTTGATAAGGATGCACGCAGTAAAGACATCCGGTACCATAAAATTGAATGGCACAGAAAATATGCGTTGTCACTTTCCTGCCTGGTGTTATTTTTTATTGGAGCACCACTTGGTTCGATTATCCGCAAAGGCGGACTGGGTATGCCATTGGTAGTGGCTATTATATTCTTTCTCCTCTTTCACCTGCTGAATATGTTTGGCGAAAAATTTGTAAAAGAAGGAATAGCCAACTCCATTTTTCGGCATGTGGCTGGCGATTCTTGTATTGGTACCTGTTGGTGCTTTCCTCACTTACAAAGCCATGCACGATTCGCAACTTTTCAGTAAAGAATTTTATACCAGGACCGCCAAAAAGCTTCGGTTACTTTTCGCTAACTTTAGAAGTAAAGATTCCTCTTCACAATAAAATATTACCAATGAAAAATACACAAACAAACAGCAGGAGAAAATTTATCAAAACCACTGCTGCCGGAACTGCGCTGGCCGCTATTTCCATCCCGGGCATCGCTTCAATGTTGAGCTCCTGCAGTAGTTCTAAAAAAATTAGTTCCCCAGGATTTTCTACGGGATTTGATCAGCAGCCACTTCCTTATAAATATGATGCGCTTGAAAACATCATTGATGCACAAACCATGGAAATTCATTACAGCAAACATGCGAGCGGTTATTCGAAAAATTTAAAAGACGCTGCACTCGCTGAGAATGTAAATATGCAGGAGTCTGTTGAAAAATTACTTTCCGGTATATCGAAATATTCTGCCAAAATGAGGAACAATGCAGGCGGACATTACAATCATGAAATGTTCTGGCAATGCATGCGCCCCAAAACAACAGATAACAAGCCATCGGGAACTTTACTCGAAGCAATTGAAAAACAATTCAGCAGTTTTGGCAATTTTAAAAATCAGTTTGCCGATGCAGCACGCAATCGATTTGGTAGTGGATGGGCCTGGTTGTACAGGGATGCAGCGGGTTTACTTAAAATTGGCAGTACAGCCAACCAGGATAACCCACTTATGGATATCGCATCTGTTGAACACAAAGGGTTTCCCATTGTTATGCATTGATGTTTGGGAACATGCTTACTACCTGAAATACCAGAATAAAAGAGCCGACTATATAGACAATTGGTGGAACCTTGTAAACTGGTCATACGTACAACAGAGGTTTGATGCACGATAATAAACTTAAATACTGGTTTATCTTTTTCCTGATTGGAACGATTGTGTTCGTGTATATCATGAGCACAACCGGTGCAACTTTATTTACAAGCAAAGCGAAACACGGAATTGTGAGTCTGGAAATTGCCGTTGATAAATCAGCAGCCGACAGCATTCAAAGCGAATGGAAATCTATTCAGCATGGGAAATACAACAATGCAGAACTTGCCATCACGAATACAAAATGGGATTTTGGTTTTCTATTCTTCTATTCCTTTTCTGCTCTATGTTTCGTTGAAATGGGTTGCCGGTAAAAATTACCTACCAACCCGGATTAAGCAGGCTTGCCTTTTATGCAGCTCCTTTTGCATTGCTTGCAGGTATGCTGGATGTAATTGAAAATGCTGGAATGCTGCAGACGCTAGAAGGCAAATCCACTGAATTGATAGTAAAAGTCACTTACTGGAGTTCCTTATTTAAGTGGAGTTTACTAATTCTGTTGATTCTTATTCTGTTATTCTCCTTTATCGGAAAACTGGTTAAACGATAAATTCTTATATGCCTTAAATAGACTCAGCCTTTGCATGGAAGCATTCAGGAAAAACGGAATGAACCAAACAAAGGCTGATGAATTGACAAGCAATCGTGATGCAAATGTATTAGTACTCCTGCAATTTCTCCAAATAAAAAAGATAATTTTTTTATAAATAAAATGTGCTGAACTGAATGCTTGTTTGTATGTTAAAACTTCTAAATTTGTAACCCTCCCAATTACATATCAAAAATTAAATATTTATGCAGGTTTGGAAAGAGTACCAGGAAAAAAACAAAGAAAGGTTCCTCAATGAATTGCTGGAACTTCTAAGGATTCCGAGTGTCAGTGCAAAAACTGAACACAAGGAAGATATGATTCGTTGTGCAGAAGCTGTTAAACAAAGATTGCTGGAAGCCGGTGCAGATAAGGCTGAAATACATGCCACTGCTGGCCACCCGATTGTTTATGCAGAAAAAATTACTGATCCTTCCAAACCAACCGTTTTGGTTTACGGGCACTACGACGTACAACCACCTGAACCATTGGAACTCTGGAAAAGCGGACCATTTGATCCACAGATTATTGATGGTAAAATTTTCGCCAGGGGAAGCTGTGATGATAAAGGACAGGTTTATATGCATGTTAAAGCATTGGAAACACTTATTCAAACCAACACACTTACCAACAATATTAAATTTTGTATTGAAGGGGAAGAAGAAGTTGGTTCTCCTAACCTGGGCAAATTTGTAAAAGAAAACAAAGCATTGCTGAAAGCAGATTGCGTGTTGATCAGCGATAGTGCAATGATTAGTCTGGACACTCCCAGCCTCGACATTGGCCTTCGTGGTTTAAGTTATATTGAAGTTGAAGTAACTGGTCCCAATCGTGATTTACACAGTGGTGTTTATGGCGGAGCCGTTGCGAATCCGATTACGATTCTGGCGAAAATGATTGCTTCATTGCATGATGAAAACAATCACATCACGATCCCTGGTTTTTATGAGGATGTTTTGGTTTCAAGCGATGAAGAAAGAGCATTAATGGCAAAAGCACCATTTGATGTTGAAGAATACAAAAAAGACCTTGGCGTTAAAGAACTATGGGGCGAAAAAGGATATTCTACCAATGAAAGAACGGGTATCAGGCCAACGCTTGAATTGAATGGAATCTGGGGTGGTTATACTGGGGAGGGAGCAAAAACAGTTCTTCCTTCTAAAGCCTTTGCTAAAATTTCAGCAAGGCTGGTACCTAACCAGGAATCAGATAAAATTACTGATCTGCTCATCAATCACCTTCAGAAAATTGCTCCTCCTTATGTAACTGTGAAAGCAGCATTGCATCATGGTGGTGAGCCTTATGTGACACCAATCGACAGCAAAGCTTATAAAGCAGCTGCTAAAGCAATCGAAGCTACTTTTGGCAAATCACCTATTCCGGTTAGAGGTGGAGGAAGTATTCCCATTTGCGCATTATTTGAAAAAGAATTGGGTATTAAGATTGTATTAATGGGCTTTGGCTTAGACAGTGATAATCTGCATAGTCCGAATGAAAAATTCGACATCGCCAATTTTTATAAGGGAATTGAAACGATCCCATATTTCCATCAGTTTTTTTCTGAATAAAATAAATAAAAGCCCCCGCCATGGCGGGGGCTTTTTTAAAGTATCAACATTAAATTTCCCATGAATCATTTATATTTACCCAAACAAAGCATTTCAATGCTTCATTAAATCAACTGACAAACAACTGGTATGAAAATTTACAGAAATAAGAAGCTCAGAAAGATCATTATTCCTCTGCTGAAAAAATTGAATCTGGGTAATATTTCCATCAAGCATCATTATACAGGATCAAAATTTAAACTGGATGCTTTTATCCACAAAGGATACTGGTACCATGGTAAAAACCGGGAAAAAATCCAGATGGATAATTTTAAAAAACTGATCAGTGAAGGAGATACCGTTTTTGAACTGGGTGCTCATATCGGCTATATCAGTGTTTATTTTTCACAACTTGCCGGAACTTCTGGCAAAGTATTCGTTTTTGAACCAGGTGTAAATAACCTGCCCTATGTAAGGGAAAATATTGCCAATTCAAAAATCAAAAATGTACAGCTGGTAGAAAAAGCAGTTTCCGATAACAATGGAACGGCTACTTTTTACCTGGAAAATATAACCGGACAAAGTAACTCACTGGTGAAAGATTACCGTGTTACCAAAAAAATTCATTCAAAAACATTTGTAGAAATGAAGAAGAATGAAGTACAGGTGGAAACCATCCGGATTGATGATTTTGTACAGATGAACAATATTTCACGCATCGACTTTATAAAAATCGATATTGAGGGTGCCGAATACCTCGCCATCAAAGGCATGCCTAATGTACTGGCAACACTTAAGCCAACCATGATGATTGAAGTAACCGAAAATCATGAAGCCCTGTTTAACCTTTTAAAAGACAATGGTTATTTTTTCATCGATGAATTTTCTAACAAGGTTGAAGATAAAAAAGCTTTTTACGGAAATTTATTTTGTTTCCATACTTCAAAAATGGAAATGGCCAATCGACTTGCTGAAAAATAAATTCAATAACTCATTTTATAAAAAAGTCCTGCGTAATGCAGGGCTTTTTTTATTGTAACTAGTCAGATACCTTAAAAAAGAAAATATTCTTTGATTATATCATTGTACTGAAGAGGAGACTTTAATGGAGATGTATCCATTATTTTTATACTCAACTTCGAGCTTATCTCTTAACCATTTACGACCTACACCAGATTTTAAAAATTTCTCTTTCTTCATTGCAGAAATTTTATCATCATAAAACTCAGTATATATCACTACCCAGGGGCGATACTTTATCGTCCAGCCTTTTTTACCAATAGAATTATGCGATTTAAATCTTTGTAACAGATTAGAAGTAAATCCTATATAGGTTTTATTGTAAGCTTTAGAATACAATATGTAAATAGTAAAATTGCTCAAACATAATTTTCGCAATCAGACCTTTTGAATTTTGTCTAATTAAGAACAATCCAAGTAAAAGAATCTAATAATTATGTAAACCAGAAAAATACTTTGACAATTCCGTTTTTTACCGGAGAGTAGACTTGAGCTGCCGATCCGTTTACTCAAATAAAAAAACCTCCAATTTATGGAGGCTTTGTACCGGAGAGCAGACTTGAACTGCCGTCCGCCTCAGGCGGATATGAATCCATTTACCAAATAAAAAAACCTCCAATTTATGGAGGCTTTGTACCGGAGAGCAGACCTGAACTGCCGTCCGCCTCAGGCGGATATGAATCCGTTTACACAAATAAAAAAACCTCCAATTTATGGAGGCTTTGTACCGGAGAGCAGACTTGAACTGCCGTCCGCCTCAGGCGGATATGAATCCGTTTACACAAATAAAAAAACCTCCAATTTATGGAGGCTTTGTACCGGAGAGCAGACTTGAACTGCCGACCTTCGGGTTATGAATCCGATGCTCTAACCAGCTGAGCTACCCCGGCCTATTTATTTTATTACTGCTTTATTAATTCCCCTTAATCTGCCGTCCGCCTCAGGCGGATATGAATCCGATGCTCTAACCAGCTGAGCTACCCCGGCCTATCTATATCCTATGCCTTTCAGCAGAGGGCTGCAAAAGTATTAAAAATACTGTTCCTGAAAAAAGAATAAGGATAGTTTTTTTGAAGTTTAGCTTCTAACCTTTAAGCCTGGGCTTCCATGGGATTTCTTCGATTTGCATCAAATGCCCTGTAAAACGGGCCAGTACAAAGAGATAATCACTCAGCCTGTTCAGGTACTGAATCACCAAAGGATCAACAAAAAGCTGTTCCTCCTGCATCAAAACGCAGATTCTTTCTGCCCGACGGCACACACATCTTGCTATATGAAGGGTTGAAATGGCCGGATGACCACCCGGTATGATGAAATTCTTCATCGCCGGTAATTGCCCGTCCATCTGATCAATTTCCTTTTCCAGTAGAATTATATCTTCTGATTTGAGATCAGGAATTTTCATTCCCGGCTCTTTCTCAGGATCACAGGCCAATGAAGAACCAATGGTAAACAACCTGTCCTGGATCTCCCTCAACATTTTTATTGAATGATCATGGGTTAAATGATCAGTGCTTAACCCGATAAATGAATTCAGTTCATCGATGGTTCCATAACTTTCAATTCGAATATGGCTTTTTGCAACTTTCGTTCCCCCTATGAGGCTGGTATTTCCTTTATCTCCTGTTTTTGTATAGATTCTGAATGCCATTCTTATCAGCTTATGAAGTAATTAAAAGGCTACAACAATAAAAATGCAGATTGGTTTATACTGACTGGCTAATGGTAGCCGGATTGCTGTTGATTTTATCGGTTTCGATCAACCCATCCTTTAGCCTTACGATCCTGTGCGCAAACATAGATATATCTTCTTCATGTGTAACAAGCACAACAGTATTGCCATCATCGTGGATTTTACCCAGCATTTCCATAATCTCGTAAGAAGTTTTAGAATCCAGGTTCCCGGTTGGTTCATCAGCCAGAATGATAGAAGGATTATTGATCAATGCCCTGGCAATCGCCACCCGCTGACATTGTCCGCCACTCAACTCATTGGGTTTATGATCCATCCTATCTTCCAGTCGAACTTTTTTCAACACTTCTACTGCTCTTTCCATTCTTTCTTTCCGGGATACACCCCCATAAATAAGCGGTAAGGCCACGTTTTCTGCGGCGGTTAGTCGGGGTAAAAGATTGAACTGTTGAAATACAAATCCGATTTCCTTGTTGCGTACTGTAGCCAGGTCATCATCCGGCATCCTGCTCACGTCATTGCCATTGAGAATATACCGTCCACCTGTAGGAGAATCGAGGCAGCCGAGGATATTCATCAGGGTAGATTTTCCTGATCCGCTGGGCCCCATCAGTGCTACATATTCATTTTTAAAAATATCCATTGTGATTCCTTTCAATACCTGCAATTCCTGTTTTCCCAGGAAGTAGCTTTTGCGGATATTTTCCAAATGAAGTATTGAATCCATAAATCCTTTTATTGAATGCTGATGACGCTAGCCACCATATTAAGTTGTAATTTATTTATTAATCACTTTAGGCACCATAAAAAATGACTCGTCTTTTAATCCGGCATTTGATAAAGCCTGTTCCCTTGAAATCTCATTGGCTGAAATATCTTCCCTGAGTACGTTAACGTTGGAACTGATATGCAGCAATGGCTCAACTCCGGATGTATCCAGTTCATTGAGTTTATTTACAAAATCGAGCATTTTCTCAAAATCTGATTTCAATACCGACTTTTCCTCCTGGTTAAATTCCAGTCGGGATAAATGCGCCAGTTTATCAATCAATGATTCTTCAATTTCCATTCAACAAAAATAGCTTTTTTGGTTGAGAGCTCCGGGGCTTTTATTTCTTCCGGATGGCCTGTATTAATCAATCTTTGCCAGATATTCCTTTAAAAGCACTACTGGTTTTCCTATCTTCGCCCTCTTTATTTTACGAACATGAACGATTCACAGAAACCGGCTGGAAATGCTGCAAAAATGCCGGAAAATATAGTAATGAGTGGCATCCGCCCAACCGGGATGGTGCACCTTGGCAATTATTTCGGCGCCATCCGCAATTATGTGAAAATGCAGAATGATTTCGAATGTTACTTCATGGTAGCAGATCTTCATTCACTTACCACACATCCTGATACAGCAACTTTAAAATCAAATGTTCAGCGGGTACTTGCTGAAAATATTGCCTGTGGATTAGATCCCGAAAAAGCGGCATTCTACTGCCAGAGCCATTTGTATGAAACCGGCGAACTTTATTTATACCTGAATATGCTGGCTTATAAGGGGGAATTGGAAAAAACAGTTACGTTTAAAGACAAAGCCAGGCAGCATCCCGAAAATATCAATGCGGGTTTGCTTACTTATCCGGTTTTGCAAACAGCAGATATTATCCTTCACAGGGCCAGTTATGTTCCGGTGGGAAAAGACCAGGAGCAGCATCTGGAAATGGCCAGGAATTTTGTCAACCGTTTTAACCATCGTTATGGCGAAGTGTTTCCCGAACCAAAGGCATTCAACTATAACCAGGAATTAATCAAGGTTCCCGGTTTGGATGGTTCAGGCAAGATGAGTAAAAGCGAAAACAGCATGTCTACACTCTATTTTGCTGATGATGACGACAGCATCCGCAAAAAAGTGATGAAAGCGAAAACAGATAGCGGACCCACAACACCGGATGCTGAAATGCCTGACTATATTCAGAATATTTTCATGCTGATGGACCTGGTTTCCAGTGAAGAAGTGATCAGCAAATTCAGGAATGACTACAATAATTGCAATATCCGTTACGGAGATCTGAAAAAGCAACTGGGAGAAGATATGGTTCGATTTATTTCGCCTATTCGTCAGCGTGCAAACGACATTCTGGACAATGAAAAATACCTTACTGAAGTGATGCAGAAAGGAGCAGAAAAAGCCCGTATCAGCGCTGTCAAAACCATGAATCTGGTGAGAGAAGCAATGGGGCTGAATTATTTTTAATAAACCGAAAAAAAGAAATCTTTCTGGTGCAGAATTCAATACATTCGTAGCCCGAAAAAGGACAAGGATTATGGCTAAGATCAAAAAACCAAAACACATTGCAGTTGCCGGAAATATCGGTGCAGGAAAAACAACCCTCACCGAAATGCTGAGTAAACATTACAAATGGATTCCACAATTTGAAGATGTTGACCATAATCCATACCTGAATGATTTTTATGAAGACATGCCCCGCTGGAGTTTTAATCTGCAGATATTTTTTCTTAACAGCAGGTTGAATCAGTTACTGGAAATTCAGCGTGGTACCGAAACCGTTATACAGGACAGAACCATATATGAGGATGCCAATATTTTTGCACCGAACCTGCATGATATGGGCCTGATGGGTAAAAGAGATTTTGATAATTATTACCGTTTTTTTGAAACACTGAAGTCGATGGTGCAACCGCCAGACCTATTGATATACCTGAAAGCATCTGTACCAACACTGGTTGGACAAATCCAGAAAAGAGGCCGTGAATACGAAGAAAATATTCGATTGGATTACCTGAAAAAACTCAACGATTTATACACCAGCTGGATTGATTCTTACAAAGAAGGTCCATTACTGATCATTGATGCAGATACCAATAAGTTTGCAGAAAACGATGAAGACCTGGGTAAAGTGATTTCAAAAATCGACTCTACACTGTTTGGTTTATTCTGATAAAATTTATTGAAGAAAGTAAAGAAAAAATTAGTCGATCAGCTGATTTTTCATTGCATAGAAAACCAGTCCCACTGAGTTTTTTACACCGAATCTTTCCATCAGTCTGTCTTTGATTGCTTCAACGGTTCTTGCACTGATATCCATTTTCGCAGAAATTTCTGCTGCAGTGAATTCCATGCAAACCAATGTAAGTACTTCTTTTTCTCTTTCACTTAATACAATCTCAGAACTCAGACTTGGATTGAATTTCTGTTTGGAATAATTCTTTTTGATGAGCACTTTGTTTACAAATGGATTCAGGTAAAATCCGGTTCTCATCACATCCATGATGGCTTTCTTGATTTCAGCCGGATCGGTGCTTTTCAATAGATAGCCCGCAGCACCACAATCCATAAGATGACCAACAAAACGTTCGTCTTCATACATGGTGAGAATGATCACTCTTATCCCCGGAAAACGTTTGGTAATTTGCTTAGTGGTATCAATGCCATCTTTAACCGGCATTTTAAGATCGCACAAAATAACATCGGGTTCCGACTCAGGAATCTTATTGAGCAGGTCTTCGCCATTATCAGCCTCCATCACAAAGCGAATGTTCGTATAAGGCCTCATGGAAAGAATTACTCCTTTCCTGAAAATCTTGTGATCGTCGGCTATGGCTACTTTTATTTGATTTGCTTCAATCATTGTGCTGACGTAAAAATAGTAACATCTTTACAATCAACAAGTAGAAATAAACAAAAGATGTATAAATGGCAATAAAATCAGATAATCGTTTCTTTGGGAACTTCGAGTGTAATCTTGTAATAAGTCTGACTGGGATCAATTTCAAAAAAGATTCTACCATTCAGTACTTTGATACGACTGGCGATGTTTTTTAATCCAAGCCCCTGTGCACTCTGATTTAATTTATCGAATTCTGCCTGAATGATCCCTTTTCCATCATGGTGGATACGCAGATAAAGGTTGTTACCACTTACATTCTGAGTAAGGTGAATGAAGCCGGCATTGCTATGTTTGATGATATTATTCACAAGTTCCTGTACAATCCTGAATACAAGCAGTTCCTGTTCAACTTTCAATCTCTCCCTGTAATCATGAAAACGGGCGCTGGCGTTCAGACTTCCACTTCCGCTGATCTTCTGAAAAAGATCCGTTGTTGCACTTTCCAACCCGAAGTTCTTCAGAGTCGGCGGCATGAGACTATGACTGATATTTCTGATTAGTAAAATGGCGTCATCTATAATTTGCTTGGCGCTGAAGATGCTTTGAAGCTGCTGGGCTTTTTCCTGGTTAACCAGGTTTTCATTGAGGTAAAGTCGGGCAGTTGCGAGTAACGGACCTGCATCATCATGTAAATCGGCTGCAATGCGTTGTCTTTCTTCTTCCTGGAACCGGATTGATGCATTTAAGAGTATCTGTTGTTTTTCCGCTTCCAGCTTCTTCATCTGCATCTGGTAGCGGATAACCTTTCGCTGGTGAAAAATTACAAACACAATAATCCCGATAGCCAATGTAAGCATGCCCAATGTTCCTATAAACATTAACCGAGATATACCGGTAGAATCTGCCTGTAAAAAATACATAGGTTAGTTTAGATTGTTGTTAGGGTAAAAGCTATCTAGGTCGAGTTCTGAGGGGATATCTAAAGACTGTTTAACAACTTGGTTATTGTCGTGATTTTTGATAAGTGCAAAACTTAATATTAGGTTCTTGACAATTGTTACTGCACTATATATTAATCGAAGTTCACTTTGCAATTTTAGATCACTTTTTGAACTATTCTCAACTAATAAAATGTAGAAAAATATCCCAGTTACGTACACAAACAAGCCAACACATATCCAGAAGTTAATTGTATCATAAATTGGCTGACTCACATTATACTTCATCTTTTCAAATAAAAAGAAAATAATGAAAATGATAAATATAAGTAATTCTACTAACGTTGGGAGGTTACCAAATTGGCTATTCCCAAATTTATAATATTCATAAATATTATAAAGAATAAATGGGAAAATGAGAAAGTATAATAACTTTTTAGCAGTACTAGAAACAACTAACTCTCTGAGGAAAAGGGTGATAATCAAATACTCAATTATTAGATGAACCCTTAAAAGTAAAATATAAGACTGGTAGGATTGATAATAATTTAAAGCGAGCGCAATTAGTAAAACAAATAATGCTTGGCTAATTGTATAAATAAAAAAAACCTTTAATGCTTTTGTATTTATTTTCTTATAAAAATAAATACAAAGTATTAAAGGTAAAATTTCAGTAAATAACGTAATATTTAATAAACTCTTCAGATCTTAGTTGTTTAGTCAAAATTAATTAACTGTTAACCAAAATCAAAATTTATTAAAAATTAAGATAATAAACTGAGAATCCAATTTCCGAAACCTAAGAATCCTAACATACTAAAATATTTTAGTGGTTTATGATTAATTGCACTGTAAACTTCAAAATTTTAAGATGGCTGTGCAACTGCTAATTTGAGAAACGTATTTGTACGTTTTAACCAAATTCAATACAGGACTGCATTACGGCCATTTTTTAAGTTATTTACAGAGGTAAAATTAAGGTAAATGTACGAATATGTGATAGTAAAATTACTATTTAATTTTTCAGCCTTTTACTTAGTATTTCTACGAAACACACTGAAATGTGGATAAATCCGGGGATAACTTTAGATTTTTGCTTTGTAAAACAAATCACCAGATAAGGAAGAAGCATATAAATATAAATATTTAATAGTATTTGTATACCCTTAATTATATGCGAATTAAGATAATCATATCTCAATTAGATATGATTACTTAATTAGTTATTCTTATATTTATTAACTTATGAGTAGATTTACCTGAAAAGAATATCGTAATTTTACGAAGTTGATTTACGAAATAATCTGAAAATCAGCCTCCTATAAAAACAAAGATAAAATATCATAGTATTTTTTAAATTTACTATCAGAAATAACCGAAACCCAACTAACCCAAAGAATAAGCATGTCGACCGAAAATCAAATCAAAATTGCGATCGCCGACGATCACAAAATTTTCCGGGATGGTATTAAAATGGCCCTGGCAGGCAAAGCCAACCTGAAAATGCTATGGGAAGCAGAAGATGGCAAAGACATGATGCATAAAATATCCATCAAAAAGCCGGAAGTTTTACTAATGGATATCAGGATGCCTGAAATTGATGGTATCAATGCCATCCAGCTGATCAGGAAGGAATACGAAGACATAAAGATCATCGTGCTCACTATGTATGATGACCAGCAGATGATCAGCAAAATGATGGAAATGGGCGCCAATGCCTACCTCACTAAAACAACCGATCCTGAAGAAATTTATGAAGCCATTCTGACCTGTATGAATGATGACTTTTATTTCAACGAACTGGTGAACAAAGCAGTGATGGGCAGGTTAATGCAGAAAAAGAATGTACGCCAGCATTATGGAACCAATACACCGGTTACCTTCAATGAAAAAGAAATAAAAATTCTTCAGCTCTTATCTGAAGACAAAACAACAGAGGAAATTTCCAAGATCATATTTTTAAGTCCGCGTACCATTGAAACCATCCGCCAGAATATGAAAACGAAGGTGAATGCCAAAACAATTGGCGGACTAATCATGTATGGGATGCGCAACAAGCTGATCGAATAAATCATTGATTTCATCCTGCAGTTTATTGTTACTTATTTTTAAAATGTAACAATGCCATTCTTAACTGCATAAATCGCTAACCCCACCCTGCTCTTCACATCCAGTTTATCAAACAATGCATCCCGGTATCCATCAATTGCCCGGGGAGTAATTTTCAATGTAGCAGCAATTTCCTTATAGGTCATATCGGTACTGGCTAAACGAAGAAACTCAATTTCTTTGTCAGATAAAATGGCTCTTTCAATGGAAGTTTGTCCCTGCGGATTTTTCTGAAAAAAAGAAGCCAACTTCCCGGTTGTGTTGTGTGCATAATAATATCCGCTTTCTGCTACCGATAACAAGGCGGTTTTTAATTCAGATGGATGAATGTCTTTTTTAAGGAATCCTTTTACACCCACCTGCAATAAACGGATCAGGGCAATTTCTGAATCGTACATGGTTAAAATAACATTATTGATTTCAGGGTGATTTTCCTGCAACCATTTTGCTGTTTCAAAACCATCCATCAGCGGCATGTTCAGATCGAGGATAACAAGATCAGGCTTAGAACCGTTAGTAATTGCCATTACCAATTCACGGCCATTGCCTGCAGTAGCTACTACCCGGAATTCTTCAAACGAATTGATCAGATTAGCGAGTGCATCCCGCAAAAGTGTATGATCATCGGCCAGGATTACATTATATTTTTTCTTGCTCATATAGGGGGATTTTTATGGTTATACTGGTGCCTTTTCCAGGCTGAGAATTAATTTCACAAATACCATTCAATGACCTGGCACGGTTCTGCATATTGATAAAACCGTTACCCGATTGCAGTTTTTCTTTGATGAATCCTTTCCCATTGTCTTTAATCTGCAACTCGAGTACATCTTCTGTAAAAAAAAGTTCAATCAAAATTTCAGTGGCTTCTGCATGTTTGATAATATTGTTAAGGGCTTCCTGTACTATACGAAACAGAATCAGTTCTCTCCGGGCTTCCATAAATACAGCTTCGCCCGTTATCCTTAAGAGAATTTTGTACATTCCAGGCTTATTCATCTGGTTCACTTCAAATTCCATCGCTTTGATGAATCCGTTGCTTAGGATAATTTCGGAGCTCATGCTGCGGCTTAAATCACTGAGATCTGTTATAACTTCTCCTATCATAGATACTGCATTATTGATCTCTATTAAAGCAGTTTCCTTTTCATTTATATTAATTGTGTTGAGGTTGAGTTTTGTCAGACTTAATTTCTGCCCGATATTATCATGGATTTCCTGCGATATATTCTGAAAGGTTTGTTCCTGTATTTCAAGTTGAGATAATAAAATTTCATTCTGATGCTTTGACTTCAATTCTTCAATTCCCTTAAAATATATGTGCTGTCTTTTTTGATACTTAAATATGATAAATGCAAAGAAAAGTACCAAGCTGAATATTAAAATGGAGGAAACCAAGATAAATATCATTACTCCAGACTGGTCATTTATGAACATAAGAAAGCTTTAATAAGGAAACAATGGAAAATTATAAAAGGAAAAATTAAAGCAACATTCAATAGTATGGGGAAATTTACAAAATATGTAATAGGTAACAAATCGTATGCAGTACATACAGGAATCAATAGTGATGAACTAAAAAAAATACCAGTAACTATCCAAAAAGAAGGTGTTTTTAATAAATCAAGATCTGGGATACCTTTAAATATTTGAACAAAATATATAATACTAAATATAAGCAGAACAGAATTCGTTAAAGAAAATGCCAAGTTTGCCTGTTGAAATGGGTTATTTGATATAAGAATGTAAAAAATTATTAACACCATTAGAATTCGAAAAATGTTCAACCAATTTTTTTGAAGCCTAGTTAAATTGGAAGTTACATTTTGCATAAAAATGGATAAAAAACTTACATGAATAATTGAACTGAAATTATTTATAACAAGTGCATAAACTGCAAATTTTCGATAAAAAAAAGAGAGAAGACTCCAAAACTTATTATAAGAAAAGCCAAAAAATTATACCAATAAAACCCTGACATATATTTTGGTATTCTTTTATTATTTACAAGACGTAACGAAATAGTAAAAGAAGATGTAATTGCTAAAAACTGAAGAAAATATAGAAAAAGCATAATTAAATATTATTCAGAAACACAATAATAATTTAAATGTGTAATCATTATAATGTTAAAAAGCTTCAATTCCAAGTTGTTTTTCCCCTCTTCCTTTTTTCCCCAAACCCGATATTTGAACCCGTTTTGATCCGTACCCTTCAATTTTCCTGACTACAAGGCGGCTTTTTGCCGCCTTTTTTACCACTTTTCAGTCTTTTATAGGTAAAACTATAATTCCTTGTTAATCAATGTTTAACCAATAAATCAATCATATTAAAAAAATTTAAATGCGATTAAGCGGGTTTATACGTAAAATCCCTATCCGCATCATTAAGTAGTTGTCCTCTTTATTTGATAACCAAATAATTTGACCTTGCGGTTCAACGTTATACTATCGTAAACTTACTAATTGAAAAAGTACTAATTTCACCCTATAATACTACAATGAAAGAGGAACAGTCAGAACCAATCAGAGTGATCATAGCCGACGACCACGTACTTTACAGGGCCGGAGTTAAAACTTCACTCAGTACCAAGAAGGATATCAAGGTTATCGCAGAGGCAGACAATGGTATGCACCTGCTCAACCTGATCAAAAATATTGAAGCCGATGTTGTGCTCCTGGATATCCAGATGCCCATTATGGATGGAATTGCAACACTACCTGAATTAAAAAAGATTGCACCCCGTACAAAAGTAATCATGCTTACCATGGTCGACGATAACAGCATGATCACCAAACTGATGGAACTGGGCGCCAATAGCTATCTCACCAAAACGAGTGACAGCGAAATTATTTACGAAGCCATCAAAACCTGCTACGAACAGGAATATTACTTTAATTCACTCACCAATAAAGCGCTGCTCACCAATCTTAAGCAACGCAATATGCCTGCCCCACAACAATTGATGCAGCAGGAAGCCCAGCTTAGTGAAAAAGAAACAACGATCCTCCGACTGATGTGCGAAGAAAAAAGCACCAAGGAAATCGCTGATATCGTTGAACTGAGCCCCCGGACAGTTGAAGCCATCAGGGACAAGCTGAAAGTAAAAACCGGTTCAAAAACTACGGCCGGACTAATCATGTATGCTGTGAAGCATAAGATTATCGAAGAAATGTAAAACCAATTTTATCTTATTCATAAAATCCCCATAAACCGGGGATTTTTTTATTTTACAACATGAGCTATTTTAACTTCAACGGAAAAATATTAAAAGAAAACACTGCTATCATCCACCCAGATAACCGTGGACTCAGATTCGGTGATGGACTTTTTGAAACCATCAAATTCAAAAACAATGAGCTTATATTAGCAGACGACCATTTTGCCCGGCTTTGGCAAGGATTGAAACTGCTTCAATACACAATACCTAAATTATTTACGCCTGATTTACTTGAAGAAAAAATAACAGAACTCATCCGCAAAAACAATCATGCAAATGCTCGAATACGCCTGACCGTTATCAGAGGCAACGGCGGACTTTATGACCTACACAACAACCAGCCACAATACATAATTCAAAGTTGGGAACTTCCGGAAAGCAATGGCAACCTAAATCAAAACGGATTAGAGTTGTGTATTTATAAAAAAGCTTTCAAGATGGCTGATGGTTTCAGCGTAATAAAACACAACAACTTCCTTCCGTATTTTATGGGTGCAATTTATGCTAAAGATGAAAAATGCAATGACGCTATAATCCTAAATCAGCATGGTAACATTGCAGATACCACCATCGCCAATATCTTCTATGTTAAAAACGGCAACATCTATACAACCCCACTTTCAGACGGATGTATTGCCGGTACCATGCGACAGTTTATCATCAGCTCATTGAAATCACAAGGAATGATTGTGGAAGAGAAAAGCACTTCCGAAGAAGAACTTTTAGAGGCAGATGAAGTGTTTTTAAGCAATGCTATATACAATATTCGTTGGGTCGGAAGCATCGGAAACAAAAAGTTCGGAAATAAAAAAATTCCTGAGATTTATCAACTGCTCGAAAAAACAAATGCAGCAGTTTTTTGTTAAACAGCGATAGCTTTACATGTATGAGCAATAGTATTTGTATTTTCTGGTTCCGACGCGACTTAAGACTTGATGACAATGCAGGTCTTTACCAGGCACTTAAATCGGGACTTCCCGTTTTGCCTGTTTTTATTTTTGATAAAAATATTCTTGACAAACTGGAAAACAAAGAAGATCAACGGGTGGAATTCATTCATCAGGCAATTTCCTCCATGAATGATCAATTACAGAAATATAAAAGCTCCATCCGGGTATTTCATAGCACACCTGCCAATGCTTTCAAAGATCTGATTCATGAATACGAGGTGAAAGCTGTTTATACAAACCACGATTATGAAACTTATGCCATAGACCGTGATCATTCTATTGCAGCGTTCCTCAAAAAAAATGGCATTTCCTTTCATACATTTAAAGATCAGGTGATATTTGAGAAAGATGAAATCCTGAAAGATGACGGTAAGCCCTACACGATCTTTACTCCCTATAGCAGAAAATGGAAAGCAAAGCTGGATGATTTCTACCTGAAATCTTATCCCTGCAAGAAATACTACAGTCGTTTTTTCCAAACAAAAGGATTATCAATACCTACTTTATCTTCCCTGGGTTTTAAACCTTCAGGCAAGTCATTCCCAGGCAGCAAACCCGATGAAGCCATACTGGCACACTACAGTCAGCAGCGTGATTTCCCGGGTATCAATGGCACTTCCCGTTTAGGTGTACATCTTCGGTTTGGAACGATCAGTATAAGACAGTTGGCAAAAAAAGCACAATCCATCTCTGAAACTTACTTAAATGAACTTATCTGGAGAGATTTTTATCACATGATCCTCTGGCATTTTCCTTACATCAATGCCGGTAAATCATTTAAACCTGCTTATGATCATATAGAATGGCGAAAAGACAATGGTGAGTTTGAAAAATGGTGTGCCGGACAAACAGGATATCCTATTGTTGATGCCGGGATGCGGGAATTGAATACAACAGGATTCATGCACAACAGAGTCAGAATGATTGTGGCTTCTTTTTTGTGCAAACACCTGTTGCTCGACTGGAGATTGGGTGAAGCTTATTTTGCAGAAAAACTACTAGACTTTGATTTCGCAGCCAATAATGGTGGATGGCAATGGGCTGCCGGTTCCGGCTGTGATGCAGCACCATACTTCAGGATATTCAATCCATACCTGCAGACTAAAAAGTTTGATCCGGATTTCACTTATATAAAAAAATGGGTACCCGAATTCCAGGAATTCAGTTATCCCAAACCGATCGTTGACCATGAACTTGCCCGGAAAAGATGCCTGGAAATTTATGCAAAGGCATTAAAAGGAGACCAATAATCATCCAGCTTACTGGCTTTTTACCTGGCTGTAAACCTCCATTAATTTATGAACAGCTGACCAGCCTTCGGAAGAAAGTGATAACGAAAATTTGTTTACATAGAGATCAATATGTTTGCGCATCACTTCCTCACTCATTTCCTGTGCATGTATTTTAACATACCCTGCTAATTCCGGATACTGCGCATAAGCGTAACGGATACTTTCAGCAATCAATCGACTGGCTTTATCCTGAATTTCTTTGCTAAATGACTTACGCATCACAATACCTCCCAGCGGAATCGGATTGCCGGTTTCTTTCTCCCAGTAATCTCCCAGGTCGGTAATTTTAAACAACCCTTTGTCCTGATAGGTAAACCTGTTTTCATGAATGATCACTCCAAGCCCTTTCCTTTCCTGAACAAATTGTTCAATTTCATCGTACCGGAGAAAAATTTTATTTTGTGCTTTAGGATAAGCCAGTGAAAATAATAAATGAGCGGTAGTATTTTCTCCGGGTATAGCAATGGTATAATTTTCAACAGAATCCTTTATATTTTCTTCTGCTGTAATCAGCAATGGCCCTACCCCTCTACCCAATGCACTTCCAGCATCCAGTAAATCATACTCATCTAACAGTAAGGGTAAAACGCCGTAACTAACTTTAGTAATATCAAGTTTTGCATCAAGGGCACCACGGTTCAATGCTTCAACATCCTGCAATACACATTCAAATGACCAGCCTTCCGTATCTATTTTGCCGTTCACAAGTGCATCAAAAATAAAAGTATCATTCGGACAAGGAGAAAACCCCAATGTAAATTTCATAGATCAATCATTTGATTTTGTAAAATGATTCAAAGCATTTTCCAGCGCAACATTAAGGGCTAAGATCGCTTCTTTCATTTTCCAGTTTGCTTTATTTCTTTCGCCAACATCATTGCTGATAGAACGTAATTGTATAAAAGGAACTTTTTCCAAAGCACATACATAATGAAAAGCAGCTCCCTCCATGCTTTCAATTTCAGGCTTATACTTACTGATTAACTGATCAATGTAAACGCTTTCATCACTGATCCTGTTAATGGTTATCGCATCAACTGTTCTAAAACCTGGCAATTCTGTATACGAGCCTATTCTCCCTTCAGAAAAAGGAAATTCATCAGCATCTGCGAGCCCCATTTCAAAAATGCTGGATATACTGCCCTTTTCATTAACACCGATATCAGCAAAACAATCTGTTTTTACAACGACCACTTCTCCCAACCTCGTATTACTTGAAAAAGTACCGGCAATTCCTGCAAGCATTACCAGATCATAATCAATCTGCTGAAGTCTTTTGGTCAGGTGATAAACCATGGCCGGGATGCCAACACCTGTAACCAGGTGATCTGCCGTGGGAAATTTGTCCAGAAAAGGCCCAATTTCTGCGGTTGTAGCCGAAACAATCAAAATCTGCATAGGCAAATTTCGCATATGTACTTTATATTTTACAGAATACTGGCTACCTTTGCAAAAATTTTACCGGTCAGGATGGTTTATATCACCAGAATAGAACATTTTAATGCAGCGCACAGGCTTTTCAATCCTTCATGGAGCAAGGAGCAGAATGAAGCTGTATTTGGCAAATGCGCCAATGAAAACTGGCATGGCCATAATTTCGAATTGCATGTAACCATCAAGGGGCTTCCGGATCCTGATACAGGTTTTGTTTATGATGTTAAAAAACTGAGCATCATTATACAGGAACATGTTATTGAAAAACTGGATCACAAAAACCTGAACATGGATGTTGATTTCATGAAAGGTAAATTATGTTCAATCGAAAACCTCATTACAGGAATCTGGAATCAACTATCTCCCAACCTGCCGGAAAATGTATCCCTGCACAGCCTGAAGCTTTACGAAACGCCCCGGATCTATGTTGAATATTTCGGATAAAGTAAATGTTTTGCATTAAACTATCTTACCTTTAATTGTCTTTATAAATGCCTTTATAAGCAGCACACTTCTGCTAAAGAGGTTTTTCTAACCGGGAAATGTTTTGATTTTTTTCGCAACATTTATTCCTATTTATTGTTTATCCGTCATGGCAAATATGGTTTCAGTTTTCAGAAAAGAACATTTTAATGCGGCGCACCGGCTGAACAATCCCGATTGGGACGAAGCAACCAATAAGGCTGTATTCGGCAAATGCAACAATCCGCATTATCATGGCCATAACTATGAACTGATAGTAAAACTCATTGGTCGACCCGATCCGGTTACCGGATATGTGATGGATCTTAAAATCCTTAGTGATATTGTAAAAGAAGAAGTAACAGAAAGGTTTGATCACAAAAACCTGAATGAGGATTGTGAAGAGTTTAAATCTCTCAATCCGACAGCAGAAAATATTGCTATCGTAATTTATGATTTACTTCGGAAAAGAATAGAACCTTCGCTTGAATTACAGGTACGCCTGTACGAAACAGAGAGGAATTTTGTTGAATATCCGGCTTAACTATAAACAAAACAACAATGGCTTATAAGAGAACAGAAGAATACGACGAATCAATCACCAACGCCCTGGCAAAGAATTACAAGGATAGTATAATGCTCCTCGGTGAGGATGCAGAAAGAGAAGGGCTTCAGAAAACGCCCGAAAGGATTGCCAAAGCGATGCAATACCTAACATTGGGTTATTCTCTTGACGCAAAAGCTATTCTTGAATCGGCAAAATTTCACGAGGAAGTAAGTGAAATGGTGATCGTAAAAGATATTGAATTGTACAGCATGTGCGAACATCATATGCTGCCATTCTACGGCAAAGCGCATGTAGCTTATATTCCCAATGGATATATCACAGGACTGAGTAAAATTGCCCGTGTGGTTGATGTATACAGCAGGAGATTGCAGGTGCAGGAAAGACTTACCCACCAGATTCTGTCTGCTATCAAAGAAACACTCAATCCTCACGGTGTTGCAGTGGTAATTGAAGCATCCCATTTGTGCATGATGATGAGAGGTGTATCCAAAACAAAACTCAGTTACTACTACCTCTGCTTTCTTTGGTGAGTTTGAGAAAAATGAAACCAGGAGTGAATTTCTGAAATTGATTTCTGCCCGACTTCATTAATCATCCATATAATTATTTGCCGATCCCTCTTTTTGAGGGATTTTTTATTTTCTTTGTATCCCATAATTATAAAATATGAAACAAGCATACATCTTCCCCGGACAAGGAGCTCAATTCAGTGGCATGGGTAAAAATCTATATGATTCCAACCCATCAGTAAAAGCATTGTTTGAAAAAGCGAACGATATCCTGGGTTTTAGCATTTCAGAAAAAATGTTTACTGGTTCTGATGAAGATTTGAAACAAACAGATATAACGCAACCTGCTATTTTTATTCATTCAGTAGCTGCTTACTTAACCATTGAAAATCCGGCTCCTGATATGGTAGCAGGCCATTCCCTCGGTGAATTCTCTGCACTGGTTGCCAATAAAACACTTGAATTTGAAGATGCGTTGAAACTTGTTTCGATCCGTGCAAAAGCAATGCAGAAAGCCTGTGAACTTCAACCTTCTACCATGGCTGCAGTGCTTGGCCTGGAAGATGCAATGGTTGAGGAAATCTGTCTGCAGGTTTCCAGCGATTCGGGTGAAGTGGTTGTAGCTGCTAATTATAATTGTCCTGGCCAACTCGTCATCAGTGGTTCCGTAAAAGGCGTTGAACTGGCTTGTGAAAGACTGAAAGCAGCCGGAGCAAAAAGAGCCCTGGTGCTACCTGTAGGCGGCGCTTTCCATTCCCCGTTGATGGATTCTGCCAGAGAAGAACTGGCCGCAGCCATTCACAATACTCATTTTAATAATCCTGTTTGTGCTGTATACCAGAATGTGGTTGCAAGAGCAATTGTGGATCCTGCCACTATAAAAGAAAATCTTATTGCGCAGCTAACCGGTCCCGTTAGATGGACACAATGCGTGCAGGCAATGGCAGCAGATGGCGCTACGAATTTTACTGAATGTGGTCCGGGCAAAGTTTTACAGGGACTTGTGCTTAAAATTGACAAAACCCTGCAGGTAAGCGGAATTAGCTGATCTACTTTATATTTTTATTGCCTTGATGGGATCAAGCCACGGATACCCATATCTACTACCTGGTCTCCGTTGAGTGGGTCGAAAGTTCCATTGCCATCTGGGTCTGTCCACTCGAAACTTTTATTGGTCGACAATGAAACCACGATCGTAATATCGGATGTTTCTGTACCGGTAACCTGTAATGCTGTTGCAAATTTACCGGTAACTACACAAGAGCCGGCTGGAACAGGAGATGTGGCGAATATAGGATTGGGAACAGTAGTGGCTCCTGCCGGTGCCTGTCCTGAAGTGACACTGCCAAAACCACTCACACTGGTTTCAAATGCCCAGTATCCCTGCGTTTTATTGGCATTCAATGTTACTGTTGAATCCTTTATTTTAAAGTTCTGTACATAAGTGCGGAATCCTATAAACGAAGCAATCGTTCCGGTTAAATTGAAACCCGATGCTTTAAACTTAATATCATAATTCTGATAGGCGAGAGAAACCCTGAGCCATTCATAAGTTCCCGGTGTTATTGAATCCAGTGGTACTGTGAGAAAAACTTCTCCATTACCAGCGAATGTTGATCTGCTGAAATCAATTGCATTTAATCCTCCTGTATTTGTTTCGGGTGCCCAATACAAAACATCTCCGGCTCCCAACACAGTAGTAGCAACTGGTGCAAGTTCTACGTAATGTGCACTCATTTTATTGAATACAGGAGACTGTGCTGCATTACCAGCCGCAATTACCGAAGGTTGACCAATATTATTCAACCTTGCCTGTGTGCTATCAAAGCGGAATATAAATTTTACTACAGGTTTTGAAGCAGCAACTTTTTCATCTTTCTTACAGGATAGTAAAATGCCCGATAAAAACAATACTGCTATCAATGGTTGAAATAATTTAGTCATTAGATGTATTTTTTGCTAAGAAAATAAAAATAATATTAAAATAAAGAAGCGCTGAATTAAGGATGGAAAATGATTGTTAAATAACTATGGGAGAATAGTAGTCGTTCCTTTGCGTTGAATCAGGTTGCCTTTGTAATCAATGGCAGCAGCTATCCATACAAAAGTATTCAACTTCTGTAAAGCGCCTTTAAACCTGCCATCCCAACCAACATTCTGGTTCGTGGTTGAAAATACCAATTGGCCATACCTGTTGTAAATATTAAAATAAGAGAATGTTTTAATTCCTACAGGGAATGCTTTCAGCACATCATTTTTTCCATCCCCATCAGGAGTGAATGCACTGGCTACATAAATTTCAGGGCCGCGATATGTTTTTACATACACTGTATCCTTGCCGATACAATTTGCAGAGGTGCTTGCTGTAACAATAAACTCTGTAACTGCATCCGTAAGTATTGCTGTTGGATTCTGAATGAATGGATTGTTCAGGTTTACTTCCGGTTGCCATGAGTATTTTATGAAGCCGATGTTGTTTACATCTTTGGCAAACAATTTCAGTGGCTGTCTTACTGCAACCGCTGTATCCCAACCGGCAAATAATTCCGCAGGTGGTGGAACCCTGAGTTTCATTGTATCATTTTTGAGAGACTGACATCCATTTGCGTCTACTACCGACAGTGAGTATTGATATGTTTGCGGCCCTTGTAATCCCGACACAACCGGGTTGTAAACTGTTGAACTGGAAAGATTCAGGGAAGGGAACCATTGGTACTGAACACCACCTGATCCCGCCAATTCAATCTGACCACCAAAACAAACTGTTGTATCTATGCCCGCGTTGGGTCTTGGAGCCGGATTAACAATAACCGTAACGGAATCTCTTTTTACACAAACACCTGTGGTAGCTGTAATATAATATTGGGTTGTTACTACTGGATTGGCGATAGGATTAACAACGGATGCATTGTTCAATGTTGAAGCAGGGGTCCAGCTAACAGAACTGGCATTTGTACTGGCAGGCAGCGGTGCACTCCTGCTTTCGCAGATTACCGGATCGGCTCCCATTGTGATACTAACGGTATTTACAAACGGCACAAATACATTTGCAATTGAAGTAATACAATTGTTGCTGTCTTTAACCGTAACGGTATAAGTACCGGTTCTTACATTCAGTACATTACTGGTTTGAAAGTTTAAAGCATTCACCGAATAACGGTAAGGAGGTTTTCCTCCACTAGCCGTTACCGTTATGGTTCCATCCGGATTACCGGAGCAGGAAGCCGGCGTAACAGCAGTATCAGTTATCACTAAATCGGGATAAGACTGGTTGATGGTAACCAGCACACTATCGATACAGTTGCCTGCATCTTTAATCCTGATAATATAATTGCCAACTGGCAATCCTGTAAAATGCCCGGTAGATTGTAAAGTACCATTATTGGCTGAATATCGAACAGGATTTACCCAGTTACCCAACCCGGTAACAAAAATTTCACCCGTTGCTGCCGCACTGCAGTTTACATTTTTTACAGAATCCAATCGGAGACTTTTCCATTCGATATAAACAGAATCCCTCGCATGACAGGTTCCCAGATCTGCTGTACATACATAGGTAACTGCATTTGAAAGCGGCGTTGCCGTTGTAGAAGCTGTATTGTATGCCGACAATCCCGGTGTAGCATTCCAGTTGTATTGCTGATAGCCGGAAGAAGCGTCCAACTGCACTGAACTACCTCTGCAGATAATCGCAGTATCCGGCGTTAATCCGAGAATATCATAATCCCTGATTTGTATGATTGTACTATCCGTTGGAACATTGGAATTGCAATTGGCAAATCCATACACTTTCAATGTTTCAATGCCTTCTGGCAGGTTATCGATAATCGGAATAACATCAACGATTACCATGGTATCATTTGCAGGAATGGTTACCACTGAAGGAAGTAATTGAACATCGGTTCCATTCACTGTAGTTCCGCTATACGTTAATTGAATAGATAAAGGAACTGCAGAGGGTAAAGGTCTTTTCACTTTAAATGATCCGGCAAGGCAACCTTCAACGATATAACTGTTGTTATTCACCGGATCGATTTGTGTATTGTTGATCAGGCGAACCAGGTTGGATGTCAGACTTCTGGCTTCCAGAAAAACACCACTATCATAGAGATCATCAAAGTTATCTGATATCACCAGTTTAAGGTGATAGGTGTTACATGGCTGAACTCTTGACAATGCTGTAAGAACAACGGTATGCCCATCGTGCGTAAACCTTGTGTTCAGAGAATTATCAAGGAAATACATGGGGTTGTTCGGACAAAGCGGGTTATCATCTTCGAGCACATTATTGATGTTCTCAATAGATACCGGGAGATTGCTGTTAGGTACCAGCGCAATGTTTTTTTGTCCGGTTATACCGGGCCCGGATATAAAAAATGCAAATGCATCATTAAAATTTCCGCAGGCAAATGCCGGCACATATTCTTCTGAAGAGAAAACATATTTGAACCTAACGGTGTCGCCTGAGGGCGTAAAATCAAATTCCAGCACACAGGCATCTTCCATATCGAGTACATCGGCACCAATGGCAGTGGCCAGATCGGTATCGCCTGGTAATGCCCAATCATTGCTTGCATTTACTTCAGCTGCCAGTGTACTGCCATTACCATCAACACCATTATCTCCTGATGCAGTTTTTGCCTTACCGGTTGTAAGTACTATCCCACTATCGATTCCAATATTGGTTAAGCCCAGGTTTTTGAAATGCCCGGCCATCAAAGAATTGCCTGTAAAGGTTACATTGGCAATGGTAACGCCATCGCCTACCAGTTTTTGTGCCAGAGCGGCTGCATTGGGTTCATTGGTAATCACTAACTGAGCCTCCGACGCATAAGCACACGCCAGGAGTATAAGCATTAGTAATACTCTTTTCAATTTCATATTTATCCCGAAATCCAGTTAGTGGCATACAAGATAATTATAATGTTAATAAAAAGCAAACAGGCCGGGAATAATCTCCCGGCCTGTTGATAATTTTCTGGTAATGCAGGCTTAAACCGGCATAGACTCCAATACACTATTCATACTTCTCACAGCTTCTGCACTTTTGGCCATTGCTGCTTTTTCATCTTCATTCAATTGATAATCAACGATTTTCTCCCATCCATTGCGACCAATAATCACCGGAACACCAATGCAGATATCTTTCAAACCATACTCTCCTTCGAGGTAAACACAGCATGGCATCATTTTCTTTTCGTCGCGAACAATGGCTTCTACCAGTGCCGCTCCAGCTGCTCCGGGGGCATACCAGGCAGAAGTACCCAGCAGTCCGGTAAGGGTAGCACCTCCAACCATAGTATCGGCTGCTACTTTTTTAAGTGCTGCTTCATCGAGGTAATTGGCTACCGGTGTGCCGCAATAAGTTGCCAGTCTGGTAAGAGGAATCATGGTTGTATCGCCGTGACCACCAACTACTGTTGCCTGCAGGTCATTTGGTGAGCAGTTCATTGCCTGGCTGAGGAAATAACGGAAACGGGCACTGTCTAAGATACCACCCATGCCGATAATCCTGTGCTTGGGTAATCCGCTTGATTTCAAGGCCAGGTACGTCATTGTATCCATTGGATTGCTGATTACAATGATGATGGCATCGGGTGAATATTTTAAAATATTTTCAGTAACTGTTTTAACGATTCCTGCATTGATACCAATCAGCTCTTCCCTTGTCATACCTGGCTTACGTGGTATACCAGAAGTAATCACAGCAACATGACTTCCTGCTGTTTTAGCATAATCATTGGTACTGCCGATGATTTTGGTATCGAATCCTTCCAACTGTGCTGTTTGCATCAGATCCATTGCCTTTCCTTCGGCAACACCTTCTTTGATATCAAGCAAAACCAGCTCATCACAAAGTTCTTTGCGGGCAATATTGTCGGCACAGGTAGCTCCTACAGCACCGGCACCTACTACAGTTACTTTCATGGTGTTAATTTATTGAATATTAAAATTTGATTATCGCCGCAAAGGTAAATGGAATAGTATTTGCAGATAGTGATGAAAGGCAAAAATTTTATAAATAATTGCCTGCTCATCCGATCCCCTCCGAAAATTTTAACGAAGTGCTGTGTAACGAAGTTGATACTTCCTGTCTAACCAATATGAAATTTGACCAATTATGAAAAACCTCTTCCTTGCAGTACAGTTAATCCTGTATAGCTTTTCTTCCTTTGCATTTTCGGATGACATTCCTTTAAGCGCTTATTATGATCAGGTAAAAAAAGTTGTAAAACTGAAATGGCAACCCGATCAGAACATGAATCAGTCTTTCATTATTCAAAGAAGTAAGAACAACCTGCAATGGGAGGAAATAGGAAAAGTTACCGCAAGCCGTAATATAGAATCCTTTACCGATCTAAAACCCGATCCTGCTGCTAACCATTACCGTTTAAAAATCATCAACAGCAATGGCAGCCTGGTTTTCACGCCTTCCATCCTGGTTATTATTGGAAATGCTGCTAACAGTTGGGTGATGTATCCTGTACCTGTGGGCTCTGTCCTGAACCTGAAATATACAGGCAGTGAACTGATCACCGGGGCTTTAACAGTAACCATTCAGAACAGCAGCGGACAGAACCTTTGCAGGCTCAGATCTTCCACTACCAGCAGAACCATACAGGTTCCTGTTCACAACCTTGGCAGAGGAATCTATGATGTGAAAATTTTTGTAAGCAACAGACTGATCTGGAATCAACGCTTTGTGAAATAGTTATTTTTCATCCGAAGCCAGTTCATGTATCGGAATATGACTTTCGAATTTCTTTAGGAAAACATGCTTTTTAGTATATACATATGCTGATGGATACTGTCGCACGCCATAAAAAGAACCCAACCGATAATTGGCATCTCTTCCCATCAGTATTTCTTTATGTTCCCCGATTTTCTGTTCTTCATAAAACTTTCGGATATGGCTGTAATCGATGGAAGAAGCCAGCACAAGTTGAGTGTTTTTAAACAGGCTGATGCTGTCGAGCAGGTGTTTTACAAATACCTGGCAATGGCCGCAATCTGGACTGAATACCACCAGGATTATTTTCTTATCCTTTGCCAGTTGTTCCTGACTGAGTGAAGTACTATCTGGCGCAATATCGATCTGTAAAGGAAGGAATTCCTGGATTTTTCCTGTATTCCGGCAAACTATCCGTTTGAGCGAAAACGATTTGAAACTGAATCAATACCAGAGAAAACAATAACAGCTTTTTCAATTTATTTGATTTAGAAATGATAGAACCAAGCTTGCCCTGAACCTAAAAGTATTTCGGTTTTAGGGATAGTATTGCTACTTTTGCGGCAAATTTAAATCATTATAATTATTATTTATGGCAACTACTGCAGATATGCGTACAGGGCTGATTTTAAAAATTGACAACAGCCTTTACAGCGTGATTGAATTCGGACAAAATAAAACAGCCCGTGCGGCAGCTAAAGTATGGGCTAAATTAAAAGGAGTTGATAATTCAAGAACCATAGAAATGACCTGGAACAGTGGTGAAACCATCTATCCGGTAAGGGTTGAAAAAAAGAACTATCAGTACCTGTATAAAGATGATACCGGTTACAGTTTTATGGACAATGAAACATTTGAACAGATCACTGTTGCAGAACATATGATTGATGCACCGGGCTTTTTGAAAGATGGCCAGGAAGTATCGGTACTCATCAATGGAGAAACCGAACAGCCTATGGGTGTTGAATTACCCGATAAAATTGTACTCCTCGTAACTTACAGCGAACCGGGCATGAAAGGCGATACTGCAACCCGTACATTGAAACCGGCTACTGTTGAAACCGGTGCTACTGTTAACGTTCCTTTGTTTGTAAATGAAGGAGAACTGATCAGGGTGAATACCAAAACAGGCGAATACGTAGAAAGAGTTAAATAAACAACCAGTAATTTTTTTATATAAACCGGCTCTTCGCCGGTTTTTTATTTTGTCGAAAATGGACCATTTTTCGCTCATTTTGATCAATTTCGGGGTGTTTTTTACTATTTTTTGGTCATTTTGACTAAAAACTGAAATTTTATTCTTGTTAATTTGAATAATCATTTGCTATCTTAGCACCCCGTTTCTATATATCCAAATTAATCATTCAAATCATTCACATGGACATCAAACAAATCCAGGAGCTTGTAAAGCTCATCAACAAGACCTCTATAGGAGAAATCACTATTGAGGAAGATGGAAGAAAGATTACGATTAAACAAAAGAAAGACCCTGTTCAGAATATTGTAGCTACTACCACTCAGTCCTTTCAGCAAGCGCCAAGCGCCGCAGCAGCTCCAGCTCCGGCAGCAGCAGCTCCTGCACCTCCAGCCAAACAGGATGCACCTAAAGCAGATAATTTAATTACGATCAAAAGTCCGATGATCGGTACTTTCTATCGTGCTGCGGGACCAGGTAAACCGGTTTTTGCCAGTGTGGATGATGAAGTAACGCCAGGCAAAGTGGTTTGTATCATTGAAGCGATGAAGCTTTTCAATGAAATTGAAAGTGAAGTAAAAGGTAAGATTGTAAAAGTGCTGGTTGATGATGCCAGCCCTGTTGAATACGATCAACCTTTATTCCTTGTAGACCCGAGCTAATTATCAGTTGGCAAAACTTCGCTGATTGATCAATTATCTAATCTCCAAATCAAACTAAATGTTTAAAAAGATTCTTATAGCCAATCGTGGCGAAATCGCACTGCGTGTGATCAGAACCTGCAGGGAAATGGGCATCAAAACAGTTGCTGTATACTCAACTGCAGATAAAGACAGTTTGCATGTAAAATTTGCTGACGAGGCTGTATGTATTGGTAAACCTGCCAGTGCAGACAGTTACCTTAATATGGCACATATCATGGCGGCTGCTGAAATTACCAATGCAGATGCGATTCATCCTGGTTATGGCTTCCTCGCTGAAAACAGCAAATTTGCCAAAATCTGTGGCGACCATGGTATTAAGTTCATAGGCCCAACGCCTGATATGATCAATGCTATGGGCGATAAGATTACTGCCAAAGAAACCATGATCAAAGCCGGCGTACCGGTTGTTCCTGGTGTAGAAGGATTGTTGCAGGATGTTGATCATGCTAAAAGATCTGCTCAGGAAGTAGGTTATCCTGTTATTCTGAAAGCAACGGCCGGTGGTGGTGGTAAAGGGATGAGGGTTGTATGGGCCGAAGACGAAATTGAAAAAGCATACGAAAATGCCAAAATGGAAGCAGCAGCTTCATTTAAAAATGATGGCATCTACATGGAAAAATTTGTAGAAGAACCACGCCACATTGAAATACAGATTGCCGGCGACCAGTATGGCAATGTTTGTCACCTCAGCGAAAGAGATTGCTCTATTCAGCGCCGTCACCAGAAACTAGTGGAAGAATCTCCCTCTCCTTTCATGACCGACGACTTACGGCACCGCATGGGCGAAGCTGCCATCAAAGCAGCACAGGCCATCAATTATGAAAGTGTGGGCACTATCGAATTTCTGGTTGATAAGCACCGCAATTTCTACTTCATGGAAATGAACACCAGGATCCAGGTAGAACATTGTGTTACAGAAGAAGTAATCAACTACGACCTGATCAAAGAACAAATTAAAATTGCAGCAGGCGAAAGAATTGTAGGAAAAGAATATTTCCCGCAAATGCATGCAATCGAATGCCGCATCAATGCCGAAGATCCTTATAATGATTTCAGACCAAGTCCGGGCAAAATCACTGTATTGCATACTCCTGGTGGTCATGGCGTGAGGGTCGACAGTCATGTTTATGCTGGCTATGTAATCCCTCCTTATTATGACAGTATGATCGCCAAACTCATTGCAGTGGCTCAAACAAGGGCGGAAGCTATTGATACCATGCACAGGGCTTTGAGTGAATATGTAATTGAAGGGGTGAAAACAACCATTCCATTCCACCTGCAACTGATGCAGAACGAAGATTTCAGGAAAGGAAATTTCACTACCAAGTTCCTCGAGTCGTTTAAAATGAAGTAATTTTTTCTGATAATAAGAAAGAGCTCCCATCCAATGGCAGCTCTTTTTTCTTTTATAAAAGTCCTCAGTGCTTATCGTTATTTTTACACCCGGATGGCGAAGCGAATGATCGATCAACCATAATTTTCTATTCTATTTATGATGAGTGTTTCCTTACCGATAATGCTGAAAGCTTACCGACTGATGTGTACGGCTAAATATATGGCTGAAACATATGAAGCCAACCGCACTATCTGCAAATATGTACACAGCACGTCGAGAGGCCATGAAGCCATTCAACTGGCTACCGCCTTCAATCTGCTTACTTGCGATTATGTTAGTCCGTATTACCGGGATGAATCCATCATGTTGGGGCTTGGCTTTAGTCCTTACCAACTGATGTTACAATTGCTGGCTAAAGGAGATGATATTTTTACAGGTGGAAGAGAATATTATAACCATCCGAATTACCGTGGAGCAGATAAACCTTGTATTATCCACCAGAGTAGCGCCACCGGTATGCAGGCTATTCCAACGACCGGAATTGCACAGGGTATCAGTTATCTGGAAAAAATAAATTCTCCAAAGCATAAAAAGGGAAACAGTGGCGAATACCCTGTGGTGATCTGTTCATTGGGAGATGCTTCGGTAACGGAAGGAGAAGTGAGTGAGGCTTTCCAGTTTGCAGCTTTACACCAGTTACCCATCATCTACCTCGTTCAGGACAATGATTGGGGCATCAGTGTAACATCGGCCGAAGCCCGCACCAACAATGCCTTTGAATTCATCGAAGGATTTAAGGGAATACAACGTATATCCGTAGACGGTAGTGACTTTGCAGCATCCTATGCCACAATGGAAAAAGTGATAACGGATGTGCGTAATAACCGCAAACCCTGGCTGGTACATGCGAAAGTTCCGCTGCTGGGGCATCATACCAGTGGCGTAAGAAAAGATTTTTACCGGGAAGATGCAGAACTGGAAGCAGCCTATAAAAATGATCCGGGGCCATTATTAAAAAATAGTTTATTACAGCAAGGTGTATCCGAAGACGAATTGCTGGCTATAGAAAGGGAAGAACAATTAAGGGTAAAAAATGATTTCGATAAAGCTGTTGCTGCACCTGAACCAGATCCTTCAATGGTAGCATCGCATGTTTTTGCGCCGGCAGCAATTACAACCGAAACCGGCGAACGATCTCCTGCAGGTAAAGAAAAAGTTCTGATGGTGGATGCAGCATTGTTTGCAATCAGGGAAATCATGGAGGAATATCCTGAAGCCGTATTGTATGGTCAGGATGTAGGACGCAGACTGGGCGGCGTTTTCCGTGAGGCAGCTACCCTCGCTGAACAATTCGGCGATCACCGGGTTTTCAATACAGCGATTCAGGAAGCATATATCATCGGGTCCACTGTAGGTATGAGTGCTACTGGTGTGAAACCGATTGTTGAAGTTCAGTTTGCCGATTATATTTACCCCGGATTCAATCAACTCGTGACTGAAATTTCAAAAAGCTGTTACCTGAGTTGCGGAAAATTTCCGGTGCAAACACTAATCAGGGTTCCTATCGGAGCTTATGGTGGCGGTGGACCTTATCATAGTGGAAGTGTGGAAAGCACCCTGCTCACCATCAAAGGAATTAAAGTAGTTTATCCTTCCAATGCCGCCGATATGAAGGGATTGCTGAAAGCTGCTTTCCTCGACCCGAATCCTGTTGTGATGCTCGAACACAAAGGACTTTACTGGAGCAAGGTACCCGGAACTGAAGATGCCAAAACAATTGAACCATCGGCTGATTATGTTATTCCGCTTGGGAAGGGTAATATAGTACAAACTGCCAGTGAAGAAAGTATAGAAAACGGAGAATCCTGCTGCGTGATCACTTATGGTATGGGGGTTTACTGGGCGAAAGCGGCTTCAGAAAAAATTCCGGGCAATATGGAGATCATTGATCTTCGATGCCTGTTTCCTTTGGATGAAGAATTGATTTTTGAAACAGTGAAAAAGCACGGGAAATGCCTGGTGCTTACTGAAGAGCAACAAAACAATTCATTTGCCGAAGCTTTGTCGGGCCGCATTTCCAAAGCATGTTTCCGTTATTTAGATGCACCGGTAGAAGTTATGGGTGCCTTGGATCTGCCCGCCGTGCCCATGAATATGGGATTAGAAAAAGCTATGCTCCCCAATGCCGAGAAACTGGTGGAAAGAATAAATACATTGCTGAACTGCTTAAAGACAATTGAGCACAATTCATTATTAGAAAATCATCTTCCCATCCTTCATCTGAAGAATTCTGTTGCTGAGTTTAGCCAGTTCTTCATTGTGCGTAACGATCAGGAAAGTCTGGTTGTATTTCTTACTGAGATCGGTAAAAAGCTGGTGTAAATCCCTGGCATTGGCCGAATCCAGGTTTCCGGTGGGTTCATCAGCCATAATGATATCGGGTTGATTGATCAGGGCTCTTGCTACTGCCACACGTTGTTGTTCTCCGCCTGAAAGCTGAGATGGTTTATTTTCGAGCCGGGCGCCCAATCCCAGAATCTCGAGTAATTCTTTAGCCCTTTCCTCGGTGGCTTTACGCTTGTTTCCGGCTATCCAACCCGGAATGCACACATTCTCCAAAGCAGTAAATTCGGGCAGCAGGTGGTGAAATTGGAAAATAAAGCCAATGTGTTTGTTGCGGAAACGGGCCAACGCCTTGCCTTTCAGCTTATCTATTCGTGTACCGTTCAGGGTTACTTCCCCTTTATCAGGTTGATCTAAGGTACCCAGGATATGCAATAAAGTGCTTTTCCCGGCACCTGAAGAGCCGACGATGCTCACTACTTCCCCTTTTTCAATCTGAATGTCTACCCCTTTCAGTACGGGCAGATTACCGTATTTTTTTTCGATTCCCTTTGCGGCTAACATGCGTTAAAAATAACTATTTATGTAGTTTAAATGTTAATAATTAATGGTTAATAAGATGCCGGGAAAAACACTTTTGGTTATTTCACAGTAACGTATACATTTGCAAAAAATTAAACCCTTTTCAGAAAATGTTTTGGACACTCGAATTAGCCTCACACCTGGAAGATGCTCCATGGCCTGCTACCAAAGATGAACTGATTGATTATAGTATCAGAAGTGGTGCACCCATTGAAGTGATTGAAAACCTGCAGGAGCTCGAAGACGAAGGAGAAATTTATGAAGGGCTTGATGATATCTGGCCCGACTACCCTAGTCAGGAAGATTTCTTTTTCAACGAAGATGAATATTAAGCTGCCCCAGGTTTGCATAATGAACTAACCGCCTTTTACCAGGCGGTTTTTTATTTTTTTCAATCTGTTAAATCCACTTTAACAATATCGACGTACATGGTTGTATTACATCACTCATTTAAAACAATACAACATGAACAGATTATCTACTTTCACCCGACTCGCCTGTTTGGGACTTGTACTCGCATTGAATGCGTGTAAAAAAAACGATCCTGTGCCAACAGATAATTTGAATTCCGACCCCGCTTCTATGGAAAGAGCCGGTTTCGGTGATTTCAACAGGAACCTTACCTTCTATGCCCTTACAACCGACAATAAAATTGATCGTTATTCTACGTCTATCCCTAAGCGTTTGCAAAACTCAGCAAGTATTACAGGCCTCCAGGAAGGAGAAAGTATTCTTGCTATTGATGTAAGACCTGCAACCGGACAATTGTACGGACTTGGCAGCAGCAGCAGGATATATGTAATCAATCCTGCCAATGGTATTGCAAGGGCAATCGGTGCCGCTCCATTTACACCGGCTTTATCTGGTAGTATTGCTGCGTTTGATTTCAACCCAACGGTAGACCGTATACGCATTATTACCAGCAGTGGTCAAAATCTTCGTGCCAACCCTGAAACCGGAGGCATTGCATTTGTTGACGGAAGCATCAATGGTCAACCAGGTGCAATCATGGCGGGTGCAGCATATACCAATAATTTTGCCGGATCAACAGCAACTACTCTTTTTGATATCGACAGGGAGTCTAACAGCCTGTATACTCAAATCCCACCGAACAACGGAACGGTTAACCTGGTTGGAGCATTGGGTGTTGATGTGGAAGATGGTGGATTTGATATTGCCGGTGCAGGTGATGCATTCGGGTTATTCACCATCAATGGCAGATCAACCTTAACGGCTATCAATTTAACTACCGGTCAGGCGAATGTAATTACTCCTTATCCTGCTGGCGTAAATTACCGTGGACTGGCGATTGCAACAGCTCCAGTTGCCTATGCAGTAGACGGCAGCAACAACCTGCACATCTTCAATCCAGAACAATATTACAACCAGAATAACCTGAGCAGCATCATTACCAAACCTTTGACCGGTTTAACTGCTGGCGAATCTATACTCGGTATCGACTTCAGGCCATTAAACGGTCAGATGTATGCGTTGAGCAGTAACAGTAATGTATACACGATCAATACTGCTTCTGGTGCGCTTGCGCTGGTTAGTACCTTATCAACGCCATTATCTGGAACAAGTTTTGGTTTTGATTTTAACCCGCTGGTAGACAGGATCCGTATCGTAAGCAATACCGGACAGAACCTTCGTTTCAATCCTAATGATGGTGCTTTACTGGTTGATGGCAACCTGAATCCGGGAACTCCAGGTGTTTCGTCTGCTGCTTATACCAATAATTTTGCCGGAACAACCAGCACAACATTATATGCTATTGATGCAGTAGCTGATCAGCTTTTCACCGTAAATCCTCCGAATGCAGGAACACTGGTACCAGTTGGAAGCCTTGGTGTGAATGCCGATGCTGCAAACGGATTTGATATTGGCGGAACTACCGGAACAGCCTATGCGCTTTTCAGGGCAGAAAACAACCGTGTAAGAATCTACTCTGTTAATCTGGCAACAGGACAAGTAACAGGTAAAGGTATCATCGGTACTGCATCCATTAATGGATTTGCAGTTGGACTTGGATTTTAAATAATTCTATTTTATTCATCCTTATGGAAACAGGAAGCGCTATCTGAATCAGATAGCGCTTCCTGTTTTATAACATTCTTAAGATTACATAAGCTTTATTCTGAAAGCTCCATCTGTAATCGTTTTGGAAACGGTCGTTCCACCAGATGCATTGCTGGCAGTGAAGCTGAAAGTACCTTCTACATATCCGCCGGTTTCGGAAGTAATCACAATTGAACCCGAACCTAAAACCAGGCTTGCGGTGTAGGCAGTGAACGGACTTGAAGTAAGTGCATAAGTTGCGGTTACTGCACTAGGGGCTCCGATTGTATAAGTAGCAGGCCCTGTGTAAGCGGGAATAGCTACATTGATCTGGCCATCGGATCCTGTTCCTGCAAAAGATAAAATTCCACTTGTTTTGGTTGCCTGCACAGCAAGGCTTGCATTGAATGATGCACCATCCACTTTTGCCGTCATGGTTCCATTACCGAGCGCAGCATTATTGTTGTTATCATCTTTCTTACAACTGAATAACACTGCTGAAAGCATCAGGGTAGCAAATAATCTGGTTAACTGTTTCATACATTACATGGGTTTGGTTAGTAATGACACAAAAATGAAAACAAACGCCTGTAAATTTTATACCCAATGGCGGGTATATTCCGGAAATAAAAAAAGCATACCGATTGGTATGCTTAAAAAAATTATATGAGATTTTAAATTACTGTTTTTTTTTCTGCAAAGCTGAATTTGAAATAAATCAGCAGCAATGACAATACACAAATAATCGTGTTACAAATAATGACCGGCCACAATCCTTTGCTAACGCCATAAACTATCCAGATCACTGTGCTTACAAAAACAATCAGCATCATGAACAGGTTCAGGTCTTTTACACTCCTGGTTTTCCAGGTCTGGTATACCTGGGGAATAAAAGTAAGGCTGCTGAGCGCTGAGCCAATATGACCTACCACATCTGTCCAATCCATGCTAAACTGTTTGAATTATTTTTCCATTTGTTCTATCACTGCCTGAGTAACACCTGTAAATGAAAAACCTCCATCGTGAAACAGGTTCTGCATGGTTACCATACGGGTGAGATCGCTGAACATCGTTACACAGTAATTGGCACAGTCTTCTGCACTGGCATTACCAAGCGGACTCATTTTTTCGGCATAACTGATAAAACCATCAAAACCTTTCACACCACTACCTGCAGTAGTTCGGGTTGGTGATTGTGAAATGGTATTCACCCTCACATGCTTTTTAACGCCATAATGATAACCGAAACTGCGGGCCACACTTTCTAATAAAGATTTAGCATCTGCCATTTCATTGTAATCGGGGAATACCCTTTGAGCAGCGATATAAGTTAGAGCTATTACACTAGCCCACTCATTCAATGCATCTTTCTTCATACAGGTTGCGAGTACCCTGTGCAAGACTCATAGAAGATATTTCAAAAGTCTTGAGGTTATGTGTGTAATCAATTTCCGTATAGTGTTTTCCTTTCCGAACATTCACACTCATGCCGATTGAATGAAGGATAAAATCGAAGCTGCCGCCAAAATGTTCCATTGATTTGGTAATCAGGTTTTCAACATCTTCAGCATTGCTTACATCACAAGGAATGACGGGAGCTTTTACTTTTTCTGCAAGCTTATTGATTTCACCCATGCGCATGGCAACAGGTGCATTGGTTAAGATTAATTCAGCGCCTTCTTCAAAACAGCGGATAGCCGTGATCCAGGCTATGGATTTTTCATCCAGTGCCCCGAAGATGATTCCTTTTTTTCCTTTAAGCAGGTTATAACTCATGTTATTGAAAATTATAAATGAATGATTTTATTCGGGTAAAAATAAACTTTATCACTGAAACAAATATTTCGAAAAATGAAGAACTACAAAATTTACGCAGAAATGCCAATAGAAAAATAGATAAGAAAATGAGCCAGAAAATATAAAAACAGGTGGTTCACCGATGCTTTCGGGTTAATGTATTTTTTGATCAGCCGGTGTGCTCCGTAACCCAGTAAAATAAACAGTAAAACAATGAGCAGAATTTTTATTCTCAAGGAATCAATTTTTAAAGGGCTACAACAAATGCTTTTATATACCAACCATTTCCCGGGCGTTTTCCAATGCAGCAGCGGTGGGCTTTTCGCCACCCAGCATATGCGCAATGGCTGTTACCCTTTCTTCTGGCTGCAATATCTTCACACCTGTTGACTATTTTGCCGTTCCTGTTTTCTTTATAAACAAAGAAATGCGCTGATGCTCTGGCAGCTATCTGTGGCTGATGTGTGATGGCAATCAGCTGGTGAGCCTCCGAGAGTGTTTTCATGATAATTCCTACCTGCTTTGCCGCTTCCCCGCTGATACCCGTATCAATTTCATCAAAGATCAGTGTAGGCAATGAAAGTTTCTGTGCTACCAGCGACTTGATACTTAACATCAGTCTGCTCAATTCACCACCGCTGGCCACTTTACCCAGAGGTTCAAAGCGATTGCTTTTATTGGCATCAAACAGAAAACTGATTTCATCTGTTCCGTGTACAGAAAGTGAAGACTGCTCCATGCTGATTTTCAACCGGGCATTGGGCATACCTACCTGTGCCAGTAATTTATTTACTTTATCAGACAGCGGCACTATTTGTTTTGATCTGGCTGCAGAAATATCGCCTGCAATTTTCAAACAAGCTGCATACAGTTTTTGTTGCTCTTTATCCAGCGTTTCTATTCTGCCGGAAATATTCAATACCGAATCGAGTTTTTGCTGGAGAGATTCCTGGATGGTGAGCAATCCTGCTGTGTCATTCACACCGTGCTTTTTCAGAAGTTTATATCCGGCTGATAACCGGTCGCTGATCTGCTGCATGCGTTCTGCATCCAATTGAAGCGACTGATCGGCCGAATCCAGTTCATCGGCAATATCCTGTACTTCAATAACGGTACTCATTAAACGCTTTGCCATCGGCTCAACACCGGGATACAACTGTTCAAGCGAATGAAGTTTATTGTACAATGATTTCAGTTGCTGCACCAGTGGCTGCTCACTTTCTTTAAGTTCAAAATAAACAGCAGCCAACTGCTGTTTGATATTACCTGCATTGGCAAGTAATTTATATTCGGCATCTATTTCTTCCAGTTCATTTTCCCTGAAGGAAAGTTCCACCAGCTCATCGAGGAGGAAACGATTGTAATCTGCTTCCTTGCTGGCATTTTCCTGCTGCTCTTTCAGCATTTGCAATTCCCTGGAAACATCACTGTAAGCCGTATACGAAGTTTTGAGTTTCAGCAACAAAGCAGCATTATCGGCAACCGCATCCAGTACTTCCCGCTGAAAATTTTCGGTGCCGATATCGAGTGTATCAAATTGCTGGTGAAGATCTACCAGCAAAACACTCAGTTCCTTCACCTGTGATAAATTGACCGGCGTATCATTGATGAAACTCCTCGATTTTCCGTTGGGCGCAATCTCTCTCCTTACCAGGATTTCAGTTTCGAGGTCAAGGTCATTCGATTCAAAAAACAATTCAAGCTGGTGCTGTATGTTTTACAGAAAAAGTTCCTTCTACCATACATTTCTTTCCGGGTTCGTGCATGACACTGCTGTCGGCCCTCTGGCCCAGGATAAGATTCAGTGCGCCCATCAGGATACTTTTACCGGCACCTGTTTCACCGGTTATGATATTCAGACCATCTGAAAAACGAATGCTCAGATCGTCGATAATGGCATAATTCTGTATGTGTAATTTCTCTAACATAATAGCATCAGGATCAGAAGGCAAATTAGCGAAGTTCCGGGTAAACAGGCAAGAAAAAAGCCTGTTCATCTGAACAGGCTTTCAACAATATTATCTGTTTAAATACTTATTTTACTTCTACAGAATCATTGAGGTCGGCATCCACAAGAATCCTTCCGCAGTTTTCGCAAACCATAATTTTCTTACGGAGTTTGATTTCACTCTGCTTTTGTGGTGGAATAGCATGGAAACAACCGCCGCAACTGTCTCTTTCAACCGGTACAACGGCCAGGCCATTGCGGTAGTTTTTGCGGATGCGGTCGTAGCTTGTGATCAGCCTTTCATCTACATGACTACGGGCATCAGCTGCATCTTTATTGTAATGTTTTTCTTCCTTATCTGTTTCACCAATGATTTTTTCCAACTCAGCTTTCTTGGCATTGAGGTTGGCTTCTTTTGAGGCTACGGCTTTTTTGGCCAGTTCGAGCTGACGGGCTTTTTCAGCGATTTCTTCTGTAGCGTCTTTGATGTGCTTTTCGCAAAGTTTTTCTTCGAGCTGCTGCATTTCAATTTCTTTATTGATTGCTTCAAACTCACGATTGTTCTTTACATTCTCACTTTGCTTTTCATATTTTTTGATCAGCGCCTGCGCTTCTTTAATGCCTTCTTTCTTTTGTTCAATGAATTCCTGGATACCATTGATCTCTTCTTCCACACGGGTTTGACGGGCATGCAAACCTTCGATCTCATCTTCCAGGTCTTTTACCTCCATCGGTAATTCACCTTTCAGGATCTGGATTTCATCCAGCTTGCTGTCGATTTTTTGTAAACGAACCAATGAAGACAATTTTTCTTCAACCGAAAATTCTTTTACTGAAGCCATAAATTTTAATTTGTTTTTTGTTAACCGGTGATTGTTCTCATTCCGCATCGTAGTCTTTCAAGCCGACCAGATAGACTGATTCACATTTTGAGCCGGTAGCGATACACGCCTAACTGGTAAAATAGTGAACCGGATTGGTTTGAACCCCGGTTTTAAGGACGGCAAAGTTAGGGAATTTCTCGCTTAAAACATCAGCCAGCAGGTCAATCGTAAACTGTTCACTTTCATAGTGACCGATATCGGCCAGCAGCAGCCTGTTATCGGCTTCAAAAAACTCATGGTATTTCACATCTGCGGTGAGATAAGCATCTGCCCCGGAAGCAATGGCGGCCTGGGTGAGAAAACTTCCGGCACCGCCGCAAACGGCCACTTTTTCTATTTTTTTGCCCAGAAAAGCTGTATGCCGGATCAACTTCAGATTAAATTCTTTTTTAATGTGATTCAGGAATTCCAGTTCCTTCATCGGATTACTCAGTTTTCCAATTATTCCGGAGCCTGTCTCCTGGTATACATTGGCCAGATTGTAAAGGTCATAGGCAATTTCTTCATAGGGGTGAGCTGCTCTCATAGCCTGGAGAATTTTATTCCTGAGCCAGACCGGGAAAATCACTTCAACTCTCAGCTCATTCTCGGAATGACGTTCGCCGATTTTACCCACAAATGGATTGGTTCCTGAGCCGGCTTTGAAAGTACCAGTGCCTTCAGTACTGAAACTGCATTCGCTGTACTCCCCGATTCCTCCTGCTCCTGCTGCAAAAAGTGCCTCCATCAGAATCTGATGATGTGACTGAGGAACAAAAACGGCGAGTTTCTGCAAGAGGTTTTGTTTCGGAGCCAGGATGGTTCGGTTGATCGAGTCCGATTTTATCGGCGATTTTCCCATTCACGCCCATCAAAATATTATCCAGATTAGTATGAATCGCAAATAAAGCGATATCATTCCTGATGGCTTTGATTATCGCACGCTCAACATAATGTTTCCCATTGATCTTCTTCAAACCCCGGAATACGATGGGATGATGCGCCACCACCAGGTTACATTTTTTATCAATCGCTTCCTGGATCACAGCTTCAGTGGCATCGAGGGAAACCAGGATTCCTTTGCATTCATCTCCAGGATTACCGGTAATCAACCCTGCATTGTCATAATCTTCCTGTAAAAAAGCCGGAGCAATGGATTCCAGTTTCGCTATAATTTCAGCTATTTTCATTTATTAAAAGTATTGATTTTATGCTGCTGTTGAAAAAAATGTAGATTTCAAAAAAAACGTATGCAAAGAAAACTTACTTCACTCCTGGCCGTTTTATTCTTGTTTATGTTGGTTTCCTGTTCGAAAAACAATGATGCCGTAAATAATAATCCTCCTGACCCTTCGGTACCGGATAGCAATTATTTAAGCAGGATATTTCTGGTAGAACCCAATGCTTCCGGAGAAGACACTACACAATTAATTCAGTTTAATTATGATAATCAGAAAAGAGTAACCTGGGTATATGATTCAACTTACACGGCAACGGGTACACGCTTTTTTGTAAGTCAGCATTTTGAATACCAGGGTAACGATACGCTTCCATTCAGAATGACAAAGCTTACTGATGATGCAGGATTTTATTTTGACACTACCATCACTTATTATTTTTATAACACTGCTGGTCTAAGGATCAAGGATTCTTTCTTAACTGCTTCCAGAACACCTCCATCTCCTTCAACAGGTTTTTCAACCGGGATCATTACGTATGAATATGCAAGTGGTAAAATTTACAGCAGTGAAATGGGAGGAGCCATTACCGATTCTTCAATTTTAGATGCTAACGGAAATATTACCAGCAATATCACGAAACAGTTCAGCCAGCGCAGAGTAGCAACCTACACTTACGACAATCATCCCAATCCTTACAAAAAACTCAATATTTATAAAACCAGAGAGGTAAATCCAACTTCTTCAGCAGAAGAGGATTTCATCCAGGTCCCTAGTAATATTACACAGGTAAATGAAGTGGTTACAGGACCTAACAGCGGCACATTCAATATTACTGTGAACATCAATTATAACAACAGGGGCTATCCGGTTTATATGTATATTCCTTCCAGAAGAACAGCAGGGGATTATCTGAAATACCTGTTGGAGTATAAACCACTTTAATTCTGAAAAAATCAATTCAATTCTAATGATCACATCAAAAAAGATAATTTTATTATTACTGCTTGGCGGCTTATTTATTTCCTGCCAGAAAGAAGTGAATGATTTCGGAGCAGTAGTTAATCCTCCAAATGTTACCAATGACAGTATATACCTTGATAAAATGTATGAATTATACAATAACGGAACAGGACTGGACACAGTAGCTATTATCCAGTTCAATTATGATGCTCAGAAGAGAATTACGAAATGGACTGTTACTGATGTTTTAACAGGGCCTTATATAGACTATAATTATTATTACAACGGCACTGATACCATTCCCTTTAAAACACTCTTCATCGATTACGACCCCGGTACACCCGATACAATTTTAACTTTCCACACTTATGATGCCAGTGGAAAAAACCTGCAGGATTCGAGTTTAATTTCAAGACCTTCATTGGGAGTTTATTCTATTGAGGTTTTCAACTACAGTTATGCTCCAGGTAGAAGGTATGGAGATTTAAGAAAAGAATCCCAGCAACCAACTTCGCTGCTTTATTTTTACCGAGATACGGCAACGCTTGATGCATCCGGGAACATTGTTTCAATAGTACGTTATACCGATGAAATAACCGGCACTATGGAATTGTACAGCAATGCCAACTATACCTATGACAATAAAATAAATCCATTTTCAAGACAAAATATTTTCAAAGCACATCAGCAGGCTTATTCTAATGAAGAATCATTATTCTATGAATACATGCCTTTCAATAATATGATGTCGCATATTGAAACAATTACTCCGCTCGGTTCAACTCCTGTCAATGAAAATTTCACCTGGACTTACAACAGCAATAATTTACCAGTAAAATCAGTATTGGTTAATGGTTCAGATACAAGTGTGCTTCTGTATACATACCGGCCATTATAAATCCAATTGAATAAAGGGTTTAAATCAGCTTCAAATTGCCAATGTAATTTTTACATTGGCAGTTTTTTTTGAGCTAAGCCTGGTTACTCCGGATTTTTACTACAAAATCCATTTTCAGCTATTGAAAATACTTACCTGATATAAATTTTACAGTTATTGAAAAAAATGTAGATTTGAAAAAAACACAATTGAAAAAGACAATTAAACTTTTCCTGCCCTTCATTATCCTTTGTACAATTTTTTCCTGCCAGAAGGAAGTAGATGATTTTGGCGCTGTTGTCAATCCTCCCAATGTTGTAAATGACAGTATCTATCTGGATAAGATATATATACTCGAGGATTTAGGAAGCGGCATCGACACGCAATATATCATGACGGTTAGTTATGATGCACAGAAAAGAATTGTTGGTTGGGTCCAGAATGAATTAACCAGTGCTGCCTTCTCTTCTTATAATTATTATTACAATGGATCCGACAGTTTTCCCAACAAATCATTGCTCATTGAATCAGATAATTCTTCTCTGGATTCCATTACTAAATTTTACACTTATGATACCAATGGCAGAATTCTCAAAGACTCTTCATATCTCAAATTTACCAGTGGCCCTATAGTAACTACCAGATATTTAACTTTCGACTACACCTATGGTGGGGATAAAAGATATGGCAGGGGTAAAAATGAAACAATTCTACCTACGCCTGATACAGTCAATATTCTTGATACCGTTATGCTGGATGCATCCGGAAATTTTCTTTCGAGCGTTAGATATAACGATGATATTGGTGGAACTATGCAATTAATCTCCGAGGCATCTTATACTTTTGACAATAAAGTAAGTCCCTTTGCAAGGCAGCATATTTATAAAGCTCATCAATCATCTCCCTCCGGAGAAACATTGTTTTATGATTATTTTTCTTTTAACAATATACTGTCACACGTAGAAAACAATATCTTTTCAGGTGTAACATTTGACGACGATTATAGTTATAATTATAATTCAAATAATCTTCCGGTTAAAGCAACCATAGTTTACGGCACTGATACTACTTTCATGTATTACACTTATAAACCTCTTTAATGAATAGCACTTACAAATCTTATAAGGAAGCTATGCAGAAAATTGCCGATGTAAAATATGCATCGGCAGTTTTGCAATGGGACCAGGAAACCCATCTCCCACCCAAAGGCGGCGATTTCCGTGGCCGGCAGATCGCCACCCTGAGTGAACTGGCGCATGAACAATTCACCAGCGATGAAATGGGCCGACTGCTTACCGACCTGGCCGGAAACAATGATTTATCAGCAACTGAAAAGAGAAACGTAACCCTCAGCCTGGAAGATTACCAGAAAAGCCGGAAACTACCGGCAAGCTTTGTACGCAATATGAGCGAGGCGGTTAACAGAAGTTTTCATGCATGGATCAAAGCCCGGAATGAAAATAATTTCAGTCAGTTCCTCGAACCACTACATGCCATCATAGAACTGAAGAAACAGGAAGCAGACCTGCTCGGCTATGAAAAACATCCTTATGATGCCCTGATGAATGATTACGACAAGGGGCTAACGGTGGCGGTTACCGACAAATTATTCTCATCCTTAAGAGATAAACTTTCTCCCTTACTGGAAATGATCAGGGAACAGCCACAGGTTAACAACCAGTTCCTGCACCAGCATTTTGATAAAGATGCGCAATGGAAATTCGGACTGGAGCTTTTAAAGAAAATGCATTTCGATTTTGATGCAGGCAGACAGGACATCAGCGAACATCCATTTACCACCAATTTCAATAGTCACGATGTTAGGGTAACCACCCGTATAGACGAAAATGATTTCGGCAACATGACCTGGAGCTGTCTGCACGAAGGTGGTCATGCCCTTTATGAACAAGGACTTCCTTCCAGCGAATATGGCTTGCCGTTAGGTGAATATTGCAGCTTAAGTATTCATGAAAGCCAGAGCCGGCTCTGGGAAAACTGCGTAGGCAGGAGTCTGCCTTTCTGGAAACACTATTATCCGGTATTACAGGCAAATTTTCCGGAGCAATTTAAAAAAGTAAGTGTTGAACAATTCTATGCCGGGATCAATATGGTAAGTCCGTCACTCATTCGCACAGAAGCCGATGAACTGACTTATCATTTTCATGTCATGATCCGCTATGAAATTGAAAAAAAGCTGATAGAAGGAAGTATTTCTAGCCAAAGACATACCAACCATCTGGAATGAATATTACCTGAAATACCTGGGCGTTACTGTTCCCGGATGATAAGTCGGGATGCCTGCAGGATGTACACTGGAGCCATGGCAGTTTTGGCTATTTTGCCACTTACAGCATCGGTAGTTTGTATGCTGCTCAGTTTTTTACACATATCAGTAAACAAACAGATGCCCTTGAATCCCGGATCGAAAATGGTGAAACATCTCTGATTTTAAGCTGGTTGCAACAACAAATCTACCCGCATGGCCGTTACTATAGTTCAGAAGAGCTTTGTGCAAAAGCCACAGGCGAAACCCTGAACAGCCAATATTTTATAGATTATGCAACCAAAAAATTTACCGATATTTATACAAAACTTAACCGGTAATATGCCTTCATTATTTTATAAAACCAGGTTTATCATAGCTGTTCTGTTGTCGGCCCTGCTGCTTGCAACAAGTTGTAAAAAAACAAAGGAAACCTATGTTGCCAATGTACTGGAACAATACTTTGAATCGAATATCCTTAACCGTGATTTTAAAGTAAGATATGCTTCAGATGAAGGCACAGACATCACTGCACAGTATGATGGCTGGGTGTTCAGGCTATTAAAAAATACTTATTACGATGGGCCGATGACTGCTAAAAAAGGAAGTCTTGTCTACAATGGCACCTGGAGCAGCAATGAAGATTTCGGCAAACTGGTGATTACCATCAATCAACCATCTGTTCCAGCAGAATTCACCTTCTTAAACAGGCAATGGCGTTTCGAAGAAAAAGCCATTCCGGTAATGAAACTGGCTCCCTGGGGAAGTACTGCGGCCAAAGTACTTCATATGGAAAGACTATAATTTTTTCTCTTTTACACAATTTTTTTGCTTTTATTCTGTTAATACCTGTGGTGGTTCCATAAACTGCCAATTCATAAAAGCAAAAGCCAATCCCTATGACTATTACAACCCTGGTAAAAACCAGTTGTGTAGCTGTATTCCTAACGCTTATCAGCATTGCAGGTTTCGCCCAACCAAGCGCAAACTTCTCAGCAAATCCACTTACCGGATGTGCTCCTCTCGTAGTTAATTTTACTGATCTTTCAACTGGCAACCCAACTTCATGGAGATGGGACCTCGGCAATGGAACGATTTCATTCCTGCGCAATCCATCGGTAACTTATTTCAACCCGGGACAGTACAACATTAAGCTAGTCGTTCAGAATGCGGCTGGCAGAGATTCACTGATCAGGAATCAGTACATCACCATTTATGCCAAGCCCACCGTTAACTTTTCAACCAGTGTAACAGCAGGCTGTTACCCGATGACAGTAAACTTTACTGATCTGAGTACAGCCGGTAGTGGAACCATCAATGGCTGGCAATGGGATTTCGGGGATGGCACATTTTCGACACTTCAGAATCCATCACATGTTTATACATCATCAGGAAACTTCAACGTTTCATTAAGGGTAAGAAACAGCAATGGCTGCTTTCAAACCATTACCCGTACGCAACTGATCAATGTAATCAACGGAGCTACCGCTAACTTTTCTAACAGTACCCCAAGCAGTTGCGCTCCACCTGTAAGCATCAATTTTCAGAATCTATCAACCGGAACCGGGGCACTCACTTATCAGTGGAACTTCGGCGATGGCATCACCTCAACGCAAGTCAATCCTTCGCATACTTATACAACTGCAGGAACTTATACCCTTCAGTTGGTGGTAACCAATGCGAATGGTTGCAGAGATACATTAATCAGAACGAATGCCATTACTATAGGTAACGCACAAACGCAGTTTACAGCTCCGGCCACTGCCTGTGTTAATACTGTAATACCGATTACCAATAGTTCAAACCCACCGGCTGCCAGTGTATTCTGGGATTTTGGTGATGGCACCACTTCTACTGCAGTTAACCCGGTTAAAACTTACACTACTCCTGGTAACTACCAGATTAAACTCGTAAATAATTTCGGCGCCTGCAGTGATTCACTCACCAGGAATATCAGGATTTTACCAAAACCTGTTGCTACTTTCAATGCCAGTCCGCTGGCTTCCTGCCAGGCTCCCCTTACGGTTAACTTCAACAATGCAAGTACCGGAGCCACCAACTACCAATGGTCTTTTGGAGATGGCAATACCTCAACACAGGTTTTACCTACACATACTTATACTGCTGAAGGCAGCTACACTGTTACTTTAATAGCCTCTAATGACGACGGATGTGCGGATACCCTTGTACGTGATCAATATGTACAGATTCAGTTACCGCATGCAACGATCGATAATCTTCCACAGGAAGGATGTGCTCCATTAACCTGGACATTCAACGTCGAGTGTAAACTCTCCTGATCCTGTTGTTTCCTATTTATGGGATTTCGGAGATGGCAATACTTCAACCGATCAGAGCCCAACCCATACATTTGGTGTTGGTGTATTCAATATTCAACTGATTATTACAACCGCCAGCGGATGCCGCGATACAGTTACAGTTGCTGCAGGCATCAGGGCCGGAACCAGGCCACAGGCTGCTTTCAGCGCAACACCACAGGATGTTTGTGCCGAAACACCGGTTGTGTTTACAGATCTTTCTACACCTGTTGGTGAAATCACCGGCTGGTTGTGGAGTTTCGGTGATGGCGCCAGTTCAATCCTGCAGAACCCTGAACATACTTATACCGATACAGGTTATTTTGATGTTCAGCTGATTGCTTTGAACAATGGTTGCCCCGATACTTTACTGATTGAAGATTTTATTCATGTACTTCCTCCGATTGCACGTTTCAATGTTACTTCCAGTTGTACGAGCAGACTGACCAGAACATTTGTTGATCAGTTCTATCGGTGCCGATACATGGCAATGGAATTTCGGAGATGGCAATACTTCCAATATCCCAAGCCCGGTGCATACTTATGCAGCTGCTGGTACTTATGTAGTTTCCTTAACTGTAACCAACACAACTACCGGTTGCAGCTACACGAGAGATGTGAATGTGCGGGTAATAGATGAAAGGGCCAATTTTACAGCATCCGATACCACTATATGTAAAACCAATACTGTAACCTTTACGGCAGTAGGCAATACTGCTACCAATATTGCATCTTACCGATGGAGTTTCGGGGATGGTACTTTTGGCAGCAATGCTACTGTGGTCAAGCGATATAACATATCAGGTATCTATACTGTTTCACTCATCATCACAGATATCAATGGATGTAAAGACACATTGGTAAAACCACAATACATTACTGTGAACGGACCTACAGCCAACTTCGGGTCTTCTGTACCGGGAACCTGCCTGATGAGCAATATTACTTTTACAGATAGTTCTGCTACCGATGGTCGCAATCCGATTGTAACCTGGATATGGAATTTCGGTGATGGACATATTGATACACTCAATTCCGGGCCATTCCAGCACAATTACGCTTTACCAGGTGTTTACTCTGTTTCACTAACGGTGATCGATAGCAGCGGTTGTTCTCACAGGATCGTAAAATCGAACCTGCTGATGATTTCGCAACCACAGGCTAATTTCAGCACTACCGATACATCTACCTGTCCGAACAGAAACGTACGGTTCACCAGTACATCAACCGGGCCGAACCTCACATACTTCTGGGATTTCGGAGATGGATCTACTTCTACTGTTCAGAACCCTGTACACAACTACTTAACAGATGGCAACTTCTCAGTAAAGCTGGTGGTTGTAGATCAGTTTGGCTGTACAGATTCGACTATACGTAACAGTTATGTATCTATCAGAACGCCGGTTGCCTTATTCAATGTAAGCGATACTTTGGGAACCTGCCCGCCTCTGGTAGTAGACTTTACCAATAACTCACAGAACCATGTTTCACAGGTCTGGGATTTCGGTGATGGAACAACCTCTACCACGGCCAACCCTTCGCACTTTTATTCTATTCCGGGTGTATATGTGTCGAGACTTACAGTAACCGGTCCGGGCGGATGTACTTCCATTAAAGAACAAACCATTGTTGTAAGAGGTCCTTACGGAACCTTTACCTATGGCGGGTTGAATGGTTGTTCACCGCTGACTGTAAACTTCAGGGCTACTACCCGCGACAGGATTTCTTTTATCTGGGATTTCAACGATGGATCTACCAGTGCAACCACCGATTCTATTATTTCGCATTCATATGACATACCAGGAGAATATTTACCAAAAATGATTCTCCGGGATGCTGCAGGTTGCCTGGTTCCGATAACAGGAACTGATACCATCAGGGTATTTGGCGTAACTCCGGCATTCAGCTTTAATGCTCAACCATTGTGCGACCAGGGGACGATACAGTTCACCAATAATAGTTCCGGCAATGATCCGATTACAAACTACCAATGGAATTTTGGAGACGGCAATACTTCCACTTCAGCAAATCCATCGCATCTTTATAACAGTCCAGGCACTTATTATCCGCAGCTGATTGTAAGTACACAAACAGGCTGTCGTGATTCACTCATCAGCACTTCGCCGGTTCGCATTGTGGCTTCTCCACAGGGATTGCTTACACAATCGGCCAATGGTTGTACAGATCTTACAGTAAACTTTGGTGCATCACTGGCAGTGCCCGACACTTCAGCTATCAACTGGCAATGGGATTTTGGCAATGGCAATACATCAGCATTGCAAAACCCTCCGGCACAATTATACACTACAGCGGGAACGTATCCTGTCAGATTGTTGCTCAGCAATAGTACCGGATGTATGGATACGGTAACAACTACCGTTGAAGCATATGCGATACCTGTAATTGATGCAGGCTTAGACACTATGATCTGTCTTGGAAGAGGTGTAAACCTTACTGCAACAGGTGGAGACAGGTATTCATGGACGCCATCAACAGGCTTAAGCTGCGATAACTGTGCGAGCCCGGTTGCCAATCCCGGCACCCTTACCAACTATATTGTAACCGGTACAACCATACACGGTTGCAGCAGCAGAGACAGCATTGAAGTAAGTGTGAAATATCCTTTCAATATGCTGAATAATCCGGGCGATACATTATGTGTTGGTCAATCAATGCGATTATCAGCATCGGGTGCAGCAACCTATTCATGGACGCCGGTTACAGGCCTGGATGATCCTACTTCGGCTACACCACTGGCCAGTCCGACAGTAACTACCCGTTACCGTGTGGTGGGAACCGACGACAGGAACTGTTTTACCGATACAGCTTATGTTCCGGTGATCGTTTATAAAATACCAACCGTAGAAGCGGGTGCAGACAGAACCATTAATGTTGGGCAAACGATCGACCTGATACCAACTGTTTCCAATGATGTTATTGATGCCAAATGGTCGCCAACGGGTGCCATATTCAGAAATATATTCCCGGGTATTACGATAAAACCAAGAGAAACAACAACGTACAGAGTTGAAGTGAGCAACCAGGGTGGCTGTAAAGCAACAGATCAGTTAACCGTTAACGTTATCTGTAATGGTGCGAACATGTTTATCCCGAACACCTTCTCTCCTAACGGTGATGGTGCCAACGACCTGTTCTATCCAAGAGGTAGTGGTGTATTCAGTATTAAAACTATCAAAATATTCACCCGCTGGGGAGAAGTGGTTTTCGAAAAAAATAATTTCAATGCCAATGATCCTTCAAAAGCCTGGGATGGAACCTTCAAAGGAAGGCAGCTTAACCCTGATGTATATGTTTACATGGTTGAAGTATTATGCGATAACAATACAGTGCTTTCATTTAAAGGAAATGTGGCACTCATAAAATAGACTAAAGTAGCTTTTGTTTTTATGGAATAAGGCAGGGTTTGCCTTGTGCAAGCCCTGTTTTTTTTTCACATTCAGAAGCCAATAAAAATATTTAAAACAAGTATTTCGGCAGCCCGAAAAAGCCTTTATTCAGGAGCATTCTTATACTAAACTCCTCGTAAAAAGCGTTTATATACTGGCATCACTGAAAAACACTATCCAATCCCATGAAACAATTCATACAAGCGTTCTTAGGTTTGACCATGCTGGTATGTTCAACCGATGCAAGTGCACAGGACATTCACTTTTCCCAGATATTTGAAACACCATTGCTGCGTAATCCTTCACTCGCGGGACTTTTCTCGGGTGATGTAAGAATGCAATCAGTTTACCGTTCACAATGGAACAGTGTAACCACACCTTATCAGACAACTTCTGTAAGTGCAGAATTCAAAATGCCTGTAGGCAGAGGTGATGATTACATCACGATGGGCGGACAGGTTTTATACGATAAAGCCGGATCTGTAGCACTCACTTCTACTCATGTATTACCCGCTTTGAATTATCATAAGTCACTGGGACAGGAAAAAAATACTTACCTCTCTCTCGGCTTCATGGCCGGATGGGTTCAACGCCGTTTAGACAGAAGTAAAATGACTACCAACAGCCAGTATGATGGAACAGGATACAATGGCGGACTGGCAGACGGAGAAACTTTCACTAAGCCCTCCTATTCATATATAGATGGAAGTGTTGGTATGAGTATCAATTCGCAGGTAGGCGACAACGTTAATAACAACTTTTTTGCCGGCCTTGCTTATCATCACTTTAATAAACCAAAGAAAATTTCTTTCTACAGTTCAAGCGAACAGGAAATGACGCCCAAATGGGTAGCGTCCGGTGGTTTCAGGATGAGTATGACCGATAAGTCGTACTTCACCATACAGGCTGATCACAGCACACAGGGAAGTTATACTGAAACCGTTGCCGGTGCATTGTACTCCTGGAAACTCGATGACAATGATAACCCAAGGTATACATTGCATGCTGGCGCCTATCTGCGTTGGAAAGATGCACTGATTCCTGTAGCAAAGCTTGAATTTAAGCCCATAGCCATTGCCGTTAGTTATGATGCCAATATATCGCAATTGAAACAAAGCAGTAATGGACAGGGCGGTTTTGAGGTATCACTTACTTACCAGAAATATGCCCGCAGACAACAGCAGCCAGGATGCCGTTCGTTGCCCCAAATTTTAAAACTTATACAATCCACCACAAAAGTCCTGTACTAACAACTTAAAGATTTTTGTTTTTATGGATTGTTTGGATAACAAGGGCCCTACCGAAAGGTGGGGCCTTATGTATTTTTTAAAACCAGTGAACTTTTTAAATCAGAAATTGTTAGTTTGCGATTTCAAACATTTATCATTCAAAATCAACCATCATAATCATGTCACTTCAAATTGGTCAGTCAGCCCCTTCATTCAGTTTATTCAATTCTGAAAAGTCTAAAGTAAATCTGTCGGATTACCAGGGTAAAAAGAATGTATTGCTGTTGTTTTTTCCTCAGGCATTTACCGGGGTTTGTACCAAAGAACTTTGTGCGGTAAGGGACGATATTGCCCGTTATAACAATGCCGATGCAGAAGTATTGGGTATTTCGGTTGATTCGGTATTCACCCTGGCGAAATTCAAGGAAGAACAACAGTATAATTTCCAATTGCTGAGCGACTTTAATAAAGAGGTTTCTACGCAATATGAGTCGATTTATGCTTCTTTCACCGATATGGGCATGAAAGGCGTAAGTAAGAGATCGGCTTTTGTTATTGATAAACAAGGAGTTATACAATATGCTGAAGTGCTGGAAAGTGCCGGAGATGTACCAAACTTCGATGCAATAAATGAAACCATTAAACGTTTATCTTAAAAATCAGTCAAATAAAAGCAGGAAAATCCGACTTAATCCATTGTTATTTGGCATTAAATTAGCTAGGTTTATATTGCATAATTAAACTGTTTCACTATATTTACGTAGTTGAAGAAATTTATTTACATATTAATAATCGGTATTGGAATAACTTTTACATCTTTTGCTCAAAATAGAATAAGCCCTGATCAGGGTTCTAACGGCACCAGGTTTATTAAGTTTTATCCAAATCCATCTACAGCGGTCATCAATTTTGATTTCCAGCGTGGATATGATAATACCTATTCTCTCCTGATCTTCAACTTCATGGGTAAGAAAGTATTTGAACAAAAGAACATTTCACCCAAAAACATCGTAAACCTCGAGGATTTCTACAGAGGTATTTACATTTACCAGCTTCGCGACAAAAATGGCCTTATCCTTGAATCGGGTAAGTTCCAGGTGGTAAAATAAGTCTCCCCTTCATTTCTATTATTCTTTTAATGTCAAAATGGCTGTAATCATTCATTGGCAGAATGTTTGACTATTGTACCTTTGCAAACATTTTAATGTATACGTATGGAAGAGAACAAAATGCCCGCTGAAGAACAACTTGATATGGATATAAATGCAGATGCAGATATTCCGGGAAATACGCATTTGAGCAACCCTGATGCTGCCATTGATTCAGAACTGGAAAAAATTCAGGCAGAATTACAGGATCAGAAAGACAAATACCTGCGCTTATTTGCAGAATTCGACAATTACAAGCGTCGCACTGCCCGTGAAAGAATTGAACTGATGCAGACTGCCGGAAAAGAAATCATTGCGTCCCTGCTGGTAGTACTGGATGATTGTGATCGTGCTGAGAAACAAATGAAAACCATTGAAGACATCAACCTTTTAAAAGAAGGGAATTCTCTGGTGTTTAATAAGCTGCGCAATACCCTTCAGCAAAAAGGTTTATCAGCCATGCAGAGTCTGCACACAGAATTTGACGTAGAAAAACACGAAGCCATTACAGAAATAGAAGTGAATGCCGAATTGAAAGGAAAAGTAGTGGATGAATTAGAAAAGGGTTATTACCTGAATGATAAACTGATCCGTTTCGCAAAAGTAGTTGTTGGAAAATAAAAGCCGTTAGCCAAACTGTATACCTTTTAATGGAAGGTCATTACAGCCAGCAAAAAAAATAAACATGTCTAACAAAAGAGATTATTACGAAGTACTGGGGGTTTCAAAAACTGCTTCGCAGGAAGAAATTAAAAAAGCTTACCGCAAAGTAGCGATGCAATTCCATCCCGACAGGAATCCGGGAGATAAAGCTGCTGAAGAAAAATTCAAGGAAGCTGCTGAAGCTTACGAGGTATTGAATGATGCCGATAAGAAAGCACAATATGACCGTTTTGGTCACAATGCCTTCGGACCAGGCCGTAGTGGTGGTGGATACAATGGTGGTGGTATGAACATGGATGATATCTTCAGTCAGTTCGGAGATATTTTCGGAGATGATGCATTTGGAAGTTTCTTTGGGGGCGGTGGCAGAAGAGCGGGTAGCCATGCCCGTGGGGCTCGTGGTTCAAACCTGAGGGTAAAACTCAAACTGAATTTTGAGGAAATAGCCAAAGGTGCAAACAAGACCATTAAAATTAAAAAATACATTAAGTGCAGCACTTGCCAGGGAAGTGGTGCGAAAGATAAAAACAGTGTACAAACCTGTGGCACCTGCAGTGGCAGCGGACAGGTAAAAAGAGTGCAGAATACCTTTCTTGGTCAGATGCAAACTGTTACTACCTGCCCTACCTGTAATGGTGAAGGTACAACGGTAACGAGTAAGTGCACCAGTTGCCGCGGAGAAGGAAGGGTTTATGGTGAAGAAACCGTGAGCATTGATATCCCGGCAGGTGTTCAGGAAGGCATGCAGTTGAGTATTGCCGGAAAAGGCAATGCAGGCGAAAGAGGTGGCAGTAATGGAGACCTGATTGTACTAATTGAGGAAGAAGCACATCCGCAACTGCACCGCGACGGACTGAATGTTGCTTTTGATCTGCACATTTCATTTCCGGATGCTGTATTCGGAACACAGGTAGAAGTGCCGACCATTGATGGCAGGGCTAAAATTAAAATTCCTGCTGGTACACAAAGTGGAAAAATCTTCAGACTGAAAGGAAAAGGTTTCCCTCATGTAAACAGTTATGAAAAGGGAGATCAGCTCATCCATGTAAATATCTGGACGCCTCAGCATGTTTCTGCAGAAGAAAAAACCATGCTCGAAAAAATGAATCGTTCAAATAATTTTGAGCCCAAGCCGGAAAAAAATGATAAATCCTTCTTTGATAAAGTGAGGGAAATGTTCAGCTAAAAAATCAACTGTCTTTTTTCTTTTTCTTCTTTTTTGATTTCACATCATACAATTTCAAAGCCTTTTCAATCAGGTTGAGGAATTCACGCTGCAGGTAATTATTGGTATCTGCACTTGACTTTGCAAAATCGGCAATGAAAGACCAATCGGTATTGCTGATGTATTTGGATTGTTTGAGCTTTAAACCAAACATGGTTACTGCTGTAGCGAATCTGAAATCCTTATCGATACTATCTATTCCGGCAAAATTACTTTTCACCTGGTAGTTGATATTCTTAACAGATGTATCACTGCACATACTATAACGAAGGTTAAGTTCTGCCATATCATCTACCAGCGATGTTCCTTTCGTGAGTAAATTCTGTTGTGTCGGAACAATTTCAAAAACGGCGAGTGTACTGCTGCCACTGCCGATTTCACCACCTTCCAGGTCGTTTGAAAAATCTGCCAATGCTTCTTTCTTATTATCAAAACCTACCAGGCGGTATTGCTTTACCATTGCAGGATTGAACTTCACGTTCATATATACATCATCTGCAACAGCATAAAAAGTTTGCGTGAGCTCTTTTACCAATACCCTTTCAGCTTCTGTGATATCATCTAAGTAAGCATAATTACCATTCCCTTTCTTAGCCAGTGTTTGCAATTTGGAATCTTTAAAATTACCCATACCCACACCAAGGCAGGTAAGGTATACACCCGATTGACGTTGTTTGGTTATCAATTCATCCAATGCTTTCTCGGTTGTTTCTCCCACATTAAAATCTCCATCAGTTGCCAGTATAACCCGGTTGTTTCCACCTTTGATAAATGTATTGCGTGCCAGCTGGTAGGCAACCCTGATAGCTGATTCACCGGGTGTATCACCAGCGGCTTCGAGTTCTTCAATCTTTTCCAGAATTTTTGTTTTGTCATTACCCGAAGTTGGCGGCAACCATATCTGCACAAATCCACCATAGGTTACAATGGAAACGGTATCAATTGCACGCAGGTTTTTTACAAACAATTGAAAAGCTGCTTTGAGTAAAGGCAACCGGTTGGGCATATCCATACTCCCGGAAACATCTACGAGGAATACAAAATTACTGGGAGCTACTTTATTTAGATCAAGCTTTTTGGCACTCACACTCAGGTACAGTAATTGTTCCTGGTCATTCCAGGGACAGGATGTAACCTGCGATGAAATACTGAAAATACTATCGTTTACGGGTTGCCGGTAGTAAAGGTTAAAATAATTAATCAACTCTTCTGTACGAACCGCATCTGGTGGTACCAGGCTTCCCATGTTGAGGAACCTGCGCACATTGCTGTAGGATGCTTTGTTTACATTTAAAGAAAAACCTGTATTGGGATATCCGACTGCATTCACATAATCATTCTCTACCAGTTGAAAATAGGTTTCATCACCGGCGAACCACTGGTACTTGGCAGTTTGCTTAAAATCTTTTGTAACCGAAATGAGTTTGGGTTTGTTTTTACTTACCGCATCCGCAGACACTTTAAGAATGATGTGCTGCCATTCATCTGTTTTTACGCGGATACTCCTGGTTTCATAACCATCGAGGCTAATGGTGAGTGAATCGTATAAATTACGGATGGTAATGCCGAAACTTCCTGATGTTGCTCCGGAATAATAGAACGCCCTGGCTGAATGCACAAATATCTTTGCATTGGGCAGTGGCTGGTTTTTTTCATCTTTTACTTCGCCCCGCAGATAATACTGACATTCAGCAGTGCCGGTAAAAAATAACAATAAGAGGTATGTAGCAAGTTTTTTCAAGGAATCGTTGATATATAAAGGGAAAACATGTTTCCCAAATTACCTTCTCTACCCTTCTGTCAGCTGATAAATCTCTTTCAGATTACGGCCAAGACCATCATAATCGAGCCCGAATCCCAGTAAAAATTTGTTCGGCACATTAAAACCTACATAATCCAGCTGGAGCGGATGAACCAGTGCATCAGGCTTGTGCAATAATGCTGCCACTTTCAATGATGCAGGGCCCTGACTGATCAACTGCGGAAGAAACTCGCTTAAAGTTTTTCCTGTATCTACTATATCTTCCACAATCACCACATGCCTGTCTTTAAGTGATTCATCAAGACCAATGGATGTGATCACATGACCTGTACTACGGGTACCCTTATACGAAGCCAATTTGATAAAACAAATCTCAGCTTCTATCGTCAGTTCTTTGAACAGATCTGATGCAAACATGAATGAGCCATTCAGAATGGCAATGAATAAGGGGCGTTTGCCTGCATAATCTTTGTTCATTTCAGCACCCAGCCTTTTTACCTGCTCATCGATCTGACTTACCGTTAAGTAAGGTGTAAACTTTTTATCATGCACCTGAATCACCGACATAAAGTGTGTTATTTTGAAATAATCAATTGTTGTCCTATTCTGAGGTTATCTGAATCCAGCTTATTCCACTCCCTCAACTCTTCCACAGATACATTGTATTTTTTTGCAATGCTGTACAAACCTTCTTTCGGTTGCACTTTATGCAATTTTGGATTCAGTTCTTCCGTTTCAGTTTTAATGGATGATGGATCCCTTAACCAGATCTTTGTTCCTGTTGGAACCAGATCATCCTTTTTCAACCCGTTGTATTCCAGCAGGTAAGACAACTGTAATGCATTGGTTTGCGCAATGTTATAAACGGTTTCGGTACCGGTTGTAGTATAACTATCTCTTTTGCCCTGCTTTAATTTTTTCTCCAGGAATATCCAGGTTTCTTCTGGCAATATACCTTCTTTCTCTAAATCATTGAATTCCATCAATTTAGCCAATGAAATATCAAACTGAGTGGCAATGGCCAGGAGCGATGTACCAGCAGGTACAAAAATCGCTTTCAATCCATTAAAGAGGGTTTTGCCATTCGTTGAAGGAGTTGCTGTTTGATTGGTTGATGCGATTGAGGGATCATCCTGGTAATTTGCAGCATCAAATACCGGCACCTCACCTGAAGCTTCCAGGCTATATTGATTGAGGTTATAGGTTTCAATATGTTTGATCAGGATTTCGGGATATTTTGGATTGGTGGCATAACCGGCTTTTTTTAATCCGTATGCCCAACCTTTATAATCAGCCGGATCAAGTTTAAAAAGAAAGGCATAACGTTCGCTACCCCTCAGGAAATTACTGTGATCGCGGTAGCTTTCTTCTGCAGTAGTGTATTTCCTGAAACACTCTCCTCTTTCATCATCATCATGAAATACAGAACCTCCACTCCAGGAGCTTTTGCATTTGATTCCAAAATGATTGTTTGATTTTCTTACGAGATCACTGTTACCGTTTTCAGTTTCCAGGATTCCCTGTGCAAGTGTAATGGAGGCCGGAACGCCCATCCTTTTCATTTCCTTAATGGCGAGGTCTTTATAGGTATCTATGTATTGCTGGATCGACATATCCTGGGCCTTTACTGATTGAACAGTAAACAATAATCCAAAAAATATCAGTACCAGTTTTTGCATGCTATAATTTCCTGATTAATAACAAACCATCTCTAACTGTTAGCAATACCTGCTCTACTCTTTGATCTGCAGCCACATGTTCATTAAATGCCTGAATCGCTTTAGCACTTTTCCCCTTTACCGGATCTTCGAGTACCTGGCCATGAAACAGTACATTGTCGGCCAATATCCACCCCCCTTTTCTAACCTGCGGCAAAGTTAATTCGTAATACTCAATATAATTCACTTTGTCGGCGTCGATAAACACCATATCCCATGTTTCTGACAGGGTGGGGATAATTTTAATGGCATCCCCGATGTGCAATTTTATCCTGCTCTGCAAACCAGCCAATTCAAAATAACGGGCAGCCATAGCAGCATCTTCTTCACGGCATTCAATGGTATGGAGCAGACCTTCGGGCTTCAGACCTGCAGCCAGACAAAGCGCACTAAACCCTGTAAAACTGCCTATTTCCAGCAGTCGTGCAGGTTGTATCATATGACTGAGCATCTGGAGGAACCTGCCTTGTACATGACCGCTGTGCATATGGGCATGCGCATGACTGGCCAGTGTTTCCATTTCATTCTGCTTTTCTACAGCACTCAATGCCGATGTGTAACGACCGGCATATGCTTCAGCTAAGAGATTGATTAATTCCATAAAAGCTTAACTGCTGGTTGATTTTTTTGAAATCATTAACAGGCCGGTGAAAGTTAAAATGCCGTTGATGAGAATCAGTTCATTCCCGATTTTATATCCATTGAAAATGGTTTGTGAAAGAGAACTAAGTCCAAGACTCATGTGCAGTTTCTTTTCATACCATTCGGGACTGCTGAGCATATCGAGTCCCAAAGCTGCCATGGGTGCCAGAATACAAACCGTCCAGATCATCTTATCATTGAGCGAACGTTTGGTGAGGATACCAAAGGCAAAAAGACCCAGCAACGGACCGTAGGTGATACCTGCAAACTTCAGGATGAAATCGATGATAAGTTTGTCGTTTATGGCTTTAAAGATCAGTACCAGGATGAAAAACAACAATGCAAAACTGAAATGCACTTTCAGCCTGGTATTCTTCTTCTGTTTCTCTGTGCCTTGTTTATTATTGAGACCGAGTATATCGATGCAAAAACAAGAAGTAAGTGAAGTAATGGCACCGTCTACACTCGGGAACAAAGCTGATATCAGGGCAATAATAAACAATACGCCGATGGTGCCACTGAATGCTTCACTGAGAGCGATCGTAGGGAAAAGGTCATCGGGTGCTGTGCTGATGCCGTTGGCACTGGCATAGAGATACAGAATACCACCGAGGAAGAGAAAAAGAAAATTCACCACCATCAGTACCGCCGTAAAACTCATGATATTCTTCTGTGAATCACCGAGCGTTTTCACACTGATGTTTTTCTGCATCATCTCCTGGTCGAGGCCTGTCATTGCTATGGCGATGAACATACCGCCGATGATGTGTTTGAGAAAATAGGAACCAGCCTTTATATCTGTATTAAAAATTTTCGTGTACCCCTTATCGTTGAGTAAAGTAAGAGCCCCTGAAAAATCGGTGCCCAGCGCTTTGATGATAACAATAATACAAACTACGAGCCCCAATAACATGCCTGTTGTTTGCAGCGTATCTGTATAAATAATTGTTTTAACACCGCCCTCAAAAGTGTACAGCAGGATCATCAACAGGATAACAAAAGCAGTAACCACAAATGGAACGCCGAGTTTATCCAGTATAAACAACTGAAGGATATTGATTACAAGGTATAACCTCGCAGTAGCGCCAACAACCCTTGATAAGATAAAAAAAGAAGCACCCGCCTTGTGTGCATTCACACCAAACCTTCTTTCGAGGTAAGTATAAATGCTCGTGAGGTTCATTTTATAATAAAGCGGTAGCAGCACAAACGCAATTACCATATAGCCGAGCAAATAGCCGAGTACAATCTGGAAATAATAAAAATTACCCGTTCCCACACCACCCGGAACACTTACAAATGTTACACCGCTCAAGGATGTGCCGATCATTCCGAATGCCACCAGCATCCAGTTGCTCTTCTTATTGCCGATAAAAAAAGATTCATTGTTGGAACCCCGTGAAGTGTACCAGGCTACACCCAGCAATAAAAGAAAATACCCGATAACAAAGCTAAAAAGCACAGCGGTTGACATATCTGCTGATTGAATAAAAGATTAATTTCTACAATAATTTTTGAAGATACTCAAAATTGTTTTCCCTTTGCTTAAAATCAGCTTATGTCGATCCAATCAATTACAGTTTTCTGCGGAAGTAAAAGTGGAACCAATCCATTGTTTGAAGAACATACCCGGAAAATGGGAAAAATTCTGGCGGAAAAAAATGTAACAGTGATTTATGGTGGCGGTAATCGCGGACTGATGGGAGCCGTTGCCAATGCTGCATTGGAAAACAATGGTAAGAGTAATAGGGATTATACCTGAACTGCTGGCCAGCTTTGAGAATCAACATGACGGACTTACAGAATTGCATATTGTTGATAGTATGCATAGCCGTAAAATCATGTTGTATGAAAAATGTGACGCAGCGGTTATACTTCCCGGAGGATATGGTACACTCGATGAAGTGTTTGAACTCTTAACCTGGAATCAGCTGAACATCCACAACAAACCAATATTCTTCTTAAATACTAATGGATTTTATGATCACCTGATTGCACACATCGACCGCATGCACCAGGAAGAATTTTTATACTATCATCCCAATGAAAAGATGACGATACTGAACAAACCAGAAGATATCATCCCATTTATTTAATAATCCCTGTTATTTCTGCCCTGGAATAAAGCAATGTTGTAACCTGCCCTGATGATGGGTACAGCCCTGTTTAAATTGTCTTTGTAAGGTGAGTTATTCGATTTGGCCACATCCCACAAAATTGAAATATAATAATAGGATTTCTGATCGGGGAAATCGCGGCCGCCAGAAAATCCAGCACCTACCAACAGGCTATGAGCATCCAGCCTGTATTTCTCACGCTGGCTTCCGGTACCGAAAGGAATGTATTTAATACGGATCATATTGAATTCATACTGTGCCTGCGCAAACAGAAAATTGAATGGGAATATGCGCACAAATGCACCAGGACCATAGGTTGTTTGCCTGAGTTTATCGCCCTGAAAAGGATAATCTCTTTCTGAAATGTAGTTGTATTGAAGGGTTGCGGCCACATCAATAAACTTATTCAAACTGTAACCAAAGTATGGACTAATACCCAATGAAGTTGTTTGGTTACCGAATGCAAGGTTCAGTGTACCACCAGTAAACAGGTTTTCTTTTTTAAAACCTCCTTTTTCTTCATCCTTGCTTTCATACTGAGCAAAGGAAATCATACAGGATGCAAGTAACAATAAGGAAAGGATTGATTTCTTTTTCATGACTTTCATATACTATAAATCGAAAATTTTTCCGCTGTTTAAAATATTATTCGGATCAAATGTTTTTTTGATACCTCTCATGAGCTGCATTTCGGCATCATTAAAAACAATATCCATGTATTCTTTCTGAATCAGTCCGATTCCATGTTCGCCGCTGATGGTTCCTCCTAGTGATTGCACCAGTTTAAACAATGCCTTTAATGCTGGTATAACATCCGGATTGTTCAGGCTGTAAATGCTGCCTTCTTTTTTGATGCGGATGTGAAGGTTTCCATCACCAGCATGACCGTAACACACAACATTGAAATCATATTCCCTGCCCAGGGCTTTTACTCCTTTGATGAGTGCCGGCAGATTCGCTCTTGGCACCACCGTATCTTCTTCTATCGTATATCCTGCAAGCTTAACGGCTTCGGCTACCCGACGACGCAATTTCCACAATTCTGCTTTCTGTTGTGCATCATCTGCAAAGAACACTTCTCCGCAATCGAAGCCTGTAAGCAATTCAGCAATAGCTTCCATTTCGTTCATCAGTGTATCGGGATGGTTACCATCTACTTCGATGATGAGGTGTGCAGCCATTTCATCACTAACGGGAACGACTGTACTATCTACAAAACTGACTTACAATTTTCAAAGCATCAATTTCTACCAGTTCCAATGCACTCGGCGTAAAGCCTGCCCTGAATATGGCACTAACAGCAGCCCCGGCTTTTTCAAGATCATTAAAAGGAACGAGCATCAACAGATCGTGCTTTGGATGCGGTAACAATTTCAATACAATTTTCGTCACCAATCCCAATGTGCCTTCACTCCCTACCATTAGTTGTGTAAGGTTATAGCCGGTGGAATTCTTGAGTACATTGGCGCCTGTCCAGATGATATCACCGGTAGGCAACACTACTTCCAGGTTCAGTACATAATCCTTCACCACACCATACTTCACTGCTTTGGGCCCACCACTGTTTTCGGCAATATTTCCACCGATAAAGCAACTGCCCCTGCTGCTTGGATCGGGCGGATAAAACAAACCTTTTTCTTTTACAGCATTCTGTAAAACTTCGGTAATCACACCAGGCTCCGTAGTCACCTGCAGGTTGCGTTCATCAATTTCAATGATCCTGTTCATCCTTTCGAATGAAATCAATACACCGCCTTTATGGGGCAAAGCACCACCACTCAATCCGGTACCTGCACCTCTTGGTGTAACAGGAATTTTATGTGCATTACAGATCTTCATCACCTGACTGATTTCTTCAGCAGTTACCGGTTTGATTACAATATCCGGCAAGAAATGAAGATTCTCTGTTTCGTCGTGTGCATAATTGTTCCTGTTCTCTTCATCAATGAAAACATACTCATCGCCCACGATATTTCTGAAAGCAACCAGGTGATCGTTGTATTGAATGGAAGTTCCGGCAGATGCCAACATGTAAAATGATTTGTGCAAAATTCGTAAAAATAGCTCAATGACTGTCAGCTTTCAGTCAGATATTAAAATGTAGGGCAAAGCGACTGCCGATCGGTATTTTCTTTATAGAAGCCATTCTTCATCACATTGAATTCACTGGCGCCACGTGAATTGTTGAAATTCTTCAATGGAGAAGCCGTTACATCATAACTGAAGGTGAATTTCACGTTGTGCACCTGGAAGCCCAGCATTGGAATAAAGGCATCCTTGTAACGATAATAAACTCCACCAATTAATTGTTTATCGCCATACTCACCCAGGTTGTAATTCATCAGCAAACCACCTACCAGTTCTGAAGCGCCTGCCTGGTTGGTATAAAAAATATTCGGACTGATGATCACACTTGGATTTACTTTCAGAATGGCATTTACAAAACCAATATGCCGCATCGGAATGATACCATTGCCATTGTTGTCATCAAAGAATGTTTCTTTGGGCTTGTTCACATGATGAATAGAATAGCCGGCATTGATATAAATATCTTCGGTAGGGAAATAAGCATAATTAAGCCCAGCCTGCATATCAAAATAACTAACACTGGTATTTGATAATACTACTTCAGTAGGCAGTTTATTATCGAAGAAGCGACCATCAAACTGATCGGGGAATTTTAAAACGGAGGGATCTATTCGCTTATTGGCCCAACCCAGGTTAAAGCCGGCACTGAGGAGACTGCTGTTGCCGAGCATCTGGTGATAAGCAATGGATCCATAAATTTTTGTGGAACGCAGGCTGCCTGTTCCGGCAACATCGCTGAGGATCATTCCCCCGAGACCGAGCCATCCGTTTTCGATTTTATTGCGCATCACCTGAGCATCCCCAAAAACACTGAAGGTTTTATAAGGAATGGCCATGATATTGCTGAACTGATTCCTGTAATGGGCACCGATTCTGTAATCTGCATCCGGTATAAATCCCGTGTTGGCAGGATTTGTACTCAAAGGTGAATTGAAAAACTGTGAGAAATGCAGATCCTGAGATTGCGATTGCTTTGGAAATAGAATCGACAGCAAACTCAGCAATAACAGCACGGTTGTCCATTGCCATTGTTGTACCAACAGTTTTTCTGTTTTATCAAAATGGACCGATATCGTTTTAGTTCTGTTCAATGTTGTTCATCATTTTATCGCAATAAAGTAATATCGCCGGTTTTACGGAGTTTCTTTCCATCTGAAAATTCTGCATCTAACGTATAGGCATAAACGTCCATCGCCTGTAACTTACCTTTAAAAGTTCCATCCCAACCTTGTTTGCGGTTGGTCGACTGGAAGACGAGTTGTCCCCAACGGTTGTAAATTTTCCAGTCCATTTTTGCTATACCGAAACCCGTAACGAAAACCATTCCGTTTACACCGAAACGGCCGGGCGTAAAGGCATTCGGCACATCCAGCAATGGGTCTATCAATACATTTACAACGAGTGAGAATGTATCGGTACAATTCTGTGCATTGTAAGCAATCAGTTCAGCCGTATAATTGCCCGTTGCATTGTATTGGTGCCTTGGGTTCACTTCGGTTGAACTTTCTCCATCGCCGAAATTCCAGAGATACCTAATGGCACCGGTTGACAGATTGTTGAACTGTGTCGGCGTATTTCTTTGTGGTGGAATAGGCCCCCAACTGAATCTGGCATCAGGTTTCGGAGAAACTACTATCGTGAAATAATCAGAAGTATCTATTTTATTACAGGTGTTCGGATCCCTTGCGATTAACCGTACCTGGTAGGTTCCTGGAACTGAATATAGTTTAACCGGATTTTCTACCGTAGATGTTGTTCCGTCACTGAATTCCCAGGTTACATCGGATGTTCCGGAGAGATTTGTAAACTGTGCCGAATAAGGAGCGCAACCAACCGGGGAAGTATTAAACTTAGCTTCCACCACTGGATTCACCCTGATGGTAATGGTAATTTTATCGGGTGCATTGCAGAACAATGTATCAACCAGCGTTAAGGTTACATCATAATCGCCGATTGCCGGAAAAGTATGTGTTCCATTGAATGCAACCTGTGGTGCTGAGCCATCACCGAAATCCCATACAAAACTCTGCGGACCAAAACTACCTCTGGTTGGAACGGATTCATTGACAAAAGTATAATTCAAACTGGTGCAGGGAGGATCTTTCACAGCCCTGAAACCAAGGTTGGCAAAATTATCTCCCGCTTTGATTTTAATAAAAACGGTATCCCGAATATTACAGGTAGTGGAATCTTCTGCAATCACCCTCACTGTATAAGTACCAACAGCGGTATAATTGGTGAATGTGCTGAAGTTCGGCGCAACAGTAGTATCTCTTAAACCATTGCCGAAATCCCAGTAATATTTTTTTCCTTTTCCGAGGGTGTCAATAAAATCAACCCTGAAAGGAACGCAACCCGAAGTATCATTAATCACTGAGTTAATAGATGCTCTAACGGTGGCGGCTACCCCGGAAAAATTCATTTCAATTTTGAGGGCAGCTTCATTGCAACCACGGCTTCCATTGACAGAACTCCATACACCTGGAGTTGTTGGAAATGTTGTACCTCCGGAGCAATTGGCACAAACGGCCTGATAGATAATACCATTCTCATCGAACCTACTGGTTCCGCCGTCCACGTGATCGCCGATATTGCCACGGAACTGTCCGAAATGTGAGCCAAACAACTGGCTGGCCGCATCTTTTTTCAGTACAAAAAAGTAGAAATCGGATCCATCTGCAGCCGGTATATTCGTAAGCGGGCTCACTTCAGGCAAACCCTGTGTACTTCCGTTGTTGTAATCACCATTTACATCGCCACCCCAACCGGATACGTATACATTTTCACATCGGTCTACCATGAAACCAATAGGTGAAATATTAGGAACGGATGAACCTGTTCCGAAAACAGTAGAATAAATAAATCTTGAAAAATCAGGCGCCAGTTTACTGATAAACTGCGAACTGCCGGGATTACTGAAAGCCGCATTCAGAATGGGCCAGCTACCTTCTGTAGTGCCCATCACATAAGGGAAGCCTGCTTTATCGAACTTCAATCCATAAACGATATCTGCAGCACTGGTGCCGAGGTAAGAAGTTTTGATAATGCCCAGACTATCAGGTTTCAGTTGTGTGATAAATCCATCTGTATTTCCACCACGATATCCACTATAGATCACGCCGGTTTTATTGCCCGGAAGATTATTACTGGTGGTGCCACCTGCAATAAAAATGGTATTGGTATTCGGACTGATGCTTGCTACAAAACAGGCATCATCACCCGATCCTCCAAAGAATGTTCCGTATAAATAATTGGAAAAATTGCTGTTGAACTTTAACACCACACCATCCTGCAAACCACCACCAAAACTAGCCTGGGCCGAATTGGAAGGATCTTTCACCGGGAAGTTAGCCGATTGGGTGCAAGAAGCCAGGATGATGTTTCCGGCAGCATCGAAGATTACTTCACTGCGTGCATCATCACCATAATTGCGCCTTAAACGGTCGGTGCCAAACGGACTTTTATATTTTGCCCGGATGTTTACACCATCATCGTTGGAACCTCCGATTCTCACAGAACCTAACAAGGAAGTACCTGCAGCATTGAATTTGGTGATCACAATATCGTTGAATCCTCCGCTGCCGATGACCGGGCGTGTAACCGGATAATTGGTTGAAGAAGAACGGCCCGCAATAACCAGATTGCCGGCACCATCCACTACCATACTGTGCGGCTGCTCGTTACCGAAACCACCGAGATAAGTAGCATATAATCTGGCAGAACCATTGGCTGAAAACTTGAAAATCGCAATATCATGCTGGCCCAATCCGTCTTCTGAAGCACCGCCACCAAAGGTAGTCTGGTAGGCTCCTGGTGAAACCGGGTAATTGGGTTCGAAACTGATGCCACCGGCAAACAAAGAACCATCGGGCCCCGGTGTAGCAGTATAACCCCAGTTATTGGCACGACTACCAGTTAGTGATGAGAAGATAATGGCTGGATCGATGATCAGGGTTTCTGATGCATCATAATTTTTAACACTGAAAGTAACCACGTTGTTCCTTACCACATACCTGCAATCCACTTCCTTCCGGCCTTCTTTTGCAGATGACTGATAACTGTATGGATACAATTCTTTTACTTCTCCCAGCGGAGTTTTGATGATCAGTTCTTTATTGCGAACCAGCAATTCTGTTGGTCCATCGTACCTGAGTGCGATCTGGGATATATTACCTCCCGGGTGAACGATGAGATCGTATTTCATATTATCGCCATCGTTGTAATAACGCAGATCAATATTGGGATAAAGATTTTTGTAAGTAACGGCCTGGAATATGCGACAATTCCCTTTCCATTTAGAACGATCACTGCCCAGGAAGTAATTATTATAAGTTGCCAAAGGTTTTTCCGGAACTGGTTTCAATCCTTTTGTTGCACCCAGGAAATTCACCCTGTAAAAAAAAGAGTGAAGTGTATATTTTGCGGAGGGATCTGTTTTCTTATTTGGATGGCCATGTTCCAGGTCGTGCATCAGTTGCATTTCCTCCGGATTGTGCATCAGTACCGAAAAACTATTTTCTTCGAGGAAAAAAGCACCGGCACTCATGTCAGCCTTATATTGAATTTTATCGTTCCACTGGCCTTTGTTTTCTACAAAATCTATCTGTGCTGAAGCGGGTTTCCAGGGCAACACAGCAATGATCATCAACGCTGAGACAGTAAGTATTTTTCGAATTCCGGTCAACGATATGTTTTTTTACAATTTACTTATTATAAACGAAATTCTCACCCCAATTGTTTTGATAACAAAAGCTTTAAGTAGGTTTTAACGAATGATGGTTCAGGCAATCTTACTCCAGCGGGTTTTGCCTTTCTGTTGCTGAAGGTATGCTTTTAGAGGTTGGTTTTCAATGAGTAAAAGGTCGGGGTCTGTTTCTATAATTTTTGTCACGGATTCCCTGGCAACTTCCAGCATGGCTTTATCGGCCACAATATTGGCCAGTTTGAATTGCAGTGCTCCACTTTGCCTGGTTCCTTCTATCTCACCAGGGCCTCTCAATTCAAGATCCTTTTCTGCAATTTTGAAACCGTCGTTGGTGCTCACCATTATTTTCAATCTTTCCCTGGAGTCGTTCGACAATTTTCTTCCTGTTAACAGGATGCAGAAACTTTTATCGGCTCCTCTTCCTACCCTTCCCCTCAACTGGTGCAATTGCGATAACCCGAATTTTTCAGCGCTTTCTATAACCATCACGGAGGCATTGGGTACATTCACCCCAACTTCAATCACAGTGGTACTTACCATTATCTGAGTATCCCCGGATACAAAACGCTGCATGTTGGTTTCTTTTTGATCGGATGGTTGCTTGCCATGCACCATGCTGATCCAGTATTTCGGTTCCGGGAAAAAAGACTTCACTTCTTCATACCCTTTCATGAGGTTTTCATAATCGAGTTTGCTGCTTTCTTCAATCAGCGGATAAATAATATAAGCTTGTCTTCCCAGGGTGATCTGTTCTTTGATAAAATCCATCACCTGCGGTCTTGCCGTTTCATTTCGGTGAATGGTGCTGATTGGTTGCCTTCCGGGGGGAAGTTCATCAATCACACTGTAATCGAGATCGCCATAAACGGTGAGTGCCAGTGTTCTTGGGATAGGCGTTGCCGTCATAACGAGGATATGTGGGGGCAGTTTGCTTTTCTTCCAGAGCCTTGCCCGTTGTGCTACGCCGAACTTATGTTGCTCATCCACTACACAAAAACCAAGGTCTTTGAAAACAACCTGGTCTTCGATGATGGCATGTGTGCCGATCAGGATATTCACTTCTCCTTCAGCACACTCCTTCAGAATCCGTTTTCTTTCTTTGGTACTGGTTGAACCTGTTAATAAAGCTACATTCACCGGCATCTCCTTCAATAAAGCCGTAATGCCCGAAAAATGTTGCTGGGCAAGGATTTCCGTAGGTGCCATCAATACACTCTGAAAATGATTATCTGCTGCAATGAGCATCGCCAGTAATGCCACCATGGTTTTACCGCTGCCCACATCTCCCTGTAAAAGCCGGTTCATCTGGTGACCACTGCCGGTATCTTTCCTGATTTCCTTCAATACTCTTTTCTGTGCATTGGTGAGTTCAAAAGGCAGGTATTTATCGTAAAATAAATTGAAGAGCGGACCAACTTTTTCGAACATAAATCCTTTGACCGTTAATTGACGGTTCAGCCGGATCAATTGTATGCTGAATTGGGCAAAAAACAATTCTTCAAATTTCAACCTTCGAACAGCGTCATTGTATGCTTTTTCAGAAACAGGAAAATGCACCTGGCTGAAGGCATCGAACCTGCCCATCAGCCTGTATTGCTGAATTAATGTAGCCGGTAGATTTTCGGGTAAATCCTTTGCCGTTATTTTATTGAGCAGGTCTCGGGTATGTTTGGCAATCGTTCTGCCATTGAGCCCCTTTGATTTTAATTTTTCTGTAGATGGATAGACCGGTTCCAGATATGATTTGCCGGTTGCTTTTTCGGGTGAATAGTTTTCAAGTTCGGGATGAACAATCTGAGGTTTGTTCATAAAGAAACCCGTTTTACCGAAAACAAGGTATGATTGGCCAACCTGCAGTATTTTCTCTACCCAGGATATGCCCTGGAACCAAACCAGTTCAATGGTTCCAGTTTGATCCTGCAACATACCGATCAGTCTTTTGCTCTGCTTTTCGCCCATCGTGTGCAGGCTCACCAGTTTACCGGCTACCTGCGCATATTCCTTAGCGGGAGTTAAGGATGCGATGGTATCAACCTTTGTTTTGTCTACATGACGTAATGGATAATGTTCCAGCAGATCTTTAAATGTAAAAATGCCCAGTTCTTTCCTGAGCAGATCCCCTTTAATGGTGCTGATACCCGTTAAATATTCAATCGGGCTGGTTAATATGCTGGCGGTATTGCTGATGAAACTGATTTTTACAAAGATATTTCACCACCCTGAGATTCTGTTGTGTTCTAAACTTCCCAAAAAGGGAATTTAACTACGGCCCGGAGGACGTTTTTTGTAAAACTGCTTTTTCTTGCCGCCAGTGCTGCGGTTGGCAGATGGACTATAGGCCGGTGTTTCACCAAGATTCTCTGGCACTACACCTTTGGGCACTTCTTTTTCGAGTAGTTTTTCAATGGCCATGAAACGACGTTGTTCTTTCGGACTTACCAGCGTATAGGCGGTACCGTCCGCTTCAGCCCTGGCAGTTCTGCCGATGCGGTGAACATAATCTTCCCCATCGTGCGGCACATCAAAATTGATTACAAGTCCGATATTGTCGATATCGATACCCCTGCTGAGTATATCCGTAGCCACCAGTACCGGCAAACGCCTGCTGCGGAAGCGACTCAATACTTCTTCTCTTTTTTCCTGGTCGAGGTCACTATGGATCTCATCGGCATCAATTCTATTTCGTTTAAGGTCTCTCGTTAGTTGCTTTACACTCATTTTACTGCTGCAGAAAATGAGCACACTCAGGAATTGTTTTTCCTTGAGTAAATGCAGTGTGAGCGGTATTTTCTGGGCATCATACACAATGAATGCCTGCTGAATGATTTTCTCCGGTGGTTTGCTGATGGAAATATTTACTTCAAGGGGATTGTGCAGGATTTTCCTGGAGAGCTCCCTGATTTTAGATGGCATCGTTGCAGAAAAAAGCAGGTTTTGTCTCTTAGCCGGAAGCTGATTGATGATAAACATGATATCATCATAAAATCCCATATCAAGCATGCGGTCGGCCTCATCAAGTACCAGGTACTTCAGGCCTTTCAGTTTTACATAACCCATTTTGATATGCGCCATCATTTTGCCCGGTGTGCAAACAACAATGTCGGCACCCATGCTAACAGCTTTCTTTTCCTGTATAAAAGCATTGCCATCACCTCCGCCATAAACAGCTATGGAGCTGATGCCGGCGAAATACGAGAACCCTTCCAGGTGTTGTGAAATCTGGATGGCGAGTTCCCTGGTAGGCACGATTACCAGTGCATTGATCGTGTGCTGATCATGTTCTGCAGTTATGATTTTATGAATCAGTGGCAGCAGGAAAGCGGCCGTTTTGCCGGTTCCGGTTTGAGCAGAGGCAATGATGTCTTTTCCTTCAAGTATTGGCGGGATAACCTGGGTTTGTACGGGAGTGGCTTCTTCATAGCCAGCCGCATCAATCCCTTCCATCAGGCGGCTATCGAATCCGAATTCTGTAAACTTCAAATCAATTATTATTTAAGTGAAGATAGTGTATTTCGGGTTTGCAGCAGTATGACTTATCTTGCACACAAACAATGCTGATGATCAAAACCGGTGAATACAATCAATTAAAAGTACTGCGTCTGGTAGAGTTTGGTGTTTACCTGGATGATGGAAAAGATGGAATCTTATTACCCAAACGCTTTGTGCCCGCAGGTACGAAAGAAGGCGATGAATTGAAAGTATTTGTGTACCACGATGGCGAAGATCGCCTGATCGCTACTACACAGGAGCCGAAAGGCATATTGGGTGATATTGTAAAACTAAGGGCAGTAAGTGTAACAGAACAAGGTGCTTTTCTGGATTGGGGATTGATGAAAGACCTGTTTGTACCGAAATCGCAGCAATTGCAAAAAATGTTACCAAATGGCGAATACCTGGTGAAGATTGTACTGGATGAGCAAACAGGTCGTTTAGCCGCCACCGAGAGAATAGATCCTTTTCTCAGCAATGAAAATTTAACGGTAAAAGAAAAAGAAATTGTTCAATTAACCGTTTACCGGAGAACCGATATTGGCTACCTGGTGATCATCAACAACCAGCATACCGGCGTTTTGCATTTCAATGAAATCTACCGGAGAATAACATCGGGGGACCGATTTACAGGATTCATTAAGAAAATTTATCCTGATACCAACAATATTGATGTTGCTGCCGGCAAGCCGGGGTATAATCGTGTAGAAGACGAAGGAGAGAAAGTCATGCGCCTGTTAAAAGAAAACGGCGGATATCTTCCCTACTATGACAAAAGCGACCCCGAAGAAATTTATGCCTTCTTTGCTATGAGCAAGAAAACTTTTAAAATGACTATCGGTAACCTGTACAAGCAGAAAAAAATCAGTCTGGAAAAAACAGGTATTAAGTTACTCGAAAATTAAATCACTTAACGATCGAGCCATTTTTTAAAACCCGGTGCTTTTTCCCTGCTGATGTCCTGCTCCATTTTCAACGGATCCTTCAGTGTAACGGTCAATTTCTGATTTTCGTGCAGTTTTATCTTTTCAATCGCATCAATGTGAATGATTGATTGGCGATTTGCCCTGAAGTAAATATTGGGATCCAGCAGTTCTTCAATTTCTTCCAGCGTTGTATAATCGAGTATGAATTTTTCTCCGCTGAATTTGTACAGGTAATTCAGGTTTTCCCGAACAAAACAGGCAATGTCTTTGGTATAAACCGGCAGCCAGTTGCTGCGAACACTTACTATAAATTTTTCTTTGAACAGAGATTTTCCGGCCGATGGTTGCTGCAATGCCTGCAACAATTCTTTGATACTGGTGGGGGCAGGTGAATCTGCTTTGATAACATTTTTTGCTTTTTCAATTGCTCTTTTTAAATCATCTGTATCAACGGGCTTAAGCAGGTAATCTATTCCATTAACTTTAAAAGCCCGGATGGCAAATTCATCGTAGGCTGTTGTAAATATCACCGGACTCTTAAGATCAAACTGATCGAACAATTCGAAACTAACGCCATCGCTTAGTTGAATATCCATAAAAAACAAATCAGGTTCTGCATTTTGCATCAGCCATTTACGGGCTGTTTTCAAACTGGGCAGTACTGTTTCAATAGAAAGATCGGGCGCTACAGACTGAATTTTATGTTGCAGCTCCCTGGCAATGAGGCTTTCGTCTTCAATAATAACAGCTTTCATAACAATGTATTTTTAAAAATTTTTATCATTAAATCAATGGAATTCTGATGGCAAAAAATTCCTCATCTTCTTCAATCTGCACAGGTCTTTCACTGAGATACCGGTACAATGATTTCAGGTTTGTCAAACCTTGTTTATTACTGGTTTCTACGAAATTCTTTTTCTGCAGATTGTTTTTAACTACCAGATAATTGTTATCGGTAAAAATATCAATGTGCAATGGCGATTCATCATCAATGATATTGTGCTTGATGGCATTCTCAATTAAATTCTGCAGTGTTACGGGTACGATCTTCATGTGATAGAATCGCTCATCAACATTAAAATCTACTTCAAGACCTGTTTCAAACCGGGTGCGTTGGAGATGGACATAATTCTCAGCGAATTTTATTTCATCGCCCAAAGGCACCGTTTCACTATCGCGGCTTTTCAGAATATAGCGATAGGTTTTACTGAGGTTATCAAGAAACCCCCTTGCTATGGATGGATTGGTACTGATCAGGCTGGCAAGAGAAGTAAGTGAATTGAACAGGAAATGTGGATTTAATTGTTGTTTCAATCCTTCATACATCACCAATGCTTTTTCTTTCTCCAGCAATTGCGCCTTGCCTTGTAATACGAAATATTTTTTCTGTTGAGTAATCCGGTACCTGTATATAAAAATCAACAATCCTGCCAGCAAAGAAGCGATGATCAGGTAAAACCATGCCGTGCGATAAAAGGGAGTGCGGATGACGATTTCCAATATTGTTTCTTTACTGCGCCATTTCGATTGTGACTCTACCGCCACCAATCTGAAAGTATATTTCCCCGGGGGAAGATTGGTATATGCTGCTTCCAGATTATTACCTGCCTGAATCCATTTTTCATTGATGCCATCCAGTTTGTATTCGAAGCGATATGGAAAGATGGCTGAATTATTGATCATCCCGAATCTGAAGCTGATGAAATTCTCATTGGGTTCCAGTTTGATGTTTTGTTCCCCGCTGATCAGTCTGCTTTTGCCGGAAATGATCATTTCGCTTATGAGTGGCCGTGAGTCTACGGGTCCGATATTGATACGATCCGGGAAAAATTCAACGAGATCGCCACCCATGTTAACCAGAATATTCCCGTTCGAAAGCAGGCACATTACATTTACATAAGAATAGTTATTGGTACTTAAGGGCAATGAGAAACTGTAAAAACTTCCGGAAGCCGGAACAAATACCGATACTTTATTATAACCTACACACCATACTCTTCCTTTCAGATCAATGGAAGACGTCATGATATGATCAAAACAAAGTCCGTCGGACTCCCGCCAGTTCTGCAGTTTTTTATTTGCGGGATTATAACAGAAAAGCCCCTGCCCTTTTCTTGCAAGCCACACACGGCCTTCCGCATCGATATCCAGCGAATGAAAATAACCACTTCCATATTGCAACCCATCCATATCGAGCGGAATGTGATTGATAACTGATGCATTTTTATCAACGGAAGCCAGTGATTCATCATTGCAGACCATCCAGACAGGGGAACCTGGTTTGGATGCCAGGTAATATGACTTTCGTTTTCTTCCCGCCGCAGTTGTATCGGATGGGAAACTGATCAGTTTTCTGGATTGATTGAGTGAATTATACCGGAGTATCTTTTTGCCATCAGAAAGGAAATATATACTATCCTCCACCCGAACCATATCGATTATCAGAAAATCTGCATACTCTTTTCCTTGTATGGTACAGGGAATGATTTTCTCAGTTAAGCCATCTGTTTGCCAGGTTCCTTCCCAGGAATGAAAATAAGTGGTATTGCCGATATTGCTGATACGGAAAAATGCAACAGGTTTCTTTCCTTTTTCATTCACCGGGAATGCAGACACCGGAAAGAGGTTATGCTTTCCTGTTAGTGGGAAATAATGTACTACTGTTCCGTTAGACCCGGCGATCCACCAGGATTTGTCAACTTTATTTTCAGAAAAGAAATGAATCGGAAATCGATTGGGCAGTTGAGGTACTTTTTCTGCGATCGGATGAATTTTATAAAAAAGGTGCGAAGGATTGTATACTGAAATCCCTCCCAATGTACCGAGCCAAACTGAACCGTCTTTCTCTTCCCTCGCTGCCCAGAAAAAATCTCCGGCTATGGAAGAAGGATTTTTCTTATCGTAGAACAGGCTGTCTACATGCATTCCGTTTGTATAATCCAGCAGTGTTACTTTATTATCGTACCAGGAGGATAGCCATAGTTTTTTTCTGCTGTCTTCGAAAATAGTGGCCAGCCAGATATCTGACAGAAACTTTTTACCATCAATATCATATTTGTGTGTAAAGGTCCTGGTATCTGCTCCCACAATGGCTTTGCGGTAACTATCAAAAAACCAGATATGCCCGGCAGGCGAAACAGACAAAGCCGAAATATAGTTCTTGTTGAATATGATCGAATCTGTTTTGTTGTTTAAATAATTGATAAAACGACCGGTTTTATATTCATAAAAATTCAGGCCTTTATTACCACCAATCCAGAAACCATTGCCGCCAGGGCTTTCCAGCAAACCGTTTTTAGAAACTGCTTTCCCTGAAAAGCTGTATTGGTTGCTACTATCGGGGCGGAATAAACGAAAGCTGTCTGCTTTCGGATCAAACCGGAACAATCCGCCAAAACCACCGACCCATATAGAACCCTGTTTGTCGCATAAAATGGTTAAAGTGACGCTTAGTGATTTGAATTTCCTGGAGTAATAATTCCTGAAACTATTGCTGGCTGAATTGTACCTGAAAACTCCATCATCTGTACAACCCCAAATATTGCCGGCGGGATCCTCACACAAACCATGAACAGTATTGTGCACCAGCGAATTGGTATCTTTTGTTTGCTTATACACGTAGAAGTGATTGCCATCATACCGGTTAAGTCCGTCGTATGTGCCGATCCAAAGAAATCCTTTGCTGTCTTTTAGAAAACAATTGACAATATTATAGCTTAGACCGTTTTTTTCTGTAATGTTTTCAAAGCGGAAATCATTTGCCTGGCTAAAACAATTTTTACCCGTTAACAGAGAAAAAAACACCCAAAAAACCAGTATGAACCGCTGCATCATAATTGAAAATAACAATTCCCCTGTTCAACTGCAAAAGAAGCCAACGGGGTGCAGGTATATTAAAATGAAGTGTAGCAAAAAGCAATTGAACCGTAAGGGCGTTCAATTGCTTCAGATTCAAAAACCAAACTATCAGGGCATATCGATACTACGGATGGTAACTTTATTTTCGATGCTTCCCTCGCCGAATTTATCCCAGAACTTCACCACTACATCATAATTTTCCTCTGTTTGCATGGGTTCGCCGGTATTAACGATGCATTTGAGTAAACGTGCTTCTTTTTCATTGAAAACATCATGCCCTTCAAACAGATCGTTTTCTTTTAACACTACTTTCCCTTTTTTATCGGTAATTTTTAAAGCACATCCGAGGGAAACTTTGCCATCTTTCACTTTCATGCCATCCACCCCATTGTTGATGAGCAGAAAACTTTCGCCAATGGGTATATCTGTGTGATTGAGTACTTCATCATTCATTACCAGCATCACTTTTTCGGGTTCCATGTTTTTGTAAGAAGTAACCAGTCCGGTACCTGCATCTTTCCTTATACCTGCCGCATATTTCTCATTGCAGGAAGCCATCAGAATAATCAGCAGGATTGCCGCTGCCGAAAGAAGCCGCCCATACACGGGAACAGGTCTTACTTTTTTGGTCTCCGATAATTTGCTTATAAAATCAACGGCCAGCAATGCCAGGCTGATGATGGCGGCCATGCCAAAAGCTGCAGCCAAAGTCTGACTAAGGATCAGCGCCTCTTCTTTAGCTTCGAAAGGATAACCATAAAAGATAAGATGAAGGAACCCCCAAATAGACAGGCTCAGTAAAATGGTAAACAGCAATACTGTTTTAAATATTCTCCAGTGCATTTGAGAAGTGAGTTTGCCTGTTAAAAATTGCTTTATCATGACGATTGATTTATTTAATTGTGAAACAACAGGACAAAATTGAACAAGAAACAATCAGTAGAAAACTAATACTCTTCCAACAGTAGAAACCATTTATTGAAAAGTGTATTTTCTGAAACGAACTGTTTAACACTGTAGTACAAACAATGTAATAAGCCCTTATCTTTATAAAAACCGGCTGCATGGCTTCTCATATTGTAAAAATTCTGGAATCTGAATTTGTTACCCCTGATGTAAAAAAATTCCTGACGCAAAAACCACCAGGTTACCATTTTATACCGGGCCAGGGTACTGATATTGCTATCAACCATCCCGAATGGAAAGATCAATTGCGTCCTTTCACTTTTACTTCACTGAACGACTGGCCCTATCTTGAGTTTACGGTTAAAATATACGAGGATCACAAAGGTGTAACGAGGCAATTGGGCAGAACCAATGCAGGCCAGGAGCTGATTATACACGATGTTTTCGGAAGCATTCAATATAAAGGTCCGGGAATTTTCCTGGCTGCCGGATCGGGCATTACTCCTTTTCTTGCCATATTCAGGGATTTGCACAACAGAAATGCAATGGCTGGAAACTCGTTGATTCTATCCAATAAAACCATCGCAGATATTATTCATCCGCAGGAGTTGCAATACATACTCGGTAATAATTTCATCAATGTCATTACCCGTGAAGGAGTGATCGGGTTCATGGAAAAGCGAATCGACAAAAGATTCCTGATTGATACCATCCGGGATTTCAGTGGTAATTTTTATGTGTGCGGACCGCAATTATTTGTTGATCAGATCTGCGAGCATTTATTATCACTGGGTGCCAATATCGATTCACTGATTATTGAAAAGTAAAGAACAATAATAATTGAAATCAACATGATTGATCAACTTCCCGGGTATATCAATATTGTATTCATCCTTACAACATTGCTCACCATACTGCTTTTTCTCAAGGCAGTAAATTTTCAAAAAAGCGGGATTATCATTTTACTGACTCTGTTAATTTTCCAGGGCTTCTTGTCTTATAATGGATTTTACCAGGCTCCCTCTGCGTATACCCGTACTGGTTATGCCTTCACTGCTGATTATCATCATTCTATTATCAGGAAAGTTCAGTAAAAAATGGCTGCCGGCGGTTTCTTTACCATGGCTCACTGCCTTACATATCATCCGGATTCCGGTTGAAATGGTATTGTTCTGGCTGTATAAAGAAAAACAGATTCCGGTTAATATGACTTTTGAAGGATGGAATTATGATATAGTTTCCGGGATAACAGCGTTGCCGATGGTTTGGATTTCTTTCAGCAATAGCTCCATAAAAAAGAAGATTCTACTTGGTTGGAATTTTATTTGCCTTGGATTGTTGATCACTATTGTTACAATAGCAGTACTCTCTGCAAAGCTTCCCTATTCAGCAGTGGGGATTTGATCAACCCAATGTAGCCATCCAGCATTTTCCATTTGCATGGCTTCCATCTGTAATTGTACCGATTGTATTAATGGCCCACCTGGCCTCCATCAGACTCATACTAAAAGGTAAAGCTGATCAGAAAATGAATTAAACATTTACTCAGACTGGAAATCAAAATTTCGTTTTTCAAATTTCCCTCCTACTATTCCTTCAATGCTGGCGAGTAATTCTTTTCCTTTTAAACGATAATATATTTTCTGAGGAAAATCGTGCTGGGCATTTTCAGCAACAAATTCTGTACCCCTGAAGAAAATAATTTTAAATGACACCGGCTTTTCTTCATTCTGGTTGCTGACCGTTGGATTATAATACCAGCTTCCTTTTCTCCAGATCAATGCAACGTCTTCCTGCGGAATGGTATCTGTTCCTCTTACATAATAACTCACTGCAGTAAGTGTGCTGTCATCTTTTAGTTTCCATTGTTCTATCAATGTTCCGTTGGCTTTGGTAATCTTCCAGGTGCCGATCAACCATTTCATTTCTTTTGATGGTTGTGCCTGTGCCGACAAACCAAAAATAAAAACCAGCGTACAAATTATTGATAAATGTTTCATCAGATTATGATTTTATTACAAAAGATAAATCAGGGGATTTTTAATTCCAACTTATATTTTTCTTTGGTGGTTATGGTTTTCCAATCATCGGTACGAAAAGGTATTACCGGCAAACCATTTTTTCCGGAGAGGTTATTGGCTGAAGCATCTCCTTTCCAACCAAACCTCACAGCAGCCGGTGTTGAAACGTCTTTGCAGGTAAGGATTACCTTATTTTCAGCATCCAGTGTTGCAATGGCCGGATAAAAATGCTGATCAGCTCCTGCGATTTCAAATCCGCTGATCGTTTTCTGATTTCCGGTTATCATCAATCCCTTTGCCGGCATTTTTAAATTCAACCATTGCTTTGTTTCCCACAACAGATAATTTATCAAATGATGGACTGTAACAATCGATTGGCTGATTGAATAAATCATGCAGGGCCATACCGGCAATACGATATCCAACATCCTGTTTATTGGTTGGATGAATGTCATTGGGATTTCCTATATCGGTTGTTACACACATCCCTGTATTCGGTACGGATAAAGTAAGTGTTTGCGCTTCTCTCAATTCGGCCCACGCACAACCATCGTTGCTGTTTCCTTCTGTTGCAAATGTTGCCAGCTGAACAAAATAAAAAGGCAGTTGATCATTGTTCCATTTCCTTCGCCAGTCGTTGATGAGCAATGGAAATGATTTGCGATACTGATAGGCCCGGGAAGCATTGGATTCACCCTGATACCATAAAAATCCTTTGATGCCATAAGGTACCAAAGGATGAATCATTGCATTGTATAATAAAGAAGGAAAAGCGTTTTCAACTGACCCTGTTTTCGCATTCAGAACAAAACATTTCCAATTACCAGCCAGAGATAATTCTACAGGCCCGGTAACCAGTTTCAGGTCTGCAGGTTTCCCCCAGATACCACCGCCTCCACCATTATCAACTACTTTAATGGAAATCACATTCTTTCCTTCTTTCAGCAATCCTGCCGGAATGTTATATTGCCGATGTAAATTCCATTGTGTAGTGGCACCAATGAATGTTCCATTCAAAAAAGTTGAATCTTCATCATCAATCATCGCCAGGTGGAGAATGGATTCTTTTCCAGCCTGCAGACTATTTGCTGTAAATGTTCTGCGCAACCATACGATACCATCAATTTCTCCAATCGATTGCTCTTCCCAGATTTGCGGTTGATTGATTGTGTTCCACTGATCATCCTTTGTGGCCGGATCTATAAAAAAAGCAGATGGTTTGTCTTTAAAATCCTTACCCTGTAATAATTCCAGTCTTTTCCAAACTGCATTTTGTCTTTCAATCAACAATGAATCGAGCGATAGTTGTGGCATTGCTGCAATCATATCTTTAAACTCATCGCTGCTTTCAAAACCCTGTCTGCTGATCCAGGTTTCAATATTGGTTCCACCCCAGGAAGCATTGATCAGTCCTTGAGCAACCCTTGTTACTTCAAACATTTTCTTTGCGAAAAAATAACCAACGGCTGTGAATGAGCCTGTATTAACGGGTGTACTGACTTTCCAACTGGAATTATCTACATCATCCTGTGGTTGAGAATTGATGCTGCGATTGATTTTAATATGCCTGATATAAGGATTATCTGCTTTTGCCAATTCTTCCACAGCATTCATCGATTGAGCAACCGTCCATTCCATGTTGGATTGACCACTGCAGATCCATACATCACCAATCATCACATCAGTGAGAATGATTTCATTCATTCCTTTGATCGACAGTTCATAAGGACCACCTGCGGTTTCAGGATCGAGGCGCAAGGTCCACTTCCCGCTTTTATCGGCAACCACCTGCTTTTGCTGATCTACAAACGTTATGCTGATCTTTTCTCCAGGAGCAGCCCAACCCCATAAAGGAATCGACTGATTGCGTTGGAGAACCATATGGTCGGTAAAAAATCGGGGAAGCGTAATATTGGCATACGATGATAGTTGTGCTATCAACAGGCAATATAGAATGGCAGTTTTTTTCATGATTGGATAAAATTTCAACCATGAATATCGCTAATAAATTTGTTTCCGGTCTAATTCAATGGCTGGTATTTTACCAGGAACGGATCAGTTTAATTTCAAAACGCCAAAAAGCCCTTCTGCTGAATTGGTACCGACCCAAATCTCAAACTCACCCGGCTCTGTGGTAAACACAGCTTCATTGTTGTAGAAACCAAGTTCCTGGTCGGTTAGAATAAATTCTACCTGTGCCGATTCATTGGGCGACAAGGTGATTTTTTTAAACCCTTTTAGTTCTTTAACCGGGCGCACTACGCTGGCTACCTTATCATGAATATACAACTGCACCACTTCTTCGCCTTTGTATTTTCCGGTGTTCTTAACGGTAGCGGTTACCCGAATTTTTTGTTCCCCGGCTTCACTGATCTTTAAATCTTCATATTCGAAACGGGTATAACTCAACCCGAATCCGAATGGATACAATGGCTTGTTGGATTGATCCATATAATGCGACCAGAATACTTCCTTGATGGGACCAGGCCTTCCGGTGCTGTAATGATTATAGTATAATGGCAACTGTCCTACATGACGGGGAAATGTCATCGGTAATTTACCTGATGGATTGTACAGCCCGAATAATACTTCTGCAATCGCATCTCCTGATCTTGTTCCGAGCTGCCATGTTTCCAGAATTGCCGGAATATTATCAGCTGCCCATGGTAAAGCCAGGGGCCTTCCGTTCATCAATACGAGTACAATTTTTTTATTCACTTTATATACTTCTTCCAGTAATCGCTGTTGCAAACCCGGTAAACCCAGTTCTGTTCTGCTTCTCCCTTCTCCGCTCTGAAAGCCATGCTCTCCCAGCACCATGACTACTACATCTGCTTTACGGGCAGCTGAGATGGCTGCAGCAAAACCGCTGGTATCGGTTTGATTGATTATTACTTCATTAATAAAATCGGGTTTGCCGATAACAAGATCAACTCCTTTGACATAAGAAGCCTGTGAATTGATTTTATGAATCCCCTCTACAACAGAAACGGCTGTACTATCGTCGGAGCCTATACGCCAGCTTCCAAGTGGACTCGTTTTATCATTGGCCAATGCACCAATGATGGCAATGCTTTTTTGATTTTTATCCAGGGGTAAAAGCTGGTTTTCATTTTTCAGTAATACAATTGATTTTTTTGCCACATCCAATGCAGCAGCCAGGTGATCGGGATGATACAATAATTCTTTTTCTCTTTTTGCGTCACAGTATTTGTAAGGATCATCGAAAAGTCCGAGTAAAAATTTCACCCGAAGAATTCTTTTTACAGCATCATCTACAACAGACATGGTTACTTTACCTGCCTCTACCAGGCTTTTGAGGTGCTGGATATAAGCAGTTGATTCCATATCCATATCTGAACCGGCATTGGAGGAAAGGGCGGCAACCTGTTTTAAGTCTGATGCAAATCCGTGAGCAATCATTTCAGCACCCGAGCCCCAATCGGAAATGACAAATCCTTTGAACTTCCATTTTCCTTTCAGGACATCACGTTGCAGGAACTTATTGGCAGTGGCCGGAATTCCATTCAATATATTGAACGAATTCATGACGGTGAGCACATTGCTGTCTACAGCAGCTTTGAAAGGCGGAAACACAATATTGTATAAAGTAGAAGTACCGATGTCTACCGTATTGTAATCACGACCTGCTTCTGCAAAACCGTAAGCAGCAAAATGTTTTGCCGTAGCTGCAATGGTATTGTTTGCTGATAAATCTTTTCCCTGGAATCCTTTGATACGTGCCAATCCGGCTTTTGTACCAAGGTATGGATCTTCGCCGGCGCCCTCCATTACTCTTCCCCAACGGGCATCTCTTGAAATATCCACCATGGGCGCAAACGTCCAGTTCAAGCCAACTGCAGAGGCTTCAATAGCAGCAATGCGGGCTGATTTTTCCAATGCATCCATATCCCAACTGGCAGCTTCACCAAGTGGAATGGGAAATAAGGTTTTATGACCATGGATCACATCATAACCAAACAACAAAGGAATGCCCAATCTTGATTCCTTCATAACGATCTCCTGTAGACGCCAAACATTTTCTACGCCTTTAACATTGAGCACAGAACCTACCCAGCCTTTTTTAATATGCTCATATTTGATTTTCGCATCACCATCTTTAGGTGCAGGGCCCGTAACTTCCCAGAATCCATTGTACTGGTTCATTTGACCTACTTTTTCTTCCAGCGTCATTTTGCTGAGCAACACTTCTACCTTCTTATCGATGGAATCATTTGCTGCAGATGATTGCGCATTGCTGTTTGTATACAACAAAGAAAAAATGCAGCCGATGGCTATTGATACTTTTTTCATATCAGCGAAAATTAGATTGTAAAAAAAGCGGATGTATAAATTTTTAACGTTTATACAATCCGCTACTTACCGAGTGATTAATGAGAAAACCAAATATGCAACATGAAACTTACTCTATCATTTTAAACACTTTCACGTAGTCGACTTCCATACTGGCAGGAAAAACAGTATTGTCTACACCCTGTGCTCCGCCCCAGTTTCCACCAACAGCGATGTTCATGATCAGGTGAAATCTTTTATTGAAAGGCCAGAAAGTTGAACCTTTATTTTCGTTGGTGAATTCGAAATACTCTGTACCATCGATGAAGCCACGAACTGCATACGGCGTCCAGTCTACACGATAGATATGAAAATCATCAGTAGCACCTGCAACAACCTGTGAAGCTGTTTTCTGTGTATTCAATGTATGATTGTATGCAGAAGTATGCACACTGCAATGCACCCTGTTCGGATCGAAACCTACATGCTCCATGATATCAATTTCTCCTGATGCTGGCCATGTACCATATGAGTTTTCACTGGATAACATCCAGATGGCAGGCCATGTACCACGGCCCTTTGGCAATTTTGCTCTTACTTCGAAACGTCCATATAACCAATCACCTTTTCCTTTTGTAATCATACGGGTTGATGTATAATTACTTCCAGAGAATGATTGATTCTTTGCGGTAATAACCAGGTTTCCTCCCGTAAGAGAAACATTGTCGCCATTGGTGTAATACTGCAATTCATTGTTTCCCCATCCACTTCCGCCGGTTTCGTAAGTCCACTTGGAGGGATCAGGAACAGTTCCTGTATTAAAATCATCTTCCCAAACAGGTGTTGTTTCGAACTGCCAGTTCTGATCAACAACCGGAGGGGTTGGTTGAACAGCAGGAACATTTTCTTTATCTGTGCATGCAATCAAAATAACTGCAAGCGCAAGTGATAATTTAACCGGAATGTGCATTAGTTTATTCATGATTAACATTTTTTATTGTGGAATAAATTTGAACTGGAATACAGTTCCTGAACCATTACCTGCTCTCAGCACCATTTTAGTTGGACTGATTTCAATGATGCGGTAAAAATTCTCAGCAGGTACATCTGTTGTACCGATAAAGATATTCGGTGGTGTGTTGGGCAATTGAATCGAAGCCAATCCTGCGAAACCAGTGGTATTTGCTCCATACACATAACTGGTATTTGTATAAGAAAGATCACCACCACAATTGTAATTCGGAGCGATGTTACCACCATTGAATGTAGCGCCATTGGCATTGTAACTAATCAGATCATTTGCAAAGAATGTGTAAGTATCATCTGACTGACAATTCGGATCGAGCGGACCGCCACCAAAATATTGAGATGGATTTGCTTCTGTTCCTACAATGATTGCATTGGCACCGCTTGCAGGATCGAGTTTCCATGTTTTACTGCTGCCGCCTGTTAACAGGTTCTTGATATCGGCTAACGTAAGTATTTCAACTTTCTTCAGTTTGATTTCAAGAATGGTACCACCTGAGCCCTGGATAGTGCTGCGCAGTGTGAGCGTATTGTTTGTAAAGCTTTGTACTTTATACATGTTGCTGTCGATCACATCTGTTGTGCCGATAAACGGACGACCATTTCCTGAAAGCAATGTATCGAGGTAAATTCTTTCCGGCTCACCTGGAATAGCCACTACTTTAAACTTCAATGCATTTTCTTTCGGAGCCTGGCAACTATATCCTGACTGTACATCGAAGGTTTGACCATTTGCTTCATAATCAAAAGTTCCATCAGTACTGAATGTGTAAACATCATCTGCCTGGCAACCTGCGGCTGAACCTGCAAAGTAAACAGTACTTGCATCCGGTGATAAAACCCTGATGGCATCACCATCAGTGCTCCAGGTCCATTCGCCGGAACCGCAATTGGTAAGCGTATTAAATAAACTATTGCTGCAGGCATCTGTTACCACAATTACTTTGGTAATAGAATTGTTGCCATTGGTACCAACTGTTGTTAATGTTACATTATAAGTTCCGCCTTTTTTATAAGCGTGTACCGGATTCTTTTCAGCAGACAAATCTGAATTGTCGCCGAAATTCCATTGATAAATAAATTCGCCCGTACTGGTACTGGTAAAAGCTACCTTGTAAGCATAAGGCAAAGTGTCGCTGGCAGGAGATTGCACAAAGGTAAAATCAGCCTGTGATGCGGTTCCCGACAAGCTTAGATCACTTTTTTTACATTGTGTAAGTAAAAGTGTGGTGCAAATGCCGAGTATGGTCAGAATGAAATAATACTTTTTCATAATTATTTAGTTTAGATTTTAATACCCTGGGTTTTGTGTGAGATTTGGATTTTTATCCCTTTCGGCCTGTGGTATAGGCATGTATCTGTGTTTAGGCTGGATATTTGTTTTACCAGCTGCTGTCATCACCGTGATGAAATAATTCGGATCAGGATGACGCAACAAATCATACCAGCGGTGCATTTCGAAAGCAAACTCGAGCCTGCGTTCTTTGTACATTGCTTCCAGCCATTGTGCATCCGATAATCCGGTTGGCAAAGCGGCCAGTCCGGCTCTTGCCCTTACTTCATCTGCATAAGGTTTACCCATTACCGGGCCTGCAGCTTCAGCATAAGTTAATAAAACTTCTGCATAGCGCATGATCGGTACATTGAGTGCACTTCTCCACTGCCCTGCATCTCCGTTTGTATTATCTACCGGAACAAAATATTTTTTCACATTGAAACCGAAAGGAGATCCAATCAATGAAGCAGGTTGTACATAAGTACCATAAGTATCTCCCGGAATCCAGATAGAACGGTTCCTGCGGAGATCAATGATGGTACTGTAAGCAGCACCTGTTTTTTCATACTGGTCTACAAAATCCCTGGTAGGCACTTCAAAACCATAACCTCTTTCTGCAACAACACGTTGCTCTCTTGGTCCGAAGAAAGTATTGATATTGCTACCTACACTATAAATTGAAAAGGTACCGCCACCACTTCTGTACTGCACTTCAAACAAAGATTCTTTTCCATTTTCTTTATCGAGATTGAAATTGTCGGCGTAGTCTGTCCACAATCCATAACCATAAGCAGCACTGTTATCGATTACTGCTTTGGCATTCAGTGCAGCATTGGCTTTATCGCCCAATGTTAAATAAACACTGGCCAGTAAACCCTGTGCGGCGCCTTTGGTTGCACGACCTTTATTGTCGGCATCGTAAGTATCGGGCAGTTTAGCAATAGCAGAATCAAGATCAGTGATGATCTGCGTATATACCTGCTCTTTAGGTGATCGGGCAATATTGGCAGACTCTTCTGCAGTGATCACATTGGTATACAAAGGAACATCGCCGAACAAACGTACCAGGTGATAATAATACAATGCTCTCAGGAATCTACCTTCACCCACACATCTTTTTCTCACATCTTCGTTCATTACTGGCACCAACGGAACCCTTTCTACTACAAGGTTCGAACGCAGGATTCCATAATAACACTGCGCCCACATGATGTTGATAATCGGGTTGAAAGAAGTAACGCTGAAATTGTCGAGCTCTGCTGTTTCAGCGCCATCGCCACCACCACCGCCACCGAGGTCGGCATCATCACTCATGATATCACCGAGGTGCCAGGCAGCGCCATTGTAAATAGCAGACAAAGGCGTGTATGTTGCGTTTACTGCATTAATGGCCTGTGCTTCTGTTTTGTAATAGTTGTCTACCGATATTAATGGTATGGTAGGTTCTATGGTCAGCAGTTCTTTTTTACATTGCGTAAACAGCATCACAATGGTAACTGCTACGAGTAACTGCTTTAATAATATTCTTTTCATTTGTTTGATGTTAATGTGATTAAATTTTACCTGCATTTTTTACAGGGTGAAATTTTAGAAATCAACTGTTATACCTGCCAGGAAAGTTCTTGCCTGTGGATAAAAACCGATGTCTACGCCACCACCAACTTCAGGATCCAATCCTGAGTAATTGGTAAAAGTGGCCAGGTTCTGCGCACTAACGTATACCTGTGTACGCTTTAATTTCAGGTAACTGGCCCATTTAGCAGGAATGGTATAGGCAAGCCTTACATTCTTGATACGCATGTAAGAAGCTTCTTCTACAAACCTGTCGGATACCCTGTTGTTTCCGTTTGGATCGTTGAGTGTAACCCTTGGCATGCTGTTGCTCGTGCCCGGGCCAGTCCAGCGGCCAATCACATCATTTGAATAATTACCATTGCTCACACCACCTTCAGTATACCAACGGGTGAAGTTGAGTACTTTGTTTCCCTGTGAACCCTGGATAAATATTGTCAGTTCTAAATTTTTGTAATTAATTGTGTTGGTCAAACCATAAGTGAAGGTCGGGTTTGAATTTCCGATATTGGTACGATCTTCATTGTTGATCACACCATCATTGTTAATGTCTTTGAATTTGATATCACCAGGTGCTGTACTTCTTGTTGGATCTGTACCAGCGGTTTGTACCGCATGTTTGGCAATTTCTTCATAAGACTGGAATATACCTTCGGTTACAAAACCATAGAAGAAATTCGCTGGCGTACCTTGTTCTGTTCTTAAGCTACCACCCTGGATCCTTTGGAAACCGCCATCCAGCGGAGCTGATAACCCAAGTGATACCACTTTATTTTTGTATGTACTTACCACTGCATTGGCAGTCCATTTAATTGCTTTGGTTTGCAATACTGCGCCATTGAGTGAAAGATCGATACCCCTGTTCTGCAAAGTACCGGTATTGAAAGGCACAGATTCAAAAGTTCCTGAAACCAGTGGTGGAGCCACATAGAGGATCAGGTCTTTGGAACGGCGTTGATAAAAATCAACACTAAAATTCAACTTGCCTTTAAATACTGATCCATCAAAACCAATATCGAACTGCTCATTTTTTTCCCATTTGATATCCGGGTTATAAGATCTGCTTGGTGCAGAACCATTCACCACGCCACCAGCACCCGAAGAATTACCGAATGTGTACTGGAAACTCTGATTGATGCTTTGTATATAAGCATAAGCAGCTACATTCGGATTTCCGGTATAACCGAAACTTGCCCTTACTTTCAATTCATCCAGCCAGTGAATATTCTTCATGAATGGTTCCTGTGTAAGGCGCCATGCAGCAGATACAGATGGGAACACAGCGAATTTGTTATTCGGTGCAAAATTCGAACTACCATCACGGCGGATAGAGAAACCAAAAAATCCGCGGTTGTCATAATCATAACTGATCCTTCCGATGTACGACATCAACCTGCTGTTCACACCATCAGATGCTGAGTTGGTAATCTGTGTAGTATTCGTTGGAGTAAATACCTGGTCATCGAGCACAGGAATCTGTTGTGTAAAGTTTCCGCCTCTTCCTGCAGCAACAACTGAGAAACGGTTTTCCTGGAAGGTATAACCGGCTACTGCATTGAATTTATGTTTCTCACGGAAAGTCTTGTCGTAAGTAAGTGTGTATTCGGCAAGGAAATCGGGATACAATCCTTTCACTACAGAGTAACCTGTTTCGTTGAATGGACTACCACCGCTTGATGGCGTGGCAGGCCTGAAATTATTTACTTCCTGATAATTGTAATCAGCACCAAAAAGGGCTTTGAACTTCAGGTCTTTCATCAGATTGATCTCTGCAAAAATATTTCCGGTAACCCTGTATTTTACGTTTTTATTCCTGGGTACTTCCAGTTGATAAATCGGGTTAGGTTCTGCAAAACCATCCACGTTACCATTACCACCAGCGTAAGTACCATCGTCGTTGCGTGGCTTCACAGTTGGCGGTGCGGTTAAAGCGAGAAGGATTACACTGTTAAACGGAGTATAGGTATCGGCACCACGTTCAATAAATTTGTTCATTGAAAGAGAGTTGCCGATTTTAATTTTATCTGTCACTTTCACATCTCCATTGAAACGAAGATTGAAACGTTCGAAATCTGTTTTGTAAACAATACCATCCTGCTTGAAATATCCCGCAGAAAACAGGTACTGTGCTTTATCTGAACCACCGGAAGCGGTCAGGTTTACACTCTGAATGGCAGCATTCCTGAAAATCGCATCCAGCCAATCGGTTCCGTTACCATATTGTCTGCCGATTGCTTCGAAGTCGGCCAGTTTAGGAATCACTGGTAAACCACTGGCGATTCTCGCTTCACTGTTCATAATCGCATACTCACGGGCGTTTAACATGGTTGGAAGGCTCCATGCCTGTTGAACACCTCTATATATATCAACACTTAAATTTGCTTTGCCGGGTCTGCCTCTTTTGGTGGTAATTATAATAACACCATTCGAAGCCCTTACCCCATAAATAGAAGCGGCAGCAGCATCTTTCAATACATCAATGGTTTCAATATCGCCGGTACCGAAAGAGTTGAGTACGTTATCGGCCTGCTGATCAGGTAAAGGATATCCATCCACAACAATCAATGGGTTATTGGTTCCGGTTAAAGAAGAGATACCACGGATTTTGATTCCCGTACCACCGGTTCCGCCCGGAGCACCGCTACCTTGTACGATGGTAACACCCGAAACACGACCCTGTAAAGCCTGGGCCGCATCTGCCACCGGAGTAGCCGTAATTTCTTTTGAATTGATGGATGAAATGGAGGTCGACAATGATCGTCTTTTTTTAGCTCCATAACCAATCACAACCAGGTCGTCCATTGTTTTCGAACTTTCTTCGAGGATGACTTCAATAGTCGTTGCTTTGGAAACTTTGTACCGGAAATTCGTCATACCGGTATAGCTAAAAACAAGAAATGCCCCCTTGGGAGCAGATACGGAAAATTTTCCGTTTAAGTCGGTAACCGTTGAAACAGTCGTTCCTTCAACAGAAACGGTTGCGCCAACAAGTGGCTCGTTGCCGGATTTATTCTTCACGATTCCTGACAACTGCAGATTTTGAGCAGAAGCCAGCTGAAGAAAACCCCCGGCCAGGATGCTAAGGCATAGCAAGGTAAGTTTAACTCTCATAATGCAAACGTTTAGGTTTTAAATAATCAGCTCGTAATGGAAATAAAAATAGTTCGTGATGCTACAGAAAAGAAATAAATCGCCACATCAATACTACATCAGCAAATTCAAAGCGTTGATTTTCAATAAAGTTATATTACAGCAATACTACATCATTCATTTTTCAATACCTTCACAGTGTTTATTGAAACAAACATGAAACAACTCATCCTGCTAGTTTGTTTACCACTAAGCGTATTTTGTCAGAATACGATCGGACTTCCCGATATAATCAATTACCCAAAACAATCTTATAGTGCAGGATTACAGAACTGGGATATCCGGCAGGATAAGAATGGTATTATATATATAGCCAACAATGAGGGCTTGCTGAGTTATGACGGAAGGAGCTGGAAGTTGTATCCTTTACCCAATAAAACCATCGTTCGCTCGGTAGAAATAGCTCCTGATAACCGGATATATGTAGGTGGACAGGATGAGGTAGGTTATTTTTCGCCGGGCAAAACCGGGAATCTCGAGTATCATTCCCTGATACCTTTTATCGCACCGAAAGACAGGTCCTTTGGAGACGTCTGGGATATCGTGGCCCACCAGCAGAATATTTATTTCCGCTCGAACAATACTATTTTCAAACTGACCAATAATGTGATGGCGGTATATAAACCCATTGTGGAATGGTCGTACCTGGGTGTTTGCAATGATCGCATTTATGCTCACGACTATTCAGCTGGTTTGATGAGCCTCGAAAACGGCAACTGGTCGCCTGTTGAGAAAATAAACCAGCTACCCACCAATGATCCGATTACAGGGATTTTACCCATCAGCGCTGATTCCATACTGGTAACCTCACTTAAATCGGGCATGTTTGTTTATTCCGGGAATCATATCAGTAAACTGCAATCAGTTAATTCGGCACTATTTGAAAATGAAAGAATTTATGCTGTTACGGCTGTTACCAAAGAATGGGTGGCGCTGGCTACGAATAACAGTGGCATATATATAACAGATCATTTCGGAAATATCATCCAGCGCTTTTCGGTAAAAGAAGGTATTCAGAATAACAATGTACTGAGCATTTTCCTCGACCGGCAGCAGAATCTTTGGCTGGGATTAGACAATGGGATCGATCTCATCGTTTACAACAGTGCAATCAAACAGATCAATCCGGCTTTACAACATGGTTCAGGCTATGCGTCGATTATTCACGACAATAAATTGTTTGTGGGCACCTCCAGCGGACTATACAGTGTTCCTCTGCAATCTATGCAGGACCTGAGTTTCAGTAAAGGAGACTTCAACACTGTTGAAAACAGTAAAGGCCAGGTATGGAACCTCAGTGCCATCAACAATCAATTGCTGATGGGACATCATGAAGGTGCCTTTGTTAGTAAACAACAATGCGGCTTCAAAAATTTCCACCCGAAATGGTTACTGGAATTTCATTCCGTTATCGGGAACTTTCCCAACACCCGGTATCATTGCGGGCAACTACAAGGGCTTAAGCTTTTTTGATTTCAGCAATGGCAATTTTGTACAGGGAAATGAAATGAATGATTTTACAGAGTCCTCCCGTTTTGTGTGCATCGATAAATCGGAACAGTACTGGATTTCACACCCCTATCATGGTGTTTATAAAATCAATAAAGCTGCTAACGGGAAGTATCAGCAAGAGTTATATACAGATAAAACCGGATTGCCCTCCACACTTAACAATCACGTATACACGATAAAAAATGAAGTGCTGGTGGCTACTGAAAAAGGTATCTATCAGTTCAATCAACAAAAAAATAAATTTGAGCCGGCGGCATATTATCAGAAAATGCTCGGCAATCAGAGCATCCGATATTTAAAAGAAGATCCTTCGGGCAATATCTGGTTTATTCACGAAAAAAGTCTGGGCGTGATTGATTTCTCAAAGAAAGAACCATCTGTGATCAATCTGCCGGAACTGAACAATAAAATGCTCAGTGGCTTTGAGTGTATTTATCCTGTAAACAATAACAATATTTTCCTGGGAGCGGAGAAAGGCTTTTTTCATATCAATTACGACAAGTACAAGAACAATATGCCTGCTATGCAGGTGCAGATCAGGCAGGTTAAAATCAGCAGTACTACCGACAGTATTTTATTTGGCGGCTATTTCAAAGAAGTAAATGAAAAACAGGTGCAGGATATTGCAGCCATCCGGGAGATATCGAGCGACTGGAAAACAATTCATATAGAATTTGCAGCGCCGGTTTTTGGCTATCAATCGAACATTGCTTATAGTTTCAGATTGAAAGGGATTTGAAGACAATTGGTCGGAGTGGACAAAAAGAACAGATAAAGAATATACCAACCTTCCTGCCGGCAGTTATACTTTTGAAGTGAAAGTGAGCAATAACCTGGGCAATGAGTCGCCAATAGCCGCTTATTCATTTAAAATCCTTCCTCCATGGTATCTTACCGGATGGGCTAAATTAGCATATGCGTTACTGTTAGGCATTGGTTTCTTCCTGGCTTACAGATGGCAGCAGAAAAAATTCAATGAGCAAACAAGGAAGTATGAAGAAGAACAAAAAAAGTTGCTCTACATTCATGAACTGGAAAGAAACAAAACCGAAAATGAACTGATATCATTGCGCAATGAAAAACTGGAAGCTGATATCAATTTTAAAAATTCAGAACTAGCTTCCTCTGCCATGCACCTTGTAAAGAAAGGTGAACTGCTCTTGAAAATAAAGACTGAGTTGTCGAAAGTTATCAAGAACCTCGAAAACCCACAGGCCATAGCCGAATTGAAAAAGGTGATCAAATCGATGAGTGAAGACGATAACATGGACAAAGAATGGGAAAATTTTTCAAAACACTTCGATAAAGTTCAGAGTGATTTCTTAGTAGAACTGAAAGAAAAGCATCCGAATATCACCAGCAATGAACTGAAGTTATGTGCTTACCTGCGCATGAATTTATCCTCTAAGGAAATTGCACAGCTGATGAATATTTCTGTTCGGGGTGTTGAAATCGGGCGATACCGGTTAAGAAAAAAATTACAACTCTCTTCTGAAACAAACCTGTTTGATTACCTGATTAAAATTCAAACGAGGGTTTGATCATTTACTTAATGAAAATAATAATGGCAAAGCTTTGCGTTACCGAATAGCTTTCTGCACTTCGTACTTATATACCTACTTCAATTAAACTTAAATACTGGTTAATTATTCTTCCTGATTAATGTGCATTTCAATGGCATTCTAAGCAGAATTCAGTTAAGTGATATTTATCACGGTACACAAAATATAGCCCGGGTACATTTGCGTCAAATTACTCGGAATGCTGATTATAAAAAAGAAACTACTCCATTATTTCTACTGGTTTACATTTTCATTCTTACTGCAAGCCACAACTGCAAATGCACAGGATAGCACTCAATTAATTACCTTAGAAACTGCCCTGCAAAAAGCAATGGCTTCCAACGAGCAGATACAACTGGCCAATACCGACATTAAAATTGCCAGGGCAGCTTACAAACAAACCGCTGCTTTTTATTTACCCCAGGTAAATTTTTCCTATTCCGCAATGAGTACCAACAATGCACTGAATGCATTCGGATTCAAACTTCAGCAGGAAACAGTGAAGGCAACAGATTTCAATCCAGATTACCTCAACAACCCGGGAAGCAGAACAGATTTCATGACTAAAATGCAGGTCAATCTTCCCATATACAATCCTGAATTAATTTATTTAAGAAAAGCAGCTGCATCAAAAATTGAAATCGAGCAATTCAAAGCTGAAAGAACACAGGACTATATCGCTTTTGAAATTGAAAAAATTCTGCTGCAGTTACAGATGGCCTATGATACAAAGAAAGTGCTGAATGAATCTTTACAAACGGCCAATGCACTTTACCAGTTTACCAACAACCGGGTTGAAGAAGGATTACTGCAGAAGTCTGATGCGCTGAATGCGAAAGTCTGGATCAGTTCAATTGAAAGCAATCTTGCTGAAATCAATGGTAATATCCGTAACGGATCCGACTACCTGAGTATGTTCATGGGAGAACAATCAGGAACAATTTATAAACCAGCTGCCATTACAACCGCAACTACCATTGATATTACCGGTTTGAGTATACCTGCGAACAGAGCCGATCTGCAGGCGATGAAAAAAGCGATAGATGCGACTTCATTCATGATCCGTTCTTCTAAAATGAAATTCAGACCAACACTAAATGCTTTTAGTGCTTACCAGTTTAATGATAAAACAGCCACCGGATTCAACGCATCCACTTATCTAGCAGGCATTCAACTGAGCTGGAATATTTTCAACGGAAATGCAGTTAAAAATAAAATTGCCACTCAATCCATTGAGAAAAAAAGGATTGAACAGGAATTAACTCAAACTCAGCATAGAGATCAGGTTGAACTGAACAAAGCAAAAAGAAACCTGGAAACAATCAATTCTCAGGTAAAAAGTATCCGGGTTTCCGTTGAAAATGCCAGTGAAGTACTGAGGATACTTACTAACAGGTACGAACAGGGGCTGGTAAACAGTACCGATGTTTTACTGGCTCAGACACAACTCTCTAACCAGCAATTACAGCTTACTCAGTCTCAATATCAATATAACGCAACGATTGCCCACATTAAATTCTTAACTGCAAATAAAAAATAACGATGAACATTAAATCAAGAGATATGATTAAATCTGCATTCTTCATTCTTGCGCTAACAAGTATGTTGTTTACTTCCTGTAGTGAGAAAAAAGAGCATGAACAAATGCAGAAAGCTGCGCCGGTAAAAGTAACCCTCGGTTCTGTGAATAAAGAAACCCGGCAGCTGATCCAGGTAAGTGGCCAGATCGTTTCTGAACAAACTGCAACTATCAGCAGTCGTATTATGGGTACTATCACAAAAATTTATGTAAAGGTTGGCGATAGGGTTTCAAAAGGGCAAACACTGATCAGCATCAGCAGTCCGGATATGCTTTCAAGAAGAGCACAAACAGATGCGAACATTGCTGCTGCGGAAGCCAGTCTCAGCAATGCTAAAAAAGATTTCGACCGTTATACAAATCTGTATAAAAAACAAAGTGCATCTGCCAAAGAGCTGGACAATATCACGCTTCAATACAATGCTGCCAAAGCTGGTTTGGAAGCGGCAAGGCAAATGCGCAATGAAACAAACAATATGATTGGCTATACCACCATTAGCGCTCCTTTCACCGGAGTGGTATCGCAAAGACTGGCTGATGAAGGCAATATGGCCAATCCTGGAATGCCATTGCTTACCATTGTTGAGAACGGAGAACTGCAGGTAAACGCAATGGTTAGTGAAGCAGACATCAACCTGATCAAAAAAGGATCTGAAGCAACTGCAGCCATTAAAGCACTGCAGAAATCAATTCCCATCAATGTTTCAGCAATCAGTCCTTCATCCAGTGAAACAGGTGGACTTTACCTGGTAAAATTCAATATAGCAGCAGAAAACAAAAAAGATTTATACAGCGGTATGTATGTTAATATCAATATACCCGTAAAGAGAGATAGCAACGATGTAAATAACAACCAGGGTATTTATGTTCCGGCTACGGCTGTTATCAAAAAAGATCAGCTTTCTGAAATATACACCATCAGTGAACAACAAACCGCCATTCTTCGCCTGGTAAGAACCGGAAAAACATTGGGAGATCAGATAGAAATCTTATCAGGATTGTCGGAAGGAGAAAAATTCATCCTGAATACTGATGGGGTTTTATACAATGGTGTTCCGGTACAGGTGAAATAATCAATTCATTAATTAAGAACAGATAAACCGAAGATATGCAAGAAGGAGTTTCAGGTAAAATTGCCCGTTCGTTTATACAATCAAAGTTAACCATACTATTGATGATTGTTTTTCTCCTTATCGGAGGATACAGCACCATGCTTATTCCACGGGAAGAAGAACCACAGATACAGGTACCAATGGCCGATATATTTGTTGGTTTCCCGGGAGCTTCACCTCAGGAAGTAGAAAACAGGATCAGCGCTCCGTTAGAAAAAATCATTTCCAATATCAAAGGAGTTGAACATGTGTACAGCACATCCATGAACGGACAAGCCATGGTCATTGTACAGTTTTTTGTAGGTGAAGATGTTGAGAAGTCGCTGGTGAAACTTTACAATGAAATCATGAAGAACATGGATCATATGCCCGAAGGTGTAACCATGCCATTGGTAAAAACAAGGGCTATTGATGATGTACCTGCTCTCGGCATAACACTGTGGAGTGAAAAATACGATGATTATACCATGCGTAGTGTTGCAGAAGCGTTGACCAATGAAATTAAAAAAATTACAGACGTATCTGTTGTTAATATGATTGGTGGAAGAGGAAGAGAAATTTCAATTACACCGGATCTGGCTAAGATGGCAGAAAAACATATCGACTTCAATAGTATCATAGATCCTATACAGGGAAACAATGTACAATCAACTTCAGGAACATTGCTTCATAAAGACAGTGCGCTGACTGTTGAAACAGGTAATTTCCTTAGGAACACAACCGATGTTGAGAACCTTGTTGTTGGCATCAATCAACAACAACCTGTTTTCCTGAAAGATATTGCCAGTGTTAAAGACGGACCTCAAACACCCGATCAGTATGTTTATCATGGTTATGGAAAGGCAGATAGTTCTGTAAAAAAATATCCTTCAGAATATCCGGCTGTTACATTATCAATTGCTAAAAGAAAAGGTGCGGATGCAATGAAATTGTCTGAACTGATTGTAGAAAGATTAGAATATGCTAAAAAACACCTGATACCCGCTGATATGAATGTATCAGTTACCAGGAACTATGGTGAAACCGCTTCAGAAAAAGTTTCAGAACTATTGCTGCACCTTTTTATTGCAATAATAGTGGTTACATTATTTGTAATGCTGGCAATGGGTTGGCGTGGAGGACTGGTGGTATTTCTTTCAGTTCCTGTAACATTTGCACTAACATTATTCGCTTATTACTTTCTCGGTTATACGCTGAATCGTATTACATTGTTTGCATTGGTATTTATTACTGGTATTGTAGTAGATGATTCGATCATCATTGCCGAAAATATGCACCGGCATTTTAAGATGAAAAAACTGCCACCCTTACAGGCAGCCATATACGCTATTAATGAAGTGGGTAACCCTACCATACTGGCAACCTTCACTGTAGTAGCAGCTGTATTACCGATGGCATTTGTATCGGGGTTGATGGGTCCTTATATGAGCCCGATGCCGATCGGAGCGTCTATAGCAATGGTGCTATCGCTGATAGTAGCACTTACCCTTACTCCGTATCTCGGGTTTCTTTTCTTACGTGAGAAAGAAAAAAAATCCGGCAAATCACATGATCATGCTGCACATTTGTTGGAAGAAAGTAAAATCTATAAAATATACCGGTCATTCATCAACCCTTTGTTAAATACCCGCTGGAAAAGGTATGCGTTTATTTTCGGCACCTTTATCATACTGATCCTATCGATGCTACTGTTTTATACAAAATCAGTTGCAGTTAAAATGCTGCCTTTTGATAATAAAAACGAATTCCAGGTTGTGATTGATATGCCGGAAGGAACAACACTTGAAAAAACAGCCGCAGCAACAAAAGATATTGCTACTTACGTTGCCGGATATCCGCTGGTGAAAGATTACCAATTGTATATCGGCACTGCAGCCCCTATCAGCTTTAATGGATTGGTTCGGCATTACGATCTGCGAAGAGGTGAAAACGTAGCCGACATTCAGGTAAACCTGGTTAATAAAGAAGAAAGAAAAAAACAAAGTCATGAGATCGCCCGTGAAATGAGGCCATTCATTCAGAAAATTGCGGCGAAATACAATGCCAATGCTAAAATTGTGGAAGTGCCACCTGGCCCTCCGGTACTTTCCACTATCGTAGCTGAAATCTATGGACCAGATTATAATAAACAAATCGCCGTTGCCAACCAGGTAAAAAATATGCTGGCCAATACAGCAGATGTAGTGGATGTAGACTGGATGGTAGAAGCCGACCAGGAAGATTACAAATTTGAAGTAGACAAAGAGAGAGCAATGCGCATGGGCATTCCTGCAGCAAAAATTGTTGGGGCTATGCGTACCGCTTTATCCGGAAGCAAAGCAGGATATATTCAGGAACCCAGTTCCATCAATCCGGTTTCAATAAATATTAAACTTGCTGATGCAGATAAAGTTTCTATTGATGACCTGAAAAATATCAGGTTAACAGGAGTAGACGGAAACAGTGTACCATTGGGCGACCTGGTAAACATCAGTCGTACGCAAAAGGGAAAAAGTATTTTCAGGAAGAATCAGAAAAGAGTAGTGTATGTTCTGGCAGATATGGCCGGAAAACTGGAAAGTCCATCTTATGCAATGATGAAAATTTCAGACAGCCTGAAAAACATTCAATTGCCCAAAGGCTTTGAGCTAAAAGAAGAATACACCCAACAACCTGCATTTGAAGACCAGTTTTCGTTGAAATGGGATGGCGAGTGGCAGATCACATATGAAGTGTTCAGGGATCTGGGTATTGCCTTCCTGGTGGTGATCATCATTATCTATATGCTGATCGTAGGCTGGTTTCAGAACTTCACTGTTCCATTGATCATGTTGGCTGCAATACCACTTTCCCTCGTGGGAATTGTGCTGGGGCACTGGATGATGGGCGCATTTTTTACAGCCACTTCCATGATAGGTTTTATTGCTTTGGCGGGAGTGATGGTAAGAAATTCAGTATTGCTGATCGATTTTATCGACATCAGAATCAAGGAAGGCATTCCCCTGAAACAGGCTATCATTGAGGCTGGTGCAGTTCGTACAACACCGATTCTGTTAACAGCAGGCGCAGTGGTACTCGGTGCTGTGATTATACTTTTTGATCCTATTTTCCAGGGCCTTGCCATTTCACTGATGGGCGGAACGATCACTTCTACTTTCCTCACACTACTGGTAGTTCCCCTGCTCTATTTTAAAATGCTTAAAAAGAAAAAATAAATCATGATGAAACTTCTAATAGTAACCTGTTTGAGAGAAAACGAACATACCGTAAAACAAATCTTTAAGGAAGCAGGAATCAGTATTTTCAGCATCATGCAATCAAGAGGTATTAAAAATGAGCCTGATTTGAATTTGCTGGATGACTGGTTTGGCAATAGTGATGGAGAAGCCGATTCTTTGGTGCTGTTCAGCTTCCATCAATCGGTGTCAGTTAATAAATGTATCACTTTGATTAATGAATCCAATTCAAAACTAAACATTGATTTCCCTATCAGGGCTTTTGCATTACCTGTAGAATCATTTTCAAATTAATTATTATGAAAGAAAGAATCGTAAGAGCAGTAGCCGGAATATTTATTTTATCAAGCATTATTCTAACATACTTTGTAAGCGAGTCCTGGTTATTACTTGGGGCATTTGTCGGACTTAATTTACTGCAGTCCTCCTTTACAAAGTTTTGTCCGCTCGAAAAAATTCTGGACAAAGCCGGAATAGAATAAACTAAATAAAGTAAAGAATTGAAATATAGAAAGGAGCTATTGCAATAGCTGATAATAAAAATATGATCAGTTGAATCCAATTAAAATCCAGTTGTTCCATATGCAACAGTGATTTAATGAAATTAAGTATTCCAAAGCGTTGTACAAAAACAACGCTTTTGTAATTTATTATAAAGAGTACCAAACTAACTTTCTGAAACGTTTCAATCTGCTTTAACCTCATTTAAATTCAAAAAAGGCACTTAAAGTGAGGTTTATTTAGCATATGCGGAATTTCCCTCCCAATTTTGCTTCCACAATATGAATTTCTTATATTGAATTGCTAAAGTATCAGTAAAATTATGCCCGAAAAATTTAAATCTGCTTCATTGTTATTGCTTGCATTGCCAATACTTTCATTGCTTTTTCATAGTTGTACCCAACGACATTACAGCTATGGATTTGTAAGTATACCTGCTGTGAGTTCCGATGGCAAATACATTGCCACATTGGTTGCAGAAACCGAAGTAACGACCCGACAGGAAAATGGTGGTTATCGGAGTAGTTCCAACAATAGTTCATATTGGTTAAAAGTATATGAATTATCATCGGGCAAGCTAATGAAAAAGAAGAAGGTTGCGGAGAATGCAGAAAAACAAAATCTTACTGCCATCAGTTATGGCGGATATGGCGACAACATCTGGTTAAACACGAACAAACTGGTTGTTTATAATATCAAAACGCTCGAAAAAGTAACAGACGAAGAAGCAATCAGCAAACAGAACGACCTGGATCCTTTTAATTTTCCCATTGATCAGCGATTTATAAATGAAATGCTGAGTGATGGCTTCATGCTATACAGGGGAATGGATGGCAAACAATATAAAATAGATGCCGGTAGTTTTAAAATAACTGCGCTTGACAAACTAACACCTCAATTGATTTCGACGCTGAATAAAAAAAATATGGAGGAAACAAAACAGCCGGGAATAAGAGGATTTCGTTCAGATACTATTGGTAATAATATGTTTGATCTTGCAAAAGACAGTAGCGCTGCTCTCGACAGTCACCCGGGCTATGACAATACAGATGACATATTCAGGCCACTGCATTTATATAAGTCTGAATACAGTATGACCCAGATCGGCAGTTACCAGTCGTACAAAAAAACAAAACTGGTTCAACTTAGCGGAAACACTTATTACAATGGAAAATTTGCAAAAGATTATACAAATGGAAAGCTGATCAGAGTCAATAACGGAAACGAATACCTGATTATTTCCTTTGAGAAGCCAACCAATGAAACCAATACTATACTCTCATCTGTAACACATGACAATAAAACCAACTGGCAAACCAATACTGGTTTAAGTTCCCGTATCAATCACTGCTTCTCTACGAACAGTCATTGCATCCTCACCGGCAATAAACATTATATTATTAGTCCGGTTGTAGGCAGTGATTTTATTTCCATAGTCAACCTGAAAAATGGCAAACTGATTAAGCTACTGCCTGATGAATAATTGAATCTTCCACGCAACGTCTCCGGAACGAGACGTTGCGTTCTTCCCAGCAATGTCTCCGGCACGGGACGTTGCCTAAACCAATCTAAAATATTCCTTAGAAAATTATACAGCCTTTTCGTTTGTGCTGGTTGCACTTATCATTGTATCTGATAAAACAGTATAGCATGTAGTCCAGGCTTTTTCAACTTCGGGAGTCCAATCATCTCCCAAACCTTTCTGCAAGGTCCATAATAAAGCAGCGCCTACAAGTTTATAATGAGATGTTTTAACGCCGTATCCTTCATGCCTGCGGGCCATGGCGGCGATTTCATCCGACAATTCCTCCAATTGATTTAGCCTGATTACAATTGCATTGAGCATATCAATTAGTTTCTGATACTGCTCCTGCATATTTCGTGGAAACATTTTACGCAAACCCGGATTATCTGCAAAGAGTTTAGAGTAAAACAAATCCCCTACTGTTTCAGGTTTTATTCCCCTGAAAACTCTCCATGTTTTTTTCACTAGCTGAATTTGTTCCGGCGTCATACTGTGGGAGTTTAATAATACAAATATTCAAATCTGGAAAGCAATGCAACAAATAAAAATTGCTAAAGTGTGCTATTTTCTTAATAAAGCGATTGAAATTACATAGTTATTTAATTCCTGCACCTGCATTTTCTACTTCTTAAACAGCAATCTGCGGCAAGGGACTTTAGTGAAAGCTTCATCACAGATAAATAAATTTCTCCACAGACAAATAAATAATCCAACAAAGCCAAAAACGCATTATTCTAAAAATTGCCCGCCTCATTAAAATTTTAAGCGCTGTGAAGTACAGAAATTATTTATGATACGCTTTTGTTTTCAATTTTACATCAGAAAACTAAATAACAACAAATCAAAAAAGTATTATGAAAAAAATTCTCTTTACGTTTTTACTGGCTTTATCAGTGAGTGTAACAATGGCGCAAGTACCCGATGCAATTAATTACCAGGCAGTGGCCCGCAACAATAGCGGACAGGCATTGGCCAGTCAGAATATCAAAGTACGACTAAGTCTTTCAAGAGGTCCACTCAGTTTGTACAGTGAAACAAGAAATGTAACTACCAATGCACTGGGTTTATTTAATGTACAGATTGGCAGTAGTGGAGCCGCCAGTACTACCGGGAATTTCAATTCTATCTACTGGTTAAACAATACACCTGCTATAATGCTGAAAGTAGAGCTCGATGTAAATAACAGTGGTGTATTTACTGAAATGGGTAATCAAACTTTGGCGACGGTACCTTATGCATATGCTGCAAAAAACGCCGTTGATGCCGTAAATCTCGGAGGCCGTTATGTAGATGCTTCTATAACTCCTAATGAAGGTGATGTCATGCGGTGGAGTGCCGCAGAAAATGCATGGAAGCCTGCTACGGTTGCGTTGCCTACTGTAACAAATTTGCAGGGTTTAATTGGCAGTATTGCTCCCAGTGCACAATGGGCATTCCTGAATGTTACCGGAAATAATAGTATGACCATCACCGTTACAAAACCCACGACCCTTGTTGCCAATGGCATTGCAACACTGGGGCATAGTACGGCAGGCCAGGTGGCAGCGGATGTATCATTTATGCCTGCTTATCAAAATGTGGTAAACGGGGTTCCCTCAGGATCGATTACACTATTTAATCCCGGAAATTTTTCATCTGGACCTATTACTACTTCTAAAATTGTTGTACCAACAGCCAGTAGTGTAACACTATCTCCCGGCACATACAAAATTGGTTATGCGGTGCGCAACAATACAAATATTACGCTCAATAATAACGACTGGCTTTGCGGATACATAATGGTCATTCAATAACTAATAACCAACCAGCACCATGACTATGTATAAAAAAATAATTACTGCCATTCCGTGTTTATTATTCTTATTGTCAACAGAAGCGCAACAATTAACACCGCAAACAATCAATAGTGGCGGCAGCAGTAAAACAGCGGCTGGTATTGTACTGGAAGATGCACTGGGCGGATTACTGGTAAACACCATAAGCACAACTTCATTTATGTATACCCAGGATTTTCTGCAACCGGATGCCGGTGTAGTTACAAGTTTACCACCCATCAACAATGTGATACTGAATAGTGGCACCGGAATTGACAATGCTGGCGCCACATTCATTAACGGAGGTATTATGCTGGAGTTCACATTGGGAGAAATGGCAAGCATTACATATAACAACTCCGACAAAATGCTTACACAAGGTATCTTACAGCCATTTACCATAAGCGGAACAGTACCGGTTACCGGTTTGGAATTCTATGCTAAACGATTAAGCAAAAACTCCGTTCAGCTTGAATGGAAAACGCTGCAGGAAATTAATAACAAAGGTTTTCATGTAGAACGTAAAAAAGAAAATGAAAATAATTTTTCTGCCATTGGTTTCGTAAAAAGTAATGCTATTAATGGAAACAGTAATTTCAGATTAGACTATCAGCAACTTGACAACAATAGTTATACCGGCACTACTTATTATCGACTGAAACAGGAAGACTTAGATGGCCGTACCAATTATTCAGTTGTTCGTTTAGTGAAAGGGAAAATTATCAACCAGTTAACGATGCAGGTCTGGCCTATACCTGCAACCGGATACTTTAATATAAAAGTAAATGGATTGGAAAAAGACGACCAGCTGTTGATTTTCGATATGAATGGCAGGATGATACAAAAACATCTCATTCAAAATCAATTTCAACTCCGTGTGAACGGATTGCCGGCAGGGACTTATTTTGTAAAACTGGCGAGTGATAAATCTATTGGACAAAAAGTAATCATACAGTAATTACAATACGCCATGTATTATAAAAGTACATGGCGTATTTTCTCAACCCTTATGGCTTATACATTGATATCTTTGTAATCGTTTGATGCATAGTTAATCATTCTGCAAAGATGTCACACTGTATGAAAATTTTTCTTATCCTGTTTATGAGTGTTGCTGCAATCAACTGTACACAGCCACTCAAAAAAACAAGCGAAGCTGATTTACATATTAAAGACCCACTGGAATCTATGATACCAGATTCCATGAAAAAATGGGCAGGAATACTGAAAGAAGTAAATATTAATGATCAAAAATACCGGAGTGTATCTGATCCTGAATTGTATGCTAAAAATGTGAAACTTCAGGATAAGCTGGATAAAGAAAATCAAAAAATCGTTGCTACCTTTTTAGATAGTTTTGGCTGGCCACAAATGAAACAGGTTGGAGTTATCGGAAAAATGGCTGTCTTTTCTGTAATACAACATTCCCCACTCGCCATGCAGGAAAAATATTATCCTATGCTTGCAAAGGCTTATAAAGAGCATAGCCACAATGGTGCTCAGCTCGCATTACTGGAAGACCGCATTAATTTCCAAAAAGGATATCCGCAATACTATGGAACACAATTGGGATACTTTAATGATAAAATAGTTTTATATCCGGTAGTTAATGCTGATAGTTTAGAAGCCTGGAGAAAAAAGATTGGAACCATGCAGGATATGCAATCCTATTTGAAACTATTCAATTTAAATTGGGATATCACTGAATACAAAAAGCAGTTGCCAATGCTGAAGCAGTATTTTAAAGTGAAAGATAGTGTGGGATTGCACCTGATAGAAAATGAGTAATTGCTAACAGAAGCTTTCTAATTCGGAACGCTTAACCCTATCACCAAAATCTTATATACAACGCCAGTATAATACCCAGCACCAGTACAATCATTGCCAAAATACCGGGTGATACTTTATACATACTGGTATCCACTTCCAATGCATGAACATGTGCTCTTCCCTTTTTATCTAACAAACTAACGGCTATGATTAGTAGCGAAGTAAAGAAAAACACCCAACCCATCTGTATTAAAAAAGGAATCTCAAAACCGCCGTTGCCGGTAGGGTAAGCCGTGTACAATAAGGTTTCATTTCCGGCTATTCCGGGTAAAAATTTATCAAAGAGAATCGCCAGCAAAACCCCACCCACTATACCTGCAATAGCTGCTTTTGAGGTTGTTTTCTTCCAGAAAAACCCTAGCAGAAACACAGGAAAAATTGCTGGAGAAATATAGCCGGTGTATTTCTGAATAAACTCAAAACCGCCTTTACCACCTATTCCCAATGCGTCTTTCCAGTTTACAACAATAGCTATGAGTAAGGCAATCACAACAACTAACCTTCCTGTCCATACCATCTTTTTTTCAGTAGATGGCTTATTGATGTACTTCTTATAAATATCTAATGTAAAAATAGTGGAGATGCTGTTGGCTTTACCTGCCAGTGATGCAACAATTGCTGCCGTTAATGCAGCCATTGATAATCCACGCAAGCCAGCGGGCAAAAATCCAAGCACTGCTGAGTAGGCATTGTCTTCCCTGAATTCTCCATTGGTAAGCATCTGCTGCTGCAGCTCACCATTCTGATAGAGTACATACGCCGCAATTCCAGGTACCACAACCAGCAATGGCATCAGTAGTTTTAAAAAGGCTGCAAATAAAATCCCTTTTCTGGCTGTTGGCAGATCGGCTCCCAAGGCCCGCTGAGTAATGTATTGATTGCATCCCCAGTAATTCAAATTGGCTATCCACATACCTGCAGCCAGCATGGCCAATCCTGGCAAACTAGCATAGTGATTAATTTCCTTTTGCGATGAACCTGCACCGGGCTTATCAAATATCATATCAAAATGCCCGGGTGCCGATTTAAACAGTTGATTAAATCCAGCCAATGCATCTTTTCCAAAACCGAATTTCTCACTCACTACTGTTAGCGCAATATAAGTTGTTACCAGGCCGCCAATGATTAATACCACCACTTGGATCACATCGGTATAACCAATTACTTTCATACCACCGAGTGTAATAATTAATGCAAACACAGCCAGGCCAATCATGATAAGATGAAAATGATCTCCACCAGTCAGATTATTAATGGCAATGGTACCGAGATAAAGGATAGACGTTAAGTTCACAAACACATACAGAAACAACCAGAAGATAGCCATGATAAGCGCTACTGTTTCATTATACCGTGTTTTTAAAAACTGAGGCATGGTAAAGATGCGGTTCTTCAGATAGATGGGCATGAAAAAAACTGCCACCACGATCAAAGATGCAGCCGCCAGCCATTCGTATGCAGATATAGCTAGACCCAAACGGAAACCATTGCCACTCATTCCTATAAATTGTTCTGCAGAAATGTTAGATGCAATAAGTGATGCGCCAATCGCCCACCAGGTGAGTTGTCCTTCTGCCAGAAAAAAATCGGCTGAAGATGCCTGCGCAGATCGCTTGCGTTTATAAACCCAAATACCATAACCGGCAACAAGAATAAAATAGATTAGGAATACAATGTAGTCTGATGTGGCAAGTGATCCCATGTTGAATTAAGTTTTGATAGTTTAATCGTACTCACTTATATTTTTAAATAATGTAAATTAAGCTCAGTATTCTCATCTTCAAAAAAAATTGTTCCTTCAAATTCACACACATCAAATCATAAGCATTTTTATACAGCTTTAGAATGCATGATCAATTCCTGACTGAAAAACTAAATACCGTAGTGCTGCTGTAAGTTTTACCAGGTTCCAATATGGTTGACGGAAACGAAGGCTGGTTAGGTGAATCAGGAAAGTGCTGCGTTTCCAAACAAAAGGCTGAACGAAAAACATCCAACCCATCCTTTTTCATTTTATTGTTACCCTCCATGAAATTTCCGGTATAAAGCTGTACACCCGGCTCAGTTGTATAAATACTCATCTGAATATTGGTTTGACTTGAAGAAACGGATGCCATCAAACCAAATTTTTCTGATTGATAATTCGTACGCACAAAACAATGGTCAAACCCATTGCCGAATTCAAGTTGCTCATGCTGCATAGCCAATCTTTCTGTAATGGAAGCCGGAACAGTAAAATCAAATGGAGTTGCAGTAACCTGCTGAATAATTCCTTGCGGTATCATATCATTTCTTACCGGCAAAAAAGTTTCTGCATTTAATTGCAGCTGATGTGAATCAATAGTTGAAGCATCGCATCCGTTTAAATTGAAAAAAGGATGATGTGTAAGATTGATAACAGTTGTTACATCAGTATGCGCATTGTAACTCAACTTCAAAGATTGATGATCCAGTTCTATGGTGACTTCTATATGTAAAGTGCCGGGATAATGTTCTGTTAGATGAGCTGATGTATGTGAAAAAATAAGTTTCTCTTTACTTTGAAAAATACAATCCCATATCTGGTTGTGCAAACCAGCGCGGCCACCATGCAGATGATGGGCACCATTATTACACTCAAGTTGATTTTCCTCGCCATTTAATTGAAATCGTCCATGATCGATCCGGTTAGCATATCTGCCAATTACTGCACCATAGTATGGATTATCACTGGCAAAAAAATCATCCGGCTTTTCCGGACCAACAACTATATCAACCGGCTCACCATTGGCACCAGGAGTTAATAAATGAACTATCCGTAATCCATAGTTTGTAACAGTAACAAAAAGAAAATCATTTTCCAGTGTATACAAACGAAGTCCCGATTGATCAGGGAAAGCTGCCCATGTGAACGGACAGTCGCTTCTATAGTTTGTTTGTATGATGAATTCAGTTTCAATCTTTAAAATATAATGATAATCGCTGAAGGGCTTACAATATAAACAGAAATAGTTAATACAATGGATGCATCCATTTAGTTGCAATTGTCAGACCAGTGACCTTTTGATAAGAATACGTGAAACCATTTTCCAGTCTCTGGTTAAAATATTTAATCTTGTATCTGAATGTTCTTTTAAATTAAACATGCTTAAGCAATTTTTTCTGTTCCGTTTTCAATGGAAGCGATGTAATAGGTTAACGGCAACTCCATTTCTTTTTCATATGCCGGTTTTATGGAAGCCAGCAATTCGTCAATGGCATTTTCTTTTACAAGATTAATGGTGCAGCCACCAAAACCGCCGCCCATCATCCTTGCGCCAATTACAGTTGTATTATCTCTTACCTTATCCACCAGCCAGTCTAACTCTTTACAACTCACTTCATACATTTTGCTTAATCCATCATGGGTGGCAAACATTTTCTTTCCAAGAGCAGCCAAATCTCCATGTTGCAGATCCTTGCAGCCTTCAGTAAGTCTTTTAATTTCCTGTACCACAAAGCGACTGCGTTTATCAATGAGCTTATCCTTGGGCAACACATAACTATTGAGCATTTTTTCGTCTACATTTCTTAAAGAATTTATTCCCCGAACATGCTCCCTTACCCAGCCCACTGCAGTTTCGCATTCTATTCTTCTTGTATTATATTCTGATGAAGCCAGTGAATGTTTTACATTGGTGTTTAACAGCAACACTTTTATCCCCTCCAGTTTAAAGGGAACATATTCATACTCCAATGAACGGCAATCGAGTTTTATCAGATAATCTTTCTTTCCCATCATGGAGGCAAACTGGTCCATGATACCGCACAGTACTCCTGCAAATTCATGCTCCGCTTTCTGTGCCATCTGCACCATCGTAAGTCGGTCGATATTCGTTTTTAATAATTCATTTAATGCAAAAACCACTGCACATTCAACGGCTGCAGAAGAAGACAATCCTGCACCTATGGGAACATCGCTGGATAACGCGATGTTAAATCCAGGCAACTTCACCCCTCTTTTGATAAATTGAGCAGCGCTGCCGAGTATATAATTGGGCCAGCTTATATCAGCTACCGGACGCAAATCAGACAGCTTTATTGAAAAGGATTCATTAAGGTCTACAGCCAAAAGGTGAATCTCATCATCATTACGAAGAGAAGCAGCAATGTAGGCAGCTTTATCAATGGCAGCAGGTAAAACAAAACCTTCGTTATAATCTGTATGCTCACCTATGATGTTAATCCTGCCAGGGCTGCGCACAACGATCTGCGGTTCCTGCAAAAATTTTTCATTGAAAATCTCTGTTACTAAATTACTGGCCATTTGATTTTTCTAAAATACTGCAGCATTGTTGTACCAGCCGCACAATTATAATTTTGAGTTCCTGCTAACAATATCGTAATTCTATTTTGAATGGCAGTTTTATGCGCATTCTTAGTTAGTACGCTTCGCAGTCATCAGTGTTTGCAATTCACAAAATGAGCTATACATTATTTTATGATAAATTCTTTGCTGAGCTCATCATATATCAGTAATAGTTGGTTACTCTTTCCTTCATCATCAAAAAACTTTTCCCAGGTACTGAGCGGTTCCCAAATGCAAGTGCCTTTGCCTTTTCCGCCAGGCAGTTCAAATGCTATTTTGTTTACTTCAGCCTTTCGGGCAGAATATTCCACTACAATGATATCTTTATTATAACGACGCACCAAATCGTTTAGGTTATTCTCCAAATCACTGAGCGTGCCATGCCATCTTGGGTAATAAGATTCACCAATGACATCAAAATGAACACCTCTCGCAATCATATTATCTATAAAAAAAACTGATTCGTCATTCTGACCACCCAATGCAACATGCAACATCATTTGCACAGTTGGATCAACAGCTTTTACTGCGGCGGTGCCTGCACAAAGCAGTTGCGCTGTTTGGTCAATATTGCCCACATTGCCTTCAGGCCACAAAATACCGTGATTGATTTCATTGCCCACCTGCACCATATCAGGTACCGTGCCCTGTGCTTTTAATGATTCCATTACCATTTTTGTATAATCGTACAGCGCCTGTTTTAATGCAGGAAAAGATAAATTTCGCCATGCAGCAGGCTTATACTGTTTGCCGGGATCGGCCCAATAATCGCTGTAATGAAAATCAAGCAACAATTTCATACCTGCTGCTTTTACTCTTTTTGCCATTTGCAGTGTGTGTTGTAAATCGCAAAAGCCTTTTTTGGGTGAATAACCACTATCATTTGCGGGTTCATTAAAAATGCGCAGGCGTACATAATTAAATCCATGATCTTTTAAGATTTCAATGAGCATCTTTCGTAACGCCTTTGTCGGAAAACTTCATTCCCTTATCTTCCAGTTCCGGGAGAAATGAAATATCAGCGCCCATCATCTTATCCACTGCACGGGGCTTTGCGGCTTCACCTTTCAGTTTGTATTTTTCATCAATGGTAATGCTGTTAAGGTTTTCAGGTGCCACTGTAATAATATCTGTTGATCCACTCCAAAGCCCTTTCGCTGATGCTTCAAATTTAATGATACCGGGTTTGGTACCCGACTGCAGAATAACCTGACATTTACCATTAAACAACCTGCGCTGCCACATACCATCTATACATTTGTCGGGTTCATGACTGCTCGGGTCGCCATTACCCACGCCAATGATTTTTCCATCTCCTTCAATAGAAAAATATATCATGTTGTCAGCGTCAGGAATTTCTCTTCCCTGATCATCAACCACAGTTACATTCATCACCGTTGCATCTTTTCCATCTGCAAGCATGGTAGTTTTGTAAGGCGTGAGTACTACATTTACTGGATTGCCGGTAGTTTCAATTTTTGATGTAAGTTTTTTACCCTTTTTGTATGCAATGGCTTCCAATTTACCCGGCTCAAATTTTACATTCCATTGCAAATGACCATAGCGTGGCATGTCTTTTTTACCAAGTGATTTGCCGTTTAAAAATAATTCAACATTATCTGCATTACTGTTTACCCAAACATCAATTTCTTTTGCAGGCTTGCCCCATTCGTTGCGGTGGTTCCAATGAGGGGAAATATGAAGTACATCTTTATCAGTCCACCAGCTTTGATAGTAATAATAAATATTTTTCGGGAAGCCGCATACATCCATAATGCCGAAATGCGAACTGATATTCGGCCATTTGTAGGGCGTTGGTTCACCACGATAATCAAAGCCCGTCCACACAAAACCACCCAGCCAGTAATCATTGGGAGCGGCTAATTTCCACCAGGTTTCCGCTGTACTTGCCCACCAGGGAGCAAATACATCCTGATCTTTTAAATAAGCCCTGATGGAATCATGTTCCAGCACACCTCTTGTTGAAACAGTACTTCCCATTTCGGTGCCTAATATTGGTTGACCCGGATGGTCTCTATGATAATCTGCAACAGCATATTGCCGGTAATTAAAACTTCGTACCGGAACAACTTCATTTACACCATGAAAAATATTTCCAAGATCGGCGGCATAGGTACAGGTTCTTGTGGGATCTAATTGCTTCAGTTTGCTTAAAAATGTTTGTGCAATTCTTTTACCATGCGTTGTGGTTTGAATCCAACCTTCTTCATTACCTATACTCCACATAAACACACTTGCACGGCTTCTGTCTTTTTTTACCAGGCGTTCAAACTGGTCCATGTATTCATCACTGCTGTTGAGCAATCGCTGCTCAACCATCACCAGCATTCCTATGCTATCGCAGGCATCTAAGAGTTCAGGTGTGGGTGCGTTATGACTGGTTCGATAGGCATTGGTGCCCAGATTTTTTAATAAACCAATCCGGTAATAATGCAGGTAGTCAGGTTGTGCAGAACCCACACCGGCATGATCCTGGTGATTATTAGTGCCGAAAATTTTAATATGCTTCCCGTTCAGGAAAACACCATTTGGCTTTATTTCAATGGTACGAAAACCAAAACGGATTCTCTTACTGTCAATAATTTTTTCGTTTGCTTTTAATTCAACCACCACTTGATAGAGATACGGATTCTCGAGCGACCAAAGTGTAGGATTATTTACATTGATGATCTGTTTTGTTGTTTTCTCTTCATTGGTATTGATCTGAATCTTTTGCTCTTTGGCTGAAAATATTTTATTACCTCCTCTGTCGGTTAAATAAGTATGCAATGAATAGGTTGATGGACTATCATATTCGTTCTGGAGCGTAGTTTCAACAGTGAGTGCAGCTTTACCATTAATAATATTTGCATGTGCAAACACACCATCTGTAGAAATATGTGTATTGGGATATTTGTTCAGCCAGACATGCCTGTAAATGCCGGCACCTTCATAAAACCAGCCTTCGTATTGGGTTGCATCAACCCTTACCACTATTACATTTTCTTTATTGTAATTAATAAAATCGGTTACATCATAATTTACACCTACATATCCGCTTTTGTTATTGCCAACAAAAAAACCGTTGATCCATACATTGGCATCACGAAAGATGCCATCAAACTGCAATTGGAAACGTTGGCCCGAATCGCTTTTTGCAACCATAAAATGTTTACGATACCATCCGATACTGGTAGCTGGAAACAAGCCACCAACAGGTTTGTAGCCATGTGAGAGCACATCAAAATTATCGACATTTATAAAGGGCAACTCCACTGCCCAATCGTGAGGAAGATTGAGTGTACGCCAACTACTATCCTGATAATCGGGGTCAATTGCCGTGCCTGCTGCTCCGCCCGACTTTGAAAAAATTGTACGGATGCTGTAATTGAAATCCTTTTCAGGATTGGCTGCATGGCCAAATGCAAATTTCCAGTCGTTATCAAAATTGATATGTTGTCTTTGAGCAAAAGATGAAAACGAAATACACAGATGTAAAATGAATGTAATTAAAGTATATTTTGATTTGTGCATTTTTGTAAAAGTTGTTGGTGGTTTAATCTTTTGCTGTTTTTTGGTTCTATTTCTAACCTGGATACTTTTTTATTTAGATTATAAAAAAGACTTGTTGCTACTTTTACTTCCCAATACAAAATATAACAAGCCCTGATAATTAAACTGTTATAGAATTGAGGTACAAATAAGGTACAAATTTGAATAATTGCCGGAAACAGCTTTTACGTCACAATTCGCACTTCGGTTGGTAAGAGTTTAGAATGTGCAGCAAATAAAATTTCATACCCGGCAAAAACGGCAAAACATATTAATAAACCAATCAAAACCCACTTAAGTGTATTTATCAAATTGCTAATGTTCGTAATCTTACTTCTGATAGCTAAAAAATCATCTTTAAAATCTTCATACAATAAATCATAGCCCTTTTTAATCTTGTTTTCTTCAAACTCAACGTCCGCTTTAATTTTTTCCTTATTAGAAGAAGTAATGCCTAATATATTCCATGCTATGAAGGTATATAGACCATAGGCCATAAGTACCAATATTAAAATTGGTGGTTTATCCTTCACTTGAAAAGCGGCAAATATTGTTGCAGAAAAGGTTAGCGGAAAAGATGTTACCTGGCTCTTAATTGAATCAATGTTCTTTTCGAGACTTTCAAAATATTTATTCCTTTCTTCCTTAAATTTTGTTTTGATTTTATCAAAATCAAAATTTCTAATATAAATGAAGTGATCCCTTACAGCCACATTCATGATAACTGTAAGTGATTGTACTAATCTGTAAAACCTTTCCCCGGAAGGATATGTATGTATAGTATTAATAATTGCAGACTTGAAAAACTGAACAAAATCAACCTTTTCAAATTCTTTAACCAATCTCTCATATATAGGTTTCAAATTTTCAAGATTTTTTACTTGAATATCATTCAAATCATATTTTACATCAAATGGGCCAATTTCAGAAGTAAACAAAACAAAACGTTTTTCATCGCTTGAGTGAAACGACATAAAATGATCTTGTTTAGCGAGAAAAGAAAATATTTCGATGAAATAATTATAATTGAAAAATAAAGCTTTCTCTTCCGAAAATGATTCACCCGGCAGTTTTTCAGTAATTTTTCCAGAAACGTTGAGAATTACAAAATGTGTATTGTCAAAATCATTTAAATGATTCTCAGCTGAGTTGCAAAAGTCTTCCTCGTTGTAAAACAAAATAATGCTATCGGCACCTTTCTTCCTTTTAATTACAATCTCACTTTCATTATTAAGATGATGCGTACAGTCTAATTCTAATTTCTTAGTAAACGTATCAATGAATACAGTTGTAAAGTCCGTTATATTAAATCGAACTGATCTCCCATTAAAAAATGGATTGGCTTCGCTATGGTTTATGCATTTGCCTAAACTCTCAATTGCTTCAATTGTTTCCATCATTTTGAGCGTTTATTTGACTTGCCAAATCTCTGGAATGTATAATAATTCTATCCTCCTTCACTTCAACATTCCTTTTATTTATTTTATCATAGTCAACAGTAAGTTCAATTCCCTCAACCCTGGCTCTTACCGTTATCAGCTTCTTTAAAATAGAAGGCGTCCTTTTAAATTCAGGGTCAATTGTAACCTGTTTAGTTTGAGCATAATTGGTCAAATGCTGCTCATTACCTGGGCCGTAGAAATGCTTTGATAAATCAAACAGGTTTACCATCTTATCTTTAGCTTCCTCAATTACATCGTAAAAAGCCTTTCTAAATTCTTCCCTTGTTTTATACTTTGGCTGCCCCAACTCATCATCAGGCATATCTACTGCATTTAGAACCTTAACAAGAGCACTGGTATTAGCATCATTCGTGATAATATTAGCAGCTTGTACCCATTCCTTAAAATATACAGAAAGATGATCTCTTTGATTGGTTACAAGTGCTATATATTTTCTATCTGTCTCAGTAGAATTATAAAGTGCGTAGTTTAATCGAAATCCCATAGCTATTTTCTCAATATCCAAATTATCACTATCAATTGGGAGAAAAACCCCGTTTTCGTTTTTGAAATTAATCCCGTGCTTCTTCCTCAAAAGAACAGCCGAAATATACCTACGATCTTCGTATTTATAATCTGCGAATAGATAATATCCGCCTGTTGCAAACGGCTCTTTCTGAATCCTAACTTTCAAGTCTTCCAATGCCTTTTGAGTATAAGTATAGAAATCCTTGTCCTCCTGCTTTGTAAAATAATTCAGTAGGCCAGTATGAAAAACCGTAGAATGCCCGTACTCAAAATGGGTATTTTTTAAAGATGATGAAAGCCCGAATGACTTATGTGTTTCCTCAATCAGTCGCATTGAAAAACCATCAACAGTTGGGATTTCTTTTGAGAATTTCAGAATAACATCCTTTTTTTCATCATTTTCATTTTCACCCTTTTGTCTAACCTCTTTCTCAACTTCGTGTACTATAAATCTATTGACGGTTATCATTAGTTTGTTAGTTTTAGTTGCGCTTCAAAATAACCAAATTATATCAAACAATGACCGGGTAAAATCCCCTTTTTTGATCTGGAAGATTTGCACTGACCTTTTATGGGAGATTTATTACATCCTCTTAGCAAGCAAATCTTTAAGCCAATTGATTTCTTTTGTTTGAGAATTAATTATATCCTGGCAAAGCATCTTTAAACTTGATTCCTGCCCGTACTCAAGATATGCCTTAGCCATATCAACGGCACTTTGATGATGTGGTATCATTTGGGCAGCGAAATTCTGATCTATGTTCTTGTAATTGGCAGTTGATTGATCCATCATAGCCATCATTGAATTATTCAATGCCTTTTGGAAATTATCTGAAGCAGGCGAAACGCTTTTTGGAGCCTTAGAAATAAAATCCTGCATAAAAGCAATTTCTTTCTCCTGGTCATTAATCACTTTTTGAGCAAATTCTTTCAATTCGGCATTAGTTCCTTTATTGATTTCTACTTTCGACATTTCAACGGCGCCCTTATGATGTTCAATCATCATAGTACTGAAATCAATATCAATATTGCCTGTATGGTTTACACTATGCATTTTCTGCATCATGTTATTCATAGTTTCTTGTATCTGTTTATTTTCTGCTGCGATACTGGTATCAGTTGCTTTATGATGGATAGCAGTAGTATCATTAGTATTGCTTTCTTCTTTCGCTTTGTTATTGCAGGCAAATAAAACCACAATCAATCCGGCGAGCATAAACTTGTTTTTCATTTGTATAAATTTTGATTAATAATTAGTTCCATTACATTTTACAATTTGATTTTTTGTATTCTTACAGCATTTAATATTGCAAGTAAAGCAACACCAACATCCGCTATTACTGCTTCCCAAAGATTAGCAACTCCACCTGCTCCTAATATCAATACAAAGACTTTGACTACCATTGCAAGTGTTATATTTTGCCATACTATTGACCTGGTTATTTTACCAACCTTAATTGCTGATACAATCCTGGAAGGTTGGTCATTCTGTATTATTACATCCGCTGTTTCAATAGTGGCATCACTACCTAATCCTCCCATTGCTATACCTGCATCTGCAAGCGCAACAACCGGTGCATCATTCACTCCATCCCCAACAAATGCAATTCGTTTTCCTTCATTTTTTAGTTGCTGAACTTTTTCTACTTTTCCTTCCGGCAGTAAATCACCGTAAGCATCATCAATACCTATTTGTTTTGCTACCTGATCCACTACAGATTGTTTATCTCCCGACAGCATTACAGTTTTAATATTAAGAGCATGTAGCTGCTTAATGGCTTCTACTGCATCTTCCTTAATTTCATCAGCAATCGTTATATATCCTGCATAATGATTATTAACAGCCACTACAACAATGGTATCAACAATCTTTTCAATTTCTGCCGGGTAAGAAATATTGAATTTCTTTAAAAGCTTTACATTCCCTGCTAATACTTCTTTGCCATTCACGTTTCCCTTTAGGCCATGCCCAGAGATTTCTTCTACCTGTTCTGCTTTTATATCATTGATAGCATCACCTGCATATTCTGCAACTGCCTTTGCAATTGGATGCGTAGAATTTTTTTCAATTGCCGCTGTCAACTTCACCAATTCCTTTTCATCTATATTATTTACAACTACAGCCTGAACTTTGAAAACGCCTTTGGTCAATGTTCCTGTTTTATCCATTATTACGGCATTGATCTTCGTCATTACATCCAGAAAATTGCCGCCTTTAAACAGAATGCCATTTCTTGAAGCCAAACCAATACCGCCAAAATATCCCAATGGAATTGACACTACCAATGCACAGGGACAACTTATGACCAGGAAAACCAAAGCCCTGTAAAACCATGTTTGAAAATTATAATCCGGCACTACCAAATAAGGAACAAAACAGACTGCCACTGCTAAGAAGAAAACAATAGGAGTATAGATTTTAGCAAAGCGGCTGATAAATAATTGAGTTTGTGATTTTCGGGCTGTAGCATCCTGCACCATTTCCAAAATCTTACTAAGCTTACTATCCTTAAACAAGGCGTTCACTTTTACTTCTGCCACTGTATTAAGGTTAATCATGCCTGCCAATATTCCTTCACCTTTATATTTTGTATCAGGTTTGCTTTCTCCTGTTAATGCTGCCGTATTGAATGAAGCATTTTCTGAAAGCAACTCTCCATCCAATGCTACTTTTTCCCCTGGCTTAACCTGTATCGTTTCGCCCAATTGAATTTGTGACGGATCAATAACCGAAGCTGCACCATTTCTAATTACAGTTACTTCATTTGGCCTTATGTCTAACAATGCTTTAATATTTCGCTTCGCATTATTAACCGCTGCATCCTGGAACCATTCCCCTATTTGATAAAATACCATTACTGCCACACCTTCTTCATATTCTCCAATAATAAATGCTCCAATGGTTGCTACGCTCATTAAAACAAATTCATTGAAAACATCGCCTCTTTTAGATTTACGAAATGCAAGCTCAACAACTTTCCTTCCCGCAAGAAACCAGGCAATAAGATTTATTATCAATAAGGGGATATTAGGTAAGATAATTTTAAATCCATATTCCATTATTAACAATACTGCCAATATGAATAACGCTAACAGCAAATCCCAATGAGATTTCCAACCCGCTTCGTTTTCCTCTCCTATCTCATCATGATTATGCCCGTCACCTTCACTATGTTCATGCGGCTTTTCATTTTTTTCTTCCTTTATTTCTGTTTGATGCTCGTGTTTATGTTCCATACATTTAGTTTATAAAGAATGATATTATTCCTGTTGCTATTAATGTCCACCCGGTAATAATACCCGATTGATGTTCGAGATTATGCCAATTCAATTTCAGCATTCCTTTGTATGCAAGCCTTACCCACAAAACCATTCCTGAAACGGTAATAACAACATACATTAATGCTATCAGCAGAATAAACCATAACCCGTGCGCTCCTGCTAATAAAAAATAAGCTTCAATTTCAAGGCATGGAGATAAGAACATGGCAACAACCAATCCTGCTATAATTTTACTTTTAGGAAGGCTTGGCTTTGGAATATTGTGTAAATGAAAATGTTTGTGCCGGTGATGCTGATAAATAAAGAACACTCCTACAATAATTAAAAAAGCCGGGGCTATAAAATGCGTGAAGTATTTAATTTCATCGGCTAATTTCAAACCCAATAAGCCTAAGATAATTCCTAAAGCAATTGTACTTATTGCATGAGCCAATCCTGAAATAAAAGTTACTTTGCTTACTTCCCGGATTGACCAATTATCTTTCCTTCCGATTGCCAATACCGGCAGCCAGTGATTAGGAATTACTGCATGTAACAGGCTCAATAAAAGGCTACCAATTAAAATACCGTACATAAAAGAGTTTGTAGATTATTTTTTCTCAGCTTTCTCTTCTCCTTTCTTCCCCAAAGCCACAATATCACCTTTGGTAAAAAGGATGGCTTGCAAAGTTGTTCTCCACTTAGGCTTTTTACGAAGCAAAAATTCCAAATCCATACCGAAATGTTTAAACTCTTCTTCCTGTGCGTTCTCCATGATTGCTTTAGCTTCTTTGTTCTTTTCAAGTGAAATCCTCTGTTCATACCAGGCAATTGCTTCTGCTTCTTCTGTTAAAGAAGTAATCATTCTGGCAAAGGTTCTTGTTGCCTGTGAAAGTTCGTTTGCTGGTTCGTGATACTGATCGAATCCCATGTTTAAGTTTTTAAGTGATTAATAAAGTTGCTTACAATTTTTAATGTTCATGCTCTCCTGTGTTTGTCATCTTTGCCAATACAAAAAATGCTCCTTTTATTACAATTTTTGCATCTTTCGGTATTTCTTTCAAAAGTGTAATTTCTGTATAGCCAATATCAGTTGTTCCTTTGGCAACAGGTATTTTTTCAAATGTCAATCCCTTTTCTTCTGCGTGGTCGTGAGATTCTTTTGCTTCATGTTTAACCTCACTGCCCGTGCTATCCTTATGTTCTCCTTCTGAATGTTCATCGGTTAACATGAATATATAATCCTGTCCGCCAATAGTTACAATTGCCTCAGTTGGAACTGCTGGCAATGTAGCTTTGTTAAGACTAATAACAGCAGTTATATTCATCCCATCAATGAGGCCGGTTTTATCACCCAATACTTTCGCATGAACAGTAACAGCTTTGCTTTCTCCTTCAAATGAAGAACCCAATGAAAATATCTGTGCATCATATTCTTTTCCCGGATTATTAGTAAGGGTAAAATGAATAAGCTGCCCGTCTTTCAATTTAGATAAGTCCTTTTCATACACAAATAAATCAAGATGCAATTGACTATTATCTACTACTTCTGCAACAGCTGTGCTAACATCAATATAACTCCCGATCTGCACAGAAACATTACTTACTATACCACTTATCGGACTTGTTAATGAAATAACAGATACCAATTTTCCATTTGCCAAACTTCCAGGATTAATACCCATCAATTGAATCTGTTGATATAGGGTTGATTTCAACGTTTGCAAGGTTTTTAATTCTGTCTCTGCTGACTGCAAATTTTTAAGCGCACCGGCATTTCCGGCATTCAGTTCCTTTTGCCTTTTTAATTCCAATTCAGCCAATACAATTTTTGAATTAACGCTGAGATACTGGCTTTGAGCCTGTATAAATTCAGGATTTGCAATTGTTGCAATAACCTGCCCTTTCCTAACAGTATTTCCAGGCTGAACCAATAGCGATTTTATCACTCCCCCATATATAGAATTTATACTGGCTTTATTTTGATTGGGAACTTTCAATGTACCATTTGCTTTTAAAGAAGCGGTTAGTTGCTTTTCTTCGATCTGCCCCAATTCAACACCAATACTTTTTATCTGTTCTTCTGTAAGGGTTGCCGTATTAGGATTTTCGTGTTCCTCGTGATGCTCTTCTTTTATAGGAGCTTCATTTGCCTCAGCTTTTTCGCTGTTTGTTTTATCCCCACAGGAATTAAAAAAGACAAGCCCGAAAAAAACAAATGTTATAACTATTAATTTCTTCATCATTTTATTTTTACTGATTGATATAATAATTGTATTGAATTACCGATTGGTTATAGCTGTTCAAAGCTTCGAGGTAATTCTTTTGAATATCTATTGACTGAGTTAAAAACTGGTTTACTTCAGAGAAGCCAATTTCACCTGCCCGGTACGCTAATGAAGAAGCTTTTATTATCTCTTCTGCCTGTTTCATGCCTGTTCCTTCATAAAATAACAAAAGGCTGTTGTTCTTTTGTACCTCCTGCAAAGCCTGGATGCTTTTAGCAAGCATTAGCTGGGAATCATATTCCAGTTGCTTTTTCTGCAATTCAACTTCTGCTTTTGTCATTGCTATTTTACTTCGATAGGCTTTTGCTCCAAATAGCGGGAAAGATGCAGTTACAGAAAAGCCGGTATAGGGGTCTTTCAATCCGTAAATACTTTGACTGAAAAAGCGGCCTGAAAATTCAGGTTTGTTTTCATTTTTAGCAACGGCTATTCCTGCATTGGCAATATTGATGTTTTGAGATTGCAGGGCAAGTAAAGGATGATTTGTTGAGGCTGATAAGGAGGGCATCGGCCATTTTTCCAATGGCATATTTGCAGGCAAAATTGAATCAGCACTATTCAACAACTGCATTAAAACCTGCTGCTGCAATTGAATTTCTGTTTCTACCTGGCTTTTCAAAGCCCGTAGTTCTCTCAACCTTACATTAGCGGCAATGCTATCCAATCCGGGGCTATCCCCTGCTTTTACTTTTAAAATAGCTGCATCATTTAAGGACAGGTAAATGCTATCTAACTTTCGATAAAGGATTTGTTTATCCTGCAAATACCAAAGCTGATAGTATGCACTACGAATATCCCTTTTAAGTGACACATCTATTATTGCCGTATTTGCTTTGTAATATCCGAGCTGTGCTTTAAATAGATTCTTCTGTGCCTTGTACAAACCCGGCCATGAAATGCTTTGCGACAAACCTACTTTCAAAATCCCTTTATTGTCACTGGGTCTTAAATCTTCATTCTCTGCAAATACGCCCGTTTTAGGAAATAGATTTGCAGCATTGATTTGAAGCTGCGCTTTAGCTATTTGCTGCTGATTAATTCCATATTGTAAATTTTTTGCAGCAAGGTTAATAGTTTCTGTAATAGTTAACCTCTTGGAAGTTTGCTGAGCCTGGCTACTTACAGAAAGCATTAATAAGGCAATAGTTGAGATGCTTACTGTTTTCAATTTATTGTTACCATTTCTTTTTCGTGAAAAGATGATATACAATAACGGAAGTACAACGAGTGTTAAAAAGGTTGCTGTGATAAGGCCACCAATAACCACAGTAGCCAAAGGCTTTTGAACTTCCGCACCTGCACCCGAAGAAATAGCCATTGGAATAAACCCTAATGAAGCCACCGTAGCAGTCATAAGAACAGGCCGCAATCTTATTTTTGTTCCTTCAAGCACTCTTTCGATAATATCATCAATGCCCTCCTTTTGCAATTGATTAAAGGTGCTTATCAATACAATGCCATTCAATACAGCCACACCAAACAAAGCAATAAAACCTACACCTGCAGAAATACTAAAAGGCATTCCACGTAACAACAATGCAAACACACCTCCTATTGCGCTCATTGGGATAGCAGTGTAAATTAATAATGCTTCTTTTGCTGAACCGAAAGTGAAATAAAGAAGCAGGAAGATTAAAGCCAATGCAACAGGAACAGCAATTTTTAAACGTGCGGATGCTTCCTGGAGATTTTCAAATGTTCCCCCATAAGTATAATAATAGCCGGTAGGCAAAAGATTCGCAGCGTTTAGTTTTTGCTGAATCTCCTTTACAACACTTGCCACATCCCGGTCTTTCACATTAAAGCCAACAACTATTCTTCTTTTACCTTCTTCCCTGCTTATCTGAGCCGGGCCTTCTTTGAATGAAATATTTGCTACCTGTGATAAAGGGATCTGATTGCCGTTATTCGTTGCTACAAATAAATTGCTTACATCATCAATAGAAGTTCTGCTGATACTATCAAGCCTTACAACAAGATCAAACTTTCTTTCATTTTCAAATACAACTCCGGCAGCCTCCCCTGCAAAGGCTGTACTGATAGTATGGTTGATATCTTCAATATTCAATCCATACCCGGCAATTTTTGCCCGGTCATATTGAATAGTAATTTGAGGCAATCCAATCGTTCTTTCTACTTGTGGTTCTGTTGCGCCTTTTACAGATTGAACTATAGTAGAAACTTTAGAGCCTAATGCCGCAAGGGTATCTATATTTTCACCAAATATTTTGATTGCAACATCCTGCCTTACTCCTGTCATTAATTCATTAAAGCGCATTTGTATTGGTTGGGATGCTTCAAAGAATACTCCTGGTATTGCTTCCAGTTTTTCAATCATCATTGCTGCTAATTCATTGTAGTCTTTTGTTGTAGTCCATTCGCTTTTTGGCTTTAGTGTTATAATCAAATCAGTTGCTTCAGGAGGCATAGGATCGGTTGGCACTTCTGCACTACCTGTTTTTCCAACTACCATTTTCACTTCTGGAAATGATTTGATAATCCTGCTTGCCTGCATAGAAGTTTCCACGCTTTGCGTTAATGATGTTCCTTGCGGCAAAATGCAGTGAAAAGCATAATCACCCTCCTGTAATTGCGGAATAAATTCACCTCCCATCCTGCCAAATATGAAAACCGCAACAGCTAATAAAATGACTGCACAAGTCACAACAACATATTTCAACCTGATAGCCCATCTTATTAATGGAGAATAACCACGTTGAAACAAATCCATCATTTTATCAGCAATATTCTTTTTGTGAGATACTTTCTTTGAAAGTAACAAAGCCGAAATCATAGGAATATAAGTAAGCGATAAGATCAATGCCCCTAAAATGGCAAACCCAACAGTTTGTGCCATTGGCCTGAACATCTTTCCTTCAATTCCCTGTAAGGAAAGAATAGGCAGGTAAACAATCAAAATAATGATTTGACCAAAGGCCGCTGAACTCATCATCTTTTTTGCACTTCCTTCCACAGCATCATCCATTTGCTGTTGCGATAATTTACCTGTCAGATTTTTAATTGCAAGAAAGTGCAGGGTTGCTTCAACAATGATAACTGCACCGTCAACGATCAATCCAAAATCAATTGCTCCCAGGCTCATAAGATTCGCACTTACGCCAAACACATTCATCATGCCCAATGCAAAAAGCATTGATAATGGAATAGCTGAGGCAACAATTAACCCGGCTCTCAAATTGCCCAGGAACAACACAAGCACCAACAACACAATCAATGCCCCTTCTATAAGATTTGTTTTCACCGTACCCACAGCCCGGTTAACCAAGCCGGTACGATCAACATAAGGCTCAACTACAACATCTTTTGGAAGGGATTTTTTAATGATTTCCATTTTTGCTTTTACACTCTCCACAACTGCTGCACTGTTTGCACCTTTAAGCATCATTACAATTCCACCTACTACTTCCTTTTCTCCATTAAATGTTACAGAGCCGTATCTAACAGCATTTCCCAATTCAACTTCTGCCACGTCCTTTATTAAAACAGGAATATCATTTACTTTTTTTATTACAATGCTCCTTATATCATCCATTGAGCCAATCAAACCAATTCCCCTTATAAAGTAAGCATTGGGCTTTTTATCAATATATGCCCCTCCTGTGTTTTCATTATTCTTTTCCAAAGCAGCAAATATTTCTGCAATAGTTGTATTCATTGCTTTTAGCCTGTAAGGATTCACAGCAACTTCATATTGTTTCAACAACCCTCCAAAGCTGTTAACTTCCGCTACACCGGGAGTTCCATACAATTGCCTTGCAACAATCCAATCCTGCATGGTACGCAAATCCATTGCTGAATATTTATTTTCAGAACCTTTGGCAGGATGAATAATGTATTGGTAGATTTCCCCCAATCCTGTACTAACGGGAGCTAATTCAGGCGTACCCAATCCCTTTGGAATTTTTTCTTCTGCCTCTTTTAATTTCTCATTGATTAATTGACGGGCAAAATAAATATCAATGTCATCGTGAAAAACAACCGTAATAACTGATAAACCAAACCTTGAAATTGAACGCATTTCTTCAAGGTCGGGCAGGTTTGCAAGGCTTTGTTCAATAGGATAAGTTACCAGCTGCTCAGTTTCCTGGGCTGCAAGTGTTGGAGTTAAGGTTATAATCTGAACCTGGTTATTGGTAATATCCGGCACAGCATCCAAAGGCAATTTAGCCGCACTCCAAACTCCCCAAAAGATTAATGCAAGTGTCATCAATCCTATCAGGAGTTTATTTTTGATACTGAAGTGTATTATTTTATTTAGCATATCCATTTATTTAGTCAGATGTCCAAACCAATGAATTATCCATTTAACACAAGCGATTAAAAGAATACCACTGGAAAGAACAATGACAATGATCTTAATTACCCTTAATGCCAAAGGCTGCTTTGCCTTTCGGGTCTTTTTTGTGTAAACCATAAAACAGGAATACTTAACATTAGAAGATTGCACACGCTGTTATAGCATGTATCAATTCAAAGGAGAGATAATTAAGATATTTTAGGAGGCTGCCAAATAGCAAAGGCTATTTCAGGACAAAAAGAAGAATGATAAATTGAATATTTGCGTGAAGCAGATTCGGGTACTGCCAGGGTAATTTCTGTACCTGGCTGATAAGTAACAGTACTTGCACAACAGCTGCATGTGCAGAAAGGGGTACAATGCTCAGCTTTGTGGTTATGCTTTTCGTGGTTAGAAGCTGAAGAAATTTGAGCCGGTGCTTTTATACTACATTCTGCACCATCCCCGCAAGGCAGGCAGGATAATCCCAGCATGTAGAAACTCATTATAAAAGCCAATAATTTCATCGAGTGCAAAAATAGACATTCTTAAATGCAGATCAAAGACGAAAATTGAAGCCCTGTTGCAAGTTTAAAAAGTCGCTTTTTCCCGTATTTCTCCCGTTTCCTTCCCGTTTTGAAGCATCAAAACCTATTCTAATTTATTATCAATAAAATTCTTCAAAAGGCTTAATAGATCAAATGAAGCGATAAAATTTGAAAGAGGATTTCCGGTATCAATACTTAGCCAATCGTTAGAAGGAGCATGAAAATTCCACTCATAAAAGTCTTTTACAACTCTTGTGCCTACCGGCAAAGGCTTGGCATCTTTTGGAAGATTAAACCCGAAACGCTCAAATATTCTTAATCCTTTCATTGAACGAAAAATGTTATACAAAGCGGCTACATAGATTTTAGCCTGCCCTTTACCTTGCTTAGCTATTTTACTTTTCTTGTCAATATCATGGTCGGTAAAAATTTTACTGCCATATTTTACAACTTCAATAAGGGCGGTAACATTATTGAAAATCCTGGTCATATTTTGTGCCGCCCGGTTAGTTTTACCTGGCTTACTTCGCTTTAGCCATTCTGCCATTATAATTTCAGCCATTTGCTTATTAGCTACTATACAATGAAAATGCGGATTATAGGTTTTAGCTACCGGGTTGAAATTACTTTCAAGCGAACGCACCCCCTTTAATTTTATTCCCTTGCCACGCTGGTTTTGCTTTTTGTATTTTTCAATGATTTTTCTGAATGTCTCTATCATTCTCTTCATGACTGCGTTAAGATTCTTGTAAGGCACAGCTTTAACGGTAAGCGTTAAAAAATATGGCTCCTCCCATTTCTGAATTACCGGCAAATACCTGTTGATAATATCAGCTTTGCGAATACTGCAACAAAGCAGGCAGTGACGGTTCTTGCAATACCTTGCATACAGCTTGCCTCCTATTGTATAAACTTTAGCTTGGCAATGATAAGTATTCCAAAAAGCCTTTCTACGTTCATCCGTTCCTTCCCTGTCACACAGGTCAATCATGTTTAGCATCATGGCCTGGGTTATCGTTTTGCGTTTGGCTCTCTTTTTCATTGCATCACAATTACTCAAATCGCTTCCATTCCCCGCAACTATGATAGCCTGATTTGCTAAATTACTCGTCCCGGTTTGTGCTAATGTATTTAATGCCCCCCGCCGAAAGTTTGCAGAATGTTGATTGTTAAGCATTCTACTTATTTTTTTGGCTTAGGTAATCTTCCGCTGCTTTTTCAGTTTCGGCAGTTGTTTTTTTACGGCCTTGTTTCAGGTAATTAATCAACTCAGCTTTGGAAAAGTAACAGCGTTTTGACCGCTTCATTACCGGCAGCTCACCTTTAGAGATAAGGCCGTAGATAGTGGGAACGGATAAGCTTAAAAATTCTGCAGCAGCTTGTACTGTTAGAAGTTCATCACTTTCCTGCTTTTGTTCAACACTCTTTTCTGTCAGTAATTTTTCAATATCGGTAAGCTTCGCAAAAAGCTGGGCAACTGCCTGGGGCAATTGGTCAAATGTGAGTTCCATATTGATTTATCAACTTGTTTATAATTGATAACTCAATAGTAGATTACATAACGAGGGATGAAAAGATATTAGTGATATTAGTTACACTTTAGTAATTTTCGTAACAGTGTAGTACTATTTATTGAAGTTTGTTACAACATTGTCAAGCTTAAATCCTTCGAAATAGTTAGCCAATAGTGCTGCATAAATTCGTTGTTTTCTATGCGGCTTACCTGCAACTGTTTTATAATACTCGTAAAACACTTTTATCACTTTCTGCTTTGTTGTCAGATTTTGAAATCTGAAAAGAACGGAAGGAGTTTCTTTGAGTTCGAAAGCCTGTTTTAGAAATTCCATAAGCTCGCCTTCTTCCAAATAGCCTTTTTCTACAAGCCCTTTCTTGAAATGACTATAAACCATATTTACAGGAACATTGTCAAAATTATTTTCAACATTAATATTTTTGTTTTCTTCGCTTTCCCTTTTAGGCTTTTCTCCTTCTGGCTTTAATAGCGGTTTTATTTCATCAATAAATTTTTTCTCATGCTCAAACCATTGTTTTAATATTCTCCTATACCGCTGACTTTCATCTTTTGAATCATTTATATATCCCGCATCCAATTGCATTTTTCTATTACTAATGATTAATTCCAGCTTAATATTATCGGCATCGCTAATTAATCCGTTCTCATACATTTTTAGCCCGTTTAAATGAGTAAGGATATGATTTGTCCTTTTAAGCAACATTTCAATTAAACTATCTTTATCCTGTAGCTTTGCCCTCCAAAGTTTCAGGTAAGGATTATACATTGGCTTTTCTTTGAGAAATGGAATGTTAGCTTCATAGTATTCTTTTAAACCAGAAAAATAGCTCATTTCAAAAGGAAATATTTTCAACCATTTTTCATAAGTACTAAAAAGCACATTCAAATCTGTTTGGGCATCTTTGGGGCTTAAATTAGAATCGACATATTCGGTAAGTTTTTTTCGCTTCAATTCTGACATTTCCCTTTTATTATTATTCAAAAACTCAAGCAAATCTTTCAGATATGACGCTAAACAAAAAGGCTCACCACATCCAACAGTAAAGCTTCCAAAGCTGGCAATTACATAGTCTAAATAATCTGTAATCTCATCATACCAATTCTCATTATTTATATTATTGTTTATATGTTGAAATGAAAAAACAACCTTTTGAGCTATCTGAGTTTCGATGCCTTCAAAATCTCTTTTATTGAAATAATCTTGATTTTTTAGGTTAGAATGATATTCACAACAATCCGGAAACTTTTGAAGTTTATTCCTAACATTGAAAGCTATCTTCTGCAAATTGGCTTTGCAGCTGTCGCAAGTATTGTAATCATGCTCACCTTGGGTTGGCTCTATTTTGAATGGCAGCCGAAATATCCCACCCTCAAAAGCATAATATTCTTTTCCGCAAAAACTTTCTTTCTTAAAAGAAGTTATATGTAATTCAAAGTCCTGTCCAAACATAAATTGTAAGTGAATTTAGAAATCCAATTGTATTTTATCAGCCGCTGCCCGTTTAGTCTGGTCAATGATCTTAGCATAAACCTGTGTAGTTTTTAACTCCCTATGACCAAGCATTTTTGATACGGTATAAATATCAGTTCCCTTACTTAGTTGCAAAGTGGCAAACGTATGCCTGAAGCAATGGAAGGTTATATCCTTAGTAATACCGGCAGCTCCTATCCATTGAAACAAATGTTTATTTGAATAAGCCGAATAAGTCAACCCATCAAATACTTTTTGTTTTCCGTCTTTGCGTTCGCCTAATAATTGAATAGCCTGTTCAGATATTGGCAGCACTTCAACTCCTTTAGTTTTCTGTTGTGTAAACCGGATAAAATACCCGTTACCTTTTACAAATTCAATTTCATTCCAAACAAGCTTTTGAATATCAGAAAACCGTAATCCTGTTAAGGCTGAAAACAGAGCAGCCTTTTTCAGTAAAGGATTTTGACATTCTATTTTGACTAAGCTGTTTAATTCATCAATGGTTAAGAAATTCCGCTGTGTTTCTGCTTGCTTTATTTGGTCAACTTTAGAGTTAAGATCCGTTACTAAATACCCATCCTTGTAAGCTTGCTTTAATGATGCTTTAAGCTTATTGAAATAAGATAAAGCTGAATTTTGTGAGAGGGTTACTTTAGCACTTTTATTACTCTTAGTAGTTAATAGATATTCTTTGAAATCATTGCAGAAAGATTCGTTTAGGTCGGTAAACCTTAAAGTCCCTTCTGTAAATGAAAGAAGATAATTATATGCAGAAATCCAGTTATCATGGTTAGAAGCTTTGCGCTTATCGGCTAATTGTTTGAAATATTCTACAAAGTTCTTTTCACCACGTTCTTTAATTTTTAATTGTTCGCTTTCATAACCTGAATAGATTTCAGGTTTATTCAGGTTGTTTTCTCTTTTCTGCCTGATTGATTCAGCTATCTGGAAAGTTTCCTTGTTATGCTGCTTCTCAACCGGGGAAAGAGTTAGCTTTTTTATTTTACCGGTTGCATCTTTAATAGTATCACTAAAAAGATAAAACCCTAAAAATTCCCTTCTTGTTTGTTCACCGGTTTCAGGATGCTGAATTGCCGGGTAGAAGTCTAAGTATAAACTTTGCCTGTTTCCTGAAATTGATTTTTGCCTGAGCTTAACTTTAGTTGCCATCTTAATTAATTTGTTTTGTAAATAAACTATCCAGGTCTGCCCGCTTTATTAGTGTTCGCCTTCCGATCTTACCGGCTTTCATTTCATTATTTTTAATTGCTCTCCAAATTGTCCAGCGGCTAATTGATAACAAAGTGCAGGCTTCTGAAATGCTCAGAAAATCCTTTTGCTTTAAGAGTTCTAAAGGCTTTGTTTTAATCTGCAACGTTTCCTGATTGCTGGCTTCGATTTTAGCTTCACGTTGCCTCTGTTTATAGAACATTTTAGCGCAATGATCTGAGCAGGTTTTAGAGGTTGTTTTTTTAGCTTCAAATTCCTTGTGGCAGTATTGGCAAATTCTGTTTACCCGAATGTTTGTACTCATGTTTGTAGCGTTAAGGTGCAGTTTGGTGCGTTATGTTGCAAAATGTTGCAAAAAATAAATGGGGAAGCCCCATTTTTGTACCTCGTCCCTCTAAGGTACAAATAAGGTACAAATTTGAGCAAAATAAACGGGGAAAAAGACAAAAAAAACAGTGGTGAAGGGCATAAAAATACCCTGTAAAACAGGGTTTTAATGCGTTTTTAGTGGGTTTTTGTTATCCGATTGTTTTTATTGGTTATTTTCCGATACAAAACTTACTAAATATATAATCCAGCTTATCCTCATTCGTGATTTCACCCGTGATCTCTCCCAGGAAATACAGTGCCCGCCTGATGTCCAGGGCAAGCAGATCGCCGGGTGTTTGTTCATCCAAACCTTTTCTTACATCTGCCAGCGATTGCTGCATCTGCTCCAACGCTTCGAGATGCCGTGCATTGGTGATGATCGTTTGATCACCCATCGAAGCAGCTGATACCGCCTTTGCATACAAAGCATCTTTCAGCTGATCAATGCCCGTATTTTGTTTAGCAGAAATTTCAATGATATCGGTATTCGTTGTTTTCATTTTGCCCTGGTCGGCTTTGTTGCCAATCAGTAAATAACGGATACCCGATTTTTCGAATACACTTACCTGTGAGTTGATAGCCTCAGCATCTTCTGTACTTACATCAAAAATATATAAGACCACATCCGCCGTCTTCATCTTCTCCAGGCTTTTTTCGATACCAATGTTTTCAATCACATCACTGCTGTGCGAACGAATTCCGGCCGTATCAATCAGTCTGAACAAAATACCATGTATATTAATCGTCTCTTCAATCGTATCCCTGGTCGTTCCGGCAATCTCACTCACGATCGCCCTCTCTTCATTCAGCAGTTTATTGAGCAAGGTAGATTTCCCCGCATTCGGTTTACCAATAATCGCCACACTCACACCATGCTTGATCACATTGCCCAGTTTAAAGGAAGCAATCAGTTGCTGCGTGGTGAGTTGCAACTGATCAATCAGTGCAAAAAACTTCCCTCGATCGGCAAACTCAACATCTTCCGCTGCAAAATCAAGTTCAAGTTCTATTAATGATGCAAACTGGATCAGTTGTTCCCGCATGCCTTTGAGCTGACTCGAAAATCCACCACGGATATTATTCAAAGCTGTTTTCTTCGATGCTTCTGTATTCGATGCGATCAGATCAGCTACTGCTTCAGCCTGTGTGAGATCCATCTTGCCATTTAAGAAAGCACGCTGTGTAAATTCGCCAGCCCTTGCTGCCCGGGCACCATGACGAATACAGGCTTGTATGATCTGCTGCTGTATGTACGGACTACCATGACAACTGATTTCAATACTGTCCTCACCCGTAAAACTTTTCGGATTGCGGTAAACAGATACCACCACTTCATCTATCGGCCCTTCCTTATCTCTTAAGATGCCAACATGCAATGTATGAGAAGGTTGCTCACTGATTTTTTTGGATGGAAATATTTCGTCGATGATGCGCATACTCTCTTTACCACTGATACGGATAACCGCAATGGCTCCCACACCTGCAGGCGTAGCCAATGCAACAATTGTATCATCCCAGCCCGACAATTTATTGTTCATCATATTGCAAATATAAGCGGCAAAATGGCAAAGCCCTGCTTGCGTTTACTGCATAAAAAAAGCCTCCGGCTGAGCGGAGGCTTGTATTTGAAAAATCGTTGATTATTGTTCCTGTACCACGAAGGTGATCGGCTGACGGCGATACGCATTTACGTTACGACCGTTCTGAATAGCGGGTGTCCATTTCGGACCTTTCTTAATGATCTTCACTGCTTCCTGTTCCATACCATAACCATGGTTTGTTTCGGCAGCTACATCACTGATGGTTCCATCTTTACCCACGATAAACCTTACAACAACCTGGTAAGTACCTTCCGGTGCACCATTGTCTACAGGTGTATTCGCATTCAGGTTATTCTGAAGATACCTTCTCCAGGCAGCTTCCCCACCTGCGAACTGAGCTTCTACCTCAACCTTTGTGAAGATTTTATTCTCATCATCATCGGTTTTAGGAAGTTCGGCAACCTGTGTACCCTTGTCTTCAACCGGAGCCTGTACAATTTGTTCTTTGTTATCAGACTCAACAGTTTTATTACTGATTACCTGTTCTTCTTTGATCTCTTCAATTTTTTCATCCGGTTTTACTTCCTCATCCTTTACAATTTTCGGAGGCGTAAATTTAACCTGGTTCACTTCCGGTGGTGGTGGAGGTGTTGGTGGTGGTGGAGGCGGTGGCGGTGGAGGTGGTTCATCTTTCTTCACTTCCGCCATTTGTGTATCAACCACATCAAACTCATTTTTATCTGTTCCTTTGTTCAGTATATTGGCAAATACAGTACCCAGGAAAATCAGAAGGAGCAATGCGGCTGTAACAATCAACGCCTTGGTAAGCCTTGAATTGTACGTTTTTCTCAATTCATAAGCCCCGTAACTTTTATTCTTTCCATCAAAGATGATGTCGAGAACATCGGCACTTAAAATCTTATTTACATCCATGATAATCTCTTTGGTTATTTAGATTCAAAAAAGTATCAAATTCCATAAACCAGCCTACTTAATTCCATTGGCCTGTTCAGTGAGTTTGATCAGTTCCTGTTCTGTGGGGGTCATATCCACTTCTGCATAATGCCCCGGCGGAACATCGCATATCACCATTTCATCCAGTATATCAATCGCATTTTTGAAAGTAGATTCTTTATCCGATTTGATAATATACATCAGGTCATCAATAGGTGTAGCTTTTTTCTTATCTACAATGATCTGCCTGATTTCTTTGAATGTGGTGCTTTTAAACTGCTGACTAACTTTATCGGCTTCAAGTTGACCCAGGTAATAATAAACCTGGTCGCCTTTTCCGAGTAGTATGGTCATGGCACCTGAATTTTTTACTTTCAGCTGCTGGGTAGAATCATCCTTTGGTTCGTTCATTGCCATGGCTGTTGACTGGCTCATGGTAGTCGTAAATACGAAGAACGTGATCAGGAGAAACCCAAGATCCACCATCGGAGTAAGATCTACCCTTGTGGATAATTTTTTACCTTTCTTGACGCCGGGCCCTTTCTTATGGCCGCCACCCGACGAGGTATCCATTTCTGCCATCTCAGTATATTTTAATAGTTATTTTAATTAGCCTTTATTTAGGTTTATTGTACAATTCGGTTCCAACAGGAACTGCTTCACCATTGGTAACGATCCTGAATTTGTACAACTCATTTTTCTTAAAAGCCTGTTTTACCTGCTTGAAAGCCGGGTAAAGTGTTGAGTTATCACCTTTTACCAGCAGAATTTCCTGCAGTTTGCGCTGATCGGTTCCTGCGTAAACATTGGTTACACTTCTCAACCAGTCGATCATTTCATTGTTCGTGCTGTCGGTAGGAATTCCTGGCAATTGATTGGCGGGTATTTCCCTTGCAGCCGACAATGATGTTTTGATCTGGTTCAGTGGTAAACCAATGAATGGCGACTTGCTCCATTTAGCCAGTTCTCCGGCAGAAAGGTTCAATCCTTTGGTAAGATTGATGTTCTCCAGTACTTCCTCCTTCTTGGTATCCTCACCAAACATCAGAAAAGCTTTTCCTTCTTTGGTCAATGTAATCAGGATGGCTTTTTCCGGTGCTGCTTTTGAAGAAACGGATGCCGGAGGTGTTACAGAAAGTACTTCCGGTGGTTTTTGCTTCGTTGCCAATATGAAAAACGACAAGAGCAAAAAGGCCACGTCACACATCGCCGTCATGTCGATGGTGGTACTTTTTCGTGGTATTTTAACTTTTGGCATGCTGAATTAATTTATGTGTTACTTTAAGATGCAATCCATTCTTTCTTCCACAAGATTACTTGTATTGAGAAGCGAAAGATTGTGTTAAAGTAAACCCTGATTCATCAATACCGTATGTGATACCATCAATTTTTGTTGTAAAGATGTTGTAGAAGATGATCGCAAAGGCAGATGTACCGATACCGAGAGCCGTATTGTAAAGGGCCTCAGAGATACCTACAGACAACTTGCTTGCTGCTGCACCACCACCACTGTCTTCACCTAACGCAGAGAACGAACGGATCATACCCAATACCGTTCCCAACAGACCCAACAGGGTTGCGATAGAAGCGATCGTAGATAAGAACACGAGGTTCTTTTCAAGCATCGGCAGTTCGAGTGAAGTAGCTTCTTCTACCTCTTTCTGAATGGCCATTACTTTTTGTTCGGTAGTAAGCTCATTGTTGTTGATCATTTCTTTGTAGCGGTGTAAACCTGCTTTCATTACATTGCCTACAGAACCTTTTTGCTTATCGCATTCTGCCAGCGCCTGGTCAACATTTTTGTTCGCCAGGTGGTATTGTACCTTGCGGATAAAATCAGCATTGCTTCCTGTTCCGGTTGCTTTGGAAATGGTAAGGAAACGCTCAATCACGAATGTAATCATGGTAAGGAATGAACCAATCAGGATCGGTACGATGATACCTCCCAGGTACATTTTACTAAGGGCTGTCTTGGGTGCATCCCTTTCCGGCCAGAAGCCACCATTTTCACTTCCTACACCAAAATTAGATCCTGCTCCCAATCCAAATCTCCAGATTAGATAGCCAGCAATAACACAAAATACAGGTGCTAATAAAGAAATAATGTTACTGGATTTTTTTGCCTGTACTGAAGTTACCGGCTTTACAGTTGCAGTTGGTCTAGTCTCTGCCATAACAATCTGATTTTAATTAGTTAATGTTTAATTTCTGTTTGATAAAAATAGGGCTACCATCCCAATAAAAAAAACAATGTGAAAAAAGTATTTACCGGGACGAGTTGCACAAGTTAATAAAATAATTGAATGCAACAAGTTTTGAATTCCATAATTTAACCTTGTTTAATTCTGAAGAAGAAATAACAAAAAAAGGTTATTCATAACGAAGTGCCACGATAGGATCCAGTCGTGAAGCCTTGTAAGCCGGATATAGCCCTGCAGCCAGACCCACCACAAAACACACAATGATTCCGGCAATTACCCAACCCCAGGGGATCACAAATCCTGTATTGAGCAACACAGCCACCAGGTTTCCTACCAGGATACCGGCAACGATACCGGCAACAGCGCCCATCAGACTGATGATCACCGATTCAAAAAGAAACTGGGAACGGATGTCTTTCTTCGTACCACCAAGTGCTTTTACCAGTCCGATTTCTTTGGTTCTTTCATTCACCGCAACCAGCATGATGTTCATCAAGCCAATGGCTGCGCCAATTAAGGTGATGAATGCAATACCGATTGTTCCTTTTTCCAGGAAGCCAAGATTGGTGAGCAGACTTTCAGCAATGCTGTCGCTTTTGTCGATAAAAAAGTTATCCGCATCTGTTACGGCAAGTTTGCGAATCGGACGGAACACGCCGGCAGCCTCACCTGTAGCCAGGTCTATTTTCTTCAGATCCTGCACCTGAACAGCCAGTATATAACTGTTATTCGTGCTCGAAAAAATCCGCCGGATATTATTATAAGAAGTGATGACTATTTTACTTGTATTGAAAAACGCACTCGAACCTTTGTCTTCCAGTACACCTATAACCCTGTAGGGAATATGATCTACGTTCACCACTGCATCGATGGCTTTGGCACTGTTGTCGGGAAATAATTTGGATGCAACGGCACTACCGATCAGACAAACATTCATGCCCGATTCTACTTCAGCACCCGTTATATTTCTTCCATAGGCAATTTTATACCCATTCAATTCCAGGTAATTTTCATCGCCACCAAAAATATTTACTTCCGGATTTGTTTTTCGTTTGCTGTTGTTTACAACGATAGAAGAAGGACCTCTTAATGCAATACTTACTTTCGCTCCGGGAAAATTAAAACGATCCCTGAAAGCACGGGCTTCATCCAGACTGATCGGAATACCTGTATTCGATTTTCTTTCCCGCTTCCCATTCTTAGTGGATTTCACCGTACTGCTGCGACCGCCGCCAAACCTGAAATTTCTTTCTTTAAATCGTATGCTGAAGGCATTGGCGCCCATGGTAGAGAAACTGCTCGTTAAGCTGTTGCTCGCAGCCTGAATGGCCGTGATGATAAGAATCAAAGCAAAAATACCCAGCGCAATGATTACAACGGTAATGCCTGTACGCAGTTTATTGCTTTTGATATTCTTCCACGAAAGTGATAATGAATCTTTGTAGGTCATGCCTTAAATTCCTTCAAAGATAAAGACGATCGGTGTTATAGGAGAATCTGTTTTACCGGCGGTGGATCAATGATAAATCCAGCCAATGAGCAATTCCGGATAAACACCCAGGATGATCACCAGCAAGGCTGTAATGATCAGCATCAGCTTAAAGGAGCCTTTGATTTCACTGGTAAACGCAATCGGCTGAGAAGCTTCTTTGAAATACATAGCCTGTATCACCCTGAAATAGTAATAAGCACTGATGGCGGCAAACAATACTGCCACAATCACCAGCCAGAAATGATGTCCATTTTCAACTGCTGCCATCAGCATGAAGAATTTACTCTGGAACCCTGCGGTTAAAGGAACACCCGTAAGCGATAAGAGGAATATAGTAGCCGTGAGAGCCAGTACAGGTTGCTGTTTGGCCAATCCGTTAAATCCATCAATGGTATAGTCGTCCATTTTAATGAGCACCGCAAAAATTCCTATGGTAGCCAGGCTATAGGCCGCAGAATACAACAGGATACCTTCATGTGCTTTTGCATTGAGTGCAAAAATGGCCAGCAACATAAAACCAGCCTGTGCAATACTTGAGTAAGCCAGCATTCTTTTCACACTCTGCTGAAATACTGCTGTTACGTTTCCGATCAGCAATGTTGCTACAGTTATGAACAACATCAGCCCTTGCCATTGATCCTGAACTTTCCCGAAAGCATTTTCGAACAAACGCAGGAAGGCAAAGAACCCGGCGGCTTTTACAATCGTACTCATGAAAGAAGTGAACACGGTTGGAGCGCCATCATATACATCAGGCGTCCAGAAATGGAAAGGTGCTGCGGATACTTTAAAAGACAATGCCACCACCATGAACACCAGCCCTACTGCCAGCATCACCGGCATATTGCCCACACCGATCATGATATTATCGATAAAGAATGAACCGTTCGGATTGCCACCATAAATAAACGCAATACCCATCAGCATCAAACCGGTAGAAAAAGATCCCATCAGGAAATATTTCAATGCCGCTTCATTGCTTTTTAAATTTCGCTTATCACTTCCCGTTAGTATATACAAAGGAATCGACATGATCTCAATTCCGATAAACAACATCAGCAAAGTATTGAAGGTTGCTGCTAAAGCCACACCGCAAAGCACAAAGAAGATGAGTGCAAAATATTCTGCTACATGCGGACCAACCTTTTCTACATCTGAACCACTCAACAGGAAAAAAACAAGCGTAGCGCCCAATGCCACAGCGATGAAAGCCAGGTTGAAATTGTCTGTCTTCAGCATATTGTGCACCGGCACATTGAACAAGGCTTTGTGCGTTACGAGTTCAGCAGCATTGGCTGCAAAGATCAACAGCACGCCTACCAATGCCAGAATCTTCGGGGCAGATTTGCTTTTCACAAATACACCGCTGAGCATCATAAACACGCCCCAGAAAGCTGATAATATTATTGCATTCATATTGTATAATCAGTTGGTTCAGCTGAAGTTTATGGTAAACCTCCAGCTTATTTTCTTTCACTTTATTTAACCCTCATCAATAAAAAATTCACTGCGTCTTTGGTAAGATCAATAATCGGCTGGGGATAAATCCCGATCACAAATATGAATCCTACCAGTATGATGAGTGCCAGTTTAGCATTCCAGGAAATATCTTTCACTACTTCAGTGGCACCGTTTGTATTGCCATAAAAAACTTTCTGTATCATATTCAGCGTGTACACAGCTGAAAGGATAATACCAATACCCGCAGCCACTGCATACCATGGATTCATGTTGTACAGTCCACTGAACATCAGGAATTCACCGGCAAATGCATTCGTTAGTGGTAATGCGATATTGGCCAATGCTACAATCACCAACAGAATGGTTAACGCCGGAGCTTTCTGTGCAAGTCCACCGAGTTGAGAAATATTTTTGATACCGGTTTGTCTTTCGATCTGTTCTACCACGATCCACATACCAATGATATTGATGCCATGGCTGAACATCTGCAGCATCACACCCTGCACACCTGGTTCTTTTAAGGTAAAGATGGCCGCACACATCAAACCGATATGCGCTATGGATGAATAGGCCACCAGTCGCTTCACATTATCCTGTACCATCGCAATGCAACTCGCATAGATGATTCCGATAATACTGAGGACGATTACAATATTGTCGAACTTCACCACTGCCGCCGGAAACATAGGAATCAGCCAACGGATCACACCAAACAATCCCATCTTCACCATGATGCCACTCAACACCATGGTAACCGGTGTGGGCGATTGATCATAGGCATCGGGCTGCCAGGTATGAAATGGAAATACCGGCATCTTGATCGCAAAAGCAGCAAAGAACAACCAGAACAACCAGTTTTGTTCTTCACCGGTAAGTGCTGCACTATAAAATGAACTCAGCGAAAATGAATGCGCTGCAATGGTGCCATCTTCAAACGTACGGGCACCGGTGTGCAGGTAAACATAAATGATACCTGTAAGCATGAGCAATGATCCCGCAAACGTATAGACGAAGAATTTGAAAGTCGCCTGGATCCTACGCTCTCCTCCCCAAATGCTGGAAAGAAAATAAACAGGTACCAATGCCAGCTCCCAGAAGAAATAAAAAGTAAGTGCATCATAAGCACAGAAAACACCCATCAATCCTGCCTGCGACAACATCATCAAACCGTAAAAGGTTGATGGATTTTTATACTGACGATCATTCGTTGCTAAAAAGATAACCGGGAAGCCAATCGCAGTAAGCAATGTAAGCAGTCTGCCCGTGCCATCGAGGCCGATATAATAATTGGCGCCGATGTATTTCAGCCAGATATAATTTACGTTGTTATAAGTAACATATTTTTTGTCGGTATAAAACAAAGTAGCAACAGATACTGCCAGCACCAGGAAAGAAAATCCGAGTGCAATGTATTTGGCACTGTTTTCTTTCCGGGAAATAAAACAGAAAATCCCTGCCAGTATCGGCAGAAGAATCAATAACTCAGGAAATGTAATATAACTGCCCAACGTAAATTATTTTACAGGAATAATTGAATAATAAATAAGGTTAACATACCGATTACCATCAGCAATACATACGCCCCCACCTGACCACTCTGTAACCAACGCAACTGGCGACTTCCGTAATTCACCGCTTTTCCAACGCCATTCACCATCCCGTCGATTCCTTTTCTTTCGATGATATTGCTGAAGAAATCAGAAATTGCACGAAGTGGTTTAGTGATTACAGTATTGTACAATTCATCCACATACCATTTGTTCTCCAGTATTTTTCCGAAACCAGTAGCTTCACCTTTGTCCTGGTAATTTTTAAACATACCCCAGGCGATGAATATAGATACCAGTACCAAACCGGTAGACAATCCCATCAGCATGTATTCGGTACTGTGAGATAAATGATGTTCTGCCGATTTCACTACCGGTGCCAGGAATGCACCCAGTTCATGATGACCACCCAATGCTTCCGGAACACCTACATAACCACCGATCACACTAAGAATTGCAAGGATGATCAATGGAATGGTCATCGCTTTCGGACTTTCATGCAGGTGATGTTCCTGATCATGCGTACCGCGGAATTTTCCGGTAAAAGTGATGATGTATAAACGGAACATATAGAATGCCGTTAGCAATGCCGCAAATAATGCAATACCATATAAAACCGGACTATGTGCATAGGTACCGGCCAGAATTTCATCTTTTGAAAAGAAACCCGAAAAGCCCGGAATACCTGCAATCGCAAGACAACCGATAAAGAAAGTAATGCTCGTAATTTTCATGTGCTTGTGCAATCCACCCATGCGGCGGATATCCTGTTCGCCACCCATCGCATGAATAACACTACCACTGCCAAGGAACATCAATGCTTTGAAAAAGGCGTGCGTGAGTACATGAAAGACAGCGGCTACATAATTACCCGTTCCCAATGCCAGGAACATAAACCCAAGCTGACTCACCGTTGAATAAGCCAGTACTTTTTTAATATCGTTTTGTTTGATGGCGATAGAAGCTGCGAGCAATGCTGTAGCCAGACCAATAATCGTGATCACCGTTTGTGTGTGATGCGCCATGGAGAACAATGCATTGCTGCGGGCAATCATATAAATACCGGCAGTAACCATCGTTGCAGCATGGATCAGGGCACTTACAGGAGTTGGACCCGCCATCGCATCGGGTAACCAGGTATACAAAGGTATCTGTGCACTTTTACCGGTAGCACCCACAAACATCAGCAAAGTAATTCCGGTGATATCCGTTGCCGTTAGTTTGGCAAGATTGGCTGCAGAAAACACTTCATCGTATTGAACCGTTCCGATTTTAGCCAGCAGCCAGAACAAAGCCAGCAGGAATCCAAGATCACCGATCCTGTTCATCACAAAAGCTTTCTTGGCAGCATTGGTATAATCGTTGTTCTTGAACCAGTAACCGATGAGCAGGTAAGAACACAATCCTACCCCTTCCCATCCGATAAACATGATGATATAATTACCGCCCATAACGAGCAGCAACATTGAAAAAACGAAGAGATTGAGGTATGAAAAATAACGGGCGAAATCTTTTCCTTCTTCCTCATGCATATACGCAGTTGAATACACATGAATGAGGAAACCAACGCCGGTGATGATCAGCAGAAACAAAGCAGAAAGCTGATCAATCTTGAAATCGAAAGCTACTTTAAAACTATCGATGCTGATGAAATTAAAGTAATGCAGCAATTCAGTGTGACCTGATTTCACCTGCATGAAAACGAGCAGGCTCAATACAAATGATCCGAGTATAACGGTACTGCCAATAAATCCGGCTGCGCCTTTTGAAAGCGACTTCCTTCCGAGTCCATTGATGATAAAACCAAGGAGCGGAAGAATGGGAATCAACCAGACTATCTGAAATATATTGCTCATAAGTTGAGAAAAGCCGGATTCAGAAATTCAGATCAACCAGGTAAACTTTCTGAATACAACCTGTTAAGTTTTGAATTTAGTTTTTAAGCCTGTTCAAAAAATTAATATCCACCGAATGAATATTCCGGTACATCATAACGATGATCGCCAATCCCACACTCACTTCCGCAGCTGCAACCACCATGATGAAGAATACAAAAATCTGTGCATCGCCGGCATAAGTGGCCGATGCTTTGGCAACCGGACTGATGGCGTGCATCTTTGAAAAACCCACCAGCAGCAGGTTCACGGCATTCAGCATCAGCTCAACGCACATGAAAATGATGATGGCATTGCGGCGCACCAACACACCAATCACACCAATGGTGAAGAGTGTAAGCGACAAGGCCATGTATGCTTTAATATCCATATCTTATAATTTCACATAAACGCCCATCCCCATCGTTGAGGAAGCCGGGCGTACTGATAAAATATCTGTAATCTTTTTCTTAACAGCTCCGTTGAAAATATCCACCGCTTTATACGAAGCTGCTTTGGTAAGTATTTTGGTAAGTACTCCGGTTGCAATGGAACCCAATGCCGGCATTAATACTCTCTTTACATCTTTGCCATCAAATTTTTCATCGGCCAATCCACGTATCGCACTGTAAGCCGACAAAACCGTTCCACCTGTAGCCAATACTTTATATACTACCAGTCCGGTTTTATAGGTCTTGTAAAACTTCATTACATCACCGAGTCCTTTCTTCTGAAGGATATCTCCGAGGATGCCCACTCCTTTTAATTTTTCACCCAGGATACCCACTTTATTAATCTGGTAATTGCCTAAACTGAATACCGGATTGAATCCTTTTTTAATCTTGATGATTTTTGATTTACCCAGGATATCATCCAGGTTAAATGGAATGTCTTCCAGTTTAATCTGTGCCGATGCATGCAAACTGCCCGCAAATACCAGGCAGATCATCAGCACTATTTTATTGATATACTTCATCATTAATAATTAATCTTTTTTACCGATCACAACTGCACCGATCATCGCACTCAAAAACAACACACTGCTGATTTCAAATGGCAATACATAATGACTGAACAATGTTTTACCCAGTTGCTTAATCAAACCTTCATCACCCACTTTCATCTGCACCAGTTGTTCAACATCTATTTTCATGATGGTTGCAATCAGGATAAGCAACAGTGAACCACCGGAGATGACACCAATCAATTGCAGCCGGTAATTCTTGACCGGTTCCGTGTCTGCATTGAGATTCATCAACATCACCACGAATAGAAACAGTACCATGATGGCACCGGCATATACAATGAGGTTTACAATCGCAAGGAATTGTGCGTTCAGCAGCAGGTAGTGACCGGAAATAGCAAAGAATACCAGTATGAGCCACAGGATACTGTGCACAGGGCTTTTGCTGAGGATCATCATGATTGCGCTGCCCACAGCCATCACCGATAGTAAGATAAATGCAAGAGTGGTAATACTCATTCTAAAATATTAACTAATTAACCTTTTCTTTTGCTGGCCTGTTACCCAATGCTTTTTGATAAGCTTCCGGATTTTCTTTCGGATGAGGTATCAGGAGATCATTTTTTCCGTAAATAAATTGCTTACGCTGATAATCTGCCGGCGTAAATGTTTCACTCAGGTAGATGGCGTCTTTCGGACAAGCCTCTTCGCACAATCCACAGAAAATGCAACGCAGCATATTGATTTCATATTTCGCTGCATATTTCTCTTCCCTGTAAAGATGTTCTTCACCGGGTTGCCTTTCAGCTGCTTCCATCGTAATCGCTTCTGCCGGACAAGCCACTGCACACAATCCGCAGGCCGTGCAGTTTTCACGACCTTCTTCATCACGATTCAGAATCTGTAAACCCCTGAAAACCGGACTGAATGGTCTTGTCTTTTCAGGATAATTGATGGTCGGCTTCTTCTTAAAAATATGACTGAACGTAATGATCATACCTTTAAAGATTGCAGGCAGGTACAAACGTTCCATCCAGCTCATTGGCCTGCGATCTACCGGTTTAATTTTGTTCGTTAATGCTTGCATATTTATTTAAGGTTTGCAAAAATAGTGTTTAAACCTTGTTACTACTTATTAAAATATAAAATTACCGCTGCTGTTACGAGCATGTTGAACAATGCCAGCGGGATCAGAATACGCCATCCCAGGTGCATCAGCTGATCATACCTGAAACGCGGAATCGTCCAGCGCACCCACATGAATAAAAATATAAAGAAACAAACTTTGATCATCAACGCAACTACGCCTAAGATGGCTGCAATATTCGGTGCTAAGTTTGATTCATCAAAGAAAGGAATATCATATCCGCCAAAGAACAAAGTAGCCATGATCACACTGCTGATAAACATATTGATGTACTCAGCAAATAAATAGAACCCGAGTTTCATAGATGAATACTCGGTGTGATAACCACCAATCAGTTCGTTTTCTGCTTCCGGAAGATCAAATGGTGTACGGTTACATTCTGCAAAAGCACAGATGAGGAAAATAAGAAAACCAAGTGGTTGATAAACGATGTTCCAGAATCCATGTTGCTGCTGAACCACCATCTCTTTCAAACTCAGTGTTCCGGTTATCATCAGCAGGGCAATCAATGAAATGCCCATCGCCAGTTCGTAACTGATGATCTGTGAAGCCGCACGCAATCCACCCAACAGAGAAAACTTATTGTTACTGGCCCATGAACCGATCATGATTCCATATACACCCAAACTCACCACGCCGAACACATAGAGGATACCAATGTTCACATCAGCAATCTGCAAGCTGATATCACGACCAAACAAATGCACTTTATCACCCCAAGGGATAACCGCACTTGTCATGGTGGCTGTAAGCATCGCCAATGCCGGACCTAATATGAAAAGAAATTTTGAAGAGAAATTAGGAATGATTTCTTCTTTGAAAAATAATTTCAAACCATCTGCGAGTGGTTGAAGCAAACCAAATGGCCCTGCCCTGTTGGGTCCACGCCTGTCTTGCAGGATAGCTGCCACTTTACGTTCGGCGAAAGTAGTATACATCGCAATCACCAGTGAGGCAGATACCACCACTACGATGAGGATCAGTTTTTCGAGGATCAGTTCCAGGTTTATTGCTAATACCATTTTAATTTTTTCACTGTGCTGAACACAGTTTTATTTTAGATCAGTTAGTTATTTTTTAAAATCCGATGAATTCGCCGGACGATCGATTTCACTCAGGTGTATACCGGGTTTGTTTACTTCACTGATGGTATGAATATCCATCAGCAATTTTGGTTCAACACCGTGCATTACTTCTTTCACTGTTTCTTTCGGCATATCCAGCGTTTTGTATTTGTTGGCGCCGATCACAGAATGGCGGCTGATGCTGGTTAATCCTTCTACCACCCAATCACTGGTTTGCTTTTTATCGAACCTGCAGGTATTGCAGATCCAGCCTGGCTTTCCATCAAAGCTCTGCACTTCTCCCCATTGATCTTTGCGGGCTGTAACCCTGAATACTTCATCTCCCCTCAGCCACAATGTTGCTTTACCACAGCAGCCCGGTGTTTCACAATTGCGGTGTGCATCCACTGGCTTGGTAAACCATACCCTGTTTTTGAAACGGAAAGTTTTATCGGTAAGCGCACCAACCGGACAAACATCAATCATATTTCCACTGAAATCGTTGTCGATGGCTTTGGAGATATAAGTTGAAATCGCAGCATGATCTCCGCGGTCTACTACGCCGTGTACACGCTTTTGTGTAATCTGATCGGCAACATATGTGCAACGATAGCACAATATGCAGCGGGTCATGTGTAATTGTATGTATGGACCAATATCTTCTTTCTTGAAAGTTCTGCGGGCAAACTGGTAACGGGTACCTTCTTTACCATGATCATAACCGAGATCCTGCAGGTGACATTCACCAGCCTGGTCGCAGATAGGACAATCCAGCGGATGATTGAGCAATAAAAACTCCACCACACCATTGCGGGCATCGGTTACTTTTTCGCTGGTAATATTTTTAACGATCATGCCATCCATTACATTGGTGCGACAGCTGGCTACCAATTTTGGCATCGGCCTTGGATCGGCAGTGGAACCTGCAGCCACTTCAACGAGACAGGTACGGCATTTACCGCCACTGCCTTCGAGTTTGCTGTAATAGCACATAGCCGGCGGCGTTACATCACCCCCGATCTGCCTTGCAGCATTTAATATAGTTGTACCCGGCGCAACATCAATGGTAATGTTGTCGATGGTTACTTTGATGGTATTCTGATCAGACATAAGTCAAAATTAAAAAGTAGAAAATCAAAATATTTACTACTTAGTCTTCAATAATATCGAAGCAATGATTTTTGATAACTCATTTACTTCTGTTATTAATTTATTTATTTCACTCGGCTGAAACAGTTATGGTTTCTCTTATCAGATAAAGCCAGTATTTTGTTTCGTTTGCCGATTTCAGCGCAATGTTGTAATATTTTCTCCAATCTTTTCTGCTACTCCCTGCCTTCCCTTCTACAATATTTGCTCCGATAGAGGTAGCACTTCTAACCAACTGATCAAAAAGAGAAAAATGTATTTTTTCATATTTACATTCTCTTATGAACAGCAACACATCTTTAGAAAAGTAAAAACATCTGTGACTTAAACTATATGGTTTCTCAGCATCCTCTAATTCAAACGCCTCCATACTTTTTACTTTTACCTTTTTACTTTCAACTTATGCAGGTACATGTATCGGATCCGCATAATGCCTCAATCCGAAATTCTCGTGCTGGCATTTTTCCGGGTTGTTCACATGCCACTCAAACTCATCACGGAAATGCCTGATCGCTGCTGCTACCGGCCAAGCGGCTGCATCACCGAGCGGACAAATCGTATTCCCTTCAATCTTACGCTGTATATCCCACAACAAGATCAATATCACTGATCTTACCTTTTCCTTTTTCAATATTGAGGAGCAGTTTCTCCATCCATCCTGTTCCCTCACGGCAAGGGCTACACTGTCCGCAACTCTCATGACGATAGAATCTTGCCAATGTATACGTATGCTTAACGATACACTGATCTTCATCGAGCACAATAAAACCACCTGAACCCATCATGGTTCCGGTTGCAAATCCGCCATCACTCAGGCTTTCATAATTCATCAGCCTTTTTTCTCCTTTGGCAGTGGTAAGCAATAAGTTGGCTGGCAGAATAGGCACTGAAGATCCACCCGGGATACAGGCTTTCAGTTTTTTTCCGTTGGGAATACCACCACAATATTCATCACTGTAGATAAACTCTTCTACAGAAATCGTCATATCAATTTCATAAATGCCCGGCTTGTTGATATTACCACAGGCAGAAATCAATTTTGTACCGGTTGATTTTCCAACACCGATTTTCGCATACTCCTCACCTCCTTCATTCATGATCGGAACAACAGCCGCCAGTGTTTCTACATTGTTCACCACTGTTGGGCAACCCCACAAACCTTTAACAGCCGGGAATGGCGGTTTGATTCTCGGGTTACCTCGCTTGCCTTCCAATGATTCGAGCAATGCCGTTTCTTCACCGCAGATATAAGCACCGGCACCACGTTGTACATAGATTTCACAATCAAATCCTGAGTTCTGAATATTCTTTCCGAGCCAGCCGTTTTGCTTTGCTTCTGCAATGGCTGCTTCCAGGATATCGGTGATCCAATCGTATTCACCACGTATATAAATGTAACTGGTATTGCTTCCTAACGCAAACGATGAAACGATCATTCCTTCAATAAGGATATGCGGAATGAATTCCATCAGGTAACGGTCTTTGAAAGTACCGGGTTCACTCTCATCGGCATTGCAAACCAGGTAACGGGGAACCCCTTCCGGTTTTGCCAGGAAACTCCATTTCATTCCGGTAGGAAAACCTGCACCACCCCTGCCACGCAGACCACTCTTCTTCACTTCTTCTACGATATCTGCAGGCTGCATTTTCAATGCTTTCTCTACACTGCGGTAACCACCTTCCCTGCGGTAAACATCATAATGACGAATACCCTGAACATGTGCTTTTTCTAATAATAATTTTCTTCCCATATTATGCTCCGCTGTAGCGGAATATTATAAGTTGAATGTGTGCTATTTAATTTTTGTCAACGTATATTTTCTGGCTGGTGCTCCTTCGAATGGCTTGCCATCTTTATCGAGCTGCACGAATTTATTTTCACCAACTGAATATTTGGAAGGCTCTCCATTCAATCCCTCCAGTTCAATCACGGTATTATCCAGCCACTTGAAACGCCCGCCCAGTGCATTGTTTCCGGCACCTGATTTTCCAAGATATTTCGCCGACATCTTATATGTTGTCATCTTTTGACAATGTGAAATCACCATCTGCAAACCATCACAATCGGCACAAGGCAATACACCTTTGTATGAACCAGCCCAGTCGAGCGAATTTTTCGAAGTATGGCTGCTGTCGATCGCTGCACTGATCACATTGCTATCCGTTGCGATCTTCATCGTAGACAATGTATCCTTGTTTTCCGCCTTCTCTTCTTTTGCCCTTTCCTGGCAGGAACAAAGACCAACAACTACAGCCAGTATGATAATTTTTATGCTTCTCATACAAATACTTAATTCGCTTTTGATCTGCATTCTTCAATAATCGCATCTACTTTTTCACGGGTCAGGTGTTCACGGTAATGCTTACCAAACTGCATCATCGGCGCATAACCACAGGCGCCCAGGCATTCCACTGTTTTCAATGTGAACATTCCATCTGCGGTCGTTTGTCCTACACCGATATTGAGTTTCTGTTTGATATAATCAATGATATCGTCACTTCCGTTGATCATGCAGGGACCAGTCTGACAAACTTCAAATACAAATTTGCCCACCGGCTTCAGGTTATACATGCTGTAGAAACTGGCTACTTCATACACTTCAATGGGTTCTATGCTGAGCAATGAAGCCACATAGTCCATCACCGGCACATCGAGCCATCCGCCAAATTCCGTTTGGGCAAGGTGCAGTACCGGTAGCAATGCACTTTTCTGTCTCCCCTGCGGATAACGGGCAATGATTTCATTGACCTTATTGAGTTTCTCTGGTGAAAAAGCTATCATAATTATTTATCAATACAATTCACAAATATTCGTTTACGCATCAGCGTTATACTCACGATTAAGCATCCAGTTCCCCGGCAATCAGGTTCAGGCTGCTCATGGTAATTACAGCATCACTCAGCATTCCGCCCTGGATCAGTTCGGGATATGCCTGGTAATAAATAAAACATGGCCTGCGGAAATGCAGTCTGTACGGCGTTCGGCCACCATCACTGATGAGGTAATAACCGAGTTCTCCGTTAGCGCCTTCCACAGCATTATACACTTCACCAGCCGGAATATCCGTTTCACCCATCACAATTTTGAAGTGATAGATCAACGCTTCCATTTTGGTGTATACATCTTTCTTTTCCGGTAGATAATAAGCAGGAACATCTGCATGGAAAACTTCTGCTTCCGCACCTTTGAATTCCTGCACCTTCCTGTATGCCTGGCGGATGATGCTCAGGCTCTGCCACATTTCTTCATTGCGCACCAGGAAACGATCATAACAATCGCCGGTGGTACCAACCGGAATGGTGAATTCAAGGTCTTCATAACTGCTGTACGGGTTGTGTACCCTTACATCATAATCTACACCGGCAGCACGCAGGTTCGGACCAGTAAAGCCGTAATTCATGGCTCGTTCTGCAGTGATAGGACCACAACCGATCGTACGTTCCATGAATATCCTGTTGCGGGTAAAGAGATTTTCAAACTCTTTTAACTGTGCCGGGTACCCGCTTTTTTCATCCAGGAATTTTTCCAGTTTTTCAAAAGCGGCATTGGTAAAGTTTCTTTCAAAACCACCGATACGGCCGATATTCGTAGTGAGGCGTGAGCCACACACTTCTTCATAAATTTCATAGATGAGTTCACGGAACTGCATCACATACAAGAACCCTGAATAAGCTCCGCTATCCACACCCACAATCGAATTACAGATCAGGTGATCGGCAATACGGGCCAGTTCCATAATGATCACACGGAGATAATCAACTCTCTTGGGTGTTTTAACACCGAGTAATTTTTCACAGGTGAGGTGCCATCCCATATTATTGATGGGAGATGAACAATAATTCAACCTGTCGGTGAGAGGCGTGATCTGGTAGAGCGGCCTTCTTTCTGCAATCTTCTCAAATGCCCGGTGGATATAGCCTACAGTAGAAGTAGCTTTGATGATACGCTCGCCGTCGAGTTCAAGAATGTTCTGAAAAACACCATGCGTTGCCGGGTGCGTAGGCCCCAGGTTCAACGTGGTAGTTTGTTTCTCAATACTGCCTTCCGGCAAAAGTATATGGTCGCTCATATATCAGGTCAAAAGTGAAAATCAAAAAAATTATTATCTGCCAAACATCTCATCATCCTTGTCGATCCTGGTCTGATCTTCCAGCGGATATTCTTTCCGCAGCGGGAAATAATCCATCTCATCTACATTCAGGATCCTGATAAGATTGGGATGTCCAACGAAGTTCACACCAAAGAAATCATAGGTTTCCCTTTCCATAAAATTGGCCGACTGAAAAAGTGCTGTAGCACTGTAAACATCCGGCTTTGTTATATCGGTGAAAACTTTGAAACGTATGCGTACATTGTCTTTCCAGTTGTGCAGGTGATACACAACAGCCAGTTCAGCACCGGTATTGTTGGGATAATGTACAGCCTGTAAATCGGTAAGGAAAGTGAAGCCCAGTTCAGGATCATCAAACAAAAACTGCAATACTTTTAAATTGATTTCCTTAGGGCCGGAGAATGTAAGCATTCCGTAAGGCTCTTCCCAGCCAAATAACTGATCGGGGAATTTTTCGTTTAGCCTTTGCCGTATGGTTTCGTTTGTCAACATAGAATCAATATTCTGGATGCCGCTGTTATCTGCAGCAATGTTTTTTATTATTGGATACCGTAGCTGCCCAGCAGATCTTTGTACTGGTCGCTATGTCTTCTTCTCAAACCTTCTGCGTGAACCAGTTCCTGGATTTTCATAAAACCATCGAGGATGGCTTCCGGCCTTGGCGGGCAACCGGGAACGTATACATCTACAGGAATGATCTGGTCTATTCCCTGTAATACTGAATAGGTATCGAAAATTCCACCGCTGCTGGCACAGGCGCCTACCGCAATTACCCAGCGTGGTTCTGCCATCTGCACATAAACCTGTTTGAGAACGGGGCCCATTTTCTTGGCAATCGTTCCCATAACCATCAGCAGATCACACTGGCGTGGAGAAAAGCCCACCCTTTCTGATCCGAAACGGGCCAGATCGTAGTGACTGGCCATTGTTGCCATGAATTCAATACCGCAACAACTGGTAGCGAATGGCAGTGGCCAGATTGAATTTTTACGGGCAAGGCCTACTACCTTTTCAAAATTGGTAGCCATGAAACCCTCACCCATATATCCCTCGGGAATTCCCTGGAATTTTACTGTGTTGTTATATTGTACCGGACGAGCCATAATATTTTTTTTGGTAAGCAATGAGCAAACTGAATATTCTCATTAACAGCTTAATTGCTTTGAAGTTGCAGGATTGCTGAAATTTTACCTGTTAAACTTCTTTTGGTATGTTTAGTCTTCCCACTTAAGGGCACCTTTCTTGAAAATGTACACAAAGCCTGCCAGGAACAGCCCCACAAACATCAATACAGCCATGAATCCATCCCAACCCAGTTCCCTGAAATTGACTGAATACGGATAAAAGAAAATCACTTCCACATCGAACAAAACAAACAGAATGGCTACCAGGAAATACTTGATCGCCATCGGCTGGCGGGCATTTCCTTTTACTTCGATACCACTTTCGAAGTTTTGTAGTTTGTCGGAAGTTTTTCTTTTCGGACCGAGTAAATCGGAGCCAAAAATGATGGTGAAAACAAGACCCAATGCAAAAACAATCTGCAGAATGATCGGCAAATAATTTTCGGCACTGTTCGCTGTTACCTGTAGTAATGAAAACTGCATAACTGAATGCTTATTTTGGTCAGCAAAAATAAGGCAGCTATACTAATATACAATGCTGAAGATCATAAAATAAGAAATTAAAAGCCCGATATCAGCTGATATCGGGCTTTGTTTAATCATTCTTTGATAATATTACCTGGTTCCTGACTTTTTAGGCGGAGTAGGCGTTCTTGGAGGCGTTGGCTTTTTAGGCGGAGCCTTTGGATCATTTTTACTGATGAATTCTTTATTTGATTGCAATTGAGCATCAGCAGGATCAAGCGCAATGGCTTTGTCTACATAACTCAACGCTGTAGCCTGGTCTTTCTTCACATTATAATAATATTCGATAAAATACCTGTATGAACCGAGCAACTGATCTTTTACTTTGCTCTTATCGGCTTCCTTCTCCCCGATTTCAATTGCTTTCTGGTAAGCAGGAACAGCAGATCCCAATTCACCAGTAGTATCTATTGCTGCATTGGCTTTTCCGATCATATAATATCCGAAAATATCTTCCGGAAACTTCTCTGTATAAAGGTTGAATACTTTGATTGAAGAATCATAAGCTCCACCCCTGAAATATCCGTAACCAGCATAATATATGTCCGTCTTGCGAATGTTTTTCTTTACAGCAAGGATTTTATTGTACCAGTCTGCACCTTCTTTGAACTTCTTCTGTGCATCATAGGCAGATGCCATTGCTTTGAGATAACTCACCCTGTTGTTTTCAATGGTGTCCAGGGCAACTGCCTGGTCTACCAGTTCTCCGGCTTTTGCTTCATTACCGGGGAATTTCAGCAACAACAATGCGTACTGACTGAGGTCACCGGCTCCGATTTTTTCAGGTACCTGGCGACGGAAATATTCCTCATAACTTTCTTTGGCTTTCAGTGAATCATTCAGCCTGTTGTACGAAAGTGCTTTGATACCAAATAAGTTCGGATATGGATTGGCACCTTCAGCAACAATACACTCATCTGCTTTACCAATCGCTTCCTGGAACAAGCCCTGGGCATATTTCAGTGAAGCCCTGTAATAGCAAGCCTTTGGATCATCATCTGAATTGGCCAGCCACTTTTCAAAATATTCTGCAGCCTTTGGTACATTGGTCTGGTAATAATAATTGAACAGATTATTGTACACCGGTGCATAAGCCTGATCCTGTGCAATCGCATCTTCAAAGTATTTCATGTAGATAGGCTCCTGACCAATACCCTGTGACTGGTAAACTTTACCCATCCTGTAATTGGCACGGGCATATTTCGGATCCATGGTCAATGCAGCCTGATAAGAAAGAATGGCATTACCACCATCTCCGGCTTTGCGGTAAGCATCACCGAGGTTTACCAGTACATCCGGATCATTGAATTTTTTAACCTGTGTAGCCTGTTTGAGTTTATCGATTGCATAGAGGGCATCGCCATTTTTGGAATCAGGATTACCATTGGCAAAACCAACAGCATTCAGCACCTGGATGTTTTTACCCTGGCTGAGTGAAATAGCTGCTTCAAAATGATTGCGGGCATCCTGCGTTTTGCCTTCAATCAATTCTATATGACCGATACCGGCCATTAACAACGGACTATTGGGATTTGCCGATAATTTACTTTGATACAAAGCTTTTGCATCTGCCAGATCTTTACTGGTTCTGTCATCGGGCATAATCATGGCCAATCCTAACCAATAAGCGGCTTCTTCATTTCCTGCATCACTGCTGAGGATTTTCTGAAATGTTTCTTTTGCGCTTTTGAATCTTTCATAGTAAAGGAATTTACGTCCCTGCTCCACTGACTGGGCAATCAATACATTCCCCATCAGTAAACCTGCCAGTAACATCATTCCAGCTGTTAACTTCTTCATTTTATTTATTTTCATTTTTAGACTATTGCAAGGTTATAAAAATATACAACAAACCGTTAAAGCCTTTTTATTTTTTTGGCATCTTTTCGTTGATTTTCACATTTCTGGTATTGAAATCCATAACCGGGCCAAGATAGGCTCTCCTGAAAATCAAGCTGACCTCTTTCAAATTTCAGAAATGAGGAAAAGCCGGTTCCCAAACCCCGGTAATTTTCTTTCAATATATAAAACAAACCACGTACCAACGGGTAACGGTGTGATATTACACTTGCCTGAACAGGTTTTACAAAAGGCTTGTCTGTACAGAGATCACATTGTACATAACCAATTTTAACTTTTTGTAAATACTGCTGCTGTACACTGTCTTCCGGATTTCCAATCCAGCTGATCCCCAGCAACCCAATGGCATTGGGATTGCCGGCTACATAGTCTATAACCTCTTTACTACTCCTGGCCGCTTTAACTACAGAAGTATCAAATTCGCCTCCTTTCAATATCGAGTCTTTGATAAACCTTACTGTACTCGTAGCATTCAATCCGTCGAAAACCATTTCCTGCTCACGGTTGATTTTACCGAGCAACTGCTGCTTCAGCCTGTCGAGCGTAAACATCGTATCACTGCTGGCTGCATTTACAATAACTGCAATCGCATCAGAAGCTACAGGATTCCAGGCAGGATTGTAATAGAGGGAATCGGTCATATACTTTTCTTCTTCCCGGTTCAATCCACGGGTAACAATAATCATCCGGTTGGTTGTATCCCTGAAAAAATCACGGAAACAATCTGCTTCTGTTTTATAGGAAACATTAAAATGCGTTCCCGGAAAGGAAGCTTCGTACATGCTTACCTGTTGTTCTATCACAGGACGGAAAGATTCATCTGCACTGATACTGATCGTTCCTCTTTCAGGTGTATCAGGAAAAGTTTTACCTGGCTTCTGATCATTGCAGGAAACAAATGCCAACAGCAACAGGGATGCAGTAATAAATAAAAGTGATTTGCTCATTTTTCCCGCAAGTAATTTTTTTTATACCCACGGTATACCCTGAATAATCCATATAAAACACAAACAGCGCCGAAAGCTTTCATGGTATTATCACCATAAGTGGCTTCCAGTCCTGTGTTGAATTTTTCAATAAAAAGCAGGAATATCCCCATGGCTGTCCACAATACACCCATTCCATAATCCATCAGGCTTCGCATCCTGATGTATCCCCGGTCTCTTTCGCTGGGTGTTTCTTTTTCAAATTCTTCCAATGCCATTGTTTCAATTTTACTGAGTGCCGCAATTTAATAAGATTCCTCCGCTATTTATTCGGCCGGCAGAAACTTTACCGGTAATGTAAAATAAACGGATACATTTTCACCTTTGGTTTTGCCGGGAATCCAATCGGGCATTTTTTTCAATACCCTGATCACTTCCTGGTTAAACTCGGCACCCCCATCTTCTGTCACTTCAAAACTCTTGAGTTTGCCATCTATACCAACCACAAACTTCACTTTTACTGAAACCATTTCACCTGCATTGATATCGGTAGGATTGCTGAGGTTTCTTTCCAGGAACCGCCTGAGTGCCTCGGTACCGCCGGGAAATGAAGGCATTACTTCTGCAAATGCCAAAGGCTGATCCGTTCCGGTTTTTTTAACATCTCCACCAGTTCCGGTACCTGGAATTACGGGGATCGAATGTGGAATTTTTACCACTGGCGTTGATCCCCGGAACACCTGGTCTGGTTGTATTGTCAATTTCCATACTATCAAGGTTTGAAGGCAATTTGGTCGCCGCCATCCGGTCGTCTACAATATTGATCCTGTTATTGAACTGCTGAGTAGGTGCCTGTTGTGCCGGGGCCGCTGTTTTTGGCTGCACAGGAACTTTGGGTTGCTTAGGCATTTCTTTCGGCAATTCAACCGGTACATATGCCGGAGCCGTATCAAAAATGGTGAAGTTGAGCGTATCTTTTTTCTTCTGTATACTGAATAGCAAAACGATTGCACTGGTAAAGAGTAGCATCAGCAGCAGCGATTTCTTCACCCGCTTTTCATAATCCCGACGAAGCACATATGCCCCGTAAGTTTTATTGCGGTTTTCAAAAAGAATATCCAGCATATTTGATTGTAATACATCATCCGGTTTCATAAAATTAATTTTAGCATGAAAAAATGGATGAAAGCGCTTTCAGTTGTTAGATGCGCTCTACCCATTAATCCATAATGCTTTAAAGGATTTTTACAAGTGTATGACGAAACCTGCCCTGCAACTGCCATTCCTGAATAATTTGAACCTTCCAGCTGAAAGCTTTGCCGCTTAAAAGCTATCTTTGCGCCATGAAAATTCTGATGGTATGCCTGGGAAATATATGCAGGAGCCCGCTGGCAGAAGGTATTTTACAGAAAAAGGCAGCCGAAGCCGGATTAAACTGGCAGGTCGACAGTGCCGGAACCAATGGCTTTCATGTAGGTGAATCTCCCCATCATTTGAGTGAAAAAGTTGCCAGGAGCAATGGCATCGATATCAGCAAACAGATTTCCCGTCAATTCATAAAAGAAGATTTTGAACGGTTCGATCGCATCTATGCCATGGCCCATGATGTGATGAAAGATATGAAGCAGATTGGTGGCCCTCATTTCGATGAAAGCAAAACAGATTTCCTGCTGAACGAATTATATCCCGGGCCAGAACCGCAATGTACCGGATCCCTGGTATGGCAACGAAGATGGCTATGTAGAAGTTTTTGAGCTGCTCGAAAAAGCCTGCGATGCCGTTATAGAAAATCATTTCAACACCATCCAAAAAGAAGCAACTGCATAATTATGGCAAAACCGTCTATTCCACAGGGGACGAGGGATTTTTCTGCTGAAACAGTGAGAAAGCGGAACTATATTTTCAATGCCATCCGCACTGCATTTGAACTCTATGGATTTCAGCCATTGGAAACACCCGCCATGGAAAACCTTGAAACCCTGATGGGTAAATATGGCGAAGAAGGTGATAAACTGATCTTCAAAATTCTGAACAATGGTTTGAATGATCCGAAAAATGCCGACAAAGCCAAAGAAGGTTTCCAGAAATTACTCGAAGGAAAAAATACTGCAGCCCTTACAGAAAGGGCCCTCAAATACGATCTTACCATTCCCTTTGCACGGTATGTAGCCATGAATCACGGGCAACTAACGTTTCCGTATAAACGCTATCAGATGCAGCCGGTATGGCGTGCCGACAGGCCGCAGAAAGGCCGTTACCGGGAATTCACGCAATGCGATGCCGATGTGGTGGGCAGTCATTCGCTGATCAATGAAGTTGAACTGGCCAATATCTACCATGCTGTTTTTACATCCCTGGGATTAACCGGTTATGAACTCAAAATCAACAGCCGCAAAATACTTGCAGCCCTGGCTGAACATTGCGGTGGCATCGACAAAATGATCGACATCACCGTGGCCATCGACAAACTCGATAAAATCGGCATCGATAAAGTAAAAACTGAATTGCTCGATCGTGGCCTGGATAACGAACAGGTAACCATCATCGAAAAATACCTTTCCATCCATGGCAGCAATGAAGAAAAATTAGCCGCTATCGGCGAAATGTTTGCCGGTAGCCTTACCGCTCATAAAGGAATAGAGGAACTCGCTTATATTATAAAAAATGCCGGTCCGGTTAATCTATCCATCGATTTCACCCTGGCCCGTGGCCTGAATTATTACACCGGTGTAATTTTTGAAGTGAAAGCACCTGCTACTGTTCAGATGGGCAGCATTGGCGGCGGAGGCCGGTACGACGACCTCACCGGGCTTTTCGGTGTTCCGGGCATTCCGGGCGTTGGAATCAGCTTCGGGGTCGATAGAATTTATGATGTAATGGAAGAATTACAGCTGTTTCCGGAAGGTTTACAGGTAAGTACAAAAGCCCTTTTCTTTAACCTCGGAGAAACAGAAGCCGCCTTTACCCTCCAGGTTGTTCAGCAACTCCGCAATGAAGGCATTGCCTGCGAAATATTCCATGAAATGGCTAAAATGGACAAACAGTTTAAATATGCAGAAAAAAAGCATATTCCTTTTGTCGTGATCATCGGCAGCCGTGAAATGGAACAAAATGCCTGTGTGATAAAAAACCTCTCTACCGGTCATCAGGAAAACATTTCGTTAAATTCATTGAAAACCTATCTTGCGTAAGCATCCGAAGGTTACTTCTTCACAAAAAATGTATAAACTATAAAACAACAACATGCAATCAAAATTTCGTCTGGTTCTTCTTTTTTCAGCTGTTTTGCTCGTTTTTATGTCATCCTGCAGCAAAACAAACAAAGAGGGAAGAAATATCCCTAAAAACGCAGCCATTGTGGTATTGGTAAATGGCGAATCAATTTCGTCTAAGCTTCCCTGGGAGGAAGTAAAAAAGAATGAACTTTTCATGCAGGTTTACAATGATTCTACCATAGATGCATTTGTAAAATCAGCACTCGACAATCCGGATAATACCGGTATTGATACCAAAAAAGATTTCCTGTTTTTCATGCAGAAAGATTCTCTCGGTGGTTATGTTGCCATTGAAGGAACTGTGAAAGAAGAAGCCAAATTCAAAAAATTCAGCAATGATGCAGCCAATGGCGGTGTTGAATCAGAGAAAAACGGCATCCACTTCATCAGTGGAAGCAAAGTGACCAGCTCATGGAATAAAGAAAAATTTGTGATGATCATCGATGCGCCAGAATTGAGCCGGATGGATCGTTACAGCAACAGCTTCGATAAACCACAGGGATCTGTAACCAAAAGAAATGGCATTGCACTCTGTACAGAATTATTAGATCTGAAAGAAAGCAACTCCCTCGGTAAAGATGAAAAATTCACCGAACTGGTTAAAGAAAAAGGCGATATCCATTTCTGGATGAATGCCGCTGAACTCAACTCAGGATCAGCCGGTATGGCCGCACTCAGCATGCTTAACCTCAGCAAACTTTATGAAGGTTCAATCGCTACTGCAACAGCCAGCTTCGATAATGGTAAAATCAATGTCGACATGAAATCCTATGCCGGCAAAGAACTTTCAGCAATCTGGAAAAAATATGAAGGCAGTGAAATCAGTAAGGATATGGTTAAACGCCTTCCATCAAAAGATGTAGCCGTATTCTTTGCTTTGAATTTTAAACCTGAAGGTTTGCGTGAATTTGTAAAACTCGCCGGTCTTGAAGGATTTATCAATATGGGTTCTGCACTCGTTGGTTTTAACCTCGATGATTTTGTAAAAGCAAATAAAGGTGATATCGTTTTTGCCATGTCTGATTTTAAAACAGACAGCACTGGTAAACCCGACATGAATGTTATTTTCTCAGCTTCTGTGGGCGATAAAGCTGCCTTTGGTAAACTGATCGATGCAGGCAACAAACTCGGTAAAAACAAAATGGGCATGGGTACACCCGAAGTGTTCTACAACACCAGCGATAAATATTTTGCCATCGGTAACAACAAAGAATCGGTAAACAAATACATTGGCGCAGGTGGTAATATCAATCCCGATTTCCTCGATAAAATTGCAGGAAGTCCATCTGCTGCTTTTGTTAATTTCCAGACATTGTTCAAAGCATTTGAAAAAGAAGCCACCAGGGATAGTCTTGATAACCTCATTTTCCAGGCTTCAACAAAAATGTGGGAAAACGCACTCGTAACAGGTGGTGGATTTAAAGATGGTGGCACTGTTCAGCATTTTGAAATCAACCTGGTAGATAAAAATACCAACAGCCTTAAACAACTGAACAATTATCTTGGCATCATCGGAAACATCCAGAAACAGAAAGAAGCGGCCAGGGAAAAGGCTTACAGTGATTTCGAATTCACTCCCCCGGTGATTGAAGAAGATGCTCCAGCAGCAGTAACCAATTAATCGCTCCCGGAAATATTTTATATTTTTAAAGCCGTCATTCGCTTATGACGGCTTTTTAATTCAATTCTCAGCATGACGAAAATAGCATTGGAACAGGTTTACCCGCTTTACCTGGAACCCGAAAAAACAGAACGTTCCCAGGTTTGGAATGAACAGGTAAGCTTTACAAAAGGAGAAAAGATCCAGATCGTTGCCCCGAGTGGAAGCGGTAAAACTTCGTTTATCCATTTCATTTATGGAATGCGCAAAGAATACAGCGGCAGGATTTTATTTGAAAATAAAAACATCGCCCAGTTCAATACAGAAGAAACGGCCAACTACCGGGCCTCGCAGATCAGCATCATCTTCCAGGACCTGCGCCTCTTTCCCGATCAAACCGTAATGGAAAATATTGAAGTGAAAAGAATCCTGAAACCTTTTCACGACAAAAAAAGAATGATTGAAATGGCCGAAATACTCGGCATCGGAAAGAAGCTCGATAAACCGGCCAAAACCTGTAGCTATGGTGAACAACAACGCATCGCTATCATCCGTTCATTGCAACAGCCATTTGATTTTCTGCTGATGGATGAACCCTTCAGTCATCTCGATGAAAACAACCGCAGCATTGCCATGCAATTGATCAATGAAGAAGCTGCCAAAAGAAAAGCTGCCATCATCCTCGCTGATCTGAAAAAAATTGAACAGTTTGATGCTGAAAAAATTCTTTACCTCTAGACCGTACTTCAATGGAAAATAAAAATACAACTGCCGAACAAAAACCTTCACTCAAAACCATTGCCCATTTTCTCGATACCCGCCAGAACAAATGGTCGAGGTTCTTTAGTTATGCAGGTTTGGCGATAGGCGTTCTATTGCTCTTGCTGGCAGTACAGATGTTCATCAACATCAACGATCTGCTGAAAGATAAAAACCCCCGTAAAAACGGATTTGATTTTTTATCGGTAACCAAAACCATCACCAACCAGAACATGGGTTCCGATAATCGTTTCAACCAGGCTGATATTGATGAATTAAAAAAGCAGCCTTTTATCGATGATGCAGCACCATTGCTCAGTAACCAGTTCAGGGCGAAAGCAAGTGCCGGCAATATTTTACCCTTCAGCACAGATTTGTTTCTTGAATCGGTGAAAGATGATTTTATTGATACATTACCGCCGTCTTTTAAATGGCAACCGGGTCAGATGGATGTACCCATTATCTTTTCGGCCGACTTCCTGGAAATGTACAATGTATTTGCACCTTCACAGGAACTTCCGCAATTATCAGAAAGCAGCATCACCGCACTCAATATCATGCTCGAATGTTACAGTGCGGCTGGCATGCAAACTTATCGTGGACATATTGTTGCCGTAAGTGAAAGAATCAACTCTGTATTGGTTCCCGAAAATTTCCTGGTATGGGCCAACAAACAATTTGGCAATGCAACCAACAGTCCGGCTGCAAGGGTTTACCTCAAAACAAAAGACGCCAACAATGCTGCGTTATTGAGTTTTTTACAGGAGAAAAATTATCATGTAAATAAAGACAAAACTAAATTCGGAAGAATCAAACAGGTGTTACAGGCTGTGGTTACCGGTTTGGGTGGATTTGCCGTATTGGTGATTTTACTGGCCATGATGCTTTTCTCTTTCTATTTACAACTGATGATTGCCCGCAGCAAAGACAACCTGCAGTTATTGTTATCCCTGGGATATGCTCCTTCCTGGCTAAGCAAAACCGTTGCAAAAAAATGGATTCCGGCTTATGCGTTTATTATTCTAACAGCACTGGCACTTACCTCCGTGCTGCAGTTTATGTTCAGGAATTTTTCTGTGAATGGAAGAGATCAGTTATCTCCGATACTGCATTGGTATGTGTGGGCACTGGCACTGGTATTATTCATACTATGCATCTTCATCAACTTCCGGTTGATCAGAAAACTGCTCTACAAACTATAACTAACGTTTAAGGCTAAACGCCTTCGTAGATAATGGCAGAACCCTGGCCAACACCTACACACATCGTAGCCAGTGCGTAGCGGCTTTTTCGTTTAACCATCTCATGCAGTAATGTGGTAGAAATGCGTACACCACTGCAACCCAGCGGGTGACCAATGGCAATGGCACCACCATTTACGTTTACTTTTTCAAGATCTAATCCGAGATCATGAATACAGGCGATGCTTTGCGATGCAAAGGCTTCGTTCAGTTCGATCAGGTCGAGATCGGCCACAGTTAATCCTGCCCTGCTCAACGCTTTCTTCGTTGCAGGAACCGGACCAATACCCATCACTGCCGGTTCAACTCCTGCTACCGCCATGCTCTTTATTTTCGCTATCGGTTTAAGTCCGAATTTTTTTACAGCTGCTTCACTCGCCAGTAACATCGCAGCCGCACCATCATTGATACCGCTGCTGTTTCCTGCAGTTACGGTTCCGTCTTTGATGAATGCCGGTTTTAACTGCGCCAGTTTTTCAAGCGAAGTTTCTCTCGGATGTTCGTCGTGTTCCATATCAAATACCTCTTTGCCTGCCTGTACAGATACCGGGATGATTTCTTCTTTAAAACGATCGAGCTTGCGGGCAGCACTGTATTTCTGCTGACTTTCCAATGCAAATTCATCCTGGGCATGCCTGCTGATGTTCCATTGTTTGGCCACATTCTCTGCGGTTTCGCCCATGGTATATGGATGATATAATTCCGACAATTTCTTATTCACAAAACGCCAGCCCATCGTAGTATCGAAAATCTGTGCATTTCTATCGAATGCAGAAGTTGCTTTCGGCATCACAAAGGGTGCCCTGCTCATGCTTTCAACACCACCGGCAATCATGAACTGTGCATCGCCGCAGGCAATGGTTCTGGAGGCATCCATGATGGCCTGCAGACCACTGGCGCATAAACGGTTAACAGTATTCCCGGCCACACTCACCGGTAAACCTGCCAGCAACGCCGCCATTCGGGCTACATTGCGATTGTCTTCACCACTCTGGTTGGCAGCGCCGGCAATCACATCTTCAATCGCATTCACATCCAGGTTGGGATTTCTGTTCACCAATGCTTTAATTACAAGCGCCAGCAAATCATCGGGCCTGATTGCCGAAAGTGTACCGGCATATTTGCCTACCGGCGTTCTAACTGTATCGATTACATATACTGTTTCCATATATCCGTTTTCTCAATAATATGCCAAAGATAGATTGATTATCTTTGCAGGATGCCAATCAGCAGAAATATACGTGAACTTAGTCTGCCCGAACTGAAAGAATATTTCGAATCCATCGGCGATAAAAAATTCCGTGCCATACAAACTTATGAATGGTTATGGAAGAAAAATGCCCGTCATTTCGACGAAATGAGCAACCTTTCCCTCGATTTAAGGAAGAAATTGTCGGAAGATTTTGATTTCGATACCATTAAAACCGATGCCACCCAATACAGCAACGACGGAACCATCAAATCGAGGTTTAAAACCCACGATGGTCACCTGATAGAAGGAGTACTCATCCCCACTGAAAAAAGAAATACAGCCTGTGTATCTTCCCAGATTGGCTGCAGCCTCACCTGTAAATTCTGCGCTACCGGTAAGATGGAACGCAAACGTAACCTGCATTTCGATGAGATTTACGACCAGGTAGCCATCCTGAACGAGCAAAGCGAAAAAATGTACGGTAAAAAACTTACCAATATCGTGTATATGGGTATGGGCGAACCGCTGCTGAATTATAAAAATGTACTCAAATCCATCGATCGTTTAACCGCTTCCGATAGCATGGCTCTTAGTCCAAAAAGGATCACAGTTTCCACTGCTGGTGTGGCCAAAATGATCAAACAATTGGGCGATGACCAGGTAAGATTCAACCTGGCTTTATCACTGCATGCGCCTACCGATAAGAAGCGCAATGAGATCATGCCCATCAATGAAACCAATACCATTGATCTGCTGATCGAATCACTGAATTATTTCTTCGATAAAACCAAGAATGATATCACCCTCGAATACATCCTGTTTAAAGACAAAAACGACAGTATTCAGGATGCAGAAGAACTGGTGAAAATCTACCGCCGCATTCCAACCCACCTGATCAATGTGATTGAATACAATCCGGTTCTGGGCGCCGATTTTACCAAACCAGATGAAGACAGCACGCAGCAGTTTACCGATTTCCTGGCCAAACACCGGGTAAACGTAAGGGTAAGGCGGAGCCGGGGTAAAGACATTGATGCAGCCTGTGGTCAACTCGCCAATAAAGACAAAGTTCCAGCATAAATTTTCCTTTAACATCTCTTTAATTAAACCTTTGGCACCGGTTCAGGTCAAAGATTAAATCAATAAAACCATTAAAGCAATGAAAGCAATATTTGTATCCATAATCGCAGCCGGTATCCTTGGTACAACCGCCTTTGCGCAGGAAAGAAGAGATATTAAATCAGACAAACAGGAAAATGGCCGTCATGAACGCAGGCATGGTATGCACAGGCAAAAAGACATGATGAAAAACCTCAACCTGTCGGATGCCCAGAAAAATCAATTCAAAGCACTCAGGGAAGAGAACAAAGCCAAAATGGAAGCCCTGAAAAAAGAACAGAATATTACCGTTAGAGAATACAACGAAAGAAAAGAAGCCATTCAGAGAGAACAGAAAGCTAAAAGAGAAGCCATTCTTACCAATGAGCAAAAACAGCAGTTGGTAAAAGACAGGGCTGCCATGGAAGAAAAAAGAAAAGAACAGCAGGATAAAAAGCTCGATAAAATGAAAACCAAGCTGGGCCTTTCTGATGACCAGGCTGGTAAATTGAAATCATTACAGGATAAGAATTTTGCTGAAATGAAAAAGATCAGGGAAAATGAATCCCTGAGCAAAGAGCAGAAAAAATCACAGATGGAAGCTTTGAAAAAATCGGCCATGGAAGAAAGAAAATCCATCCTTACTGCCGAACAGCTCAAAAAAATGGAAAATATGAAGCAAAACAGGAAGCAAAAACACGATAAAAAATCAATCAAATAATTTCCCCGGAAACCAGTTTTAAAGGCGCAATTCTATATTGCGCCTTTTGCTTTTATAACCGCTTCGCTGAATTAATTGTACCTTTATGCTTCATTACTGTTGAAAAACAGCATAAAACACTACAAATGAGCCAGTCGCCATTCCAGAAATTTGTTGCCAAAAAGAAAAACAGTGCCGTAAAAGAAGCCCACCGCCAGGAAAAAAAGAAAATCAAGAAAGAAAGGGCTGAATACTTTGATAAAGTGAAGGAAGAAAAATACCAGGCAAGAATGGCTGCCAAACTAGCTGCTGCTGAAGCAAGGAAACCAACACGTGGCAAACCAGTAAATGCAGAAAGCAAAACGGCTACTCCTGCTAAATCTCCTGCTCCAAAACAAGGCACACAAAAATCGGGCGTCACTGCAATTATGCCATTGAATAAATACCTGGCACATTGCGGTATCTGTTCACGCAGAGATGCGGTTGCATTGGTTACCGAAGGAAAAGTAAAAGTAAACGGCATCGTAGCTACTGAACCAGGTTACAAAGTATTGCCTACCGATGAAGTGATTTACAACAACAAGAAAATTTTTGTAACCAAAAACCTGGTTTACATTCTCATCAATAAACCGAAGGATTATATCACTACTACGGATGATCCGCAGGGAAGAAAAACAGTGCTTCAATTGATCAAAGCGGCTACTGATGAAAGGGTTTACCCGATCGGGCGCCTCGATAGAAATACCTCCGGCGTTTTGTTGTTAACCAACGACGGCGATCTCACCCAGAAATTATCGCATCCCAGCTACGAAATAAAAAAAGTGTATGAGGTGAAACTTGATAAGGAACTCACCAAAGCACATTTCGAAAAAATCATCAACGGACTTACCCTGGAAGACGGCCCCGTTCAGGTAGATAGCCTGGCTTTTGCCGACTCAAAAGACAGATCCATCATCGGTATTGAAATTCACAGTGGAAGAAACCGCATTGTACGCCGCATTTTCGAACACCTCGGTTATGATGTTAAAGGACTCGACCGGGTAATGTATGCCGGCCTCACCAAAAAAAATGTGGAAAGAGGCAAATGGCGTTACCTCAGCGAAAAAGAAATCAGGCTGCTTAAATACCTCAACACTTCCAAAAAGAAATAATACAACCTTACATTTTGGCCAGGAATATATTTGAAATTGTTTTCGAGAACGAAGATTTTATTGCTATCAGTAAACCTGCCGGCTTATTGAGCATTCCTGATCGGGAGCAATCTGAAAAATCACTGAAAGATTTACTGATTGCCCGTTACGGAAATATCTACACTGTTCATCGGCTCGATAAAGATACCAGCGGAATGATCCTGTTTGCAAAAAATGAACATACGCATAAGTATCTCTGCAAACTTTTTGAAGACAGGAAAATTGAAAAATATTATCTCGGTATAGTACTCGGTTCACCTGCACAAACTTCCGGAACCATCGATGCACCTATCTCGGAACATCCTGTACACAAAGGACAGATGACCGTACACAGAAATGGTAAGCCGGCGCAAACTTCCTATGAAGTCCTAGATGCCAATCCGCATTTCTCCCTGGTATCATTTCATTTACATACAGGCCGAACCCATCAGATACGGGTACACGCTAAGAACATTGGTCATCCGCTTGCATGCGATCCTTTATATGGAGATGGAAAACCGGTACTGCTTTCGTCGATCAAAAAGAAATACAAACTGAGCAAACATGATGAAGCAGAAAGGCCGATGATCAGCAGGCTGGCGCTTCATTCGCACAGACTTGTATTTGATGATGAAAAGGGAAATCACCACGATCTTATATCCCCGATGCCCAAAGAGTTCAGGGCATTGATGCAGCAGTTAAAAAAATAAAATGTTGCTTTTGAAATATTGCTTTTGAAAAAATCTCAAAAAAATTAAATCTACAATTTTAAGTAAAGAATTACTAAAGTTGATGCTACCGAAGAACTAAAGTCGAGTATAGCTCCTTCCCGAAATCGCGTTGTATATCCCTGCCCGTTCCGTCAGGCGGGGATTTCGGGTGCCCTTTTTGGGTACCTTTTTGGGCATGCAAAAAGGTACATTAGTGATATTAAAAGAATTTAAAGTAGTTTAGAAAATTTTGTAGCAAAAGATTTAAAAAATAATTAGTTATTTCCCCGAAGAAGCCCTTTTCACAAATGTTTTCCCGAAGCGGCTTTTAACTTCATCAATCGCTTTATACAATTCCGATTTTTTTTCTGTATCAGAAAACAGGTTTGTCTGTATGGCATTGTTCGTTAATTCACTGAGGCGTACACCCAGCAAACGAACCGGCGTTCCCTTCCGGTATAATTGCTGAAACAATTCTTTCACAACTGGTATGATTTCATCATCGGCTTCTGTATAAGGAATAGTGGTTTGTCTGGAAGTAGTTTCAAAATCTGAATAGCGGATCTTCACGGCAACACATCCTGCCACTTTACCATCCTGCCTTAACTCATAACATATTTTTTCGGTTAACCGTACCAGTTCACTGTTCATGAAATGCTGATCGGTTTTGTTTTCATCGAAAGTGTTTTCAGATGAAATTGATTTGGCTTCATGATAAGATGCAACAGCACCGTTATGAATCCCCTGACTTTTGAACCAGAGATCTGTTCCCCATTTCCCTAGCCTTTCTTCCAGCAGCTCCTGTGAAGTAGCAGCAATATCACCGATCTTAAAATAGCCCATCGACTTTAACACCTGCTCGGTATGTTCTCCCACACCAGGTATGGCTTCAACGGGTAAGGGTGCCAGAAATTCTTTTTCCTTACCCGGAGGAATCTGCAGGTAGCCGTTGGGTTTAGCTTGATTGGTCGCCATTTTAGCCAGCATTTTGTTGGAGGCCAGTCCGAATGAAATGGGCAAGCCGGTTTCATCAATGATCTGCTTACGCAATTCTACTGTCCATTGCAAGGGCTTAAAGAACTTATCCATTCCCGTTAGGTCTAGGTAAAATTCATCGATGGATGCTTTTTCAAATAAAGGCGCTTTAGCAGCAATGATCTGTGTTACCCAACGGGAATAGCGACTGTAATCGCCGCGACTGCCTTTTAAAAATATCGCATCCGGACAAAGCTGCTTTGCTTTTATCGAAGGCATTGCAGAATGAATGCCGAATTTTCTGGCTTCATAACTGCAGGCAGCCACCACGCCTCTTTCACTTCCGCCCACAATAACAGGCTTCCCTTTAAGAGATGGATTGTTTAGAATTTCTACCGATACAAAAAATGAATCGAGATCAAAATGAGCGATGATGCGTTGAGGGGCATTCATACCCTAAATTTACGGCAGTTAAAATGCAATTGCTGCATATCGGGTTTTATCAAAATCAGAATATATCCATGAGCCCTTCGGGCAAGTCTACATGAACAATTCTTTTTTTCTTATCAATTTTCAACAGACTTGCTTCATGTACCGGTATCATCGCTTCTTTCCCTTTGTAGATAATGGTACATAACACCTGGTGTGGTTGTTCTATTACTTCAATGATTTCACCCAATGCCTGGTCGCCATCCATAATGGTAAACCCGAGTAACGCAATGGGTGCAGCTTTGGCTGAGAACTTATTGAAATCCTGTTCTTCCAGCCATACTTCTTTCGGGGTGAGTTTGCGGGCTGTTTCTTTATTCGTAATGCCTTCGAGCCTTACAAAAGTTTCTGTATCACTTTTGATAGAAGTTTTCTCAATAAAATAAGGCATGAAGTTTTCCTGCTGCTCTTCGAGATAAATTACTTCGAGTCCTTTGAGGGATGTTTTTTTTCCGAGACTGTGTTGCAAAACCAGGTCGCCTTCAAGACCATGACTGGCGGCTAGTTTTCCGATTTTAAAATACTGCGGCATACAGCTGCAAGATACGCAGAAGCGGAAGGATGAAGAAAATGATGACAAGAAAAAAGTCCCGCCATACAGCGGGACTTGAAATGAATTAACGGAACAGATGGTATTATTCTTCTGTTTTGGTTTCTTCCGGCGCAGTAGTTTCTGCCACCTGTGCTGCTGGCGTTTCTTCAGCTTTTGCTGCTACTTTCCTCACAACTGGAGCATCACGGCGATCCATACGTGCTTTTTTATGAGCACCCTGGCGCTTCGCAACATGTGCGTCGTGTTCTGAACTCCACTTAGTGAATTTTTCCATCGCGGTCGCTTCGTCGAACAGGCCTAAACCTACACCACGAAGTAAATGCTTCAGGTACAATACACCTTTGAAAGAAAGGATACGGCGTACAGTATCGGTGGGTTGAGCACCTTTCTGTAACCAATCCAATGCTTTCTGACGATCGATCTGGATTGTGGCCGGAACGGTCAGTGGATTGTAAGAACCAAGTTTTTGAATGAATTTTCCGTCGCGTGGACTACGTGCATCAGCAATTACAATGAAGTAGAATGGTCTTTTTTTAGAACCATGTCTTTGCAATCTCATCTTAACAGCCATAAAAATAGAAATTTTTTTGGTTGTGAATAAATAGGGTTTATCCCCTTGAAAGGGTATACGAAGATAATAAAGGACACCTGATTGGCCAAATAATTTGATTAATAGCTAGTTAATCTCTTCTTTTTTCCGGCTACCTGGAAAATTCTGGATAGATTGAACCCGAACCGGATATCCCCTTTCAGGAAATCGCCGGTCGTTTCATTGATATAGGCCCTTTCGTTCATACCTGCAGCATTGGAAAAGTGAAGCTGGAATACATGTCCGCCGGTTTCAATATCCAAACCTACCGATAAAGGATTGCTGAAAGCTGAGTCCATATCCATTACAGGGTGATGATAATCAATGGTTAATGCCAGGCGTTTGTTGATTTTATACCGGGCTCCGACACCGGGTGCAAATTGGGATTTATCGCCTTTGCCGTTGAAGGGCGTATTGCTGTACAGGAAAATCGGACTCAATTGCAGTGAAAACCGATCGCTGAATTTTCTACCGGCAATCAACTGGATATACCAGGAAGAACGGTCGGAAAATCCTGGTTCCGGATTGCTGAAAGTTTTTTGGGTCGTCACCAGCATTCCTGCGGCTACCAATATCGAAAGTGGAACAGCCTTCTGCCCGGTTGATTGCTGCAACAACCTGGCTTTGACAAAAAGATCCAGTTCTTTTCTAAGCGTGCTCCTACCGAATCCCACCATCAGGTTATTGGAAATCCCATAATCAAATCCAAGGCGCATAGATGCCTGGTCGAGACCAAAGAGCTGATCAATACCATTGTTCACCAAACCAAAACGATGCAGAATCCTCGTATCCAGCGTTCCTTTACGTAACATTTCAAGAGAATGCGCATTGATAACACGGGTTGATTTAAATGCGCCTGTTACTTTTACGGATGTGCCGCTGCTGTCTTCGAGTTTCTTCAAGAGATCTTCATCCTGTGCGGTAACAATTGTAGAGAAACCGCCAATTAAAACGGCGAGTAAAAATTTTTTCATGCTTAAATTTTTCAGAAAATAAAAGCCCGGAACAACCAAGTGTTTTCCGGGCTATAGGAATCATCAATCATTAATTGTTGCTATGCTGACCACCAGCATTGATCCAGTCGACAATTTTTTGTTTGTCGGATGCAGATAATTGTCCACCAGTCGGCGGCATAAAACTCGGATTGCCATCCACTGCACGTGATTTGATACGGTCTTTCTGCGTTACAATGGTGCAATCGTCGCCAAAATTAATTCCGTTCTGTGGTGTTGCACCGGAATGACAGCCAGACAATGCGCAATTCGCCGATAAGATTGCTTTCACTGCACTGAATTTTGTACCCGCTGCTGCAATGGGCACATTTGCTGCCTGTGTGGATGTACAACCATTCTGGTCCTTTACACCAATCGTGTAATTTCCCGTACCCAATGCATTGAAAACACTGGAGGCCTGGTAAGCACCACTGTTAAGCCTATACGAAAATCCTGAACTACCGGAAGCCGTTACGCTGATCGTTCCGGTTATATTGCTGCATTTATCGCTACCCGTTACCAAAGCAGATATACTGATGGTTGGGCAAGGAACAAAAGACACAACAACTGTTCCGGAAGAGCCCAGGCAATTGTTGGCATCTTTTGCAACAATGGTATAATTGGCTGCAGTGAGATTATTGAAAGTTCCTGATGCCTGAAAAGTTGTACCTCCATCGATGCTATAAACATATGATGCAGTCCCGCCGGAAGCACTGGCTACAATGGAACCATTGGTTGCTGTTGGACCGGAAGAAGGCGTTACTGTAGTTGATACAGTGATCGTGGGACAAGCGGCACTCGCCACCAGGAAGCTGGCAGATCCTGTACAACCATTGGCATCTTTTGCGGTAATGGTATAGGATCCTACAGCAAGTGAAGTGAAATTACCCGATGCCTGGAATGGACCAGCATTAATGCTATAGGTAAATCCTGTACTGCCACTAGCCGTTGCAGATATAGCTCCGTCTGTTGCAGTGGCTGTAGTGGCAGCCGTTACAGTAGCAGTAACGTTGATGGTTGGACAAGCCGTTGCTGTTACAGTAAATGATTTTGTTTTGATACAACCTGCTCCATCTTTGGCGCCGATGGTATAATCACCTGCTGCCAGGTTGTTGAAAGTGCCACTACTCTGATAAGCACCATTATTGATATTGTAAGTGAAGTTTGTACTTCCACTAGCCGTTGCCGTTATAACACCATTGGTTGCAGTGGGTGCAGACGTGGGCGTTACAGTTCCACTGATAACAATTGTTTTTCCTGTACAAGGATCAGAGGAGGATGAACCCGGATCGCTTTTGCTGCAGGAATGCATCACAGCAATGGATAGAAATAAAAGAAAATAAAGTAGTGTAAATTTTTTCATCATGCTTCAGTTTTATACTGATTCGCATGATGTTTTTAAAAGGTTGCTTCAATAAAATGAAAAAGTAATGTTGATCCGATAATTTTATTTTTTTCTGAAGTTGTATTTAACACCTAATTGCAAACTCGTGGAATACAGTTTCACTTTACCTTCTCCCACTCCACCCATAGGAATATTTACAATGGGTTCTGCCAGCAATGAAATCCTTGACGAAATATTCTTTTCTATGCCGGCTGACAAACTCAATACAGCAAACAGACTTTTGTTTCCGGTATAATCATATTTGCCCTGGTAAGGATAACTGTTGTATAAAAAATCATACACGTATTTTTCCTTTTTCATCAGATAAGAACTCAAACCTGCAGTACTATACAGCCGCACGGATTGCTTGCGTAGAAAATCATACCGAACCGTTAATGGTATTTCATAAACCAGGCAATTGGCATCAACTTTAATGATATCAACAGAACTCAGGTATGAACCAGCACTGGCTTTGTAATCACCCGGACCAGCAATGTATTTTTTACCACTCATATAGAACCCGGTTTGTAATGACCAACGATCATTCAGCCTGTATCCCACGCCTGCTCCAAACCTTGGTACAACCGGATTATTCTTAAAAGAAAATAATTTTACAGAACTGAAATCAGCACCAGCGGCTACGAGTACATAGAAACCATTGTTCTTCTTCTTTCTTTCCTGATCGGTTGATTTTTTAACGGTTGTTTCTTCTTTCTTTTTCTCAGAACTATCCTTCTTTGCAACGGACAGTTTATCACTTATTTTTTCTTCCGGCTTTTCAATATCACTTTTTGCAATCGTTTCGGTAATGGAAAGTGTTTTCGTTTTCTCTTCAGTTGCAACCACTTCCTTTACATAATGATTGTTAGTAGATTCAGATTGATTAACTACTTCAGACAACTGATCTTCTGCAATTGAGGTTTTTACAGAAGTGTTTGATTTTGCCGCTGATCTTCTGCCATTCTTTTGCCGACGGGTTTCTGATGAAATAATTTCAGGTGATTGCGTAGATGCAGTAAAACTGCTTTTGGTCTTTTGTTTCGAAACCAGCTTTTCAGTTGTTTGCTGAATTACATTTTCATTTGCAATGCTAGTATTCTGAACAGTTGAACTGCTATTTATTGATACAATGTTTTCTGATTCGTTGGTCTTTATATTTTCTTCAGTTTTATTGATTGTTTCGTTTGTGTTATTATTGATATCAAGTGTTTTTGCATTTAAAACATCATCGGTTGTTTGAACGGGAACTTTTTGAGTTGATGTGGATTGATCTGCCAGAGATTTCTTTTCCTTATTATCGTAACTACGGTACAAAAAGAATCCGCCCAGCATTAATACCATCAATGCGGGAACGATCCAAAGAAAGGGACGAGGCTTTCGTTCTTCTTTGTCGAGCAACTGCTCCATCCTGCTCCAGGATTGTTCATTGAATGGCTGCTCAAACTCACTGGCAGCTTTCCTGAACCTGTTTTCGATATGGTCAAACTGCTTTTCCTTCATAATATTTGGTGTCTGCGTCTTTAAGCATTTTTTGAATATTAGCCCTCGCTTTCGAGAGGTTTGATTTGGAAGCACCAACCGAAATTTTCAAACGGTTGGCAATTTCTTCATGCTTGTATCCGTCTATAACATAAAGGTTGAAAACGGTACGGTAAGTTGGCGACAATCGTTGCACCAACTCTATAATTTCTCTATAAGTAAGTTTATCAATGGCATTCTCCTGGCTATCGGCCTGCTGAAAATGATCGTCGTGAATTTCTGCGAGAAACTGGTTCTTTTTGTTCTTACGATAATGATCAATGGCAGTATGAATAAAAATACTTTTCATCCAGCCTTTCAGAGAGGCTTCATACTGTTCATGTTGGGGTTGAAAGATGTGCAGTTGCCTGAAAATTTTTAAAAAGCCGTCGTTCACCACTTCCACCGTGTCTTCTTCTACAGCACAGTAACGGGCGCAGATAGCCATTGAGAAGCCATAGTACATTTGATAAAATGCCTTCTGACTTTCCCTTTTTGCTTTTACACAACCCTGTACGATATCAAAAACGTTCTGTGCTTCGGGCAAAAATTCAGGTTTGCTATTTGAATCGGAGGAATGACAAGAATGGTTGCTTTTTTAATAATCTGCTGTATAAATTACAAAAAATGGCCTTAAATCAATAAAAAAACCGGTATCTGTAGAATACCGGCTCCTATATTTTAGCTATAAAGTTGAGTGCTTCATCAACGTTTTCCCATCGCTCCCATACCCGGCATCCGGCCCATAGGCATCTTGTTCATCATCTTCATCATGTCTTTCATCTGCTCAAATTGTTTGATGAACTGGTTCAGTTCCGCCAGGTCTTTACCGCTTCCACGGGCAATCCTTTGCTTCCGACTAGGATTGATGATATCCGGGTTACGCCTTTCTTCCATGGTCATCGAATTGATCATGGCTTCAATTCCCTTGAATGCATCATCATTGATATCCAGGTCTTTGATCTGCTTTCCAACTCCCGGGATCATACCCATCAGATCTTTCAGGTTACCCATTTTCTTTATCTGCTGTAACTGGGTTTTGAAATCTTCAAAATCAAACTGGTTCTTCCTGATTTTCTTTTCCAGCTTGGCAGCTTCAGCAGCATCAAATTGTTCCTGTGCTTTTTCTACCAGGCTCACAATATCACCCATGCCGAGGATACGCTGCGCCATACGTTCGGGATAGAACACATCGAGTGTTTCCATCTTCTCACCACTGCTGCTGAATTTGATCGGCTTGTTAACCGTATACTTAATCGACAAAGCCGCACCACCCCTGGTATCACCATCGAGTTTGGTCAACACCACACCGCTGAAATCAAGTCTCTCATTAAATGCAGCTGCTGTATTCACTGCATCCTGACCGGTCATACTATCCACAACAAACAAAATCTCCTGCGGATTTACAGCCGATTTGATATTGGCTACTTCAGTCATCATCACCTCATCCACAGCCAAACGACCGGCCGTATCGATGATGATTACATTTTTATTTTTTGCTTTGGCTTCCCTGATCGCATTCTGAGCAATCGATACCGCATCCTTATTTTCTCTTTCACTGTACACTTCAACACCGATCTGTGATCCCAGCACTTCCAGCTGATCAATCGCCGCAGGTCTGTAAATATCACCGGCAACCAATAATGGCGATTTCCCCTTTTTGGTTTTAAGGTAATTGGCAAGCTTACCACTGAAAGTTGTTTTACCACTACCCTGCAAACCCGCGATGAGGATGATGGCCGGATTGCCCGTAATATTGAATTCACTTTCGGTACCACCCATGAGTTCGGTTAACTCATCCTGCACAATCTTTACCATCTGCTGGCCCGGATTCACCGATAACAGCACCTTGGCGCCAATCGCTTTCTCTTTTACTTTATCAGTAAATTCTTTGGCAATTTTATAGTTCACATCCGCATCTACCAAAGCTCTGCGTATATCCTTTACCGTATTGGCAATATTGAGGTCGGTTATTCTTCCCTGGCCTTTGATATTCTTAAAAGCACTCTCCAGGCGTTCACTTAAATTCTGAAACATATAGTTATAGTTGTTACGGGTTGTTGGTTACTGGTTGCTGGTTGTTCTTTTTAACTTTTTACTTTTTAATTTTTGTTTTCAAACGTCGGTAGCAGATGCTGGTTACTGGTAGTTCTTTTTAACTTTTTACTTTTTAATTTTTGTTTTCAAACGTCGGTAGCAGATGCTGGTTACTGGTAGTTCTTTTTAACTTTTTACTTCTGAATTTTGACTTTTCATAAGTCGGTAACAGATGCTGGTTACTGGTAGCTCACTTTCTACTTTTTACTAAATAGTAAACGCTGTATTCAGAATCTCCGCCTGCTCCTTCGCATGAATCTTCGCATAGCCGGAAGCGGTAGATGCACTGGCCTGCCTGCTCACGATATAAAAATTAATATTCTTCAGGTTCATCCTCAGGAATGTTGCGGCTCCCATATTCAGTGGCTCTTCCTGAACCCAGTACCAGATGGCTTTGCTGTATTTCTTGTACAACGCATCCAGTTGCTGCTGTGGCAAAGGATACAATTGTTCGAGCCGAACAATAGCTATATCTGTGCGGTTTTCTTTTTGCCTTTTCTCTTCCAGGTCGAAATAAATTTTACCGCTGCACATCAATACTTTTTTCACTGCAGCTGCATCCGTAACATTCGCATCATCATATACTTCTTTGAAACCACCACTGGTGAATTCGCTGATATGACTATAGCTTCCGGGTAGACGAAGATTGGCTTTCGGTGTAAATTCAATCAATGGTTTACGGAATGGCCATGCCAGTTGCCTGCGCAGTGCATGGAAAAAGTTAGCGGCAGTTGTAATATTAGTCACCACCATATTCAGTTCTGCACATTGCTGCAGGAATCTTTCCATACGTGCACTGCTGTGTTCCGGACCCTGACCCTCATATCCGTGCGGCAATAACATTACTACACCATTCATCCGCTGCCATTTGGTTTCGGCACCGGCAATGAACTGATCGATGATGATCTGTGCACCGTTGCAGAAATCACCAAACTGTGCTTCCCATAATACAAGGGCGTGCGGATTGGCGAGTGCATATCCGTATTCAAAACCCAATACAGCATATTCACTCAGCAATGAATTGTAAATTCTGAAAGCTGATTCTTCTTTTGAGAATCCTGCCAGCCTGCTGTACTCTTTGTTGTTGTTTTCATCGAAGAGAATGGCATGCCGGTGACTGAATGTGCCACGCTTCACGTCCTGTCCGCTCATACGCACATCCTGTCCTTCCCTTAGTAAACTTCCATAGGCCATCAGCTCTGCAGTTGCCCAATCTATTTTCTGCTGATCGTTGAACAACTTGATTTTATCCTGAATCAGTTTCTCTACTTTTTTCAATGGCTTGAAATCTTCCGGCCATTTCATCAGTCCGTCGAAAATTTCTTTTACATCAGCTTCTTTAATGGCTGTTACAGGTGAACTGTGAAAATCATCTGCTGTTGCCCTGCGCAGACTCTGCCACCATTTTTCCGGCTTCTGGTATGTATACGGTAAAGGATTCTGCTTTACTTCGTCTAGCCGGTCCTGTAACTCTTTCAGAAACTGCTGTTCCATCTCACGTGCCAGTGCTTTTGCATCGGGCTCACCGTTTTCAATCAGGAATTGTGTATATACTTCCCGTGGATTTAAATGTTTATCGATGAGTGCGTACAACTGCGGCTGGGTAAACTTCGGCTCATCGCCCTCGTTATGACCATGACGGCGGTAGCACACCATATCAATAAAAATATCACTGTTGAATTCCTGGCGGAAGCGGGTAGCAATTTCAGCCACTTTCACGACTGCTTCGGGATCATCACCATTTACATGGAATACCGGCGCCTGCACCATGGCAGCAATCGAAGTACAATAGTTAGCACTTCTCGCATCATCAAAATCGGTGGTAAAACCAATCTGGTTATTGATCACAAAGTGTATCGTACCGCCTGTGTAATAACCTTTGAGATTGCTCATCTGCAATACTTCATACACAATGCCTTGTCCGGCTACAGAGGCATCACCATGAATTAATATCGGCACAATTTTATCGAAATCACTTTCATACAAAACATCTGCCTTACTGCGTGCAAAGCCCACCACCAGCGGGTTTACAGCTTCGAGGTGAGAAGGGTTCGGACTTAACTTCAGGTGCATTTTTTTACCCGAAGCTGTTTCCACATCACTGCTGAAACCCAGGTGGTATTTCACATCACCTGATCCCATGGTTGTATCGGGAAGTGCGGTTCCTTCAAATTCATTAAATATCTGTGCGTATGTTTTGCCGAGTATATTGGCGAGTACATTCAATCTTCCGCGGTGCGCCATACCGATGACTACTTCCTCAACATTGTTTTGAGCTGCCGTATCTAAAATGGCATCGAGTGCTGCGATGGTTGTTTCACCGCCTTCCAGACTGAATCGTTTCTGACCAATGTATTTTGTGTGCAGGAATTTTTCAAACATCACTCCTTCGTTCAGTTTCTGCAGTATCCTTTTTTTCTGCGGAATCGAAACCGGTTCCTGCAGGGTTTTCTCCATAGCGTTGATCAGCCATTCGGTTTTCTGCGCATCATTGATATAAGAAATTTCAATCCCTACATGATGGGCATAACATTTCTGCAGATGAGCTAAAATATTGCGGAGCGATGTTCTGCCGAGGTTGGCAAATTTTCCGGCTTCAAATTCGGTATCGAAATCCGTATCAGCCAGACCGAAAAAGCTGAGTTCAAGGTTGGCCTGCCTGTTTTTTCTTTCCCTGATCGGGTTGGTTTTCGCTACCAGGTGACCATTTTTGCGATATGCCTGGATGAGGCGGTAAACGGCGAATTCTTTGTCTAACCCCGTTCCGGCTGAAACCGGTTGGCCGTTGCTTTTACCAGCAGCAGGTACAATGGCAGATGAAAGGGCGAAATCGAAACCTTCAAAAAATTTCCGAAGCTCATTATCAACGCTTTGCGGATCTTTCACAAAATCATTGTACAGGTTTTCGATGTATCCCGGGTGTGCATTGGTAATGTACTGGAAGTCCTTCATTTTGCCTTTTCTATTGAGGTGAACGGTATATTTTGGATAATTGGCTGCAAATATCGGCTTAAAATATAAGATTTGCCCTTGAAAAAGGTAAAAATATACAGATGTGTACAAGGCTTTTTTATCCGGATTTTGAAAAAAAATCGAAAAAAGATGCAGGAGGTTAACGATTAACCCTTATCTTTGCAGCCCAAAAAAAGAATAAATGGCAAACCATTCAGCAACCAAAAAAGATGTTCGTCAGAGTGCAAAGCGTAATGAGCGTAATCGTTATTATGGTAAAACAACCCGTAACGCCATCCGTGATATCAGGGCTTTGGAAAACAAATCTGAAGCAGGCAAAAAATTGCCGGAAGTAGCTTCGATGATCGACAAGCTGGCTAAGCGTGGTACCATTCACAAAAACAAAGCTGCCAACCTGAAAAGGAAACTGGCTTTGAAAGTGAATGCACTAAATAAATAAGTCAAACACGATAAAATTAATCTTCAACCTCCGACAAAAAATCGGAGGTTTTTTAATTCCATGTCCTGTTTTAATCTAATATAAATCGTTTAGGATTTTTTTCGTCCGCTTGTAATAAAATAATTTTAAAAAACAGGGTTTTTCCCCTAAAAAATTCGTCATCTTTTCATTCTTTTACATGAGTTAAATATTTAAATTTTCAGGATTTATTGGTAAATATTTGAACTGATATATCAAGTTTTTTTAAAAAACTAATTATAAGTATCTTCTATTCAATTTTATGGCAAATTCTTACCAATCGGCTATGGATTATGGGATTAATCCCAATGGTCCCAATGCATTTGACATAAATACTATTTTAGACATAAATTCCCCTTTTTCTGGAATAATTTTTGATTTTCCGCCCGGCACACAAATAATACTCGATGGAGATATACAGGCTAATGGTAAAATAATGCAATTCCAGACAGGAACAATTTTAGTGGGGGGAGAGGCAGAGAGAAAAATTAGCAATGCCCAAATAGATTCAGGCTATCTGCAACAATGTTTTGATCTCTCCATCATATTAGAAGACTGCAGCACATCAGGCGACATGTTTTCAGTATGCTGGTTTGGAGCGGGTATAAATCCGATAGGAGGTGATTCACAACCTGCATTGCAAAAAGCTTCAGATACAGTTATTGCAAATTTTGGAACAATGACTCGAACTCTTTATTTGCCAAGACTTACATATAATATAAACTCACCATGGATTTTACATAATTGGAATACAACAATTAATCCTGATGAAGGATACTATGAACAATGGACACTTAACGTTTTAGGTGATTATAATATTGAAAATAGTAATATAGGGAATGGTGCAGCCAGGATAATCACAAAAGACGACCAAAACTTTGCTATTGGCGTACAGCGAGCCTGGTGTGGATCTATTAAAGGTATTTCGATCGAAGGCCCTTCGATCTGGGACGAAGTTAGTTTTGATGTTTTAGTTAAAAAGACTTACGAAGAGGTTAATCCAAATACACGGACAGATATACCCTGGCGATTATCTCCTAATGCCGGCATAGTTATCGATCCATTTACCGGGAAAGAAGGTATCCCTTTTCCGGTTGATGATTTTTACCCTGGTCTTGAACAATGGTATCAAGGCGCATTAACTACAAGTGGCACTAGGGGATTTACTATAGCCCATTGCAACATTATGGGTTTCTGTGTTGATATTTTAAACTCACCCAATAGCAAAACCCAAATGGGTGAAGATTGTATCATAGATTCCTGTCGCCTCAACTACGCAAAAATGGCCATTGCTTATTGCCAAGAGCAAAGTGAGAATTGTGTAATCAGGAATATCAGGTCTTTATTTACTGTGTGGACTATAGTAGATGGGCTATCCTGCGGCCGTGGAAAAGGCGTAGTTGGACACATATCGAATATAAATATTTCATTTGTGAGGCAACTGTTTAATATTAACCAGGTAGAGCCATTAATGATAGAAAAGGTTTATTCGGAAGGAATATTTTCCATAGGCAAGATTGCATCTTCTCCGAGTACTTCAACAGTAAATGCATGTGCATTTCATTTTAACCACGCTACACATCTGCAACCCCAAATTCACCTTGATGCTTTCAATGTTGAATTTAATAGCTGCTCCATTTCATACAACGGAGAACCTGCCAATAGCAGGCGTATACGTCTTGATGGAAGGTATACAAAATTTGTTAATGTAGATTTCGATCTGCCACCATACCAGGTATTTCCAAAGTCATCCATCAGGCAACGTTGGGGATTTGTTTTTGACAATTGCAGAGTATTAAATAATGCAAGCCTTGGTATGAATAACAGCATGTATAATTTGAGTGTTGGTCAAAGTACCGCGGTAGCTTATGGGAATTTTACGTTACAAAATGACCTGGGATTAGATGCCGATAGCCTAGACCAGAATCCTACATCAATTACTCAAACCTTTCATTATAACTGTTCTAATTACGATCGGGTGATTGACCGGTTTGCCAGCCATGTAGATATTATTCCCGATAATGACCGGCGGGCAATCTTAAACAACATTTATCCTGATATAGTACGGGAGAATGATATTGTACTTGATCATTCAGATCGAAGAGTAATAGGCAGGATCACAAATATTACTTCATCAAGCATTGTTATATCTGAAATCCCAATTGATATTCCAAATCTTTACGATATAAGCCTTGATCTGGTTTACTTCGTTACAATAGCAAACCCCATCATCGGCGATATTGAAGCCGGATCTAATGAAATAAAGAACGTATCTCTTTTATTTATTTATAATCCTACATATATAAATTATAACTTTGCTCCTGGCTTCCGGTTCGATCACCAGGCTTTCCCTTTAGGAACCTATATTGTGGGATATAGTCCAACAAACAGGATACTAACAATGTCAATGCCATCAAATAAAGATGCGAAAAGGCAAAACTTTTTAAATGGCGAACCTGTGGTGAATGTAAAATGCATGCTGCCACCCAACAGCCCGTTATTGGCTAATTATAGATTTGCAGTTCCTGGTGGAACTATTTGGACGGAAATAATTTCCCAGTTTACAAACAGCCCCTCGGCCCCTACCAAATGGTTTTTTAATAAAGGGGGATATATAGATGCCGCATCAACTATTCCAATATTGCCACCCCCGGTTGCACCCTATCAGGCTGAATATAATATTGAGCCTTTAATGAGAGTGAATAACGGTGTAATTCAATATTTTGATACCTACCAGGATATATGGATAAATGTATAGTTTAAACAAAAAAATATTTGTAAACTTTAATTTTTGTGATATGAAAAAGTTAATAACCTCATTCCTCATATTAGCAACATCGCTCACATCCAAATCACAATATGTTACCCTGGCAGACCCTGATTTTAGAGATTTATTGATAGCGTTATACCCTTCTTGCTTTTCTTCATTTCCAAGCCTGCAGTTAGATACAACCTGCAGTGCAATTGTAAATGCGCAATATCTGAATCTAGATTGGGATGGTGGTGGTGCTCTTGACAGTATTGAAAACCTGGATGGGCTTCAATATTTTAAATCCTTAAATAGCTTAGATATTACAGGTTTCACCCAGTTTGGCAATGGCTCTATTCCAATTAGTTTTATCCCTCCCTTATCTAAAACATTAAGATACTTTACCTGTCACAATACACGTATTACATCTTTACCATTTTTACCAGACTCTTTAATTGAAATGGATATTAGAGACAATAATTTTATAACCAATATTGCTTCATTACCGAGTAAACTTGAAAAACTTACTTATATCCAGCAATATAATATTACCCTTACCTGTACCATTCCTGGCCTTCCAAATGGCTTAAGAAAATTTACTTGCTGGGGATTTGATACCGTATATTTTCCCCAACCTGAAATGCCGGATTCTTTAAGATATCTTTACTATACCAATTCTACCACAATAGATTTCCCGGCTTTAAATGATTCTTTATCGTATTTGGCGGCTAGTCCGAACTGTATAAACCAAATTACTGCATTTCCTTATGGGCTTGATACGATAAGAGTTGTGGGTAACGGAGAAGTACTGAATTTGCCTGCATTGCCCGGGGATCTAAAATACCTTGATGTTAGTTATAGTGAAAATTTATGCCTTCCACATCTGCCACCCTTCTTGAAGAAATTAAACATCCCTTCCAGTGGAAGTATCCATTGCCTCCCCAATGCAGTGGCAGGCTTGCAGGTAATTGATCCTTTTCCGATAACACTCCCCTTATGTAACCCCACAAACAATATCAACCATTGCAATGCTTTACCTGTTATATCCGGTAAATTATTTTACGATCTCAACAGCAATGGCACCAAAGAGCCTGCAGAAAATTACCGGGCTAACGTAGAAGTGTACACGAATGCAGGATCGCATGCTTTTACCAATGATACAGGATATTTTGAAATATCGGGTGATACGGGATTGAATGTTATCAATATTGCAGTTCCACCGTTTTACAGCGCCATCCCTTCCAGCAACTCTTATACCTTCAATAGCTTCGACACCCTTGTATCGCAGCTTTATGCGCTTCAACCCCAGGTAAGTGCCGACAGTGTAAGCGTCAGCCTGGCCCGTATTAACCCTGCAAGGCGGGGTTTTGTTTGCGGCTTCCAGCTCCATTATGAAAATGTAGGTACTACAACTTTACCGGCCAGTATAGTGATTGGATACAACCCCTCACATCTAAGTTACATAAATGCAAACATGCCCGGGGTTACCAATAATGGCAACCAACTCACAATTCCTGCCATCAACCTTAGCCCCGGAGTTGATGGAAACATTAACCTCTACTTTAATGTGCTTCAAACTGCAACATTGGGAGATACCACTTATCTACAGGCACAGGCAACGGCTGGAACTTCGGTTATGCATGACAGTGTGTATGCTATCATCACGGGATCCTTTGACCCCAACGATAAAAATGCCACTCCAACACTTACTCCACAACAGGTAGCCGCCGGTACTTTTATCAATTACTTCATCCGCTTCCAAAATACAGGCAATGATACCGCCATCAATGTGGTGGTAACAGATACGCTTGATGCGCAGCTCGACTTCAACAGCTTCCAGTTGATCAGCACTTCGCATACTGCCATTACCAAACGGGATGGCAATAAAATCAGTTTTGAGTTTTTAAACATCATGCTGCCCGATAGTAATATCAATGAACCGCTAAGCCACGGCTATATCCGGTTCAGGGTAAAACCGCTCTCCAATTTAATCGCTGGCAGTATTATCCCTAACATCGCTGATATTTATTTTGACTATAACAATCCTGTTACTACTAATAACACCAATACCACTATACCAGTAAATGTTGTACCACTAACTTTATTGAATTTTAGTTTAATGCCTAACGGCGACAATAAAGCTTTACTTCGCTGGAACACTGCCAGTGAAATCAATACGCTTTTGTTTGAAATTGAACGCAGTGCTAACGGTGTTGCATTTGAACGGATTGGCTCCATACCAGCAGTTGGCCAGGGCGATCATACCTATTCGTTTAATGTTGATCTTCTTTGGAAAACTGATTATTTCAGGTTGAAAATAATTGACCGGGATAATCGTTTCAGCTATTCAGAAATCAAAAAAGTTCGCAGACCCAGTGAAGGAAATAATATTTACATAATTACTAACCCTGTAAGAAAAACGCTTACTATAAATTGTACCCAACGCAACTTAATCGGCTCTGAAGCTGTGCTGTTTGATCATGTAGGAAAGAAATTAATGGTCTTTAAGATAAAAGGTGGCTTACAGGATATTCATTTGCCTGTTTCAAGTTCAGGATTGTACTACTTACGAACATTGGATGGAACTAAAGAAGTAATCATCAACGCTGAATAAAAAAATAATTTGTAATATTTTACCCGACCAAATCGTCGATTTTTTAATGCAGCAACAGATTTTTATTTCTTAATTCAATGCGGATGCTTAAATTTCAAGAATGAAATTTGTCATTTCGCTTCTTTTGCTTTTAATATGCATGCATGATGCTATAGCGCAGCTAACCCCTTTTGAAAAATCCGGAAATAAAGAAACAGCCAGCTTCGAAGAAATCGTCTCCTGGTATCAGCAACTGGATACCGTTTCCGACAAATTACTCGTTAAACAAATGGGCAATACCGATGCCGGACTTCCCCTGCAGCTTGTACTGATCAGTCCCGATGGAAAATTTGATCCTGCTGATTGGCACCGGAATAATGACCTGGTCATATTGATCAACAATGGCATTCATCCCGGCGAACCCGATGGCATTGATGCGAGCATGATGCTGGCCCGGGATTATATCAATGGAAAAATCAAATTGCCCTCCAATGTAAAACTGTGTATTATTCCGGTATACAATATCGGCGGCTGCCTTAACAGGAACGCCTATACGCGGGCAAACCAGAATGGCCCGCTGGAATATGGTTTCAGGGGAAATGCACAGAACCTCGATCTGAACCGTGATTTCACCAAATGTGATAGCCGGGAAGCCAGGTCATTTACGGAAATCTTTCATTACCTGCAGCCGGAACTGCTGGTAGATACACACGTTAGTGATGGTGCCGATTTTCAGTATACCATGACACTGATCAGTACGCAGTACGACAAAATGAATGGCCCCGTTGGTACTTACCTTAAAAGCGGACTGGAACCTTTACTGTACAAAGAAATGGCAGCAGCCAATACTGTGATGACACCTTATGTAAATTTCGAAACAACCGACCTGAGCAAAGGCATGCAAATGTTTTACGATCCACCCCGGTACAGCAGCGGCTACGCATCACTGTTTGGTACCATTGGGTTCATAACGGAAACGCATATGCTAAAACCGTTTAAGCAAAGGGTAAATGCAACCTATACTTTTTTAAAAACGCTCACGGAAGTAGGATCCGGAGAAGCCGATAGAATCATCCGCAACCGTCAATTGCAGCTCAAATCCTTTGCCAGTGCCGATTCTTTACCGCTGAAATGGATTGCCGATACCAGTACCTACAGCCTCTTGTTCTTCAAAGGCTACGAACAGGCTTATAAGAAAAGTGCGGCTACGGGTCTCGATCAGATGTATTACGACCATAACAAACCTTTTCAGAAACGGGTAAATTATTACAATCAGTTTTTGCCACAGAATTTCATACGGGTACCGAAGGCTTATATCATTCCGCAAGGCTGGTATGCAGTGATCGAATTACTGAAACTCAATAATGTGATCATACAGCCTTTGGTGAAAGATACCGTCATAACAGTTTCGGCATACCGGATCAATGATTTTAAATCGTACAACCGGCCTTATGAAAAGCACCACAAAAATTACGGGGTGAAAACCTCGGTTTCCAGTCAACAGATACGCTTCAGAAAAAATGATATGATCGTATGGATGAACCAGCCTGCCAACCGCTATATTTTGGAAATGCTGGAACCGACCGGCGACGACAGCTTCTTCGCCTGGAATTTTTTCGACGCCATCCTGCAGCAAAAAGAAGGATATAGTGATTACCGCTGGGAAGAAATTGCAGCTCAAGTGCTTAAAAACAACCCGGCTCTTCAGGAAAAGCTGAATAAGAAAAAAGCTGCAGAACCTGATTTTGCTAAAAATTCATCTGCTATACTGGAATTTATATATGAAAATTCTCCTTACTATGAAGAATCTTATTTGAGGTACCCGGTATTTCGTCTGGAATAAATGGATCTGCCAGGAGTTTTTAAAAAAATAGCCGGATTTCCCTTTAAAATACTGGTTATTCGGGCGTTTTACCCTACCTTTGCCACCCGTTCAAAAAAAACGGATAAACAATTTTTTTTATTTTAAAAACAGGGAAATGAACAACTACGAATTGATGGTGATTTTTACCCCTGTGCTTTCTGAAGAGGATTTCAAAGCCGCTCAGAAAAAATACGAAACGCTCGTGAAAGAAAACGGCGGAACCGTATCGCACACCAATCCCTGGGGACTGAAATCACTGGCGTATCCCATTGCCAAGAAAACCACAGGTTTGTATTGGGTTATGGAATATTCTGCGCCAACCAGCTTCAATGAAAAGTTGAAAATTCAACTTTTGCGTGACGAATCAGTAATGCGTCACATGTTCACTGTACTCGATAAATACGCCGTTGAGTACAATGCCAAAAAGAAAAGTGGTGTACAACATTCAGTAACTGAAAAAGCGGAGGCATAATCATGGCAAAAGCTAATGAAATTAAGTATCTGACAGCGATCAAAGCTGAGAAGCGCCCAAAAAAATACTGCCGCTTCAGGAAAATGGGTATCCATTATATTGATTATAAGGATGCAGATTTTCTGAAAAAATTTCTGAATGAACAAGGAAAATTATTGCCACGCCGCATTACCGGAAACTCTCTGAAGTTTCAGCGTAAAGTAAGTCAGGCAGTGAAGAAAGCCCGTCAAATGGCGATCCTTCCTTATGTTACAGATCTTTTAAAATAGAAATAGAATCGTAAACATTCTATACTGTTTTAAACAAAGTATTTATTTTTTCACCACCCTAATCCGCCTTTGGTGGAGAAAGTCAGCCATAAGCTGATTGGGTAAAAATGCAACATCATGCAGGTAATTTTAATCCAGGACGTAAACAACCTGGGCGGTGCCAATGAACTGGTAACTGTAAAAAATGGTTACGGACGTAACTATCTTATTCCAAAAAAATTCGCAGTTGAAGCCAGTCCCAGCAACATGAAACAGCTGGAAGAAAGGATGAAACAGCAAGCTAAGAAAGAAGCCAAATTACTGGCTGAAATCAATAGTGTAATCGCAGTACTGAAAGACGGAGCCCTGAAAATCGGCGCCAAAACCGGTACCAGCGGAAAAATCTTCGGTAGTGTTACTTCTGTACAGATTGCCCGTGCAATCAAAGATCAGAAAGGCTACGAGATCGACCGTCGTCGCATTCAGATTATTGATGAAGTAAAAGAACTGGGTACTTTCAAAGCTAAAATCGATTTCGGTAACGGCAACGAAACTGAAGTTGAATTTGAAGTAGTAGCTGAATAATTTGGTTATTTTACACAAAATAATTCACAACCGCCTGATAATCAGGCGGTTTTTTATTTTACGGTCATTTTATTGAAAATCGGCTATATAGTTGCATATAAATGCAGAAATATTAATTTGAAAACACTATCTTTATGCTGTATTGATTGTTTTAGTTTTTTTGCTGTTGGCTGAAGCAGCTTTTTTTAAGTCGAATTCAGTTCATTGTAACAACTAAATCTTTCATTCTATTATTTTTTTTATTTAAACCAGTTTTTTACAATGAACATTTATGTTGGAAATCTGAGTTGGTCAATGACTGATGAAGATTTAAGTAATCTCTTCACACAGTATGGCGCTGTTACCAGCGGAAAAATCCTTAAAGACAAAATGAGTGGCCGTAGCAAAGGTTTCGGTTTTGTTGAAATGGAAGACGACGAAGCAGCCCGTACAGCCATTGCAAATCTGAATGAAACAGAAGTAATGGGCCGTAAATTAATCGTTAACGAATCACAACCACGTCCGGAAGGCGAATACAAAAAACGCAGTGGCGGTGGTGGTGGATACGGCGGCGGCGGAAGCCGTGGCGGTGGCGGCGGAAGCCGTGGCGGTTACGGTGGCGGCGGTGGAAGCCGTGGCGGTGGCTACGGTGGTGGTGGTAATCGCGGCGGTGGCGGCGGTTATAACAGAGACTATTAATCGTATATTATACCTTAATATTATAAAGCCTTCATTAACCTGAAGGCTTTTTTTATTGGCTTTATTAAATCGGATTGAAAGAACACTTAACCACTCCTGTAAATTTTCCGAAAACAGATTTCAGCTTAAATATTATCGTTATATTTATTGTTGGCCAATAATAATCATGAAATGAACCTGAAACGGGTACTCACATCAATTCAACGTTATCCGTCAGGCATTTTTTTTTGGCTGATCATCTTCGTCTACCTGCCACAGTTATCTTCAGCACAACAAATACCAGATGATCTTTCCAACGAGGCACCAGCTCCGGCAGGTAGAAATATGAACCGCATGTGCCGGAATGATCTTTTGTTATATCAACTGCGAAAAAATCCCGAATTCGTTGCCAGGGAAGCCGCCATGAACCAGGCAATCCTGAATGCTTACCGGATGTTACCAGGAGATACCCTAACATTACCGGTCGTAGTACACATCATCAATCCCGATCCTAACAGTGTAACCGATGCTGAAGTAATCGCTGGCATTGCAGACCTGAATGATGCCTTTAGCAAGTCGGGTAGCTATTCAGCCAGTTTGGGTGCAGATACTAAGATCAGGTTTTGTTTATCAAGGAAAGATCCTGAGGGTGGCAACACAAACGGCATCACCAGAACGAATTCTTTTCTCGGAGAAGACCATAATATGGATACCGAAGAAAATGATCTGAAAGAACTCATACAATGGGATCCATTGAGGTATGTCAATATCTGGCTGGTATCCGGTTTACACGGAGAAATCTATTCAGATTTTTTATGCGGTAACTGGTTCCGGTTGCAGGTTGGCGGTTACGCTACTTTGCCACCAGGTGGTGGCGCAAACGATGGTATTGTAATCGGTGGTTTTGGAAAAGTACTGGCACATGAAATGGGACATTATCTCGGTCTCTACCATACATTCGAAAACGGTTGCGCTAATTTTAATTGCCAGTTGTCGGGTGATTTTGTTTGCGATACACCTCCAGATAACAGTGTGCGTGGATCGGTCTCCTGTAATTTTCCGCAGAATTCCTGCTCTACAGATACATTGTCTTCTTTTTCGAACGGTTTCTTTCCAACTGATGTACCCGACCAGATTTCAAATTTCATGGATTACAGCAATGACCCCTGCACCAATCAGTTTACGCAGGGGCAGGCAGATAGAATGCGGGCTGCTATACTTACTCAAAGACCAGGATTATTGCAGGATGAGTGTACACCACCCTGTGTATCAAACATTGTTGCAGCATTTACAAAAGATATCGACTACCCGTTACCGGGAGATGTAATCAACTTCACCAATACCAGTACCGGCGCAACTACTTATGAATGGCTGGTAGACGGTACCGTTATAGCTACCAGCACCAACTTCAGTTATTCATTTCCCAGTATCGGCAAATACAACGTAATGCTCAAAGCATATGCTGCACCTGGATGCTTTGCTACCATTACTACCAATGTATTTATTACCTGTGGTGTAACTGCCCGCTTTTTCACCAACAAACAGGCAATCGCTTCATTGGCTGGGGTATATACTGATAGCATTATTTTTACCAACACATCGTATAACGGAGCCAGTTTTGAATGGCTGGTTAGCAATGATGCAGGTATGGCTGAACAGGTTGTAAGTACAGACACCAACTTCACTTATGTATTTTTATCTGCTGCCGCTTATTCCATCAGACTTGTAGCAACAAACGGAAGCTGTGTAGATACTTCAGCCACGTTCTCTGTAACAGTTGCCAATCCTACCGCCGACGCCTATACAATATCTCTGAGAGCTACCTGTTTTCAACAAAATAAGGTAAGCATACGTTTCTGTATGGGTAATGTGGGTTACGCTCCGATTCCGGCTGGTACACCTGTCACTTTCTACGACAACAATCCTGCATTGCCAACAGCCAATAAGTTATTACCCGTTTATTATCTGCCTGTAAGGGTTTCAGGTTATTGCAGTAATTGTTTCACACATATATTAAATGTGAACTACAGGGGATTGGAAAATATTTATATGGTGATCAATGATTCAGGCAATGCTATTCCTGTTGTTCTCCCGAATACCAGTTTGCCGGAAAAACTGTATGTGAACAATACCATCAACACGTTCCCCAACAGAAGAACAGTTGCTGCAACCATCTGTGAAGGTGATAACTATGCAGGCTATACTGTATCCGGCACATATGTTGATACTTTGGCAAGCGCCATTAACGGTTGCGATAGTGTACGAACATTGTTACTTACTGTTAAACCTTCTCCAAGAACAACCATCACAACAAGCATCTGCCAGGGAGATAACTATCAGGGATACACGACAAGTGGCAATTATACAGATGTATTTACTGCTGCGAATGGTTGTGATAGTACAAGAATATTACAACTAACTGTAAGGCCCAGGTTTAATACTACAGTAAATGCGACAATCTGCCAGGGGGAAACCTTTGCAGGCTATAACTCCAGCGGTACCTATGTGGATGTATTTACAGCAGCAAACGGATGTGACAGTACCAGAACACTTAATCTGATCGTTAAACCTACTGTCAGTACAGCAGTTAGTGCCGAAATCTGTCAGGGCGAAAATTATGCCGGGCATACCACAACCGGCACTTATACCGATGTATATACAGCAGCCAATGGATGTGACAGTACCCGTACTTTACAATTATTGGTAAAACCAAATGTGAACACGAGTGTTTCAGCTGAGATCTGCGATGGTGAAAACTATGCAGGGCATACCACATCCGGCACTTATATCGATGTATACACATCGGCCAATGGTTGCGACAGCACACGCACTCTGCAGTTACTCGTAAAACCCAATGTTAATACTACTGTTACTCTTGCTATTTGCCAGGGAGAAAACTATGCAGGATATACCACCACTGGTACCTATACGGATGTTTATTCTGCTGCCAATGGATGTGATAGTACCCGCTTGCTCCAGCTAACGGTGAAGCCTACTGTTAGTACATCGATTTCAGCAACTGTTTGCCAGGGAACTTCAGTGGCCGGGTACAGTACTTCCGGAACTTATACGGATGTATTCACTGCAGCCAATGGTTGCGATAGTACACGAACCTTGCAGCTAACGGTGAACCCTACCCGACTTACCGTAGTTCCTGTTGAACGCTGCAGAGGTGCCCGGTATTTTGCCGGGGGCGCCTACCAGACTGAATCGGGCACCTATTACGACACCACCCTTACACATCTTGGTTGTGATTCGGTTATCAAAACCATTTTAACGATTCATCCTTTACCGGAACCGGAACTGGGGGCAGACAAACGCATATGCAGTGGCGATGTTCTGCAACTGAACCCGGGAAATTTCACTACTTATCTCTGGCAGAATGGCGAATCTACCCAGGTTTTGGATGCAGCAACTGTTGGATTATATACAGTATCGGTAACCAATCAATTCGGTTGCAGGGCCGCTGATACCATGCGCATCCTCGAATTGTATCCCCTACCCGCAAACTTTCTTCCGGATGACAGTACCATCTGCAGGGGCAATGTTATCCAGATAAAAGTAACCGGCTATGATGAGTATACCTGGAGCAACGGAAGTCATGCCAACATTATCAATATCAACCGGACAGATCTTTATAAGCTGACTGTAAAAGACAGCAAAGGTTGTATTGGAAAAGATTCTATTAAAGTGGTGGTTAAAAACTGCGTCAACATACAAATGCCCAATGCATTTACGCCAAATGGAGATAACCTCAATGATGTTTTCAAAGCATATGTTCCTTCCCCTGTAACCAACTTCAGGATGCAGATCTGGAATGTTTGGGGAGAAAAAGTATTTGAAACAAACGACTACAAAAAGGGATGGGATGGAACTTATAAATCGGTAAAACAATCCATCGGCAGTTATGTTTACCTCGTAACCCTTAAAGATATTGACGGAAAGCTGGTACAGAAAAAGGGAAGCTTTGTATTGATCCGGTAAATGCTGCATCTTGCTTATGTATCTATGAAATCTTTCATTCTAATCTTTTACGCTTTTTTATGGATGTCTGAAAAAGTTCATGCTTCAGATACTACCTGGTTAAATAACAAATGGAAATTCTGTGAAAAACAAAATGCCACATACTTTGAGTTGAAAGATCGGCAGGACAGTTTGTACAGGCGAAGCATCTTTTATGTTTCCAATGGTGCCATCTACCAGGAAGCATTTTTTACCGATGAAAAATGCTCCAACAAAACAGGTTTACATAAAACATTTACAGCAGAAGGGCAACTGACAGACTCTACACGATTTATCAATAACCGCATCGTTTCGGTTTATACTTTCTACCCGAATGGCAATAAGAAATCAATGGCTGAATTTTCAGGACCTGCGTATACTTATAACCGTTATGCCAACTCCTGGAAAGAGGACGGCACTCAATCTACATTGGATAGTTTTTATCACGATCGTGCATTTATGCTTTGCCATAAGGATACAGCTTCCATTATTGAATATGTTGCAAAGACTGACAGCGGATGGTTGGTTAATTTTAAATCTCTTACCAACAACGCTCCTGTTTCAAGAAGCTTTTTTAAGGACCGGAATTTCCAGCAGCTTCAATATGCTGTTTGGTTATCGGCGAACAATACCGTTAAAGATTCTGTTGTTTACAAATCCAGCAAAAGCTTAGACAGAATATTTAAATTTCATCCGAATGGCCAACCATCAGCCATACTTGAATTCGACGAAAAAAGCAAGTACAGCAAATCAACCCACTGGGATGAAGCAGGTAAACCAATCAAAAAGCCAACTGACTTTACTTATGCAACACCAGCTGAAGGATTCAGGTCATGGCAAAGAAAAATATTGAAAAAAATAAATAACGACGAACGCATTCCCTGGGATAAAAGGAAGAATCTTTATGGAAGTGTGTTCATCTCATTCATCATTGATGAGAATGGAAATCAGCAGGAAGTTTTTATACAACAAACATCCCCTTACCCGGAAATGGACAATTTGATCCTTGAATATTGTAAAGAGAACATCCCCTGGAAACCAGCCATTTATTTTGGCAGGCGGGAAAATTTCAGGGGAACACATTCCTTTTCTTTCATCAAAGGAAAGGTTATTAAATACAGTACACTGTATTAGCAATATTAAAAAAACTTACTAAAAGTGTTCATTAATTCCGCACAATAAAGCCAACAGATCCTTTACTCGTTTTCAGGTAATACATTCCATCGGCCAGATTTTTTACCGATACTTGCTGAATGCCTGATTGAAGGACAATCTGTTTCACCACTGCTCCTTTGGAATCAATAACAAAGGCTGTTGTTCCTGATAAGGATGCATCAGCAATATTTATCTGAAGTATATCTGTTACAGGATTGTTCAGTATGCTAACTGGTTTTACCGATGCAGTAGTTTTAATTTTCACTACAGGTGAATAAGTAAATGCGCCATCTATATCAACCATCTTCAAACGGAAATAAGTCAGATCCTGTTGCAGTGATTTCACAAACCGGTAATTGCCATTGCCACTTCCGTTTGCCCGAACATTGCCCACAGGTTCAAACCTCGTTCCATCATACCCTGATTGTATTTCAAAATAAGCAGTATTTCTTTCCTCAGCTGTTTCCCAGGTGAGCAAGGCATTTTTACCTGAGGCATCTGTCATTCCCCTGAATGAAAGTAAATTCAATGGAACAGTTGCCAATGCGATGGTGGTATTGGCAATATTGGTAATCACCGGCGCATTGTAATCAAAATAAATACCTACACTATTGGGAATTACCGAATTCAATGGAACAGATGAAACGGGTTTTATCCTGAACCTGATCCAACCATGACTGGCCGGTTCATTTACATTGCTATCGGGTAATAATATATTGAGGAACTCAAAATAAACTGTGCCCGCATTTCTGGTAACCTTGCAGTTATGGGAAGAACCCAGCATTTGAAATGAGGAAGCATCCAGCAGATTACTCAATACATCTCTCACAACTACATTGAATGCTGTATCTGTTCCCGTATTCTGGAAACGAACCAGGTAATTGATGTATGCACCTTGTTGTACCTGTTCGGGTGTTAGCTTTGGTGTTGCTCTTTTGTCATTCGGATCAAATGCGCCTCTGTACAATAGAAAATAAACTATCGGTACATATTTGTGTATTAGCTGCTGCAGTTGCGGCCACACGAACTGTATCGCCCAAAGGAACCGTTGGCATTAATTCTGTAAATACAAGCATAGAAATTCCTTCTGTCACCTGGCGCCACCAGAAGACACCTGGAATGGTAACGGTATTACCTGCTACAGTTGCGCCGGCTACTGATCCTGTTGGCTCAAAAACCATCCGACTGTTGTCGAACCTGAAAGAAAGCTGAGGAGTTACTGCGGTAGTTCCTACATTTTCATATTCATCAAAATAACGTGATGGTAAAACCAGGACGTGCAGTACCTGGGGTTGCTATCATCATTCGTACACTATCAATCAGATGCATTAGGTTGCAAAGCATAATTATCATGTAACAATATCTGTATAATTCGCCATGAGTATAAGTTCTGGAAGGGGGCACTGATGTATAAAACAACGGATTGGTAACACTAAAGTGTATTAGATCCTATTTCTGCAGCTGAGTTCAAAATGACCATTTAGATCTGTATAACCCTGTTTGTCCATTCGATAAGATTAACCTGTACAAAAGGGCTGGAAATTTTCATCTCGGCTTCTCTTGTACCATTGCTGTTGTTGTCGTAAAAAATATCACCTGATACAACAGGGATTGGAAACGCATTGATAAATATTATTCACTGGTGTACACAATGGGCGTGTAGGCGTTGCCGTATATGAGCCCGAATTAGGATGGCAAACAATATAAGTTGCATTGGTTATTAAAGTAGTTAATGTAGCAGGAAGATGCGGCAAACATTGAATTCCCTGTGTTTGGTTTTGTACGTCGATAAGTAGATACATTATTACTTACATCCAGATAGGTGAGATGATGGAGGAAGACTAGAGGGAAGACTGGTTAATTTATTTCCTGCTACAATTAAGGTAAAGAAGTCCATTAGGCAGCACAGGCAAACTGGAAATCCCTTCACCAACAACTATGTTCAGGATTAGGTGGAATAACCTCTAATAAACCTGCAAAAACTCGTTGTGCATTGCACATTTAAAAATTTAAGTGTAGCAGGAAGTGATGGTAGATTTGTGAGTTTATTACTACTACAGTCCAGGTAATTTAAAGCTGGCGGCAATGCTGGCAAAACTGGTCATTGTTCTAAAAAAATCCTCTGGATTCTGATATCCAAATTGACCTGAACAAATCAATTGTATCCAATGAGGCAGGTAAAGCAGGTAAAGTAGACAATTGATTTCTAGAGCAATCAAGGTATTTTAAAGAAGCTGGTAAAGCTGGCAATGTTGTTAACCTGGGAATGCCTGATCCCAAACACTGATCTTTGCAAATTAATTTCAGTAATCCATTAGGCAATGCGGCTCATCGAGTAACAGTAGTTTCCCGACATATCGATGTACTTAAGTCCAGATGAAAAAGGTATACCCAATGCAGCATTGTCTTTACATATCAATGTTTCCAGACTCGCAGGAAAAGCAGGAAAGTTACCAAATGGTGCATCTGCCATCGAAGAGGAACAATCGAGGTATTTCAAATTTGGCGGATACACATAAGTCAAAATCTGGTTATTCGTACAATTAAGGTATACTAACGAAGTAAAATACTGAAGCCCGGTAAGATCAATTGGGTCACCTAACAAACCAAGATTGTGAAACTCCAGTGAATCTTCAGTGGTGATGGCAGCACAGGTTGTGTTCAGCATCAGCTGCCCATTAATATCAGTATTTACAAAACATCCCGGGTAACGGCTGATAAGAAAATTCCTGAATTCACCATCCGGCAAAGAAACATCCTGGGCTGAAAGATTATGTACTAAAGTGAGTAGGATAACTGAGAATATCAACAGCTTTCTCATACAGATTAATTTTAAGAAAGGTATACTTTTTCCCGGAATAAATAATAAAATAAAAAATGTGTTTTAGCCCTGTTTACTCTACTTACTACCTGATATTGTAAACCATTGAATTTCAATTAATGAAGCATCTTACAGGTAAACCTTCAATTATGATTTCACGACAATACTTTAAACACCTGAACTTCATTGGATGCTATAAATCATTCAATGTTAAGTGCTGCTGAATAAATAAGTAATACATATACAATCAAATTATTCATTCTTAAATTTTACACAACACGCTGGTTGTTTTTTAAAGCAAGTGTAGATATACTAACATAATTAATTAGACACATACTTTGAAAATGAACCGATAAAAATTTGTCAGGCTAAAAAAAAATACTATTTTTCAACCCGATTCTATCTCTAACGGATATCCGAAATACGCCTGCAGATTTTTGAATATACGTGAAAGTTAAAAGCATTAGTTGATTTATATCAGAACCACATTTCAGGCTGTTACTTTTCAGAAAGCAATTGTTCAGAAATATTTGAAATCATTAATAAATCGAATGCAGGTAGTATTATCGTAAGGTTAAAACAGCAGCTCAAATTGCTGTATGAAAAAAAATGACTTGAGTAATTTCCTTTTGAACATTAAAGCAAAATAAAAACCGCGGCAATTATTCGAAATACCGGGTATTGCCTGCACATTACTATTTTAAGAAACATCTACTATTAATAAAAACAAATCAATTAAACCTTAAAATTCAAAAACATGAATTCAAAACTAACAATGATTCTTGCTGGTGTTCTTTCAATCGTATCTGCCTGGTTACCCTGGGTTACAGTGATGGGCGTATCCCAAAATGGTTTTATGGGAGAAATGAGGGGCAATCCCGGGCTTTTTTTCATTGTAATGGGAGCAATTATTGCGATTATGGGTCTTCTGAATAAAAAATGGAGTGCCATTGTTGCTATTCTTTTTTCATTGATCGTATGTGCACTTGGTTTTAAATATTATGGCGACGCAACTTCAGGCGATGCTGCCACAGTAGGTGCTTCTGCAGGGTATGGCATTTATGTTATGATTGCAGGAGGTATTGCGGGTATTGCTGGTGGAATTATGCGTTTAATGGCAAAAAAGAATGTTGCTGCTGCATAACATAAAAATTTAAGATTTTACTTAAACAATCAGGCTTGACGTAGTATAGCTTGTTAACATTATAAGCTATACTGCTTCCAGCCTTTTTAATAACCAAACAACACCTTAAAAAATTACAATGAAAAAATTAATCTTCGCGATGTCTGCTCTTGTTGCCCTTTCTTTTATTTCCTGCAGTGGAAATGAATCCAAAGAAGGAGGCGATGCTGCAAAAACAGAAACTGCCAGTGCCGACAAAAAAGCATCTGCCGTAATTAATGAAGCAGACTGGGAAGTAAAAGAACTCGGCGGAACTTCGGCCAACTTTAATGTTCCTCCTTTCAGTATGAAACTTCCGAAAGATGCTAAAATAGAAAAAGATACAATGTTAGAAAACTTGCTGAATATCAGGTTCAGTAACAATTACAAACTGACCCTTTATTATAGTCCAATCATGTTGAGCCAGGATTGGAAAATTGCAGATCAGATAGCTGATAAAAGAAAATCAGATATTGGCGTTAATTTACCTGAGTATGATATCAAAGTGATCGAAGACAATGCAAATGGATATATCTATTCTTCACACATGAAAGGTGCCAAAACCGGTCCGGTAGGTCACTTTACATTTTTCATGGCCGATAAAAACAAAGGATATGTACAGATCAAAGACTTTTGTGAATTCATAGATGAGGAAGAGGAAGCAGCTGTTTGTTCTGAAGCCAACACAAAAAAAATCTTTGCTATAATAGCAGGTTCTGCAAAATTTAATTAATCATTTTTGCAGTAAGCAACCTGTATTAAAATAAAAGCCAGCCTGGAAATCAACTGGCTTTTATTTTAATAACCAATCATCTATCAGTTCAATTATAAAAAAACTGAACACAAAACCTTAATGAAACAATTTAAACACTCCGAAAAACATTCAACATCAATGACTCATCGTTTGAAAGCCATTCGCTTATTCTTATTATTAGTAACATTATTTACGGTTACTTTTTCTCAGGCACAGATATCCGCATATATCAATGGCAAAGAAGTAAAAGCAGGCACTTCTATCAGTAAAGCTGACCTCCCTTCACTTGAAGTAAGTTTTAAAAAACCGAAACTACCATCCTTTATTTACGGCCGTTGTTACCTGGCTGTTTACCTGAATGATTCAAAAGGTGAATATGTGGGTTACTGGACTTTACAAAAAGACGGATCTGCTGCAGTAGAAGATTTTTTAAAGAATACACCCGCAACAAAAAAATTCAAAGTTTTTGAGAACGGAGAATTGAGATCAGATGGCAATGACCTCAACTGGGCATTGACTTCATCACCCGGAAGAGAAAGCAGAAAAAATCTGCAGCTCAAAATTATCCTTACTTACAGGGAGCAAACCGGTTACCAGGAATATGCCCAATCAATTTCATTGCTGGAGCCACTTATCTTAAATGTACCGGTATGGGATACAAAAAAATTGTATTTGCCATTTCTTGATCTAACGATCGACAAATCCAATATTGCCAGCGATTTTGATTTGGTACAAAATGGTCGATTGGGAGCAAAGGGTACAGAACTCGGTTATGAATTTACAGACAGCAAGAAATACAAATACAGTATTTATGCTTTATCCAGCGAAGATTATCCAGGGCTGAATACTAAAGAACTGGCGGATGATTTTATTCATGCCGCTGCTTTATATGCAGCGCAGGATTATGTAACCAAGTTCAGCAATTATGATATTGAAAAATTCACTTTGCCATGGGACGATATCAATCATCTGCTGAGTGAAAGAAGAAGGATTCCAAGTCTTAGCTGGAAAAATGATAAAGACATAAAAAAAATGGACCTGATGACTTTATATCAAACTGTAGAAGTGAATGGTTTAAAAGGTTATGCTTATAAAGCTGATCTTGAATCCAGGATAGACAGGAGTTCCAAATGGCAACCCAACGGTAAATTTGTGATCTATATACTTAATCATCCGAGCAATCCGGCACTGACGCTGGTAGCTTCAACCTCTTTGTACAATGATGCAACGAACGTAGAAGACATGGATGCATTTTTAAAACAGGTAATCAATAGTATAAAATTGCAATAAGCTCAAAACTGGTATTAAAAAAAGCGTCTTGTAATCAAGACGCTTTTTTTATGCAAACAAGGTAATCGACAAAGAATATTAAATATCCACGATAACTATAAATATCATCCCGAAAATCAGGTATTTGCTGAAAGTAAATTCAGGATTAATGATTGCGTCTATTTAAAACTAAATGTATTAAGGGTAAGTAGAGTAAAGCTCATTCTTGAAACCAGCATATTGGAAAATATGTCTGTTAGCGTTCATGGTAAAAAGTAAGATTAATTATTTAACTTGAGGGGCCAACATCAAACATGAAATCTAATATTTTATTCTGCATTTTACTCATTTTCCCATTTATTTTACCTGCTCAATCCCCTGGTGGTATAGCTACAAATAATACATTATGGCTACGCTCCGATATCGGGGTAACCAGTACCAGCAATATCGTTTCTCAGTGGCAGGAATTATCAGGGGCAACTGTTACGGGCAACTTCACCGTGCAATCCCTCAACGGTACCACCAATACGCAAACGGGGCCAACAGTAATTGATGGCGCCATTAACTTCAATCCTTACCTGCGTTTCGACGGGATTACCAATTCACTCTCCAGCATCAATAGCTTTCCCGGTACTTCCCTGGTAAGCAATAATAATATCACAGTATTCCAGGTTTTTAACCTGAAAGGTGGAATAGTTTGGCTGAAATGGGAAACAGACCAGGTTGGCTCTTCTGGCAGATTGGGTTTTGAAAATGCCGGTGGCAATATCCGGTTTGATTTTCCGAAAGCAGTTCCTGCATCTGCCGGACAAAACGTTGGAACAATCAATGTGCTTAACCAGCATTCATTGTCTACAGTTTTTGCTGATGCAACCAGTTCTGTAAACAGGCTGAATGGTGCCGATAACAATACCATTGCTATTCCTGGTCCGGGTGATTTTGCTTCAGTAACCGATAAAATTGTGCTGGGCAATGAAAACCTCATCAACCTTCCTGCACAGATAGATCTTGCAGAAGTCATTATCTATTCTACTACGCTGTCTGCAGCAGAAAGAAATAAAATAGAATCCTACCTCGCCATAAAATATGGATTCACACTGAATCAGGCAGCGGCCAATAACAATGATTACACATCAGCAAACGGAACCATCATCTGGAATCGTGCTGCAAATGCAGGATATGCAAATGATATAACAGGTATTGGAAGGGATGATGCTTCAGGTCTTTCGCAAAAGCAATCAAGATCTGTGAACAGCAGTTCTCTGATCACTCTTTATAATGGCAATTACCCGGGTGGGGTTTTCCCATCACTGAATGCGAGCAATTCGAATTCATTCAGCAATAATGGAACATTCTTAATTACCGGAGACAATGGTTTACCGCTTACAGTTGATCAGTGTTTTTTCAATGGCAAAGCACAACGCATGCAACGTGTTTGGAAAACAAGCAATACCAATGCAGGTACAGTAACCATTGCGGTAGATCAATCTGCTGTTGCTGCTACAATTAAAAACCTGATTGTTTCTGCTGATCCGAATTTTCCCGCTGCAACCACCACCATTATACCGCTTACGGTTGCCAGCGGAAAATTATTTACCAGTTTAACACTGAACAACAATGATTACTTCAGTTTTGTTACCGATACCATCACGGTTAATATGGCAGTAACGCAACCCATATGTACTAATCCAAACAGTGGTGCCGTAAATACAACAGTAACCGGAGGGAATCCGCCGTTCAGTTATGCGTGGGCTCCGAGCGGACAAACAACACCCAATCTGACCAATGCGAATGCGACCACACATACTGTAACCATCACTCAGGGAACCTGCCAGGCCAGTTACTCCGTGACACTTTCTGCAGCTGCGGCTCCAGCTGCTCCTATAGTGAATGCAGTAAGTGTTTGCTCAGGCAATGCCGCTACGCTGAATGTACAAAGCCCGGTCGCCACGCAAACTTACAACTGGTACAATACAGCAACAGGTGGCGTTTCTATAGCAACCGGTACATCTTTTACATCCCCTGGGTTAACTGCAGCAACAACCTATTATGTGGAAACGGTAAATGGAAGCTGTACCAGTATTCGAACAGCCGTTCCTGTTAGTATAACAACTGTGATTGATCCGGTTGTGAATGCGGCTACTGTTTGTACAGGCAACTCAGCAACACTTACAGTAACAAACCCTCAGGCTTCACAAACCTACAATTGGTATGCAGCTGCCACAGGAGGAACTGCGTTGTCAACAGGAACAACTTACAATACAAATGCGATTACGACAAATACCACTTACTATGTAGAAGCGGAAAACAATGGCTGTATCAATCCACGTGTACCCGTAACTGTTACTGTAGATATAATACAGACACCACAGGCCACAGGATCAACAGTTTGCCCCGGTGACCCTGCTACATTAACAATTACAAATCCGGTAGCCGGATTAACATACAATTGGTACGATGCACCCAACGCAGGCACTTTGCTTGGAACAGGAACCAGCATTACCATCCCATCGGTACCCGCAGCCACTGATTATTATGTGGAAGCTACTAATGGCAATTGTATCGGCAGCCGTATAACCGTAACCGTTAGTATGTTACCTCCTTTGTCTACACCGGTAGTTACAGCAGGAGCTATCAGCCAGTCGGGCATAACTTTCAGCTGGCAACCCATCAATGGAGCTTCCGGTTACCAGGTATCTGTCGACGGCGGAGCTTATACAGCACCCAGTTCAGGCCCAGCCGGACTTTCACATATATTAACGGGTTTAAATTATTCGCAGACGGTAACCATCAATGTAATCGCACTTAACACGGCAACCGGTTGTGGAAACAGTGCGCCGGGTTTTGCACAAGCCACTACTTATGGCAGTGGATTCTACATGCCATCTGCTTTTACGCCAAATACAGATCAGTTAAACAATACCATTAAGCCACAGATTCCGGGCGGATCGCAGATGGTTTATTTCACTGTATTCAACCGCTGGGGGCAGAAAGTATTTTCTACAAGAGTTAATGGCTTTGGCTGGGATGGACGCTGGAACGGGAAGAGTCAGCCCGACGGCGCTTATGTGTGGATCTGCCGGTATATATTTACCAATGGAAGAATCATAGATGAAAGAGGCAGTTTCTTATTGCTGCATTAGGAGTTGTCAACTTATGTATGACCTATAAGGTTTTAAAAACCTTATAGGTCTTGTTTACAATCATTCTTCCAGTAATTTAAAATAAGTAGCCACGAATCTTCCTTCCTTAATTTCTCCCTGTACCTGAGCTTTTCGGATTGCATTGCAGAATCCGTTCTTCGCATGTGCGTCGCCGTGATCATCGATTTTGGTGCCATCAACAAAATAAACAACACCATTCATACGAATAGCAAGATCGCAGCTATTGCCTTTTGATTTGAACTGGCATTCACCACAAGCGGCTTCTACCTGGTAAAGCTTTCTGGTAGTATCAATAAGGTGAGTAGTATTCTTTTGTTGAGCAAAGGATGGATTTGTAATTAAAAAAAACAATAGTATAAACAAAAATCTGATTACAGAAAGCTTCATAGAAATTCTTATTAATTGATGAACAATATAAGATTAATATGTTTCAGTATTGAATAACAAGCAAATCCGCTTTTAAAGATTAAGGAATTATATATCTGGTGAAAATCAGATCTTATAACATTAATATTGCCGACTGAAAGTTTTCATGACTAAAATCAGAATTTCAAAATATTGATAATCAGCAAAAAACTATACTACTTTTGGATTATATACCGGATTATATATTAGTATTAAATTGCCACAAAACCCAACTGATTGAAGCCGGAAATCAGTGGGTTAATCTGGAGTGGCGTCCTAGCAATTCCAACCTTATTTAAACTTACCCCTCAAGTTATTTAGCAAAAATACGCTGAAGTTGACTACCGGATATTTACAAACCACAACAGGAAAAATGTGTGAAGCTTGCTGGTAAAATCTGCGGGCACAAATACGAATGAGACTGTACTACTGAATTTAAACTATTAGTTAGAATTAGAATTTACCGTCGAGTTAAAGATAGCCTGATCCAATATTTATAGTATATACCTCCCCTCACATTAAAATTTTGTAACTGAAAACTGCTATGCTTTAAAAAATGATTATATGCGTTTTTTTATAACGGGTGTACTTTTTGTATCTCTTTATTTGTTGATTGGTTTTTCATCGGCTGCATCAAATCCAACGGATTATTTCCGATCAAAAGCTAGTGGAAACTGGACGAGCATCAGTAGTTGGGAATCTTCAACGGGTCCGGCAGGTCCATGGGCTAATGCAACCCTGGTGCCTACTCAGGCTGCCAATACCATTACCATTCTGAATAATCATACCATACGAATAAGCACGGCACGTACATTCGATCAACTGGTTATAAAATCAGGTGGTACACTGGAATTGCTTACTGGAGGATCTATCACGCTGAATAATGGTAGCGGGACTGATCTTACCATTGAATCGGGTGGTAAGCTATCTATTCTTTCTTCACAAAACTATGGCAGCACATTTTTCCCCGGCACTTCAACTATGAGTATTACAGGTGATGTTGAGATCGGAAATACAACTACCAATGCAGGTAATGGTTATGAAGTACTGGCTTCCAATACAAATAATGCCTGGTTAAACGGTTCCAAATATGTACATAACAGCGCTTCAACTGTTGTTACAGGAGCAACTATTACCTTTTTTGCCAATGCAACAGGTAATACAGTGCTGGAGATAAGGCGTATTTCCGGCACATTCGGAAATGCTGTTTCTCTTACTGTAAATGGGTATGTGAATATTTATACAAACGTGACGGTTGATGGTGCCGGAACGAAACTTTTCAGAGATGGTTTTTACGGAAACAACACCCTTACTTTTGCAGCAACGAGTGGTACCATTAACATGGGAAGTGCAACTCCTAATAACAGCCTTTCCGGTAACCTTCGTTTTGTATTACATAAGAATGTGAATATTCTGTATAACACCACTATGTTTTCTGTTAGTGTTTTTGGAGATGTATTGGTGATTGATAATACTTCCACTGCCAAATTTGTAATCAGTACCGGTCGGTCGCTTACGCTGGACGTTTCTACAACACTTAACCTCGGAACGCAGGCAGTGATTACCAATAACGGATCATTCATTAACAACGGAATCGTAAGAACTGCCAATGCGAATGGATTAGCAGGATCTGCATTGGCTTCTATATCAGGCGGAACAGTTACAAACGATGTGGATAGTTATGTAGAATATTATGGTGGTAATCAATCTGTAACAGCCATCACTTATGGCAATCTAACCATATCAGGAACAGGCACCAAAACTGCGGGAACATTCAATCTTTCAACAAACGGTACATTATATATCACGGGTTCTGCGACATTAAATGCTACCGGAAATATTGGTCCAACAATAGCGAATAGTACAGATCTCATTATGGACGGAAGTTCACGCTTTATCCTTGGAACAGCCGGTACACAGCCCAATATGCAGGGGACATATACATTATCGGGAAGCAGTACAATTGAATTTGCCAATAATAACGCCAGTGCACAATCAATTCGCAATGGCAGTACTTATGTTTATCACAATATCGATATCAGCGGTAATAATGTGGGGAATGCTTCAGCCAATATTTTTTTGAATGGTTCCAGTGTATTCAGGGTTACTGCCACTGGTATTTTTTCCAATAATTCCAATTCCATTCAGGCACAATCTGCTACAAGCGGGCAATCTGTGAGTCTGATTGCAGGAAGCGTATTTAAAGTATTCAACCAGGCTGGATTCAACGGCACCACAACCACAGCTATTCACCAAACGATAACATCATTTAGTCTGGCTGAGGGTTCTACAGTTGAATATACACGAAACGGCGACCAGACGATCACCAATGCAAACAGCGTGCAATATGGCAACCTCGTTTTATCTGTCGGCGGTATCAAAACGGCACCAGCAAGCACCCTTACCATCAGAGGAAACCTGGATAAAACCGGAAATGTATCTTTTGCACACAATAACGGTACCGTTGTAATGAACGGAACTTCCACACAGGCATATACATCCAGCTTTCCATTTATGAAATTTTACAATTTCAATAATAACAATACAACAGGATTGTTTTTAAACAGTGAGATGAGTATAGAAAAGCAACTGGGAATTGGTACATCTTCCAAACTTACCTTGCAAAATGGATCTAATATTATACTATTATCGTCACTTTCGGGTACAGCCAATGTGAGTGCAGTGCCTGCGGGCGCTACTGTTACCTATGTTGGTACCGGAAAATTTACTGTACAACGGTATATCGAAACAGGCCCCACGCCCAATCATGGAAAATCCTGGCAGTTTCTTTCAATTCCGACAAATGGCAGTCAAACAATCAATCAAGCATGGCAAGACACAGCAACTTCGGCTAACCAAAGCCGTTATGCTGGTTTTGGGACACAGATCACGAGCGATATTTCACCATTACCACCACTGTTTGATGTGTACACTTCAAACGGACCAAGTGTAAAAACATATTCCTCAGTCTTGAATAGTTGGGTGGGCATTCCCAATACTACGGCAACTCCTATTCATAATCCAAAAGGATATATGGTTTTTGTTAGGGGCGACCGAACTGTATCTACATTTAATGCAGCAGCCAATGTTACCATTTTAAGAAGCAGTGGTCAGCTTTTCTGGCCGGTTTCCAATCCTCCTGTTACCACTACTGTTCAATCTGATAAATTTGAATCGATTGGTAATCCCTATGCCTCAGCAATTGATTTTTCCAATGATGCCGGAGTTATCAAATCTCCTGCTATTCAAAAAGTTTATTATCTCTGGGATCCCAGGCTGGGCGGTAGTTTTGGCTTTGGTGGATTTCAGACATTTACAAAAGGAGTAGGCGCAGACAATAATTATTATGTTACACCTGGAGGTGGAAGTTATGGAAGCATTGGCAGCATCAATAACAACATTCAAAGTGGTCAGGCTTTTTTTGTAAGGGCTACTGGAAGTAGTGGCACTGTTTCTTTCAGTGAAATAGCAAAAGTAAATAGCAGCAGTACACCCTTCAGGCCTGCAGCCTCTGCATCAGTAAGTTCAAAATTATATGTCCGTTTAGAAAAAGCTATTAGTGGAGATACATTAATCCTGGATGGCGTAACTGTTGAATTCGGTCGTGATTTAAACAATCAGTTGGATCCAACAGATGCCCACAAATTCTCCTATTCAGGAGAATCCATTTCAATATTAAAAGCTAATACAGCATTAACTGTAGAAAGAAGAAATTTGCCCGAAAATCTGGATACGATTCATTTAAAAATTGCCAACCTGAAAACGGGCCAATATAATTTACAATTTGCTAATTCGGGGCTTGAAGAAATGGAAATAAAGGCATTTCTACTTGATCGTTTTTTACAGCAACTCATACCGATTAATGCTTCTGCTGATTTCTCATATTCTTTCTCAGTTAACTCAAATCCTGGTTCACATGACGCAGACAGATTTGGGATTGTATTTAAAAGAAGGTTTATTTTAACCCAACCAGCTGAATATTCATTTGCTCATAAACCTATAAGGTTTTAAAACCTTATAGGTTTGTATTACCGCTGTTGAAAATCTGCTTTTGAAAAGTGATTAATACATCGTTTACTTTAGTATTAAATATAGAAGCATAGATAAATTTATGGATGCCAAATTATCATCAACCATTGCTTCCATCCAACACTTATCATTTGTTTACAAGAGCAATTGGTAATGAAAAACTGTTTATAGAAGAAAAAAACTATTCATACTTCTTACAAAAGTTAGCTTTCCACACTTTTGAAATTGCCGATGTGCTTACATACTCATTATTGCCAAACCACATTCATTTGCTGGTAAGAATAAAATCATTTGAATCTATTGCCCTAAATTTTGAGAAAGTCAAAAAACGACCTGTTGATCCATTACTTACTAATATTTCTGATTTTATTATGGAAAGATTCAGTAATCTATTAAACAGTTATACTAAATCTATCAACAAAATGTACAAAAGAAAAGGATCATTGTTTATAGATTATATGAAGCGAAGTAAGGTTGAAGATAACTGGGATCTTACAGCTTTCATCTACTATACACATAAAAATGCTGTACATCATGGATATGCTTCCTGCATTGGTGAGTGGAAGTATGATGGATATCAGTCTTTGATAAGTGAAAAGCAGACAAAATTATTAAGAGAAGAACTGTTTGGCTGGTTTGGAGGAAAGGAGCAGTTTAATGCTATATCATCAACAACCGGTGAATATGTAAAGCGGTTATGTTTTGTGAAATATAAAACCTATAAGGTTTTAGAAACCTTATAGGTTTAGAACATATGCATAAAACAAAAAAGCCTCTCAGTTTCCTGAAAGGCTTTTTCAAATGAATATGGCAGCTACCTACTCTCCCACATTGTTGTGTAGTACCATCGGCCATGAGGGGCTTAACTTCTCTGTTCGGAATGGGAAGAGGTGAACACCCTCGGTAAAACCACCATAAAAAGGTGACGTTAACGAAATCGTTGAACGAACAATAAGATTAACATATTGGAATAAGTTATAAAACGTGTAAGATCTTTTAAACCGAAGTTTAAAATAAAAAATAAAGCTTACGGGCAATTAGTACTACTCGGCTTTGATGTTACCACCTTTATACCTATAGCCTATCAACGTCATAGTCTTTGACGACCCTTAAAAGTAAACTCATCTTGAGGAAGGTTTCACGCTTAGATGCTTTCAGCGTTTATCCTGGCTGTACATAGCTACTCTGCACTGCACCTGGCGGCACAACAGATACACCAGCGGTACATACGACTCGGTCCTCTCGTACTAAAGTCATGTCCTCTCAATTTACTAGCGCCCATCACAGATAGGGACCGAACTGTCTTGCGACGTTCTGAACCCAGTTCACGTGCCACTTTAATCGGCGAACAGCCGAACCCTTGGGACCTTCTCCAGCCCCAGGATGTGACGAACCGACATCGAGGTGCCAAACCTCCCCGTCGATATGAGCTCTTGGGGGAGATCAGCCTGTTATCCCCAGAGTACCTTTTATCCTTTGAGCGACGGCCCTTCCATACAGAACCGCCGGATCACTTTAGCCGACTTTCGTCCCTGCTCGACTTGTAAGTCTCACAGTCAAGCTCCCTTATACTAATACGCTCTATGTACGATTACCAACCGTACTGAGGGAACCTTTGCAAGCCTCCGTTACACTTTAGGAGGCGACCACCCCAGTCAAACTACCCACCATGCACTGTTTCCCGTTAGGGATTAGATTCTAAATGTTTAAAGGTTGGTATTTCAACGTTGACTCCATGATGCCTGGCGACACCACTTCAAAGTCTCCCAACTATCCTACA
>JBAOHS010000010.1:377500-491260 GCA_037045295.1 Ferruginibacter sp.
CCGCTTCATTGAGCAAACTGATATCAAGTTTATAGGGAAAGAAATAGGCCCGGTCGTTCAGGAAAGGATCCTTCTTGCGGTATATACTGTATTCATAACTCCGGGAAAGCGCATCAAAACGGCAATGAGCTGATGCATCAACCTGCCTGATGGAATGGATTACAATATCCGGCGGCAGAATCGCATTGAGGTGATAAACCGTTTTATCCCACTCCTCTATCATTGCATCGTCATCAAAATGAAAAAAATTCTGCTTCGCATGCACACCTGCATCTGTTCTGGATGAACCCGTTAATTCAAATTTTCTGCGGAAATAAATATTCAGTGCTTTCTCCACTTCTGCCTGGATGGTATTGGCATTTTCCTGCACCTGGAAACCTGCATAATCTGTACCCTTATAAGCTAGTTCGAGGAAAAACCTGGGCATAAATAATTTATTTTAGCGAAGCATCGCATCAAAGCGCCTGAGATAATAATCTTCTGTGAGCAGGTTTCGCAAAGTTTTGTAATTGTGCTGGTCACTTACACCAGAATAGGCCACATCTAAAAAACGATAACGGCCTTCCTCGTTTAATAAAAGTACTGTAAGATTCCTCACCTGTTGTGTACTATAGCATTTCAGCCGGAAAGCTTTTTGTGCTATCATAATCATTTCATCTTCGGAAGGTGCTGCTGCCATTTTCTTTCTAAGCTGAAAAAAATCCTGCTCCGTAGCCATCTTTTTACAATTCATATTGGTACTGATGATGGCGGCAGGCTGATTATTACTGGTTGAAGGAATATTAACTGAGTCTGCTGCTGGCTTGTTGCTGGTTGCTGGTTGCGAACTACTGGTTACTGCAGCTGGTTCTGGGTATCAGCGAGAGGTTGAACTACCTCAACGGTTTTAACACCAGGTTCGATAATAATATCTACCGTATCCGTACCAGAAGCTTCATACACTGCATAGCTCACAAATGCATTTCCTGCATCTGTTGTTTGACTTATCCTGGCAACCACTTCTTTTTTTGGTTGCGGAATCGATTCAATAATTGTTGTTGCCGGTATCTTTACTACAGTATCGATTACAGGCTGAACAGGCTCTTTAACTGTTTTGATTTCTTCAGATTGTTTAACGACTGCAGGAATGGATTCATCCTTTATTGTCTCTGATGCTGGTTTTACGTTCTCTGTGGCCGGAGTTAAAACACTGGCAATCGTATCCCTTACAACGGGTTTTGCTTCTTTTACAACTGCCTGAACTTTAGTGTCGGCAGATACCATCTGCATGGTATACAGATTGTACAATGCCCATTCTTTGTTCATCGTTTGTCTGTACAGGTAACCTTCATCATTCTTCCCCACCGTAATATTTAGTTGTTTCGGAGGAAACTCATTTTTGGGAAACCCAATGGTGATATTGTATTCTCCTTCAGGCAATTTGGGTACTACCAGGTAACCCTGAGCCGAAGAGCTGTATAGCCTTTCTTTCAGCTTTACATAAAATGGCTGCTTATTCTCCGTCTGGATATAGATAAAATGGTTGATTTGTGCCACGACCAATCAGTGAGACAAGGCAGCAAAAAATCAAAACACCTGTAAATTTCATCCCTTGTAAAATGCATTGAGTATCAAAACTAATTAATATGCCCGACTTACCATTTATAAAATATTAATAAGATTTTTACGAATTGACTGCTACATTTACGCCATTAAAAATTGATTATGAAGCAAATATTTATGGTGCTTGCCCTTGCTGCAAGCCCTTTTTTAAGTCAGGCACAATTCGGAGAAGAACCTAAAGACACCACCTGGAAAAAGATTTTCAGGGGAAGTGAGCCAAGGGTGAATGATCTCGTTCATACGAAACTGGATGTACGTTTTGATTACGACAAATCTTACCTCTATGGTAAAGAATGGTTAACACTGAAACCAACGTTTTATCCAACCGACTCTTTGTTGCTGGATGCAAAAGGCATGGACATCAAAGAAGTAGCACTGGTAACAGGAACAACCAAAACTCCATTAAAATATACATATGATGGAATGCAAATGAAAATCAAACTGAATCGCCTTTACAGTAAAGACGAAAAGTATACTCTGTATTTTGATTATGTAAGTAAACCTGATGAACTTAAAGCTGAAGGCAGTGCTGCCATCACCGATGCGAAGGGTTTGTATTTTATCAACCCTAAAGGAGAAGTAAAAGACAAGCCAACTCAGATCTGGACGCAAGGTGAAACAGAAGCCAACAGCGCCTGGATGATTACCATTGATAAACCCAATCAGAAAACAACGCAGGAATTAAGCATGACTGTTCCGGCTAAATATGTTACGCTGAGTAATGGTTTATTAAAGAGTCAGAAGAAAAATGCAGATGGCACCAGAACTGATTACTGGAAAATGGACCTGCCGCACGCACCTTACCTGTTTTTCATGGGTGTAGGTGATTTTGCAGTCATCAAAGACAAACCTTATAAAGGAAAAGAAGTAAGTTATTATGTAGAAAAGAACCAGGCTCCTTATGCTTTAAAAGTTTTTGGTAATACACCAGAGATGATGCAATTCTTTTCAAACAAACTCGGTGTAGATTATCCATGGGCTAAATACGCTCAGATCGTAGGAAGGGATTATGTAAGTGGTGCAATGGAAAATACCACGGCAACATTACACCAGGAAAGTGCCTACCAGAACAACCGTGAACTGGCCGATGGCAATGATTGGGAAGAAACCATTGTACATGAATTGTTTCACCAATGGTTTGGCGATCTGGTTACCACCGAAAGCTGGAGCAATATCACTGTTAATGAAAGCTTCGCCAATTACAGTGAGTATTTGTGGGATGAATACAAGTATGGTAAGGATTATGCCGATGCACATAATTATGATGATATGCAGGGATATATCATGAGCGGAAGTGACAAGAAAGACCTGGTTCGCTATCATTATTTTAACAAAGAAGATGTTTTTGACGCAGTTAGCTACAATAAGGGCGGACGCATTCTGCATATGTTGCGCAATTTTGTAGGAGATGATGCTTTTTATGCTTCTCTGAAGAATTACCTTTCTACCAATAAATTTAAAACAGGTGAAGCTGCTCAATTAAGGCTTGCTTTTGAAGAAGTAACCGGTAAAGACCTGAACTGGTTCTGGAATCAATGGTATTACGGTAGCGGACACCCGAAATTAAAAATCAGTTACAATTACGACCTGCCTGGCATGCCGGGCATGAGCGAAGTGATAGTAGAACAAACACAAAAAAGTGGCAAAGTATTTATCTTACCGGTAGCTGTTGATGTTTATGTAGATGGAAACAAAAGTCGCTACAATGTAACAATCGATGCACAATCAGATACGTTCTACTTTGCTACACCAACCAAACCAGAATGGATCAGTGTGGATGCCGACAGGATTTTACTGGCTGAAAAAACCGACAATAAATCTGAAGCCAATTATATTGCTCAGTGGAAGTATGGTAAAAACTACCTCGACCGGAAAGAAGCGCTTGATTATTTCGCTAAGAACAATATGCCTGAAATTGCCAAAGGACTGAAAGATAAATTTTACCGCATTAAAACAACTGCCATCCAGAAAATTGCCAGTTCACCATACAAGGCTGATCCTGTAGTTCTCGAAGAAATCGAAACCATTGCAAAGAAAGACAACAATGCAAGGGCTCGTGCAGCGGCTATCAATTTCCTGGTTAAGAATGGCGACAAAAAATACCTCCCGATTTTTGAATCTGCAGTAAACGATTCATCCTATTCAGTTGCCGGCGCAGGTTTAAAAGGTATTGTTGCATCAAAACCAGAAAGCGCATTAACACTGGCGAAAAAATATGCTTCAGATGCGAAAGGCGACCTGGGTAAAGAAGTTAACAGAATTTTACTTGCTGAAGGATCTGAAGCTGATTTTGACATGATCTCAGCTATTTACAGCAACGCACCATTATCACAGGAAAAAGTTGAACTCACAGAAAAGTATGGCAAGTTCCTTGAAAAAGTATCTGACCTTTCAAAAATCAAAAAAGGTATCGATGATATGATGTTGTTCAGGAATGCAATCCCTGCGCAATACAGGAATTTTGTAGATCCTACTTTCAAAGCCATATTCGATAAAATTTCTTCCGCTAAAGGAAAAGAAATTGAAGAGTATGTAAACAAGGTTTTTAAATAAACACAACGTTTATCAATAAAAAAGAAGGCTTCCAATCAGGTAGCCTTCTTTTTTATTAACGGTAATCCTTAAGATTTTTTGATGAAAGACTTTTTTATTAATCTTTTATTTCCTTTCTGGCTTTTTCAAAATAGGGCATGATGTCGGAAGGATTGATATTGGTAATGCGTTCTACATCCCATCCCTGGTAAACGGCATCTATACACCACTTCTGCAACATTCTTGAAAAAGTGAATAACCTGATTCGGCCAACAGCTAATCCCTTCTCTCTTTCCAGGGTTGGAGAAAGTTTGTATTTACCTCCGGTTAAGAAATGATCATAATCGATCTTCAATGTTGCTTTAAAATTACTGTCTGTTAATTTCTCCAGCTGGTAAAATGCTGTACGGTTTTTGGTTACCGAATCCATAGACTCCCATACAGGGAGGACTTTGCTTACAGGCAAAATGGTTTCACCAATGTCGTCGATTATGAAAAACCAGAAAAAATGTTCAACATCTTCCCGTTTTGGTTTTTTAATGATGTCAGGTTCGTAAGAATCAATCTGTAATACTTGCTTTTTATTTTCCTGCAATACAAAATGAGAATACCAGTAATCTTTAGGTAATGAATAATCCTTACTGGTTTTATAAATCGGATTGTGTCTTACATGCAGCAATGTCTGATCCTTGTAATAGTAGATTTTAGTAGCAATGGTATCATAACCAAACAGGTATCCTTCATGTGCAATAAACGGGAAAAGCAATGTTATCTTATATCCTTCAATGCTGTCGGATGCCATGTAATTATTAGTTTGGCTTTTAACATGCAGCTGTAAGAAAAGCAGGAAAATAAATAAGACATGTTTCATATTAGTTGATTGATTAGTTCCTTCTAATTATTGCTTGCAGCGACAAAGGTTCCGGTCATTCCCGGATTTGTTTTTACACCGGTTTGCATACCAAATGCGCAACTGATGGTAACTGATAACGCAAATGACAATGTTGCTCTTGCTGTTAGTCTGTCCTGTGAAATCACAACCGGTGAACAATTGACACTAATTTTAGAAGCGAAGCAAGGAGGCAGATCATGCCCGTCTCTTTCACGGTATCCATCATAATGCAACGATTCATATTTCCACACATCAATGCTGCTTTCTCTATACCTGATACCATTAAAAATGGCTGAATATCCAATATAATAATTCAGGAACAAGCGATACTTCACAAAATCCCATACTTCTGTTTTAGGCTCTCTTTCCATCTGTGAAACAGGATCAATCACCGTTTGTCCTGCTGGTTGACTGTGAATACCCGGAGTTCCAACAACACTGATGCCATTGAGTATTGCCGTAGCCTGATCCTTATCAAAATTACATTCAGTAATTCCTGTTCCGCCGCCACCAATGGTTTCGAGTTCATCACAAAGCTGGTTCGACGGACAATTGCTGCAACCCAGGTCTATTACTTCCCCTACTTCGATATGCCCATCAGCATAAACAATATAATGTACCCACCACAAATGAATACAATCCTGATCTTCGCCTGAAAACTGAATTGACTTCCCGGATACAAGGCTGTGTTCTTTATAGGTGAATTCGTATTGATTAAAATCCGATAATGTTATAAATGCATAGGTGCCATCTTCCTCTGGTACTTTTCCCTGAATAATTGCTGCAATATTGCTGTGAGGCTTCTCACTAAAAACGTTCTTGATTGCCCTGGATATACTGAACGATATTTCCTCTCCTGATTACTGCTTCCTTGTTGCTCACTAAAATTAAATAATTCAGTTTTATCTTATCTGAATTATTTTTTGAGTTGAAATTTTCATCCAATGGAATTACAACCAATGTTTCTTCCTTCTCTAATTGCTCTGAGAATATTTTATCAAAAACAGCAGATTTGATAAGCTTCTCAATGGTTTCATTACGGCCAGGAATCTTTTCATTCTTCTGTGTTTCGAGCCAGGAAATAATCTGCTCCTGTTTCAGTGGGTTTTGATGAGACAATATTGAACTGATCGAAGTGGCCATACTTTCAGAAGCAGCTGAGCTGTGCACTTTATTCAAATCGTTTGATCTGGCTGCTATGCTGAACAACATAATTAATAACAAAAGTTGATGACGAATGATTGGAAATACAATTTTCATAATGGTAGAATTTGAAATGAATAAATAGGGGTTGGAAAATTGTTTCACCCATTCATCAGCTTCAAATTCAAATGCCGGTATTCCACGAATAAATTTAAAAATTGTCGACTGTACTATAAGGGTGAAACGACAGGCAAAATAGATTGAGTAATCCGGAATTCATTTTAATTCGTGGGGCTTTTTCCTTCTCAATTGAAGTGATTTTTCTACCCGGCATTGAATGGGCAAAAAAAATGGCCATGCTGTTAACATGACCATTGTATAAAATACGATTGAATTATTCCTGGTTGTTGCCTGTGACTACCAGCTTCCACTGGATCCTCCACCGCCGAAGCTACCGCCACCGAATCCGCCGAAACCGCCGGAACTTCCACCGCCGCCACTCCAGCCACCGCCACCCCAGCTGCTTCCACCGGTTGGCCAGATGGTAGGACCAGAGAAGCCCCTGTACCCACGGCGACTCATAAACGAACCTCCTTTACCACCACCCGAACTGATGGCCAGGAATATAATGATAATGATGATCAGCACAATGATTTTACCTGCACCAGAACCTCTTTTTGAACGATCCCTGGGTGTTTTGAATTCTTCTTTAACTGCTTTGATAATGGCATCGGTACCTTCATTGATTCCGCGGTAATAATCATCACCCTTGAATCTGGGAACAATAATATCCTGAATAATATGACTGGCTTCCACATCAGTAAGCGATCCTTCCAAACCGTACCCCGGAGAAATATTAAGCTTGCGGTCTTTCTTCGAAATCAGCAATACCACTCCACTGTTATTCTTCTTATTGCCGACTCCCCAGCTTCTACCCAGTTCCAGGGCTGCATCTGCCACATCCATTCCATCGAGTGAAGAAACAATAACTACGGCTATTTGAGTAAATGTACTATCGTCGAGGGCTACCAGCTTTTGTTCAAGTGCCTGTCGCTGATCTGGTGTAAGTGTTGCGGTGTAATCATTTACCAGTCGCGGCGGATTGGGCTTGCTCTTTATGATTTCCTGGATACTGGTTTCCTGTGCAGGCAATTGCAGAAATGCCAGGCCCATCAGCAGGAATAAACATATACGGGAAATTATTTTCATGAATGATTATAGTAATTTATTTGCCAAACACAATATCGTCGGGCAATTCATTTTTATCTTCTGTAGGTATATAAGGAAATTTTTCGGTAAGGGTATTGCCGATCATGTGAACACACTTTACAATACCATCTACAATATGCTCTTCTTTGAATTCGGCTATCATATTTTTCACGGCTGCATTCCAGTATGTTGCACCCACTGCCTTATAAATACCCTCATCGGCAAACAATGCCACTTCATGACTTTTCATGGCGATATAGAGCAGTACTGCATTCCGGTGATCTGTATCCTGCATCTTCAATCCGAAAAAAACTTCTGCAGCCCTGTCGAGCGGATCTACAAATGGATTCTTTGATTCAACAAACACCCTGATTTCTCCACTGGTGGTTTTTTCAGAACGGCGGATAGCTTCCACCATCTGCAGCTTTTCCTGTTCAGTGAAAAATTCTTTTTGTTTGAAAAATGAAAACAGTCCCACTTGTGTTTATTTAGAATTTTATTTCTACCGCATTCTCTGCACCGGCAACCGCTTCAAAACCTTCCCGGGCAGGAAATCCAAAAATACCTGCGACCAGACTGGTTGGAAAACTTTTTACGCTACTATTATATGCTGCAATTGCTACATTAAAATCTTTCCTTGCTACTTTGATGCGCCTTTCAGTTCCTTCCAATTGTGATTGCAGATCAGAAAAAGCCCTTGTGCCCTGCAGATCAGGATATTTTTCTACCGTGATCATGAGCCGATTGGCAGCGGCCGCCAATTGATCCTGAGCGGCTGTTTGTTTGGAAAAATTTTCAGCATTGATTTCATTGGAAACATTCAATGACATAGCCCTTGCTCTTGCATCGGATATTTTCTGAAGTGTTGTTTGCTCATATTCAGTTCCGCCTTTAACAATATTCACCAGGTTGGGAATAAGGTCTAAACGACGCTGATAGGCATTCTGCACTTCATTCCACTGAAGTTTATACTTCTCCTCTTTCTTTACCAGGCCATTGAAAGTAACAACCAGGTAAATACCAATCAGCAACAAAACAGCGCCGACTATATAGCCAGAATAGCGTTTACCCTTCATCGATAGTTCAGTTAAAATTTAACTTCCGGGGCTTTTTCTGCGCCGGCATCAGCTTTAAATCCTTCTTTTGCATGGAAACCAAACATACCTCCGAGAATATTCATCGGGAATGAACGCACTTTGGTATTGTAAGTATTGATTTCATCGTTGAACACTTTACGTGAATTCTTGATGCTGTTTTCAATACCTTCCAGCTGGCCCTGTAATTTGGTAAAATTCTCAGTTGCCTTCAAAGTCGGATATGCTTCAACGGTAGCGAGCAACCTGCTCAGTGAACCACTCAACTGACTTTGTGCTGCCTGGAATTGTGCCAGTTTCTCCGGAGTCAGTTCATCTGCTTTGATATTGATGCTTGTAGCTTTTGCCCTTGCTTCCACTACATCGGTGAGTGTTTTCTGTTCAAAATTGGCTGCACCTTTTACGGTATTCACCAGATTACCTACCAGGTCTGCACGGTTCTGGTATTCTGCCTGAACATTGTTCCATGCTTTTTTAACGCTTTCGTCCTGTTTTACAAGGCCATTGTAGCCATTACAGCCCATGAAACCAACGATCAGTAAAACAGCCAGTAGAATTAATAATCCGCCTTTCATAATTATTTGTTTTAAAGTTTACATATTAAAATTAGTGATTTATCAATATAGTGGGGATTAAATGTTTGGAAGCCGGTTTCTTTCATGACAGAAGGTCCCGGGGCTTTGCAAACGAATCTGTAACCTGACCAGAGGTTAATGAAAAAGCTGAATGCTCAGCCGTTAGATTGTACGGAAGCATTCAGCTATATAGTAAAGGTTAGTAATTAATAACCTGCTTTGGCGCCACCGATATTCTCAATCGGGTGCCAGGTTGTTTTTACTTCCTGGAAATCGGCAATAAAATAAGGAGATTGTCCTTCATCACCCGTCCAGTCTTTTTTATCATAAAAAACGGTGCGTTTCACATTCAGGGAAGATTTCTCTTTAACCAGTTGCTGTGCTGCTTTATCAGATTCACTAAAACAAACAGCATTCACATCCATATGATCGGCAAAGAATGGTAGTAACTCAGCAACTTTCCCGGTGAGGATGTTCACCACACCTCCCGGTAAATCGGAACTATTCAAAACTTCAGCAAAAGTAACGGCACAAAGTGGTTTGCTGGCAGAAGCCAGAACCACGCAGGTATTTCCACCGGCGATGATCGGTGCTACAATAGAAACCAACCCGAGTAATGATGTTTGCTGAGGTGCGATGGCAGCTACCACGCCAGTCGGTTCCAGTACTGAAAAATTAAAATGCGAGGATGCCACCGGGTTTACAGCACTGAATACCTGCTGGTATTTATCGCACCAGCCACTATAATAAATAAATCGATCAATGGAAAGATTTACTTCTTTTTCTGCTGCTGCTCTTGATACATCCTGTTTCATGAGTTCATCGATGAACTGTGCTTTTCTTCCTTCAAGCATTTCTGCAATCCGGTATAATATCTGTCCGCGATTGAAGGCAGCCCGGCCACTCCATCCGCCAAAGGCACCACGGGCGCTCACTTCAGCATCCCTGAAATCTTTTCTTGAACTCAGGCAAACATTGGCCAGTTTATCACCTTTAGCATTGGTTGCTACATAAAATCTTCCAGACTCGGTACGGGGAAACTGCCCGCCGATATAGATTTTATAGGTTTTCAAAACCTCCAGTCTTTTTTCATCAGCCGTTGGTTTATGATTTCCGTTCAGACTGATTGACTTCTTTTTTATAATTGAATTTTCCATGATCATTAAAATTAAACGACAATAAATTTAAACTACCGTTAAGGGTTATACGATATCTACATATGCATTCAATCCATGCAATCCACCTTCTCTGCCATATCCGCTTTCTTTGTATCCACCAAAAGGTGATGTAGGATCAAACTTGTTATAAGTATTGGCCCAAACCACCCCGGCTCTTAATTTGGTAGTAAGGTTGAATATTTTAGACCCTTTGTCGGTCCACACACCGGCTGATAAACCAAACGCTGTATTGTTTGCTTTTTCAATTACTTCATCATCGGTACGGAATGTTTGAATGGCGAGAACAGGACCGAATATTTCTTCCTGTGCAATGCGGTTCGATTGAGCCACATTGCTGAAGATAGTCGGCCTGCAGAAAAATCCTTTTTTCGGAATGGCACAGGAACTCTGGAACATTTCTGCTCCTTCCTGCTGACCAATTTTGAGGTATTTATTGATGACTTCCAGTTGTTGTTTTGAATTGATGGCACCGATATCGGTATTCTTATCCATGGGATCACCTACAATCAGTGATTCCATCCTGTCTTTCAGTTTCTGCAGCACAATTTTGTAAACAGATTCCTGTACAAACAACCTGGAACCTGCGCAACAAACGTGGCCCTGGTTAAAGAAGATTCCATTGATCACACCTTCAACAGCCTGGTCGAGCGGTGCATCGTCGAAAATAATGTTGGCGGCTTTACCTCCCAGTTCAAGGGTTGCTTTCTTTGAACTGCCGGCGATTGCTCTTTGTATAATCTTACCTACATCGGTTGAACCGGTGAAGGCAATTTTATTTACATCGGGATGATTCACGATTGCCGCTCCGGTAGCGCCTGCACCGGTGATGATATTCACAACACCCGGGGGAAGATCAGCTTCTTCAATGATCTCTGCGAGTTTCAATGCGGTGAGTGGTGTGGTTTCTGCTGGTTTCAATACAACCGTATTTCCTGTTGCCAGTGCTGGTGCAATTTTCCAGGCTGCCATCAGTAATGGAAAATTCCAGGGAATGATTTGTCCGGCTACTCCCAGCGGTTGTGCCTTCCTGTTAGGAAATGCATATTCCAGTTTATCGGCCCAGCCAGCATAATAGAAAAAGTGATTGGCGGCTGTAGGCACATCAAAATCACGGCTTTCACGGATTGGCTTACCACCATCCAGTGTTTCGATCACTGCAAATTCACGGGCACGTTCCTGGATCATCCTGGCAATGCGGTAAATGTATTTGGCCCTTTCTTTGGCAGGCGTTTTCTTCCATACTTTATCGTAGGCATTCCGTGCGGCAGAAACGGCTTTGTTTACATCCGCCTGATTGGCTTCGGCTACAACAGCCAGTTTTTCTTCCGTTGCCGGATTGATGGTATCAAAATATTTTTTGGAGGAAGGTTTTTCAAATTTCCCGTTGATGAACAACTCATAACGATCATTTATTTTCGCAGCGCTTTTACTTTCGGGTGCCGGCGCCAGGTTGCGGGATGATTCGAATTTGAGTTTTATTGTATTTTTTTTTGTTGCCATGATGTTGAATTCGTTTAGGCTTTACCGTTTGATACTAAAATGAGGTTTAACTGTTCCGGTTAATCGCATTCAGATTAATCGATTGAAAAATAATCTGCCGACTGATAAACACCGGTTTTCTGTTTCATCAGCTGCATCAGGATATCGTTTGCAAGGCTACTTGCACCGAACCTGAACCATTCATTGTTCATCCACTCTTCGCCCAGCACTTCATTGAGCATTACCAGGTAATGCAGTGCCAGCTTGGATTTGGAGATTCCTCCGGCAGGTTTCATGGCGATTTTCTTTCCTGTTTTATAATAAAAATCACGGATTGCTTCCAGCATTACCAATGTAACCGGCATGGTGGCAGCGGGAGAGATTTTTCCGGTAGACGTTTTAATAAAATCTGCACCGGCATACATCGCAATATCACTGGCTCTTCTTACTTTGTCGTAAGTAACCAGTTCTCCCGTTTCGAGAATTACTTTCAATCGGGCGTTGCCACAGGCTTCTTTGATGGCTGCGATCTCATCAAAAACAAAATTATATTCTCCCTCGTGAAATTTTCCACGGGAGATGACCATATCAATTTCATCGGCACCCTGGTCTACTGCAAATTTTGTATCGCGGATTTTAACATCTTTTGGTGCCTGTCCACTCGGAAATGCCGTAGCCACAGCTGCTACTTTAACGCCTGAATCACCGAGCGCCTTTTTGGCAACAGCTACCATCGACGGATAGACGCAAACTGCCGCTACTGTAGGTAAGCCGGGATAGGCATCGTGCAGGTGCTGTGCTTTATAACAAAGTTGTTTTACTTTTCCTTCGGTATCTTTTCCTTCAAGCGTAGTAAGATCAATCATATTGAGTGCCAGTTTCAGGCCATTGATCTTGGTTTCATTCTTGATACTCCGTTTTGTAAAACGGGAAGCCCGCTCTTCAACACCCACCTGGTCGATCCTGGGTGAAAGGGAAAAGTCGGGAATTATTTTTGTTGCAATCATGTATAATAGGTTTTAAAGTCCTGATGAAGATCAGGCTGTTAATACTTCCAGTGCTCTTTTGATCAGTTTTTCAACGGCAGCATTGCTGTCTTTCGAGAATTGCTGCACAACCCGGTTGGCAACAATTGCATTCACGCTCAGGCATTGATGGCCGAGTAATTTACCCAGGCCGTAAATAGCCGATGTTTCCATTTCAAAGTTACTGATCCTATGGCTATTAAACCTGAAATCGGTGAGTTTATTGATGAGTCCGGGGCTGCTGAGTCCCAAACGCAATATCCTTCCCTGTGGACCGTAGAAGCCCGGACAGGTAACGGTTATGCCTTTGTAAAAATCATCGCCGAATTTGCTGATCAGTTGTTGTCCTCCTTCAAAAACATATGGAACGGTAACGGAGGTGTTCAATCCTGTTTGCTTTAAAAATGCATCTACCAGTGCATTTTCATCGGCTGTTTTCTGATAGGAATAATAATTCATCAGGTTATCGAGCCCCAAACCATGAGTAGAAGCCACCATACTATCAACCGGAATATCTGCCTGTAAAGATCCCGAAGTACCGAAACGGATAATATTGAGTTGCCTGAACTGCGGACGTATTTCCCTGGTTTCAAAATCAATATTGGCAACGGCATCAAGTTCATTGATGGCGATATCTATATTATCGGGACCAATGCCGGTAGACATTACCGAAAGTCTTTTATTACCGATATATCCGGTGTGCGTAATAAACTCACGATGCTGTAACTGGTGTTCGATGCGATCGAAGTACTTACTTACTTTTTTCACCCGGTCGGGATCTCCCACCACAATCACGGTATCTGCCAGTTCTTCTGGCCTGAGATCCAGATGATAAATGGCTGCCCCTGTTGGTGATAATTAATTCTGATTCTGCAATCCTTGGCATGCAATTCTTTTTAAGGAGGATAAATATAGATATTAATGGGCATTTGAGAAAATGGGAAGACGCTGGTTGATATTAAGTAAAGTTTGGAGTGGAGTTGAGGCTTTTGGTAAAACAATATACAGTCGCTGGTTGCTGGTTTCTCGTTGGTTGAGGTGGGATGGAGTTTTAGCTTTTAAATTACTAATATAGAGTTGTTGGTTACTGGTTGCTTGCTTTGCGCTCTTAGCCTCGTTGCGTGAACCATTTTTACTTTTGATTTTTCACTTTTTACTTACTTAAAGCTGTAACTAGTTAATAATCGCTAATCTTTGCGCTCTTTGCCTCCTTGCCTCTTTGCGTGCCCCTTTATACTTTTGATTTTTCACTTTTGACTTTTTACTTATCACCCGCTTCTTGTTTTATAAAATATATTGTATCTTAAACACATGAAGCAGTTTGCTGCAATGATATTATTGATACTATTTACCTGTACACAATACAGCAGGCAGCTGGCTTACCTTGATTGTAAACTTGACAATATCAGCAATACAACCAAATCAAACTGCGATTGCGAACAGCAATATGGAAGCAGTCAGGATGATGATAAAGCAGATTTCCCGGTTCACAAAAACCATCATCATTTTGCTGCAGATGATTATTATCTGAATGAAACCAAAACAACCACTCAATTTTCACTTCTGTTATCTGTTAACTATCCTGCTCTGACTATTGATTTCAATTCTCAGGAATGCAAGGATGTATTTCATCCGCCAAAGGTTTAAGTCTGATTTTTCTTCCGATTTTTTTAAAAACAATTTAACCTGTTAGTATAACCGGCTGCGCATTCACCAGCTTAATTAGGGTATACTAACGCAATTAATCATTGCATTACTGCAGGAACAATTGATGATTGTACCCTGTATCGTTAATGCTATAAACTATACTATCATGAAACTTATCATTTATATCAGTTTAATACTGTCCATTTCAATCATTGGCTGCAGCAGCAATAAACTACAAGAAGGAAATAATAAGCAACAATTAACCGACAACAATGGCAAACCTATGCTCCTGGGCATTCACAATGAAAAGGCATTGAAGAAGCCACCATTTGCAGAATGGTACAACAAAAACTTCAATGAGTACAAGCCTGATGACAGTTTAAGTAACCAAATGAAATCATTACTTCACGGCAAAAAAATGAAAATATTTTTAGGCACCTGGTGTGGTGATAGCAAACGAGAAGTACCCCGTATGATGCGCTTACTCAATCACTACGGAATGGATAATTCTGCGATAGAGTTAATTATGGTAGACAATCACGACAGCGTATACAAGCAAAGTCCGGCGCACGAGGAAAAAGGACTGAATATACACCGTGTACCTACATTCATTGTGTACCAGGAAGGAAAAGAACTGGGAAGGATCGTTGAATCACCGGTTGAGAGCCTTGGAAAAAGACCTGCTGAAAATTGTTAACGGTAATGCCTATACGCCCAAGTACAAAGCGGTAATCTTCATGAACAATTTGTTTAAAATCATGGCGGCAGACAGCATCCTGTCTAAATCAACTGAAACCATTGCTTTGATAAAACCATTGCTAAAAAACGCTGCCGAACTGAATACTTATGGATATGTGCTGATGTCAGCAGGAGAAATGAACAACGCTCATTGTGTTTTCAAATTAAATTGTTTGATCTACCCGACCAATGCCAATATTTTCGACAGCATGGCAGAGTTCTATGAAAAAAATGGCAACAAAGAACTGGCAATAGAAAATTACCGGACCGTTTTGCAACTAGACCCGAAAAATGAAAATGCAAAGAAGAAGTTGGGGGTTAAAGAGTAAGGTTGCTGGTATCTTTCTTATGGGTTGGAGGTGAATTTTAAACCTTACAACAGATAATTTGCAGTTGCTGGTTGCTGGTTTCTTACTTTGGAGCTTGGGTAGTTTAAACTTTAGATTATTTAATATAGTGCTGGTTGTGGTTTTTTGCTGAGGAATTTTGGTAAAGTTTAATCCTTAGAGTATATAATGCACAGTTGCTGGTTACTGGTTTCTTGCTTTGGACTTTGTATTTAAACTTTGACTTCTCCTTGCGCTCTTTGCGTGAAACCTTTTGCTACCTTTTGACTTTTGACTTTTAACTTATGACACTTGTTTGAACCAGGTAATCAATAACACAAAAAAGCCGGTTAAGAAAGAATTCATCTTAACCGGCTTTTCTATTTATTCAAATAAAACTTATGCATTCTTAATCGCTGCAATTCCAGGCAATGTCTTTCCTTCGAAATATTCGAGCATAGCACCACCGCCGGTTGATACATAACTTACTTTGTCGGCAAGATTGAATTTGTTAACCGCTGCCACACTATCGCCACCGCCTACTAAACTGAAAGCGCCTTTACCCGTTGCTTCAGCTACAGCCAATGCAATTGATTTGGTGCCATTTTGAAATTTTTCCATTTCAAAAACACCCATCGGGCCATTCCATAAAATGGTTCTGGATTTATTGATCACTTCACTGAAAACTCCCACCGCTTTCGGACCGATATCCAACCCCATCCAGCCATCAGGGATCTGGTCGCTCGGACAATCCTTTGTATTGGCATCTGCAGCAAACTTATCAGCAATCACCGATGTTTCCGGTAAATGAATGCTCACATTCTTCTGTCTGGCTTTTTCCAAAACATCCAGGGCAGTTTGCAAACGATCTTCTTCACACAATGAAGAACCGATGTTGCCGCCTCTTGCTTTAATAAAAGTATATGCCATTCCTCCACCAATGATAATATCGGTTGCCCGTTCCAGTAAGTTTTCGATGATGAGGATTTTATCCGACACTTTTGCTCCACCAATGATAGCTGTAAATGGTTTTTCCGCTTCATGCAAAACTTTTTCTGCGCTCTTCACCTCTCCTTCCATTACGAGACCGAACATTTTTTTTCCGGCTGCAAAAAAATCTGCAATCACAGCCGTAGAAGCATGCGCCCTGTGTGCTGTACCAAATGCATCGTTTACATAAATGGTTCCCAGCTTACTTAATTTTTCAGCAAAAGCTTTATCCCCTTTTTCTTCTTCTTTATAAAAACGGAGATTCTCCAGTAACAAAACTTCTCCTGGTTGAAGTGCCGCTGCTTTATCAGTCGCTTCCTGCCCGATGCAATCATCAGCAAATGAAACTTTAGCACCTCCGAGTAATTCCTGCAAGTGTGCCACCAGGTGCTTTAATGAATACTTATCAGTAGGTCCGTCTTTTGGCCTTCCGAGGTGACTCATCAGTATAACACTTCCACCATCGCTCAGAATTTTATTGATGGTAGGAATGGTTGCTTTCATGCGGGTATCATCGGTGATGGTAAATTGATCATCGAGTGGAACGTTGAAGTCTACACGAATCAGGGCTTTCTCGCCTGAAAAATTATGAGCAGAAAATGCTGACATATTGATGGAATAAAAAGTGAACAATAAATTTCAGAAAAAAACCACAAAGACCCAAAGACGCAGAAATATGCAAATGACTTTGTGCCTTTGTGGCTATCAATCGTTAAGGTTTAAGCAGACAATATTTCTTTCATCAAAAAATACTCCGCTGTATTACCCGAATTATTTAGAAATCAGTCCGGCAAAATGTTTTACCGTACGAACGAGCTGAGATACATAACTCATTTCGTTATCGTACCAGCTAACTGTTTTCACCATTTGTTTGTCGCCCATGGTAATCACACGGGTTTGAGTTGCATCAAACAATGAACCGAAATGGATACCGATAACGTCACTGCTCACGATTTCATCTTCGGTATAGCCAAAACTTTCATTGCTGGCAGCTTTCATAGCAGCGTTAACAGCTTCAACAGTAGCAGGTTTTTCCAGAATACTGTAGAGTTCAGTTACAGAACCGGTAATCACAGGAACACGTTGTGCACCACCATCGAGTTTACCTTTCAGTTCTGGTAATACAAGTCCGATTGCCTTAGCAGCACCGGTGCTGTTTGGAACGATGTTCGCAGCAGCAGCCCTTGCACGACGAAGATCACCTTTTGGATGAGGAGCATCCAGTGTGTTCTGATCGTTCGTATAGGCGTGAATGGTACTCATCAAACCGGTTACGATACCAAAATTATCCTGAAGGGCTTTGGCCATTGGCGCCAGGCAATTGGTAGTACAGCTAGCGCAACTGATGATCGTTTCGCTTCCATCAAGAATTGCATGGTTAACATTGTAAACAACTGTTTTCAGATCGCCTGTTGCAGGAGCTGAAATCACTACTCTTTTTGCGCCTGCTGTAAGGTGAGCAGCAGCTTTATCTTTATCGGTGAAGAAACCGGTACTTTCAATCACTACATCCACATCATGTGATCCCCATGGAATCTGAGCGGGATCTTTCTGAGCATAGATTTTTACATCATTGCCATTTACAATGATTGAATTCTCTGTATGGGTAACAGTTTCGTTGAAACGACCCTGAGCGCTGTCATATTTCAATAAATGAGCCAGTACGGCCGGACTGGTAAGATCATTAATAGCCACTACGTCAATGCCCTGCATGTTATAAATCTGGCGAAAAACAAGGCGTCCGATGCGCCCGAAACCATTGATGGCAACTTTTACTGTACTCATAGCTTTAATTTGAATTGATTATTTATTTTTTGCGAGGCAAAATTACAGGATGTGAAGATATAATACGGGAATATTTTTCCGGAACAGACCAGCTTTTCCAGCTACATGCTACTTCAGTGGCGACGCTCCGTTCAACATCGGTGCTTTATGCATCCTTTTTCTTTAAACGATTGTGGGGCAAGGGGTTAAAAAATACATCTTTTTCCAAAAAATTTTGGACGGGAAAGCTACTCCCGTTATCTTTGCACTCCCAAAAATCGTATGCCGCGTTGGTCAAGGGGTTAAGACGCCTCCCTTTCACGGAGGAATCACGGGTTCGAATCCCGTACGTGGTACATCTGAAGCCTGCAGTAATGCGGGCTTTTTTAATCCATATAATGATGGTACATATTTATGTGTTGTATAGTCATTCAGCTCAAAAGTATTATGTTGGAATGACTAAAAACCTTCAGCAGAGAATAAGAGAACACAATGCAGGCAAATCAACTTTCACTGCTGCATATAAACCATGGACCTTAATTTACTCCGAAACAGAAGGGTCTTATGCAACTGCAAGAATCAGAGAAAAATACCTCAAATCTGCTGCAGGTAAAAAATTTATTCAGAAAGTTATCAATAAGGAGGAATGACGGGTTCCCTGCCTGACTGCGTCACGCAGGCTGGGAATCCCGTACGTGGTACATCTGAAGCCTGCAGTAATGCGGGCTTTTTTAATCCGTATACTGATGGTACATATTTACGTATTGTATAGTCATTCAGCTCAAAAGTATTATGTTGGAATGACCAAAAACCTTCAACAGAGAATAAAAGAACACAATGCAGGCAAATCAACTTTCACTGCTGCATATAAACCATGGATTTTAATTTACTCCGAGACAGAGGAATCTTATTCAACCGCAAGAATCAGAGAAAAATACCTCAAATCTGCTGCTGGTAAAAAATTTGTTGAGAAAGTTATCAATAAGGAGGAATGATGGGTTCCCTGCCTGACTGGCGTCACGCAGGCTGGGAATCCCGTACGTGGTACATCTGAAGCCTGCAGTAATGCGGGCTTTTTTATTTTCAAACTTACCTGTTCTGCTTTCCTCCCTTTTGCTAAATTTAATACATGAACAGTACCATTAGCAATGACTTTTCCGAAATGGAAATAGATGCCGCCATTACCGAATCAAAGAATGCTTTTAAAACATACCGGAATTCATCATTGGCTGAAAGGGCGTCTCTGCTTCAACAGATTGCCATCAGCATAGAAAAACAAGCTGCTACGCTGATAGAAACCGCAGCAGCAGAAACACATTTATCAACCGCAAGATTGAGAACCGAACTTACCCGAACGATTTTTCAACTCAACAGTTATGCCGCACATTGTGTGTCTGGACAATGGCTGGATGTACGCATCAATACTGCAGATCCAAACCGAAATCCACCCAAACCTGATATCCGCAAAATGCTGATCCCACTCGGGCCCGTAGCGGTCTTTGGCGCCAGCAATTTCCCTTTCGCCTATTCAACAGCAGGTGGAGACACGGCAAGTGCTTTTGCTGCAGGTTGTTCAGTAGTGGTGAAAGCACATCCGGCACATATTCAAACCAGCAGATTAGTAGCAGCAATCATCGAAAAATCTATTGATGATTGCGGTTTACCTCCCGGAATTTTTAAACATATTGAAGGCGCTTCAAACGCTGTTGGGGAGTGCATTGTAAAACATCCATCCATCGCAGCTGTAGGTTTTACCGGTTCTTTAAGTGGCGGGAGACAATTGTTCAACTGGGGAAACGAACGTAAAATACCGATCCCTGTTTTTGCCGAAATGGGAAGCATCAATCCTGTTTTTGTACTGGCTGAAAAAATGCAGCAGGAAGGCCAATCAGTGGCGAAATCACTTGCCGGTTCCATCACCTTAAGCATGGGACAATTCTGCACCAATCCGGGAATAATACTCCTTGAAAACAACCCATCATTGAATGATTTTCTGGAACATTTAAAAACTGCTTTTAATGATTTCGCCCCAACGCAAATGTTGCATGAAGGAATTGCCCATAGTTACCGGGAAAAACAAAGCCTTGCTCAGCAACAGGAAGGGGTTTCCGTTTTAACAGCGATCCTTTCTGAAGACAGTACTTTACAGGTTAATCCTTCACTACTTATTACAGATGCGGTTTCATTCATGCAGAATGACCTTCTTAAACAGGAAGTCTTTGGTCCTTTTTCTATCCTCGTTGTCTGCAACAACAAAGATCAGATGATCGAGGTTGCACAAACAATGGAAGGACAATTAACTGCTACTATAATCGGGACCGCAAATGAATTGTCACACAGCCGGGATTTGATAAATACCATTCAGCAATTTGCCGGCAGGATCATCTTTAACGGCGTACCAACAGGCGTGGAAGTTTGTCTGGCCATGCAACACGGCGGACCTTATCCTGCCAGTACCGACAGCAGGTTCACAGCAGTGGGCGGAGATGCCATCAGGAGATTTGCCCGGCCGGTCTGTTACCAGAATTGTGCAGATGAATTTTTACCCCCGGAATTGCAAAACAGCAATCCCCTGGATATCTGGAGAACAGTAAACGATATTCCGGGAAAAGACAAAATCATTAACCGCTGAAAAAGCTGCCATTACCTCAATCCGGGTTCCCATCCCGAAACTCAGATTAACTTTGCAGTTTAACTAAAACAGATGATTCCCAAAAAATATTACTGGCTCATTCATGTTGCGGGATGCATCGTGTTTTTATCTTTTCCATTTGTTACTTCTCATCAGAAACATGGAACCGGTTATTGGAACCTCGATCCGATGATCAGCAGAGATATGGTTCAGTTTTCATTACTCATCTGCTTTTTTTACCTGAACTATTATCTCCTGATTCCAAAACTTTATTTTACCAGGAAATATTTCGTCTATGCTTTAGTGTTATTAGCCTGCATGTGGCTGATTGCCTATGTCCCACAATTGGTAGATGTGATAAAACCCGACCATGTTCACAGTCATAAAGAGCCGCATCATTTCAGGCCGAGACCCGGAAATTTTTTCTTTTTCAGGATCAATCACAATTTCTTCCTGTTCCTGGCAGTAGCCTTCTTTTCACTATTATTAAAAATCAGCAATCGCTGGCGACAAACTGAAAAAGAAAAAATCAGTGCTGAGTTATCTTACCTGAAAGCCCAGATCAATCCGCATTTCCTGTTTAATACCCTGAACTCCATTTATTCTCTTGCCATACAGAAAGCCGATGCTACTGCTCCTGCAGTGCAACAACTTTCTTCTATGATGCGGTATGTGCTGAATGAATCTATGAAAGATTATGTGCCAATGCAAAAAGAGATTGAATACATCAGCAACTATGTTGGCCTTCAGCAATTGAGGTTTGGAAAAGACATGCATCTGCATTTTAACATCAGTGGAGAAATCGGCAGAAACCAGATTGCCCCGCTTATCCTCATTCCATTTATTGAAAACGCATTCAAGTATGGAGTAAATGCAGAAGAGGAATCAGACATACGGATACAGATCAGTATTGAAAATTCAAAATTGAACCTTGAAGTAATCAACAATATTGTCAGGACAAAAATCAGTGTCGAACAACAGGGTGGCATTGGCATAACCAACACCAGGGAAAGACTCAACCTGATCTATCCTTCCCAGCATGAATTGCTGATATATGAAGAAGGTAAAAAACACATTGTTAAGTTAACCATTCAAATGCATGATTAAAGCAATTGCCATCGACGACGAAATTCCGGCATTGCAGCTTATCGAAATTTTCTGCAGCAGGCTGCCCAATTTAGAACTGGAGAAAGTATTCAATAAACCCGGAGATGCATTAAAATACATCAACAAATATCCTGTTGACCTGATATTTCTGGATATCAATATGCCTTCTATGTCGGGCATTGAACTTATAAAATCTGTCAAACAGGAAACGGTTACTATTTTCACTACAGCCTACAGTGATTATGCTGTAGAAGGTTTTAACCTGAATGCGATCGACTTTTTACTGAAACCTTTCAGCTTTGAGCGATTTAACCAGGCTGTAAAAAAAGCGGAAGACTATTTTAATTTCCAGAAACAGAAAAACGATCCGGCTGTATCTGCCTCTATTTACATAAGAGCCGACTATCGTTTACTGAAAATTGACTATAAAGATATTTTATACATCGAGAGCCTGGATGATTATCTAAAAATTCATTTGCAGGATCAGAAACCAGTGGTCGCAAGGATGACCATGAAGTCGATGCTCGATAAATTACCTCCTTCCCGTTTCATTCGTATACACCGCAGCTATGTTGTTTCACTCGAAAAGATAAAAAGTATCGGAGGTAAACAGGTTCAAATAAATGGTACTGAACTTCCGATCGGGAACAGCTATGAAGAAGATTTCTTGAAAGCATTCAGGCAATAAATACCATTGATACTGCTGCTAAACAATCAAACAAATTGATTCCCTCAACTTTGGTTACGCTTTACTGTAAGTAAGATTTTCCACTGAAGACCTGTGCGAAGCCGTAAACCATACAGAGATAAAAAAAGAAATTATAAAATAAGCAACCAATACAAACCTGATTCCTGCAATATATTGATCGGCACCAAACCAGCTTCCATAATAAACAACAATGCCTATTCCAAAAGCAGCTTTGATGAATTCCCATACAGGCGCAAACCGGCTTTTATCCATCAGGTCGGTGAATGCATATACATAAAAGAAAATAAATGCGCCATACACAAATATTTCAGGCGAACCAATAGCAGCAATATTCCCGAACAGGTAACTCACAAAAAACAACAGCAGGATCAGTTGAACCCAGGACCAGGCCAGCAATTTGCCGGAAGCATGGTTGTCATACTTTTCAAAATGATAAACATCTTCAATTTTATAAACCGGGAATTTTTCTTCCACATCTTTGGGTCTCCAGCCGGTAGGCATCAACCATATCCTGAATTTATCTTTCCAATTACGGGTATGCCAGGCATCTTTAATCAGCAACCACATATGCATAAAATTGATGCGGATGGGATTCCAGGTCTGAACGGGCCTCGTGATACCATACACAGCCGGAACAGAATCCAATTCTTCCTGGAAAGTACCAAACAGCTTATCCCAGAAAATAAAAATCTGTCCGTAATTTTTATCAATGTATTCTTTGTTGATGGCATGGTGCACCCTGTGATGCGCCGGTGTTACAATAATTTTTTCGAGCCATCCCATTTTTTTAATATGCCTGGTATGATACCAGAATTGAGCAAACAGGTGCAATGGCGCAACAACGGCAATTACATTTTCCGGAACGCCGAAAATGGCGGCGGGTAACAGAAAAACAGCGAAAATTTTAACGATGGAAGAAATGCTTTGTCTTAGTGCACAGGCCAGGTTGAATTCTTCACTGCTGTGATGGATGATGTGGTTGTTCCAGAAAAAATTATAAACATGGGCGATACGGTGCACCCAGTAACCGGCAAAATCGAGCGCCATGAAAGCGATAAAGTAAGTAAGAAAACCCGAGGACACATGAACAATGGCCAGTTTCTCCACCAGCCATCCATAAGAATAAATTACGATGCTGAGGCCCAGTACATCTTTGGTAACATTGGTAACGCCGCTGCTGAGGCTGCTGATCATGTCCATATTCCGAACGGTATCGTTGCCTTTTCTCCAGCCATACCATTTTTCGAATAATACCAGTAACAGAAATACCGGCATAGCAATCAGCAATATTTTTCCGTAGGCTTCCATAAATGTTGATTCAAATTTACTTTAAAATCACCGGAAATGATAATGCCTGACTGATGTTTTATAAACTCCTGAGGTTGATTGCATTAAACTGATTCGTATCTGCTGGAAATTAACCAAGTCCGATTTCAAAATGCCTTTCCGGAATTTCCACATCCATAAATCCTTTGCGCAGTAATCGTTGTTTGAAATCTAACTGTACCGGGTATTCGCCGTGTACCAGGAAAACTTTCTTCACTTTCCGTGGATCCTGGCAGGCAAGAAATTGCGACAGGTCATCATAGTCACCATGGGCACTCATGCTGCGCATCTCCCCGATTTCTGCATTTACTTCATGTGGCTGACCGAAAATATTTACTTCCCTGGGTTTTCTCATCAATCTTCCGCCCAGAGAATTGGGTTCGCAATATCCTGTAAACAGAATGGTATTCCTGCTGCTTTCAATATTATTGCTGATATGATGTTTGATTCTGCCTGCTTCTGCCATACCGCTTGCAGAAATAATCACACAAGGTCCTTTATAATAATTGAGCATTTTAGAATCATCTACTGATTTGGTAAACTTCAACCCTTTAAATGCAAAAGGATCACTATCGCTCTGGAGTATTTTCTGTATGCGGTTATTAAAATACTGCGGATAACTTTTGATGATCTGTGTGGCTTTGCTGCTGAGTGGACTATCAACAAAATACTGCAGTTCAGGCAAACGGTTTTCTATTTCAAGCTGGTTGAGGGAATAGAGTAATTCCTGTGTTCTGCCGACACTGAAAGCAGGAATGATGAGTTTACCTTTTTTATGCAGACAGGTATGTTCAACCCATTTCAGTAAAGTTTCGGTTGTTGGGTGATGTTCATCGTGTAAGCTGTTACCATAAGTAGATTCGATCAAAATATAATCTGCCTGTTCAAAAACCGACAGGTGATTTCAGAATAATATCTCTGTAACGGCCAACATCTCCGCTGAAAGTAATGGCAGTAACTTTTCCTTTTTCTTTGATGCGCAGGTGCACGGCAGCACTACCAATGATATGACCGGCATCTGTATAACAGAATTCAATGTCTTCATCAATCCTATGCCAATGATTGTAATCAACTACTTTGAATGCCTGTGCAGCAATCAAGGCATCTTCTGTGGTGTACAAAGGTTTGAGGTAAGGCAATCCCATCAAGGCTCTTTTCTTATTCTCAAACTTGATATCACTCTCCTGTATACCTGCAGAATCTTCCATCAATACAGCAGCCAGATCTTTTGTGGCCGGAGTGGCATATACCACACCTTTATAACCATCTTTAATCAGTTTCGGTATCAAACCACAGTGATCAATATGCGCATGAGATAGAATCATGTAATCAACATCCGACGGATCAAAGCCAAAATCACTGTTCAATTCATTGGTTTCCGGGCCCATTCCCTGGAACATGCCGCAATCGAGTAAGATTTTTTTCCCGTTCACTAATGTTATCAGGTGTTTTGAACCGGTTACTGTTTGGGCAGCACCGTGGAAAGCTATTTTCATGCTGAATTATTTTACTCCAAGTTAAGCAATAATTATCAGGCCTGAACGGCAAGCCATGCCATCATGCCCATACCATGTTCTATCGCAGATTCATCTACATTGAAAGTAGGCGTATGAACATTACTGGTAATGCCTTTTGATTGGTTGCCGGCGCCTAATCTGAAAAAACAGGCAGGTATAAGATGAGAATAAAAAGCAAAATCTTCGGCACCCATTCTTAATTCTGTTTCTGAAACATTTTCAGCGCCTGCATATATCTTCGCATGCTCCATCGCATCGGCAGATAATTTTTCATCGTTTAACACGAACGGATACCCGATATCAATTTTCACTTCTGCTTCGGCACCCATTGCTTTGGCGATTGCGGTGGTTTGTGCAATGATCAGCTCATGTGCTTTAAACCTCCACTCTTCATTCATTGCCCGGAGTGTACCCATCATTTTTACTTCAGAGGGAATTACATTGGTGGTGTTTCCTCCCTGCACAGATGTAATGGATAAAACGGATGGATTGAATGGATTGTTATTGCGGCTGACAATCTGTTGCAGACTTACTACAATGTGTGAAGCAACGAGGATGGTATCGGCTGTAAACTGCGGTGCAGCCGCATGTCCGCCTTTACTTTTTATGGTAATATAAATTTCATCGGCACTGGCCATCACCATGCCTCCACGGAAGCTGAAAGTGCCGGCTTCAAGACCGGGATGCACATGCAAAGCGAAAATTTTCTGCGGGGCAGGATTTTCGAGTACGCCTTCCCGTATGAGCAGACTGGCACCGCCCGGATTTTTTTCTTCTCCCGGTTGAAAAATCAGTTTTATGGTTCCTTCCCAGTCATTTTTGGTTTCCTGTAAAATTTTTGCGGCTCCGAGTAAACAGGTCGTATGTACATCATGGCCACAGGCATGCATGATACCCGGCTTAACCGATTTATAAGGCACATCATTCTGCTCTGTAATGGGCAATGCATCCATATCTGCTCTTAAGGCAATGATTCTGGATGAAGGGTTCTTACCTTCAATCAAACCTATTACACCGGTATTGGCTTTCACTTCAAATGGAATATTCCAGCTGCGGAGTTTATCCTGTATGAATCTTGAAGTTTCATATTCTTCATAACTAAGTTCGGGATAAGCGTGAATATGATGGCGGATATTGATGAATTCTGAAGCATAATTGCGGGCGAGTTCTTTGATTTTATCGAGCATACCGGTTGTTTAATGCGATGAAGTTACTGATCAAAAATAAAAAAAGAGTTCCGGGTAGAAACTCTTTCTGTATGAACTAATATTATTTTTTAATTGCCTTCCTCCGAGGCATTTTGTTTTTCCGGTTTCTGTTCCACCATTTCGGGAAGGAGGTAAACATTGCCCGTAACAACTTTTGAAGAGAGCAGCTGCTTGCGTACTTTATCTGCTTCCTCTTTATCCAGAAAATTGCCAAATTTAATTTTGATGTAAGGAGATAAGAATGTCATATAAACCTTCTGATCGGGATATTGCTGCAGCAAAGTTGATCTTACCTGCATGGCCAGGGCACGATCAGTTGTATTCAACAACATCAGCCGATACCCTTTTACCATCTGGATCTTATTGGCCAGACTTTCATTGTACTCAGCCATTTTCTTTCCCAGCAGATCTACCCTTTCATCTTTCACTACAGAAAAATCCCTGGTAGGTACTACAACGGAATCCTGTGCTTTCACTCCAAGCGTAAAAGCCAGACTCAGGATTATCATCATCAATTGTTTACTATTCATTGTTTATACTTCTAGTTTTGTTCAAAAACCATTCCTTTTGATGCGGATTCGAATTGTTTAACAATTTCTACTGCATTAAAGGTATGAATCAGGTTGGCACCCGCATCTATGATTTTTAAAATATAATCGGGGTCTATAACAGGAACGGCTACTTTCAGTTTAACGGCATCTGCCAGGTGTTTTCTTACCAGCGCTACTGTTTCGGCAGATAATTCCCCTGAACCAGTTGTGCCCAGTTGCAGATAATTAATACCGGCTACGCCAAATAAATCACAGCAACGTATGAGGTTTTCAGCAGACAAGTTTACATCATCGATGATCACTGTGATTTTTTTCTCCTGTTTACGGGCTACCTGCATGAAAGTTGATAATTCTTTAGCAAGGTATTGCCAATCGTTGTTGCTGATTGCCATAGAATGGGCCACATAAGCAATTTCATCTGCACCATCCACCAAAGCCAGTACCGTTTCAGCGATTTTTGATTCGATTACCTGGTTGCCATGCGGGAAACCAATCACTGCCACCAGGTTTAAATCATTTCCTGCTTTAAATCCGGCTGCAGGTTTCAGCAACATCGGCCAGGTGGCCAAAGAGCGTATACCGTTTGCCGTTATCTTTCTGCAAACGACTTCCAATTCATCTACTGTTGCGGAAGTTGAAAGAAATACCGCTTCTGTTTTATCCTGAATCTGCATATTAAATCAACGCGGTTAGAAATGTTTATTAACTTTCTCTTCCATGGCATTGCTTGAACTTCTTGCCACTACCACAAGGACATGGATCATTTCTGCCGATCTTAGGTTCAACCCTAACAGGTTCCTGCTTTACCGGTGAAGAAGGATCATAATAATCGTTCTCATTGGCTGCATAATCTGAACCCGCTGCATCAATTTCCTCTTTGTTCACATTCATCTTGCTCATATCGGTTTTGCGCTCTCTGCCTTCTTTGATTTGTCCGGCATTGGTTTGCTCCATCGGAATACCAGCATGACATAAGAAACTAACGATGTCTTTGTTCACCTGGTCATTCATTTGCTTGAAGGCATTGTATGCTTCAATTTTATAAATCACCAAAGGATCTTTCTGCTCATAGCCTGCAGTTTGTACACTGTGGCGGAGATCATCCATTGCACGCAGGTGTTCTTTCCAGGCATCATCAATCAGAGCCAGGGTAATATTTCTTTCCAGGGCATTCATGAGTTCCATGCCATCTGTTTCGAGATATTTATCCAGATTGGCAATGGCTTGTATGCCTTTTTTACCATCTGTAAACGGTACCGCAACATTCTCAATATGATTACCCTGTTCTGTACGGATATTTCGGATAAGCGGCATCGTTTGTTCGGTGATCGCTTTCTTTTTAAATGTATAATGCGTAATCGCTTCGTTGTATAATTTTTCAGCCAACTGGTTGCTGTCGGTTTTGTCGAGTTCCTCTGCAGTAATCACCGTATCGATACCGAAGTTCATAATAGCTGCCAGCTTGAAATCATCGTAGTTGTTGGTTTCTTTGGAAGCCAGTACCACTCCTTCAGCAACAGAATAAAAGGCATTGTCGAGATCCAGTGCAAGACGTTCTCCAAACAATGCATGATTGCGTTTGCCATAAACAACATTCCGTTGTTTGTTCATTACATCATCATATTCGAGCAGGCGTTTCCGTATGCCGAAGTTGTTTTCTTCAACTTTCTTCTGTGCTCTTTCAATGCTCTTGGTGATCATGCTGTGCTGGATCACTTCACCTTCTTTGTAACCCATCCTGTCCATCAGGCTGGCAATACGTTCGCTACCGAACATACGCATCAGGTCATCTTCCAGTGAAACAAAGAAGTTGGAAGTACCAGGGTCACCCTGCCTTCCTGCACGACCCCGCAACTGTCTGTCTACACGACGACTTTCATGTCTTTCAGTACCCAGGATCGCCAAACCGCCGGCATCTTTCACACCAGGGCCGAGTTTAATATCGGTACCCCTACCCGCCATGTTGGTGGCGATGGTTACAGCGCCTGCCAATCCGGCTTCAGCTACAACCTGTGCTTCCTTGGAGTGTTGTTTTGCATTGAGTACGTTGTGCGGAATATTTTTCTGCTTCAGCATCCTGCTCAGCAATTCACTTACTTCCACAGATGTTGTACCTACAAGTGAAGGGCGGCCTGCAGCACGCAACAATTCTATTTCATCAATAACCGCTTTATATTTTTCTCTTTTCGTTTTGAAAACTTTATCCTGTTCATCTTTGCGGATCACTTTCACATTCGTTGGAATGGTGACCACATCGAGCTTGTAGATACTCCACAGTTCTGCTGCTTCTGTTTCGGCTGTACCGGTCATACCGGCAAGCTTATGATACATCCTGAAATAATTCTGCAGGGTTACCGTTGCATAGGTTTGTGTGGATGCTTCAATCTTCACATTTTCTTTTGCTTCAAGCGCCTGGTGTAACCCATCTGAATACCTTCTTCCATCGAGGATACGACCTGTTTGTTCATCTACAATTTTCACCGCACCATCCATTACAACATATTCTACATCCTTATCAAATAACGTATAGGCTTTCAACAATTGCTGAACAGTGTGAATGCGTTCTGCTTTGAGGGAATATTCGTTGAGCAGACTTTCCTTGCGCTGTAGTTTTTCTTCTGCAGGTAATGTTGTTTTTTCAATCTCAGCAAGTTTGGTGGAGATATCGGGCAACACGAAGAATTCAGGATCTTCTCCACTGCGGGTGATCAATGAAAGTCCGTTATCGGTCAGTTCAACCTGGTTGTTTTTTTCATCAATGGCGAAATACAATTCCTTATCAACCTTCGGCATTTCTTTCTGCTGATCGGCGAGGTAATAGTTTTCACTTTTCTGGAGTTTCACCCGCATGCCTGGTTCACTGAGGAACTTGATCAGCGCACCATTCTTGGGCAAACCACGATGAGCCCTCATGAGTGCAAGTCCGCCATCTTTGGGATCATCATTTCCTTCTGCAATTTTTTTCTTTGCTTCGATGAGGAACTGGTTTACTGCTTTTCGTTGAGCATCTACCAGTTTTTCAATGCGTGGTTTAAGATCGAAAAATTGCTGGGTATTGTCGCTTCTTCCGATGGGTCCGCTGATGATCAGTGGGGTACGGGCATCATCAATCAATACACTATCTACTTCATCCACCATGGCGAAATGGTGCTTGCGCTGAACCATTTCATCGGGGCGATGCACCATATTATCACGGAGGTAATCGAAACCGAATTCGTTGTTGGTACCATAGGTAAGATCGGCATTGTATGCATTGCGACGGGCATCACTATTGGGTTCGTGTTTATCGATACAATCTACCCTTAAACCGAGCCATTCGAAAATGGGACCGTTCCACTCACTATCCCTGCGGGCCAGGTAATCATTCACGGTTACGATGTGTACACCTTCCCCTGCCAATGCATTGAGGTAAGCCGGCAAGGTACTCACCAGCGTTTTACCTTCACCGGTAGCCATTTCTGCAATTTTGCCCGAATGCAAAACCGCACCACCGATCAACTGAACATCGTAATGAACCATGTTCCAGGAAACTATGTTACCGGCGGCAGACCAGGTATTTTTAAATGTACACTGATCACCATTGATGGTTATATAATCTTTGCGGGCGGCAAGTTCACGATCAAGTGGCGTTGCAGCAGAAATGATGTTTTCATTTTCCTTGAAACGGCGACTGGTTTCTTTTACAACGGCAAAAGCTTCTGGCAGGATTTCATTGAGGATCTCTTCAATTTTCTGATCACGCTCTTTTTTAAGTTCATCTACTTCTTTATATATAGTATCCCGTCCATTGATATCTTCTGTTGGAAGGGATTCTGCTGCTTTGTTTTTTTCAGCTATGTTCTGATCTATATTGGTCAGATGTGCTTTGATGCGCTCCCTGAATTCGGCCGTTTTATTCCTCAGCTGATCATTGCTGAGTGATTGATATGCAGCAAAAAACTGGTTGATTTTTTCTACCTGCGGTGAAATTTTCTTTACATCCTTTTCACTCTTGTTTCCCCCAAAAAGTTTCGAAATGATTCCTAACATAAATTCCGCTTATATGATACAATTGATGATTAATGAGTTTAACCTTTGTCAAATACAATGCTATATCCTGCATATCGACAAATTGACAGGGCGCAAAGGTACAGGAACTTTCCACCCCTTCCTCAATTTTATGGCAGCTGGCTGTTAAATATTTATTGAAATTAATATGTTCGAATGGCCGGATCCTGCAAAGAACTGCAGGTGCTGAAATTTCAACCGGAGTATGACACAGGGTGTATAAATTCTGAAAAATTCAGCCCTTGATTTATAAGGCATTTGCCCTACCTTTGCGGCTCGAAAATCACGGGTAAGCCCGTTTAATCAGACCAATTTAAATTTAATATACCATGAGTGGCGCATTAAAGGAAGTTAGAAACCGGATTAAAAGTGTTCAAAGTACCCAGCAAATCACCAAAGCGATGAAAATGGTGAGTGCAGCAAAACTGCGCCGGGCACAGGATGCCATAACCCAGATGCGCCCTTATGCCAAGAAACTCCAGGAAATGCTGAGCAATATTGTTAGCAGCAGCGAAGGTGATGTGAGCATGGATCTGGCAGTGGAAAGACCTATCGAAAAGGCACTTGTAATCGTGGTTACCAGCGATCGTGGACTTTGCGGAGGTTACAACAGTAATCTCATCAAACTGGCCAAATTAACCATCCAGCAGAAATATGCTGCTCAATCTGCCAAAGGAAATGTACAGGTATTACCGATTGGCAAAAAAGGATATGAACATTTTACCAAAAACGGTTTTAAAGTAGTAGATAAATACTGGGACATATTTGCGGACCTCAGCTTTGATCGTGTGCAGGCAGCTGCCAGGTATGCGATGGATGCTTTTGCAGCAAAAGAATTTGATTCTGTGGTAGTTGTGTATAGCGAATTCAAAAATGCCGCATCCCAGATTTATATTGCAGAACCTTTTTTACCTGTTCAGAAACCGGCAGATACCGGTAGCAAAAAGAAAGCAGATTTTATTTTCGAACCCAACCAGGCCGTTCTGATTGAAGAACTGATGCCGAAAATCCTCAATACACAGTTGTATAAAGCTGTTTTGGATGCCAATGCCAGTGAGCATGGAGCCCGTATGACTGCGATGGACAAAGCCAGCGATAATGCCAATGAGTTGCTCAAGTCCTTAAAAATCAGTTACAACCGTGCAAGGCAAGCGGCAATTACTACCGAGCTCACCGAAATCGTGAGCGGTGCTGCAGCATTGCAGGGCTAATAATTGCCCATTTATTCAATGATCCGGCGCTAAAATGTGAATAACAATTTGGCAGGGCTACAGCTAAATTTCTTTATTTAGCGATTTATTTAAATCATTGTCAATTTAACAAAACAGGCAATTATCGGCCAGATAATTGTGCAGTATTTTAACCATGGAAATCTCCCAGATCATACCACATATTGAAGCCCTGATTTTCGCCAGCGACAAACCGCTGACCACTGCAGAAATTGCCGAACTGGTTAACAATGCCCTGGGTTTTATTGAAGACCGTGCCAGTATGGAACAGGTGGAAGCTGCTATAGAAGGCATCCGGGAAAAATACAATGCCGAATTCTATGCTTTTGAAGTGAAACAGAGTGGCGGCGGATGGCAATTCCTGACCAAACCTGAATTTCATAAAACCGTTGCCCTGCTGAACGGTGATAAATTCCTCAAAAGACTTTCTGCTGCTGCCATGGAAACCTTGGCCATCATCGCCTATAAACAACCCATCACCAAAAGCGAAATTGAAGCTATCCGTGGTGTGAACTGCGATTATGCTGTGCAGAAATTACTTGAAAAAGACCTGATCATCATTTCTGGCCGTAATGAACATGCTGTAGGTAAACCGCTGATTTATGCTACTTCAAAGTCATTTATGGATTATTTCGGTATCAACACTGCCGAAGAATTGCCTAAGATCAATGAAGTGCTGATGGAAGAACTGGTGAAAGCTACCATTGTTAATGCTGATGGCGGATCAGAAAACAGTGAAGACTACAATGAAGAATCCGAAGCTTCAGCAGATATTCAGCAGATTCCTACCGGTATCCAGGTTCAGGATCAATCCAGCGAAGTGGAACTCGTTGCTGAAGCAGTTACCGAAACCGTAATGGAAGAAGCAATTAAGCAGGAAACACACGAAGCCTGAGTAAAAATTCCCATTTAAAATATTCACAAAGGCATCAGGGCATGCCTTTTTTTATTTCAATCATCCGAGCATATGGCTGTTCATTTATCTCCAGAGCAATTAAAAGCAATCGCACAGGAATTCGGCACTCCGGTATATGTTTACCATGCCGAAAAAATTACGGCTCAATACCATAAACTCACAAAGGCTTTCAAATCTTCCAAAGCAAAGATCTTTTATGCCTGCAAAGCCCTCACCAATATTGCCGTACTGAAACATGTACACAGCATTGGCGCAAGTCTCGATTGCGTAAGCATCAATGAAGTGCGATTGGGTTTGCTGGCAGGATTTGACAAAGAAAATATTCTATTCACCCCGAATTGTGTTGATTTTAATGAGATTCTTGAAGCCAAAGAATTGGGTGTCCACATCAACATCGATAATATATCTCTGCTCGAACAATTTGGCAACAGTTTCGGTAACAGTTATCCTGTTTGCATCAGGCTGAATCCACATATCATGGCGGGTGGGAATTTTAAAATTTCAACCGGCCATATTGATAGCAAGTTTGGTATTTCTATTCACCAGATGCGCCATATTGAAAGAATAGTAAAAACAACCAATCTTTCGGTTGAAGGAATTCATATGCATACCGGCAGTGAAATAAAAGACATCAATGTATTCCTGATGGGACTGGAAGTGATGTTTAGCATGGCAGATCATTTTCCCAACCTGAAATACATTGATCTTGGTAGTGGCTTTAAAGTTTCTTATCAGCCGGGCGACAAAGAGACAGATGTTCAGACTTTAGGAGAAAAAGTGGCGGAAGCTTTTCAGAAATTCGAAGCAGAATCGGGGAAAAAGCCAGAAGTGTGGTTTGAACCGGGCAAATACATGGTTAGTCAGGCTGGTTACTTCCTGGTAAAAGCCAATGTCATCAAACAAACACCTGCAACTGTGTTTGTAGGTGTGAATAGTGGGTTCAATCACCTGATCAGGCCGATGATGTACGATGCATATCATCATATAGAAAACATCTCCAACCTTCAGGGAACGCCGAGAATTTATACTGTAGTAGGCAATATCTGCGAAACCGACACCTTTGCCTGGGACCGCACGATCAATGAAGTGCGTGAATCTGATATCCTGGCCATTCACAATGCAGGAGCTTATGGATTTGAAATGGCATCCACATTCAATTCCAGGGTAAGACCGGCAGAAGTTTTGGTGAAGAATGGCGAAGCTTCACTTATCAGGAAAAGAGAAACCCTCGAAGACCTGCTGAAAAATCAGGTTTATTAATCAAGGTTGGAAATCTATCAAAATTTTAAACGCATCAGCAAATGATGTAATATTTAACATTCTCCTATTGAAAATCCTTTTGCTGGATTCAGATTTTCTTTCAACATTTATGCAGGCAAATTTCTGCTGCTAAAAAACATAACGATTATGGGTACTGGTAATTCGAACTTCTTTTTTAAAAAGAACCTTGTATTATTTTCTCTGCTCTCTTCAATTTTAATTTTTGTTTCCTGTTCTAAAAATGTAAAATGGCTCGATGTAGATCCTGCTTATGCAAAATACATTGAAGCATATACTACGGGAATGGTTTCCAAAACCACTTCCATTCGCATCAAACTCTCCGGAGATGCCAATACAACTCATACGGTTGGTCAGCCGGTAAAAGAAACATTGTTCGAACTAACGCCTTCGGTTAAAGGCACTACAGTTTGGCTCGATGCCAGAACGATAGAATTCAAACCAGAGAAAAATCTGTCTCCTGATCAATTGTATGAAATCGATTTCAGACTGGGCAAAGTAACCAATGTGCCTTCAAAATTTGATCACTTCAAATTCAACATACAAACACTGAAACCCGCATTTAAAGTAGCGCATGATGGATTGCGCAGCAGCGGTGTTAAAAATAAAATGTTTCTCAATGGGGAACTAACTACAGCTGATGCCGAAGAACCAGCGCAGGTAGAGAAGCTACTAACGGTTACGCAGAACAGCAAAACATTTAAAATCGGCTGGCAGCACAGCAATGGCAATCGCACACACCAGTACAGCATCACCGATATCGAAAGAAGTTCTAAAGAATCATCATTGAATATTGCCTGGAATGGCAGTTCTATGAACATCGACAATAAAGGTTCATACACGGTTGCTGTTCCTGCAGAAGGAGATTTTAAAGTATTGAATGTAGTGGCTGTAAATGATGCCCAGCAATATGCTTCAGTACAGTTCAGTGATCCTATTGAAGTTGGACAGGATCTTACCGGTATGATCACGGTGAGCAACCAGTCTGATATCTCCTATACCATCAATGGAAGTGAAGTGAAATTATTTGTCGGAGGAAAACTCGATGGCAATTTCACCATCAATGTAAATGCAGGCATACGCAATACCTGGGGAAAGAGTCTGCCAGGTGGATTCAGTGCCAACATCGTTTTTGAGAACAGGCTTCCCTCTGTAAAAATTACCGGCAAAGGAAATATTCTTCCAAGCTCTGGTAAACTGGTATTGCCTTTTGATGCCGTTAACCTGAATGCGGTAGACATCAGCATCATTAAAATTTATGAAAACAATGTACCCCAGTTCCTGCAGGAAAATGACCTCTCCGGAAGTTCGGAATTAAGAAGGGTTGCCAAACCGGTTGTTCAGAAAACACTCAGATTGGATGACGACAAAACACTTGATCTGCACCGCAAACAAAGGTTTTCACTTGATATAGATAAATTTCTTAAAACAGAACCCGGTGCCATTTACAGAGTAACGATCGGGTTCCGTCCAGAATATTCTCTGTATAGTAAATCTGCTGCTGATACTACCATCGCAGAAGGAAATGAGGAAGAAGGTTATGATGATGAATATGAAAGTTATGGCTCATCCGGGAAAGACAGTGATGATGAATTCTGGAACCGTTACGATAGTTATTATCCATTCGGTTATAACTGGGAACGTAGAGATGATCCTTCCAGCAAATCTTATTACAACAAAGAAAGATGGGCTACACGGAATATTCTGGCCAGCAACATCGGACTAACGGCAAAGCGTGGGGGCGATAATAACATTGCAGTGGCAGTAAGCAGTATCCTTACCACAGAACCTATGTCGGGCGTTGAAGTCAATATCCTCGACTACCAATTGCAGGTGATTGGTAAAACCAGTAGTGGTAACGATGGATTCGCCAATATTGCCTTAAAACAAAAACCTTATTTACTCATTGCCAAAAAAGGCACAGAGCGTGGTTACCTCAAACTGGATGATGGAAGTTCTTTACCACTGGGTCGTTTTGATGTAGGTGGTGAAGAAGTCAAAAATGGCATCAAAGGATTTATATTCGGAGAACGAGGTGTATGGCGCCCGGGGGACAGCATTTACCTCAATTGTATTATTGAAGATAAAACGGGCAGTTTACCAAAAGATATGCCGGTTGAATTCAAACTGTTTACTCCACAGGGTCAATTGTACCGGCAAGCAGTGCAGGCCAATGCAACGGATGGATTCTATGCATTCCGCACATCAACAGAATCATCTGCACCAACCGGAAATTGGCTGGCCAAATTCAAAGCAGGTGGCGCTACATTTGAAAAGAGGGTAAAAGTAGAAACGGTTATGCCCAACCGTTTGAAAATAAATCTTGATTTTGGAAAAGATGCTGTATTGGGTACAAACAGCAGCAACAGCGGCAACCTCAATGCCATGTGGCTTTTCGGCACTCCGGGTAAAAACCTGAAGGCTAAAATTGATGCATCCCTGTCTGCAAGAAAAACAGTCTTCCAGAAGTTTGCTGGATTTGATTTTGATAATCCAACGGCTGATTTCAGTACGCAAACCAAAGTAATATTCGACGGCACACTGGATGATAACGGAAATGCAACCGTGAAACCTGGTTTTGAAATTGATGGCACTGCTCCGGGAATGCTAACGGCAAACCTGCTGGTAAAAGTTTTTGAGCCAGGCGGAAGTTTCAGCATCGATAACATGACGGTTCCTTACAGTCCGTATGAAAGTTATGCCGGTTTGAAACTACCCGATGGAGAAAAGCCATTTGACTTCCTGCTCGCCGGTAAAAATCATACTGCACAGATAGTGAATGTAGACAGTAAAGGAAACCTGCTCCAGGGCAGCAATGAAGTAGAAGTACAATTTTACAGAATTCAATGGCGTTGGTGGTGGGATGAAGGTGGGGATTACCTCAGCAATTTCACACAGGATGAATACAACAAACTGATCAAAAAAGAAAACGTTAACCTTACTAACGGTCGCGGACAGTGGTCGTTCTCAACATCTTCTTATGAATGGGGCCGTTACCTGATCCTGGTTAAAGATTTGAAAAGCGGACATACAACCGGCTCTGTATTCTATATAGATGAACCGGGCTGGCAAAGCCGTTCAGGAAATGAAGATCAGTCAGCCGCTTCTATGTTATCATTCACCAGTGATAAAGAAAAATACAATGTGGGTGATCCGATCACACTTACCATACCCAGTTCAAAAGGTGGTCGATTACTTGTAAGTCTTGAAAATGGCAGCAAAGTGATCAAATCATTCTGGAAAGAAACCAGCCAGGGTCAAACGAAAGTTGAATTAAAAGCTGAGCCCGGCATGGCACCTAACATCTATGCAACAGTTAGTTTATTACAGCCACATGCACAAACCGTGAATGACCTTCCGATCAGAATGTATGGATCATTACCATTACTGATTGAAGACAAGAATACGATCCTCAAACCGGTGATCAGTATGCCGGCTTCCATCAGGCCCGAACAACAGGTATCCATTACTGTTAGCGAACAGCAGGGTAAAGAGATGACCTACAGCATTGCAGTGGTAGATGAAGGCTTACTGGACCTTACCCGCTTCAAAACGCCTGATCCACATGCTGCTTTTTATGCCAGGGAAGCACTGGGTGTAAAAAGCTTTGATCTGTTTGATTATGTAATTGGTGCCTGGGGAGGCGATCTGGAGCGGATTCTGAGTATTGGTGGTGATGCCGATGCCGGAGCCGGTAAACAGAAAACGGCTAATCGTTTTAAACCGGTTGTTAAATTCCTCGGACCTTTTCATTTGAACAAAGGACAAAAACAAACCCAAACTTTCCAGATGCCGGCATACATCGGTTCTGTAAAAACGATGGTGGTGGCTGCACATAAAGGAAGTTACGGTTCTGCCGACAAGGTTACGCCAGTAAAGAAACCGGTTATGGTGCTCACTACCCTGCCAAGAGTTTTGTCTCCGGGAGAATCATTGCGTTTACCCATTACCGTTTTCGCTATGGAAGACAATATTAAAACGGTGAATGTCAGCCTTCAGTCCAATGAATTTTTTGAAGTCACAGGCGGCACTACCCAATCGGTTAGTTTCAGTAAACCAGGTGAACAACTGGCTTATTTCGATATCAGGATAAAAGAAAATACAGGCATCGGTAAGATAAAAGTTACCGCTGTTTCAGGATCAGAAAAAGCCACCGATGAAACGGAAATCGATATCCGCAACCCGAACCCGGTCATCAACAATGTACAACAGGTGGCGCTGGCACCGGGTCAGCAATGGAATGTAACGGCTACGCCTATAGGCATTGCTGCACAATCAAAAGCAGTACTTGAAATATCTTCTATACCTGCTTTGAACCTGCAGAAAAGACTCGGTTACCTGATTGGATATCCGCATGGTTGTATTGAACAAACGACTTCGGCTGCTTTCCCTCAACTTGTGTTGAACCAATTGACTGATCTAACAGATTTCCAGAAAGCTGAAACAGGAAAGAATATCAAAACAGCCATTGGCAAACTGCAGCTCTTTCAGCGCCCCGATGGAGGTTTCAGTTACTGGCCGGGAGCCAATGAAACAGATGAGTGGGGATCAAACTATGCCGGGCATTTCCTCATTGAAGCTTTGAACAATGGATATTATGTAAGCGATTTCATGATTCAATCCTGGAAAAATTACCAGAAAGGCAAAGCCAATAATTGGGTGCCATCCACCACTAATTTCTATGGCGGAGACCTGATGCAGGCTTACAGGTTATATACCCTTGCACTGGCAAAGTCGCCAGAACTGGGTGCCATGAACAGATTGAAAGAATTCAAATACATATCTGCAGAAGCGAAATGGAGATTGGCTGCGGCTTACAAGCTTGCCGGTCAGGACAATATTGCACTTGACCTGATCAGTGGCTTACCCATCACATTCCCTCCCAGAATTAAACCGGGATATACATTTGGCTCCGATCTGAGAGACCAGGCCATGGTACTGGAAACACTCACGTTAATGGGTAAACGAGACAAAGCTTCCCAGGTACTCAACAGTGTGGCGGGTCGTCTTTCTGAAGAAACCTGGTACAGTACACAAACGACCGCTTATTCATTGATTGCCATTGCAAAATTCTGTGGCAAAAATCCATCCGGAGCTAAAATCATTGCAGCTGCAAACATTGGTGGCAATAAAAACGATATCAATGCATCGAACTACTTAAAGCAATTCAGTGTATCGATGAAGAATGGTGCATTGCCGGTAAATATTGTGAACAAAGGAAACAATACACTCTATATCAAACTGGTGAGTACAGGCCAACCATTGACAGGCGACAGTACATTACCAGCTGGTAATCCTGCTGCATTAGGCATGACTGTTTCTTATATTTCTCAAAATGGAAATCCGATCGACATCAGTAAACTTACACAGGGAACTGATTTTATCGCCAGGGTAACCATTCTCAATAAAGGTAAACGTGGCGCTTATACGCAGATGGCACTGTCGCAGATATTCCCATCCGGTTGGGAAATCCTTAATCCCAGGATGAATGATGCAGAAGGAGAATACAAGTCATCTTATGCAACTTACCAGGACATCAGGGATGACCGGGTATATACCTATTTCGATATTGCCGAAAACCAGACTCATACTTATTATATACAACTCAATGCCACATATCCGGGTAGATATTACCTGGCACCGGTAAACTGCCAGGCGATGTACGACAATAGTATATCGGCTTATTCGGGTGGCCGATGGATAGAAGTTGTAAACTAATCTTCAGGCCATCCGCTGAAAAGCGGATGGCCTTTATTTTTTGAAAAAGCTGATTACATATCCCTTCCATTTCCTGAAGCATCTTTCTCTTAAAAAGAAAACAGGGTTGCTCATCGGATGCCTGCTGATTGCGGGCTTCTGGCTAATGCTGCCCTCCCGGTTATTTAAAAAACCGCTCAGTTTTGTAATTGAAGATGCTGATGGAAACCTGATGAGTGCTGCTATAGCTGCCGATGGACAATGGCGTTTTCCCTACAACAAAATTGTTCCGCAAAAATTTACCGATTGTATCACCACGTTTGAGGACAAACGCTTTTATGATCACCCTGGCATCGACCTCATAGCGATGGGTCGAGCCGCTTCGAGAAATTTCCGGGAAGGCAAAACCACGCAAGGGGGAAGTACACTCACCATGCAGCTCATCAGGCTATCGCTGGAAAACAGCAAGCGAAGCATCTGGAATAAACTTCATGAAAGCTTACTGGCCATTCGTGTAGAATTGTCGTATTCAAAAAATGAGATCATGGCAATGTATGCCTCCAATGCCCCATTCGGCAGCAATGTAGTAGGACTCGATGCGGCTGCCTGGCGATATTTTGGCAGAAGCCCCGAAAAATTAAGCTGGGCCGAAATGGCCATGCTCGCAGTTTTGCCCAATGCTCCGGCATTAATCCATCCAGGCAGGAACCGTGACATCTTGCTACAAAAAAGGAACTTATTGCTCGATAAACTATACCAGCTGGGAAAAATCAGTCAACAGGATTGCCAATTGGCCAAAGCAGAATCACTGCCATTAAAACCAGTGCCACTTCCGCAACAAGCTCCTCACCTGCTGCAATTATTTAAATCGGAAAGCAGGAAGTTCAAAGAAGCTGCTAAACTTCGTACAACCATCAACGGTAGTTTACAGCAACAGGTTAGTAAAATCATCCAGCAACACCACCAATTATTAAAAGGCAATGGCATTAATAATGCCTGTGCACTGGTGCTGGAAGTTGAAACCGGGAAAGTACTTGCTTATGCCGGTAATATTTTCAACCCCAGCAACCAGGAAATGGAAAGCGATGTAGACATCATACAATCTCCCCGCAGCCCTGGCAGCGCTTTGAAACCGATTCTATATGCCGCCATGCTGAGTGATGGCATGATCCTTCCCAATGCCCTGGTGCCCGATATCCCTACTGATATTGGCGGTTATGCCCCACAGAATTTTGATCTCGGGTTTGATGGCGCCGTTCCGGCATCAAAAGCATTATCCAGAAGCCTGAATATTCCTGCCATAAGATTACTCCAACAATACAAATATGCCCGTTTCTATGAATTGCTGAAACAATCGGGTATTAACACACTGAAAAACCCAGCTGATTTCTATGGCCTCAGTCTGATTCTTGGTGGATGTGAAGTAACCATGTGGGAGATGGCCGGGCTATACGCTTCCCTGGCACGCATGCTCAACCACCAGGTTGGCAATAAAGGCAAAATCAACCTGCAGGATTTACATGCGCCGGTGTATAATACTGAAAGGAAACTAACGGAAAACCCTACCAGCAATTTCCAGATCGATGCCACTTCTATTTACTATACTTTCCAGGCCATGCAGGAAGTGATGCGGCCCGGAGAAGAAGGCTTGTGGCAGCAATTCAGCTCATCACAAAAAATTGCCTGGAAAACAGGTACCAGTTTTGGCTTCCGGGATGGATGGGCCATTGGCATCACGCCGGCAAATGTAGTGGCCGTATGGGTTGGCAATGCAGATGGAGAAGGAAGACCCGGATTGATTGGCGTCAACACTGCAGCTCCTATCCTCTTCGACATCTTTCGTCTATTGCCCAACGTTAGCTGGTTCAGGCAACCGACTTATAATTATGTTTATACCCCTGTTTGCCGTCAATCAGGTTACCGGGCGAATATCGATTGCCCGGTTAATGACACATTATTAATGCCACCCAATGCATTGAAATCTCCACTCTGTCCTTATCACAAACTGATACACCTGGATGCATCCGCACAATACCAGGTAAATGAAAACTGTGAACAACCTTCCAATATGATTCACCAGAGCTGGTTCATTCTTCCTCCGGCCATGGAATATTATTACAGGCAGCGCAATCACGATTATAAAACACTTCCGCCATTCAGGGATGATTGTGAAAACAATTCAGCATTGCCAGCTATGGAAATCATTTACCCGGAACAAGGCATGAAAATTTATGTTCCCTTTGAAATGAGTGGAGAAAAAGGCAAAACGATCTTTACTGCTACACACAGAAATGCAAAAGCAAAGATTTTCTGGAGTATCGATGATGCCATTATATCCACTACCCAGCAGGTGCACCAGATTGCCGTTAGTCCGGCTCCGGGGAAACACAACCTCACCCTCACAGATGATAAAGGCTACAGCATCAGCAGAACTTTTGAAATAATCGAAAAAGAACATTGATGCTTAGCGGCCGACTGTTTCAAAATTGAACTAAATTGCCTCAGCATATTATTTCAAAAAGACACCCATGAACAGCACCCAGCAATTTCTGGAATTGGTACAACACCCTTTCAAGTACAGATTGTTTCTATTAAAAAAATTACCCAGTGCTTTTTTCAGTGGCGTTAGGGTAAAATATGCCGATGAACACAAAGCCATCGTTATTGTTCCTTATAAATGGTTTTCAACCAACCCATTCAAAAGCACCTATTTTGCCTGTCTGGGAATGGCAGCTGAAATGTCGACCGGTTTACTGGCGATGGCACACAGTTATGGTCAGCAACCAGCCATCAGTATGTTGATCGTTAAATCGGAAGCCAGTTTTCTTAAAAAAGCAAAGGGATTGACTCGTTTTACCTGCGAGGATGGCCTTTTAATTCAGCAGGTGATTAAAGAAGCAATGGCAACAGGCAAATCAACTACTGTAAGTGCAAGGTCTACCGGGCTCGATGAATCAGGCGATATTGTTGCTGAATTTATATTTACCTGGTCGTTCAAAGCCAAAACCGGTCAATAAGCTTTAACAATCCCATACTACTGCTATTTTTGTAACTTGCACGATTACATTATCTGGCAGCATTGTCATAATGTAATAAAAGCCGTAAGGTTGAGGTTTACAAACCGCGGCTCAATATCTAAACTATGGCAAAAGAATTGCGCAAACAGGAAGCATTAGAATATCATTCCAAAGGAAGACCCGGAAAAATTGAAGTTATTCCTTCCAAGGAAGCAAAAACACAAAGAGATTTATCACTGGCTTATTCACCTGGTGTTGCAGAACCCTGTAAAGAAATTGCAGCGAATCCTGATGATGTATATAAATATACTGCCAAGGGAAACCTGGTAGGAGTAATCAGCAATGGCTCAGCAGTTTTAGGACTCGGCAATATTGGTCCGGCTGCAGGTAAACCCGTGATGGAAGGAAAAGGGGTTTTATTCAAAATTTTTGCCGACATCGATGTATTTGATATTGAAATTGATGAAAGTGATCCGCAGAAATTTGTTCAGATTGTAAAAGCCCTGGAACCCACATTTGGTGGCATCAATCTTGAAGACATCAAGGCACCGGAATGTTTTTATATAGAGCAGGAACTGAAAGCTCAATGTAATATTCCGGTGATGCACGATGATCAGCACGGTACGGCTATCATTTCTGCAGCCGCATTACTGAATGCGCTCGAAATTCAGAAAAAGAAAATTGATAAAGTACATTTTGTGATCAATGGAGCGGGCGCTGCAGCTATGGCCTGCATCAAACTATATGAATCGCTGGGCGCCAAACCGGCCAACTTCATGGTATTTGATAAGGATGGTATTTTATACAAAGGCCGCCCTGATGTGGAAGAATTGAAACACAAGTTTTGTGTAGATGCCAAATACAAAGACTGGGACCTTGCCAAAGCGATGAAAGATGCTGATGTGTTTGTCGGACTTAGTGTAGGCAATGTCGTTACCCCCGACATGATCAAATCGATGGCACGCAACCCGATCGTATTTGCCATGGCCAATCCGGATCCTGAAATCAGTTACGAAGCTGCCATCGCTTCCCGCAAAGACCTGATCATGGCGACGGGCAGAAGCGACTATCCCAACCAGGTTAACAATGTACTTGGATTTCCTTATATATTTCGTGGAGCCCTCGACGTTAGAGCCAGGCAGATCAATGAAGCAATGAAACTTGCAGCGGTGAAAGCGTTGGCAGATCTCACCAAAACTGCGGTACCCGATATCGTTAACCTGGCCTATAATGATAAGACCATTTCATTCGGACCAACCTACATCATTCCCAAACCGGTAGATCCCGAGGTTGCTTTCAACTGTAGCACCGGCTGTGGCCAAAGCTGCCATGGAAAGCGGTGTTGCCAGGGTAAATATTACCGACTGGGATGCTTATGTAATTGAACTGAACAAAAGACTCGGTCTGGATAACCAGCTCAGTCGGGTATTGGGTAACAAAGCACGCCGCGATCCGAAAAGAGTTGTATTTGCTGATGCTGAAAATGCCAAGATCCTGAAAACAGCCCAGCTCATCCTGGATGAAAAAGTCGGCTACCCGATCCTGTTAGGTGACGAAAAAAAGATCAAGAAAATTGCAATCGCTAATTCTGTAGATATAGATGAAATGCCGATCATCAATCCGAAAGATGATGAAACAGAAGAAATGCGGAAGAAATTCGGCGAACTGTTCTTTGAAAAAAGACAACGCCATGGTGTCAACCGCTATGAGGCATATAAAGCGATGAAAGAACGCAACCACTTCGGTTGTATGATGGTTGAAACGGGTGAAGCCGATTGTATGATCAGTGGATTAAGCCGCAACTACCCAGACACGATCCGGCCTGCCATTCAGATCATCGGAACAGAAGATGGTGTAAAGAAAATTGCGGGCATGTATCTTTTGTTTACCAAACGCGGACCATTGTTCCTGGCCGATACGACTGTAAACTTCAACCCAACAGCAGAAGAACTGGCCGAAATAACCATGCTGGTAGCCAAAGAAGTAAGGCATTTCAACATCGTACCGAAAGTAGCCATGCTGTCTTATTCAAACTTCGGCAGCAGCGATTCGCCGGAAGCAAACCTGGTAAGAAAAGCGAGGGAGCTGGTGAAACAAAAGGATCCTACAATCATCTGTGATGGCGAACTGCAAGGTATACTTGCTTTCAATAAGGAAATTCTGAAAGAGAATTATCCGTTCACAGAACTGGTCGACGGGGAAGTAAATACTCTTATTTTCCCCAACCTGGCCGCTGGAAATATTGCATACAATTTATTACAGGAAATAGGCGGCGCCGATAGTATCGGACCGATCCTGCTGGGTTTAAAAAAGCCGGTACACGTATTGCAGTTAGGAAGTTCCATCCGTTCTATATTTAATATGGTGGTGATTGCCGTGGTAGATGCACAGGCAAAAGGCAAAAGCAATACCCAGGAAGTAGTTAGAAAAAGCAAATGGTGGAAACGATCGCAAAAAAATGATGCATAACCTTGTTGAATGTATCTTTAGACAGGAATAAAATAACTCTATGAATTTTTTTACTCATTTCGGGCGCTACATACTCATGTTGAAGGGCATGTTCAGCAAACCTGAAAATGCTAAATTATACTGGAAAGAATTCATGCACCAATGCTCGGAAGTGGGCATCGGTTCTCTGGGCATTGTATCAATCATCTCCGTTTTCATGGGAGCGGTAAGTGCTGTACAAACGGCCTATCAGTTGGTTAGTCCGCTCATCTCTAAAAGCACCATTGCACAAATTGTAAGGGATACTGTTATTCTTGAATTTGCACCAACGCTGGTATGCATTGTACTCGCAGGTGTTGTGGGCAGTAAGATTGCCAGTGAACTGGGCAATATGCGGGTGAGTGAACAGATAGATGCACTAGAAATCATGGGTATCAATACCAAAACATACCTGGTGATGCCGAAAATTGCCGCCGCCATCACGGTTGTTCCGTTGCTGGTTGTACTTGCCATGGTACTCGGGTATTTATGGAGGCCGGTTGGCGGGCTCTGCAGCAAACATTTTATCTACGGATACATACGATAAAGGGTTGCTGGAAAATTTTGTTCCATACAATGTGACTTTTGCATTGATCAAAGCATACACATTTGCTTTTATCATCAGTTCGATACCTGCTTATTATGGTTATTATGTAAAAGGTGGTTCATTGGAAATCGGGCGCAGCAGCACCACATCAGTGGTGGTGAGTTGTATCATGATCCTGCTGGCCGATTATATACTGGCAGCCATGTTGCTCTGAGGATTTGTAAAACAACAGAAATTAAATTATGATTGAATTCACCAATATCAGAAAAAGTTTCGGCGATAAACTGGTGTTAGATGGCGTTAGCCATGTAATGGAAACCGGTAAAACGAATCTTATCATCGGCACAAGCGGAAGTGGAAAGACAGTTCTGCAGAAATGCCTGGTTGGTTTGTTCGAACCCGATGAAGGTGAAATCATTTATGATGGTGTGAGTTTTACAGACATGACCCAGGACGACCGGAAGATGCTTCGCCAACAGATTGGTATGCTCTTCCAGGGATCAGCTTTGTTTGATAGTATGACTGTGGAAGAAAACGTAAAGTTCCCATTGGATATGTTTACGAAAGACCCCAATTCGACCAAACTGAAACGGGTAAACGAAGTACTCGAAAGGGTGAACCTTGTTGGCAGCAATAAAAAATTCCCTTCTGAAATCAGTGGTGGGATGAAAAAAAGAGTGGGTATTGCACGGGCCATTGTACTCAACCCTAAATATCTTTTCTGCGATGAACCCAACTCCGGATTGGATCCGCAGACTTCCATGCTCATCGACCGGCTCATTTACGATATCACCAAGGAGTTTAACATGACTACCATTATCAACACGCACGATATGAACAGTGTGATGGAAATCGGTGATAACATTCTATACATGAAAGAGGGCCGCAAAGAATGGACCGGCAACAGTAAAGACATCATCTTCTCAGAAAACAATGCGCTGAACGAATTTATCTTCGCTTCTGAATTCTTACAGGACGCCAAAAACATGCGCATGCTCGAAGCAAAAGGAAAGGTGGATGGAGATGGGAATATTGTGGAGTAGTTGCGGGTATGTTGCTATTGAGTTTGGGGTGGAGTTTAAACCTTAGACTCTATAATGAACAGTTGCTGGTTGCTGGTATGTTCTTTCTGACTTTTTACTTTTGATTTTTAATTTTAGTAAGTAGGTTGCTGTTGCTGGTTACTGGCACGTTCTTTTTGACTTTCTACTTTTGATTTTTGAATTTACAAAGTAGGTAGCTGTTGCTGGTTGCTGGAATTTTCTTTTTGACTTTTTACTTTTGAATTTTTAATTTTCTATGTAGGTTGCTGTTGCTGGTTACTGGAACTTTCTTTTTGACTTTTTACTTTTGAATTTTTAATTTTCTATGTAGGTTACTGTTGCTGGTTACTGGCACGTTCTTTTTGACTTTTTACTTTTGATTTTTGAGTTTAGTAATTATACTACAGGCTTGCGTCCTATGCCCACTTGCAACTTTGCGTGAAACTACTCAACTCGATCAATCCGTTCATTCTTTAACCTACTTCACTTTACAGGCACCAGTAACCAGCAACCGTACATCATAGCATTCTACTCATCATTATTTATCTATAGCTTTCCTCTAAAGAAACTTCCAGCAACCAGTAACTCCCCATTTAGTACAACCTCCTCATTGATAACCAGACTTTCATTTCTAAACTACCAGTAACCGTACATTTAGCATTCTATCATCATTATTTATCTATACTTTCCTTTTAATCTTCCAGCAACCAGCAACGGCTCATTTATTACAACGTCCTCATACTTAAACTAAACTTTCTTTCCAACACCCCCCCAGTATTAACATTTCTTTTATGCATTCTCAGCAGCTTTTGCATCGGGATAATGTTCCTTTATATTAACAACAACCAAACAACCTGATATGAAAAAGAAACTTTGTCTGGCCATCTGCCTGATGGCACTCAGCTTTTCCCTTTTTGCCAACGATGAAAAGAAAACCTCCACTGCCAATCTTAAATCGGTTACCGTTTACAGAACCGGTGCTGAAATGATCCATACAGCTTCCGCCAGCCTGTCGAAGGGCAATAATGAACTGATCATCGAAGGCATCAGTCAGTATACCGATGTAAACAGCATCCAGGTAAATTGTCCCTCTACCGTTACCATACTCGGAGTAGAATTCAGCAACAACTACCTGGTGAATGAAATAACCAGTCCGGTCATTAAAAAACTCAACGATTCACTGGAACGGATAAACGCAGATATCTATAAAACCGATATCAGCATTACGATCAACAATGATCTGCTTGAAGTGCTAAAATCAAACAAAGAAATCAAGGGTACGCAAACCGGGTTAAGTGTGGCAGAGCTCATGAAACTGATCGACTATTACAAACTCAAATCAGGAGAACTGCAGAATGAACTTTCAGCACTCAGCCTGAAAAGAGCAAAACTGGAATTGGTTGCCGACAAAATCAGGAACCAGATCGCAGAAGAACAAAAGAAAAACAACAAATCTGCTGGTCGATTGATCCTTCAGCTATCCGCAGCTGTTGCCGGCAATTCAGAATTCACGCTTTCCTATATCACACAGAACGCTTACTGGACGCCGTATTACGACATCAAAGCTACAGATGTAAAAAGTCCGCTCCAGATCATCTATAAAGCTAAAATTGTTCAAACAACCGGTATCGATTGGGAAAAAGTAAAACTCTCTTTATCAACCTCCACTCCCAGTCAGTATGGAACTGCACCCTTGCTTAAAAGCTGGTTCCTCAGCTATATCAATCCGGTTCAGAAAATGGAAAAGATGCTTACTGCTTCTAATTCCATTCCTTCAACGGGTTATATCATTGGATGCAAAAGCTCCGGGGCTGGAATGTTCAATCCGCTCAATCTATAACCATCAGGGGTACTAAATCGCTTTCCGGAAATTCCAATCCATTGTATATTGTGAATGGCAGCATTATGCAAGCAGCAGATTTTTCAAAACTCGACCCGAATTCCATTGCATCAGTTGATGTTCTGAAAAATGAAAATGCAGTTGCCTTGTATGGTTCAATGGCTGCCAATGGCGCTGTTGTGGTTACCCTTAAAGATGGACTGGATGATTATGTTTCGGTTACAGATCATGCACTCGATGTGAGTTATGATATCGATATTCCATACGATGTTCCCTCGAACGGAAAACAACAAATCGCTACGCTGAAAGAAACTTCTATCCCTGCATTTTATAAATTTTATTCAGTACCGAAACTCGAAAAAGAAGTTTACCTGCTGGCTGAAGTAAGTGAATGGGAGAAACTGAATTTACTCCCCGGTGAAGCCAATATCATTTTTGAAGGTACTTATGTAGGTAAATCTTTCATCGACCCGGGTAGCACCAGCGATACCCTGAACCTCACCCTCGGTAAAGACAAAAGAATCCAGGTGAAAAGGGAAAAAGTGACCGATTTCAGCAGTGTAAAATTCCTGGGCACCAATAAACTTCAAACCATCACCTACGATATAACGGTGAAGAATAACAAAAAAGATGCGGTGAACCTCATTCTGAAAGACCAGTATCCGATCAGTACCAATAAAGACATTGAAGTGGAATTGCTGGAAAGCAGTGCTGCTGCGAATAATACCGAAATTGGCGTGTTAACCTGGCAAACTGAACTGGCGCCAGGGGAAAGCAAAAAATTCCGGATCAGTTACAGCGCAAAATATCCGAAAGGTAAAGTCCTCAACCTGCTATAAAAATATTTCAACCATCAGCCCCTTTCCCTGGTAAAAGAAAGGGGCTTTTTTGTTGCCTCAAAATCTAAATAACCTGTTTATTCAATAGCCCAACTCCCCTATCTTTGCGCAAATTTTAGATTTTTCACCTCACTTAATTGTTGCCATGTCAGTTTTAGTAAACAAGGATTCGAAAATTATTGTACAGGGTTTCACCGGTACAGAAGGAACTTTCCATGCTACACAGATGATCGAGTACGGAACACAGGTAGTTGGCGGTGTTACGCCGGGTAAAGGTGGTACCAGTCATCTTGACAAACCTGTATTCAATACCGTTGCAGATGCAGTGAAAACAACCGGTGCAGATGTAAGCATCATTTTCGTTCCACCAGCATTTGCCGCAGATGCCATCATGGAAGCTGCTGAAGCAGGTATCAAACTGGTGGTTTGTATTACCGAAGGCATTCCGGTTCAGGACATGGTAAAAGTGAAAAATTACCTCAAAGGAAGTAAAACAAGGCTGATTGGTCCGAATTGCCCGGGCGTTATCACAGCTGAAGAATGTAAAGTGGGTATCATGCCTGGCTTTATCTTTAAAAAAGGCAGAATTGGTATCGTATCCAAATCGGGTACATTAACCTATGAAGCGGCCGACCAGGTTGCTAAAGCCGGATTGGGTATTTCTACAGCGATTGGAATCGGTGGTGATCCGATCATCGGAACAACTACCAAAGAAGCCGTTGAATTACTGATGAACGATAATGAAACCGATGCCATTGTTATGATTGGCGAAATCGGTGGTGGTATGGAAGCTGAAGCAGCGAAGTATATCAAAGAAACCGGCAACAAAAAACCGGTGGTAGGATTTATCGCAGGCCAAACAGCTCCTCCCGGACGCCGCATGGGTCATGCTGGTGCCATCGTTGGCGGTGCCGATGATACTGCTGCTGCTAAAATGAAGATCATGGCAGAATGTGGTATCCACGTTGCAGCAAGTCCGGCTGATATCGGAAAAACCATGGCCGAAGCCATCAAAAAATAATTCATTGAAACGATGATATTGAAATGCCGGTTTTTACCGGCATTTTTAATTTGTACCAAAGAAAAAAGGGCGGAACCCCGTTCCAAACCCTTTTCAAAGTATAGCCACCAAAAAACAACCTTAAAATCTTACCTGGTTTCTCTCATATACCTGGATAATTCTTCTTTACTGTTACTGAAACTGAATGCGTCATTCACAATAAAATAATTTCCTTTATCGATGGTGCGACTGTAGCAGAATTTAGCCAGCTCCAGTCTGTTCTTTTCAAAACTGAACAATTCCATCATTTCTTTTACCTGTGCAGCTTTGAAATACTGTACACCTGCAGCCTGTTTAGCGATCGATAACCTTGTATTGTCAAAACTTTCGTTGCGCAATGTTTGTTTCAACTGATCAAATGAACGACTGTCCATCTCTGTGTAACCGTAGCCATGCTGATTGTCGTTGTCCCAGTCATTGTCATCATACTCACCATTGTTATTCCTGGTAAGTTGTCTTTCATCAATCATCACTTTACCAAAACGGTTGATCAGAATATCTACATGAAAATTTGGTTTGATGTAGATGCTGGATTCATATAAGGTTCTCATTCTTCCATTTCCATTCCAGCCATATCCTGATCTGCCCCTGTTAAACTGAATCACTTTTACGGTATGATATCCTGGGCGAAGGTCTCTCAGTACAACTTCATTGTTGCTGCCATTATCAGTATAGGATCTGCCATCTACAATAATCCTGAGTGGCGATTTTGAAACACTGGTTACTGTTAGCCATCCTTCATTATAGGAAGCAAAAACAGAAAATCCCGATAATAGAAAAAGACATAAAGTAAAAATTGTTTTCATAAAAAATAGTTTAGCTGGTTATAAAAAGAATGCTGTAAATTTTAATATAAGACGACGCTCTGAGAGAGAAGTAAAAAGCCCGATACCTAATAAAAAGTTAAAGAAAATTTCGCCCGGGGATATTGTGGAAAAACCGGTTTCTTTACATCAGTTTTATGCCGGATGCCGGCCATTTATTTAAAAGAACGGATATGTATACCAGAAAATTTATACTTGCCACCCTGATTGGCTTATTCTGTCAATTTAACCTCTACGCACAAAAGATGAACAACTATGTTGCCAACTGGAAAAAAGTATCAGCCTTTGAAGAAAAAGGACTTACCGCTTCTGCATGGAAAGAAGTAAAAGCAATCATGAAAATGGCTTCAGTTACGGGAAATGAACCACAGCTGATAAAAGCGGCTATGCATGAAATGAAGTACCGCAATATGACGGAAGAAAACAGTACAGAAAAAAACATCGCTTACCTCGATTCCCTGGCAACAAAATCATCATCGCCGGCAAAAAACATCCTGCAGAGTATGCAGGCTGATTTGATGCTGGATTACCTGAACCAGAACAGGTATGATTTATACGACAGAACCAAACTGGCAGTTGAAAACGACAAAGACATCAGCACCTGGAGCATGGATAAGTTTGTTGCTGAGATTTCTTCCTTATACAATGCCTCACTCAGCAATGAAGCTGTTCTGAAAAAAACTTCCACGGCTGCTTTTGAAGCCATCCTCACAAAAGGGAAAAACACAAAAGACCTCCGCCCAACCATTTTTGATCTCCTGGCACACCGGGCACTCGATTATTTTTTAAATGATGAGAACTATATTACCAAGCCAATCTATCAGTTCCGGATATCCGATGAAAATTATTTTGCGCCGGTGAACAGGTTTACAGCAATTAATTTTTCTACACCCGACAGCAGTTCATTGCATTTCCAGGGATTGCTGCTTCTACAGAAACTATTGAAATTTCATGCATCCGGAAACAATCCGAAAGCATTGATTGATGCCGACCTGAAAAGGCTTCAGTTTGTTTATGAAAAAAGTACACTGATCAATAAAGAATCATTGTATGAAAAATCATTGCGACAGCTTATAAAAGATTATCCTGCTGAACCTCTGTCTGCAGATGCTATTTTCCTGTTGGCTTCTATCTATTACGGAAATGCCGGAAAGTACAAACCCTTCACTAATACACAATACCAGTTTGAATACAATAAGGCAAAAGAGCTTTGCGAGGAAGCCATTAAAAAATTCCCGAAATCAGATGGAGCTGTGAAAGCACAGAATATGCTGAACCAGATTTTAGAACCTGGTTTATCTCTTCAAACGGAAGAAGTAAATATTCCCGGGCAGCCATTCAGGTCATTGGTAAAATATAAAAATACACCTGCGATTTACCTGAGGATCATCAAAACCACCAAAGAAGAATCACAGAAACTTTCTCATTCTGATGGAAATTACTGGTCGAAATTAATTACGCTGAAAGCTGATAAATCCTGGAAAGCAGACCTGCCTGATCTGAAGGATCACCAGGAACACAGTACAGAAATTAAAACAGATGGACTTGCTTCAGGAATTTATTTCCTCGTTGCCAGTCGCGATCCGCAGTTTTCATTGAAGAAAAATATCATTGCAGCACAGGTGATTCATATCAGCCATATCAGTTACCTGATCAGCAATAACAATGATTTGTTTGTGCTCGACAGGGAAACAGGTAAGCCGCTGAACGGAGCATCTATTCAGTTCTGGCAGCAAAATTATAACTACAATACCAGGTCTTACGATGCGATTAAAAAAGCCAGTTACAAGCAGCAATGCAGATGGCTATGTTAAAATAAAAAAAGAAACAGAATATTATAATTACTCTGTACAGGTTAAATACCAGCAGGATGAATTGTTCACTGATGACACCCATTATAATTATAATTACAACAGCTATACATCCGCATCGCAGAAAAGAACATTCCTCTTTACCGACAGATCGATTTACCGCCCCGGACAAACCGTTTATTTCAAAGGCATTGTGGTTAGTACCGATAGCAGCACCCGCTACAGCAGTGTGATCGCTGGCCATAAAACAGATGTATTATTAATTGATGCGAATGGAACCGAAGTGGGCAAACTGACTGTAACCAGCAACCAGTATGGATCCTATAAGGGAAGTTTTAAAATACCGGAAGGCATGCTCAATGGTGAATTTTACCTGAAGGATGTGGTTAATGAATCTACGCAGCAAATCAGTGTGGAGGAATACAAAAGACCAAAATTCTTCACTGAAATTAAAAAACCCGAAAGTACTTACCGCCTGAATGACAGCATTAAAGTTACCGGTTCAGCAAAAGCCTATGCAGGAAATAATATTGACGGCGCTGCAGTAACGTACAGGGTTGTACGAAAAGTGCGATACCCGATCTGGTGGGGATGGGGCAAAATGATTTATCCATCCAGCAATGAAGAAATGGAAATAGCACAAGGAGAAACCAGGACTGCATGCATGACGGACAATTTCAGATCAGTTTTAAAGCCATACCAGATGAATCCGTTGATAAAAGCAGTCAGCCTATATTTTATTATGAAGTAAGTGCCGATGTAACCGATATCAATGGCGAAACCCGGAGTGGCACAACTACTGTTGCGGTTTCTTACCAGGCACTGCAGTTGAATATCATTGCTGCTAAAAAAATGCCGGCAGACTCTCTGAAAAATATCAAAATCAAAAGTACCAACCTGAATGATGTCTTTGAAAAAACTGCTGTAAAACTGCGTATTTCAAAATTACAGGAACCCGGTAAAGATTTTCAGGAACCGTTACTGGGAAATGCCCGATCAGTTTGTGATGAGTAAAGAAACTTATCAGCAACTCTTTCCGCATGATGTTTATGCAGATGAAGATCAGGCAGACAAATGGCCGGTTGTATCACAATTGGTTGAAAGCACCGATTCCACAAGTGCAGATGGAACTTTTAATTTATCGGGTATAAAAGCTACAGCGGGCTGGTATAAAATTGAAGTAAGCTGCACCGATAAATTTGGTGAAGCAACCAAAGCCATCAGCTATATTCAGCTTACTGATAAAAACAATACCAATCCATCAGATCCGTTGCAATTTGAAACGGCTGGTAAAATAGTGTCTCCTGGTGATAAAGCTTCCTACTCATTCAGTACTGCATTTGATAATATCTGGCTTATCCAGAGTCTTTCCAGAATGCAGGGCAATACAGAAACCAGTCCGGTAGCAATCACTAACGGAAAAGCATATTCGAATGATCTGCAGACCACTGAATCAGATCGCGGCGGTATCAACATCAGTTATGTATTTGTAAAAAACAACCGGGTTTACAAAGGGGTTGAATCTATTGAAATCCCCTGGAGCAACAAAGAACTCAGCATCAGCTTTGAAACATTCCGGGATAAAATACTTCCTGGCAGTGAAGAAAAATGGAAGATTAATATTAAAGGAGCGAATGCCGATAAAATAGCTGCAGAAGCCCTGATCAGCATGTATGATGCTTCCCTGGACCAGTTTAAACCGCACAACTGGCAATCACTGCAATCATTATGGCCAACCATGAATGAAATGGTAAGCTGGAATCATACAACTTTCGATGACATCAACTCAGTTGAAATCAATGTAAACATCAATGATGCGTTGCCTGAAATAGAAAAAATCTATGAACGAACTGAATGACAATGGCTGGAGAAACAATGGTAGAATGAACTAGTTATATTTATAATGCTACATATCGGCAATTAATGGATTCAGATGCGGCAGGCATTCAAAAATTCTAAATCAGATGGAATTATCACAGAGCCTGGTGCAGTTGAACCAGGTTAAAGTTCAACCAGCCAAAGATAATGTTTCAACCAAAGTTAGTATGGATGTAAAAATGCCTAGATGACACTGCACTTCAATAAAACACTAGTAAGCAATGCAAGGTGGCAATATCCAGATCAGAAAAAACTTCAATGAAACCGCCTTCTTCTTTCCCGATCTGACAACGGATAGCGAAGGCAATATTTCATTCAGCTTCACCATTCCGGAAGCGCTTACTCAGTGGAAGCTGATGTCGCTTGCACATACCACTGATCTGGCTTCAGCCTATGCAGAAAAAACAGTGGTAACACAGAAGCCATTGATGGTTCAGCCGAATGCACCCCGCTTTCTCAGGGAAGGCGATAAAATTGAATTATCAGCCAAACTGGTTAATATGAGTGAGAAGGAATTAACAGGAACCCTTCAGCTTGAATTGTTTGATGCCACAACCAATAACCCTGTTGATGGCTGGTTCAAAAATGTTTTTCCTGTACAATATTTTACGGTTGCAGCCGGACAAAGCAGCGCATATACATTCCCGGTAGAAATACCTTTTACGTTCAATAGTGTGCTGGGCTATCGTTTCCGTGCTGTTACCAACACAAAAGATTTCAGCGATGGCGAAGAAGCTGCCCTTCCCGTACTCAGCAGCCGGATACTGGTTACTGAAACATTGCCATTGAATATGCGCAATACCAACAGTAAATCTTTCCTGTTTGAAAAATTACTGAACAATAAAAGTGAAACACTTACCCATCAATCCATCACAGTAGAATACAGCAGCAATCCGGCCTGGTATGCTGTACAATCGCTTCCTTACCTGATGGAATATCCGTATGAATGTGCCGAACAAACATTCAATCGCTATTATGCCAATGTACTGGCAGCTCATATCATCGATAAAATGCCGGCCATTAAATCTGTTTTTAATAAATGGAAAACAAAAGACACTGCAGCACTACATCAGTAACCTGGAGAAAAACCAGGAATTGAAATCTGCTCTTTTGCAGGAAACACCCTGGGTGCTGGAAGCAAAGGATGAAAGTACACGCAAGAAAAACATTGCTTTGCTTTTTGATATGAGCAAACTGGCAACTGAAAAGACTGGCACACTTAAAAAATTCAGCGAAATGCAAACCAGCAATGGTGGTTTCAGCTGGTTTAAAAATGGTCCGGATGACCGATACATCACTCAATACATTCTTACAGGCATCGGCCACCTGAAAAAACTGGGTGCATTGAATAAAGATGATTTACAAGGCCTGGAACCAGTTATTAAAAAAGCATTGGAATACCTCGATGCAAGGAACAAAGAAGAATATGATCAGCTGAAAAAGATTAAAGGCAAATCTGAAAAACAACAATCTTTCTTCATCGGCTATCCAATACCTGTACATGCGGTCATTTTTTACTGAAATTCCTGTACCGGCAAAATTCAATAAAGCGTATACGCATTTCCGTGATCAATCTGTAAAATACTGGTTGAAAAACTCAAGGTACATGCAGGGCATGATTGCACTTGCCTTACACAGAACGGGTGACAATAAAACTGCGGCTAAGCATTCTTCAATCATTAAAAGAAAATGCCATCAGCAATGAAGAAATGGGCATGTACTGGAAAGAATTTAATAACGGTGGATATTGGTGGTACCAGGCTCCGGTAGAAAGTCAGGCTTTACTGATTGAAGCATTTTCTGAAATCGGCAAAGATGTTTCGCTGGTCAATGACCTCAAAACCTGGTTGCTGAAACAAAAACAAACGACCAACTGGAAGAGCACCAAAGCTACGGCTGAAGCCTGTTATGCTTTACTGATGAATGGATCCGACTGGCTTGCAGAAAATAAATCAGTAACCATTACACTGGGCAACACAATCATCCAGCCATCTACCCGATGACGCAGAAGCAGGTACGGGTTATATCAAATCTGTTATACCCGGAGCAAAGGTTCAGCCAGATATGGGAAGAATTAAAATTGATGTGCAGGATAAAAATAATAAACAAACCGGTTCTACTTCCTGGGGTGCTGTTTACTGGCAATATTTCGAAGACATGGATAAAGTAACCGGTGCCGCAACGCCGTTGAAACTGACCAAGAAATTGTTTATCGAAAAACAAACAGCCCGTGGGCCGGTACTTCAGCCTGTGGATGAAAACAGCAGTCTTAAAGTTGGCGATAAAATCAAAGTGAGAATTGTACTGAAGGCAGATCGTGATATGGAATACCTCCACATGAAAGATCTCCGGGCAGCCTGTATGGAACCTGTTAATGTACTCAGTGAATACAAATGGCAGGGCGGACTGGGTTATTATGAAACAACCAAAGATGCATCCGTTAATTTCTTCTTTAACTGGTTACCAAAAGGCAGCTATGTTTTTGAATACAGCTTGTTTGTTACCCATGCCGGAGAATTCAACAATGGCGTCACCAGCATTCAGTGCATGTATGCTCCCGAGTTCAGCAGCCATAGTGAAGGAATCAAAGTTAAAGGTTGAAGAGAAATAAATAAATATTGAATTCAATGAAAGGGACTTTTGCAGGTCCCTTTTTTTATGCAAAAGCATTAATATATTCGCAGGTATGACAAATGAACCTGTTTATAATATTCCGCTGCGTTACCGCAAAATGGAAAACCTGCACATCGTATTCTGGTTGTTTAAAGACATTGCCTGGTGCATGATCTGGCGACCACTGGGCGTTGCCATGATCTTTCCTACATTGATCATATCGATTGTGATTGCCTGGAGAACACGCCAGTACATGAGTGAATTGTGTCATAACATTGCGATTACGCTTTGGATCAGTGCCAACAGTTACTGGATGATCAGTGAATTTTTTCATTTCGATACCAAAGCCCTTGTTCGGGGAGTATACCTATAAACACCTGGCAATTGTACCATTTGTACTGGGCATCCTGTTCCTGGCATTTTATTACCTGATCTGGAAGCCAAGGCATAAAAACGAATTAGAAACCATGTAATAATCTGTATTTCAATATTATACAAATAAAAATAAAACTGATAAAGCACGCTAATTACTTAATTTTACAGCTACCACTCATCACACATACTTTACCATTCGTGAAACACCCACTACCACCTGTATCGGATTTTCTTGCAGAATTTTTGCAGTCCTGATACCTTTATGTCTTCAAAGTAAACGGAGCATCGCTCCCATGACAAATGAAAAGTCTTATTGCGGCATTACTCTTTAATTACAGGCAACGGGTAAAGCCACCGGAAATTTTCCTTCTCTAACAGCTTGTTTTTTACCTTAAAAATTTAGTTTAAATCTGGTAACGCTTTTCTCAAAAAGCAGCGTACTAACGTATTCGTATAAACGAATATTTTAACTATAATTTGTCCGGCGAAATACAAAATGAATTCAATTTAAATCAATAACAATTATATAAACCAAAACAACACAACATGAACATCTATGATTTTTTTGCCACCTACTGGTGGTTACTGGTAATTTTTATCTCATATGATCTTTTACAAATTCATACTAAGGGTATTCTTTGGTATGGTCATCGTTCCCGAAAACAGGATCGGTCTCGTTACAAAAAAATTCGTACTGTTTGGTGCCAACAAAGAACTGCCCGATGGAAGGATTATTGCAACAAAAGGCGAAGCAGGTTTCCAGGCACAAACACTGGCACCCGGACTCTACTGGGGTATGTGGCCATGGCAATACGGCGTTGACATGGTACCCTTTACCGTTATTCCTGAAGGTAAAATCGGACTGGTACTTTCAAACGACGGTGCGGAATTACCAACAGGTAATATCCTCGGCCGGCGTGTAGATTGTGATAATTTCCAGGATGCAGAAAAGTTCCTTGGTAACAATGGTCAGAAAGGTAGGCAAACTGCCTTGCTCACAGCTGGTTCTTATCGTATCAACAGCTTTGCTTTTAGTGTAACCATTGCCGATATGGTAATCATCAGGGAAAACATGGTGGGCATTGTTACCACACTCGATGGTAAACCGATCAGGGCCGGACAAATCGCCGGTGAAATGATTGAAGGACATAACAACTTCCAGGATATTGATGCATTCCTTGCGAATAACGGTAACCGTGGTCTGCAACCGCAGGTAATGCTGGCCGGTAGTTATTTCATTAACCCATGGGCCATACAGCTTGAAGAAATCCCTATGACAGATGTGCCCATTGGTCATGTAGGTGTAGTGATCAGTTATGTAGGTGAAGATGGCAAAGACTTAACAGGTGATACTTTTAAACACGGTAATATCGTAAGCCGTGGTCAACGCGGTGTGTGGATGGAACCCCTTGGCCCCGGTAAATACCCGATCAACAAATACACCATGAAAGTGGAACTGGTTCCAACAACCAACCTGGTACTGAACTGGGCAAACGCACGCAGTGAGGCACATGCATTAGATAAAAATCTATCAACCATTACCGTTAGATCAAAAGACGGTTTCCCTTTTAACCTGGATGTGGCGCAGATCATTCATATCCCGGCTACTGAAGCACCGAAAGTGATTGCCCGTTTCGGAAGCATGAATAACCTGGTGAGCCAGGTGCTGGAACCAACGATCGGTAACTATTTCAGGAACTCGGCACAGGACAGTGATGTGATCTCCTTCCTCAGCACCCGTAAGGAAAGACAACAGGCGGCTAAGGATCATATCAGGGCGGTACTCGATGAATACAATGTGAATGCTGTTGACACGCTGATCGGTGATATCGTTCCTCCGGAAGCATTAATGAAAACACTTACAGACCGTAAGATTGCCGAAGAAGAACAGAAAACCTATCAGACCCAGAAGATGGCCCAGGAACAACGCCAGGGAATGGAAAAAGAAACTGCCATTGCCGATATGCAGAAGGAAATTGTAAAAGCACAGCAAAGCGTTGAAATTGCACAACGTACTGCCGATGCTACTGTGAAAAAAGCCGAAGGTGATGCCAATAGTCTAAGGTTACAGGTAGATGCGGAAGCAACTGCCACCAAAATGAGGGCAAATGCCGAAGCGGAAGCGACCAAAGCCAGAGCAGGTGCCCAGGCTGAAGCAACCAGGCTCAATGCAAGTGCAGATGCTGAGAAAATCAGTAAAACGGGTCTGGCAGAAGCCGAAAAAATCATGGCCATCGGTAAAAGCACCGCTGAAGCCTATGAATTACAGGTAAAAGCGATGGGTGGCGACAATTTCACCCGCTACAAAATCACCGAAGAAATCGGTAAAGGACATATCAAAGTGATTCCTGATATCCTGATCGGTAATGCCAATGGAACCGATGGCGGCATCAACGGTTTACTGGGTATGAAACTAATGGAAATGATGGACAGCAATAATGCTCCTAAATCGCTGCCAGAGGCATAATAACAGCGAATTTTATAAAAGCCCCGTATCTAACGGGGCTTTTCTTTGCCTTATATTTGCATCCCGAATTACAGGAACAGATGCGCACTGGTAAATCCCTGCAATCTGCCTTTCTTACGGAATATTTTAATTAACCTTTTTCAAATCTTTATGTTCAGAACACATACCTGCGGCGAATTAAGAGTATCAGACATCAATCAAACCGTAACCTTAGCTGGTTGGGTTCAAACCGTACGCAAATTCGGCAGCATTACGTTTCGTTGATCTTCGCGACCGCTATGGCATTACTCAATTGCTTTTTTCAGAAGCACTGAATGAAAAACTTGAATTGAATCCGCTGGGAAGGGAATTCGTTTTGCAGGTAAGCGGTACCGTTAATGAAAGAAGCAGTAAAAATAATAACATACCAACCGGCGAAATTGAAATCCTGGTTTCAGATTTTACTATCCTTAATAAATCAATAACACCACCCTTTACCATTCAGGATGATACCGATGGCGGTGATGACCTTCGCATGAAATACCGTTTCCTTGATCTCAGGAGACAAGCCGTTAAGAAAAACCTTGAACTCCGTTACGCAGTAGGCAGAAGCACCCGCAACTATCTGCATGAAAATAATTTCATGGATATTGAAACACCATTCCTCATTAAATCAACACCAGAAGGTGCCAGAGATTTTGTGGTGCCCAGCCGGATGAATGCCGGACAATTTTATGCATTACCGCAATCTCCTCAAACCTTCAAACAATTGCTGATGGTGAGTGGCTACGATCGTTATTACCAGATTGTAAAATGCTTCAGGGATGAAGACCTGCGGGCTGATCGTCAACCTGAGTTCACACAGATAGATTGTGAAATGTCGTTTGTGGAACAGGAAGATATCCTGCAGATGTTTGAAGGATTGGTGAAAAGAATTTTCAAAGATGTAAAGAACATCGACTATACCGATAAGGTGGAACGCATGACCTGGGAAGATGCGATGTGGACTTATGGCAACGATAAACCCGACATCCGGTTTGACATGCAGCTTTGCAACCTGAAATTCCCTGGCCATACATTCCCGGGAAGAACAGATATTTCATCGCTCATCAACGAAGCAGGATTCAAGGTTTTTGATGAAGCAGAAACAGTAATCGCTATTGCCGCACCAGGATGCAGCGAATACACCCGCAAACAAACAGACGAACTAACGGAATGGGTTAAACGCCCTCAGATCGGCATGAAAGGACTGGTATTTATTAAATGCAATGCCGATGGTACTTATAAAAGCAGCGTTGACAAATTCTACCCGGAAGAAAAATTGAAAGCTATTGCTACAGCCTGCAATGCAAAAGCAGGAGACCTTATCCTGATACTTGCCGGTGCAGAAGAAAGAACCAGGAAAGCAACCAGTGAACTGCGCTTATATATGGGACAATTACTGGGCTTACGTAAAGCCGATGAATTCAGGTTATTGTGGGTACTGGATTTCCCATTGTTTGAATATGCGGAAGAAGAGAACCGGTGGGTTGCCCGTCATCATCCGTTTACATCACCCAAACCATCTGATATACAAACAATGATCAATAACAATCCCGTTATTGAAAATCCTGCTGAATACCTGAAACATCCTTATGCCAGTATCAAAGCAAATGCATACGATATGGTATTAAACGGAAATGAGATCGGCGGTGGCAGTATCCGTATTTTTCAGAAAGAATTGCAGCAAAAAATGTTTGCAGCGCTGGGTATGGACGAACATGAACAGCAACACAAATTCGGTTTCCTGCTCGGTGCATTTGAATACGGAGCACCTCCGCATGGCGGTATTGCTTTTGGATTCGACCGGCTTTGTTCAATCCTTGGTGGCAGCGAAAGCATCCGTGATTTTATCGCCTTCCCGAAAAACAACAGTGGCAGGGATGTAATGATTGATGCTCCATCATCCATCGATGACAAACAGTTTACTGAATTGCAGATTAAGCTTGATTTAAAACCCGCTCCTTAAAAAGCGAAATCATATGATGACAGGTAAGTTACAGTTATACTCATTCATGTTTATAACAAACCTGTTGTGTACATTCGTTTTCACCATAACACTCAGTATAAAAATGCTTTTTGCCAAAGAAGCTATGCTGGATAGTCAGGTATTAGGGCTATCGATCTGCTGGATTTGTTTATTTATTTTTTTCTTACATGATTATGCAGGTATCAATCTTGTAAAAAAATGCAGGTATGCTGGAAGTAAGTCTGCCATTTCCGTATTCGCAATTACTTTAAAGGGATTTTTTCAACTCATCGCTACTATTCTGTCAACTTTCGGAGTAGTAAATTTAGGAGCCACTCTATTTAATATATATATTACCAGGAATGGTTCCACGCTTAATAATGAAATTTTTGTTCTGTTTATATTCATTTGTGTATTACTGATTTCTATTACCGGGATTTTTAATTTTTTCTCAACGATATATCTCTACAAAAAAATAAAAGCTAACCACATACAACTCGATTCAATAGTTGAGAATATTGGCACCTGAAAATTTTACATACTAATTTAATCTCCTCTTTGAATACTGTAGTTAACTTTGAACCATGAGTATGCCCCCATTAGCAGAACGGCTTCGTCCTACAACACTGGAGGAACTTGCAGGTCAGCAGCACCTGACAGGCAAAGGAAGTATTTTACGCACTGCTATTGAGCATGGTAAAATCCCTTCAATGATACTCTGGGGACCTCCCGGTGTTGGTAAAACAACCATTGCCGGAATTATTGCACACAGTTTACAACAACCCTTTTATACACTCAGTGCCATTTCTTCCGGAGTGAAAGAAGTAAGGGAAGTAATTGAGGAAGCTAAGAATCAGCAATCTGCTATTTTATTCATCGATGAAATACATCGTTTCAACAAAGGGCAGCAGGATGCATTACTCGGAGCTGTTGAAAAAGGTATCATCACATTAATCGGCGCAACCACAGAAAATCCTTCCTTCGAAGTAAACAGCGCCTTGCTCAGCAGGTGCCAGGTATATGTGTTGAAAGCGTTGTCAGACGATGATCTTACAGGGCTTATTCAATATGCACTCACGAAAGATAAAGTACTATCAGAACTGCATATCACCCTTGCTGAAACATCAGCATTGATCAATATTTCAGGAGGTGATGCCCGCAAATTACTCAACCTGCTCGAACTCGTTTGTGAAACCACCGGCAAAAATGCAACCATTACAGATGAACTCGTGATGCAGATTGCACAGCAAAAGATTGCCCTTTACGATAAAAAAGGTGAACAGCATTATGATATCATTTCTGCTTTTATCAAAAGTATGCGGGGCAGTGATCCTAACGGTGCCGTGTACTGGCTGGCCCGTATGATAGAAGGTGGTGAAGATGTAAAATTCATTGCCAGAAGAATGGTGATTTTTGCCAGCGAAGACATCGGCAATGCCAATCCGAATGCTTTACTACTGGCTACCAGTACATTCCAGGCGGTGAACCTGATCGGTTATCCCGAAAGCAGGATCATCCTTTCACAATGTGCTGTTTACCTGGCATCCTCTGCGAAAAGCAATGCTTCTTATATGGCTATTGAAGAAGCGCTGTCGGCTGTTCGTAAAAAAGGCGACCTGCCGGTTCCTTTGCACCTCAGAAATGCACCTACCAGCATGATGAAAAAAATGGATTACGGAAAAGACTACCAATACGCACATCATTTTGAAAACAATTTTGTGTTGCTCGAATTTTTACCGGAAGCCATTTCAGGAACGAGGTTTTATTCTCCTCAGAAAAATGCCAGAGAAGAGGAAACAAGAAAATTTCTGAAAGAAAGGTGGAAAGATAAATACCACTACTAAAAAAAATATTATGTCAGCCATCCGTTGGACTTATAAAGAATATGCAGCATTAACGATCGATGAATTGTATAGCATATTCAGGTTACGCAGCCAGGTTTTTGTAGTGGAACAAAATTGTCCGTACCTCGACCTCGATAACAAAGATCAGTTTTGCTGGCATCTTTGTGGTTGGGTAAACAATGAACCTGCTGCTTATGCCCGCATCATTCCTCCGGGTATTTGTTATGAAGAATCCAGTATCGGAAGGGTTGTAACCAATCCCGAATTCCGTAAAAATGGCTTTGGCAAAGAATTGATGCAAATGGCTATTGAGAAAACCCTCTCTCAGTTTCAGGTAACCAGTATTAAAATAGGCGCTCAGGCGTATCTGCTTGATTTCTACGGCAATCTCGGCTTTGTATCGACTGGGAAACATTACCTGGAAGATGGAATCCCGCATGTAGAAATGTTACTAACAAAATAGGCTGCTGATCATACAATATTTTCATTCAGAACCCGTTTTAGGTGGATAGGAATATTTAGTGATATTCCGTTTATCCGTTTCCGTAGAAAGACCTTAAACCGGTTCCTTATGAAAATTTCTTTACACACCAGATGGCGTAAAGTTTTACTGACTGCACTCATTACCGCTAACTTAAACTTCACAGCGGAAGCACAGCATTTTACTTTTGGAGGAAAAAGAGCTATTGTTGAAGCCGGATTAAATTTCGGGCCGACATTCTTTTTAGGTGATCTTGGTGGAAACTACGGCAAAGGAGAAAGATTTATCAAAGACCTCAACCTCGAATTAACCAAAATGATGAAAGGAGCTTTCATCACCATCTATCCGAATGACTGGATGGGCATCAGGGTTGCAGGACAATATACATTTGTTGAAGGCAGAGATAATATCATCAACACTAACGGTGTAAATGAACTCTGGAGAAAACAACGCAATCTTGATTTTAAAAGTGATATCTGGGAATTATATGGTGCAGTGGAAATTTATCCCACCATGCTCTTTAAATCTAGTCCCGATTATGATCCCACCTTTAAACCCTATGGATTTATCGGTGCAGGTATATTTCATTTTGATCCAAAGGGATCTATTACCAATCAGTATGGTGGAAAAACATGGCATCGGTTGCACCCATTAAAAACGGAAGGCCAGGGTATGCCGGGTTATGAAGAAAAAAGAGCCTATCAGCTTACGCAGATGAATATCCCGATGGGATTGGGTGTGCGCATCCGACTCAGCGAACGGGTGAATATCAGTCCCGAATTATTATACCGTAAAACATTTACAGATTATATAGATGATGTAAGTACAACCTACATCGACCCGGATGATTTCGACAGGTATCTTTCACCTGCAGATGCCATCATTGCCCGGCAGATTCACGATAAAACCGTTGGTATTGTAACGCCAGGGGTTAATCGCTATGAACCCGGAACACAAAGAGGCAACATGCACCAGATGGATGCTTACTTCTCATTTGTATTGAAACTCGGTATTCGATTCGGACCACTGGATGATTACAGCGGAGGCGCAGGAAGTGGCCGTGAAAGAAACAGGGTTAAGAAACAAATGCGTTGCCCTCATTTCTATTAAACCAAATATTGCAAAATGAGAAAAAGTTACAAATTTTTAAGTCCGACGATTTACAGGCTTATCATTCTGCTGGCTTGCGTAATCATTGTGCTGATTTACAACAGTACAAAAGGATAATACAAATTATTAAATCAACAACTGATAAAAGAATAAATAAGTGCAATAGTATATAACAGAAGATATACCCCTGAGAGTAAGTCTTTGGCCTTGCTACAACCCTCTGAAACCACACCTGCTATTTTCGTTACTATGCGTTGCCTTATTTTCGAATACCCTTTTCAGTTATGATTTTTGCTTAGCCGCAATTTTCAACTCTTCATTAAGGTAACGGGCTGTAAAGCCTGTTTTTATTTTGGCCATATCCTCCGGCGTTCCTTCAAACAATACTGTTCCACCACCTGATCCGCCTTCGGGACCAATGTCGATTATATAATCGGCTACTTTGATCATATCCAGATTGTGTTCAATGACAAGCACCGTATTTCCCCGGTCGACCAATTTATTCAAAACATCCAGCAGGTGTCGAATATCCTGGAAATGCAGTCCGGTTGTGGGTTCATCGAGTATATAAAAAGTTTTGCCTGTATCTCTTTTGCCGAGTTCTGTGGCCAGTTTCACCCTTTGCGCTTCACCCCCACTGAGTGTTACAGCACTCTGACCTAAAGTGATATATCCCAAACCGACTTCCTGCAATACTTTTATTTTCCGGTAGATATAAGGCACCGCATTAAAAAACTCAACCGCATCATCTACCGTCATATCCAAAACATCGCTGATGGATTTTCCTTTGTATCGGATTTCCAATGTTTCCCGGTTGTATCTTTTACCATTGCATTTTTCACAGTGCACCAATACATCGGGAAGGAAATTCATCTCGATCACCCGCATACCACCACCTTCACAAACATCACAGCGACCGCTTTTCACATTGAAAGAAAATCTGCCGGCGTTGTAACCCCTGATTTTTGCTTCAGGTACAGACGCAAACAAAGTTCGTATATCAGTAAAAAAACCACAGTAGGTTGCCGGGTTGCTTCTCGGCGTTCTGCCAATCGGGCTCTGATCAATTTCAATTACTTTATCAATCAGCTCGAGTCCTTTTACAGATTTATAAGGAAGTGGTTCCGTTTTAGAATGATAACAATACTGGTTGAGAATCGGGTAAAGTGTTTCATTTACCAATGTAGATTTGCCGCTACCGCTTACCCCTGTTACCAGGATAAGTTTTCCCAATGGAAACTTCACCGAAACATCTTTCAGGTTATTGCCTTTGGCACCTTTTAGTTCGATGAAACCACCATTGCCTTTACGGCGCTGTGCAGGCACTTCAATATTCTTTTTGCCGTTTAAATACTGAGCGGTTTCAGAATCCGTTTTCAATACTTCCTCCGGAGTTCCCTGTGCAACAATCTTACCCCCATGCGTACCCGCTTTCGGGCCGATATCCACTAAATAGTCTGATGCCAGCATGATATCTTTATCGTGCTCAACAACCAAAACACTATTGCCGATATCTCTTAAATGCTGAAGGGCTGTAATCAACCGGTGATTGTCACGCTGATGCAAACCGATACTGGGTTCATCTAGAATGTACGTGATGCCTTGTAACTGTGATCCGATCTGTGTTGCCAAACGGATGCGCTGGTATTCTCCCCCACTCAAACTCCGGGATGGGCGATACAATGTTAAATAGGTTAACCCAACATTCAATAAGAATTGTAATCTTTCCCTGATCTCCTTCAACACATCCCTTGCAATACTGTTTTGTTTATCACTCAGTCTTTTCTCCAGCGTTTTAAACCAATCACCCAGAACATCAAGATCCATTTCACTCAATTCACTGATATTCTTTTCATCAATTTTAAACCAGAGACTTTCCTTGCGGAGCCTGGTTCCATTGCAGGTATCACAGGTACGGAGTTTCATGAATTTTTCAACCCAGTCCCTGAGTGCTTCTGTTGTACTGGTTGAGGCAAACCAGCGACGCAACATATTTACGATTCCTTCATATTCTGTTGCGTAATAGATTGGCGCATCATCGGCCACATCGATTTCGATATCTGCATCAGCATTTGAAGCGACTTCCTCTTTGCCATAAAGAATTACATTCATGGCTTTCTGCGGAAGGTCTTTGACCGGTTTATCGAGGTTAATTTTATATTTTTTCGATAGTTGCTGAACCTGTTTAAAAACATGTGTTTCTCTTTCCTCACCCAAAGGGATAATCGCACCTTCATTGATGCTTAATTTATCATCGGGGATTACTGCATCCATATTTACCTGGTAAACGGTTCCCAATCCTTTACAATCGGGGCAGGCGCCGTAAGGGGAATTAAATGAAAATGCGTTGGGTGAAGGTTCCTCGTAACTGATACCGGTATCGATGCACATCAGGTGCTTGCTGTATTGAGCAACCGAGTTGTCGTCATTCACGAGCAGAAATAATAAATCCTTCCCCATCTGCAGTGTTTTCTGCACACTCTGGCTCAGTCGTACCTTCATATCATCGGTAACCTGTAACCGGTCGACCACTACTTCAATATCATGAATCTTATACCGGTCTACCTGCATGCGTGGTGCAAGATCAGCAACCACTCCATCAACCCTTACTTTGAGAAAACCTTTTTTACGGATGTCTTCAAACAACTCACGGTAGTGACCTTTACGGCCCCGAACAAGGGGAGCGAGCAGACTTATTTTTTTATTTTTGAATTTTTTAAAAATCGACTGTACAATTTCCTCTTCACTGAACTTCACCATTTTCTTGCCGGTATTATAGCTATATGCTTCGCCTACACGGGCATACAACAGACGCAGAAAATCATAGATTTCTGTAATGGTTCCAACAGTACTGCGTGGGTTTTTATTGGTCGTTTTCTGTTCTATGGATATGACGGGCGACAGTCCGGTAATCTTGTCAACATCCGGCCTTTCCATATCGCCGACAAATTGCCGGGCATATGCTGAAAAGCTTTCCATATACCTGCGCTGACCTTCATTGTAAATGGTATCGAATGCCAGGGAAGACTTACCGCTTCCGCTGACTCCGGTAAATACCACCAGTTTATTTTTGGGAATACTGATGTCGATGTTTTTAAGGTTGTGCTCCCTGGCTCCAACCACTTCTATATTATCTCCTCCCGACTGGATTTGACTGTTTTGCTGTTTTTTAACGCCCATAAATGCTCCTTGCGGTAAAGTTACGAACAAATCAGTGCTAAAAAAGTTGGGATTTTTAAATTAAAGAATGGAATACATCCAATTAAAAAAAGGCAGGCTATTATTTGATAATGCTGGTGCTGAATTGATCAAATACAAAAAGCATCAAGTTTGCCTTACTTACTCCCCAATTACTCAGTTTGTAACATGACGAACCCGATGCTTTTGTTTGATAGGCTTCTATTTTTTTTCAAAATATCCGCTTCTCTATTGTTATATAAATATACTACAACATACCTACGTATTCCAAATTTTAGAGCCTGCAGTTTAGCACCTGTTTTGCACAGAATTATGCACATAAAAAAACTGGCAGGGTTTTAGTTCTGCCAGTTTGAAATGCGGTATCTGAATAAAAATTATTCTCCTCCTCCGATCAATGCATTGAGTTCATCTTTACTTGAAGAGAATGCAAATACATTGTTCACTTTAAAATAGTTTTTCGGATCGGTTGTGTATTTGTAAGCATATTTTGCAAAAGCAAGTTTAGAATCTTCGAAGCTGAAAATTTTACAGATTTCAACTACCTGGTCGGTAGACAAACAATTAGAAGATGCAATGCTTTTAGCTGTAGACAACCTGGTATCATCAAATGCTGATTCCAGGATGGTTTGCTTAGCTGCAGAGAAATCTCCTGCTTTCATCGGCCAACCGTTACAGTTAGATCCTGATGGCTGACCCGGATTGGTAGTAGAATGTGAAGAGTGTGATGATGAGCTGCTGCTGGTTGTAGTAGTGGTAGTTGTAGTGGTAGAAAATGCATCATCAGGATCAGAGATAGAAATGTTTACATTCATTCCCGGAACATTTACACTGGCTCCGATGGTATTGCTGGTAGTTGTTGTACGTGTAATCACTCCATCCTGCATGATACCGCCATCATTTCTTCCATAGTGGCGAACATATGTTCCTGAAGGCGCAATAAAATCCTGCTGAACTGGTATAGCTGAATAAGCATTCAGTTTAGCTTTTTTATTCTTATCTACTTTAATGCGATAAGTAACATCCATCATAGTACCATCAGCATCTGTCAGCATCAGGCTGTTTTTAGAAACAGGTGCAATGGTAGAATCTGCAAAAATCACTCTTGCACTGTAATAAGGTTGTGGTAATTCTTCGATACGAATATTTGACTGCGGAATATCATTCTGACGTTCTCCGTTCAGTACGAGATAAAACTTATATCCGTCTTCAGAAAATACAGTAAGGTTGGCAACAGATTGCCTTTGAGCGAAACTTAATAATGGTAATAAAAATGCAATGGCGAAGTATATTTTTTTCATATTCTGGTTTTTGTGAGAAACAAATATAGACAAACAATGCCTGAATTTGCAAGTAGCAGTTTCAGAAAATTTTGCTAAAGAAAAACACTCGTAATTGTTAATGATTTCCAAACAGTTTACGGGGTAGCTACATACTTTGTGAACAGTTGTTTACTTTTTTCTGATGTAAAAATCCTGGCGATTTTCAGGTAATTTTTTACGTCTATTGTATGCGTGAATGCAAATTTTGCAAATTCCAGCCTGGATGATTCTTCCGTTAACAAAGCACCGATTTCAGCCACCTGGTCAGTCGACAAACAATTCTTTCCTGCCAGCTTCATAGCAGCTGCCAGTTTCTGTTTATCGTTTTGTGATGCTATTATATTCTTCTTTGCTTCAGCATATTCTGTTTTCCACATTGGCCATTCATTCTGACACAACCATCCTTCTGGTTCTTTAACCGTAACAGTATTGTTTACCGGTTCTTTAGGTGCTGGCTCTTTCTTTTCTTCTACCTTGGCAGTTTTAGCAGTTGCCGGTGCTGGTTTTGAAACAACCGGTTCCTTTTTAACTTCCGGTGTTTTTTTCTGAGTGGCTTCTTTTTTTGAAGGTTCATTAACTGTAACAGGTTTTGCTACAATGGCATTATTGTTTTCAGTTTTTGTGTTTTTGCTGTTTTCCTTAACTGAACCTGCTGCATAATCTGCAGCACTGTTACCGTAATGATGTACAAACATGCCTGCCGGAGCCACAAAAGCCGGGTTCAATGGATTCATGGAATAGAATTTCAGTTTTCCATACCAGGAAGTACGGGAAATTCTGTAAGTAGCATCCATCAGCATATCATCGCCATCAGAAATATAAACTTTGTTCCTGGTAACAGGATTCAGTTTTGAATCACTGTATACTATTTTTACATTGTATGATAACCCGGTTAATCCCTCCACCCTCACATTGGCATAAGGCTTTTCATTCTGCTTTTCTCCATTGAGATAAAGATAAAAAGGTTCCCCTTGTTCTGAGAAAACATTGAGCGCACCGGTTGCATACTCACTGTTTTGCGTAGACGAAGTATTTCCATCACCCGGTGTAAAAGGTACAACACCTTTTTTAACGGGATTCATCGAGTAGAATTTCAATTTGCCAGAACTCCCGTTTCTCACAATACGATAAGCAGCATCCATCAGATTATCGTCGCCATCAGAAATAAAAACATTATTCTTTGTAATGGTAAAATGACTGGCATCGCTGTACTCGATTTTAACATTGTAAGACAGCCCCGTCAGTTGTTCAACCCTCACTTTCGACATAGGCTTGTCGTTCTTCTTCTCGCCATTGAGGTATAAAAAGAATTGTTCTCCCTTTTCTGAAAAAACAGTGAGGTTGCCATATGCCTGGTCCTGTGCAAAAACTGCTGCCGGAACCAGGATCAATAAAAACAAAATCAACTTCTTCATACATCTTATTTTCTCATTCAAAAATATTTATCGGATAATCATAACCGTTCCTTTCTTCTCCTGTATTTTCCCTCCCCCTAACCGGTAATTTGCTTTCCATACAAATGTTTGCAGGTCGGCATTTTTCCCTTTGTAAGTTCCGTTCCATTTGATGAGCGGATTGGTACTGGCAAAAACTATCTGCCCCCAGCGGTTAAAAATGACCATATTGAAATTCCTTATCGAACCAAGATCACCAACCGGACCGAAACTGTCGTTCTTTCCATTGCCATCTGGTGTAAAGGAGGAAGGGAAATAAATATCTCTACAGTCTACCGTAACATTGATGGTATCTGAACCTTTACAGCCTGCGGTATTCTCCACTTCAACATAATATTCGCCGGTGCTGGTAACTTCAAAAGTGGCGGCTGTACTATTGTCCTGCCAGCGGTATAAAGCGAATGTACCTGGACGGAGTATAAGACGTTGTCCCGGGCAAATTGTTGTGTCGCCACCCAGGTTTATATTTGCCGGAATAGTTTGTGCAGGAACTACCAAACCATTTGCAGCGGCTGTACAACCATTGTTATCGGTAACCTGCAGGTCGTAATTTCCGGCTGCGAGGTTTTGAATATTATTGGTTGTTTCGCTGTTCGACCAGAGATAAGTATAAGATAACGTTCCTCCGGTAACATTGGAATTGATGGCGCCATTGATTCTTCCGCAGGTAGCAGGCGTAATCTGAGGAGATATAACCAAAGCTGGCGGTTCTATTAATGTTACAGAAGAGGATACTGTGCAGGCATCCGTTGCCGTTACTGTTACAGTGTATGTATTTCCTGATAACCCCGATATGGAAGGGGTATTCTGAACCGGGTTCGTATTCCAGCTGAAATTATAGCCACCCAATCCGCCACTAACCGTTGCCGTTATAGCGCCATCCTGATCACCATTGCAATCTATATTGTTGGTGATGGCCGGACTCACACTGAGCATGATTACTCTCCTGGTAGTAGTGGCTGGAGGTGCATTGGTAAAGGTGACGGTTATGCGCACATCGTAAACACCGGGTGCAGAAAAGGTATGATCAGGATTGTTTAAGTTGGAAGCATTGGAACCACCCGAAGCCGGATCATCAAAATCCCAAAGCACTGAAGACTGACAAGGCGATGATGTATTGGTAAAGGCAACGGTATTGTTTCCCTGGCAATTGTAATCGAATGAAGCGGAAGCTGCCGGTGCTTCAGCAATTTTAATATCGTCTACTGCAAAACCTTCATAATTGTTACAGATAGTTCCGGCACCAAATACATAACGGAATATCACACGGCTTTGACCCGCCAGAAAACTCACATTGTGTTTGGCGAGCAACCATTGCCTGCTACCCAAACCATTGGTACAGTTGGATGGACCGCCGGTTTGAATATTGCCCGACCAGCCCGGAATAAATCCCAGAAAACGCACCGATGCGAGGTTGTACCAATTCACTGCCTGGCAGTTACCATTCGAATTCTGATCACCCAGCAAAAGCCAGTTCACGCCCTGGTCGGTTGAATATTGTACATGTACGCCATCGAAGTCACGTTCTGTTTCCCAGAAAATCTTCATGGAAATTTCCGGGTTCACCAATGTAGTAAAATCGAAACAAGGACTTGTGAGGTATGAGTTCCCACTGTTGTAGGAAGCGCCTGATAAGCCACCCACAATCCAGCATTTCTGTCCGCTTGCTGCGGCCGTAATCACCGATTTTGATCCCGGTGTAATGGTTCCCCATTCCCAATGAACATTAGAAGAACGGGTCCAGTTGCCATTGCTTGCTTCAAAATCTTCTGTATAAGGAAAACTGTTGATTACGGATGTGCATTGTGCGGTACTGGAATTTCCATTGCACAAAAAGGCCAGGAGCAAAAAAAGGAAAAACGGTATTTGATAAATATTCTTCATAAAGTCCTGCCCACCAGAGGCGGGGCGCAAATTTACAACCAAAAGGCCGATTTTTCGCAGGAATTACAGAACAGATCAACACACAAATTAAACACATAATACTATAAATTGTTATGTATTTAACTTGTAAAAAGTAGGTTATAATTCAACTTTAAAAATTATATAAAAATCCATATTATTTACGGGAAAGTATATCCAAAACTGTCCTGTACATTACCTCTGCTCCCAATGCCAGATCCTCATAAGAAGCATACTCCAAAGGGTTATGACTGATACCATCTTTGCAACGAACAAAGATCATCCCGTAATCACATGCATAAGACAAGGCAAGCGCATCATGGAAAGGACCGCTCATGAGCTCGGGTGCATCCAGGCTTAATTTTTTACAATTATCACGGATGATATCTTTGATCCAATCGGCACAATAACGTGGGGCGCTATTGGTATCTTCTTTAATGCTGTAAGTGAGTCCGCGTTTACGGGTGATGGTTTCAATTTTTTCCATCAATTGTTTTTCGTAAAGGTTTCTTCTTTCCAGATCAATGTCCCGCAGATCTACTGTAAATACTGCTTCTTCTGCAATGATGTTTCTGCTGGCCGGGAATACATTAATCGTTGCAACCGTTCCTACCGTTGGGTTTCCGGGAACCTGGGTGGCAATTTCGTTCAGGGCTACAATGATTTCTGCAGCACCGAGTAAAGCATCTTTGCGCAAGGGCATGGGTACAGATCCTGTGTGTCCTGCTACGCCTTTAAGCGTTACCGTTAGCCATAGCGGTCCGGATATGCCGGTAACAATGCCGATTGGTTTATTGCCGATGTCGAGCACCGGCCCTTGTTCAATATGCAGCTCAAGGAAACAGAAAATGCTTCCTTCTTTATACTCCGACTCTTTGAATTTAGTGGGATCGCAACCGAAATCAATCAGGGCCTGCTCACGGCTGATGCCGTCTTTGTCTTTCCGTTGCAGTTCACCTTCTTCCAGTTTACCCAGGATTCCCCTGGATCCGAACAGGCCTTTATTAAACCGCCATCCTTCTTCATCGGCAAAAGATATTACTTCAATGGAACGATCAGGCTGAATGCCGTTTTCATTCAGGGTTCTTACCACTTCGATAGCAGATAATACCCCGGCAACACCGTCGAATCTGCCACCATAGGGCTGTGAATCGAGGTGTGATCCCATCATCAGAACCGGCAATGACGGATCTTTACCTTCCAATCTTCCGATCAGGTTTCCGAAATGATCGATCCTGGTTTTCATCCCTGCTGCTTCCATCCAGGAGGCGGCCAGCTTGAAAGCTTCCTTTTCAACTGTTGTAAGGGTTGGGCGACAGGTTCCGGTTTCGCCGATTTTACCGATCAGACTCATGGCTTCAAAGTATCCCTGAAGCCTTTCAGCATTAATTTTCACAGCAATGATTTTGGGTAAATTTATTGATTATCAGGCAAAAATCAGCAGAAATAGCCTTCAAAATATCATCTGGGAGCACTGAAAATCCACTGTTCAGATCGGTAAATAGTAACCGCTAATTATTTCGTATATCCAAAAAAAGCTATGATTTACTGACCTATATTTGTGCACTTTAAAATTTCACTATGAAATTCATCAGTTTATTTTTCACGGCCCTGTTGCCTGTAATGAGTCTTGTTGCTCAATCTCCAGAAGAAAATCTCCATTGTTCCGATAAATGCAGTCGCTCCGGAAGTTTATCCAGGCTTCAGCAGATTACTTATTTCCAGTATCCATCCATGAATAAGTATGATGTGAAATACCTGAAACTGGATATCAATGCAGAAACTGCCAGCCGTGTAATATCAGGCACTGCATTAACAAGAGCCATTGCGTTGGCTCCACTGGATTCTTTTATTACAGAATTAAGAGACAATATGATTGTTGATTCTGTATTCATCAATGGCGTTAAAAAAACATTTACACGCAGCGCTGATCACGTTTTCATTTCCCTTGCTCCTTCTATACCAACCGGCTCAACTGTTACTGCCTTATTTTACTACCGAGGCACTGCCAATTCCAATGGTGTGTTTGCCGGAACGAGCGCAAGCACTGGCTTAAGTTATACCGCCACTTTATCGGAAAGTTACCAGGCCCGTGAATGGTTCCCGGCCAAACAATTCCTGAGAGATAAAATTGATTCTGCTGATATCTGGGTTACCACCAGCAGTATAAATAAAGTTGGTTCAAATGGCTTACTGCAAGGCGTAGACGTTTTGCCTGCAGGAAAAAGCAGGTACCGTTGGAAGACTACTTATCCTATGAGTTATTATATGCCCAGCATTGCAGTAGGCAACTATATGGAATACCTCAACTATGCGAAACCGTTAGCAATAGCGCCCGATTCAATCCTGGTACAACACTACCTTGCCGACAATGTCACTTATTTTAATTCAGTAAAAACGAATATCGACAAAACACCTCCTTTCATAGAGAAGCTCAGTGAACTTTATGGATTGTATCCATTCCATGAAGAAAAGTACGGACATGCCCAGGCCAATATCGGTGGAGGTATGGAACATCAAACGATGAGTACCATGGCAGGTTTCGGTTCTACGCTGATTGCACATGAACTCGGGCACCAGTGGTGGGGCGATAATATTACCTGTGCGAGCTGGAATGATATCTGGCTGAATGAGGGTTTTGCCAGTTACAGCGAATATCTGCTGATTGAAAAAATACCTGCGTTATTCCCAACAACTAACCCGTCAGCCTACATGCAAGGCATTCATGACAATGTAATGAGTTCTCCTACAGGAAGTGTGTATGTGCCTAATGCTTCTTTGTTTGATGAAGGAAGGATATTCAGTGGCAGACTTAGTTACAATAAAGGTTCTGCCATTATTCACAACCTTCGTTTTGAATTCCAGAATGACAACCTGTTTTTCCAGGCATTGCAGAATTTCCAGAACCAGTTCAAAGATTCTGCTGCCACAACTGAAGAATTCCGCCAATCGATTGAAGCTACTGCCGGAAGAAGCTTTTCCGATTTCTTTAATCAGTGGTATTACGGTGAAGGATACCCTACGTTTAATATCACTTATTTCAGACCCAATTCAGATTCATTGCTTTTGCTCGTGAATGAAACCACCAGCGCTTCTGGTGTTACACCGTTCTTCAAAGGATTGCTGGAACTTAAAATAACTTCTGAATCAGGTGATACGACCGTTCTGGTAAACCTTGCTGCCAATAACCAGATTTATAAATTCAAAACAGCGAAAGTGCCATCGGGCATTATTGTTGATCCCAACAACTGGATGCTCAATCAAACCGGCACCATTACCAACGGTATTGTTGTACCCGTTAACTTCACTTCTATTCAGGCAACCGCCGGGAATGATTGCGGCTACACTGTTCAATGGAAAACTGCTCAGGAGTCGAATGTAAGCAGGTATGAAGTTGAATACAGCACAGATGCCAGCAATTTTAATACGAAAACAATCATCACCAATAACCTGACCGGAAATTATAGTGTACGCATTACCGATATACCCGGCAACAAAGTTTATTTCCGCATCAGAGCAATCGAAGCGGATGGCAGCAGCCGTTATACTTCAGTAGTATCCGCTGTTTCTGTTTGTAATTCTCCGTTGATTGTTGAAACTTATCCTAACCCGGTATTAAATGAAGTTAGGATCAGCCTTTCGAAAAATATAGCAGGCAATGCGAGCATACGACTGCTGAATTCGACTGGTCAGCTGATCAGAAAAGAAAGATATAATCTGCAGGCAGGAGAAACCATGATTCGTTGGAATATGGATAATCTTGCAGCCGGCACTTACCTGCTGGAAGTTCAGCATGTCTCAGGTGAAATAGTCAGAAGTAAATTAGTGAAGAAATAAGATCAGATCCTTTTCATTTCCCGGATCATTATCTTTTTATCGAAGGCATCGCCGTTACTTGATTGCGCCTGGATTTTACGTACAATGTCCATGCCTTTGAATACTTTTCCAAAGGCTGCATAGCCCTGTCCATCGGCACTTCCGCGACGGCCGACATCCAAAGGTGACTGATCACCGATACAAATAAAAAATTCTGATTTTGCTGTTCCGGCACCTGTGCTCGCCATCGACAACATACCATCTGTATGCGATAAACCAGTTTGACTGGTTGGCTCATGCGGAATTTCGGGCAGATATGTCATCTTAACCGGATCAGTTTTCCAGATGCCTGCTTGTATAAATCCTGTGTTGGAAATTTCTTCTACGCCTTCCATTTTCATTACCCTGTAAAAGGATGCCTGTTTGTAAACGCCTTTGTCGACATGCTGAAGAAATGCACCTGCTGTTTTCGGTGCTTTGTCGGGATACAATTCAATTTCAATATCGCCGAGATTGGTTACAATGAGTACATGAGGATTTGTATACTTTGGTCCACCACAGGAAACAAACCCTGCGATGATGACACACAAGATGATATGATAGAATTTCATTCTACTGGTTGCTTTGATTCAACTGCAAGTTAGGATGGATCCGAATGCTTCAATAATAAAATTCGATCTTAATGATCATTCAATGGAAGTCCACGTTTCTGGAATTCAATCCAGTTTAAATATTCAGGAGCAACGCGGTGTTCTTCCATGGTGATGCAATCGGTAACCGGACAAACCAACTGACAAAGATTACAACCCACGCATTCCTCTTCTTTAATGGTGTAAGTATTGTAGGGCTTACCGTATTCAAGGTTGATTGATTGATGCGATGTGTCTTCACAGGCAATGTAACATAGTCCGCAGTGAATACATTTATCCTGGTTGATTTTAGCAATATGGTGATAGTTGATATCGAGATCTTCCCAATGAACGATGTTATTTACTGACTTGCCTATAAAGTCAGTTGTTGTTTTAAATCCTTTTTCATCCATCCAGTTGATCATGCCTTCACACATATCTTCCACAATTCTGAAACCATGCTTCATCGCCGCAGTACAAACCTGCACATTGGAAGCCCCGAGCAACATAAACTCAACAGCATCTTTCCAGGTACTAACACCACCGATACCCGAAATCGGAACCTTACGGGTAGTTTCATTCTGTGCGATAGTAGTAAGCATCTTGAGTGCGATGGGTTTTACTGCTGGTCCGCAATAACCACCGAAAACACTTTTACCTGCTACATAGGGATTGGGAACGAGTGTATCCAGATCAACACCTGTAACAGATTGAATGGTATTGATGAGTGACAATGCATCGGTACCTGCTTCCACTACGGCTTTACCCGTAGGAACTACAGAGTGAACATTGGGTGTAAGTTTTGTAATCACCGGGATAGTCGCTTTTTCCATTACCCATTCAACCACCATTCTTGCAATTTCGGGATCCTGACCAACGGCTGCACCCATGCCTCTTTCGGTCATGCCATGCGGACAACCAAAATTCAGTTCAATACCATGCGCACCGGTATCTTCTACTTGCTTGATGATTTCATGCCAGCTTTCCCGGTTGTTATCGGCCATCAGTGAAACGATCATGGCACGATCGGGAAATAATTTAATGCACTCTTCTATTTCACGAAGGTTGATGTCGAGGGGTCGATCGCTGATGAGCTCAATATTATTCAGGCCCATTACTTTATGTCCGCCATAATTCACCGCCGAATAACGGGAAGAAACGTTCTTCACCTGTGAGCCCAGTGTTTTCCATACTACACCGCCCCAGCCTGCTTCAAATGCACGAAGCACATTGAGCTTTTTATCTGTTGGAGGCGCAGATGCAAGCCAGAATGGATTGGGAGATTTTATGCCGAGAAAATCACTTTGAAGAGAAGCCATAACTATTATAAATTTTGAATTATAAATTTTAAATTACTTACCTGAGATTCTCTGAACTTGTTTTAACAATTTTGGTAATTATATTAACCAGGTGTTCAATCATTTCCAGATATTTTGAAAAATCAATAACAACTAATTTACTTTTATCCAATAACCTTAACCAATAACGGGTTTCACGGGCCTCTTTAGAGGCAATCGACATTTTAGAAATAAAATCCTTCTTCGATTGAGCTGCAATTGCTTCTTCAACGTTTGCCCCAATACTGGTAGCAGAACGTAATAATTGCTTTGATAAAACATATTCCTTGTTTTCAATAAGCTGTTTGTATAATCCGATAATCTGAATCGAAAAGTCAAATGACATCTCAAGAATTTTATTACCCGATTTCATTTAATATTAAACTCTTTTATTTTATCATTATGAAAATAATTAAAATGATACACTCAAAATTTACCATTTTATATTTTGCTGATACTTTTGATTAAAAAAGGTAATTAAAGAACATTACGCTCATCATTTAAAATTTTTAATTCAAAATTTAAAATATTTAAGAATAGCAGCTGCACCATCTTTACCAGCCTGAACGGCATCTACAACTTCTTTGCCGCCGTTTACACAATCACCTCCGGCAAAAACGCCGTCAATATTGGTTGTTTCATTACTAATTTTCACTTTACCTGATTGATGCTGGATGCCCATTTCAGCTACCAGTTGTTCATAAGGTGTTTGCCCGGCTGCTTTGATCACCATATCTACATCCAGTGTAAACGTTTCACCGGTATCAACCGGTGATCTTCTTCCACTTGCATCTGGTTCACCGAGTTTCATCACAGAAGCTTTCAATGCTTTCACTTTTCCATTATCCCCGATTACTTCTTTTGGTGCTGCCAGCCAGATGACTTTGCAACCATCGAGCAATGCGATGTTCAGTTCCACTTCTGTACAGGGCATTTCATCCTGTGTGCGTCTATACAAGATCGTTACTTCAGATGCGCCTAGTCGTTTTGCCTGAGTGGCAGCATCAATAGCTGTCATACCCATACCGATTACTGCGACCTTATCGCCAACAGGAACAGAAGAGAAGCCATTGTTGCGTATATCATAAATAAAACTGATGGCATCGGCAACACCTTCCAGGTTTTCTCCTGGTATATCCAGTTGCCTGGCCAACCCAACTCCGATTGCCAGGTAAACGGCATCAAAATTTTTCTTCAGCTCATCAATTGTGATATTCTTTCCCAGCTCCATTTCATATTTCACTTCTATGCCACCAATCGAAAGAATATAATCTACTTCATCTTTGCAGAATTCAGGGGTTACTTTATAAGCAGCTATGCCATAAGTCATCAATCCTCCGCCCAACTTTTCTTTTTCAAAAATAGTTACGTCTACCCCTTCCCGTGATAACACATGCGCACAGCTCAAACCAGCCGGACCAGCTCCGACAACTGCCACTTTTTTACCATTACCAGCTTTACGGTTAAACAACTGCCACTTTTTCGACATAGCAATTTCTGTACTATAGCGCTGCAACCTGGCAATGGATATAGGTGCTTCTTCCATGAAATTATATACACAGGCTCCTTCGCACAATTTTTCTACGGGACAAACCTTGCTGCACCCTGCACCCATGATATTGGATACAAAAATAGTATGTGCACTTCCTTTGATATTATCGGTTGCAATCTGCTTGATAAACTTCGGTACTTCAATGCCTGTTGGACAACTTTTCATGCAAGGTGCATCATAACAAAACAAACACCTGTTTGCTTCCACCAATGCTGCATCCTTAGTTTCAAAAGGCGGATGTATATCGGCAAAATTTTCTGCGTACTGTTCTGCGGTTAACCTGTTGTTGAGAATCGCCATATCAATTGTTTAATATTATCTTTTAAGTTAAGTATGGTAATGGTTGAATGATCAGAGTTCTGTAATCTTTCCATAGGTTTCGGGCCTGCGATCCCGGAAGAACTGCCATTTGCTTCTGATCTGTTCGATGAGATCGAGGTCGAATGTTGCCACGAGCAGTTCATCTTTATCTTCTGAAGCAGTAGCAAAAATTTCTCCCAGTGGATTTACAAAATAAGATGTGCCATAAAATTTTCCAAGATTCCAGGGCGCTTCTGTTCCCACCCGATTGATGCATCCCATGAAATAGCCATTGGCAACTGCATGAGCAGGTTGTTCCAGCTTCCACAAATATTGTGATTGACCGACAGTAGTGGCAGAAGGATTGTAAACAATTTCAGCGCCATTCAAACCCAGGCAACGGGCTCCATCCGGGAAATGGCGATCATAACAAATGTAAACACCTACTTTGGCATACTTTGTTTGAAATACCGGATAACCAAGATTTCCTGGCTTGAAAAAATATTTTTCCCAGAAACCACCTGTATGTGGAATGTGATTCTTCCTGTATTTACCTAGATAAGTTCCATCCGCATCAATCACTGCAGCTGTATTGTACAAAACACCCGCCTGTTCTTTTTCATACACCGGCACGATAATTACCATATTGTATTTGCGGGCATATTCCTGCATGCGTTCTGTTGTTGGTCCGGGAACCGTTTCAGCAGAAGCATACCATTTGCTGTCCTGGCCCGGACAGAAATACGGCGTATTGAAAATTTCCTGAAAACACAATATCTGAACACCCTGGCGACCTGCTTCTTCAATCATAGGGATATGCTTCTGAAGCATCGCTTCTTTGATTTCTTCAATGGTGCCTTCTCCTTCTGTTTTAGGAAGCGACATCTGGATGAGCGCTGATTTTATGATTCGTGGCATTGCTTTATTTTGAATTATAAATAAAACTAAATGAACTGACTTACTTTATTCCGCTTAACAAATTTTCCATAACCTTTTTCAACCAGGCACTTGTTATTATCTATTGCTACAGTTCCTCTCAGTAAAACAGTTTTTACTTTTCCGGTTAATTCCCATCCTTCATAACCACTGTAATCTACATTCATATGATGTGTGCTGGCAGAGATGGTATGCTTTTCATTCGGATCAATGATGATGATATCGGCATCGCTTCCTACAGCAATGGTTCCTTTTTTCGGGAACATGCCGAAAATTTTTGCCGGATTGGTGCAGGCCACTTCCACATATTTATTGAGGGTGATTTTTCCTTTCTGCACGCCTTCACTGAAAAGCAGTTCCATCCTGTTTTCTATGGCCGGATGACCATTCGGAATTTTAGAAAAATCATTTTTGCCCATCAGCTTCTGTTCCCACATAAACGGACAATGATCGGTGGCCACCACATTCACCAAACCCTGGTTAATCCCTGCCCAAAGTGTAGCCTGGTCTTTCTTTTCCCGCAGTGGTGGACTCATCACCCACTTCGCTCCTTCAAAATCTTTTTCATATAAAGAAGCATCGAGTATGAGGTATTGAATACAGGTTTCCACAAACATTTTCTGATTGCGGCGTGTTGCATTCCTTACAGCATTGAGTGCACCTTCACAAGTAAGGTGAACAATATATCCAGGGCATCCGGTGTAACTGGCCATGTCTACAAACCTTTCACTGGCTTCCGCTTCTGTAATTTCAGGTTGAGAGAGATAATGATAGAGCGGCGATAATTTTCCTTCTTCCCGATGTTTCTGAACCAGGTAATCGATCATATCGCCATTGGTTGCATGCACATTAATCAAACCGCCATTCTTCTTCACTTCATCCATCAGACCAATCATCTGTCGGTCATCGATCATCAATGCTCCTTTATAGGCCATGAATGTTTTAAAAGAAGTAATCCCTTCTTCTTCAATCATGCCTTTGATTTCTTTTTTCGTTTGATCATTGAAATCGGTCACGGCCATATGAAAACTATAATCACCCACCGCATTGCCATTCGCACGGCCATTCCATTCGTCTAGGGCTGACCGTAAGCTATTGCCCTGCTTCTGCAGAATAAAATCAATCACCATGGTTGTACCTCCATACAAGGCAGCCCTGGTGCCTGTTTCATAATTGTCGCTCGAATAAGTACCCATAAAAGGCATATCGAGGTGTACATGCGGATCGATACCGCCGGGCATTACCAATTTGCCTTTGGCATCAATTTCCTGATCAGCTTTCATGCCCAGGTTGGTTCCAATGGCAACAATGGTTTCACCTTCAATAAAGATATCGGCTATATAATCATCGGTTGCTGTTACAACCCTTCCGTTTTTAATTAATACTGACATAACATATATTTTACCCACAGCGGGCTATGATTAATACCCATTTATAACACGTTTAATCCCGTCTTTTAACTTAAGAACATTGAAATTAATTAATAATCCAAGTCTATAATGCCCCAACTTCATATAAGTAAGTGTCTGGGCCATATGAATATTATTTAAGAAATCAACACTTTTAACTTCGATTACAATTTTGTTTTCAACCAGTAAATCAATTCTATAACCACAATCAAGTTTCACCTTTTCATAAACTAATGGCATTGATTTTTCTTTTTCTACATACAATTTACTTTGAACCAATTTGAAATACAGACACTCTTTGTAAGCACTTTCCAACAATCCCGGACCAAGCACTTTATGAATATCCATTGCGCATCCGATGATATGGTGTGTTAACTCATTGTTTGACATAAAATGATAAAAACCTAAATCTAAAATTTAATGTTTAGAATTTACGGTTTTCTACCACAAAGGCCACAAAGGTTTTTCACTGAAATCAAAGAAGCTTTTTCTATCTCTGTGTTCTCTGTGGTTTATTGTTTTCCAAACACAGAGTGCACAAAGAATTTTGTATCTCTGCGTTCTCTGTGGTTTATTTATTTTCAACCACAGAGGGCACAAAGGGTTTTGTATCTCTGCGTTCTTTGTGGTTTATTCATTTTCACCCACAAAAGGCACAAAGGGTTTTGTATCTCTGCGTTCTCTGTGGTTTATTTATTTTCAAACACAGAGTGCACAAAGGGTTTTGTATCTCTGCATTCTCTGTGGTTTATTTATTTTCACCCACAAAGGGCACAAAGGGTTAATACTTTATAAAATGATGACAAATAAAATATTGATTTTAGCATTCCTAATCATTTTTTCTCTTCATTAAAAAAAAGTATAACAAACCACTCACCGCAAAACCCACAAACCAGGCATAATGATAAAGTTCGGCCATCCAGGTTGGAAAAACATCATTGCCTACCAGTTTCACCTGCAATAAAAAACCAGGAATATTAGGAAGGATCCCGAGTAATAATGCAACAATCGCTGCCTGGTTATATCCATTTTTATACCGATAGATGCCATCTGTTTTATAAAGATCATCCAGGTGTAAATTCTTTTTGCGGATGAAAAAATAATCTGCAATCATGATGCCGCCGATCGGGCCGAGTAAACCTGAATATGCTACCAGCCAGGTGAAGATATATCCATCGGGATCGGCAATCAGTTTCCATGGAAAGATGAGCACACCAATGATGCCGGTAATGTAGCCACCGGTTCTGAAATTTATTTTCTGTGGGGAAAGGTTGGCAAAATCGTTGGCCGGACTAACAATATTCGCTGCAATGTTGGTTGCCAATGTAGAAATGATGATGCCGATCATGGCAAATGTAACCATGATTTTATTTTCAAATTTTCCTGCCAACCGAACGATGTCCCATTCTGTACTTCCGTAAATAATAGCAGTTGCTGATGTGACTATCACACCAACGAATGCAAAAAATGTCATAGAAGGTGGAAGTCCAATGATCTGTCCTTTTACCTGTGCATTCTGTGATTTTGCATAACGGGTAAAATCGGGAATATTCAATGAGAGCGTAGCCCAGAACCCAACCATACCGGTTAATGCCGGAAAGAAATCTTTCAGAAAAGCGGATGTGGATTCATATTTGGAAGGCTGACTTAAAATCGGGCCCAGTCCTTTCGCTGCAACAATTGCCCAAATCAATAATGCCAATGAAGCGATGGGCAGAAAAAATGCTTTGAAGACCAAAAGTTTTTTGATGCTTTCAACGCCGAAGTAAATGATCAGCATGTTGAGTGCCCAGAAAAGAAAGAAACAGATCATCGGCAATACCTGCGGAAACAAAGACGTTGAATCTATTTCAGGCAAGGATGGATTCCATGCCCTGAAGATATTATAGAGTGATGCACCGCCAATCCATGTTTGAATGCCAAACCATCCGCAGGCAACAATGGCCCGCAACATAGCTGGAATATTAGCGCCTTTCGTTCCGAAACTCGATCGCACAAGAACCGGAAAGGGAATGCCATACTTTGCACCTGCATGACCGTTGAGGATCATCGGTATCAGAACAATACTGTTGCCTAAAAAAATTGTTAGTATGGCCTGCCACCAATTCATTCCACCCCCGATTAAAGAACTCGCCAGCATATACGTTGGTATACATAAACTCATACTGATCCACAGGGCAGCATAATTCCAGGTACCCCAGTTTCTTTTTTGTAAAGGAACCGGAGCCAGGTCTTCGTTGATGAGAGAAGAGTTTGTGTTCATGTAACATTCGGAATTATGAATGATAAGTTAAGAATGATGAATGATCAGTAAGATTTATTCATCCTTCATCATTCTAAATTCATAACTAAAGTGAATTATCTGCAATTTTAATCGCCTCACTAATTATTGCCAGTCCTTCATCAATCTGTTCTTTTGTAACACACAATGGTGGTGCTACAAAAATATAACTCCAACGCACAAACGTATACATTCCGAGTTCCCTGATTTTGGCCGCAACCTTATTCATTACTGCCATTTCATCGGGCTTAGCGTTGAAAGGAGCCATGGGTTCTTTTGTATCACGATTCTTAACGAGCTCGAAGCAGCCAAGCAAACCGGTGGTTCTGAAATTACCAATAGAAGGATGTTTTTGTTTCATCTCTTCTGCCCTTTGCGTTACATAAGCACTCATGGCAACGGTATTTTCAATCAGCTGATCATCTTCATAAATCTTAAGCGTTTCCAATGCAGCTGCACAACTTACCGGGTGAGCCGAATAGGTCAATCCAAGTGGAAGAACGGCATCATCGTATTTAGAAGCTATTTTATCTGACACCATCAGGCAACCGAATGGAAGATAACCACAGGTTAATCCTTTGGCCATGCAGATCATATCGGGAATGATATCATGATTCTGGAAACCAAACCATTTGCCGGTTCTGCCGAAGCCACTCATCACTTCATCCATGATCAACAAGATGCCATGCTTGTTGCATATTTCACGAACAGCTTTTAAATAGCCTTTCGGATACTGCAAACAACCCGATGAACCCGATTCACCTTCGAGCAGGATGGCTGCAATATTGCCGGCACCTTCATAAGCGATCATGCGTTCCAGTTGTGCTACTGATTCTTTCAGCAGGTTTTCTTCGCCATATTCCCAGCGATAGAAATAAGGCAGATCGAAATGCACGAAATTAGGCGCCTGCTGTGCATCTACGGGCAATCTGCGAGGATCTCCACTGGCAGAAATAGCCCCGATAGAGGCACCATGATAGGATTGGTAACGGGTGAATATTTTATGTCTGCCAGTATACAAACGGGCAAGCTTAATCGCATTTTCAATAGAAGTCGCACCACAAAGCGTAAAGAAAGCTTTGTTGAGGTCACCCGGACAAATCTCTGCCAGTTTTTTTCCCAACTCGCCCCTCACCTGCGTAACGCAGCTGGGCGTAACATAACTCACCTGCTGCATCTGCTTCACAACGGCATCGGTTATACGCTGATTGCCATGACCGATGTTCACATTCATTAATCCTGATGAAAAATCGATGTATCTTTTATCATCATAATCGTATAAATAAACACCTTCTGCATACTTTACTGCTATCGGGTTAGAGCCTTTTTGTTTGCTCCAGCTGAACAAAGTATAATCCTGGTTGTCCTGAATAATTTCTGCGGTTTGTGTAATTGATTTTGTAGACATTTTTTTTAATTATGAATGAAGAGTTAAGAATGATGAATAAAGTTTACTCTTCACTCATCATTCATAACTCATAATTTAATTTAATTTAACTCATCCAGTTAACACCTGCTTCCGGATTCCATTTGGTGGTGCTTTTCTTCAGCTTTGTCCAGAACTCGATGGAACTTTTTCCGGTTATATCGCCTACACCAAATTTACTTTCATTCCATCCACCGAAGGAAAATGGTTCTCTCGGAACAGGTACACCAACGTTCACACCGATCATACCTGCACTGGCTTTATCGATGATATACCTTGCCATACCGCCATTCTGTGTAAATACACTGGCAGCATTTCCATAAGGATTTTTGTTTTCGATGGCCAGTGCTTCGTCTACCGTATTGGTGCGCATGATACTGATCACAGGTCCGAAAATTTCTTCTGTTGCAACGGACATATCCGGTTTAACATAGTCGATCACCGTTGGACCAACATAAGTCCCGTTCTCTTTGCCATTCACTTTTACATTGCGGCCATCCACCAGGATTTTGGCGCCCTGCTGTTCAGCTTCCGTGATGTACTTTTCTATTCTCTGTTGTGATTCCTTATTGATGACTGCACCCAGGTTTTCTCCCGGAATAATTTTCCTGGCTTCATCGCAGATTTTATCTACAATATGATCCACATTGCCCACACCGATCATGGCACTGGCTGCCATACAGCGTTGTCCGGCACATCCGCTCATCGATGCTGCTACATTCTGTGCCGTCATGCCTGGAATTGCATCCGGTAATACCATCAGGTGATTCTTTGCACCACCTAAAGCCAGACAGCGTTTATAGCTTGCCGTTGCTCTTTGATAAACTATTTTAGCCACTTTGGTTGAACCTACAAATGACACTGCTTCAATATCGGGATGATCACAAATCGCTTCCACAATGGCTACATCGCCGTTCACAATATTAAACACACCATCAGGTAAACCGGCTTCCTTGAGTAATTCTGCAATCCTGGTACAACTCAAAGGAACTTTTTCAGATGGTTTTAAGATCATGCAGTTACCCAGTGCAATGGCATTCGGGATGGTCCAGTTCGGCACCATGCTCGGAAAATTAAACGGCACGATTGAAGCTACAACGCCAAGGGCTACATGCTCTGTTCTGCATTCAACACCGCGGCTCACTTCCAGGATTTCTCCGGTTACCAGCTGCGGGAGTGAAGTAGCAAATTCGGTGAGTTCAATACACTTTCTCAATTTCGGCAACCGATTCACCATATGTTTTTCCATTCTCTTCACTGCAGAGTTCAGCCAGTTCCTTCATATTTTTTTCGAGCAATGTTTTATAACGGAAGAAAACCTGCACTCTTTCTTTAATGGGTGTTTTACTCCATCCGGGAAAGGCGGCTTTAGCAGCAGCGACTGCATCATTAAGATCCTGGGCTCCTGATAAACATACTTTCGACAAGAGGGTTCCATCCAATGGCGAAGTCACATCCATCGATTTTCCGGTTTGTGCATCTGTAAACTTCCCATTGATGAAATTCTGTGTTTGTTTGTATTTCATAAAATTTGATAAATATAGATTTTGTAATTTTTTAGCGAAAAACTAAAAATAATTTATTTTAGTATATAAATAAAAAATTATTTTTACTTTTTACCTACAATTATAACATCAGATGAGCAGCAACGGAACGGTCGTATTGGATGAACTTGATTTTCAGATTTTATCCTGTCTGCAGCAGGACGGAAGGATGTCGTTTACAGTTATGGCAGAACAGCTCAAAGTATCTATCGGCACAATAAGAACCCGTTTCAATAAAATGATAGAAGACGGTACGGTTAATATTGTTGGGCGGGTAGATCCCGACAAAGTTGGTTTCCGTTGCTATGCACATATTGCTGTATTTGTTCGACCGGCAACTTTCAAGGAGAAAGTAGCTCAGAAAATTGCCAAACTTCCGGAAGTGAGCTTCCTGGCAATGACTTCGGGTGATTATGATCTGGAAGTGGATGTGATGTGCCGCGACAACAACCACCTGGTCAACTTTGTGAATGAAATCAGCAGGATTGAAGGGGTTAATCAAACCAAAACGACCATCTATTTCAAGGTGTACAAATATGCACAGCCCGATCTGAAATTATTAAAATAAAAAAACCACTTCCGGAGAAGTGGTGTACTGTATTTGTTTGATTGCCTAATTGCTTATTGACGTACAACAGCAGTAATAAACTGTTTGCCCTCTCCTTCCACTTTCAATTCATAATTACCTGCTGCAATTGCTTTTGAAATTACCATTTGCTGAATTGCATCCATGCCATTGTGCTGAACAGATTTAACCATAACCGGCTGACCATTGGCATTCAATAATTGCAACCTGTAAGTTCCGGCTGGCAGTTTATTGAACTTAACTGACATGGTATTACCGGTTACAGGATTTGGAAATACCGTAACAGATGGTTGTGCAATAGCCTGTTCTTTAACCAAGCTTTCCGTTGTAGTAACAGATTGATTATTTCCTTTTGCAATAAGCGGAGCCGGCTGTGCAACAGGGTTTGCAATGAATACGATGCTGAAACGATTGGCAGCAAAAGATGCCGGATCATTGTTGATACTGAAATCCACTGTAGTGGTTCCCTGCAAATTTAATGGCATATTATTGTTGGCAGCTGCATAATTATCTTTCAACACGGCCATCATATTTGCATTGCCCATATTCTGTGCATTGATTTCAAAACGATAAGATTGTTTCTTCATTTGGGCCAGGTATACAAAACTGGTATCATTGGAAGTAATTGTCTTTCTTCTTTCAATGGCCAGTGTATTACCCTCACGGATAAACGCTACAGTTTCTGCACTACCGTTCAGTTTTTTGGCGTCTTCTTTATCAACTGAATTGGCATTGTTATCATGATAAGTTGTTAAACTACCATCCAGCAAAGCGGTTGTTCCGTTGTTTACCGAAAACAGGTTTATCCTGATAGATTTTCCCAGCAGATTCTTCCTGCCAAACAACTGATCGCTTCCATTCGAAGTTTTATCAGTCTCCTTAATGGTTATTGTACCCGGATTAGTACCATCAGCTGATTCAACCAGAATGGCTTCTCCGCTTGGAATATAACGACTGATCGGGCTTACTGCACCGGTAACATCATAGTCACCTGTGCCACTATTCCAACTAACGGTAACGTATGCCCCAAGGCCGTTGCTTCCGCCCAGTTGAGGATCCCAGATATAAAATGAATTCTTCACGTTGCTCCTGGTAAGTGTACCAAAATCAATGGCAGAAGGATAAGGATTACCCATCAGGGTGAAATTGGCGGCATTCACATTGGTAACCTGGTTACCTGTTTTAACTTCTCCTTTTACCCTGAGTGTGGTAGCTGTAATAGCAGCATTCACACCCTGCATAAGATCAATACTTCTGTCGCCCCGGATATAAATCATATATCCGGAATAGTCTGTCGCATTGATTAAAGTTCCTGGTGTTGAAGGCAATGCAGTAAACTGGTTGGTAGCATTGTTATAATATTTTATAGAAGCACTGTTTGTAGGGCTCTGATCAAATCCATTGGCCAACGTACCACCTGTAATGTGTATACCATATCCCGGGTTAGGATTGGGTGCAAGAGACATACCAAAAGTACCTTCCTGCCAAGCATCATTGAGCGTAGGTGCTGATGCTGATTTAACAGGCATAGTGAGTAACCTCCATGCTTTGCGTGCCGGTATATATCTTTCGATTGACACTGCACCATTGATAAAAGCAGTTGCATTGCCTGAACCATCGTCGGGCAATGTACCAATCCTGGCTGTTCCCGATGCATCAGATTTGAGTACCAGGTTATCGTTGGTATCAAATGTTTTACCATCAGCAACAGAAAGTGTTCCTGTGATCGTTTGTGTACTGTTGAGGTTTACATCATTGCTGATGATAAGATTTTTAATGCTGCTTCCGGAGAATACATCTCCATCGACAGACTGCGCTGAACTTCCATTGAATTCAATGGTGCCATTGTCGGCATTGATGTCATTCGAACTACTAACTGTTCCGGATACCTGAAGTGTACCGTCGTCAACCACTAAAGTTGCTGCACTTTCCACTTCAATATTTTTAACAGCCCCTGTTGAGCCGGTAAGTACAGGATACATCCTGCCACCGCTTATGCCATTAGGGATAAGTATATCTGTTGTACCATCTGGAACACCACCAAACCAGTTTTTCGGAGTAAACCAGTCGGAAGTCATGTTATTCCCTGTCCATTTGATAATCTGTACTTTTTCACCCACTGCATACTCGCCAAAACTGGTTATACCAGTTGCAGTGATAGAAGTTGGCAATGGAGATTGTATCGACGGAAGCGTCCATGCACTACCGTTGAATAAACCTGTTTTAAAAACTGAAGCATCTGCTCCGCCATCGGTTTCTGATGATTGCCAGTTGAAGGTTATATCTGCAGAAGCAAATACGGTAGAAGCATTGCTGAACGACCATACTTCATTTACACTTTTCGACGAATCAATGCCAGAATATGAAAGTTCTTCATGATCAAATTCACGTGCTTTAACACCCAGACTACCTGCTACTGAAACATTGGTAAATGCTACCGTTGCGGGTGAATAAGCGGTTGCAGTACCGACTTCAAAGCTGCGACTAACCGATGCACCTGTAGTTACAGGTTTACGGAGATTTCCATATACCCATCCGGTTGACTGATCTGCACCTGATACAGTACCAGATGCCGTTAAATTATAATTTCCAGTATGAATATTGCCTTTTGTAAAACTAAGGGTACCGGTTACTGTTACATCAGATGCAAGGTTCACAACTCCGCTGATTTTATCCACAGATAAATGAACAGGATTGCTTAAAAGACTAACAGACTGATCACCCGTTCCACTCATACGGAAAGTACCATTGGTGCCGGTAATGGCTCCACCGGTCATGTTGAAATTACCTTCCAGGCTATGTGTTACCGCTACAGCAGCAGTATTGAGCGTTCCTGCCGAAATTGTAAAATCACCTTTCACGGTGAAAGCAGTTGTGGCCGTTTTAATACCACTGCCCGACAAAACGAGATCACCATAAGACTGGGCTGAAATCGTTTGTGCTGCACCGTTATATTCTGTTAAGCTGTTCAGAGAAAGATCTCTTGTAGCAAAATTTATTGGGAAATTAGAAGCGCCAGACAGCTTTAATACTGCGCCATCGGCTACACTTAAGGTACCTCCGGCAACAGTTGTTCCCCTGTTGGCTGTATATATTCCCATATCGAATGTGCCACTGCTTACAATTATTTTTCCATTGGGATTGTTCTTGGCATAGATAGCCGGCAGATTAGCTGCCAGTGATTTTACACCTGTTCCACTGATCATTAATGTAGAATAGGAATAAGCTGAGCTGATCACCTGGTCGGTTACCGTTGAGCTGTATTCTGCAATGGCACCACTGTACCAGGTAACAGATCCTGTAAAATCATAATTACCACTGAAAGTAGCTGCATTAATTTTCAGGCGACCATCTGTGTAAATCCTGGAAGGACCTGTAGAAGTTATTTTGTAAGTAGGACTCTGACCAGGATCTACTTCGCCATAAACAGCGAGTATACTCCCTGTACCAGTAACACTGATATCTGTTTGCAATGTAATGACTGAACCAGCATTAAATGTTAACCTTCTGAATACGGAAGCTGATGTGCCGGCAAATGCCTGCGATGTTCCATTACAGATAATTCTTGATCCATTGAAATAGGTAGTATACGTACCATTATTCGTCCAGTTTCCTTTCAGATAAAGCGTAGAATTCTGGTGATCAATTGCACCATTGGGATTAATTAATAAATCACCTTTAACATGCAATGCCCTCAATGAATTTAAGGTAGCAGCAACGGTTCCACCTACTGTAAGCGACAGGCAATAACCTGTAGTATTTACTTTTGGCTGAAACGCTCCGGTAAAACTGGCATCGCCAATGATAGCATGTTTATTAGAGTCGGGAACACCATTGGTCCAGTTGTTTACATTCGACCAGAAATCATTGACTGTACCTTTCCAACTGGTTGACTGGGCACTTAAAGACGAAGCTGAGGATATTAATAATAATACAAACAGCAGTTTAGCTAAATAAAGATTTTGCTTCATAGGATTGGGTATTAGACACAACTATATCCTTTAAAAACGTCAAGGCTACCCTATTATTATATATATTCGAATAAAATGCAGGGTATAAACACAATAAAACTAATTTTCAATTGAAAATCAATCGTATAAGCTTATAATATTTTTAGAGTTTGTAGGCTTTAAATTCTGCTGAATTTTCACCTTATTCAGTTTTCAAGAGCCTGGTAGTATATGTAACTTGTTCATTTTTCATTTGTATAAGGTAGTTCCCGGGAAGTAAGTTTTCCAGATCTAACAAAAACGAAACCGTATTTGAGTTATAATTAAAACTGATCTTTTTAATCAACTGTCCGCTCACTGATAAAACATTGATTGTGTAGTTGCCTTTTGGTATACCATGCATTAAAATACTGGCAACTTTTCCTTTCACAGGATTGGGGTAAACTGTTATGCCCTGATTCAATATTGAAGTCATACTAACCTTTACGATTGAACTATTGGCAGTTTTCCCATCTATGTTTACCGATTTCACTCTGTAATAATATTCGCCTTCCTGCACTTTATGATCAGTCCAGTTGTAAAATTGACTTCCATTTGCTTTGATGATACCGCTTATCGCAGTAAAGTTTCTGCCATCTGAACTTCGTTCAACTATATAACCGGATAGCTCCTGTTCCTCTTCTACCTGCCATTTAATCACCACATCGTCCTGTTGTTTTATGGCCTGTACAGCAACAAATTTTACCGGCAAAGTTGCCAGTGTTTCAAAAACAATTTGAAAACGACCCGCAGCATAGGAACCTGGGGCTGTGGTAACTGTAAATGGAATGATGGCAGTACCATTCACATCTAAAGGAATATTGGTTTGAGTGTTGAGAAAATTATCCTTTACAAATGCAACCCGGTTGAAACCACTCATGTTTTGGGTATGAATTTTCAATTGATATGTGTTCAACCTCATTTGCGCAAGGTTGAGTTGTAGTGTATCTTTCGCTGCAATACCAGCCCTTCTTTCTATCGCCAGTAATTTGTTATTTGATTTTATTCCGAGGTTCTCATTACTTCCAGCTAGCTTGAGTGCGTCCTGTTGATCAATAATATTCTGATAAGAAGAATCATATGTTATCAAAGTTCCATCCAGCAATGATTTCGAAGAATCGGCATTATTTACCAGATACAGTTCCATGGTAAGTCTTGAATCTGAAGCCATGTTACGGCTTACGTTGATGCTACTCGATTTATCCGTTTCTTTAAAGGTCAATGTACCCGGATTGGTATTATCATTCGACTGAACAAGAAAAGCCTCACCACTCTGAATGTATTGTCCGACCGGGCTCACACTCGAAGTTCTATCATACAACCCTGTTACACTGTTGTAACTAACGGTAACGTATGCCCCCAAACCATAAGCACCTGCCAGCAACGGATCCCAGATATAAAAGCTATTCTTTACATTGCTTCGGGTTAAGGAACTGAAATCAATGGCTGAAGCATAAGGATTGCTTACCAGCGTAAGGTTAGATGGATTAACATTTACAACCTGGTTGCCGGTATTCAACTCTCCTTTCATCCTGAGCGTTGTTGAAGTAATGGCTGCATTCAAACCCTGCATCAGGTTGATACTTCTATCGCCCCTTACATAAACACAATAAGCGGGGTAACTGGTAATGGGAATATATGTACCCGGACTGGCTGCGAGGCGCACAAAACTGTTGCTCGCATTATCGAAAGTTTTGATAAATGTGCTTGTTGTCGGACTCTGATCAAATCCGTTAGCTGTTGTTCCGCCTGCGATCTGAATACCATATCCGGGATTCGGATTGGTTACAGGTGAGGCCGTAGTAACTCCTTCCTGCCAGGCAGCATTGATAGTAGGTGCATTGGTTGCGTTGATGGGCACGCCCAATAAACGCCATCCCTTATTGGCAGGCAGATAGCGCTCGATGGTTACTTTACCATTGATCGTTGCTCCACCTGTAATAGGTGCAATCCTTGCAGTACCATTCGCATCACTACTAAGTGTCAGGTTGTCGTTGCTGTTAAATTTACCTCCACTAAGCGTTACAGTACCCGGAGTTGTTCCTCCAGAAATACTTAATGGAGTATAGAGATGAATATCACCTGAGGTTATGGTAAGATTTTTAAGCACCTGTGATCCGCTGCTGAAATAAAGTGAGGAGGTATCCCTTACCGTTAGTGAAGAGCTGGTTGTTCCGGATATAGTTCCCGTACCCGACCTTGTGATCCGTCCTGCGTCAAGTGTAGTTCCCGCTGTGATGGTCACGACTGCATTCTTCAGATCAAGTTTACCGGCTATGGCCAGGTCTCCACCTGTTGAAGCATTGTTCTGTACTATAAAAGTATGTTCGCTCCTGCTGAAATCTGCCGGAGCACTTCCGCTACCATCTGTATTAACACCCCAGGTGGAAGTTTGACTGAGATTACCCGATGATTTTGAATAAAGTACTTTGGCGCCTGTTACCGTTACAGCATTGCTTGTAACACTGGCGCATCCGCCGGAAGCAGCATTGATCACCTGGACTGAATAACTGGTTGTATTGGTTCCGGTAACGGGATTAATGGTAAAAGTTGAACTGGTAGCGCCGGGGATATCAACACCCCCTGCTTTCCATTGATAGCTGGTTGCATTCGTAGCTGTAATGGATAAGGTACAGCTTGCCCCGGTGGCAATTACTTGTGCCGATGGAGACGGTTGAACGGAGATCGCAGCATTCAGGTATGCAGGATTGCTAACAACTGATCCAACCGGATTACTTACCAAAACAGTATATGCTCCGGCACTGGCAGATGTAACATTAGCAATCGTATAGGTGTTACCGGTAGCTCCCGGAATATCTGTATTGTTCTTTCTCCATTGATAACTCAAACTACCACCGGTAGCGGTTACACTAAATGTAACACTGTTGGAAACGTTGGGACAAACAACCTGGGTTACAGGATGTACGGTAATCACTGGAGCCGGAATTACAAATGCATCGGTATTGTACGCAATAAACGCAGGATCACTGGTACCACTAGCTTTAAGGATAAATCCCGTTACATTTGACGCATTGCCTGCCGTAATCCCAAAATCAGAAAGCTTAAATGCCAGCAAACGTATATCACGGGTAGTTTCTCTGCTGAATGTTCCACTGATATGAGCAGTATCGCACAATGAACCCGTAGGTAAAGTATAAAGATCGAGATAATAAGTTCCCAGCCTGCTGATAACATTCCAGTTAATCGAAACTTTAGAGCCAACTACAACACCAGAACTGTTTACAAAATATAAAGTATCACCTGTTGAAGTAGGTTGTGCTATCTGTGAAACAACAATATCCGGTTTGGAATCTGCTATTGAAGACGTTATTACCGTACTGATAGGAAAATTCACCAGGGCTGAGGCAGGAATGTTGGTAGCGCCGGTGCCAAGGTTTAATCCATTAACGCCATCAATCAGCACATCTTTCATACGCAGATAGGGATATGGACTACTGTATCCGTTTGGAACTCCATCATACTGACTGGCCAGCGCTATGTAAATAGAACCACCAGAGCTGACTGTTCCACCAACGGTTGATATTGGAAAAGCTCTATAATCTCCCGCAGTAAATGTTACGCTGTTGGCTGTAAGTTTATTATCATCTACTCCGGTAGAATAGTTAACTGTATTGTATTTAAAACAAAGCAGGTTATGGCTGTTATTCGGAAGTACCGGGTTATTGGCAGCAGTGGTGGTTTTCCAATAACCACTGAAATCGGTAATGATTTCTGAGATTTGCTGAGCCCTGACAGTTGAGGTAAGTGTTAACAGCACTATCAACAAAATAGCAGCACTGTAGATTGACCTCACTTTAAAAGGTTGAAGTAACATTTGGATAATGGATTATTGAGTATGAACAGGTAACGTAAACGGCAAAACGCAGTTTTTAGTATTAACTGGTTATTAAAGTGGAAAATATGACAATCCTGTTATGATCCGGAGCTTGAAATACTGAAGAGAAAAAGCAGTTGTTGAAAGCTTTCATCAATAAGCAGCTAAGTAAATTAAACAACTTTACCGATGATGTATTGAAAAGTACTGAGCAAAAAAAATCCCACCACTTTTGTGGCAGGATAATTTGTCGTCCTCCCTGTACAATTTTCGAACTTATTTATAATGGACCTAAAGCGATTGGCTAGCATTGTTGCTTAGCAATCAACGCTTTAGGGATTTTATTTTTCAACAAATACTTAAACGAAAATGGCAAATATGAAAATTGACAAAGGCTACATTGACTTTATTCAATCCATTAAGCAACAAATTGTGCAGAGCCGCTATGTGGCTGCAAGGTTAGCGAACAGAGAACAGTTGATGCTCTATTTTAGAACCGGCCTAATGATTTCGGACAAAATTAGGGTTCAAAAATGGGGCGCCAAAGTTCTCGACCAGATATCTGTAGACCTACAGAAAGAACTCCCAGGGCTAAAGGGATTTTCTTCTGGCAATCTCAAAAAAATACGGCTATTTTCAGATGCCTATGGCCCCCATCTTGTAATAGGTTCGACGCCGTCGAACCAATTAGCTGGCCAAGTGAGAGTAGATTTTTCAATAGGTTCGGCACTGTCGAACCTAATCGAAAATGAAGCATTTTATGAGGCTTTTACAAGTGTCAGCTTCTCCCATCATTTCGTCATTCTAACCAAAATAAAGGCTTGGGATGCGCGGATTTTCTACATCCAGTCAGCAGCAGCCAACTTCTGGTCACTGACAGTTCTGGAACACCATATTGAAAACAACCTATACGGAAAGGAAGGTAAGTTACCCAACAATTTTTCAGGCACTTTGTCTGAGAGTTTAAAGCCCTCGGCTTTAAAAGTATTCAAGGATGAGTACCTGCTCGATTTTATTGCAGGCGACGAATTGGAAGACGAACGGCACATTGAACAACAGGTCGTTTTAAATATCAGAAACTTTATCCTGCAAATGGGTAAGGGATTTTGCTTTATTGGGAACCAATACCGGCTTGAAGTGGATGGGGATGAATTTTTTATAGATCTATTATTTTTTAACCGATACCTGCAGTGTCTGGTGGCTTTTGAATTGAAGAAGGGTAAATTCAAACCTGCTGATGCCGGTCAACTCAATTTTTATCTCAATGTGCTGGATGAAAAAGTGAAACTGCAGCAGGAAAATAGCAGTATTGGCATTGTGCTTTGCAAAGAGAAAAATAATACAGTAGTTGAGTTTGCAATCAAAAGTTTTGATAAGGCAATGGGAGTAGCTACTTATAAAACTTCAAAACAAACACCGGCGCAAATGAAAGGCATATTTCCTGATACAAATGAATTAGGTAAGTTATTGCAGTAAAAAATTCAGTAAATACGTTTAATGAGCAATTAAAATTAAAAGGAAATATTGATACTTATCACAGAGGTTTCAAAGTCCGTAAGGGAAAAAATAAAGCTCCTCTAAGCACGAGGATGTTAAACAAATAAAGACCATTTTTATTACCTTACTGAATGTTTGATTTCTATTTTACCCGATTCTTTTCCGACTATGTTATTCTGTGAAGCTGCAATCACTTCATGTGGCGACCCTAAATCGAATTTACTGATATCGTTTAATTGGTTTATCTGCTCCTGAGTCAATTGTAATTCGAGGGATGAAAGATTATCTTCCAATTGTTGCAGAGTTCTCGGACCAATGATTGTAACGGTTGATAAAGTGGAATGATCATACTTCTGTCTAATCCACGCAAGGGCTACGTCAATCACCTTCGCTCCAGTATCATATGCGATGTTTTCTAACAAGTCTAAGATACTGGTTTCTCTTTATTAAACCTGAGAGTACAGGATTTATAAATCGAAAGTGATGCTTCTAACTTCTGATCACTACACTTTTTAGAACACAATATTGAAAACAATCCTTTCTCCGAGATTTAGTATCAAAACAGAAACTGTTAAAAGACTATTAGTAATTTCATATTGATCAAAATTAAACCGCCAATTTTGTATAAGAGCTGCAAAACGGCAACATCTTTCCTACTTGACTATAAAGCGTATAATTAGGCATATTTACTAAAATCACGTGTTGCACTTACTTGCTTGAACAGCTAATTTTAATAGCGTCTCTTTACTACAGTTATAATAGTATTAGCAAGTTCATCGTTCACCTGAACATCGCAGGATAAAGTGTGCCTGACAACAGAAGCTTTCTTCTCCATAATTTCTACCATACAAGTGCCACAACTACCCATGACGCTACACAAGCCAAAACCAATCAAATCTAAATGAACAGCAATCAACACCATCAAGCTGTGATATTCATTTTTGTAAGTTCGTACAGGGTAATCCCCTCCCAGGTAAACAAGCGTAAAAATAATCGTATTTTCTTCTGAATCCATATCAGTTAAAAATGCTTTTTAAATTATAATTGTATGACTTCACCCAAATTCCTTATTAGTGGTTTGTTTGTTACCAAATATAGTATTCGTGATTGTTTAATTCATAAGGTAAAATATCGTTGAAAGAGTTTGTTATATTTAAGTTGATTTTTAAAGGCATATTACGCTTTCCCTCAAAATCTTTTATGCGCATTTTAGACAGTATAATTCCCCGATTTTTTGCTTTTGTTTCCAGGTCGGCCATTTCATAAATCGAATTTGCGTTGGCATTATAAAATGAAAGCAAAAAGGTACGGGTCCATTTTTGAAACTAAATTTCAAACCCATAGAACTAAGTTATTGTTCAATATCAGCTTCCTTTCCATTTCCAAAACTTACCTGTATATATTCTTTTATGAATGAACAGTCTTTTACAACGCCAACATTGATATTTATGAAAGTATTGGAATCGTTAAAATCAAAAATCATTCATTTTTGCTGGGCCCCATCCAGTCCGATTATTTTTTCTTTTAGAACTTCCTGTTATGAAAAAATAATCTTTTATCTGCGCCAGTCTTACTGAAAGTATTCACTAACATTTTCAGCCGCTTCTTATTTTTTTGAGTGTTGATAAAAATAAAAAAATACAAAATACCGGTAGTAGTTAAAATTAAAATTGCTACTGAAATTATAGTTGACATGATCATGTGATTAAAAGATGAGAATAACAGGAAATAATAATTCGAAAAAGAGATTGCAAGAAAGGTTATAACCGGTTCGGATAAACCAGCAAGACGCTTTTAAGGAATTGAAAAAAAGATGCTTGTGGATTCTTCTTTCCAGTCCTTATTTGTAAAATGCCCCGGCTATGGCGGGGGCATTTTATTGATGAGAATGCTAAGGAATATTTGATATTTTAACAACTAGCATTCAGCACATCCACTATAAGAAATTCTTTTCTTCCCCCTGGCATTTGCCATTTTACCAACTGGCCTTTGCGATAGCCAATTAAAGCTGTTCCCATTGGAGCAAATACAGAAATTCTGCCAAGTCCTAAATTTGCCTGCGCAGGTAAAACAAGTTTCAATTGAAGTTTTCGTCCTGTAGATTGATCCTGTACGGTAACTTCCGAATTTAAACACACCCCATCTTCAGGAAAGTCTGTTTTGTCTACAAGGACAGGCCCCTTCAATAATTCCTTTTCTAACTGCACTAAATTATTTTTATCTATAAATTTTGCGCTTACCATCGACTTGATGTACGCTTTCAACATATTATAATCCTCATTTAATAAAATGAGTTTATTTTTTATTTTTTGCATAATATTTTAATTTAAAATGGGATTAAATGTTTTACCAGTTTTTACTTTATTCAGACCATAAATTTCTCCAAAGCTTTGAGTATCTAAACTATCGAGTTTGCGAAAAAAACTGGCTACCGTTATATGGCTTAAATCCTTAAATCCACAAGCTTCCATCAATTCTACAGTCGCTTTGATTGTATTGGCATGGAAATTGGCTACCCGAACCCGCTTATCGGATACATCAAGACCTTTGTACAAAGCGGGGTTTTGAGTGGCAACACCTACCGGGCATTTGCCACTATCACATTGTAATGCCTGGATACATCCGAGTGAAAACATCATTCCTCTTGAGCTATAACATGCACTGGCACCTAATGCAAGCACTTTAAGAATATCGAACCCTGTTATAATTTTGCCCGCTGCTATTAACTTCACCTGATCTTGCAGTCCATACACCTGTAAGGTTTTTACTGCAAAGGTGAGTGCTTCATATAACGGCATACCTACATTGTCTGTAAATTCTAAAGGTGCAGCGCCCGTACCTCCTTCAGCTCCATCAATCACTATAAAATCAGGAATGATATTGGTTTTTCGCATGTAATAACATATCTGATGAAATTCCTTTTTATCTCCAATACACACCTTAAAACCAACAGGCTTGCCACCCGACAGGCACCTGAGTCTTTCAATAAATAATAACATCCCCTCCGCATTCATAAATGCTGAATGACCAGGGGGAGAAGCAATCGTTGTATTAACCGGCACGTTTCTTATTTCAGAAATTTCGAGAGTATTCTTTGCTGCAGGCAGTATACCACCATGCCCTGGTTTTGCGCCTTGTGATAATTTTAGTTCAATCATTTTTACTTCCGGTCTGCAGGCGTTTAGTTTAAATAAACTTGCATCGAAATTTCCTCTTTCATTGCGGCACCCAAAATATCCGGTTCCTATTTGCCAGATTAGATCACCTCCTTTAAGATGATAAGGGCTTATACCTCCCTCACCTGTATTGTGTGCAAAGCCACCTAAACCTGCCCCCTCATTTAATGCCTGTATAGCAGTTTTGCTTAAAGCCCCATAGCTCATTGCCCCAATGTTTAAAATACTCGTGTTATAAGGTTGGCGGCATTGATCATTACCAATAATTACCCTTAAATTTTTCTCAGGTATCGAAACCGGGTAAATAGAATGGGCCACCCATTCATGGCCGGGTTTATTAGGATCTGCATGCATGCCAAAGGCAACAGTTTGTCGTTCATTTTTTGCACGCTGATATACAATTGAACGTTGCCGCCTGTTAAATGGCTTACCATCATCATCGGACTCAAAAAAATATTGACGTATTTCAGGGCGAATAGCCTCCAAGATATACCGTAGGTAACCAACCACCGGGTAGTTACGCAGTACAGCGTGTTTTTTTTGTTTTATATTATAAACGGCAAGCAATAATAATGGCAGTAATAGTAATAAGAACCAATAATAAACAGTGTTATTAATAAAGGCTGCTTTCAGTACAATTACATTCAGGAGTACAATAATTAATACTATACTTCCGCTTGCCGAAACCATTTTATGATTTCGTGACATAGTTGTTTTTTTTCAAAAATGAATTAAATGAAATAAAGCGTACCCCGGTTGAAGTAGAAAATTATCAGGCCGGGGTTAAAGTACAAAAGGCCTTTTGATTGGGGAGGAAATCAAGAGAGGTATGGCAAAAGAAAAAATGCTCCGGCAGATTTGGAGACATCGCCGAAAATAATAAAACCTGTATATGATTTCTATTTTTCAATTACGGCGAAGATAATAATTTATGGTTGAAATTTTCCTCAATCAAAGGCTTACCGGCAAACTTATCAATCTTTTAACTTATCAGGTTCAATGGATGTTTTCATGAACCCATTTCTGCAGTCTGCTGAACATTCAAGCTCCCTGCCTTAGTATTTTTGACTTAGCAATTATGGTAAAGAAAAAGATAAAAAGGGGATTAAGAATTTCAAGATATTATATTAATAAGGAAACTTTGCTTTATTGCTGATGATCGCTTTAATTTTCAACAATATCACAAAACATAGAAAATACCCAACAAACAAAAAATTCACCAATTCAATCAGAAAAATGTTTATAAAGAATAAATCTGATGATATGGAAAGCGTTGCATAACAATTTATTATCACCACTTTAAGAGTGGCAACTACACATTCAAACTACATTTTACTTAATAGTGTGGCGAGGGTTAAAAGACAAAAGTTATCGGCAAGTTGAATTGTCGAATATTTTTCAATATCATTTTAGTACCTCATTTTCTAAAAACAAACTTCGATAGAAAAAACTAATCTGATATGCCATCAATCGGCATGGGGAAAATAAAATACTCCATAACATTTTGATGCGCTTTTGAAATGTAATAATCATAAGATCGTATACTGCGACGCAAAGCACTTACAAACTCGGGGTCAAGTTTACTTAGTAAGCGTTCCAGCTTGTTTAATTCCTTTTGGACTGCAAGCTTTCTATCTTCCCTGTTGTGCGGTAATGCGGTATCCAGGTCAGTGATTGTTTTTTCAAAAATGCTTTCTGCTTCTTTGAAAAAGTTAATCAGTATGGGATCACTGGAATATGCTTTTACATGGGTAATTTTTACGGCTGTATTTTTTTCTTCTTTATCAATGCCCTTTTCTGCGGTTGAAGTAAGCAATGACATATAAGCCGGTAATTTTAATAACTGTTCTTTTTCACTTTCATTAAGATCGCTGTAATGTTTCATGATTAAAAGCTTTAAGAGATTAAATCAATCTGTTCACTTTGCATTTTTAACTATTTTTCGCAACTTATTTTCAGCATTTATTTTAATACTTTTTCCATCGGCACTGATTATTTTATCGGTGGTTAAAGTTTTTAAGAATTTAAAAACGGTTTCGTATGTAGTGCCGGCATAAGCCGCAATGTCTTGTCGTGTAACTGGTACCGTCATATACCCTTCAGCATCAATACCAAAAACATCCAGTAATTTTAACAGAGTTTCTGCTATCCTGCCTTTCACTTCCATCAGTGCCAGGTTTCGCATCCGCATTTCAGCCTTTTGTAATTCGCTGGAATAAAGCTGCATCAGCCGGTAAGTAAAAGTGTGATCAGCCTGGAGGATAGTCTCCAAAAAAGCGTTACTGATAAAGCAGGCTTCCGATGCTATCAATGCAGTAGCTGAAACAGGATATAGATCCCCCGCTGCCAGGCCCCGGTGCCCTAATATATCGCCCTGCCTTGTGAAACGAATAATCAATTCTTTTTGATCTACCCATTGTTTATGCACTTTAACAGCACCGGAATAAAGAAAGAAAATCCCATTTACTTTGTCGCCTTCTTTAAAAATTAATTCTCCCTTTTTAAAATGAGTTGTTTCTTTCTTCACAGCAATTAGTTCCCTCCATGCCGGGATGCAGTTAGCACATAAAAAACAGCTACTTAAATTACAGGTTTCAGCACTCATTCATAAAATTTAAAACATTGCTTAGGCAATATATATTGAGAATTAGTTACAATAAAATTAGTTAAAATATGGTTTATGCAATATTTTTGCATAAACCATATTTCCATATCATGTCGAGACTTGATGAAAGTACACCGGTTTCACCAACACTATATCAGCTATTTGGCAAAAAGGAAGCCGTCAGAAAAGCACCTGTAAATAAACGGGTTTTCTATCTGAGTATTCAGGCTGTTATCAATGCTGTCTTTATTGGGTTTATTGCAAAATTACTGGTTGCGTTAATTGGACTGATTACCAATATTGCATTTTATGGCAGATTTTCATTGGAGTTATCTTCTCCGGCAGGCAATCATTTAGGCTTGTTAGTAATCCTTATTCCAATAGCAGGTAGTATCTTGGTAGGGTTGATGGCGAAATATGGTTCAAAGGCAATAAGAGGACATGGAATTCCGGAAGCAATGGAAAAGATTATTTTAGAAGACAGCAAAATCCCCCCGATTATTACATTCTTAAAACCTTTATCTGCCGCTATATCAATAGGAACTGGCGGCCCCTTTGGAGCGGAAGGACCTATTATCGCCACAGGAGGTGCATTGGGTTCTTTAACGGGTCAGGCAATGCACATATCGCCGGGAGAAAGAAAAATCATTTTAACCGCAGGTGCCTGTGCAGGCATGGCGGCCATTTTTGGCAGTCCGCTGGCCGCAATTTTGCTTGCCATAGAATTATTGTTGTTCGAGTTTTCCCCCAGGTCAATTATTCCTGTCGCTTTGGCCTGCATCACCGGGGCTGCAATGCATATCTTTTTATTTGAATCAAGCCCGGTATTCGCCATGTCGTCCATCCCGGTTCCATCAAACAGTGCATTGATTATTTATATTTTATTAGGCTTGCTGATTGGGATAATTGCAACCTTTGTTTCCAGGTCGGTGTATGCGGTGGAAGACCTGTTCGAAAAATTGCCCATCCACTGGATGTGGTGGCCGGCAATAGGTGCTATTGCTGTAGGTGTAACCGGATATTTTGCCCCACGAACGATGGGTGTTGGATATGATAATATACAGGATTTGCTGAAAGGGAATTTACCGTTGATGATGTTGCTTTCGCTTTGTTTTCTTAAATATATCTCCTGGGTTATTTCCCTGGGCAGCGGTACTTCCGGTGGTACATTGGCTCCCTTATTTACAATTGGCGGCGCATTGGGCGTGTTACTTGGCAGTATTACTTTGTATGTTTTTCCTTCATCGCCTATAAATCTTCCAACCGCTGCCTTAATTGGAATGGCAGCTATGTTTGCGGGAGCTTCAAGGGCATTCCTTACTTCAGTTGTATTTGCCCTGGAAACCACGGGCCAGATAAATGGGTTGTTACCATTGCTGGGGGCTTGTTCAGCAGCATATTTTGTTTCATTTTTCTTTATGAAAGGCAGCATCATGACGGAAAAAATTATCCGCAGGGGAGTAAAAACGCCAGACGCTTATGAACCCGATGTGCTTCATGGAGCCAATGTGGAGGAATTGATGACAGCGATACCTGTCGGCATTACCAACCTGCCTTATGTTTATAAAACTGATGATGCTGGTCTTGCAGCAGAAATGCTGGGTAAATATAACCTGGACACATTACTGGTTTTAAATAACAAAGACGACAAGCAGCCTGCAGGCGTAATTACTGCAACAGCTATTTTAAAATATTACAGTGATCAAAAACAGAAAGATCATAATTATGAATCGCCTAAACGAACACGGAAAATGATGGTACACGGAAGAAAGCTGATAAAAAAAATGGGGAAACAATAATAAATATAACAAATGGATAGACGTTTGTATCAATTAAGTATGATTTCGTGTTTTGATTAATTGACTTTGGCGATTAGAATTAATCCGGGAGATGATAGCAGAAAAAAAAGACTAAAAAATGTACAAAAGTAGAAGAGGAAAAACTCTTTTATTCGGCTGCTTTTTTTATCTTTGCACTGAATAAAACAGAAAAATGGTATCAAAAACCTGTGAGTATGCAATCAGGGCAATGCTTTTTGTAGCGCTAAAATCAAAGAGCAAAACAAAAGTTGGCGTAAAGCAGATTGCCAAAGCAATAGATTCGCCAGAGCCGTTTATTGCTAAAATATTACAGGACCTGGGAAAGAAAGGATTGGTATTATCTGCCAAAGGCCCTACAGGTGGATTTTACCTGGACAAAGCAGGTTTAAAGAAAAGTCTTGCTGATATTGTAAATGCCATTGACGGTGATAAATTATTTACAGGCTGTGGTTTAGGATTAAAAAGTTGCTCGGCAAAAATGCCTTGTCCTGTTCATGAGGAGTTTGTTGTTGTCAGAAAGCACATCAAGGTAATGCTGCAAAATGCCAAACTGGGCGATTATAACACGGCTTTGGAATTGGGAGAAAAATATTTAAAGCGATAATTTTTTTATTTAAGTAGATGAGTAAAAGGTCTTAAATTATTTTATATGCAAGTTTGTTTTAAAAAAAGTCGGCTACAATGGCTATTGCCTGGTTTTATATGTTCGCCAATAACAATGCTGGCACAAACGGAATCTGCCGGAATTTCGTCTTCCCCAAATGATACAGGCCTTATTGTTTTGTTAGTGATAGTGTTACTGATTGTTCTTGTTGCAGTGCTCTTACTTTCTTTTGAGGCTAAGGGACTTGTTGCTAAAATCAGGAATAAAAAGACGGGAAGAAGCACCCATCAATTTGAAAAGTATTTAAAAAACATGAATAGTAACCAGATAGAAAAGGTATTAGAACTCAAACACCAACAGAAAGGTTTAAATAATAACGCACAAAGTTCAGGAAGTATAAAAGGTGTTTTGATAATTGCCATTACATTACTGGCAACGTTATTTCCGGGTCATTCAGTATATGCTCAAACTAAAGCAACAAATGCAGGTATATTCAGTGAAGGCGGTATCTTAATAACTATTACGCTGATCATGATCCCCATATTAGCAGCCATAGTGCTGATGATTGTAAAGTTATCCAATATGCTACGGAAACACCGAAACAGGCAAGACCTTGAAGAAGCGGCACTGTTTGCAGATTATCTGTCTACCTTAACTGAAGAAGAAGCTAATGAAGCACTGGCAAAAAGAAAAGCCGCACTGGATTATAAACTTACCCATCATGAATTATCAGGTGACCAGGAACCGGTAGATAAAAAGGGGTTGGTGGGTAATATTGAAACAGAGGGGTATATTAATTTTATTGCCCGTAAAAAGAAAGCGCAGAAACGTCCCAACATAGATCCGCAATTATCCAAACTCATTTTGTGGTATTTTGGATGTGCCGCATTGTGGCTGCTATTTGGTACAACCATTGGTGAATATGTGGGTATTAAATTTGTTGCACCAGATGCAGACCATTTCAGTTGGTTGAGTTTTGGCCGGCTTCGCCCTGTTCATACCAATGCCGTATTTTGGGGTTGGGCATCGTTGGGCATGCTCGGGTTAGGTTATTATATTGTTCCCATGGTAAGCAATACTCCATTAGCAAGTATTAAAAAAGGATGGTATGCACTCTACCTCATTAATGCCGCAGTTATTCTTGGAACGCTCTTCTTAATGGCGGGTATTAACAATGGTGGTGGCGAATACCGGGAATACATTTGGCCAGTAATGTTATTATTCGGTATCGGGCTGATACTTACCCTGATCAATTTTATACAAACTATTGCAAAACGACAAACGAAGGAAATTTACATTTCCAACTGGTACATCGTTTCTGCCATTATGTTCGCTTTAACCATTACTGTTGTAGCTTATGTTCCCATTTGGCAGGATGGCCTTGGAGAAACAATTATTCAGGGTTATTATATGCACCAGGGTGTAGGCATGTGGTTTATGCTCTTTACATTGGGCATCGTTTACTATATGCTTCCGCAGCAATTAAACAGGCCTATCTATTCCTATAGCCTCGGCATACTTGCCTTCTGGACACAGATTTTATTTTATACGCTGATCGGCACACACCATTTTGTATTTAGTGCTATCCCCTGGTGGTTGCAAACCATCGCTATCGTTGGCAGTGTTGGTATGGTAATTCCTGTTGTGGCAGGCACCACTAATTTTATCATGACATTCAAAGGCGCATGGCATAAAATTGCCGGAAGTTATACACTGCCTTTTTTCCTGGTGGGTATTATATTTTATTTTACCGGTTCGTTGCAGGGCACTGCAGAGGCATTCCGTTCCACTAACCTAATGTGGCATTTCACTGACTTTACAGTTGCCCATTCTCACCTTACTATGTATGGTATCATTTGCTTTTTTCTGTGGGCAGGTATGTATGCAGTGATACCAAGACTAACAGGTAAAGAAGCCCCTCAAATAACGGTTGGTGCCCATTTTTGGTTAGCGTTAATTGGCCTGATGTTTTACACCGTTCCGCTCATGATTGGAAGTACATTAAGGGGGCAAATGTGGATAGCCGGAAAACCATTTATTGACTCGGTTGTACACATGGCACCATACTGGTTATGGCGGGCTATCGGTGGCAGCCTTATGTGGTTGTCGCATATTTTCTTTGCTTTCAATTTTTATAAAATGATTAGCAAATATGAAACGGTTGATGTAAAAGAAGCAGCGCTGGAAAAATTAGGACAATTGATTCCGGCCGAAACAAAAAATGATTAATTAATTTTTATACAGTACAAATGGAATTTTTCAATAATCATAAAAAGCTTTTCAGAACAGCGTTCTTATTTTTCGCAGGGTTAACCATTTTGGTAGCCATTCTGCCTGCGCTGAATAATCAGAAAAATAATCAATCTTTACCCGGGGCAGAACCTTTAAGTGCAGATGCCGTAAAAGGCAAAAACATTTACATTGCCAATGGTTGCGTAGCCTGTCATACGCAGCAGGTACGAAATGTGGATATGGATAAAATGTGGGGATCAAGGCCGGGTTTAGCAGCAGATTATGCAGACATACATCGTACAGATATTTGGCGCAATACGGCTACATTAATGGGTACTGAACGTACCGGGCCCGACCTTACCGATGTAGGTAACCGGCAACCAAGTAAGGATTGGAATTTAGTACATTTATTTAATCCGAGAACCGTTGTAAAAGAGTCTATCATGCCTGCTTACTCATGGCTATTTACCATTAAAAAACAACCTGCAAAAAGCGATGTAATCGTGAATGTTCCTGTAGCTTACCTGAATGGTGAGGAAGGGAAAGTGGTAGCAACAAAAGATGCACTTTATTTGATAGCTTACCTGCAATCGCTTAAACAGGTTAAACTGCCCGATGGTACGCCAGCTCCGGATTTCCTGTATAAACGGCAACAGGAAACGGCGGGTGCAACTGGTGCAACAAAAGAACTGAATGGCACTACATTATACACTGCCAACTGCCAGAGTTGCCATCAGTCAAATGGTGAGGGTTTACCCGGTGCCTTCCCTCCATTAAAAGGCAGCCCGGTTGTTAATGGAGATAACCTGGAATTATATGTGGGTATCATCATGAACGGCTACAGTGGACGGCCAGGCTTTGGCGTGATGCCACCGGTTGGCACAAATGCCAGTTTAAGTTCTGCAGAAGTAACTGCCATTGTGAATCACGAACGCAGCACCTGGGGCAATGATGCAAAAAAAGTAACTGAGGAAGAGATAAAAAAGATCATGGATTTTGTAAAACTTCAGGCTCCTAAATAAAAGCAGCAAACAAGTACATAACATTAAATTGATTACAATGAAAAAGATACTGCTAATCGTTACTATGCTGGTAACAGAGTTATTGGCTTTTGCCTGCCCTACTTGTGAAATAGCTCAACCCAGGTATTTACGGGGTATAACACATGGCACAGGCCCACAAAGCAATTGGGATTTTCTGATCATATCGGCAATAACCGTTATTGTTATCGTCACGCTTTTCTTTTCGATAAAATGGTTGGTAAGGCCCGGCGAAAAATCAGTTACACACATCAAACATTTGATATTAAATATTGACTAACATGGAAGATAAAAGCAAAATAATTGTTTTTATAGATGATGAAGAGCAGCCCGTTGCCGCCTTTACGTCACCGGTGAATTTTGAACTTGACACCCTTAAACTGGTAGATGGTAAACATACACTTAAAATTGTAAGTAAAGACCCTACAGGCAAAGAAGGCGTCAGGCTCATTCCCTTTGAAGTAAGAAATGGCCCTGCAATTGATGTGGAAGGAATACGCGAAAATGCAGTAGTGGATGGGGTATTGCCCATTATGATTAATGCTTACGGTAAAGGTGACCAAAAGATGTTTTTAATAGAGGGAAGTGAAACACCTAAAAGCATTCCTTCCTGGGTATGGATATTGATCATTGGTTTTGCAGGGTGGGCATTATATTATCTATTCACCTATTTATCACTGAAACCTTAATGACAATGAAGCAGGATATTCTTACTATAGAAGATGTAAAATTATTGGTGGATCGATTTTATGAAAAAATAAGGGTGGATGAATTATTGGGCCCCATCTTTAATGAACGCATTCAAAATCGCTGGCCGGAACACCTTGAAAAAATGTACTGTTTTTGGCAAACCGTTTTACTGGGAGAACATACTTATTTTGGTAGCCCCTTTCCCCCACATGCCCAATTACCTGTTGGCCACGAACATTTTTTAAAATGGATGGAGTTGTTCGTTCCAACTGTGGACGAATTATTCACTGGCGAAAAAGCAGCAGAAGCAAAATGGCGTGCCGCAAAAATGGCAGAAATGTTTGAAATAAAAATAGCGCACTATAAAAAGGTGGGTATTAAAAACCTTGTGTAGGAATGAATGATGAAAGAAAAGAAATATCCATTACCATCATATAGGCAGGTGAAGCACATCTTGTAAAAACTTATTTGCATCAATACTGGAACCTGATGGTGCTGCTTAACAACAGCATCTACCTTGAAAATTTTGGTGAGTGTGGCGGGCAGGGCCGGTGCGCCACCTGCATGGTTAAAGCAGTTGGTTTAAGGGGTAATGCCAATAAGATGGAGCGAAATGAAGCAGCGACGATTGGCAAAGCAAGGTTAGCGGAATGAAGCCATTCGTTTATCCTGCCAATTATTGATTAACGAAGACCTCAATGGAGCAGTGATTGAAATTGCGGGAGATGAATTTTAATTGCTGTCATTACTACTTTAACAGGATTAATCTGGATTGGTACAATAATAGTAGTACTTATAACTATCGTCAGTTCTTTTAAACATTTAATACAGTAACGCATGAACGAGAGTTATGGTACTTTATCCGAAACAATTAATGGTTTAAAAAAGAAGGCTATACGCAGGATTTTAATATTAGGGAGGATTGCATTGTTTGTCATCAATCAAATACTGTATTATCAAATGACGATTTTGAGATTGATAAAATATTCCGCTTTGAGGGCCAGTCTAATCCCGATGACCAGTCTATTCTGTACGCTATCTCCTCTAAAAAGTTCAATGTTAAAGGAACACTGGTAAACGGATATGGTATTTACGCTGACGATGTAACCACCGAATTGGTTGCCAGACTACAGCAGCATCATTAAGTATTCAACTAAATTACCCCACGCACAAAATTTTACACAATGGAAAACAAATCAAATGAAGCAACCCCTCAACGACCTGAAGGTGACCGCATGTTAGATGCTCCGTTGGTGGAGATGGATTTGAATAAGCTTATGTTACAAATAAAAAGCGAGGCTCCCTGGGTAGAAGCTGACCACAATGCAATCACAATTTTCAAGTCAGATTTAATGCGAATTGTACTGATGGGTATGCACGAAAATGCTGAACTGAAAACGCACACCGCAAAGGGAATCATCAGTGTTCAGGTGATAGCCGGAAAAATCGATTTTACTGCCAATGACCATACCGCTTCAATGGAAGCTGGGCAAATGCTGGTGTTGCATGAAAAAATTCCTCACAGTGTTATAGCACTCAGGGAAAGTTTCTTTCTGCTTACACTCACAATGAGTAACAGCTATATAACTTCCACTCATCCAGATCATTTACCCAATAGATAAGGAGAAGGTTAGCAATTGGACCGCTGTTTGCAATCGTTAAACTTTAACCCTCAAGGAGTATTTTAATGACACCGGCATCATTTTATCCATCGGATAATCCTGTTAAATAGTCCCGCCTGATATAACCGGACATATTGCTAAAATTCAGAACAATATGAATGTGAGTAAACCAGAAAAAAGCATTTGGTCAATCGGACACTCCACCCGCCCGCTGGATGAACTGGTAGCTATGCTTCAATCATCCCAAATTGAAATAGTAGCTGATATCAGAAGTTCTCCCGGCTCTACGAAATTTCCTCAATTCAATAAAGAAGCACTACAAAT
>JBAOHS010000011.1:0-24651 GCA_037045295.1 Ferruginibacter sp.
AGCCAAAATGAAAAAAACCTTGTGTTTGTGGCACAAGGTTTATGATTTATTGGTAAAAGATTGAATAGACTATAGTGTACGTCTGCCGGTTACCGTTACAGTTGAATTGTTGCTGTCTACAAATGAGCCATTCAGCTGATCGCCATTTAACGTGCCCACAACCACTGTACCGGCGCCCATTTGAGATGAAAGCTGGTTATTACTGATGGTGCCATCGATATCATCATCGTCGGCTGCTGTTCCACCCGTGATCCTGGCCACGCCACCCCAGAGACCTGCTGTTCTTAAAACGATGATATTGAAAGAACCTGTTTCAGGAAGCGTTGTAGAATAGGTTCCTTCGAAACATTCTACCAGGTTGGTGGATGTTTCCTTGATTACGACCAGCGTTGCCGATGGATGACCGGGAATATTGGAAGAAGTAACCGTTGGTGTTCCTCCACTCAATCCTACAGAAAATGTGATGGTCACCGCTGCACCATTGAGTGTGCCGGTAAAATCGGCAACGTAGGGCTGACCGGCAATCCAGGCCACACTGGAACTGAGGTTTACCGTTTGCCCATCAAGCACCATCACTGCTGTGATATCCGTACCGTTATTGGCAATATTGAACATAATGGTGCCCGAAGATCCCAGCACCACTCCCTTGTAAATTCCTTTGCTGCTGCCATCATTGGCCGCCAGGGCATCGGGTGTATCAGTGCAGGTTGTACAGTTGTAAGAAGGGGTTTCGGGTTCTTTGTCTTTTTTACAGGCTGTAAATGCGATCAGCAATGTGACAAGCAAGAGCCATTGATTTCTTTTCATTTTTTAAAGTATTAAGCTGAGTTAGTATTAGTTTTTAAGGCGACCACCACCGATGCAGGCACCGATTTTGATGCCCAGGTATCCTGCTTTTTCTTTCAGGAAATTGTATTCTACACCCATGCGGAAATGGCCGTATTCAAAACCGGCACGTGCCATGAATCCGAAACTTGAAGAGCTGGGAATTTCAGTACCTGTATCTTCAATATCAACACTGGCCATAGTGAAAATACCTCCGCCTAAACCACCGAATGGACGAAATTTATTGTTATTAAAATAATAGTCGCCAGTAGCTATATAAGAAGCCAGTACACGTACTTTACCGGTTTCCCCATTCAGGTCAACATTGGCCAATGCGGCTCCTTCCATTCTTAAGCCAACAGATAATTGTTCAATCACGGCATACTTGGGTTCAATCACAAACAGTACACCGCCTTTTGTTCCTGATCCCTGTGGAATGGCGTAACCCAGACTTACATCTGTTTTGAATTTTTTAAAGATGCGGGTGCCAGACGATGCTTCTTTCTGAGCAAAAGAATCCTGCATACAAAAGAGGACCAGTGCAAGCGCAAAAATTTTTTTCATAAATAAGTTTTTAGGTTAAAAGGCTTTGGTAATAAAATCTGACGTAAAGTACAGTGCATGGGGCATGCCTGCAATGTGAAAAAAGTAGTAGAACAGGATGAAGGGGAAGAAGATGACTTAATAACGTTTCCGGATATTCGAAATAAAATCAGAGCAGTCCGGTTTTCTTCAGGGCTTCCACACGGGTATTTACCTGCAGTTTTTCGTATATGTTGCGGATATGTGTTCTTACAGTTTCAATGCTTACAAATAGCTTATCGGCGATTTCCTGGTAGCGATAACCTTTCGACAGTTGTTCCAGCACTTCCTGCTCACGCCTGCTGAGCTCCTGGAAATAATCGTTTGTTTTTTCTTTTACTGAAAAAGCTTCAATTACTTTCCGGGCAATCTGGCTGCTGATCGGGCTTCCACCATGGTAAACTTCTTCTATTGCTTCACGGATTTTTGCTGCTGGCGTAGATTTCAACAGGTAGCTGATGGCACCTGCTTTCAATGCTTCAAAAACGGTATCGGGTTTATCATAAACCGTTAATACCATGCATTGCATCCTTGGATGAATGATTTTTAACCGGCGCATGCATTCAATGCCATTCATTCCGGGGAGCTGAACATCAAACAACACAATATCAGCGGGCTCATTGGTGAGTGACTTCATCGCTTCTTCAGCATTGCCAAACAAGCGGAAATCTTTCACATTGATGTGCATTTGAATTTCTTCAGCCAGGTACTGACGGATCTTTGGATCATCTTCAATGATTGCTATGCTGTTAATCTCAAGCGCCATGTATTATGAATTTATGCTCTTTTCTCATTTTGCTACGGAGATGTTTAATCCTGCCCTGTATTTGAAGTTTTCTCTTTTTATAGTGGAAGTTCAGGCGATGTAAAAAGGAGATCTGCAATCATCAAATATGGTCTAATGCATTTTATTCTGCAATGTGAATATAGTAGTATCATTTTAATGGAAAATAAAATGCATAACGGTGTACCTTTCCCTGAAGAAGAATGAACTTCTATATTGCCTCCCGATTCCATGATGCGTTGCCTGATATTCCTGAGCCCGTTTCCTTTCGCTGCTGTTGTTGTATCGAAACCAATACCGTCATCAGCAATGATCAAAGTGAAGTTCGTTTTTCTGAACAACTGCTTCTATGCTCAAATGGGCTGCGCCGCTGTGTTTGATCACATTGTGTACAATTTCTTTGGTAACCAGTAAAATATTCCTGCGCAACTGGTTGTTCAGTGCAATCACGGGAAATTCATCGGGAAACGATATCCTGCATTGTATGGTTGCGTAACCCATCAGCTTATTGATCTGCTCCCGCAGGTGAATCATCGTTGTATCCAGTTTATCCTGTTGCGGATTCAAAGCCCAGATGATTTCGCCAATACTGTCTACCAGCTGACGGGAAGTTGTTGAAATATCTTCCAGTTCATTGCTGATATTGTTTCCGGGAACAGCATGCAGCCTTGCTGATTCGCTGATGAGGCTGATCTGTGTGAGCCCGGCTCCGATATCATCGTGCATTTCCTGAGAGATCCGCATGCGTTCGGCGTACAGTTCTTTCTGTCGTTCCAGTTTATCAATTTTCTTTTTCAGCTTGCGTTGTGCTATAATCTTTGTGATGGTAATTACCAGCGCAGAAACGAGGACCAGTTCCAGCAGGTAGAACCACCAGGTTTTCCAGAACGGCGGATGAATTACAATGTTTATACTATAAGGATCATTCTGCCACTGTCCCTCAACGTTAGTAGCCTTTACATTAAAAACATATTCACCGGGAGGAAGATTGTTATAACGGACTTCATTGTTTGTTTTGCTGAAAATCCAGTCTTTATCCCAACCCGTTAACATATAGGCATATTGTATTTCGGTGGGGTTGCTGTATTCGAGTCCGCGGAACTGAATAAACAGGTTGTTCTGCCGGTAGCCGAGATCCAGGTTGCGGATATATTCGGGCGAAACTGATGTATCTGCAACTGCATTGTTCACCGTTAGTTGCGTAATGGCTAATTGTGGTATCTTCCTGGGAGGCTTAATATCCTGGGGATTGAACCAGGTAAGGCCATTGATGCCGCCGAAATAAAGCGTTCCGGTTTTTCCTTTCAAATAGGCGCCGGAATTGAATTCGTCGGCCTGCAAGCCATCTTTATATTTATAATTCCTGCAGATGATACCGGGAAATTCATTTCCTTTAGCGGGCAGAATTTTCACATTGCAGAGTCCACCATTGGTACTCAACCAAAGTTCGCCGCCCGATTCGATGATGCTGTAAATAAAACTATTCCCCAATCCATCTTCTTCTGTAAACAGCCGGTAGGCCCCATTTTCAGGATTATACAGCATGAGCCCTTTATCGGTTCCAAACCAGAGTAGTTTTCTTACGGTGTCTTTATATACACACTTAAATCCTGTTTTTTTAAACAACCATTTGTTGATGGCCCATTTATTGTTCTGATAAGTATTCAAACAGAGGCCGGTTTCATTGTAACCAAAAAGATAATGACCATTACCTTGCGGCAACATGAAAGAAAAATTACCGATTTCGGGTTGGGGCATCATTGGCTGCGGTTCTCCGTTTTGAGCAATCTTCATACTGTAAACGGAAAAAGTTGTTGTGATTATCCTGTTACCATTGCAGGTATCCATTCCCGTTACCTTAAGTTTCTCCCTGTTGCCCGAATAAGGAATGTTTACTTCTTTGAATACTGCCGATTGATGTTTCCTGAAGAAAAGATGCTTTCCATAACCGATCCACAGATTTTTAAATTCATCTTCCTTCATGAATGTAACCACATCAATAGGCGCTGCTTCATCATACACGAGGCCCGCTACCTGTAAGGGTTGCATGGTCATGGAGGATTTATTCAGTTGGAGGATGCCATGCCCGAATGTGCCGAGCCATACAGATCCATCGCCGGCATCATAAATACTTTTGATAAAAATATGTTCGCTGCTTTCTCTCCCGGGGAACTGATAAAAATCTGGTGGCTGTACATTGGCTTTTAATAATCCCATTCCATCGGTACCAATCCAGAGAATACCGGATGCATCGAAGAACAGGTCATATACAGGAAAAATATTGCCACTGTTGCCATTGATGTTTCCTGTAAACTGCATCTTCTTTTCATCTATGTTCACTTTATAAACAGAGCCGGCTGCATCACCGATCCAGAGCTGGTTTTGATGATCGTTGGTAATACAGCTGATCTTCATTTCCGGCCGTTCATTTTTAATAAAATCCGTAGTATGGTTTTTGGTATGAAAGCTGATGATGCCATCTGCTGCAACCAGGAACAGGGTTTCTTTTACAAGACATAAATGAAAAAATTTCCTGTTTTCAAGAAAACTGTTCCACTGTCTGGTTCTGGTGTTAAATGCAAATAAACCAGCTTCCTGGCAGGTCCAGATGATTCCATTACTGTCTTTTACTGCTTTTGTTGCTAAATATTTAAGAGGGTTATCTTTTAATCCGGGAAAGGCATATTTTTCATATTGCTTTGTTTTAAAATCAAAGGAAATCAGTCCCTCAGAAGTTTTCCCAAACCAGAATTTTGTACCTTCTTCAGCAATCGGGTACAAAGTGCCATTCATATAACTGAATGTATCATTAAAAGGAAGCAGGTATTGAAAACGGCCGGATCTTTTATCGAGATACTGAACACCGGCTTCCGTACTTAACCAAAGCCTGTTGTTATTGTCTTCAGTTATACGGGTTCGGATTACCCTTCCTGTAATAAAGCCATCCTGGTTCAAAGAAGAAGGTTTATAGGCTTTAAAAACTGCGCCATCAAAACGGTTGAGCCCATCACCGGTTCCTATCCATAAAAATCCCTGTTTATCCTGTGTTATGGAAAAGGCTGTATTTTGTGAAAGTCCCTCGATTTTCTGAAAACGGAAATAATTTCTTTCTTGTGCTGAAGAACCGAATTGAGTTAAAACCAATAAAAACAACAGGTAACTTTGTAATCGCATGGCTGATGAAGCTATGGAATTGTAGCTGAACTAACTATTCCTGTTTGTATTTAATCCCCATCAACGGGTTATTGTTTAATAATCGGCAATTAACAAATTAATGCATGTATACAATTATACAACCAGTATTTTTGTAAAAAAACCACCGTTGAGTTTAACCATTCAAACAAAGAGCCTTGTAAAAGTATACGGCAGCCGTACGGTCGTAAACAATGTATCCTTTAACGTTAGCCAGGGAGAGATTGTAGGCTTGCTGGGTCCTAATGGCGCCGGTAAAACCACTTCTTTCTACCAGGTGGTGGGCTTGGTGAAGCCCGATAGCGGTGAAGTGTTTCTCAACGATATCAATATTACCCGACTGCCCATGTATAAAAGAGCGCAGATGGGCATTGGTTATCTTCCCCAGGAAGCCAGTGTATTCAGGAAGTTAAGTGTGGAAGACAATATTACCGCTGTATTGGAAATGACTTCGCTGAAAAAAGCAGCACAAAAAGAAAAGCTTGAATCCCTGCTCAATGAATTCAGGTTACAGCATGTAAGGAAAAACAATGGTGATACACTCAGTGGTGGCGAAAGGCGCAGAACAGAAATTGCCCGGGCCCTGGCTGTAGACCCGAAATTCATCCTGCTCGATGAACCTTTTGCCGGTGTAGATCCGATTGCGGTGGAAGACATCCAGGAAATCATCGCCAAATTAAAATACAAGAACATTGGTATCCTCATCACCGATCACAATGTGAATGAGACCCTTTCCATCTGCGACCGGGCTTACCTGTTGATTGATGGCAAGATTTTTAAACACGGTACAGCAGAAGAACTGGCAGGGGATGAACAGGTGAGGCGACTATACCTTGGCCGTAATTTCGAGCTGAAACGCAAAGATTACCTGCACGAACAGGCTGCAGGCAATTAAGGTTGTACGGACTGTTTACTACAATTTTTTTATCTTTCCATACATGAAGCTGTTATCTCCCGCAATTTCCAGGCTGGCCAGGATGCGTCTGTGGCGTATACAGAACTGGACCAATCACCCTGTGGCAGCACAAAGGGAGGTTTTGCAGGGACTTGTAACTGCTGCTCAGTATACCTTTTTTGGTAAGAAATACAACTTCTCCAATCTTTTTTCGGTAAAAGCATTCAAACAACAGGTACCCATACACGAATATGATGACCTGCGTCCTTATATATTGCGGATGATGGAAGGAGAGGAAAATGTTTTGTGGAATTCCCCGGTGAACTGGTTTGCCAAAAGCAGTGGCACCACCAGCGACAAAAGCAAATTCATTCCGGTAAGTGAAGAAAGCCTGCAGGAAAATCATTTCCAGGCCAGCAAGGATGTACTTACCAACTATTATAAAAACTTTCCTTCGAGTGACCTGTTAACCGGCAAAGGATTGGTGGTGGGCGGCTCACACCAGATCAACCAACTGAATGATGATGTTCAATATGGTGACCTGAGTGCCGTGCTCATGCAGAACACACCTTTCTGGGGCCATTGGTTGCGTACGCCGGAACTGAGTGTGGCCCTGATGGACGAATGGGAGAGTAAACTCGAAAAACTGGCCCAGGTTACCGCAGAAGAAAATGTAACCTCATTGGCGGGCGTTCCTACCTGGACTTTACTGTTGCTCAAAAGAATCCTGGAAATAAAACAGAAAACTACCATCAAGGAAGTATGGCCGAATCTTGAACTTTACATCAACGGCGGTGTTTCGTTTGTGCCTTACCGTGAGCAGTTTGAAAAAATCATCGGCGCACCGATTAACTACCTGGAAATTTACAATGCCAGTGAAGGTTTTTTTGCAGCACAGGAAAGACCCGACGATAATGGCATGACCTTATTTACTGAGCATGGAATCTTTTACGAATTCATGCCGGTGGAAGAATATGGTAAACCCCATCCGATAACAGTTGGATTAAACAAGGTAGAAAAAAATAAAAACTATGCCCTTGTAATCAGCACCACGGGCGGGCTCTGGCGTTACCTGGTAGGCGATACCATACAGTTTACATCGGTAAATCCATACCGCATCATCGTTAGTGGCCGGCTGAAGCATTACATGAATGCCTTTGGTGAAGAAGTGATTGTAGACAATTCAGATAAAGCCATTGCCATTGCCGCACAGAAAACCGGGGCCATCGTGATCGATTATACGGCAGCACCGATTTATTTTTCAGATCAATCGAATGGTGCACATGAATGGCTGGTAGAATTCGAAAAAGAACCCGATAGCCTTCAGCAGTTCACACAATACCTCGATGAAGCACTGAAGAATATCAACAGCGATTATGAAGCCAAACGTCATCGCGACATCGCATTGAGTTTGCCCAGGGTAAGCATCCTGCCGAATGGAAGTTTTACCCGTTGGTTGAGGAGCAAGAATAAAATCGGTGGTCAGCACAAAGTACCGCGGCTCAGCAATGAAAGAATTATACTGGAAGAAATTTTAGCAATCGCCCGCAACCATTCATGATAAATCCCATAACCAGGCTTTTTATATATTTTTGCGCAGCACAGCATACCAGGAATATGAAGAATGGTTCGCTGCAGTATATCATTTAAAATTCGATTATGAAATTATTAGAAGGTAAAACCGCCATCGTTACCGGTGCTGCCCGTGGAATCGGGGAAGCCATTGCATTAAAATTTGCCGAACATGGCGCCAATGTAGCTTTCACTTATATCAGTAATGGCAGTGCCGAAAAAGCCACTGCACTGGAACAGAAACTCATAGCATTGGGTGTTAAAGCAAAAGCCTATCAGAGCAATGCTGCCGATTTCGCAGCCTGCGAAGAACTGGTGAATGATGTGATCAAAACATTCGGCCAGGTAGACATCTGTGTTAACAATGCCGGTATCTCAAAAGATAACTTACTGTTACGCATGACCGCCGAACAATGGGATGAAGTGATGCAGGTAAACCTGAAAAGTGTTTTCAACATGACCAAACAGGTGATCAGGCCGATGATGAAAGCCAAAAACGGCAGTATCATTAATATGAGCAGCATTATCGGGGAAATGGGCAATGCAGGCCAGAGCAGTTATGCTGCCAGCAAAGCCGGTATCATCGGATTTACCAAAAGTGTAGCCAAGGAACTGGGCAGCCGCAATATCCGTTGCAATGCCATTGCCCCGGGATTTGTGGAAACGGATATGACCAGTTATTTAAAAGATGGCGAAGGTGCCGAAAAATACAAAGCCGGTATTCCGCTGGGAAGATTTGCCAGTGGAGAGGATATCGCCAATGTTGCCCTTTTCCTGGCGTCTGACTGGGGCAACTACATCACCGGGCAAACCATCAGTGCCTGTGGTGGACTAAATATTTAATATATCTTACATTCATAATCTCATAAAGAGCCGGCAACTATTGCCGGTTTTTTTATGTTTGGCAGAGGCGAATTAACTTTCCGGTGGAATAGACCTGTATGTTAAATTCCTGCCAGATTTTAACAATGCAGCTGTATTAAACATTCAAATTTAAGCTGCTGCTGTATATATTTGCAACGCAACCGGTATGCCATCAAAAACAACAAATACTATCAGTAAACAATACACGAAAATTTTCACTGTATTGTTAATGGCCTTCTGCCTCTGGTTATTAACCGGGCTGAATTTCTTTGTTTATCCGTTAACACAGGATTTCAATCAATATACTTCCGGCAATAAAATGCCTTCTAAATCCGACACCAAGAATATTCCCCAGGCTCCCGAGGAAGAAAAATCATCTTCCGCAAACAATGGTTCCATCCAGGAAGAATACATTCATGAAAAAGACCATTCAAAGGATTTTAACCTGGCTTTAATGCCGGTGCAAACAAAATCCCACGATGAAGAAAAACTTCCTACGGTTCATTCTGAACTGATCTCACCGCCTCCCAAAGCATAACCCGTTTATTAGCCATAGTATACAATCTGTGGTGGTTATTTTTACATCTATGCTGGTATTTTTATGCCTGATTGATAACTAAAAAGTGAAGGGGTTCACGCTAAATATCTTTCAGCCAGCTTTTAACAATTACTGTAATACTGATTATGAAAAAGATTTTTCAGAATGCAGGTGCTGATGTACCGGCTTCTATTGTTGTTTTTTTAGTGGCCATTCCGCTTTGCTTAGGCATTGCAGTGGCAAGTGGTTTGAATGAGTTCAGTGGTATCATCGGAGGTATCGTGGGCGGGATTGTAGTTGGTTTCCTGAGCGGAAGTCAGTTGAGTGTAAGCGGTCCGGCTGCCGGTTTAACCGCTATTGTTGCAGCAGCAGTTTTAAAATTACCAGCGCCCGAAGCCTTTTTCCTTGCGGTTGTGATTGCAGGGATTTTTCAACTCTTCATGGGATTTTTTAAGTTAGGCGTAATCGGTGATTATGTTCCCAATAGTGTTATCAAAGGGATGCTGGCTGCCATCGGTATCATACTTATTCTGAAACAACTTCCGCACCTGGTAGGATATGATAAAGATTTTGAAGGTGATGAAGCATTTATTCAGGCATCAGGCGAAAATACTTTTTCATCTATTTTGAATTCACTCAATAATCTTACACCCAATGCGATGATCATTGGTATTACCGGATTGCTTATCCTCATTGTATATGAAATCAAATGGGTAAAAAGTAAAAAAATATTTCAGTTGATCAGCGGGCCACTGGTGGTTGTAATTGTTGGTATCCTGCTGAATAAATTGCTGGGCGGATTGGAAACCACCATCACACAAAAAGATGCACACCTGGTAAACATTCCGATTGCCAATAGCACCAGTGAATTTTTATCTTTCTTCCGTTTACCCGATTGGTCGTTTATTGCCAATACAGATGTATGGATAACGGCCATCACCCTTGCCCTGGTTGCTTCTCTGGAAACATTGCTTGGTATTGAAGCCGTAGATAAACTGGATCCGCTCAAAAGAGTATCGCCGCCCAACCGGGAACTGATGGCACAGGGCGCAGGCAATATGGTGAGTGGTTTGCTGGGCGGACTTCCACTAACGAGTGTGATTGTACGCAGTAGTGCCAACGTGAATGCCGGAGCCCGAACAAAAGCCAGCGCCATAATGCATGGCCTGCTCATACTCATCTGCGTTGCTTTTGTTCCGAACATACTCAACCTGATTCCAAAAGCAGCACTGGCCGCAATCCTTGTATTTACCGGATACAAGCTGGCGAAAATATCGCTGTTCAAAGAATATTTTGCCAAAGGCTGGGATCAGTTTATGCCCTTTATTATTACAATCGTAGCCATTGTATTAACCGATCTGCTCAAAGGGGTAATCATTGGTATCGCTGTTGGATTGTTTTATGTGATCCGCAGCAATTTCCGCACGGCAGTATTTTCTGTTCAGGATGGAGATTATCACCTGGTTCGACTCAGGAAGGATGTTTCATTTTTCATCAAACCTTTGCTGAAAGAAACCCTGGAAAAAATTCCTGCCAACAGCAACCTGGTATTGGATCTTACCAGAGCAGAATTCATTGATAAAGATGTGATTGAAACCATCAATGAGTTTACACAGCATGCACACCTGAAAAACATCGTCGTGACCGTGAATAAAAGTTTATACAATGAGTCGCACCAGTTGATAGCGCAAGGCATAGCTTTGCCTAAACCGGAAGATGACAGTGCACACTAATTTTTATAACCACTATAAATAAATTAAAATGAATCCATACGAAAAGTTATTACTAGAAAATAAAGCCTGGGCAGCCGAACAGGTTCAGAGAGATCCCGATTTTTTTAATCGCCTTTCTCATATACAAACACCGCAGTTTCTTTGGATCGGTTGCAGCGATAGCCGCGTACCGGCCGATAAAATCACAGGTACTCAACCTGGTGAAATTTTTGTTCACCGCAATATTGCCAATATGGTGGTGCATACAGATATCAACCTGCTGAGCGTACTCGAATATGCAGTAGTTTACCTCAAGGTAAATCACATCATTGTTTGCGGTCACTATGGTTGCGGAGGGGTGAAAGCTGCTATGGGCAACAACTCTCTGGGTATCATCAATAAATGGTTGCGCAATATCAAAGATATTCACCGCATTCATCGTGAAGAAGTGGACGCCCTTCCAACAGAGGATGAACGCATCAACCGGATGATTGAACTGAATGTAAAAGAACAGGTGATTAACCTGGCCAAAACTTCCATCATACAAAAAGCATGGAAATACGAACAAAGGCCACAATTACACGGTTGGGTTTACGGATTGAATGATGGTATCATTAAGCCTGTTTGTGAAATGGAAGCGGGTTCACATATTGATCCGCTTTACGAATACGATAACCTGTAATACAGATTTTATTTACTTCAGCCTGGTTTGTAACGGTAACGATTACCTGCAAACCAGGTTTTTTTATTTATACAAAAGCCACCCCGGGAAACCAGGGCGGCTATATGATACATGTAAATGAGAAATCAGGCTCTTTCCAGCTTAACCAGAACACCGGTTACAGTATAAGTAGCTTCCCAGGCTACACCATTGCGCAGAAAATGTGCCCTCCAGGTACCATTGCTGCGAAGTTTCCATTGTCTTACAGGTACATTTCCAAACCTTGCAGTGAACGCTGCTAAAACAGCTGGTGGAGGCGTAGCCATCACGGAAGTCTTTTCAGTAGCAGGCTTTACAATAACAGCAGCTGATGCATTGCTGGTGAATAATACAGCCATCATCAGGAGGCTGGTTGAGGCAATCATAATTTTTTTCATGATGTTGAATTTTAAAAATGGATAATTAATTTAACAACATGAAAGTACAATGCAGAAAATCACAGTAAAAATGATGGTTACCGAACGGGAATATTTTATACCTGAATGCGCACAATCAATATTTAAGTGTTTAAAATATCCGTTTGATTTGGCATTTTTTAAATCATTGAAAATAACGGTTCCGAATAAAGGTAGTTGTACAAACTGACCCCTGCTTGATTATAATTTCAGCAAACGCATTTCTACCCTTCGGTTCAAAGCACGGTTTACTTCTGTATCATTGGGTGCTACAGGTCTGTCGGCACCATAGCCCGAAGCTGTCACTCTGCCTGCATCGATTCCTCCGGCAATAATAAAATCCTTGCATGCTTTAACACGCCTGTAAGACAGTGATCGGTTCATCGCAGGTTCGCCTTCAGAAGAAGTATGGCCCGACAATTCGATCTCAGCACCAGGATTGGCTTTCAGAAAAGAGATCACATTTTCCAGCACAGGCTTTGAACCCGGTTTCAACAATGCCTTTCCCTGGTCGAATAAAATATTTTCAAGTGTGATGGCCTGACCTACTACAATATTCTTTTTATCAAAAACCGCTTTCTTTCCTTTCTCGAGATAAATCGTGATTTCCGGATTGTCTTCGCCCTTGCCGATATCTGCGGTAGCATATCCTTCATTGTATCCCGTTGCTGATGCAGAAACCACTTCAAAACCTGTTGGTATTTCTTTTATGGTGAACCTGCCTTCTCCATCGGTGGTAACGGTTGTTTTATCAGCCAGCCACACCATCGCACCGCTGATAGCCTGCTCCGTATTTTTTTCCAGTACTCTTCCACTAAAGGAACCTTTACAGGTGTTTTCTCTTTTCCTGTTGATGAGCAGCCGGATGAAATCAATAGCAAATCCATCTCCGCTTCCTTTAATGTCATCTATATAAAGCTTCATAAAAGGCAGACTGCTGATATCCGTATAATAATCTTCCGGCAAAGGAATCGAGATCAGCTTGCCAACAGGACCGGTCTGATCGATTGCATTGATAATCCTTTCGGCTTCTGTAAAGCGTTTATTGTTTAACGTTACCTGGAAACGGGAACATAAACTGGGGGATTGAAAATCATCAATAAAAATCTGCAGGTAAGCATTACTGATAGTTAGATTTTTTAATTTATCCGTTGGTATGTTGTAGGTCACCGGTTTCGATGTTGTTTCATTGTATGCATTGGAATATCCATCGCTGCCACATAACTGTTCCCGGGAGGTTTTATACAAAGAAGAAAGCAGTATCCGGTCGAACCCGGGAAGATCAGCATTGTTAACTTCCCATGGATAACCATGCGTATCGGTCATCCTTCCGCAAAAAGGATCAAAGTTGTCGGGCCAGCCGAAGCCAAGGTTATCAATATCTCCGATCCGAACAATGTAATCTGCTTCTGTCGTATTCGACAAAAAAGCCTGTTGTGCTGCCCAGTCTTTGTCTTCAGATATAGTGATTGGTTGTGCCACTATACCTGCTGAACAGAAAAGAAAAAATAATATTCCGATTGACTGCAATATCTTTTTCATATGAAAAATTTTGTGTGTAAAACAAGATAATGCAATTCCATGGCCTTGTCAATGACCTGGATCGGGCTAATTTAAAAAATTTACAGGGCCAGTAATCCCTTCTTTTCAAGGCTATGTTCGTATCCTCCGTTGATGGTCATTGTATTGCTTATTTCTATCCCGGCTGCATTGCCCCCGATTTTAATACCACCAATCGGTAGTGGCGTACCCGAAGCTCCGATTTCTGCTGTTGTTTTAACACCGAAATCTGATAAAGACTTATTGCCATCGAACACCAGCATCAGCTGACTTTTATACTCACTGGTCAGACCCAGGAATTTAAATTTTGCTCCGGGTCCCAGAAGCAGGGTAGACTTTCCACTTTTAAATTCATGTTCAAAAGCGCCCATTATACTCGATCCTGCCTCAATTACATATTTGTTGCAATCGGCTTTAATAACCATTCCGTCGAAGTCAACTTCTACATTCAGCCATGGCGGACAACCAACCATCCAGTCGCGGTTTGACTGAACAAGACTATCCAGGTCAATCTGCTTATAATCAGCTCTGCAATCAACGAGCAGGTTATTAAGTTCTGCATTACCCGCAAAAAAAGTTCCCAATGCCAGGTAATTAAAATAACCCGACACTGCATTGTAAACCAGCATCTGGTTACCCGCTCCAGGATCCAGTTGCGCAATGGCCACCAATTGATTGATGTATGATTTCCATCGTTGCTGCCCCACTTTGAAAAGCGGTTCGAACCTGTCGGCTATATCAGATAAAAGCTTATCGGCTTTCGGACGCCGTTGTTCTTCACAACATTGTACTGCAAAAGCTTCCTGCACTTCCAGGCTGCTTCCAGCGGGTGCTTGTGCACAAACGACACCGTTAATTTCTGCTGTTGCCAAAGCAACGAGTTCTTTTAAATAGGTTGCATCCATTTCCGAAAAATTAGTCAGGTATTCCGGCGTAAACTCTTCACTCAACTCATCCAGCATTGCCTGCGCCAGGTCGGAGTACAATCCCGGATGCTGCTTTCCATACGACTCACTGTACTTTAGTGAAACCTGCGTTGAATTGTTCAACCAGAACAATTGTTCCGCCTGGATACTCGCAGCATAACTCATCCATTCGCCTTTGCGACTGATCAATTCCTGTGTTTTTGTGGGGAACTGCGGCAGGGAAAATTTTCCCATGGTAATTTCTTCAAAATGATTTTTTTCAGGTCTCCCGGAACGGGCATTCTTTCTTCGGGCTAGTTCCCGCAGGTTGAATTTCTTTCCCATCTTATACGCCATCGCCATCGTACTTCTGCGCATGGCAACACTCATTTCTCTTTCAAAATATTTCATTGCCGCATCATATTCTTTCTTGAAATAATGCAGCATTCCCATGCTGTGATTGGCTTCAATATTCAGGGAATCGATGGAAAGGCATTGATTAAAATAATCGGCCGCTTTAAAAAGATCGCCGAGTGCCATAAAACTCTGACCCAGGTTATTGAGTACAATGCTGCTATTGGGTAATTTATCCTGACAGTACATTAATATGGAAGCAGCTTTGTGTTCGGCACCTTCCTTATTGAGCATAGCGCCCAGGTTATTCAGAACCAGTAAAGAGTCGGGTTGTTTGGCAGCCAGTTCCATCATCAGCAGGATGGCTTTCTTTTCATCATCAGCATAAAAATCAGCGATGGCTTTCTGATGAATGGTTTCTACCGGTAAGGATGAAACGCTGTTTTCTATGGCAGCTACTTCAGGCTTAGGAATTCCTTTTTTGATCTGTACAATTGATTGCTGAATACCACTCACCAGTTCTGCTCGGGATGGTGGCCTCGACGGAATCAGGGAAAGCTTTTTAATGTCTTTTACAGGTGGTTTGATTTCTGCACCAGGCAACAGATGCTTTACCTTGTTCAGATCAGGGATCGAATAACCGGAACTGTTATTGTTTTGTGCAAACACAGCCAATGTGCTGATAAAGCACAGCAGCAATAGAATTATTTTTTTCATTTCGTTTTCACTTTATCTGCTCCATTTAGAAGCAAAGCGAAACTACTCCCACAGTTGCTGAAGAAAAATGTAAGCATTCATGAAGTGAAAAAAACGCCGAATGAATTGATGTTTACGACAACTCCTTACAGTTGTTATTTGCAGACTGATTTGTTAGTGTGGTAATTTCTCTCTGATCAGTCCATATACCCAGGTGCCTGCAATCGCACTCAACAAAACAACAGCCACTACGGGAAAGCCTGCGCCGATCTGTGCGAATAATGGTCCGGGGCAAGCGCCTGTTATTCCCCATCCTAATCCAAACAGCAATCCGCCATACACCTGGCCAATGCTGAATTTTTTCGGACTGAACGTTATCGGTTCGCCGTAGATCGTTTTTACTTTAAATTTTTTAATCAGCATAACGGATATCATTCCTACAACCACCGCTGTTCCAATCACACCATACATATGAAAACTTTGCAGCCTGAACATCTCCTGTATTCTGAACCAGGAAATTATTTCTGCTTTCACCAGGATGATACCGAAAAACATACCGGCCAACAGGTACTTTATTTTATGCCAGGCAGGATGAGATTCCTGTGATTCATTCAAACACATGCTATCAAGCGAACGTATTTCAAAATCGGTTTCTGGTTGTTGAACAGAAGATGTTGCGTTTTTATTTTCAGACATACACAGGTTTTTATAAAGAAAGAATAAAAGGTAAAATCAGGTTTACCATGATAAATCCACCAACCATAAACATGATGGTTGCTACCAGGGATGGCCATTGCAGGTTGCTTAAACCCATGATGGAATGACCGGAAGTACAACCGCCTGCATACCGGGTTCCAAAGCCAACCAGGAAACCACCGAGCACCAGCATCACCATTCCACGAAGGGTAAACAAATGCTTAAAGGAGAAAATTTCTGGTGGCAATAAATTGCTGTGATCGGTAATTCCATAAACAGCGAGGTCTTTGGCAAGATTCGGATTGATCTCAACAGGTTCGGGATTTGCCAGCAACCGGGCTGCAATGAAAGCGCCGATCATTATACCTGCAATAAATACCAGGTTCCAGGATTCCTTTTTCCAGTCGTATTGAAAAAAAGGAATTTTTGCCGGGAAACAGGCGGCACAGATATGACGCAGGTTTGAAGAAATCCCGAAATTCTTATTACCGAGGATAAGCAAACCCGGAACAATTAATCCGATTAAAGCACCAGATATATACCAGGGCCAGGGTTGTTTTATTAAATCGAGCATACTGATGATACTGTTTTAAAAAAGAATACTATGTTACATTTACGTTGATTTGTAATTTTCCTTCCGGAGAATCCATTCAAAATTAACTGAAAGCATGAACTCCTTAAAGAACTATCTGCCACAACTACCCGAAGATTTGCTGGAAGAACTGGAAGCAAATTCCATCATACAGGAATTTGAGCCAGATAAAGAAATCCTGCGGGAAGGACAGTATGTTAAATACGTTCCATTATTATTAAGCGGTTTGATAAAAGTTTATACCCGGTATGAAGAAAGAGAATTGTTGTTGTATTATATCAGCCGGGGCGAAAGCTGCATCATGTCGTTCAATGCGGGCATCACGCAACATCCCAGCAGGGTATTTGCCGTAATTGAAGAAAATGCAGTGCTCCTGCTGATGCCTTCCGAAAAATTACCCGATTGGGTGAAACGATTTCCGGTATTCGCTTCTTTTTTCTTTACGTTGTACAATGAAAGGTATGAGGCTTTACTGGACACCATCAATCATCTGCTCTACAACCGGCTTGATCAACGTTTGTACAATTATCTCCTGGAAGAAAGCCGCAGAAAAAATACCAAGGTCCTCGATTTGCGCCATCACCAGATTGCAGCCGAACTGGGAACCGCACGGGAAGTGATTTCCAGGGTGATGAAAAAACTCGAACACGAAAAAAAAGTCAAGCAGCATTCCCGCGGCATAGAAATTTTGTGAATGGTAACCCATGTCACCATTCCCGGCAACAACCCTTATTAGCTTTGTGGTAGTTAAATCAGCATGCGCAGCAAACTCATAAAATTATCTGTAGTATGTATTTTATGCCTGCTTCTTGCCTGGCTGATTGCCACATTGATTAATAAATTATAAAAACTGATTGTATGAAAAAGAACATGGGAGGTGCAGACCGCATCATTCGTTTATTACTGGCAGCCTTATTCGCTTATCTGTATTTTGGCGGCGTTGTAACAGGAACATTGGGAATCGTACTGGTTGTATTGGGAGGAGTGTTTGTATTGACCAGCCTGGTTAGCTTTTGTCCGCTTTATTCAATCGTAGGACTCAACACCTGTCCGGTTAAAAAATAATCCTGCCGGTAATTCTTTTGAAATTAGCAGATCAAACGCTGTTAAACAGCGTGCTGCTGATAACAGGCAAAAATCTTAAAATAAAAAATACCCGAAGTATCCGGGTATTTTTTTATTCTTCCTGTATGGTTGATTGTTCCTTAATAAGCCGGTTAGCAACAGCCCGGTATTTTTTAAGTGTTCTCTTTTGGTTTTTCTTTCTTTGTAAAAAAGCCTGACAATAATCCACCAAGCACGGCAAAATAAGCCATGCTGTTGAGTGGCTTGGAACTGATAGAACAGGTTCCTGATGAGCAACCGATTGTTCTCCAGTAAATGTAGCCGCCAATTGCGCCGATTATTATTCCTGCAATCAGCAGGATATTATTTCTAAGTAATTTCTTCATATTCTTCAACGGTATTTATCTTTTTTGTTGGCCGTACATAACTACGGGTATTACAGGACCCTGTCATGCAACAACCGGTATTGAGTACACCCATCAGTGTAAACATTCCCCCTGCGAGCCCAAGCAGGTAATCATGTGAAGCATACGCAAAATAAATAGCCGTAATCCCCAGTATAATTCTCAATATTCTTATCGGATTGCTGATGAATTTTTTCATTCTATCTGATTACGTTGTTTAGATCATCCCATGGCCCACCATTATAACATTCGATTCCCGAAGCAGTGATCAGTGATTTAGCCATACCGCTTCTGCTTCCACTTCTGCAGCAGGTGATGATGGGCTTATTGGATTTCTTCAATTCATTGATTCTTGATTTGACCTGATCGAGCGGAATATTCACCGATCCCTTGATATGTCCTTCACGGTATTCTCCCGGTGTACGCACATCTATGATGAGTGCTCCCGATTTTACGAGTGCTTTGTAATCTGCAGCAGGAGCAGATTGTATTAATTTTTTAAGTATTCCAAACATGGTTTTATTTTTTGAGTGATGATTAAAATATTTTAAAGCAGTGAAGTCGGACAAACATAATCGGTAAATACAAATGAGTTTTCTTCCCTGATTGCTTTAAATCCTCCTTTCACATCAATGAGTTTTTCAAATCCCCTTGCCCGTAAAATGGAAATAAAAATCATCGACCTGTAACCACCGGCACAGTGTACATAATAAGTATTGTTCTTATCGAGTTCCTGCATATTGTCATTTATTGTATCAAGCGGTACATTCTGTGCCTGAACAATATGTTCGCTCAGAAATTCTGATTGCTTGCGAACATCCAATATCTGAATAGAAGGATTATTATCATAAATAGCAGCCAATTCAGCACTGCTGATAGATTGGATGGAATCAATTTCCTTTCCTGACGCTTTCCAGTTTTCAATTCCTCCCTGCAGGTAACCGATAACGTTATCATAACCTACACGACTCAGCCTGGTTACAACTTCTTCTTCTCTTCCGGGATCTGATACAAAAAGAATTTCCTGTTTGATATCCGGAATCAAAGCGCCAACCCAAGGTGCAAATTGTCCATCGATTCCGATATTGATAGCATTGGGAACAAATCCTTCTGCAAAAGCTGCAGCTGATCTTACATCGAGTAAAATGGCAGATGTTTCATTGGCGGCAGCTTCAAAAGCTTCCGGCTGCAATGCCTGCAAACCTCTTTTCAAAACGGTATCAATGCTTTCATACCCTTCGATATTCAGTTGAACATTCATCGGAAAATAGGCAGGAGGAGCCGCAAGGCCTTTGGTAACTTCTTTGATGAATTCGGCTTTGGTCATATCTGCACGGAGCGCATAATTGGTTTGTTTCTGATGACCCAGGCTATCGGTGGTTTCTTTACTCATGTTCTTGCCACAGGCACTACCTGCTCCATGTGCAGGATATACGATCACATCATCGGGTAACGTCATGATTTTATTTCTCAGAGAATCATACAGATGACCTGCCAGTATTTCCTGTGTAAGCGCTGCCGACACTTTCTGTGCCAGATCAGGGCGGCCAACATCTCCAATGAATAATGTATCTCCACTGAATAAAGCAACTGGTTTTTTATTTTCATCTTTCAGCAGAAAGGAAGTGCTTTCCATTGTATGGCCGGGTGTGTGCAGCACTTCTATACTTACATCACCTACATTCAACGTTTCCCCATCTTCTGCACTGTAAAATGAAAAAGCGGGTTTGGCATTCGGACCATAAACAATCGTTGCACCCGTTTTCTTTGCCAGATCAATATGGCCCGATACAAAATCGGCATGAAAATGTGTTTCCAGTACATACTTAATTCTTGCATTGTCTTTCGCAGCCTTTTCAATGTAAGGCTCTACTTCCCGCAAGGGATCAATGATAACCGCCTCTCCAGCACTTTCTATATAATAAGCCCCTTGTGCCAGGCATCCCGTATATATCTGTTCTATTTTCATTTGAGCTTATTGTTTGTAAGGCAAAATTGCATTTATGTACCGGCGTTGAAGATGACATTTGTCACACAAGAATAATTTATGATTCTATTGACTTTTTCGCCAGGTACCAGTCGACCATTTCCAGATTGCTCTGTTTCCTTTCTTTCAAACCTTCCAGTGTTTTGGGTGCCGGAACAATTACTTTATCTCCTGGTTGCCAGTTAACAGGACAAGCCACACTGTGTTTCACGGTGGTTTGCAAAGCCAGCAGCGTACGTTTTATCTCCTCCATATTTCTACCCACATTCATCGGATAATACATGATCAGTCTTATACTACCGGTTGGATCAATAATAAATACAGCACGTACTGCAGCCGTTTCGCTTTCTCCGGGCTGAAGCATGCCATATAGTTTTGCCACTTTCATATCAATATCTGCAACGATTGGAAATTCAAAGAGTACACCTGTTTTTTCATAAACAGCATTTACCCAGGCTATATGCGAATGGATGCTGTCAATGCTCAATCCCATTAATTTGGTATTGTGCGCAGTGAAAAATGCCTGGTCATTGGCAAAGGCACTCATTTCTGTAGTACAAACAGGGGTGAAGTCTGCAGGATGAGAAAACAGGATTACCCAACTGTCTTTATTATACGTTGAAAATGTTAGTGGTCCTGTTGTAGTTATTGCTTCAAAGTCGGGAGCCTTGTCGCCGATCCTGGGCATTGTTGCCATTGTTTCCATAATAATTTATTTAATAGTTGAAAGATTGTGATTGTTTCAACAGCAATATTCAGCCGTTGATGATGTTTATTAGTAACGTTAGTGTATACACGAAAAAAAGCCCTTGTATTAACAATGCAAATTTCTGGTATATGCCCGCCAATATGGGTGATATTAGTTACACAGCAGGTATGCTTTACCGGCAGAAGTTACACTTGAAATATACTCGTATTATTTCCTGATCCATTCAATATAATTCCGGTGCATGATGATCCAGCCGTTCCGTTCCATTTTTTTCATCAAACGACTGATCACTTCCCGGGAGGAATTCAGGTCGCTCGCTATTTCCTGGTGGGTCAGTTTTACCTGGTTACCGAATTGCTTAACCTGGCCGAGCAGGTAGAACTCCAGCCTTTCATCCATATTTTTAAAAGCAATTTCATTGATGGTTTTCAGCAATTCCTCGTATCTCGAACGATAGGTGCGGATCACGAAATAATGCCAGCTTTTGTATTTAGCGAGCCATTTGTCCATGTATTCCAGCGGGATGGTAAGCAAGGTAACATCGGTTAGATGTTCGGGCCATTACCTGGCTTTGTTCGGCCTGGTAAGAACAAACCATTGAAACGGCACAAGCCTGACCTGGTTGAATATGGTAAATGAAAAATTCATTCCCTTCATCATCTTCCTGATAAAGTTTAACCACGCCCTCAAGAATGAGCATGGTAGATCGTATTGTTTGGCCGATTTTTAACAAAGTTGTACCTGCCGGCACTTCTTTGATTTCCCCATGCTGCATGATTTCTTCATACAAGCCTTCTTCTAAATTGGGAAATAAATCATGGAGTTGTTGCTGATCTGTCATACTACAATTTAAAACTTCTTACATATTATTCTTTCTTCCGAACTTATACCAGTTTATCAATTTCTGCTGCGAGCAGCTTTGCAGGTACAACACCCGATTTTCTCCATTTAACTTCTCCATGCTGGAAAATGATAATCGTTGGCACTCCCTGGATGCCATAATTACTGGCAGCTGCGGGATTTTTATCTACATCTATTTTTATAATGGTAGCTTTTTCACCAACCATTCCCTTGGTTTCTTTAAGGATAGGTGCCATCATTTTACATGGCCCGCACCATTCAGCAAAGAAGTCCACTACTACCGGTTTGTTTTGTTGTATCAGGTCATTAAAGCTGGTTTCCATCTTTTGTAATTTACTGCAAGTTACAATCCTGGTACTATGTGATTGGGTGATATATGTCACCATACCATAGAAACAGCCGGGTTTTTAGCCCGGCTGATCAATACAAATAACCGCTTGTAATTATAACATGGTTTCGGGTATATGGTAAGCCGTTTTAGTAAGACCGGTATTGCTGAGCGCTTTAAAGCCGCCCTGTATATTCACAATATGATTGTACCCTCTTGATTTAAGCATCGATGCCGCAATAACGGAGCGGTAGCCTCCGGCACAATGAACGAAATACTGACTGTTTTTATCGAGTTGATGCATGTTTTTATTGATAAAGTCGAGCGGGAAATTGCCAGCACCTTCAATATGCTGGCTCCTGAATTCACTCTCTTTTCGTACATCCAGCAACGTTATGTTGTTGTTTAATTTGTATTGCTGTGCAAAAACTTCGGCGCTCACTTCATCGAGTACATCTGTGTGGTAACCTGCAGCTTTCCAGGCACGGATACCGCCTTTCAGATAGCCGATGGCATGATCGTATCCTACCCTTGAAAGCCGTATGACAGCCTCTTCTTCTTTTCCCTCATCAGTTATCAGCAAAATGGGTTGATTCAGATCTGTAACCAAAGCGCCAACCCAGGGAGCAAAATTGTCATCCAGTCCGATGAATATAGATCCTGTAATATAGCCCTGTGGAAAAACATCTTTACTCCTGGCATCTATCACCAATGCGTTGTGGGTTTCCCAGGCATGCTGGAAAGCATCTGCACTCAATGGAGTCGTTCCCTTTTTAATAATTTCGTCGATGCTGGCATTCCCTCCTTTAAGATTCATGACAACATTCGATGGAAAATACTGCGGTGGTTCTACCAGTCCTGCTGTTACTTCTTCAATAAATTCCTCTCTTGTCATATTGGCCCTCAGTGCATAATTAAATGCTTTCTGATGACCCAGTGTATCCACCGTTTCTTTGCTCATGTTCTTTCCACAAGCACTTCCTGCACCATGACCCCGGATAAACAATCACCTCGTTGGCCAGGGGCATAATTTTATTGCGCAGCGAATCAAATAGCAATCCTGCCAGGTAATCAGGTGTTATTTCTGCTTTCACTTTCTGCACAAGATCGGGCCTTCCCACATCTCCGATGAACAAGGTGTCTCCGGTAAATATCGCATAGTCTTTCCCGTTATCATCTCTGAGTAAGTAGGTTGTTGATTCCATAGTATGACCGGGGGTATGCAACACGATGATGCTAACATTACCGAGCTTCAACTCTTCTCCATCCCTGGCAACATAGGCATCATACCCGGGAACGGCTGTTGGTCCGAATACAATTCTGGCACCTGTTTTAGCTGCCAGGTCTATATGACCCGAAACAAAATCGGCATGGAAATGCGTTTCCAAAACATACCTGATCTCGGCACCGTCTCTGGCGTGCTCATGGCAATATAGGGACTCGACTTCACGCAGCGGATCGACGATGGCTGCTTCTCCGTTGCTCTCGATGTAATAGGCGGCCTCGAGCCAGGCATCCTGTATAAATTTGTTCAAATTTTCATATACCTGCATTTATACCTCAAAACTATTTTTTTGAACGAGCAGCTTTGGTATCTGTGGTTACACAGGTTGATGATTAATATTATACTTGCAGCTGACCAATATCACTGACAGGTTGATATTGAACCGGATTTATCAGCATAAACGACTCTAAGAACAGAAGGTAAAAATTTGCCGTTTAATATATATTAGTTTGTCGTTATCAGCGGTTTAGTGTAAGCACATGTCAGCAGGCTATGATTTATCAACCCTGCAGCCTGAATTATACGCATTATCCTTACACTAAAAAGGTTGAAAAACCGTTATCCGCTGTAATCTTCACCAAAGATCATCACCTGACCTATGAAAAACACCCCATTTACTACTTTCAGTCAACGTTTCTTTTCAATTGTCGTATTAATGGTTTCCTTTTTTAGTGCCTATGCGCAACATGGAAAGATTGCCCGTGATATTCAATCATTGCAACAGAAAGGTACTTTCAAGGAAACAGTTGCTTTGTTTGAGCCCGCATCTTCGGCTGCCAGGGAGGCCAACCAGAAACTCCAGGCTTCCATCAGTGAATTTACATTGGTACAATTACTTCCGGTTGAAAACTTACTGAGGGATAAACCTGATTTTATTCGTGTAACCGTTCCCGGTATTAATCATCGGCAGGTTTCAACTTTACTACTTTATAAGCATGACATTTCGTCTAATGGTTTCAACCTGTTAACCAGTGATGGGAAAAAATATCAGCAAAGCACGATTACACATTATCGGGGCTCTATAGAAAATGATCCTAATTCATTAGCAGCTATCAGTATTTCAGATGGAAATATTTTCGGGAATCGTTGGTACCAACGAAGGAAATTTCGTGATCGGTAAACTGGAAAA